>JBOGDC010000016.1:0-85476 GCA_050701835.1 Mycobacterium sp. | reverse complement strand
CACTCCTAGATAGTGACGACTGCGACAGAAAGCGGATCGATCTCATGGCTAACCCGTTCGTCAAGGCGTGGAAGTACCTGATGGCACTGTTCAACGCGAAGATCGACGAGAACGCAGACCCGAAGGTGCAGATTCAGCAGGCCATCGAGGAGGCACAGCGGAACCACCAGGCGCTCTCGCAGCAGGCCGCCTCGGTGATCGGGAATCAACGCCAGCTGGAGATGCGACTCAACCGTCAGCTCGCCGATGTCGAGAAGCTTCAGGTCAACGTTCGTCAGGCCCTGACTCTGGCCGATCAGGCCACCGGTTCCGGGGATGCCCCGAAGGCGACCGAATACAACAATGCCGCCGAGGCATTCGCTGCCCAGCTGGTCACCGCCGAGCAGAGTGTTGAGGACCTCAAGGCGTTGCACGACCAGGCACTTGCGGCGGCCGCGCAGGCCAAGAAGGCCGTTGAGCAGAACGCGATGATGCTGCAGCAGCGCATCGCCGAGCGCACCAAGCTGCTGAGCCAACTGGAGCAGGCCAAGATGCAGGAGCAGGTATCTGCCTCGCTGCGGTCGATGAGCGAGCTGGCCGCCCCCGGTAATACCCCGAGCCTGGACGAGGTGCGCGACAAGATCGAGCGCCGCTATGCCAATGCTCTGGGCTCGGCAGAGCTGGCGCAGGGCTCGGTGCAGGGCCGCATGATCGAGGTGCAGCAGGCCAGTGTGCAGATGGCCGGGCATTCGCGTCTGGAGCAGATCCGCGCCTCCATGGCGGGTGAAGCCCTGCCCACCGGTAGTTCCGCGGCCCCGGCACCGGCTGCTAATGAACCCGCCAATCCGGCCAATCCGCTGGGCCAACAGTAGATCTTTGTTCGACGGTTCCGCCGAGTGTGAGCGCTGCTGCGCACACACTCGGCGGATTTGTCGCACCGACATTCACACTCGGCGACTGTGAATTTTTCGGGCACAATGTGAACATGACGCCTCAACCGCCCCGTCGCGCCTCGGTGCAAGGAGGCTGGGAGCAGCTATTGCGCCGGATCGTCAACAACGTGAGCGATCTCGGTGAGGAGCTCGCCGCCCGTGTGAGCGCGATGTCCGACAAACGCGAGAAGTTGTTGCGAAAGCGGTTGCGAGCCAAGCGCTGGAGTATCCGCTGGGCGCTGGCCTGTGCGGCCGGGGTGCTTATCACTGCGGTATTGGCGACCACTGGCGCGCCGGCCTGGCTGCTGATCATCCCGGCTCTGCTTACGGCAGGCTGCGCGATTCCGGCCACCTACTTGTTTGTGCGGTATCGCTATCTCAAGGCCGAGCCGCTGCCACCGCCGCGTCCCGGGGTGGAGCGGCGGCTGCCACCTCTCGGATCGGCGGCGCGCCCGCCCATGGCGGCTCTGGATGCGGCCGAACGCGGGCTGTTCTCCCTGCTTGGAGTGGTGGAGCGCGGCAATCTGATTCCGGAAAGTGAAGGACGCCAGGTTCTTTCGTCCGCGAATCGAGCCGCTTTCGTCTTGGCGGCCACTGCCAAGGAAGTCGTGTCCATGGAGCGGGCCGCTGTTGAAGCACCGCACACTCGTGAATATCTGCAGCCAACGATCAACGCGTTCACCGCGCAGCTCGACACAGGTGTCCGGCAGTACAACGAGTTGGTCACCGCGGCAGCGCAGTTGGTATCGGCAGGCAATGGTGGCGGGGTGGCCGCATCACCGATGTCCCGTGGCCCGCTCTTCGATGACCTGGTATCGGCCACCGACCGTCTCACCGGCTGGGCCGGTGCACTCGATGAGCTCGGCCAGCTGTCAGGGTAATCCCCGATCTTTCCCTGATCTTCGGGTTCAAGGGTTCCGCAGGCACCAATTCCCCTGCAAGGTTTGTTCTATCGCAGTGAGTCGAGAGAACGGTGGGTACCTGTGTTGTGGAAGATCATCGGCGTGCTGCTGGTCGTGTGGCTGGCGTTTCTCGTGGTGGGCGCCATCTTCAAACTCTTGGTCCCGATGCTGGTGGTCGGCGCCGTGATTCTCGGTGCAGTGATGCTGTACCGCGCAGTGACCGATACCGACAAGATTCTGTTGCCGTGAGACTTAGAGCCGCGGGCGCAGGGCCGGGATGGCGATCCCCAGGACGCCGCGCGCCAAGCCTTTGGTGATGTTCCAGACATCCCCGTAGTCGCGCCACAGCGTGATCCTGCCTTCATCGGACAGCTCGAAGACACCGCAAACCCAGAAGCCGATATGCAGCGGGCCGGCGATCACGACATCTGTCCGCTCGGTCATGACGGTGTTTCCCTCGGTGGCAATCCGATGGATCTTCACCTCGAATCCGGCCCAGGGGCTGTTCATGAGGCTCAAGACGCGCATGACGGCGTGACGGCCGCGAACGGCGGGGAGGCCGACGTTCTCCCAGCGCACGTTCTCGTCGAGGGATTCATGGATGGCGGCGATATCGCCTAAGAGCATCGCATCCCAGAATCCCTCGACGACGACGGTCGAGGTATCGGTCGGCAGCACATCGGTCATCTCCGCGTCGTGCCTCTCAGAACCGCGGCCGCAGCGCGGGGATCGGGATCGCCACCAGGCCGCGCAGCGTCGCCTTGAACATGTCGAACATGTCGAAGTAGTCGCGCCACAGGGTGATGGTGCCCTCATCGGAGACCTCGAAGACCCCGCATACCCAGAACTGCAGGCGCAGCGGGCCCATGACGATGGCGTCATGGCGCTCGTTCATCACGGTGTTCCCGTTGGTGGTGGTGCGATGGATCTGAACCTCGAACCCGAACCCCGGCCTCTTGAGCGGCTCGAAGACCTTCAGGGCGGCACGGCGGCCGTGGATCGTCGGCAGGCCCACATTCTGGTAGACGAGGTTCTCGTCCAGGACTTTCTCGGCGAACTCAGTGTCACCGTTCTGGGCGGCTTCCAGAAATTGAGTGACGGTCTCGGCTGGGGTCAGGGTGCGCCGTTCCAGCGTGGTGTCGGTCATGCGTCTCAACGTAGTCCGAATCGCTGTGGCAGGGTAGGGCGGTGCGTGTTGCCGTGGTCGCAGGTCCCGATCCCGGGCATGCCTTCCCGGCCATAGCGTTATGCCTGAAATTCGCCGCTGCCGGGGATGATCCGGTGCTGCTGACGGGGACACGCTGGCTTGAGCAGGCCCGGTCGGCAGGCGTGGAATCGGTCGAGCTTCTCGGATTGCAGCCGCGTGCCGAGGACGACGACTTGGACTCTGGCACCAAGATCCATCAGCGTGCCGCATACATGGCGGTGGCCAATCTCGATCAGCTGCGAGAACTGTCGCCGGATCTGATTATTTCCGATGTCATCACGGCCTGTGGTGGCATGGCCGCCGAGTTGCTCGGTGTGCCCTGGGTGGAGCTGAATCCACATCCACTGTATCTACCGTCAAAAGGTCTGCCGCCGTTAGGAAGTGGTCTGGCGCCCGGTATCGGTTGGCGTGGCCGGCTGCGCGATGTGCTTATGCGCAAGATGACTCAGAAGTCGATCGACGAAGGACTGCGGCAGCGTTCTCAGGCGCGGGCCGGCATCGGATTGCCCGCGCTCGACCCCGGGCCGCTTAGACGGTTGATCGCCACTCTGCCCGCGCTTGAGGTGCCGCGCCCCGACTGGCCGGCTGAGGCAGTGCTGGTGGGGCCACTGCATTGGGAGCCCACAGACATTGCGCTGCAGCCACCTTCGGGTTCTGGCCCGGTGGTCGTGATCGCGCCGTCGACAGCCTTTACCGGGGCCGAGGGGATGGCCGAACTGGCCTTGCAGGCGTTGGAATCGGCGGGAGCGCGAGTGATCGTCTCGGCGCTGGAGCCACCGCCATCCGGATTGCCGCCGTGGGCTATCGCAGGGCTGGCACGTCAGGACCTACTGCTGTCGGAGGCTGATCTCGCCATTTGTGGTGGAGGACATGGCTTTCTGAGTAAGGCCCTGCTCTCCGGCGTGCCTGCGGTGGTGGTTCCCGGTGGCGGTGATCAATGGGAACTGGCGAATCGCGTTGTGCGGCAAGGTAGCGCAGAGCTGGTGCGGCCACTGAACCGGGAGTCGTTGACTGCAGCCATCAGTGGCGTGCTGGGGGACAAGCGATACACCGAGGCTGCCCGTCGGGCCGCTGCCGGTGCCGTCGACGTGGAGGATCCGGTACGGGTGTGCCAAGACGCGCTCGCGGCCCTAAGGTGACGGTGTGCGTCTGACGGAGTTTCGCGAGCTTGTCACCGGTCGATTCGGTGCGGTCTACGGTTCGTCCGTGCTGGTTGACCATGTGCTGGCAGCGATGGGTGGACGTACGGCGGCACAGGCCGTCGAAGACGGGGCGGAGCCACGGGATGTGTGGCGGGCGCTGTGCGCCGATTTCGACGTCCCGCGCGATCAGTGGTGACGTTCGTCTTACTACCGCCACATCCCATATAACCTTTAAAATGCTCTTGACAGGTTACATGACGAGTGCTTGACTCCTAACTATCAAAGTCCATGTTAGGAGTTAGTCATGGTTGTTTCCGTCCGCCACCGCTACGCCATAGTCAATGGGCAACGGCTGTTCTACCGCGAGGCCGGACGCGAGGACGCTCCGGCAATCGTTCTGCTGCATGGCTTTCCGACGAGTTCGTACATGTTCCGGGACCTCATTGGGCATCTGGCGGCCGAATACCACGTCATCGCCCCGGATCACCTCGGATTCGGTTACTCGGATATGCCGCCGGCGACAGAGTTCGACTACACCTTCGACGCACTCGCGGGTCTCACCCAAGGCCTCCTCGACCAGCTGGGACTGACTCGCTACACGATCTACGTCCAGGATTACGGCGCCCCCATCGGCTGGCGTCTGGCGTTGAACCGCCCCCAATCCATCACTGGGATCGTCACACAGAGCGGTAACGGCTATGACGAAGGATTCATCGAGGACTTCTGGACAACGGTCTGGAACTATCAGCGTGAACAGACCGTGGAGACCGAGGCGGCCATTCGCGCTGCACTGGACATCGAGTCGGTCAAGTGGCAGTACCTGACAGGTGCTCCTGACGAGTCCCTCGTCAGCCCCGACACCTGGACTTTGGATAGCGCCTTGCTGTCCCGGCCGGGCAACGACGAGATTCAACTCAAACTGTTTCGTGACTACGCCACGAACTCACCGATGTATCCCGCACTGCACGAATATCTGCGCAGCAGCGGGGTGCCGCTACTTGCCGTCTGGGGACAGCACGACCCGATCTTCGGGCCAGATGGCGCCCGGGCCTTTGCGCGAGACGCGCGGGAAGCGGAAATCCATCTCCTCGACGGTGGCCACTTCCTATTGGAGACCGCCGTCGCGCAGGTAGCGGAATTGATCAAGGCGTTCATGCATCGGGTCAGTGCGCAGTGAGTGCTACCGCTGTTGAGCGTCCCGCTGTGCTGGTCTTCGACGTCAACGAAACACTTATCGATATCGAATCGATAAAACCTTATTTCGCAGAACGTTTCGGTGATTCGGGCGTGCTTCGGGAATGGTTCGGTCAACTGGTCATGTACTCAATGACGCTCACCTTGTCCGGTCGCTACGTGGACTTCTTCTCACTGGGGCAGTCCGTATTGCGGATGCTTGCCGAGATCTATGGCATTGAATTAAGCGATGACGAGGTAGCGGCACTGACCAGAGCGATGGCCACCATGCCGGCACATCCTGATGTCGAACAAGGGCTTTCACAACTACGCGATGACGGCTATCGGCTGGTGTCATTGACGAACTCGCCGGGCCGTCCGGGTATGCCGAGCCCCTTGGAAAATGCAGGCCTCGCGAGCTATTTCGAACGCCAGTTCAGCGTCGGCGACTTACGGGTCTTCAAACCGTCGGCCGTGCTGTACCAGCACACCGCGCAGGAGCTTGGTGTAGAGCCGTCGGCGTGCATGATGGTCGCCGCCCACGCCTGGGACACCATCGGTGCGCAAGCCGCTGGATTCGGCGGCGCACTCATCACCCGCCCCGGCAATGCACCGCTGCGCGCCGCGGGAGTTCCGCAGCCCGCCTTCGTTGCGCCGGATCTCATCGATCTTGCGCTTCAGCTAACGCACGCATTCGAAAAATAATGTACTGCAACATTATTCAGAGGAGATAACTAATGACTACAGCGACAACCGGGCCCGCCATACCGACAAAGCCCGCCATTCTGCGGGAACGGCCCGGCGGGCCGACCATGCGGGCAATTGTTCTCGACGAATTCGGTGGACTGGACGCCTTGGCCTACACCGACATCCCCAAACCTCTGCCGAAGATTGGCGAGGTCGTCATCAAGGTCAAGGGATTCGGGATCAACCATGCCGAGATGCACATGCGCCGCGGAGAATGGGCCGAGGCCGCGGAGGTAAGCGGCATCGAGTGCGTGGGAGTCGTCGATGCGTGTCCAGGAGGCGAATTCCCGGTAGGTGCCAAGGTGGCCGCACTCATGGGAGGGCTCGGCCGCACAGTCAACGGTAGTTACGCGGAATTCACTCGTGTGCGTGTTGAGAACGTCGTACCGTTCGAATCGGACCTGCCGTGGGATCAGCTGGCGGCACTTCCGGAGACCTATGCCACCGCCTGGACCTGCCTGTTCCGGAATCTGAACCTCTCTGCCGGGCAGATCATCGTAATACGCGGGGCAACATCGTCTTTCGGGCAGGCGGCAGTGAAGTTGGCCGTCGATGCGGGAGCGCGGGTAATCGCGACAACCCGCAACCCGGACCGTTTTGGCTACCTGGCGGAGCTGGGTGCCGAACGCGCCGAGGTGGAGGCTCCTGATTTGGGTGCCCGTATTGCCGAGTCCAGGCAGGTTGACGCCGTCCTCGATCTTGTGGGTAACAGCACGATCCTGGACTCTTTGAACATGTTGCGGCGGGGCGGCACAGCGTGTTTGGCCGGATGGCTTGGCGGACTTGACCCGATCCCTGATTTCAACCCGCTGCTGCAGATGGCCAGCGGGGTCAACCTCAGCTTCTTCGGTAGTTTCGTGTTCGGTACTCCAGGCTTCCCCCTGTCCGATGTTCCATTCCAGGACATCGCTGACAAGGTGCGCGGCGGTCGCCTTGATGCTGGTCCTTCGCGTGTCTTCTCCTTCGACGAGATTCGTGAGGCGCATCGGGTCATGGAAGCGGGAGATGCCGCGGGGAAGATGGTGGTGGTACTCGACTAGTCGTCGGATCGGGGCGCGACACGCCATCCGGCGCGCCTCCTTGATTCGAACAGGTGTTCGCCTTACGGTAGTCATGTTCGAGCACGATGGTTATGCAAATCAAGGCAGGTTTGGGCAGGTCAAGCTCACTTGTCGGACCCCTTGCCTAGCGTCTGCCCCAACCGATCGGAACGCCGATCATCGAACACCGATACGAAACGGAGAACACCATGGCGCAGGCACCGGATCGCGAGAAGGCCCTCGAACTCGCGCTCGCGCAAATCGACAAGAGCTTCGGTAAGGGCTCGGTCATGCGGCTGGGCGACGAGGTACGTCAGCCCATCTCCGTGATCCCGACCGGATCCATCGCGCTGGATGTGGCGCTCGGTATCGGGGGGCTACCCCGTGGCCGCGTGGTGGAGATTTACGGGCCGGAATCCTCGGGTAAGACGACCGTGGCGCTGCACGCGGTCGCCAACGCGCAAGCCGCCGGCGGTATCGCCGCGTTCATCGACGCCGAGCATGCGCTGGACCCGGAATATGCCAAGAATCTCGGCGTCGACACCGACTCGCTACTGGTGTCCCAGCCGGACACCGGTGAGCAGGCTCTTGAGATCGCCGACATGCTGGTGCGTTCCGGCGCCATCTCCCTCGTTGTCATCGACTCGGTGGCCGCGCTGGTGCCACGCGCCGAAATCGAGGGCGAGATGGGCGACAGTCACGTCGGTCTGCAGGCTCGCTTGATGAGCCAGGCGCTGCGCAAGATGACCGGTGCGCTCAGCAACTCGGGTACCACCGCGATCTTCATCAACCAGCTCCGCGAGAAGATCGGCGTGATGTTTGGTTCGCCCGAAACCACCACGGGTGGTAAGGCTTTGAAGTTCTACTCCTCGGTGCGCCTTGATGTGCGTCGTATCGAGACCCTCAAGGACGGCACCGATGCGGTGGGTAACCGGACCCGCGTCAAGGTCGTCAAGAACAAGGTGTCGCCGCCGTTCAAGCAGGCCGAGTTCGACATTCTGTACGGCAAGGGCATCTCCAAGGAGGGGTCGATCATCGACATGGGTGTGGAGCACGGCTTCATCCGCAAGTCCGGCTCCTGGTTCACCTATGAGGGTGAGCAATTGGGCCAGGGCAAGGAAAATGCGCGCAACTTCCTGTTGGAGAACCCCGATGTCGCCAACGAGGTCGAGAAGAAGATCAAGGAAAAGCTCGGTATCGGAGCGGTGCTGACCGATGACGAAGTTGTCCCGGCCCCAGTCGACTTCTAGGGACTCGGCGGAAGCCCTAGACGATCTGCGAGCCCGGGTCGCGTCGGTACCCGAAGCCCCGACGCGTGAACCGGTCGACTCGCGGGATGAGCAGGCGTGGTCGTATTGTCTTCGCCTGCTGACAAGTCGTGCGCGTACCCGCGCCGAGCTGACCGAGAGGTTGGTCCGGCGCGGGTACCCCGATGACGTTTCCGAGCGTGCCATGGACAGGCTGGCAACCGCTGGGCTGATCGACGATGCCGATTTCGCAACACAATGGGTGCAATCCCGGCATACCTACGCAGGAAAAGGCAAGCGCGCCTTGGCCGCGGAGCTACGCACCAAGGGAGTGTCGGCCGAGAACGCTGCCGCCGCGCTGGCGCAGATAGACGGAGATGCCGAACGCTCGCGCGCAGCGCAGCTTGTCGCCAAGAAACTCCGAACCGAGAATCTCGACGACGGAGGGGTCAAGGCCGCACGGCGACTGGTCGCCATGCTGGCGCGCCGAGGATACGGCCAATCAATGGCCTACGACGTCGTGAAGAACGCCCTTGCTTCGGAGACTGAGCGCCGCGACGTCGGATGAGCCGCTTGCCTTACAGGCCGAACGGGCGGGCCGGGGGGTTGGGTGGCGGGTCGCCCTCGTCTGCGCCATTCGACCTCATACTCATCGACGCTTCGGCGGACGGTGACTGAACGCCCGGCAGGCACGGCACCTGGCGCGAGATCGTTTTGAATGGCCCGATTTCGGTGTCCTCATTGAGCATGGGGAGCGGTCCGCAATTCCCCTTGAAATGTGCGTCCATGGTGAACGGCGTCGGATTTACGCAGGTCAGGTTCATGCCGACAGGTGTCGCTAGCTGCAAGCAATCGAAGTTCAGCGGTGCGGCGTAGGCCACCGGTGCACCCGTGAGTGCTGCTCCCGCGCATGCCGCTCCGAAAACGGCCGACGCGCCGATGGTCAATACGATGTTCCGCATGTGAATTATGGTAACGGAGTGGCACCTGTTGCGTAATGGTCCGATTGTGATAGTTGAGTAAGAATCTACTCTGTGATGCAGCTGTGACGATTTATTAGGCATTCTTGGCGTAGTGTCTGGCGGCCTTCGCCCGGTTTCCGCAGGTCGCCATGGAATGCCAGCGTCGAGCCCCGTTCTTGGACGTGTCGTAGAAGAACAGCACGCATTGCGGGTGGGCACACTGCTTGATCCGATCGGGAGACTCGGTGAGCAGGGTCAAGAGGTTGTCGGCGGCCAGCCAGCCGGCTAGCCACTGTGTCTCGGGAACCTCCGCCGTGTCGATTGGCCCGTCGGCGGTCAGGGAGCGGCAGATCGAGCCCCTGGCCAAGACGGCATTGATGTCATCGATCTGGGAATCCTTGACTGCGCGGTAAATGGCATCACGCGCGGTCAGTAGCACCTCGCGGGTTTTTTCGTTGGCGGTGCATCGATCGTGAAGGCCGTTGGTGTGTAACCAGATTCGCAAACCGTCGAGGCTCGTGAGCAGATCCTGCGGACCATCGCCACTCATCCACCGGGTGTTCAGAAGATCCAGTGCGAGCGGTTCGCCGAGGTGAGGGCGTGGATCGGACATGGCCTGAGGTTAGCTGTCTCTTTCGTTTGTCGACGTACGCTATCGATTCTAACTGATAAAACGCGATAGATAGTTGACAGTGCTCTGTACTGCGGTTACGGTCTAACCAACAATATTGCATTACAGGTTAGACGGAGGAGATTCCATGAGTACTGGCATCGCGCCACGGATGGTCACCGGTCATATCGGATTGAATGTCAGCGACCTGGGGAGATCGGTCGAGTTCTACCGCCGGGCATTCGGTTTCGACCAGCTGGCCCTGAGCACCGATGGTGCGCAGCGCTTCGCATTCCTGGGATTCGGTACCGCCCCAGTGCTTACTCTCTGGGAACAGAGCCATGGGGAATTCTCGGCGGCCACGCCGGGCTTACACCATTTGTCATTCCAGGTGGACTCCGTGCAGCAGGTACAGGAGGTGGAGGCGGTGCTGAAGGAACTATCGACGGCGTTCGTCCACGACGGAGTCGTCGCCCACCGGGAGGGCGCGTCCTCCGGTGGAATCTTCTTCACCGATCCGGACGGCATACGCCTTGAGGTATTCGCGACGGCGGGCGTTGAGCAGCATGCGGCACCGTCGGGCGGTGCACCGACATGCGGGTTCTTCTGACATGGCCTATCACGCCGGCGAGTTGGCCGTCCAGCGGAGAATGGGCCAGTCCGACAGTGCCATTCGCGTTGGGCGGATCATCTCGTCGGAGATACCGGAGGTTGCGGCGGCCTTCCTGGCCGCCCAACCGATGGTGTTCGTATCGGCCCGCGACGACGAAGGGCGGATGTGGGCGAGCCAGATCACTGGGCCTCCGGGTTTCGCGCACGCCACTGACGCCCGAACCATCGCGATCGACGGTGTACCGGTACACGGCGATCCGCTGGCCGAACCGCTGCGATCCGAGCGCAAGGTGGGCATGATCGCACTGCAGCCGCAGCGGCGGCGTCGGATGCGCGTCAACGGAACGTCAGTGCCGTCGGGGGAGGGGCTGGCCATCACCACCGACCAGGTGTATTCGAACTGCCCCAAGTACATTGCGCGCCGCGACGTCTCGGGCATCGGCCCCGAAACGGCCGGGGAACCGCGACGCGGGGCCTATCTGAACGATGCACAACAGCGCGCGGTCGCGATGACCGATACCTTCATCATCGGCACCGCCGACAGGGAAGGCAACGCCGATGCGTCGCACCGTGGTGGCAACCCCGGGTTCCTGCAGGTGCTCTCGCCGAATCTGTTGCGTTGGCCCGATTACCTCGGCAACTCGATGTTCATGACGCTCGGAAATCTCTATCTGGATCCGCGGTGCGGTCTGCTGATTCAGAACTGGCATACCGGATCGACAGTGCAGCTCACCGGGACCGCACACCTCAACTGGGACGAGGCGACCTTCGCGCCAGATGCCCAATGTTCCGTCGACTTCACCATCGACGAGGTCGTCGAGACCGCCAATTCGAGCCCACTGCGGTGGGGAGCGGCCGAGCCCTCGCCCGCCAATCCGCCCCTCTGACAAGGAAGACAACTCATGCGTCCACCGCTTCCACCCTTTGACCCCGATTCTGCTCGCAGAAAGGTGCGCGCCGCCGAGAACGCCTGGAACACACGGGACCCGGAACATGTCGCCGCCGCCTACACCGAGGACTCGGTGTGGCGTAACCGCGACGAATTCGTCACCGGACGAGGCGAGATCGTCGCCTTCCTCACCCGGAAGTGGGCCAAGGAGAACGGCTATGCCCTGCGTAAGGAACTATGGGGCTTCCGGGAGAACCGGATGGCCGTGCGCTTCCAATATGAATGGCATGATGAGGCCGGGCAGTGGTGGCGCAGTTACGGTAACGAGCTCTGGGAGTTCACCCCGGAGGGCCTGATGTCGCGGCGCGAGGCAAGCATCAACGACACCCCGATCGACGAATCGGAACGTCGCATCTTCGGTCCCCGTCCGGCCGATGACGAATCGCCGCTGCCGATGCAGTGATTACTCGCCGTGGTCCTGCCGCAGATCCTTATGTGCGGGATCCGAACCACGCGTCTCCAGGACATCCTTCGTGACCAAGCCCGGCTCGGGCTGTGCGCGTGGAACCTCCAAGAGGCTCTTCTTCTTTCGGCCCTCGCGCAGTTGGCGCTCGATATTGGTGGCCAGTGCGGACAGTGCGAAGTTGATGACGATCATGATGATCGCGACGACCACGAGCGCGGGCAGATAGTTCCCGTAGTAGGAGGCGGACCGGATACCCGAGCGCACCACCTCGATATAGCCGAACGCGTAGCCCAACGCGGAGTCCTTCAACGCGATGACCATCTGCGAGATGAGCGCGGGCAACATGGCGGCGATGGACTGCGGGAGCAGGATGAGCCGCATCATCTGCGACTTGCGCAGGCCCAGCGCCACCGCGGCCTCAGATTGCCCCCGTGGCAGCGACTGGATGCCTGAACGCAGGATCTCGGCGATGACCGAGCCGTTGTACAGGGTCAAACCCGTCACCACGGCGGTGAATGCCAAGTACTGCGATGGGAAAATTGCCTGTTGTCCATAGAGGTAGTAGGAGAAGATCATCAGGATCAGCACCGGAATGGCACGGAAGAACTCCACGAGCGCACCCGAAACCCAGCGCACCGCACGGTGATCCGATAGTCGCCCGATCCCGAGTACCGCGCCGAGAATCAGCGCTAAGACGATGGATAGCGCTGCCGCGCTGATCGTGCCCAACAGGCCCGGCAGAAGGTACGTCGTCCACGTGTCCGGATGCAGGAACGGCGACCACTTCTCGGCGGTCAACTGCTCGTTATCGGCGAGGGTCCAGATCACCCACGCCGCAAGCGCTATCACCAGGGTGGTGAACCCCACGGCGATGAGGCGGTTGAGAGCGCGGGCCTTGGGGCCGGGCGCGTCGTACATGACGGTGGAGTTGTCGCTCATCGCTTGACCGCCAACCGCTGTGCGAAGTATCCGAACGCTAGGCCGATGGACAGGGTGATCACCATGTATCCGGCGGCGATGATGAGGAAGATCCATACGATCTGATCGGCGAACGTTTCGATTTCGGTCTTCATCAGCAGGGCAGCCTCGGCGACACCGATTGCGGAGGCAATCGAGGTGTTCTTCACCAGGGCAATCAGCACGCTACCCATCGGCGCAAGCACTGCGCGCAGCGCTTGCGGCAAGACGATGAGGCCGAGAACCTTGATGAACGGCAGCCCCAAGGATCGCGCCGCCTCTGCCTGGCCCAGTGGGACGGTGTTGAATCCCGAGCGCAGCGTCTCGCAAACGAAAGTCGCTGTGTAGAGAACGAATCCAAGCACGGATAGCCAGAAGTTGTTGTTCTTGATGAAGTTCGAATTTTCCGGGGCGAGTGCGATACCGAGATTTTGATACAGGCCCACCGAGCAGAAGATGATGATGAGCGTCAGCGGGGTGTTCCGAACGATGTTGACATACCAGGTTCCGAAGGTTCGCATGATCGGCACCGGCGAGACCCGGAACCCCGCGAGAACCGTGCCCCAGACGAGTGCACCGATCGCAGAGAAGAACGACAGCTTGATGGTGGTCCAGAACGCCGGCCACAGCTGCGGCCCCATATTCGCCCACAAGGCGTTCATGCCTTGGCCTCGCATGCGGCGTCGGCAGTGGGCTTGGCGCCGGCGAGTTTCTCGACGGTGACCGGCGAGGGCGTTGGCTGCAGATCGTAGGCGCGACCCGTTGCGCGCCGTTCCCAATCGTCAATCGTGCTGTTACCCAACGCGTCCCGCAAGGTCGAATCCCAGGGGCCGGACGCGATCATCTTGTTCAACGCTCGATCGATCGCCTCGAGGGACTTGACGTCATCCTTGGCCAGCCCGATGCCATAGACCTCCTTGGAGAACGGATCGCCGTTCATTTTCTGCTTCTTGGGCTTTCCGACACATAGCGGCTTGGTGAGCTCATAATTCATCTGGATCAGCTTGAATTCGCCCTCGTACCGCTTGGCATACCCGGCCAGGATGGTCTCATCGGTGGTGAGTGCGTCGACCTTGCCGCGACGCAGTGCTTCGACGCACGAGGAATACGAATCGAACTCCTGAAGCTGCGTCCCGGTCAGCAGATTCTTCACGTTCTGGGCGGGGGTGGACCCGGATACCGAACACAGTTTCTTGCCCCGGTTCAGATCGTCGAGTTTGTTCAGAGAGTTATCCGCTTTGCGAACCAGAAGCCCTTGATAGGTAATGAGATACGGGCCCGCGAAAGATACCTTCTGGGCGCGGTTGTAGTTGATGGAGTAAGTGCCGGCGATCATGTCGACCGAGCCGTTGTCGATCAACTGCTCGCGCTGCGCCGAAGGGGTCTCGTACCAGCGGATGGTCGGGTGCTCCACCCCGAGCTCATCGGCGATGGCGTTGACGACGTACTCGGACACCTTGACGTCGAAGCCGCTCATCTTCTTGTCGGGATGTTGCAATCCCAGACCGGGCTGGTCGAACTTGGTGCCCAGGATGACGGTGCCGCCGCGGATGGACTCGAGCAGCTGCCGGGGCTCACTACTGCCACAGGAACTGATCAGGGCGGCGAGCAACCAGAGACTCGCCAGCAGCACGAGTGTGCGCCGTGGTTTACACATCCCGCTAGTGCCCGAGGATCTTGCTGAGGAAGTCCTTCGCGCGGTCGGACTGCGGATTGGTGAAGAAGCTCTCCGGATCCGAGTCTTCGACGATTGCGCCGTCGGCCATGAAAATGATGCGGTCAGCCGCCTTACGGGCGAAGCCCATCTCATGGGTGACCACCAGCATTGTCATGCCCTCTTTGGCCAGCGAGACCATGACGTCGAGAACCTCGTTCACCATCTCGGGGTCCAGCGCCGAGGTGGGTTCGTCGAACAGCATGACCTTGGGGCCCATCGCCAGGGAGCGGGCGATGGCCACGCGCTGTTGCTGCCCACCGGACAGTTGCGCCGGGTACTTGTCCTTCTGGCTGGCGATCCCCACACGTTCGAGCAATTCGAGTCCGCGTTTGCGGGCGGACTCCTTGTCCTGCTTGCGGACCTTGATCGGTGCCAGTGTGACGTTGTCGAGGATCGTCTTGTGTGAGAAGAGGTTGAACGACTGGAACACCATGCCGACCTCGGCGCGCAGGCCGGCCAGCGCGCGTCCCTCTTCGGGCAAGAGGCTGCCGTCGATCCGGATGGTGCCGGTGTCGACGGGTTCAAGACGGTTGATGGTGCGGCACAGCGTCGACTTGCCCGAGCCGGAGGGCCCGAGGATCACGACGACCTGGCCGCGTGGGATTTCGAGGGTGATGTCCTTGAGGACGTGCAGGTCGCCGAAATGCTTGTCGACATGCTCAAGGGAGATCATTGGGGTGCTTGTTGCGGAGGCGTTGTCCCCGCTCGTTGATGTGTCGGTGCTGACCGGCATGGACAGACCATACGGGTTCCTCACAGCTTTGCAGGGTGTAACGCGATGTCACCGCCAATTCGTGAAAGGGCATCCGCGCTGGTGGGCGGCGTTGTGCGTCCAGTGGAAAGGTCGCCGATCGGCGCCGGAAACCGCTTGAATGTGGGCACGTACCATAAGTCGGTGACTATTTCCGTGGCTTCCGGCTCGTTGGCGGTCCGGACATACCAAGTCCGGACCTACGGCTGCCAGATGAATGTGCACGACTCCGAGCGGGTGTCGGGCCTCCTGGATGCGGCCGGATACGTCAAAGCCGCCGACGGCACCGACGCCGATATCGTCATCTTCAACACTTGTGCGGTACGCGAGAACGCCGACAACAAGTTGTACGGAAACGTCAGCCACCTGGCGCCGCGTAAGGCCGCCAACCCGAACATGCAGATCGCCGTCGGCGGATGCCTGGCGCAGAAGGACCGCGAGGGATTACTGAGCAAGGCGCCGTGGGTCGACGTCGTGTTCGGCACCCACAACATCGGATCGCTACCGACGCTGCTGGAGCGCGCGCGCCACAACAATGAGGCCCAGGTCGAAATTGTCGAGGCCCTCGAACACTTTCCGTCGGCGTTGCCCGCGACCCGCGAATCGGCATACGCCGCCTGGGTGTCGATTTCGGTGGGCTGCAACAACACCTGCACGTTTTGCATCGTTCCCTCCTTACGTGGCAAGGAGATCGACCGCCGTCCCGGCGATATCCTCGCCGAGGTACAGGCATTGGTGGATCAGGGCGTGCTGGAGGTGACGTTGCTCGGCCAGAACGTCAACGCCTACGGCATCAACTTCGCCGATCCCGAAATTCCGCGCAACCGTGGCGCTTTCGCCGATCTGCTGCGTGCATGCGGCCGCATCGAAGGCCTGGATCGCGTGCGGTTCACCTCGCCGCACCCGGCCGAATTCACCGATGACGTCATCGAGGCGATGGCGCAGACCCCGAACGTGTGTCCCCAACTCCATATGCCGCTGCAATCCGGTTCGGACCGCATCCTCAAGGCGATGCGCCGGTCCTATCGGTCCGAGCGCTTTCTGTCGATCATCGACAATGTGCGCGCGGCCATGCCGGACGCCGCCATCACCACCGACATCATCGTCGGCTTCCCCGGCGAAACCGAAGAGGACTTCGAACAGACGCTTGAGGTCGTGCGTCGCGCCCGGTTCTGCAGCGCCTTCACGTTTCAGTACTCGATTCGTCCCGGCACTCCCGCCGCCGAATTTCCCGATCAGCTCCCGAAAGCCGTTGTGCAGCAACGATACGAACGGCTTATCGCACTCCAGGAGTCCATCACCCTGGAGGAGAACCAGAAGCAGATCGGTCGCGAGGTCGAGCTGCTGATCGCCACCGGCGAAGGACGCAAGAACGGTGCAACCGCCCGGATGAGCGGACGTGCGCGTGACGGCCGTCTGGTGCACTTCCGGCCGCAGGGACAGCTCGATGGCGATCTCCGTCCCGGCGACGTCATCACCGTCGAGGTCACCGGCGCGGCTCCACACCATTTGATCGCCGACGGGGGAGTGCTGACGCATCGGCGTACGCGGGCCGGGGATGCGCATGAAACCGGCAAGAAGCCAGTGACCGCCGGGATGGCGGGAGGGACCAGCTTGGGGATGCCGGCGATTGGTGTACCACCGAAGATAGAGGTTGCAGGGTGCGGGCTGTGAACGACAAGGACGACTCCGAATTCGAGGAGTTCCGCGACGACATCGACGCGGCCGAGAAGAAGGTCGCCGGAGAGATCGATCCGGGGGCCCGCGCGTTGGTGGTGGCCGTCCTGGTCTTCGTGTTGCTGCTGACCTTCGTACTCCCGCATACCGGCCACGCCAGGGGATTCGACGTCCTCCTCAACGGCGCGATCGCCGACCAGGAGTCCGTGCGAGTGCCGTCCCGTATCTTCGTGTGGCTTGCGATGGTTTTCGGCGTCGGCTTCTCCATGCTGGCGTTACTGACACGCCGGTGGGTGCTGTCCTGGATTGCGCTGGCGGGTTCATTCGTTGCCAGTGCGATTGGCATGCTGGCTATTTGGACGCGTCAGACCGCTGGAGCGGGGCATCCGGGTCCGGGTATCGGATTGGTGGTCGCCTGGATCGCCGTCATTCTGCTGACCTTCCACTGGGCGCGGGTCGTGTGGTCGCGCACCGCGGTGCAACTGGCGGCCGAGCAGCAGCGGCGCGAGGCCGCGCAACGCGATAGGCGCACGTTTCTCGACGGTGCGCTCGGTGACGACGAGGAACCGAACTAGCGCGAAAAGGCACTCAGGTACAGATTTTCGTCTGTATCCGTACGTGAGTGCCCTCTCGGCGTAACGAACTAACGAGACCGGCTCTTGACGGCCGCGACGGCGGCGTCGGCCCATTCCTGCCACTGCTTGGCGCTGGCCCGAGCCTTCTCGGCATCCTTGGCCTTACCGGCGGCCTCCGCCTTGGCGGCCTGGTCCTCGAACTGACGCGCGCGGTCACGGAACTGCGCGGCACGCGCCTCGGCCTCGGGGTCGCCCCAGCCGGATTCCCCAGCATCGCGCACCTTCTTCTCGACCGAGCGCAATCGCCGCTCGAGGTCGGCCTGCTGCTCGCGCGGCACCTTGCCGATGGCATCCCACTTATCGCCAACGGTGCGCAACGCCGCCCGCGCCGCGTCCACATCGACGTCTGGGTCAATCTTCTCCGCCTCCACCAGCAGTGCACGCTTCGCGTCCGCATTTGCCACGAATTCGGCATCACGGGATGCCGATTCGGCGTTGCGGGCCGAGAAGAACTTGTCCTGTGCGGCCTTGAAGCGGTGCCACAGGGTGTCATCGGTCTCTCGGGGTGCCCGCCCGGCGGACTTCCAGTCATTCAGCAGGCTCCGGAATGTCGCAGCGGTGGTGCCCCAATCGGTGGAATCCGAGAGCGCTTCGGCGCGCGTGCAGAGCTCTTCCTTCTTCTCGCGTGCCCCGGCGCGTTCACGGTCGAGCTCGGCGAAATGCGCGCCGCGTCTGCGGTTGAAGGTCTCGCGTGCCGTCGAGTACCGCTTCCACAGCGCGTCGTCAGTCTTGCGGTCGACGCCGTGGATCGATTTCCACTCGTCGAGGATGACTCGGATCCGATCGCCGGCGGCCTTCCACTGGGTGGAATTGGTGGCGAGCTCCTCGGCTTCGGCGGCGAGTTCTTCCTTACGGGTGATGCTCGCCGAGCGGGCCTCGTCGCGTTGCGCACGCGCCGCCGCGGCCTGAGTGTCCGCGGAGTCCAGGAGCGCGGTCAGTCGCGACGAGAGCGAGTCCACATCGCCGAGTACTGCGGCGGTCGGCACCGTTTGTGCCAGGTGCTCGGCCGCGGTCTTAATCTTGCGCGCGTCGCCCGAACCGGAACCGAGCCGCAGCTCCAGCAGCTGGATCTCCGTCTCAAGGTCCTCGAATCGGCGCCCGAAATGCGCATATGCCGCGTCGGCGTCTCCGGCCTGCCACGACCCGATCTGGCGCTCACCGGCCGCGGTGATCAGCCAGACAGTGCCGTCTTCGTCCACGCGGCCGAACTTGTGCGGGTCTATGTGATGGGCCGCGGGTGCCGGTGCGGCCGCGGGACGCCGCGGCATCGGATGAGGTTTCGGCCCCGGCCGGGGGCCGGGAGCAACTCCGGGCTGGTGGGCGGGAGCAACGTCGTCTTGCTGGGTTGACTGTTCCGGCTGTGTTTGGTCGGACATGAAACCTCTTCCTACAATTGTTGCCGCGCGACACGGCGCCCTAAGCTCACTACACCGTTCATTCAAACAGGTGTCATCGCCGCACGGGCGAACATATGCCAGATGATTCCGCGAGGAGGCCGCGATGTCCGAGGCGGATATCGCTTCGGCCCTCGCCGTGGGGGCCGCCGCCTGCGTCGCATTCGGTGATGTCATCCACCAGCGCACCGCCCACGCGGTCCCCGCCAAGGACGTCGGCGCGCTGGGTCCGATCACGACCTTGTTGCGTAACTGGCCCTGGTGGCTGGGGACGCTGATCAGCATGGCGGGATTTGCGCTGCAGGCCGCCGCGCTGGGTAGGGGCTCGGTGGTGTTGGTGCAGACGATCATGGTGTCCTCGCTGCTGTTCGCACTGGTCATCGAGTCGCGGTGGGCCAAGCGCAGGGTCACCGGATACCAATGGGGTGCGGCAGTCCTGCTCGCCGGAGCCATCTCAGTAGTGGTGTCGGTGGGCAACCCGGTGGCCGGTCTGCCGCATGCCACACCTCAATCGTGGATGCTGGTCGCCGCCGTCATCGGACCCGTGACGCTGCTGTGCCTGGAAGGCGCCCGGCGCCGGCCGGGACCGCGCCGGGCGGTGCTACTGGCCGTGGCCTCGGGGGTCATGTGGGGATTGATGGCCGTTCTCACCAAAGGTGTCGTCGACTCCCTAGGCCAGGGCATCGTGCCGCTGCTGACCAACCCGGAGACTTACGCGCTGGCCATCGTGGGCATCACTGGAGTGGTTTTGCAACAGTCGGCCTTCCACACCGGGACCTTGGTGGTATCGCTACCCACCATGACGGTTGCCGAACCGGTGGTCGCCTCTCTGCTGGGCGTCTTCGTCCTCGGCGAATCATTACGCACCAACACCTTCGGCGGTGTTGTGCTCATATTCGCGGTGGCGGTCATGGTGGGCGCAACGGCCGCTTTGGCGCGTAGTGAGGCAGTAGTGCAATCCGTCCACGCCGTCCCAGAAGGCCAAGTGACGTCGTGAATTTGTCGATCGCGATGTGCCCGTCGACCCCGCTGCTTGTGCCCGAACTGGGCGGGGAAGCCGCAGCGGAAACGGCCGAACTGCGCGAGGCCGCCGTCACGGCGGTGCGAACCTTGCCCACCAGGTGGCTCGCCATCGGGCTCGGGGAGGGCCGGTACGGCAGCGATATGTCGGGCACCTTCGCCGGATACGGGGTCGACGTGCCCGTCTCGCTCTCACCCGTGGCCGCGACGCCCGCCGACCTCCCGCTAGCAGCACTTATCGCCGGATGGCTGCGCGAACGCGCGGCGGCCGTCGAGGTCGAGGTTCGGCTTGTCGACGGGGATGGCGTGGCGTTCGGGCGGACCTTGCGCACCGAGATCGAGGCGCAATCGACGCCCCCGGGTGTGCTGGTTATTGCTGATGGCGCCAACACCCTCACCGATAAGGCGCCCGGGGGCTACCGGCCGGAGGCCGACGCGATGCAGCGGGAGCTTGCCGACGCGCTGGCCCACGGGGACGCGGCATCGTTGACATGCCTGCCGGACGTCATCACCGGGGGCGCCGCGTATGAGGTGCTTGCCGGCCTGGTGGGCCCTGACGCGGTACAGGCTGAGTGCCTCTACCGCGGTTCTCCGTATGGGGTCGGGTACTTCGCGGGCACCTGGCGGGTGTCGTGACACGGCCCATCGCCGTCATCGGTCCCACCGCCACCGGCAAGTCGGCGCTCGCGCTGGAGCTGGCCGAGCGGCTCGGCGGCGAGATCGTCAATGCGGATGCGATGCAGCTTTACCGCGGTATGGACATCGGTACGGCCAAGGTGCCCACCGCGGAACGCCGGGGCATTCCGCACCACCTGCTCGATGTGCTGGACGTGACCGAGACCGCCACTGTCGCGACCTATCAGCAGCAGGCCTCGGCCGTCGTCGATACCATCCAGGCGCGCGGCCATGTACCGGTGATCGTCGGTGGATCGATGATGTATATCCAAGCGCTGCTCGATGATTGGGCCTTCCCCGCGACAGATCCGCAGGTGCGCGCACGCTGGGAACAGCGGCTGGCCGAGGTCGGGGTGGCCGCGTTACATGCCGAACTCGCGGCACGCGATCCGGCCGCTGCTGCCATCATCTTGCCCACCGACGGGCGTCGCACGGTGCGTGCACTTGAGGTCATCGAGATCACCGGCCAACCGTTCGCGGCGTCCGCGCCGACCATCGGCGCCCCGCGATGGAACACCATGATCGTTGGATTGGATTGGGAGACGGACAGACTCGACGAGCGCATTGCGTTACGGACGGATCTGATGTTCGAGCAAGGGTTGGTTGATGAGGTCGAGCATCTATTGGGCGTCGGCTTACGTGACGGGGTGACTGCGGCGCGAGCCATCGGATATGCCCAGGTGATTGCCGCGCTGGATACCGGGGGAGGCCCCGATGAGGTGTCGCAGGCGCGGGAGCTGACGTTCATCGGCACCCGGCGCTACGTGCGCAGGCAGCGGTCGTGGTTTGGTCGCGATCACCGCATCGAATGGCTGGCCGGTGGGTCCGGCGGGCTCTGCGGCGAAATCGAGTCGCGCTGGCGCCTATCCTCGAATACGTGAAGTTCACCAAGGGACACGGCACCCAGAACGACTTCGTGGTGCTGCCGGACGTCCACATCAAGCGGGACCTGTCGGTGTCTGCCGTCCAGGCACTGTGCGACCGGCAACGCGGTATCGGGGCCGATGGTGTGTTGCGTGTGACCACGGTGGGTGCCGCCATCGACGGCGGGGTTCTTACTGAGATACCTGCCGGTGTGAGCAGCGAAGACTGGTTTATGGACTACCGCAATGCCGACGGATCGATCGCGGAAATGTGCGGTAACGGTGTCCGGGTGTTTGCGCATTATCTGCGGTCGCTGGGGCTCGAACACCGCGACGAGTTCGTAGTCGCCTCTCTCGCCGGGCCGCGTCCGGTGCGAATCAATTCCTGGAGCCAACTGGCGGCGGATGTCACCGTCGATATGGGCCCGGTCAAGGAGTTCGGTGCCGGTGAGGCCACGGTCGGTGGCCGACGGGTCTCCGGTCTGGCCATCGATGTGGGCAATCCGCACCTGGCTTGTGTGGACGCGGATTTGACCCACGAGGCCCTGCGGATGCTCGACGTGGGTGCTCCGGTCACGTTCGATGAGTCGCTGTTCCCCGAGGGGGTCAACGTCGAGGTGCTGACGGCGCCTGTGGACGGGGCGGTACATATGCGGGTCCATGAACGCGGTGTCGGCGAGACGCGTTCCTGTGGAACGGGGACCGTGGCGGCCGCGTATGCGGGGTTGCGCCGTCTTGGGCAGGAGACGGGTGACCTCATCGTCAACATCCCCGGCGGACAGGTGCAGGTGACGATCACCGGTGAATCCAGTTTCCTGCGCGGGCCTTCGATGCTGCTCGCCGACGGCGAGATTTCCGACGAGTGGTGGGGTGGCATTGGCGCCTGCGGATAATTCGGATGCGGTAGAGACCCCGCGGGTGCGACGATCTGAACCCGCGATGACTACCACCGACTACCAGACGCCCACCGATGGTGAGCTGGCCCTTGAGGAGCGCGCCGCACTGAAACGTGTGGCGGGGCTCTCGACGGAGCTTGCCGATGTCACGGAGGTGGAATACCGGCAGCTGCGGCTGGAACGGGTTGTGCTGGTGGGTGTCTGGACCGACGGCACCTCCCATGAGGCCGATGTGAGCATGGCGGAACTCGCCGCGCTCGCCGAGACCGCGGGATCCGAGGTGCTCGAAGGATTGATCCAACGTCGCCAAAAGCCGGACCCGGCAACGTACATCGGCTCAGGCAAGGCGATCGAGTTGCGAGAGATCGTATTGGCCACCGGCGCCGATACCGTGATCTGCGACGGTGAGCTGAGCCCGGCGCAATTGGTGGCGCTGGAAAAGGCGGTCAAGGTCAAGGTCATCGACCGCACCGCCCTGATTCTGGATATCTTCGCCCAGCATGCGACCAGTCGTGAGGGTAAGGCGCAGGTAGCGCTGGCACAGATGGAATACATGATGCCGCGGCTGCGTGGCTGGGGTGAATCCATGTCCCGTCAGGCCGGTGGCCGTGCCGGTGGTGCCGGAGGCGGTGTGGGTACCCGTGGTCCCGGTGAGACGAAGATCGAAACCGACCGTCGCCGCATCCGAGAACGGATGTCCAAGCTGCGTCGCGAGATCCGAGAGATGAAGACGGTCCGCGACACCAAACGCAGCCGCCGGCTGGAGAGCGATACCCCGTCGGTCGCGATCGTCGGGTACACCAACGCCGGTAAGTCCAGTCTGCTGAACGCGATCACGGGGGCGGGCGTACTGGTCCAGGACGCGTTGTTCGCGACGTTGGAACCGACGACGCGGCGCGGAACCTTTGATGACGGACGCGAATTCGTCATCACCGACACCGTGGGTTTCGTGCGGCACTTGCCCACTCAACTGGTGGAAGCCTTCCGGTCAACACTCGAAGAGGTTGGCGATGCCGACCTTTTGGTGCACGTGGTGGACGGCGCCGATCTGGCGCCGCTGGCGCAGATCGAGGCGGTGCGGAAGGTGATCGGTGAGGTGGTCGCCGATCATGACTCGTCGGCAGCGCCGGAGCTGTTGGTGATCAACAAGATCGACGCCGCCGGTGATCTGGCGTTGGCGCAGCTGCGCCGCGCGCTACCCAAGGCGTTGTTCGTTTCCGTGCACACGGGCGATGGTGTCGCCATGCTGCGGGAGGCGATCGCCGACGCGGTGCCCAGGGGAGATGTGCAGGTGGATGTGGTGATCCCTTACGGCCGTGGTGACCTGGTATCCCGCGCGCATGCCGAAGGTCAGGTGCAATCGACCGAGCATCTTGCCGATGGAACACGTGTAGTGGCCCGTGTACCGCGAGCGTTGGCCGCCGTCCTCGGGGAGCTTTAGTCGCTGCTCTCGTTTCGCGTTACCAGCCTCGGCGGCTGATGCGCTCGCACCGGAGGCAGCTCACCCTCGAAACGTTCTATTTGCACCAATACGTGCTGGCCGGTGCAGCCCTGCGCCAAGGACGAGGTTCCCGAGTCATCGGTAAGGACATTCGGATTCCCGTGTGCACAGGTCGAGTCGGGGTCGGATGGATCTATTGGATCGAACCAGGCCCCGGTCGACAGCTGAACCACCTGGCGACGCAGCCCCTCGTCGAGCACCGCCCCGGCCAGGCAGGCACCACGGTCGTTGAACACACGCACTACCTCGCCGTCGGCAATGCCGCGTTCGGCAGCGTCGGCCGGATGAATGCGGATGGGTTCGCGACCCTGCACCTTCGACCGCTGGCTGGTGTCGCCGAAATCGAGCTGGCTGTGTAGCCGGGTGCGCGGCTGGTTGGCGATCAAGTGCAGCGGAAAGCGCTCGGCACGTTCCCCGTTCAGCCATTCGGTGGGTTCGTACCACTGCGGGTGGCCGGCGCAGTCGTCGTATCCGAATCCGTCGATGGTGTCCGAGAAGATCTCGATACGTCCACTCGGGGTGTGCAGCGGGTGCGCCTGCGGATCGTCACGAAAATCCGAGAGGAGCGTCAGACCCTCATCGGTGGGCAGCCGCAGGTATCCCTGCGCCCAGAACTCGTCGAAAGATGGCACTGAGAAGTCCAGGGAATCGGCCCATTCGGCGTAGATGTGGCGTAACCATGCGTCGGCCGTACGGCCCTCGGTGAACTGCTGGCCGAACCCCAGCCGATCGGCTAGTGCCGAGAATGTGGTGTAGTCGTCACGGGAGTTGGCATACGGCGGCGCAACGGCTTTCATTGCTACTAGCAGTGGATCGTTGCGGCTGCCGGAGAAGTCGTTACGTTCCAGGCTGGTGGTGGACGGCACCACGATATCGGCGTGCTTGGCCATTGCGGTCCATACCGGATCGTGCACCACGACGGTGTCCACCCGGGCGAGCGCACGGCGTAGCCGCGGCAGGTTCTGATGGTGGTGAAACGGATTTCCGCCCGCCCAGTAGACGCACTTGATATCCGGCAGGGTGAGTGTCTGACCGTTGTAGGCCAGCGTCTCTCCGGGGCGCAGCAGCAGCTCGTTGATCGCCGCGACGGGGATGAACGTCGAGACGGGGTTGAGACCCTGTGGGAACGTCGGCAGCGGGCAGCTGACTGGAGCCAGACCGGGCTCGTTCATCGAGCCATAGCCGTGGCCGAAACCGCCTCCAGGAATACCGATCTGGCCGAGCATGGCGGCCAGGGTGAGACCCATCCATGGGGCCTGCTCGCCGTGACGCACCCGCTGGAGTGACCAACTGACCGTCACCAGGGTGCGTCCGGCCGCCATCCGGCGCGCCAGGGTGCGCAGATCCTCGGCGTGTAGGCCGCTGATGGTTGCCGCCCATTCCGGGCTCTTGGGTACGCCATCGTCGGTGCCCAGCAGATAGCGCTCGAATCGTCCGTAACCGGTGCAATAGGTGCTTAGGAACTCGCGATCGGCGAGGTTTTCGGTGGCCAGCACATGCGCCAGGGCCAGCATGACCGCGACGTCCGTCCCCGGAACGGGCGTATGCCATTCGCATTCGCCATCGATGTCGTCCCGTAGCGGACTGAATGACACGATCTGTCCGCCGCGGGCACGAAATCTGTTGAGGGCATCGCGCGCCGGGTGAGCGGTGGTACCGCCGTGGTTGACGCTCGTGTTCTTCAGGGCGATGCCGCCGAATGACACCAACAGATCGGTGTGATCGACGATGACATCCCATGATGTCGAGCGCTTGAACAGTCCATCGTGGGTGCCAATGACATGCGGCATGATGACGCCGGTTGCGCCCAAACTGTACGAATGGCGCGAAAAGGTATATCCACCAAGAAGTTTCAGAAAGCGATGCACCTGGCTTTGTGCGTGGTGGAAGCGTCCCGCGCTGGCCCAGCCGTACGATCCGCCGTAGATGGCCTCGTTGCCGTGGGTATCGACAATGCGGCGTAGCTCTGTGGCGAGCAGTTCAGTGAGCTCCTCCCAGGACACTTCGACGTAATCGTCGGCGCCACGTGCTGTGCTGGGCCCTGGGCCGTCCCGCAGCCAACCGCGGCGCACGGCGGGTGATGTCACTCGGGCCTGGTGGCGGATCGAACCTGGGATGTTCTGCAGTAGCGGAGATGGGTCCAGATCGGTGGCGATGGGGACCACGCCCACCACTTCGCCATCACGGACCTGGGGAGTAAAGGCGCCCCAATGGGTGTGCGAAAGAGCCGATGAGTCGCCTGCGCGAAGAGGCGAAACCCCAGTCTCGGTCATCGAAATAACTCTAGGCTTTCTCTCTGCCGATACGAGGTAGGCGAGTACCGACCGACCAGTGGGTTGGTATACATTCTGCCGAGTACGTAAATCCGAACCGGAAGGTAATCATGGCCGGCGCCGTTAAGTTCACCCGCACCATCTTCGAACCCGAGCACGAACTGTTCCGGGAGTCGTTCAAGACCTTCCTCGCTCGGCACGCCGAGCCGTACCGGGAGGAGTGGGAGGAGAACAAGATCGTCGACCGCTCCCTCTGGGTTGAGGCCGGCAAACAGGGTTTCCTGGGGACCGACATGCCCGAGGAGTTCGGCGGCGGCGGCCTCATCGACTTCCGCTACAACGCCATCATCGGCGAAGAGATCACCAAGGCTCGGCAGTCGGGTATCGGTTTCACTTTGCACAACGATGTCTCGGGCCCGTACTTCCGTGACCTGGCCAACGACGAGCAGAAGGCGCGCTGGTTCCCCGGATTCTGTTCCGGTGAGTTGATCTCGGCGATCGCCATGACCGAGCCGGGCACCGGCAGCGACCTGCAGGGCATCAAGACCCGGGCCGTCAAGGACGGCGATCATTACATTCTCAATGGCTCGAAGACCTTCATCACCAACGGCATCAATGCCGACCTGGTGATCGTGGTCGCGCAGACCGACCCCGAGAAGGGTGCGCTGGGCTTCAGCCTCATCGTCGTGGAGCGCGGTATGGAGGGCTTCGAGCGCGGCCGCAAGCTCGACAAGATGGGCTTGGACGCACAGGACACCGCCGAGCTGTCCTTCACCGATGTCCGGGTGCCCGCTGCCAACCTGCTGGGTGAAGAAGGCCAGGGCTTTGTGTACCTGATGCAGAACCTGCCGCAGGAGCGCATGTCGATTGCCGTAGTGGCCGCAGCCGCCATGGAGACCATGCTTGAGTCGACCATCCAGTACACATCCGAGCGTAAGGCGTTCGGCAAGCCGATCAAGAGCTTCCAGAACAGCCGCTTCCTGCTAGCCGAGCTCGCCACCGATGCCACGATGATCCGGATCATGGTCGACGAGTTCATCACCCTGCTCAACAAGAAAGAGCTGAGTGTGGAGCAGGCCGCGATGGCCAAGTGGTACAGCACCGAGAAGCAGGTCCACCTGATCGACCGCTGCCTGCAGTTGCACGGCGGTTACGGCTTTATGCGTGAGTACCCGGTTGCCCGGGCCTACATGGACTCGCGCGTCCAGACCATCTACGGCGGAACCACCGAGATCATGAAGGAGATCATCGGGCGTTCGCTGTAGTCGCGGATCATCCGCGATGCCACGGAGGCTGATGCGGCCTCGTGCGCGGCGATCTATGTGACCGATACGGTTATCTCGTTCGAGGAGGTGCCGCCGTCCGATGTCGTTCTTGCCGAACGCATCCGGACGGCGGCCCATCGGCATGCCTGGCTGGTAGCCGAGGAAGACGGCGAAGTCTTCGGTTACGCCTACGCGGTACCGTGGAAATCACGCACTGCCTACCAATGGGCGTGCGAAATCAGCGTCTACGTCGACGGTGCGCGACGGCAGCGAGGGGCGGGCCGTCAGCTCTACACGGCGCTACTCGACCGGCTCTGCGCTCTTGGCTATCGCACCGTGCTGGCGGTCGTCGTGATGCCCAACGCGGCGAGTGAAAAGCTGCACCGGTCAATGGGATTCGAGCAGGTCGCGCTCTATCGCCGGATCGGCTACAAGCTGGACAACTGGCACGATGCCGCGCATTTTCAGATGTTTCTGCCGTCCTCGGATGGCAGAACGGACGATGAGAGTTCTCCGGGCCCGAGGCCCGGAGAAGGCTAAATCTTGCGGAGGACGGTAACGACCTTGCCAAGGATGGCGGCGTCATTACCGGGAATCGGTTCGAACAGTGGATTGTGCGGCATCAGCCAGACCTGACCTGTCGTCCGCTTGAACGTCTTGACGGTCGCTTCGCCGTCGATCATCGCCGCAACGATATCGCCGTTGTCGGCGACATTTTGTTGACGCACCACGACCCAGTCGCCATCGCATATCGCGGCATCGATCATCGATTCGCCGACCACCTTCAGCAGGAACAACGACCCTTCGCCGACAAGTTCGCGGGGGAGCGGGAACACATCCTCGACGGCCTCTTCGGCCAGGATCGGGCCACCAGCGGCGATGCGACCCAGCACCGGCACGAATGTCGGTTCCGGCAGATCTCCAGAGCCTGTTACGTCGGTGGTAACCGACCGGCCGCGAACCTCGCCGAGTCCTCGAACATCAACGGCGCGTGGGCGATTCGGGTCGCGCCGCAGGAATCCCTTTTGTTCGAGACTGCGTAGTTGATGGGCGACGGATGAGGTGGAGGTAAGCCCGACGGCGTCTCCAATTTCGCGGATGCTCGGGGGGTAGCCCCGGTCATTCACCGATGCGCGGATGACCTCCAGGATGGTCCGCTGGCGCTCGGTCAGTGAACCGGTGGCGGGTCCCTTACTGGGTGTGTCGCTCATGAGCCCGAATCTAGACCTGTAGACGATATTTATCAAACATGTGTTCGATGCGTGTCGCCTATCTCGTCCGCGAGACCATAGGTTTCGGGAATCGTCGCAGCTCATAGCCACTTGTCGGTGCCGGATGCTACAAATCGATCACATGTTCGGACATCGAACACATGATCGAGTACATTCGAACATAAGAGCGAACCGGGTGCCCGGTCGGCAGAGCAGAGAGGGACACAGATGAGCACTAACGTTCTCACCACGCAGCGTTTCCGCACCGGCGAGTCCGCGCCACGCGAGTATGCCCCGCGGGCCCGCGCGTACAGCGCCGAGTACCCGATGACCCAGCGCCGTGCCCTGCCGGTGCGCACAGTCGCGTACCGGAGGCCGGCCGGCCGTCCGATTGCGTACCGGGGCACCGGGGTCAGGGTCTCAACCGCGGTGCATCGCCGCCGATCGGTCAGCCTGAAGGCCACCATCCTCGTCTCGGTGGGTGCTGGGGTGGCAACGATGTGGCTGCTGATGCTCGGCCAGGTCAGCGCCGCCGGAATCGGAGGGCCCGGTGTGCCGGACCGCGTAGCTGTGGTCCAGGTCGCTCCCGGAGAGACCCTGGCTGACGTTGCCTCGCGTGTGGCGCCGGATGCGCCGCGCTCGGCGGTGGTGTCCAAGATTCGTGAGCTGAATGAACTCGATTCGGCGACAGTGCAAGCCGGTCAGACGCTGGTTTCCCCGGTCGGCTGATCGGCGGACGGACGTGACCTTCGAGCGCGCGGGAGCACGGGTATCCTCGACACCGGTCTGGGCGCGCTGCGCAGTGCGTCAGCCCTCCCAGCCCAACGACATCGAGTCCCGAACCGGCGAAGGAGCAGTAATGCACTGTCCGTTCTGCCGTCATCCAGACTCCCGCGTCGTCGATTCCCGCGAGGCGGATGAAGGCCAGGCGATTCGCCGACGGCGATCATGCCCGGAGTGTGGTCGCCGGTTTACTACCGTCGAGACTGCTGTGCTGGCGGTTGTGAAGCGCAGCGGCGTCACCGAGCCGTTCAGTCGTGACAAGGTCATCAAGGGCGTGCGCCGGGCCTGCCAGGGTCGCGCGGTGGATGATGATGCGCTGAATCTGCTTGCCCAGCAGGTCGAAGACGCCGTCCGGGCTGCCGGGTCCCCAGAGATCCCGAGCAATGAGGTGGGTCTGGCCATTCTCGGCCCACTCCGTGACCTCGATGAGGTCGCCTACCTGCGCTTTGCGTCCGTGTACCGAGGATTCAGCTCCGCGGATGACTTCGAACGTGAGATCGCCGCGCTGCGTGCCCACCGGGACGCACCGACGGCCCCCTGAGGCCCTAGCCCAGCGTCAATGAGTGATCGGCGACAACGTGTCCACCGATCGTCACCCAGCCCTCCGCGCTCCATTGCGTGAGAATCTGCGATCCCTTGCCCTGATTGATGATCAGGTCCTGGCTCAACAAGTCAGTCATCCGTGCAGCCACAGACCCGGTCGCTTCATCCTCAGTCACGCCCAGGCCAGAGGCGAACACCCGCGATCGCACCAGGTTGGCGTTGCGGTCCTGCCAAGCCCACACACAATGCAGCAGTTCGTCCGCATAGTCCGCGGGGTCCGCAGCGTCCACGTCGGCGGGGGAGTCCGACTCGTGGAAATCGGTCTCCGGGGCCCAATCGGACCGTGCCCGGATCCACGTGCGATCGTCGTAATTCACCTGGAGAACGCCCGCGGGAACCTGCAGGGTGTTGACCGGGGTCCCGCGCTCGCGCAGCCACCATGCCAAACCCACGGTCGGGTGTCCGGCGAAGGCGAGTTCGGATGCCGGAGTGAAGATGCGCAGATGCGCGGTGTTCGAGCCTTCGGCGGGAAGATCGACAAAAACCGTTTCACTGAAACCGAGCTGGGTCGCGATCTCCTGGCGGTCCGCCGCGGCCACGTCTGCGCCATCGACGATTCCTAGAGGATTACCGAACGTGCCTGCCTCGTCGGTGAATACGCGAACAACCGCGACGTCAACGCTCATTCCTCTGACTCTACGTCTTCCGCTCCCGCCGCACTCGGGCACCTCTGAACTGTGGAAACCGCTGACAGCGCTTGGTCTCTCGCGTGGCTAGGTGGCGCTACGTTCGTCGGTACCCATGGCGTCGAGTACCGCCATGCGGGTGCGAGCGGCGCCGCTGATCGTCTTTTCGGTCACGCCCGTACGCAGCAATCGGCGCAACTCGGCTTCGTCGTACTCGGCGGGTTCGGTCGAGGCGATGAAATGGCGAACGACGCCGATGAACCGCTCGGGGTCGTCGTGGAAGGGGAAATGTCCGGACCGGTCGAATATCTCGAAGGTCGAGCCGGGCATGGCGGCGTGGGCGAAGTGGCCGTGGCTGACCGGGATAACCAAATCGTCACTGCCCCAAATGAGCTGCACGGGAACTGATTCGGTCAAATAACATCGATCCAGCATGGTGACCACCTGGCCGCGCCAATCGACGACTGCGCGCAGTGTCCGGGTGAATGCGGCCGAGGCGCGCGGTTCGGGCAGGTCAGCGAGAACCCGCAACACGTCAGGGATGTCACGGGCCATTCCCGCCCGGCCCAGCGTCGCCCGCAACACAGCGCCGCCGAGTCGAATCATCGGCATGGCCAGCGGCAGGCGCAGCAGTCCGAGTGCGTCTCCGACGAAAGGCAATGATGCACAGCGCAATACGATGTTGACATCCTTAGTGACCCCGCCCGGAGAGACGAGGATGAGCCGCTCGACCAGATGGGGGAACTGGTAGGTGAACTGCATCGCGACCCCACCGCCGAGCGAATGTCCAACTACCGTGACCTTCTCGATGCCCAGTACGGCCAACAGATCCCTCATGCCGTTGGCGTACGCCGCCACCGAATAGTCGGCACGCGGCTTATCCGACTGACCGTGTCCGAGCAGGTCAGGGGCGATCACGGTGAAGTGCTCGGCGAGCTGCGCATGCACGGTGTCCCAGGTGGCCGAGTTATCGCCGATCCCGTGGATGAGCAGCACCACAGGCCCCGATCCCGCGATCCTGAAGGCGCGGCGGTAGCCGTGGATGGTGCGAAACGCCATCCGCGGCCGCACCGCCTCATTGGTGGCGGGCGCGGTGGGGTCGCCACTGTCGGTGTGCTCGGTATCCGGCACCGGACGCAGCAACCGCGGTGGTGGATTCATGTCAAGTATTTTGACCCTTCGCCGCAAATTTGGCGCGGCGAGCGTGTAACCGGTCTAGAGGATGGGGCCCTCTGCGGATGGCCCCGTAGACCCAGAGGACGGATCCTCACCGAGCTTGGCCTGTTCTGCGAGGAATCTCTCGAACTCTCCGGCCAGCTCATCGCCGCTGGGCAGCTCCTCGTCCCGCGCCAGTAAGGAACGGTTCTCCTGTGCTGCTACGAACGCGTCGTACTGGCGCTCCAGTGCCTGGACCACCTGGGCCACCTCGTCGCTACCGTCCACCTGCTCGTTGATCTGGTTGCGCACCGTGGCTGCGGCCTCCGTGAGCTCCTGTAACGGCAGATCCAAGTCGCCGGTCCGGGCGACTTCCTCCAGCAGGCGTTGCGAGGCCTCCGGATAGTCGGTCTGTGCCAGGTAGTGCGGGACGTGCACGGCGAAGCCGATGACGTCGTGGCCGTGCTGGGCGAGCCGGAACTCCAACAGGTTGGAAGCGCTGCCCGGTACCTGGACTTCGTCGATCCAGCCGGGATGCTCATCGAGCGCCTTGCGGTCGTTCCCGTGCGCGGTCAGGGTGATGGGGCGAGTATGCGGAACCGCCATCGGGATCGCACCCAGCCCAATGGTCTTGCGCACCCCGAGTTGATCGGCCAGTAGCCGGATCGCGTTGACGAACCGCTCCCACTTCAAATCCGGCTCCAGACCTGCCAGCAGCAGGAACGGTGTGCCCTTGGTGTCCTTGAGCGCATACAGATTGAGTTCGGGGGTCGCGTACTCGGTGAAGTGATCGCTCTTGAACGTCATCACCGGTCGACGAGACCGGTAGTCGAGTAAATCGTCGATGGCGAACGAGGCCACCAGCTCACTTTCGAGTGTGCTGCGCAGATGGCTGGCCGCCAGCTTGACGGCGTGCCCGGAGTCGGAGAAGCCCTGCAAAGCGTGCACTAGAACGGGGCCGCGGCCATCGGCAGAGGATAGCTGCGGGCCAGGGAACTCCAGCTCATACATGCCACTCTGATCCGGCCGGTACGGCTGCTGCTCGTCAGTCATCGCTTGTCGCCTCCCTTCGCGTCCTGTACCTACCAGTGTCCCTTACCGGCAGACAAACGGCGAATGTACCTGTGGAGGTCAACGGTCCACGTGGGATGCGAATTCCGGATATGGCCGGTATTCGCCGAGCGCGAAACCCCTCAGGACTTGAACTGGTTGAGAGCGCGAATCTTATTCATCACATCGAGCGCGGCCACCTTGTAGGCCTCCGAGAACGTCGGGTAGTTGAAAACCGCGTCGACCAGGTACTCGACGGTGCCACCGCAGCCCATCACCGCCTGCCCGATATGCACCAGGTCGGTGGCGTCGGAGCCGAAGATATGCACCCCGAGCAGCTTGAGATCTTCGGTGGACACCAACAGTTTGAGCATGCCGTAGGAATCCCCGGCGATCTGCCCGCGCGCGAGCTCGCGATAACGCGAGGCGCCCACCTCGTAGGGAACCGAATTCTTGGTGAGTTCAACCTCGGTGGCCCCCACATAGGACACCTCGGGAATCGAGTAGATGCCGATCGGCTGCAGATCGGTCATGCCCTTCGACGGCTCGCCAAAGGCGTGGTACGCCGCCAGGCGGCCCTGATCCATCGAGGTGGCCGCCAGCGCCGGGAACCCGATCACATCGCCCACCGCGTAGATGTGGTCGACCTTGGTCTGAAAGTTCGCGTCGACCCAGATCCGGCCGCGGTTATCGGCCTCCAGGCCCGCCTGGGCGAGATCGAGCTGATCGGTCTGCCCCTGTCGTCCCGCGGAGTACATGACGGTGTCGGCGGGAATTTGCTTGCCGCTGGCCAAGGTGGTCATGGTTCCCGAGTCGTTGACGGCGACGGCGGTCACCTCCTCGCCGAAGCGGAACGTCACCGCCAGATCGCGCAGGTGGAAGCGAAGGGCCTCAACGACTTCCGGATCGCAGAAGTCAATCATCGAGTCGCGCTTCTCCACCACGGTCACCTTGGTGCCCAGGGCGGCGAACATCGAGGCGTATTCGATACCGATGACGCCCGCGCCTACTACGACCATCGATCCGGGGATGAATCGCAGATCCAGGATCCCGTCCGAATCCAGGACGCGCTTCTCATCGAAGGCCACCCCGGCGGGCCGGGCGGGTTTGGTTCCGGTGGCGAGGACGACGTACTCGGCATGCAGTGTTGTCCGCTCACCACGGGAGGGTTCCTCCACCACGACGGTGTGCTCATCGACGAAGCGGCCGAGGCCGGTGATCAGGTCGATGCGGTTGCGCAGCAGTTGGGCGCGCACCACCTCGATCTCCTTGCGGATGACGTGCTGGGTGCGGGCCAGCAGATCCTCCGGCGTGATGTTGGCCTTCACTCGGTAGCTCGCGCCGTACAGCTCGCGCTGGTTCATGCCGGTCAGGTACATCACGGCTTCGCGCAGTGTCTTGGACGGGATGGTTCCGGTATTGGTGCAGACGCCGCCGAGCATGTTGTCGCGTTCGACCACCGCCACCGTCTTACCCAGCTTGGCCGCGGCGATGGCGGCCTTTTGGCCACCGGGGCCGGAGCCGATGACGACGAGATCGTAGGCGGGGCTATCTGCTGCTGGCATGGATGTACTCATACGCCGGTTCGTCGAATCGCGCACGCCGTCCACGTCACGGTGACGTGAACAGTTGTCTCCACCGATTCTCGCGCGCGCCTCCTCCGACCCGCGTCGTGCCGATGGCAGCATGTGACCGTGGCGGCATCGCGGCTGGTAGCGACGATAGTTGTGGCTGGATGCTGCGCTGCGACGACACTGGCGTGCACGAGGGCCGTGGACGGATCGGCAGTAGAGGGGGCGAGCTCCTCGCCCTCCCGGGTCACGCCTACTACGACGACGTTGCTGGCGCCGACGGGTCCGGTGGGCTCGCTGCTGCTGGCACCATCGGATTTCCCACACCAGTATCCAGCCACCACGTTGGCCCCGGATGCTGCCGGGCTTGCGCTCCGCGATATCCGGGGTGTGCCCGATGCGGCGACGGTCGCGCCCGCGGCCTGCGCCCCCGTGCCCATTCCGGCGGCACCGCAAGATGCGGCGGTGGCGGTGGGCTCCAACGACTCCGACCAATCGACCATCACGGTGGCGGTGCTGCGGATGCCGCAGCCGCTTGCCGCGTACAAGACCCAGTTGGAACGCTGCGCAACCTTCACGTTCACCGGTGCGGATCAAATTCAGAGCACGGTGACGGCGTCGGAGGCGGTGGCACCGCCCATCAATGCCGACGATTCGGTGGCGGTTAACCAGACGGTGTCTCCGGCGGGCTCGGGTAGCGGCACACAGACCACGTTGTCGCTCGTCGCGCAGATCGCCGATATCCGAATCCAGGCTACGTACATGACTTTTCAGGGAACTGAGCCCGACGCGGTGCTCCTCGATCAGGCTTTCACCGCCGCCGTACTCAAGGTGCACGACAACTTCCGCTGAACGACGGAGCACTGGGCGCGCTCATCCACAATCCCGGCAATATCCACAGATTGTCGGGCCCAGCGCATAACGCAAGGTCGCGGGTCGGGGCGGTGACGGCCGTCGCTGCCACTGTGCGGACATGACATCGCTGATTCCCGGGACACCCGGTTGTCCCGACTTTCGTCTGAACCGACCCGCTGCCCTGATCGCCGCGTTGCCGGCGATGCTGGGATTCATACCCGAGCGGTCCCTCGTGGTGGTCACGCTTGCCGAAGGGCTGGTCGAGGCGATATTGCGCAGGGATCTGGGTGACCTCCATGACCTGGACGAGCGGGCCTTTGTGGCATTGGCCGAGGTGGTGAGTGGGGGCCCGACTGACGCGGTGATCGCGGTCGTCGTCAGTGCCGATCTCGGCGAGCTGGAGGCCGGCGACATCATCCGCCGGCTCGCCAGACACATGGAACGTCATCGCATCTCGTTGATCGCGGGTCACACGGTGGACCGGGTCGCCCCGGACGGATGGTGGCGGTGTTACGACGGGTGCGGTGCCGGCGGGCCCGTCGACGACCCTGCGTGTTCACCGCTGACCGCTGCCGCGGTGCTAGCGGGCAGAACCGTGCATCGCCGCCGCGAGGATCTCGTGGCGACGATCGCGCCGACCGACCCGCGTCGTACTGCTGTTCTCGCCGCCTCATTGCGACGACCGCTCCACAAACAGGGCAATGAAGCAATGCGGGACCGGCGCGCACTGAATCGCGTCATGCGGGCGGCCTGTTGGACGGCAGAAAGTCGCCCGTTGTCGAACCGTGAACTTCTGGCCATTGCTCGCTCGCTGAGTGTCCCGCGCGTTCGAGACACATTGTGTGCGTTGGCGGTCGGTGTGCTGGCGATCGACGTGGAGCGGCTGTGGTTGGAGCTGAGCAGAGTGCTGCCGCCGCCGTGGCGCGCAGAAGCTTTGGTGTTACTGGGCTTCAGCGCTTACGTGCGTGGTGACGGTCCGCTGGCGGGTGTTGCCCTGGACGCCGCGCTGATGGCCGATCCTGGCCATCGCTTGGGACAGCTACTGATGTCTGCGCTCTACGCGGGTATGCGGCCCGATGAGATTCGGGCCCTGGCCGATACCGGCTTCCGGCTTGCACACGAATTGGGAATCAGCCTGCCTCCCAGGGAAAACCAAGAAAAACAGGAAAACCACGAATTCGAGGCAGGCTAGACCTTCTCGACCATGACGGCATGGGCCATCTCATGCGGCAGCTCGACACTCTCATGACCGGGAATGACGATAATGACGCCGTCGGGGGAGGACTCCACGGTGACGCGCGCGTTCGGCACGATGCCGGCGTCCTTGAGGCGCGTCAGCAGGTCGGTATCAGCCTGCACGTGCTCGGCCAGCCGGCGCACCACGACGGCAACCTGAGACCCCCCGGCAATCTCGGTGAGCCGCACCGCGCCGGCATTGTCGAACCGGTCGTTGGGGACACCCAGCTCGGACAGGCCGGGTATGGGGTTACCGAATGGGGAAGTGGTCGGGTTGTTGAGCACCGTGAGCAGTCGGCGCTCGACGTCCTCGCTCATGACGTGCTCCCAGCGGCATGCCTCGGCGTGTACGTCCTCCCATGGCAATCCGATGATGTCTACCAACAGGCACTCGGCGAGCCGGTGCTTGCGCATCACCGAGACTGCGAGGGCGCGGCCCTTGTCAGTGAGTTCGAGATGGCGGTCGCCGGCCACGTTCAGCAGGCCGTCGCGCTCCATACGTGCCACCGTCTGGCTCACGGTGGGGCCGCTCTGCTCCAGCCGTTCGGCGATGCGGGCACGCAGCGGTACGACGCCCTCTTCCTCGAGGTCGTAGATCGTCCGCAGATACATCTCTGTCGTATCGACAAGATCGTTCACTACTCGCCCCTTACGGTCGTGCTTAGTCTACCGATCCACAACGCAAATCGGGGCGCTGCGCTTCCGACGAGCCGCGTGCCCCGAAGAGCGAACGGCGTGAGTAACGCAGCGCCCCGAGGGCAGGGTAGTGGGTGAACTAGCTCGCGTACGAACGCAGGCGCTCCGCGCGGTCGCCGTGGCGCAGCTTGTTCATGACCTCACGCTCGATCTGGCGCACGCGCTCACGGGACAGTCCGAATAGCTTGCCGATCTGATCCAGGGTGCGCGCCTGCCCGTCATCGAGCCCATACCGGAGTCGGATGACCTGCTGCTCGCGCTCATCGAGGGTGGACAGCACACTGCGCACATCCGAGTGCAGCAGTTCGGCGATGACGGCGTTCTCCGCGGACATGGCCTCGGTGTCCTCGATGAAGTCGCCGAGTGGCGCCTCCTCGTCGGCACCGACCGGCATATCCAGGCTTACCGGATCCCGGCTGTGATCCAGCAGGTCCGAGATCTTCTCCACGGCGATGCCAGACTCCTCAGCCAGTTCCTCGTCGCTGGCTTCGCGGCCGAGTCGCTGATGCAGCTCGCGCTTGATGCGGGCCAACTTGTTGACCTGCTCCACCAGGTGGACAGGCAGACGGATGGTGCGGCTCTGATCGGCCATACCGCGGGTGATGGCCTGACGGATCCACCACGTGGCGTAGGTCGAGAACTTGAACCCCTTGGCGTAGTCGAACTTCTCCATCGCCCGGATCAAGCCCAGGTTGCCCTCCTGGATGAGGTCGAGCAGCGGCATACCGCGACCGGTGTAGCGCTTCGCGAGCGAGACCACCAGACGCAGGTTCGCTTCCAGCAGGTGGCTGCGGGCGGCGCTGCCCTCGCGCACGATGACCCCTAGATCGCGCTTACGTGCCTCGCCGAGTCGCTTCTTGGTGTTCAGGAGGTGCTGGGCGTACAGCCCCGCCTCGATCCGTTTGGCCAGCTCGACTTCGTCCTCCGCCGTGAGCAGCGCAGTCTTGCCGATGCCGTTCAAATACACTCGCACGAGGTCGGCGGCTGGACTCTGGGCGTCCAGATCCTCGGACTCCATAGTGCGGGCCGGACGGGTGGTGGCGTTTGCCATCGCTGCCTCCTAGTTGATCCGTAAGTCTCATGTGGTGCAACGCGTGGTCGGCCCAGAAAGTTCCTGAGGTTCCCAAACAGCGGTGTCACTGACCTGCGAATTCACCGTCGCCAGCTGAGAATGTCCTGAGAATTGACATAGCTGTTCCTAAGACGGGCCGGCGGGGCCTTCCGGGGGCGCCTGCGGTTGCGGCGGGGCGGCGGGATCTATCGCTCTGCGCTCTGCCGTGGGGAACAGCGAGTGATGTGGCGTTTGGTGGCCATAGCGGCGTGCCTCCTCGGCCTTCCGGGGAGGCCGGTCATTGGCGATGAGCACCGCCATCCAGGGCAGCGGGATCGAGGCAGCCAAGATGGCCAACGAGATCCACCCGTTGTGCCACACGCTGTAGGCCCAGGCGGAGCCCAGGAGCGCCGGGATCCGGAACGACATGAGGCTCAAATAGCGGCGTACCCGAGCGCGGTGCTGGTCCTCGACCGAGACCGCGGCGGCGGTGATGAGTACGGGGTGGCCGTCGTCATCGAACGACAGCTCTTTTCTCATATCTCCACAATGTCACAATGTAGGGATGGACACGCAGACGATCGAGCGTCCGGATACCACCGTCGACGAGAGCACCGATAGCGACACGCCGAAGGTCTTCCACTACGTCAAGAAGGACAAGATCGTGGAGAGCGCGGTCATGGGAAACCATGTTGTCGCCTTGTGCGGCGAGATATTTCCCGTGACGCGGTCGGCCAAACCCGGTTCACCGGTGTGCCCTGACTGCAAGCGCATCTACGAAATGATGAAGCGGGACTAGCGGCCCGCGGGGGCTTCCTCCGGGGACTCCTCGGCGGAACCATTCTGGCCATTTTGGGGGCTCAGCCATTCGCGCAGCTGCCGCGCGTGAGTCGCGCCGGCGGGCCAGCGCTCCTCGATAGCGGCGTTGAGCTCCGCGCCCAGCACAATCGCGAAACCGAGCATGAAGGCGAACAGCAGGAACGCGATCGGGGTGGCCAATGCGCCGTAGGTGTAGCCCGTCCGGGTGATCCAGTTCAGGTAAAACCGCAATCCCAGGCTGGCGGCCACGAAGAAGGTGACGGCCAGCAGCGCGCCGATCAAAAGTCGGTGCGAAGGAAGCGGTCTGGGTAGGGATACCCGGTATAACAGCGCCACTAACGCCACCAGCGCGATGCCCAGGAGTGGGAAGTAGCCGTACTGCAGCAGCCCATTCCACGAGTCGGGCACCACCTCGGCGATCCGTTTGGGGCCGAGCGCGATGACGGGCAACGTCACGACTGCCATCGCCAGCGCGGCGACATAGAGCCCGAGTGCAAAGAACCGCTGACGAACCGGATGGCGCAGCGGTGTCTGGTCGTGCGCTTCGACGACGGAGTCCACAAAGCTCGATATCGCCGACGACCCGGCCCACAGTGAGATGACGAACCCGATCGACACCACCTCGCCGCGACCATCGCGCATGATGTCGATGATCGTCGGCTCGATGATCTCGGCGACAACGCTCTTACTGAAGACGCTGTTGGCCACCCGCAGGAGTCGCTCCTGGATCTCCGGCAGCGTGTCCGGACCGAACAGCGGCCCCACGAACGTCAAGCTTCCGAGGATGCCGAGCAGCAGTGGCGGCAGTGATAGCACCTGCCAGAACGCTGCCTGGGCCGACTGCGCGAAAATCGAGTCGTCCCAACTCTTTACGGCCGTCCGGCGGATCACGTGTAAGACGTCTCGACCTATCGACATATGGCGTGGCTTCTCACTCATGGCCACACCAGCATCCCTGATAGGACGGTCAGCGGTGATTACCGGGGGTGAAACCGCGGTGACTAAACCTCTGAGGGGCTGCTGATGTACAGCACGGCCGACAGGGCGCTCAGCTTCTCGGAGTGCTCATTGGCGTGGTGCTGGCAAAAAAGCAGCTCGGCTCCAGAGGGGAGTGTGGCGCGGACCCGGGCAGCCGCTCCGCAACGATCGCAGCGGTCAGCCTTCGTCAGTTCTGGACTGGTCAGAGTTGCGTTCATGGCTCCTCCGTAACTTTCCTGAGCTTTGCGATCGGGTTAACCGCTCGGCGCCTATGTATGTACTTTGTCAGACGTTTGGGGGGTTCGGGTTGTTCCCCATGTGTCTTCGGTGTGTCGCGGCTCACGTCGGATGCGTTACGGGCCTGAGGCACGCTGGTGTGATGCAGTCGATGCCACCGAGCGAACCCGAACTCGTTCACATCTGTTCCGCCGGGGATTGGGCGCTCGCGCGTGAACAGGGAGAGCATCGGCCCACGTCACTGGCCGAAATGGGATTCGTTCACCTTTCCGCGCCATACCAGGTTCACCTTCCGGCCAACCGCTTGTATCGCGGCAGGTGTGATCTGGTCGTATTGTCTGTTGCCCTGGATCGGCTGGACTCTCCGGTACGTTGGGAACCAGGTGTGCCCAGCGACCCCGAATCGATGCTGTTCCCTCACCTGTACGGCGCGCTGCCGATCGCCGCAGTTATCTCTGTGGCTAGTTTTCGGCCGGGATCGGATGGCTTTTTTGAGCCGCTGGCACCAAGCACTTCCTAAGCTATCAACGTGGTAGCTAGACTGGCCTATGTCGTCGGTCTTGAGATAAGGGGGTAAACGCGGTGGCCTCTTCAAATCACCCGCTGACGACCGTGCTGGCCGATGAGCCCGCGGTCGGCGCCTCGTGGCGTCCCGAGCTTGCTGGAATGTTTAATCAGGCGGCCGTCGCGGACGACGTTCTGAACCTCGCATTCACTGACATCGTCGCCGAGAATTTCCGCCCCGGACAGCTGCCTATCGAACTGATGCGCCTTCGTGAGTCCGGCACCGTAGTCGTGCCGCATGGTGTCTCACTTGGGCTCGCAGGGGCGGATATGCCGGACGCCACGCGCGTCAAGCACCTGGCAGCTCTCGCGGCCGAATTGAACGCTCCACTGGTCAGCGAGCATGTGGCATTTGTGCGCGCCGGCTTCGAGAACGGCTCGCGTACCGGAATGCTGGAGGCGGGTCACCTGGTGGCTCCGCCACGCACCACATTGGCCCTGGATGTGCTGGTGGACAACGTATCCCGAGTTCAGGATGGCCTTGGTGTGCCGCTGGCGCTCGAGAACGTGGCGACCACACTACAGTGGCCCGAAAACGAGCTCAGCGAGCCTGATTACCTGCGCGAATTGTCGCGGCGCACGGGCTGCTGGCTGGTGCTGGATGTGGCCAACCTGTACGCGACCGCGGTGGCCGCGGGTACCGATCCTGTCGCGATGCTGCGCAGATTCCCCGTTGAGCGCATCGCGTACGTGCACATCGCGGGAGGGCGGTTCGAGGGCGACTTTTACTGGGATACCCACTCCGACACCATCATCGATCCGGTCGCTGACCTGCTCACCGAGCTGGTCGTGCTCAACTCGGGCCGCGGCCTGGGCGTGCTCGTCGAGCGTGACGGTTCGATCGACGAAGCGAGCGTCAGCGCCGACCTTTCGGTCGTCCGGCAGGCGATCAAGGCGGGTGTCGTTCATGCTTGACAACCGGGAGATGTTGCGGCGTCGCCAATTGTCGGTGCTGTCAGATCTGCTCGCCGGTAAGTCCCCTTCGGGGTTCGATGAGTACACGGCGTTGACAGCGGGTGCGCAACTACGCATCAAGCGCCGCTTGGATATGACCAATTCCGTGCCGTGGCTCGCTGAAATGCCCAACTGGGAGCACGAGTTCGAGCAGTACGCGCGGTTTCACACGATGCGGTGCTGTGTGCTCTGCGACGCCAAGGAATTCCGCCGTTACACCTACGAATTGCCGCACCTGCGCGACTGGGTGATGGATCGTGAGGTGGCAGAGGGGCTTCGTCGTATTGCTCTGGTGCGCCGCGGCGGCCGTCGAGAAATTCAGATCGCGTTTGGAAAGAAGTCGCGGTACTTCGCATTACGGCCGGAGCGCGCTGACGCGTGAGCGTCTCCATCATGGTATCGGCCGACCGCGCAGCGGTAATCTAGCCAGTTATGCTGGAGGCGTGCAGATTTCGCACCGTTGGCGAGGATCGTACCTGTTGGGGATCCGGATAGGTTCCTAGTAGGCGATCGGCCGTTCCCGAGCTGGTGACGGTGAACCAATAGTTCTCGTTCTTGAAATGGTGGTATCGGTGGTTTCGCCATACCGCGCGGTAGATCGCGTGGCGCGGTTTGTAATCGGTGTGGACCAGGTAGTGAATCCACTCGTAAAACACCAGGAACAACGCCACTGTCAGTGCGAAGGTGAGCCCAAGTCCGGTGCGCGGGAACGCAAATAATGCGATGGCGGTCAAACCGACAATCACCACGACGAGGCTGGGCCAGGGGATGAACACCAGCGGGATGTCCCGCGGATCCTGGTGATGCAGGCGATGGTCACGCGCGAGCCGGGAGTCAACGGTCACCGGCCCGATCGAGCGCGGGCGCCAGTGCAGGACGCCGACATGGATAAGCCATTCGGCGACAGGTGAGATGGCGACTAGCACGACGGGGGTGACGGCGTCGGCGATTGTCCAGCCGCCCAAAATGATTCGGGCGCCGAGAAGAACTGCGGACCAGCCGATGAGCATCCACGGGGTCGGATGCTTGGCGAATTCGACAAGGGCGTCGCGCAGGGTCATCGATTTGCGAGCAGAGCGTGTCATTTCTGGTTCTCCATTTCGCGCAGGAGTTTGTCAAAGGCGATGGTGCCCAAGGCGAGCATTGCCGCGCCGGCTTCCTGTGCGGCGTCGGGATTGCCGTCGGCGATGGCGTCCGCGAGCGCTCGATAGTGGCCGATATCGCCGACCTCGGCGGCCATGATGTTCACGAGCACGTCCAGCGCCCGCACATACGAATCGCGCATGGTGTTGAACACCAGTCGGAAGGCGATCGAGTCGGCGGTGTCGATGACCAGCTCCCAGAATCCAAGGGCCCGCCACATGCGTTGCAATGGATCGTTCTCGGATTCCAGTTCCACTGTCATGGCGTGCAAGCGCTCGGCGACACCCGGGTTCTGGCCGGCACGCTGTGCGGCCAGTCGCGCCACCTGGGGGCCGATGATGGCGCGAGCTTCGATGACGCTCGCCAGTGTGCGGCGATCCACATCACCGCCGTAGGCGAGGAGGAGTGGCAGTACGTCGAAACCGGCATCGCTGCGGTAGTCCCGAATCACTGTCGATCCACCCTGTCGAATGTGAATCAGCCCCGCACGCTCCAGGCGGCTCAACGCTTCGCGGACCGCAGTGCGGGAAACGCCAAGGGCCTCGGCGAGGGCACGCTCGCTGGGCAGAGTGTCGCCCGGCGTGCGGTCGCCGGTGAGAACCTGCGCCGCGAGCTGGCTGAATATCTCGTCGGGTATCGACTGACGGGTGATCGGCTGCAGTGCCATGCGGCCACCGTAGCACCGCGATTGGTAGGAGGTCTAGTGGTCTGACCAATTGATGAAAACCATCTGCGCGGTCGGCCGGGAATATCGGCGGCGATCGGATTATTGGATTGCGATGTGACGAGACCCATGCGCATTGGCATTCAGCTTCGACCCGCGCAAGCCCAAAGCTACAAACAGTGGCGTGACGCCGTGCTCCGTGCGGAGGACAAGGGAGTGGACGTCGTCTTCGGATACGACCACTTCCATTGGCCCGCCGGAACCATCGGCTCCGACGGGGTGGTGCTCGATCCTGTGCAACCCGACGTCAACAATTTTGAGGGCTGGACAGCCCTCGGATCGTGGGCCGAGATCACCTCCCGGGTTGAGATCGGGCTGCTGGTGACCGGTGTGGGCTATCGCAATCCCGACCTGCTCGCCGATATGGCCCGAACCGTTGATCACATCAGCGACGGACGGGTGATTCTCGGAGTCGGTGCCGGGTGGTACGAAAAGGACTACACCACATACGGATACGAGTTCGGCACGACGGGTTCGCGCTTCGATCTGTTCGAGGAAAGCCTAGTCCGGATCGAAAACCGGTTGGGCCAGCTGTTGCCGCAGCCGGTGCGACCCATCCCCATCCTGATCGGCGGCGGGGGAGAGAAGCGCACCATTCCGCTGGTGGCGCGGCACGCGCACATTTGGCATGCGTTCGCCGATATCGACACCTATCGGCGTAAGAACGACATCTTGATCGCCGAAGCGGAACGAATCGGCAGGGACCACAACGAGATCGAACGCTCGACCAGCTGGGGGCTTGGCCCGGAGGGCCTGACCAATGCGGAAGCGGATGCGTATGCGGATGCAGGGGCCACGTTGTTCACCCTGGGGATCAACCCGGACCCCGACTATGACCTGTCGGTGCTCGACGCGCCGCTGGCCTGGCGGGACTCACGCGTCTAGTGTCGGGGGCCGAATCGCGTAGTACTCGCCGATCTCCAGCGCGGTAGGCACGTCCGCCGTCACGAAGATGGGCGCTGCGGGCGGCGGGACCCGATGTTCGGGGCGCCAGGTGATATCCGAGGGCACCACGATGAACAGACCGTCGTGGTCGCCCACGGGGCCGAATCCGGGGGCGGGTTCACCGAATGGCAGCAGGCCCAGCTTGTCGTGCATGAGTCTCTGGGTTTCCAACACATCGGGCACGCCGAAGCCGATCTCGCTCAGGCGTCGGATATCGCCGACGCCGAAGGGACGGTCGATCCGGTTGTCGAGGACATTGCGCTCGATGAGCTCGAGTACTGCGTCATCAGGCCCAGTGAAGTAGATACTGCGGGCCTGCCAGTTAGGTGCACAGTCGAATTCGTCATGCCATTGACCGTCGGTCTGCAGGGTCGCCCGTGCCGATAGCCACTCCTTGGCCGAAGCGAGACTCCCTGCAGGAATGGTGAAAGCGATGTGATGAGCGCCGTGATACGCGGGGCCGGGAATCATTGTCAGGGTGCTGTCCCCGATACGGACCGCGGCCCGATCTCCGACGACTTTTACCGGCAACCCAAGGGTCTCGGAGTAGAAGCGTGCGGCGGCGGGTACGTCGGTCGCGGTGATCTGCACATCGTGAATCTTCATGCCATGACGCTAGGGTCTCAAGCGTTCTTGAGATCAAGCCAGTGGCTGGAGATCTCCCAAGATCGTGGGAAGGAACTCCGCGACGGTGGGGTGGATATGCATGGTGCGCTGCAGGTTTCGTGCCGGGACCCGATACTGCATGGTGTCGAGCAGGCAGTGCACCACCTCGTCGCCACCCACACCCAGGATCGTGGCGCCGAGGATGAGGTCGGTATCGGCATCAACCAGAACCTGCATGTAGCCGTCGGTTTCGCCCTTCTCGATGGCGCGGCCCACCTGACTCATGGGCTTGCGCCCGACGAGAACCTTGCGCCCCGACGTGCGCGCCTGCGATTCGGTCATGCCGACCCGACCCAGTGGCGGATCGGTGTACAGGGCATAGCAGGGCAGCCGGTCGGTGACCCTTCGCGGATCGTCGTCGAGCAGATTCGCGGCGACGATCTCGAAGTCGTTGTACGAGGTGTGGGTAAACGCGCCTCGGCCGTTGCAGTCACCCAGCGCCCAGATACCCGGCACATTGGTGCGTAGCTGATCGTCCACTGTGACGTACCCGCGTTCGTCGGTGGCCACGCCCGCGTTCTCCAGGCCCAAATCGTCGGTGTTGGGCCGGCGACCCACCGCGACGAGCACATGGGACCCGATCGCTTCGGGAGCCCCCTGGGTGCAGTCGACGCCGACCGCGACACCGCCCTCGTGCCGGGACAGGCTGATACAGGAGGCGTTGAGGCGGAAGGTGATGCCCTCGCGCTCCAGGACTTCCTGGATAATCGCCGAGGCGTCGGGGTCCTCGCGTTCCACGAGTCGCGGTCCGCGGTGCACGATGGTGACCTCGCTGCCGAACCGGCGGTAGATCTGCGCGAACTCCAGCCCGACATAGCTGCCGCCGATGACGATCAGATGCTGCGGGATGCCGTCGTACTCGATGAGTGAGCTGTTGGTGAACAGCGGCACGTCACCGACGCCCGGCCAGTCCGGAACCACCGCCCGGCCGCCGACGTTCAGGAAAACCCTTTCAGCGGTAATGATCTCGTCCCCAACGGCAAGCTCGGTGGGGGAGATGAAGCGTGCGTGCTCGTGATAGATGGCGCAACCAAGGTCCTTGAGCCACTTCTCGCCGCCGTTACGCGACGGCAGGATCACCGAATCCTTGCGTTCCCGCACTCGGGCCATGTCCATGCTCACCGGGCCGTCGAGGATGACTCCCCAGCGTGCCGCGTCGCGTGCCATGTGGGCGGCATGTGCGCTGGCGACCAGCGCCTTGGTGGGGCGACAGCCGGTGTTGACACACGTACCGCCGAACAGATGTCGCTCGATGATCGCCACCGTCATTCCCGCGCCACGTAAACGGGCGGCCAGGGACGGACCGGCCTGTCCGGCACCCACAACTACGGCGTCAAAATGTGTGCTCATCCGGCGAGCGTGAAGGTGATGGCAAGTGCCGCAGCGACTGTTACCGCATCCTCGGTCAGCGCGGCGGGCAGATCCCTGCCGAAGGCGGTGGCCAGCTTGCCGCGGGCCCACGCCCCGCCGAGCGTGCCTATTACCGCACCGACCGCTCCGAGCAGAAGTCCGATGATGAGTCCGGGGGAGGTGCCGTTGGCCAGGGTGCCGAACACGGCCCCGTAGAAACCACCCAGTACCACTCTCGCCGCGAAGGCAGGGGGCGCCTTACGGCTCGGAGTCTTGGGCAGTTTGTCGTTGACGATTTCGCCGACGGCCAGCACCGTGGCGGCGATGGCTACGATCAGGCTGGTCAAGAACGACGCCCAGGTGCCCTCCACCACAAGGCATTTGACGAATGCAGCCCAGCTCAACACGGCTAGGGGAGTCATCGCGCGCAGCCCAGCGACGATTCCGATGAGAAGAGCAGCTATGTACAAACCGGTCATGGGTTCTCCCGATGCGTCAGCCAGATCTTGATGCGCTAGAGCGTAGACCCGTGGCGCGGCCCGCGCGTCAGAACAGTGTGGGGTCGTCGAAACCGGGGGTGTGTTCGAGCTTGAGTAGTTCACGCTTTGTCATGACACCGCCGTACGCGGAGAAACCATGCAGGCTGTGATCGGCGGCCAGCACCCGGTGGCAGGGGACGAGCAAGGGAATCGGATTGCGCCCCAATGACTGTCCGACGGCCTGTGCGGCACCCGGCGCACCGACGGTCGCCGCCACTTCGCCATAGCTGCGGGTCTTGCCGGGGCCGATGGCTCTGGTTACCGCGTACACCTGGCGATCAAAGTCGGTGACGTTTTCCAGATCCAGCTGGACCCACTGCAGGTCATCGTCCTCCCCGGCGAGTACCCGCCGCACGCCGTCGATCGCCTTGGTGACGAACTCTGGCGCGACGAGTTCGCCACTGCCGCGAGGGATCCGGGTGCGGGTGGGGGCGTCATCACCTTCCGGTAGCTGCAGTGCGACGACGCCCTCGGGGCTCCACGCGATGGCGCAGTTGCCGATGGCGGTGTCGAACATGCAGTAACCGACAGCGGTCATGAACGCGAGTATGCCTGCTCCCGCCGACACTCCGGGTTAGGAAGCGTTTCGCGAGTACTGCGCGCAGAACGCGGCGTGTCGACGGAAAAGCGGACTAGTCGAGGTAGTCGCGCAACACCTGCGAGCGGCTGGGGTGGCGCAGCTTCGACATGGTCTTGGACTCGATCTGCCGGATGCGCTCACGGGTGACCCCGTACACCTGACCGATCTCGTCGAGCGTGCGTGGCTGGCCGTCGGTGAGACCGAATCGCAGACGCACCACGCCGGCTTCGCGCTCGGAGAGAGTCTCGAGCACCGACTGCAGCTGATCCTGCAGCAACGTGAAGGAGACCGCGTCCACGGCAACGACGGCTTCGGAATCCTCGATGAAGTCGCCGAGCTGCGAATCGCCCTCGTCGCCGATGGTCTGGTCCAGCGAGATGGGCTCACGCGCGTACTGCTGGATCTCCAGCACCTTCTCCGGCGTGATGTCCATTTCCTTGGCCAGCTCTTCAGGCGTGGGTTCGCGACCCAGGTCCTGGAGCAGCTCGCGCTGGATGCGGCCCAGCTTGTTGATGACCTCGACCATGTGCACCGGGATGCGGATGGTGCGGGCCTGGTCGGCCATGGCCCGGGTGATGGCCTGACGGATCCACCAGGTGGCGTACGTCGAGAACTTGTAGCCCTTGGTGTAGTCGAACTTCTCGACGGCACGGATCAGACCCAGGTTGCCTTCCTGGATGAGGTCCAGGAAGGCCATGCCACGGCCGGTGTAGCGCTTGGCCAGCGACACCACCAGACGCAGGTTGGCTTCCAGTAGGTGGTTCTTCGCGCGGTCTCCGTCGCGGCAGATCCAGGACATGTCGCGACGCTGCGCGGCGGGAAGCTTCTCGCCCTTCTCGGTCAGCTCGGTGACGATCTGGGTCGCGTACAGCCCGGCCTCGATCCGCTTGGCCAGCTCAACTTCTTCCTCGGCGTTGAGCAGCGCCACCTTGCCGATTTGCTTGAGGTAGGCGCGCACCGAGTCGGCTGAGGCGGTGAGCTCGGCATCCTTGCGAGCCTGCCGCAGCGCCTCGGACTCTTCTTCGTCCCAGACGAAATCGCCAGAGGCCTTGTCCTTCTCGGACGGCTCTTCGCTTTCCGCTTCTGCCTCGGGCTCGGCGGCAACCTCGACGAGATCGACCTCGATTTCCGCGTCGTCGCCCAGGTCGGCTTCGAGATCGCCGGGTTCGACCTCGGTGTCCTCGGCGCTGCCCTGCGGTTCGAGAGCGGGGTCGGTTGCCTTGCCGGCGACCTTCTTAGCCGGTGCCTTCTTGGCGGGGGCTTTCTTCGCGGGTGCCTTCTTGGCGGGGGCCGCTGTGGCGGCCTTCGCGGGTGCCTTCTTGGCCGGTGCCTTCTTGGCCGGAGCCTTGGCGGCGGTGGTCTTGGTGGCGGTGCGCTTGTCCGGTTCGGTCACCGGAGCTGCTTTCGTGGCTGCCACGTACGCCCTTTCCTGACTACTTCTTCGACGAGCATGGGCATGCAATATCGAGAATTTGGCTGTCTGTTTGATGTTCGTCGCTGCCTGGGAGCACCTGCGTGGCCCTGCGTGCGGCTATCCGACTGCCATTGTAACGATAAGAGTGGGCAACCTGTGAAAACGCTAAGGCGAAACGCCAGCGTGTGCTGCCATCGCGGCACCCACGATCCCCGCCGAGTTCTGCAATGCAGCGGCCACCACAGGGGTGCGGTTCGTCAGTAGCGGCACCCATTTCTCCGCTTTGCGGCTGATGCCTCCACCCACGATGAACAGGTCGGGCCACAGCGCGTTCTCCACTGCCACCAAGACCTTGGTGACCTCCGGTGCCCACTGCTTGTAGCTCCAGTCGTTGTTTTCCTTCACCGACGACGCTGCGCGGTGCTCGGCCTCCATACCGCCAACCTCGATATGCCCGAATTCGGTGTTGGGCAACAAGATCCCGTCATGTAGGACGGCTGATCCGATACCTGTCCCGAACGTCAAAAGGACTACCACTCCGGACTGGTCTTTACCCGCGCCGTACCGGTCCTCGGCCAGCCCGGCGGCGTCGGCGTCGTTGAGCACGGTGACGATCTGGCCGCCCAATTCGGCGCTGATGATGTCGTGGACGTTGACGCCCAGCCACGACTTGTCGACGTTTGCGGCGGTGCGCGCCTCGCCATGCACGATGACGCCTGGGTACGTCACGCCGACGGGCCCCGTCCACGAGAAATCGCGTACGACTGTGGCGATGGTCTCCGCGACGGCCTTCGGCGTGGCGGGCTGCGGGGTCGGGTACTTGACCCGTTCGCCGATCAATTCACCGGTCGTCAGATCCACGATCGCGCCCTTGATGCCACTGCCGCCGACATCTATGCCGAACGCTCGCAGCTCGGCGGAATCCGCCCCCTGCGCGGGTGCGGACGGTCCGGATTGGGTGGCGGTCATCGGCGCTCCTTGGTTGGGGGCCTACACCCTCGGTGAACACACTGAATGCGAGTGACACCCTAATGCCCTCCGGCACGACGCGCGGGACCGTCACCGTTGTGCTGCGATAGACGTGTGGATATCGATCCGGGAGCACTACGGTCGGTGGCGGTGCGGCTGGCGTCTGAGGCCGCCGAATTCGTGCGGCATCGTCGAAGCGCCGTCGATTGGACGGCCTCCGTGCGCACCAAGAGCTCCGAGACAGATCCGGTGACACTCGTCGACACCGAGTGTGAACGGCTGCTGCGCCGCCGGTTGGCGTCCTTGCGGCCCGATGACGCCGTCCTGGGCGAGGAGGACGGCGCCGACCCGGGCTCATCCCAGGTGCGCTGGGTGCTGGATCCGATCGACGGCACCGTCAACTTCGTGTACGGCATCCCCGCCTACGCGGTATCGGTGGCCGCGCAGGTCGACAAGGTGTCGGTGGCGGCCGCCGTGGCCGATGTCGTGGCGGACCGCGTCTTCTCGGCGGCCGCTGGCAGCGGCGCGACCGTCCGCGAGGCGAACGGTCTGCAGCGGCCGCTGGCGTGCAATCAGGTCAGCGAGGTACGGCTCGCCTTGGTGGCCACCGGTTTCGCGTACTCGACGGCACGGCGGGAACGTCAGGCACAGCTGGTGGCGCAGCTGCTGCCCCGGGTGCGTGACGTGCGGCGTATCGGCTCTGCAGCGCTGGATTTATGCGCGGTGGCCGAGGGGCGGGTAGATGCCCAGTACGAGCACGGGCTGGGTCCGTGGGACTGGGCGGCCGGTGCCCTCATCGCGCGCGAGGCCGGAGCGAAGCTGGTGTTACCGGACGCCGACGCCCCGAGCGCTTCCGGTGAACTCATCGCGGCCATGGCTCCCGGGATCGCGCAGGAGTTCGAGAGGCTGCTGGCCGATATTGGGGCCGAGCCGCCGATTCCCGGTTAGCAGGTGCTCTGCCGCGCCCTGGTGATGAAATCGGAATTGGCCTGGTTACCGGGTTTGAGGCTGGTGAGTGCCGAGGTGACCGCGTTACCCGCGGCAAGTTCGGTGAACTCACTGCCGAGCGCCAGGTCGACGGAATCGTCTGGCCGCTTGTCCTCGACGAACTCGACACACGGCGCGACCAGCGAGAGCGTCACCGCGGTGGCGTATCCGGATTCCCCGAATCGGATCTGGCCGACGCAGTTGAGGCGGGATCCGCTGGGGTAGAAGGGGTCGTTATCGGCGGTCGGTGAGGGGAACCCCAGGTCGCGCAGCGAGGTGGACACATCCCCGGCCTGACCGGCCTGGCCGTTGGCGTTAAGGACCCGCACCTTCACGTCGCTGAGAGTCGCCGGGCTGGTGCTCGCCAGCGACGAGCGAGATACCGGCTTGCCAATGGTGGTGCCTCCCGGATCGGTCTGCTGGGCGGGTGGATTGCATGCCGTCGCCTCCTTGACCGGTGCTTCCTGGGTGAGTGCGGAGGCCCAGACGAACACGGTGACCGTCAGGAGTGCCAATCCGACACATAGGGCTGGCAAATAGTTCCGGCGTCGGAAGGGGCGCCCCTGCCTGTCTACCGAGGTGCCCTCGGTGATGTCTGCGACCACGGATGGCACTCTAGGCCAGCGGACTTCCGGGCGACAGACAGCGAAATAGACTGGCCTTCCCCTCCTGTGTGATGTAAATCACACAGGGAACCCGCCCAATCCGGGCACTAATAGTTTGTGATGTCCGTTTCAGCCTGGTACAAAGCCTTGCTGCGCCTATATGCAAGTGTGATTACGAGATGTTGATAAGGGGATGGACGCATGGCTACCGACTACGACGCTCCGAGGCGGACGGACGCCGACGATGTGTCAGAGGACTCGTTAGAGGAGCTCAAGGCTCGTCGTAACGAAGCACAGTCGGCGGTGGTGGACGTCGATGAGGCGGAAACCGCCGAATCGTTCGAGCTACCTGGCGCTGACCTGTCTGGCGAGGAACTTTCGGTACGGGTTATCCCGAAGCAGGCCGACGAGTTCACTTGTTCGAGCTGCTTCCTGGTACACCACCGGAGCCGGCTGGCGAGTGAGAAGAACGGCCAGCTGATCTGCACCGATTGCGCGGCGTGACGCTGCGGGACTAGGACGCGACTAGTCCCGCAAGGCCGCCAGCACCCGTTCGGGATGGCGGCTGCTCACCAGCCAGTACGGGGTGGGATCGTCGGGATCGTCCAGGACGACCAGGACCATGGGGGCGACCCACGCCCGATGAACGACGAAGGCCGCCGGATCGAGTTGGCGGCCGAGCGCAGCGCTTTTTGCGCTGGCTGGAATCGCTGCGGACTTGGCGATCACACTGACTGGCAGGTGCGCCGATCCCGCCCGCAACTCTGCGGCGCCGTCGGGCCCGTTCGCCACTTCCACGCGGATTCTGCTGAACCACAACAAAACTCCCGTGACGATCGCGAACAAGACTGGATACGGCACCCAGGTGGGAAGCTGCCGCATGCCCTGATTGATCTCCAGCCCGAGCAGGGTTGCCGCACCAAAAGCTGGCAGCGCCCACCACCAGGGAACCCAGAGCCGCTCGGTGTAGCGGATATCAGGAGCGTCGCTGGGGGAGTCCGTCACGCGGCCAAGGGTAGTCTGGGCGATCGTGCCCACACCTACGAGATTGGCCATCGTTCGCTTGGACCGCGAACTTCCTCTGCCCTCCCGTGCGCATGCCGATGACGCGGGAGTCGATCTCTTCAGTGCCGAGGACGTCGTGATCGAGCCCGGTCACCGGGTGCTGGTGGGCACCGGTATCGCCGTGGCCGTCCCATCGGGGATGGTCGGGTTGGTGCATCCGCGCTCGGGCCTGGCTGCGCGCGTGGGTCTTTCGATCGTCAACAGCCCTGGCACGATCGATGCCGGGTATCGTGGCGAGGTGAAGCTCAGCCTGATCAACCTGGATCCGAAAACCCCGATCGTCATCGCCCGTGGCGACCGGATCGCGCAGTTACTGGTTCAGCAGGTTGAGTTGCCCGAGTTGGTTGAAGTGGATTCTTTTGACGAGGCCGGTCTGGCCATGACCACCCGCGGTGTGGGTGGGCACGGCTCCAGCGGCGGACATGCGAGTTTGTGATGGCTTTACACCGCAGTGGTGGTCTTAACGACCTGAACGATGCTGACGACGCGTCGCCGGCATCCGGCGAAACGTTTGACGGCCCATACGAAATCGAGGATTTCGACAGCCCTGAGGACGCCGGAACCGGACGCCTGGACCTGGGTTCGGTGCTTGTTCCGGTGCCCGATACCGGACAGCTTCAGGTCGAGTTGACCGCTACGGGTACTCCCGGCGCGGTCTTCGTGCTGACGCCCAACGGGCGCTACTCGGTGGCCGCGTACGCCGCCCCGAAGTCCGCCGGTTTGTGGCGTGAGATCGCTGCCGAGCTGGCCGAGTCGCTGCGCAAGGAATCGGCCGAGGTATCCGTTGTCGACGGTCCGTGGGGCAGGGAAGTTGTCGGTGTCACCGACGGAGGCTCCGTGCGCTTCATCGGTGTCGACGGCTACCGCTGGATGATCCGCTGCGTGCTGCAAGGGCCCGCCGAGACTTTCGATGCTCTGGCCGAGGAGGCACGCGACGCGGTGGCAGACACCGTCGTTCGGCGCGATGACAGCCCGTACCCGGTGCGCACTCCGCTGCCGGTCGAGTTGCCCGAGCCGATGCTGGAGCAGTTGCAGACGGCCCAGGCACAAGCGATGGCTCAGGCTGAAGCCGAGGAGGACCCGCAGCAGGTGCTGCAGGACGATCCGGAGCCGGTGGCCCGGCGCAGTGTGTCCGGCTCGGCCATGCAGCAGCTGCGGTCGACGATCACCGGCGGCTAGATCCGGCGGCTAGACCGGATCAAACCGAAACACCGCTAACGTTCCGGCCAGGGCCTCGAACTCGTCAGGGGTACCGTGACGTACCAGTCCGGCGCTTTTGGCGAACCGGACGCCCACCGGGACCTTCATGGCGAATTCCCGCAGCGCACGCCGCGCCGTCTCGGGCGGCACAGCGGTGATCGTGACGTGTTGGACACGGTTTCGCCGGCTGAGCGTTCCGGAACCCGCCGCGGCGGCATTGCGCGGCCAGTCTGAGCCCGGATAGCCGCCGACGGCGAAGAGCTGGCCGTCCATCTCGAACGGCGTTATCGGGGTATGCCGGGGTTGTCCTGTCTTCCTGCCGGGAACGGTGAGAACCATCGCCGGACCGGTCGGGATGCCGAGGCGGTGAAATGCCCGCACCACCTTGTTCATCGGTTTGAGCCATTGCGGCGGGCGTGTGTTAGACATCGGGCGCGTATTGGACATGGTGATCAGCCTTTCTGGGGTGTGAATTCGTCCCGAAACCTGTTGCTCCAGGCCCCGAATGTCTCTGCCGGGCGCCCGAGTATCCGGTCCACCTCATGGGTGACGACCGCGGGCGTGGAGATCGTGTTCGCCTGCATCGCCAGATACGCGTCGGCGAATCCGTCCGGAAACCCCAGGCCGGTGAAGCGCTGGCGCACGAGATCGTCGGGGACCTGGTCGTACTCGAGTGGGCGGTGCAGAGCTTCCCCGAGGATCGCGACCAGCTCGGCGTTCGTGAGTGCCTGCGGCCCGGTCAACGGAATGCGCTGGCCGACGAGGTCGTCGGTCAGCACTGCGTGTGCCGCGATCTCGGAGATGTCCCTGTCGGCAATGGGAGCGGCCGAGGCGGACGAGTACGGCCCGCGAACCACATCACCGGCCTTAAGCTGACCCGACCACATCCCGAGGAAATTGGATGCAAAGACCGTCGGGCGCAGGCTCACCCACTCCACCCCGGACGCGACGACGTACTGTTCGACCTCCTTGTTCCGATCTCCGCGGAACCGTGACGGCTGTAGGGAAAAGTCGTCGTCACAGTTGATGGCCGACAGTGCGATGAGGCGCGTGACCCCTTCGCGGACAGCCTGTTTCACGAATTCGGTGAGATCTTCTCCTAGCGCGCGCGAGTTCAGGAAGACCGCCGTGGCGCCGCTGAGTCCGGCTCGGGCCGAGTCGACGATTTTCACCTCTGGCGAGAAATCCGCGTGTTGGGGTCGCCGGGTGACCGCGCGTACGTCGGCGCCGGAATTGGCGAGGATTTCCACTAACGGGCGCCCCACATTGCCTGTTGCGCCGGTGATGAGAATTGTCATGTCGGATACTCCTTTTCGGGAGGTTGTGATGGCTTTCCAAATTTCGGCCAAATCGGCCACATGAGTACGACGAGGCGCGGGCAGAGAAAGTTACGTAAGTTACTCGGCTGGATTGGTAACTTTCCGGGGCGCAGAATCGTCGTAATGACATGAGTAGTTCCTCGTCTACCCACGACGTGCTGGTGGCTGCGGCCTGGCGCGACCATTACCCGTACCTGGTCAACCTCGCCTACCAAATGCTCGGAGATATCGGGGATGCCGAGGATGCCGCTCAGGAGGCCTTCGTACGACTGGCGCGGGCCGATGAATCGGAGATCGACGAGCCGCGGGCCTGGCTATCGGTGGTCACCGGTCGGTTGTGTCTGGATCTGATGCGTTCGGCCCGGATGCGCCGCGAACGGACCGGGGATGCGTCAATTGTGGAAGCCGTTGCGCCGTTGCATACTTCGGGAAGCCCCGATCCCGCTGACAGGGTGACCCTGGACGACGAGGTGCGCGGTGCGCTCCTGGAGGTGCTGCGAACACTGCGTCCCGGCGAGCGGGTGGCCTTCGTCCTGCATGACGTGTTCGGGGTCCCATTCGAGGAGATCTCGTCCACCGTGGGCCGTCCGGTGGGCACCTGCCGCCAGCTCGCCCGACGGGCGCGAGCCCGCTTCCAGCAATCCACGGCGCGAACCAGCGTTGTCGCCGACGTCGAGCACCAGCAGCTGATCGAAAAGTTCGTCACCGCCTGCGCTAATGGCGACCTGACCGGGCTGATGGCGGTGCTGGATCCAAGCGTCTGGGGGGTGGGCACCATCATCGGAGATCCCGCGCCCCCGCCGCAGGTCAACCGCGGACGCACCGATGTCGCCACCAATCTGCTCGTGTATCTCGGCCCCGGTGCCACGTTGGTCGGTGGGCCATTTGGACAGCCGGTGCTGCTGGCATTCGCGCGGCGCAGGCTATTCGCGGTGCTCACCTTGACCGCGCGGGACGGTCTGGTGTTGAAGATCGAAGCCACCGCGGACCCGTCCGCACGCGGACTGTGAATCAGATATCGCGCTTCAGATATCGGTAAGGGCGCCGACACAGGCCGCGCCCACGAGGCCCAGTCTTGGCCGACCGCGAGCGGATGTATCGGGTCATCGGTGGCCGCTGCGATCGCCAACGGCACGTTCCGGCCAGGGCCTCGAACTCATCAGGGGTGCCGTGGAGTACCAGTCAGGCGCTTTGGTGAACGGCATGTCCACCTGACGAGCGGGCGCTCCTCAACCCGCGGCTGACGCGGTACCCACGATCTTGGCGATGGCGAGGAAGGCATCGTAATCGCCTGGCAGCGGTGACTCCCAGGTGTGTTGGGCGATCAGCTGCAGGTGCGGCAGCGAGTCCCGCACGATCTCGTCCTCGGTCTGCTTGCGGCCATCGCTCCAGATCGACAGCTTGGCGCCGCGGTGCCTCAGCTCGTCCGGAGAGAGCGTGAACGGTGGTGGCCGCAGCCGCGAGGTCAGGTAGGGCAAGGTGACGAATTCGTGAACCCGCCAGTTGCGATACGCGACCCGCATGTTGGGCCGCGGGAACACCGGTGAGTTGAAGTACGTCGGCCACCAGCTGTGGTTGGAGATCTCATGACCGCGCTCGACCAGCTGCGCCGGTGCCGGGGCCCACGGGTCGGATAGCGGGTTCCACCGGGTCCACCAGTCCACGACGATGCTCGGGTCGAGCTTGACCACTCGGGCGCCGCCGGTCTCGTCGTTCCAGATCCGCAGCCGGCGGCCGTGGCCGGCGATGTACTCCGCGAGCTCGTTGATAAAGCCGTGCAGCGCGTCCTTGCCGTTGGCGGTCGCGCCGTACGTCTCGCGGGCGAAGGCCAGCAGGCTCGGATGCCGCAGGTAGGACATCGTCGGCAGGTACTCATCGGCGCCGAGGTGCCACCACTTGCCGGGGAAGAGCGGGAGGTACTCGCCGATCACGTCCTTCGCGAACTGTCGCGCGGCGGGCAGCGTGACGTCCATCCGAGAGCCGATGCACTTGCCGCGATTGTTGGCCAGCCGCAGCTCTGGGCGGGCGGTGAGCAGGCCGGTCATGTGCCCGGGCATGTCGAGCTCTGGGACGACGGTGACGTGGCGCCGCTGAGCGAAAGCAACCAGGTCGGCCCACTCCTTCTTGCTGAGATGCTCCTCGGGGACCGCCTCGGGATGCAGCTCGCTCTCGATCCGCAGGCCGGCCTTCTCGGTCAGGTGGGCGTGCAGGTAGTTCATCTTGAGGTAGGCCATCGCCTCAATCTGCTGGCGCAGGAACGCTGCTGAGTAGTGCCGCCTGCCGATGTCGACCAGCAGCCCGCGCTCCGGGTATCGCGGCCAGTCGACGGCCCGCCCACCCGGGATCGGCTCCTCCGCGCGGAGCAGCTGGAGCACGCTCCGGGTGCCGTAGAAGACGCCGGCGCCGGTCGGTGCATTGACCCGCAGCACGTCTCCGATGTCGAGCCGGTAGCCCTCAGCGCCGAGCCGGTCGTCCGGCTCGGTGAGCGCGAGTGCGATGTCGCCCGGCCGGAGCGGACCGCCGTAGTCGACGCGAGTGCCGACCCCGGTGGCTGCCTTCAGCTCCTCGGCGAGCAGCTCGGCGGTGTCGCCGAGCACGTCCTGGTCTGTGGTGGGTACGACGACGGCGGGGTCGCTGCCCGGGGAGAAGAATCCGCCGCCCGGCTCCCATTCCTGAAGGGCTGGGATGGTAGCCGGAGAGTTCATGGATCCGCACATTAGGCCACCCGGCCTCAAAATCCCGATATTCCAGCACGTTCGACACTGGGTCTTCACCTGGGGCGAGGAATCCGCGTGCTCGGTTCGCCGGGTGACGGTGCGAACGTAGGCGCCGGCCTCGGCGAGTATGGCGACAAGTGGGCGCATCGCGTGGTGCACCGGTGAGGAGAATTGTCATGTCGTGCACTACATTTCGAGCAGGTCGGCTGTTTCGAAACGGGCCAATTGGCCACATGAGTAATCGCCGTAATGGCATGGTCGGTTCCTGATCTACTCATGACGCGCTGGTGGCGGCTATTGATTGATGGTCACCGGTCGGTTGTACCTGGACCAGCTGTGCTCGGAGCGGAAGCGCCGCGAGCAGGTGGGAGGTGTCGATCGTGGAACCCAATGCACCGCTGCATATTTCGGGAAGTCTCGACCCTGCCGACAGGGTCAGGCTGGACGATGAGGTGCGCGGTGCCCTCTTGGAGGTGCGGCGTTCACTTAGCCCCGCTGAGCGGATGGAGCGAATCAGATGTCGGTAAGTGCGCCGACACAGGCCGCGCCCAGGCAGGACGGGTCCGCGCCTAGCTGATCAAGTGTGAATGTCCGCAGCGCCGCGCGTGGCGCCCACGAGGCCCAGTCTTGCCCGACAGAGAGCGGATGTATCGGGTCGTCGGTGGCCGCTGCGACCGCCAGGGGCACGGTCAATCCGCGCAGGTCGTCGGCGGTGGGGTTCACAAACGCCGACACCTCCTCCATGGCGTTGGGCAGGCCCGGCCACTGGACGGCCCACGACCGCGTGAGCTCGGCAGCAAGCCAACTGGGGCTGCTGGCCTGCATGGCGGCGGTCACCGCCGCTAATCCGTCGGCACGCAGCGATTCGGCGGTGATCCGGGCAGACACCGAGGCGGGCGAATTCTCCGGCGCGCCCGTCCACGCGGGCATCGCGGCCAGCACAGCCACCGTCGCATCAGGGTTTTGCAGTGCCCATGCCAAGGCCACGGCGGTGCCGATGGACACCCCGCCGACGATGATCGGGCCATCCTGGGCGGCCCGATCGAGCGCCCGCCGATAGCCGTTTACCAGGTCATTCGGCTCAGAGCGCACCGCGATCAGGGTGGCCCCCGAGTCGGTGAGGACGGGGCCGAAGGCCCGTTTGATGAAGTCGTCATCGGAGCCCGTGCCGGGCATCAGAACAGCCGTGTGGCCATCAATTCTCAAGGTCACGCACCTGATCTTGCCCGGTGTGCGGGACACCCCGAGGGTCGCCTGGCATCACGGGGCACAAGGGTCTACCGTGGCGGACACAGCTCAATCGATTGCGCATGCTGAGAGGCCAGGACTGGAAGTGGCTACCACCGGCGGTTATCTGCGTCGACTAACCCGTCGACTGACAGAGGACCTGGAGCAAGTGGACGCCGAGAAGATCGGTGACGACGCCGCCGCCACCGGTGCTCAGCGCGTCATCGATTGTCAACGTGGCCAGGAAGTCACCATGTGCGGCACGCTGCGCAGCGTCGAAACCAACTCCAAGGGCTGTGTGGCCGGCGTGAAGGCCGAGCTGTTCGACGGCACGGACACCGTGATGCTCGTCTGGCTGGGCCAGCGCCGCATCCCCGGTATCGAATCGGGACGCACTCTGCTGGTGCGGGGCCGTCTCGGCAAGCTCGAGAACGGCGGCAAGGTAATCCACAACCCGTATTACGAAATTCAGCGCTAAGTGCCAGACGCCCCATCACACGAGCCTGATGAAGGTTCGGGTGACTCCGACGCGCACGATGGTCCGCACCTGAGGATCAGCGTGCCCGGGACCAAGCCCGAAGAGCCGGGAAGCTCCCCGCTGCACGAGATGTGGCATCAGGCCGGGGGATGGCAGGGAATCGTCTACTCGTCGATCCCGGTGATCGTGTTTGTCGTCGCCGTCAGCGTGTCTTCCCTGATGCCGGCGATCATCGCATCCCTGGCTGCGGCGACCCTGATCTTGATCTGGCGCCTGATTCGGCGTGAATCACTGCAACCGGCGATCTCCGGATTCATCAGCGTCGGCATCAGCGCGCTGATCGCCTACCTGCTCGGAGAAGCCAAGGGCTACTTCCTCATTGGGATCTGGGCCAACTTCTTCTGGGGCACGGTTTTCCTGGTGTCGGTCATCATCCGCCGCCCGATCGTCGGCTATGCGTACAGCTGGGCCACCGGTGGCGACATGTCGTGGCGCAGTAATCGGCGCGTTGTGATGGCCTTCGATATCGCCACTGTGTCCTGGATTGTGTTGTTCGCCACCAGGTTTGTCGTCCAACAGTGGCTGTACCTCGCGGGTAATACTGCGTGGCTCGGCGGCACGAAGATCGCGATGGGCTGGCCGTTGACGGCGGTTGGCGCGTTGATCACCCTGGTGGTGATTCGCTATGTGCGGCGCCACACCGAATCAGACATGGCGCAGACGGAAGCTCAGGCCGGCAGCGCCTGATCCGTCGCTTGATGCGGACTATTCCGGCAACACAGCCCGGTGTAGCTCGTCCTCGATATCCGCGGTAGCCACCAGGATCAGCTCGTCGCCGCCCTCAAGAGGTTCATCGGGCTGCGCAGCGATCACCCGTGACCCACGCAGAATCGCCACCAGCACCGCATCGCGGGGGAGATCCAGCTTCCGGACCGGCTTTCCGCCCCACTGGGTGTCGTCGGGAAGTGTGATCTCCACGAGATTGGCCTGTCCCTTGCGGAACTCCATGAGCCGCACCACGTCTCCCACGGCGACGGCCTCCTCGACGAGAGAGGCCAGCATGCGCGGTGTCGATACTGCGACGTCGACGCCCCAGGCATCGTCGAACAACCATTCGTTGCGAGGGTCGTTCACCCGGGCTACCACGCGCGCGACGGCGAACTCGGTCTTGGCCAGCAGGCTCAACACCAGATTGGTCTTGTCATCGCCGGTCGCCGCGATCACCACATCAAAGGTGTGCAGTTGCTCGGCCTCTAGCAGGCTGATCTCACAGGCATCACCGAGCCGCCACTGCGCCTCGGGCACCGCCTCCGGATCGATGTGGTCGGGATTGCGCTCCAGCAGGGTGACCTCGTGCCGGCTCTCGATGAGCTCGCGTGCGATCGAGCGCCCCACCGCACCGGCGCCTCCGATGGCGACCTTCATCGTGCACTCCCGTGGTCGTCGTCGGCATCCTCACCAGGTGGTTGTGCCGCGATGGCCATTGCTTCGGCGGCCCGGCCCGATACGGCGGATACGTATACCTCGTCACCGTCCTGGATGACGGTCTTGGCATCGGGGAGCAGTCCGGTGCCGAACCGGATGATGAAGGCCGCTCGCGCGCCGGTGGCGATCTCCAGTGCCGTGATGCGTTTGCCGATCCACTCTTCGTGCAGGGCCAGCTCGGTGACGACTACGGAACCGGACGGGTCACGCCATTTGGTGGTGTCGCTTTCCCGGGTGAGCGCATGGAGCAGGCGATCGGTGGCCCAGGGCACTGTGGCGACGGTGGGAATGCCGAGTCGCTCATACACCGCGGCGCGTTTCGCGTCGTAGATACGGGCCACCACGCGTTCGACGCCGAAGGTCTCACGAGCCGCACGGGCCGAGATGATGTTCGAGTTGTCACCGGAGGACACCGCGGCGAATGCCTGTGCCCGCTCAATCCCGGCTCGCAGCAGCACGTCGCGGTCGAAACCCATGCCGACGATGCGTTCGCCGGTGAATTCTGGGCCAAGCCGGTTGAACGCGGAGGCCTCTTTGTCGATGATCGCCACCTCATGGCCGATCCTCGCCAGGCCCCCGGCCAGCGCGGCGCCCACGCGCCCGCAGCCCATCACCACTACTCGCACCGGTAGACCTTCCTGGATAGGGCGTTTGTCTGAGTACTTGTCGCAATACTGAACGCCGCGTCACGGCGCCAGACACAGCGATGTCAAGTGAGACCGTACCGCGATTGCTCGCGTGGCCTACTGTTGGCGTTCGTGTCTACGCTTTCCAAGCTGTCGACGGCGGCTCGACGCCTGGTAATCGGCCGACCATTCCGCAGTGACAGCCTTGGCCATACGCTGCTGCCGAAGCGGATCGCGCTTCCGGTTTTCGCCTCCGACGCGCTGTCTTCGGTGGCGTATGCGCCCGAGGAAATCTTCCTGGTGCTTTCGGTCGCCGGAATGTCCGCCTATGCCCTGACGCCATGGATCGGGCTCGCGGTCGCCGCGGTCATGATGGTGGTGGTGGCCAGCTACCGGCAGAACGTGCATGCATATCCGTCGGGCGGTGGTGACTACGAGGTGGTGACCACCAACCTCGGGCATACCGCGGGTCTGACCGTAGGCAGCGCGCTGCTGGTGGACTACGTGTTGACCGTTGCTGTTTCGATGTCCTCGGCCATGTCGAACATTGGGTCGGCCGTCCCGTATGTGGCACAGCACAAGGTCATCTTCGCCGTCTCCGCGATCGTGATCCTGATGTCGATGAACCTGCGCGGTGTCCGCGAGTCGGGGAACGCGTTCGCGATTCCCACCTACGCTTTCATGATCGGCATGTACCTGATGCTGGGCTGGGGTCTGTTCCAGATCTACGTGTTGGGCACCCCGCTGAAGGCGGAATCGGCCGCCTTCGAGATGCACGGTGAGGGCCACGGCCTCATGGGCTTCGCGCTGGTTTTCCTGGTGGCCCGGTCGTTCTCCTCGGGATGTGCTGCCCTGACGGGTGTAGAAGCGATCAGCAATGGCGTGCCGGCGTTCCGGAAACCCAAGTCGCGTAATGCCGCAACGACGCTGCTGCTACTCGGCGGTGTTGCGATCACCCTCTTCATGGGGATCATTCTGTTGGCCGAGCGCACCGGAGCCAAGATCGCGGAGGATCCGGCCCAACAGCTGGTAGGTGCCCCCGCCAACTATCACCAGAAGACACTGGTCGCGCAGCTGGCCGAGGCGGTGTTCGGGGACTTCCGGATCGGATTCCTCTTCATCACCGTGGTGACGGCACTCATCCTGGTGCTGGCCGCCAACACCGCCTTCAACGGTTTCCCGGTGCTCGGATCGATTCTGGCTCAGGACCGTTACCTGCCGCGGCAGCTGCACACCCGCGGCGACCGGCTGGCGTTCTCCAACGGCATCATCTTCCTGTCGGCCGTCGCGATCCTTTTCGTGGTCGCGTTCAAGGCCGAGGTAACCGCGCTCATTCAGCTGTACATCGTCGGGGTCTTCGTGTCGTTCACTCTCAGCCAGATCGGCATGGTGCGGCACTGGACCCGGCTGCTCAAGACCGAGACCGACCTGTCGGTGCGCCGCAAGATGTTCCGCTCGCGCGTCATCAACACCGTCGGATTCATCATGACCGGCGCGGTGCTACTGGTTGTCTTGGTCACCAAATTCCTCGCCGGAGCATGGATTGCGATCCTGGCGATGGGCCTGCTGTTCGTGCTCATGAAGATGATTCACAAGCACTACAACACGGTGTCCCGTGAGCTGGACAACCATGAAGGGGAAGTGGTGCTGCCCAGCCGCACTCATGCGGTTGTTCTCGTCTCCAAGGTGCATCAACCCACGCTGCGCGCGCTTGCCTATGCCCGCGTCACCCGCCCCGACGTTCTGGAGGCGGTGACCGTGAGCGTCGACGATCGGGATACCCGAGCGCTTGTCCGGGAATGGGAGACTAGCGATATCAGCACCCCGCTCAAGGTGATTGCCTCTCCGTATCGCGAAATCACCAGGCCGATCCTGGATTACGTCAGGCGCATCAGCAAAGAAGCACCACGCACGGTCGTCAGCATCTTCATTCCCGAGTACGTGGTGGGGCACTGGTGGGAACAGGTGCTGCACAACCAGAGTGCGTTGCGGCTCAAAGGGCGTCTGCTGTTCGTTCCCAACGTGATGGTCACATCCGTTCCGTGGCAGCTTGACTCGTCCGAACGTCGCCGGGAACTCGATGAGCAGTTCGCGCCGGGTGATTCGCGACGTGGATTCGATTCGTGAGGGCGGCTGCTAGATGACTATCGGCGACATCCTGGAGGTCGAGACGGGCGGACCGGCCAACGGCGGCAGTGTGGTCGCCCGGCAAGACGGTCGGGTCATCTTCGTTAGATACGCGCTACCGGGTGAGCGGGTGCGCGTCCAGATCACTGACGACCGCCAAGCCAGCTTCTGGCATGGTGCGGCCGTCGAGGTTCTCGACCCGTCACCGCACCGAATCGCACCGCTGTGCCCCATTGCACATGGCTCAAGTGAATATGGCGCGGGCGAATCCGGTTGTTGTGACTTGTCTTTCGCGGAGACCGGATATGTGCGGGAGCTCAAGGGCGATGTGGTGAGCCAGCAGCTGGCACGCCTCGGCAAGTACGACTGGCAGGGAGCGGCCGAGCCGCTGGGAACCGGGGACTCCACCGGTTGGCGGACCCGGGTGCGCCTGGATGTGAATGCCCTGGGGCAGCCAGGGTTTCACCGCTATCACAGCGAAGAGCTAGTGACCGATCTGCGTTGCGCCCAGGTGGTGCCGGGGCTGCTCGACGGGCTGGATGAACCGCAGCTGGGTTCAGAGGGCCCACTGCATGCGGTGTTAGACGATCAGGGCCGCCGACATGTCGTGCGCGGACGCACGGTCACCGAAGGCGAGGACGTCGCAGTGCAGAAGGTGGGCGACCGGCACTGGCTGGTGCCGGTGACGGCGTTCTGGCAGGCGCACCGCGAGGCGGCGAGTGTCTACAGTCGGCTGGTCGCCGAATGGGCTGAACTCGAACCGGGGATGAAGGCCTGGGACTTGTACGGCGGTGTCGGGGTTTTCGCCGCGGTATTGGGAGAAGCGGTGGGACGTACGGGACAGGTCGTGAGCGTGGACACCTCGCGTCCGGCGTTCCGCAGTGCCAAGGGCGCGCTCGGAGATCTGCGCCAGGTCACGACGATCTGCGGTTCGGTACGTCATGCCGTGCGAGACCTGGGGGATGCCGACCTCGCGGTTCTGGATCCGCCCCGGGCGGGGGCAGGGCGCGAGGTCATCGGACGAATCGCGGATGCGAACGTGTCGAGGGTAATCCATATCGGTTGCGAGGCAGCGGCATTCGCACGCGATGTGGGCCTGTATCTCGAACGCGGATACCGGGTGCGCGAATTACGGGTGTTCGATGCGTTCCCGCTGACTCATCACATCGAGAGCTTTGCGTTGCTCACCCGTTGAGAGCGCGCTGAGCGTCAAGATCTTATAAAGTGACCACCAGGTGTGCCGGGAAGTCTGGTCGGCGGTGCTATTGCCCTGCAGAAAAACTGACCTAACACACACGGACGGACACCAGCAGCATGCGACTCAGCCAGCGCGTCTTCACTCGCGGATCGTGGGCGGAATCCTCGCGTGCCGCCGAGATCCTGCGCAAGGAAACGGTCGGCGGCGTGCTGTTGGTCGCGGCGGCACTGGCGGCGCTGCTCTGGGCCAACTCGCCCTGGAGTGCCGGGTACTACCGGCTTGCGGGAATCACCGTCGGGCCCGAGCGCTTGCATCTGCATCTCACGCTGGCGGGATGGGCCACCGACGGTCTGCTGGCGATCTTCTTCTTCGTCGTCGGCGTCGAACTCAAGCGCGAATTTGTGGCGGGGGATCTACGCGACCCGGGCCGGGCGGCGTTGCCGATCGTCGCGGCGATCGGCGGCATGCTCGTTCCGGCCGGAGTTTATCTCGCGGTGAACGCATCCGGCGGGTTCGAGGCCATGCGCGGATGGGCCATCCCTACGGCCACCGATATCGCTTTCGCGCTCGCGGTGCTCGCGGTGATTTCAACCCATCTGCCGTCCGCGCTGCGCACGTTCCTGCTCACCCTGGCGGTGGTGGACGATCTGCTGGCGGTCATCGTGATCGCCGTCTTCTACACCGACAAACTGCATTGGGGACCGTTGGGGCTGGCGCTGATCCCGTTGGGACTGTTCGCGCTGGCGGTGCAACGCCGCCGCCGGGAATGGTGGCTGCTGATGCCGTTAGCCATGGCTGCCTGGGGGTTTGTGCACGCCTCGGGAGTGCATGCGACGGTCGCGGGTGTGCTACTCGGCTTCGCGGTGCCGGTCTTAAGGCAGGACGGTCGAACGGATGTGCATGGAATGGCCGAGCGGTTCGAGCACCGACTGCGCCCGCTGTCGGCGGGTGTCGCGGTACCGGTGTTCGCGTTCTTCGCCGCGGGGGTCACCCTCGGCGGCTTCGCCGGGCTGGGACAGGCGCTGCTGGATCCGGTGGCTCTCGGTGTGGTCCTTGGCCTGCTGGTGGGCAAGCCGATAGGGGTCTTCCTGACCACATATCTGTTGGCGCGGTTCACCCGAGCCAACCTTGATGACGATCTGAGTTGGCTCGATATTTTCGGGGTGTCGGTGCTCGCAGGGATCGGCTTCACGGTGTCCCTGCTTATCGGAGAGCTGGCGTTCGGCGCCGGATTGGCCGCTGAGCATGTCAAGGTCGGTGTGCTTGCCGGATCGCTGACGTCGGCGGCGGTGGCCTCGGTGGTCCTGCGGCTCCGGAACCGGACATATCGGCGGATTGAGGCCAAGGAGACTCTCGATGCCGATCACGATGGAGTGCCCGATATTTTTGGTTCTGCTCCAGGAGACCGGATCTGAATCGCTGCGTAGACTGACCAGATGCTTGACGACATCAGAGGACCGGGTGACCTGCAGGGTCTCTCTAAGCGGGAGCTGGACTTGCTCGCTGACGAGATCCGCGAGTTCCTGATCCATAAGGTCGCTGCCACGGGTGGTCACCTGGGACCGAACCTGGGCGTTGTCGAGCTGACCCTCGCCCTGCATCGCGTGTTCGAGTCGCCGTATGACCCGATTATCTTCGACACCGGCCATCAGGCGTATGTGCACAAGATGCTCACCGGGCGTTGCGGAGGCTTCGACATGCTGCGCCAGAAGGATGGCCTGTCGGGGTACCCGTCACGCGCCGAGAGCGAACACGACTGGGTGGAATCGAGTCATGCGTCGACCGCGCTGTCCTACGCCGACGGGCTTGCCAAGGCCTTCGCGCTGACCGGGCAGCGCCGCCGCCACGTTGTCGCGGTGGTCGGCGACGGGGCGCTCACCGGCGGTATGTGCTGGGAGGCGCTCAACAACATTGCCGCCGCAGACCGGCGCATCATCATCGTCGTCAACGACAACGGGCGCAGCTACGCACCGACGATCGGTGGGCTGGCCTCGCATCTGGCGGGGCTTCGTCTCACGCCGTCGTACGAGAAGGTGCTCGACGAGAGTAAGAAGCTGTTGCGCGGTGTGCCGGTGGTGGGCCCGCTGGCGTACGCGCTGATGCACAGCCTGAAGGTGGGCGTCAAGGATGCGGTATCGCCGCAGGTGATGTTCACCGATCTCGGGCTGAAATATGTTGGGCCCGTTGATGGTCACGACGAACACGCGGTGGAAGACGCGCTGCGCCGCGCTCGCGGATATGGTGGCCCGGTCATCGTGCACGTGATCACCCGCAAGGGCATGGGGTACGCGCCGGCCGAGGACGACGAGGCCGAGCAGATGCATTCCACCGGCATTATCGACCCAAAAACCGGCCGTTCGGTGAAGGTTTCAGCGCCGGGCTGGACATCGGTGTTCTCCGACTCGCTTATCGACCTGGCGAGCGAGCACCGCAATATCGTGGCGATCACCGCCGCCATGCCTGGCCCGACGGGGCTGAGCAAGTTCGGCGAACGCTTCCCGGAGCGGCTCTTCGACGTGGGTATCGCCGAACAGCATGCCGTCACTTCCGCGGCCGGGCTCGCGATGGGCGGCCTGCATCCGGTGGTGGCGATCTACTCGACATTCCTCAACCGCGCATTTGATCAGGTGATGATGGACGTTGCGCTGCACCGTCTTCCGGTGACGTTTGTGCTCGACCGGGCCGGGATCACCGGCAGCGACGGGGCCAGTCACAACGGCATGTGGGACCTGTCGATCCTCAACGTGGTGCCCGGGATGCGCGTCGCCGCGCCGCGTGACGCTTCGCGGTTGCGCGAGGAGTTGACCGAGGCCCTGGCAATCGAGGACGGTCCGACTGCGCTTCGTTTCCCGAAGGGCGAAGTCGGCGAAGATATCCCGGCCATCGAACGGCGTAAAGGGGTGGACGTGCTGGCTCGGCCGGCAAGCGGTCTGCACGCCGATGTGCTGTTGGTCGCGGTCGGCCCCTTTGCATCGACGGCGCTGGCGGCCGCCGAGCGGCTTGGCAAGCAGGGGATCGGGGTCACCGTCGTAGACCCCCGTTGGGTGCTGCCGGTCCCCGGATATGTGGTGGAGCTGGCGCGCCAGCATCGACTTGTGGTGACCCTCGAGGACAGCGGCGTTCACGGCGGTGCGGGCAGCGCGGTGACAGCGGCGATGCAGGATGCCGATGTAGATGTGCCGAGCCGGGATATCGGTGTGCCGCAGCAGTTCCTGGTTCACGCGTCGCGTGGGCAGCTACTCGAAGAGCTCGGTTTGACCGATCAGCACATCGCCCGGAAGGTCACCGGCTGGGTGGCCGCGATGAGCCGCGATACGACGGACAGTCCGATCACGCAGCAAGTGGACTAGCGCGGCTATTCGGCCAGCGCCTTCGTGAGGATCGGGACCGTCAGCTCGCGCTGCCAGGGGCGTGCGCCATGGCCTGCGAGTAGCTCCTCGATATCCCCGTTTCCGTTCCAGTCCCAACAGATCCGTCGCACGATCTCGGGAGTGACAATGTTCTCGACGGGCACCGAGATCTGCTCGGAGAGCACCGTCAGGCCCGTCCGCACGGCTTCGAGGCGCGCGTAGGCCTCGGGTTTGCGTCGGGACCACCGCGATACCGGGGGTGGTCCGATAGTGGGCTCGTTGACCGGTGGCGCGGTGGCGCCGCTACGCGCCCTCGCGAGTGCCGTGAGCCAACGATCGGCCTGTTGTTTCTGGCGTGGTCCACCGAACACCGGCAGTGCGATCAGTTCCTCGCGGGTCTTCGGATCCGCCAGTGCCGCTTCGACAATTGCTGAATCGGGCAGCGTGCGGCCCGGAGCGATGTCCCGAGCACGCGCCAATTCGTCGCGACTGAGCCATAATTCGCGGACGGCCGCCAGTTGGTCGGGTTTGCGCACCTTGTGGACCCCCGACGTGCGCCGCCAGTTATCCCGCCGGGTCGCCGAGGCGGGGGTGTGGGCAAGATGTTCGAACTCCTGCCGGGCCCACTCAGACTTGTCTTGTTCGGCCAGCACTTCGGCGATCTTTTCGCGCAGCTCGATGAGCACCTCGACATCCAGCGCCGCATAGTTGAGCCAATCGTCCGGCAGCGGGCGTTTGGACCAGTCGGCGGCGCCGTGTCCCTTGGCCAAGCCCAGGCCAAGCAGTCGATGCACCATCGCGGCGAGGTTCACCTTGTCGAAACCCGCCAGCCGGCCCGCCAACTCGGTGTCGTACAACGAGGGTGGCTTCATGTCCAATTCCGCCAGGCACGGCAGATCCTGGTCGGCGGCGTGCAAGATCCATTCGTCGCCGGCCAGCGCCTCGACAATCGGCCCCAGGGCGTCCGGGACATTGGTCGGATCCAACAGGACCGTTCCCGCGCCGCGGCGGCGAATCTGAATCAAGTAGGCGCGGTTGGAGTAGCGGAACCCCGATGCCCGTTCAGCGTCGACGGCAAAGGCGCCGGTTCCGGACGTCAAACGCTCTGCTGCCGAGCGGATTTCGTTGGTCGAGGCGGTGATCGGAGGCACACCTTCAGCCGGACGCAGCAGCGGTGTCGGTTCGGGAAGCTCGGATTCGGTGTCCATATCTGAGTCAGCAGCGTAGGCGCTATGCGCGGTGGCGCGACCCCAGGTCCGTGACACCCACCGGCGGTAGGCCCGCCGCATGCTCGAGCACCTCGCAAAACGCCTCGACATGGGTTCCGATATCCGTGCCGGTGGCGGTCCAGGATGCTCGTAGCTCCAACTGGTGGGCACGTCCCGGGCCGGCGATATCGCCATAGCGGACCGAGGTGGTTGCGGTCACTGTTCCGCCCAACGCCGTCACAGCCGCGGTACGGGTGTTCAGGGCGCCCTCAAGCCAGCTCCACGCAACCTCCGGCAGCAACGGGTCAACTGCCTCGGAAACATCGAGATCGGCCTGGATATAGGCGACTAGCCGCATGGTGCCGTTCCACGCCTCGTCACCGTCGGGGTCATGCAGCAGGATTAGCCTGCCGAATGCGTCGCCCTCGGATTGTTCGGGCACGTTATCGGGATCGCGGTGCTTGACCTCGGCGCCGAGTGCGTAGCTGAACGGGGCCAGCCGTTGTGGGGGGCGAATGGTGCCCAGCTCGATCTCCGGACGCGCGGTCACGGAGTTCATCGCGTCGACCGCCGCGCGGAACGGGGCTGGTTCGGCAGACGTCACAGCAATGCACGGTAGCGCGCTGGACCGACATGCTCCCGCAGGCGCGCCGTGCAAGGCTGCCATGGCAACATGGGGCGTGATGACCGGATTGAACGAAGATCGCGCGACAGAGGCAAAAACCCGTCGTGAACTGCCGCTTTCTCCCTACCTTGCGGCTGCCTCGGGTAAGGCGCCCGACCACCCTCCGGTGTGGTTCATGCGGCAGGCTGGACGTTCGCTGCCCGAGTATCGGGCGGTGCGCGCCGATCACGCCATGCTCGACGCTTGTTTCCGTCCCGAATTGGTTTGCGAGATCACCCTGCAGCCGATCCGCCGGCACCAGGTCGACGCCGCCATTCTGTTCTCCGACATCGTGGTGCCGCTCAAGGCCGCCGGTATCGATCTGGACATCGTTCCCGATGTTGGCCCGGTGATCGCCAACCCGGTGCGCACCACCGCGGATGTGGCGGCGCTGCCCAGCCTCGAACCCGGACAAGTGGCGGCCGTCAGCGATGCGGTGCGACTGCTGGTCACCGAGCTGGGCGACACGCCTCTGATCGGTTTCGCCGGAGCTCCGTTCACCCTGGCCTCATATCTGGTCGAGGGCGGTCCGAGTCGCCACCATCAGCGCACCAAGGCGTTGCTGCTGGGCGATCCACAAACCTGGCATGCGCTGATGTCCGCGCTGACCGATATCACCATTGCCTTCCTGCGCGCGCAGCTCGACGCCGGCGTGGATGCGATCCAGTTGTTTGACTCGTGGGCCGGTGCGCTGCCGTTGGCCGACTACCGCACCGCTGTGTTACCGCACAGCACAAGGATTTTCGAGGAATTTGCGGGCGAGGGTGTACCGATGACGCACTTCGGTGTGGGCACCGCCGAGCTGTTGGGCGCCATGGGGGAGGCCGGCGCGACCGTGGTCGGCGTGGACTGGCGCACCCCGCTGGATGTCGCCGTGGGTCGCATCGGTTTCGGAAAAGCCTTGCAGGGCAACCTCGATCCTGCCGTGCTACTGGCGGGCTGGCCGGTGGTGGAGCGCGAGGTGCGGCGGATCGTTGCCGAGGGGCGTCAGGCCGTTGCCAAGGGTGCCGCCGGGCATATCTTCAATCTGGGTCATGGGGTCTTGCCGGAAACCGATCCGGCCGTCCTCACCGATGTGGTGGCACTGGTGCAGTCTTTGTGAGCGCAGCAGGGACATCCGGCATGCCTTCCATTGCCATTGTGGGAGGCGGCATTTCGGGCCTCACGGCGGCTTTCCGAGTGCGTCAGGAGCTGGGTGGCGAGGTCCGCGTCACGGTCTTCGACCCCGCCGAACAATTGGGCGGGGTGCTGCGCACCATCACCCTCGGCGGGCATCGGGTCGACATCGGTGCGGAGGCGTTCATTACCCGCCGTCCCGAGGTCCTGGACCTACTGAACGAGCTCGGATTGGCGGATCGCACGCTCGATACCACCGGGGTGCGCCCCTTGGTGTACGCCGGGGGCAGACTGCACCCGCTACCCACGCGGACGGTCAACGGCATTCCGGCCTCGGCTTCCTCGGTGATAGGGCTTGTCGACGAGGAGACCGTCGCGCGAATCGACAGTGAGCCTCAGCGTGACATGCACTGGACCGTCGGCGCCGAACCGACCGTCGCCGACCTGGTTTCGCTGCGATTCGGGCCGCAGGTGGTCGCGCGGCTGGTCGATCCGTTACTCGGCGGTGTGTATGCGGGATCGGCCGCAACGACGGGTCTGCGCACGGCGGCGCCTGGTATCGCCAAGGCGCTCGACGAGGGGGCGGGCAGTCTGCTTGCCGCGGCCCGTCAGGCGTTGCCGCCGATCTCGGACACCGGCATCTTCGGTGCCATCGACGGCGGCTATGCAGTGCTGCTGGAGGAACTCTGGCGCCGTACCCGCGCCGAACACCGGCACATCGCCGTCACCGGGATCGAGCGCGACGGCGGAGGGTGGACCGTTTCCGGCGACACCACCCGGGAGCGCTTTGAGGCCGTGATCGTCGCGGTGCCCGCACCTCGCGCCGCAACGATTCTCGATGCGGTGGCTCCGGAATCGGCAGCGGCGGTGCGGACCATCCCGGTGGCCTCGTCGGTGGTGGTGGCTCTCACGCTGCCCGGTGACGCTCCGATTCCCGATAACTCGGGAGTGCTCGTGGCCTCGGGAGAAGCATTGCACGCCAAGGCCATAACGTTCTCGACCAGTAAATGGGGATTGCGTGGACGCGATACCCAGGTGGTGCGGCTGTCCTACGGTCGCTTCGGCGACACTGTGGCGCGCGCGACGTCCGATGAGCAGCTGCGGCACTGGGCTGTCGCCGACCTGACGACAGTGCTCGGTGCACCGGTCACTCCGATCGATTCGGCGTTGGCCCGCTGGATCGATGCGATGCCGCAGTACGGTCCCGGGCACGCGGATGTGGCGTGTGCGATCCGCGACGGTCTACCCGCCGGAATCGGCGTGGCGGGGTCCTACCTCGACGGTATTGGGGTTCCGGCATGTGTGGCCTCCGCCTCTGAAGCGGCGCAGGGCATCGTGGCACGATGGGGACATGCCTAGCCTCGATTTCGACACCCTCAACTCCTCCATCCGCTACCTGATGTTCTCGGTATTCCAGGTGCGTGCCGGGGGACTGGGCGAGGACCGCGTCGGTGTCGCGGACGAGGTGGCCACCCTGATCAAGCGGCACGAGGACGGCGGGGTCGTGGTCCGTGGCCTCTACGACGTGGCCGGTCTGCGCGCCGATGCCGACTTCATGATCTGGTCGCACGCCGAATCCATCGAGCAGCTGCAGGCGCTGTATCAGGACTTCCGGCGCACCACCACGCTGGGCCGGGCCTGCGCCCCGGTGTGGAGTAACGCGGCCCTGCACCGGCCCGCCGAATTCAACAAGAGCCACATCCCGGCGTTCATGGCGGGGGAGGATCCGGGCGCCTACATCTGCGTGTATCCCTTTGTGCGGTCCTACGATTGGTACTTGCTGCCCGACGAGGAGCGGCGCAAGATGCTCGCCGATCATGGTATCGCCGCGCGTGGGTACAAAGAGGTACGCGCCAACACCGTGCCGGCGTTCGCCCTTGGCGACTACGAGTGGATCCTGGCCTTCGAGGCCCCTGAGCTGCATCGCATCGTCGACTTGATGCGTGATCTGCGTGCCACCGAGGCGCGGCGCCACGTGCGCGAGGAGGTACCGTTCTTCACCGGCCCACGGGTCTCCGTCGAGGCGCTCGTCGCCCAGCTTCCCTAGGCCCCTCGCCAGACCGAGGTTGTGGTGATTTTCTGCGAGACGAAACCGCCACAACCTAGGATTCGGCGGGTTGCAGCTTCAGCGAGATGGAGTTGATGCAGTAGCGCTGGTCGGTCGGCGTGGGATATCCCTCGCCCTCGAATACATGCCCCAGGTGGCTGTGGCAGTTGGCGCACACTACCTCGACGCGACGCATACCCAGCGATTTGTCGGGCTTAAGGATCACCGCGTCCGAATCGGCCGGATCGAAGAACGATGGCCAGCCGCAATGGGATTCGAACTTCTCGGTGCTGCGGAACAACTCGGCACCGCAGGCCCGGCAGGCGTAGACACCCTCGGTCTTGGTGTCGGTGTACTCGCCGACGAACGGCCGTTCGGTGCCCGCGCGACGCAGCACCGCGAACTCCTCAGGAGTCAGTCGCTCCCGCCACTGCTCGTCGCTCAGATTCAGCTTCGCGTCGCTCATCGCCCGGCTCCTCGGTTTCTGCCTTCTCGCGCATCCAGTCAGGGTCTAACCCTTGATCCAGTGTGCCAGCGGCCTTGGCATCCCGGTAGCGCAGCAGCAGCACCATCATGATGACGATCAGCAGCAGGCACCAGCCGTAGGTGATCTTCAGGTATTCCAGGGCGCGGCCGGTTGTCAGCCAGTGGACAAGCAGCCAGCGGTCCATGGTGAAGAATCCGTAGATGGCCAGCCAGGCCGGCCAGTTCCGCAGCACCGAGTTGGGTAGCACGATCGTCATGACGAACGGGAATAGTGCCATCGAGTAGTAGCCCTGTCCCAGACCCAGCAATAGGAATGACGCGGTGAGCACCACGCCGCTGGTGGTCAGCGCCCAGAATCGGGGGTCGCGCCGCCGGTAGTACTTGTAGAGCAGCCACACGCTGACCAGCGCGATGACCGCGAATGCACCACGCAGACTCCAAATCAGTGGCGTCGGCAGTCCGTAGTAGAGGCCATTGCCCTGAATCGACGAGTTGAAGTAGTCGCGCGGTTCCAGCATGTACTTGACGGTCCGGTGCAGCCAGTCGCCCGAGTCGATCACGCGTATTTTGAACGGCCCGACCTTGTGAGGGCCGAAGACGGCCACGGCATTGAACAACAGCGGAACCCCGAGGGCGGTGGCCAACACCCGCCATTGCCGGTTCAGTAGCGGTATCAACAGCAGCGGCAGTAGCAGCGGTTTGACCACGATCGTCAGGCCGATCGCGACGCCGGCCCACCACTGCGAGCTCGTGCGGCCAGTCAGCAGCCAGCGGAAGAACAACACCTCCAGCAGCAGTACGACACCGTTGATGTTGGTGAACACCAGTGTGTTGGTGACGCTTTCGGTGCAGAACATCGCCAGCAGCAGCGCGGGCGCCGCGACCGATGCCAGCGTGAAGTTGAATAGTCGGAGCAGGAAGTAGGCGGCAATCACGATCGCGATGGCGTTGATGGTGATGAACCAATAGCGCGAAGCATCGACCGGCAAGTACCCGAACGGAGAGAGCAGCAGGGTCCCGCCCGGTGGGTAAAGGTAATGCGGATCGACGTAACTGAAGTTTTCCGCGTATACCGGCTGCTGCCGTTTGAACGCGATGACGGCGCGGTAGACGGGCCCGAAGTCGTCGGTGATGTAGCCGTTGGTGCCCAGCACGTAGCTGCGGTGGATCACCGCCAGGATGGCGAGCGGCCACAGCGCGGAGCGCAGAATCGTCGCGACCGACGGCGGCGCCGCGGCAGGTTTCAAAGAGTTCTTGAAGCCCGTAAATAACGCATCGACTGACACCACGCAGGCACCGTACCCTGACCGCCCCGCAGGGCTCCCGCAAGTACGACTAGGCCGGGCAGAACGTGTCGTTCTGGGGAAGTTTTCCATCGTTGAGATACCCGAGGGCAGGCTGCTGTGCGCACGCCGTGTAGACGATGGCGCCGTGGCCTATGCCCTGCCACATGACGCGCTTGCTCGCCGCCTTGGCGTTGATGATGACCGCGGCCGTCGCCGAGACACCCTCGCTACCGGAGATCGGATCGTGTTGTCCGCCGAGTATCAGCACGTTGATCTTCAAGTCCTGTGGTGGATTCGGCTTGGACCCACTGGGCCATTGCAGGCAATTCACCAGATCTAGGGCTGAGGTGCGCCCGAACAGCGGGTACTGCTTGCCCCAGGCCACCACCAGCTCGCGTACCCGGTCCGGGGTGGGACGGGCCAGGGCGTCGCTGCACGAATTGACGAACTGTCCGTCCGTATCGCGCAGCGCGTAGGCGCGGTCCACCAGTGGGGTCAGCGCGTCGCGGTCGCCGCCGCGTGTCGCGTTGAGCACATTCGCGAGGTTCTGGACAACGGCATTGTTGTCGCCTACCGGGTAGGCCAGCGCCGTGGTGATGGCCTTCGCGACGGTCGCCCGTGACCAGGGCAGCCCGCCGTTCTGGGCTCGGTTCAGTAGGTCACCGACGGCGCCCGTCGGGTCGGGCCCCAGCGGGCAGTTGTTGGCCACGCACTGCGCGGCGAACGCATCGAATGCGGACTGTTCACCCTTGAGGCGTTGTTCGGCGGCGGCCTCAGCGGCGATATCGGCCGCCACCGGCGAGTCGAGCATCAGCCGGGCCACCTTGTTGGGATGAGATCCGGTGTACGCCAGTGCAACTCGTGCGCCACTACCCACGCCGAGGAGAGCCAGGGTAGGCACGTCCCACTGTGCGCGTAATGCCTCCAGGTCCTCGGCGGCATGCGCATCGTTGTAGGCGGAGTCGCCGGGGGAGATGGTGTCGGTGCAGTTGGTGGTGGCCGTCTCGACGATCTTGCCCAGGCTCGCCACCGGGTCGTCGCCGCCGCGGTTTTGCGCCTGGTCGCGCATGTCCCGCAAATCCCAGGTGTCGCGGCACTTGATGGCATCGGATCGCCCGATTCCGCGGCGGTCGACTGCCACCACGGGACGCTGATTGAGGACCTGCGCGCCCGGGCCGTTGAGCCAGGTCGCCAACTGAACCGAGGACGGGAGATCCGAGCCTGTGGTGAAGACCAGTGGGCCGGCATCGGCAGGTGTCTGTGATGTCTTGGCGCGTACCGCGCCCAGCGTCACGCTGCCCGGTGCGCCGTTGATCGGATCCAGCGGCGCCTTGTACTCGGCACATTCGAGCGTGAAGGTCGGCGACGTGGTGATGTTGGCGCTGGCGAGCACCTCGCGGGTGCAGTCCTGCCAGGACAGATCGACCTTGGGTTTGTCGATGGATGGGGGTCCGCTCGCCGGAGGTGCCGAGGTGGGGCCGACATTCCCGTGTCCGTCGTCCATCGCGAAATGCGGCCCCGCCGAAGGGCCGGGGGCACATCCGGCCAGGAGCATGGCAACCGTCATCGCCCCCGCTAGCCGTGCACGCATGCCGACCACAGTATCGGGTGAGGTTTGGTCAGGCCCGGACGTACCGCGTGAACAGGTAGCCGTCCGAGTCTCCCAGCAGCAACACCCGCCGCCATGGGGTGTGCACTTCGGCGGAGACGGAGCTGATTCGGCCGCTGCTGCCCAACACGGTGGTGGGCGCGCTGGTCAGGCACAGCTCGTCGACGAACCCCGCCGCCAGCAGGGTGCCGAGCAGCGAGGGGCCTCCCTCACACAACACGCGGGGCAGCCCGCGCTGATGCAATGCCGACAGCGCCGTGTGCAGGTCGAGATGCCCGGCGGCCTCGGCCACGATGACCTGCACACCGGGCACTCGGGCCAAGACCTGTGCTGCTCCGTGCGCCGAGGTCACCACGATGGGTGGGTCCTCCGACTCGTTGAACAGGGGAAGGCTGGGATCCACCGCCCCCGACGCCGTGACCACGGCAATCACCGGCACTTCGGCCTGCCCACGCACCTGGCGGCGCTGCCGCAGACCGACCGGCAGATGGGCGCCGTGGTAACGCTCGGCGCGCACGGTGCCTGCCCCGACGAGGATCACATCGGCATTGGCGCGCATCGCGTCGAACACGGCACGGTCGCCGTCACCGCCCAGTCCGCCGGACAAACCGGTCACCGTTGCTGCACCGTCGAGGCTGCCAATCATGTTGGCGCGCACATATAGTGCGTCATCCGCGGGGTAGTCGTAGAGGTCCACCAGCTGGTCGGAATCTACCGACGCACCTGTCATCAGCTGTGTGAGCTGTGTCCCAGCTGAGCCCTGAATTGCCTGTTCACCGTCACTGTCGGCCACAAGGAGATCTCAACACGCCGCTACGCTGCCCGTGTGACTGATCCGCAATCCGGTGCCGCATTAATCCTCGAGCACCTTGCCGACCGGCACCCCACCGTCTCCAATGAGCGGCTGATCGCCCAGCTGGTGCCACCCCCGACCTTCACGTCGGTGAGCTTCGACTCGTACCGGCCAGATCCCAACGAGCCGACGCAGACGGCGGCCGTGGAATCGTGCCGGGCGTTCGCTCAGGAAGCTACGACCCGCCGGGCGGGTAAGAAGAAGCTGTTCGGTAAGCGTGAGGTGCTGCCCGGTGTGGGCATGTATCTCGACGGTGGCTTCGGCGTCGGCAAGACTCACCTGCTGGCCTCGATTTATCATGCGGTGCCGGGTACGCCGCCTGCGAAACGGGCGTTCGCGAGCTTCGGCGAGTTGACGCAAGTTGCAGGGGTTTTCGGCTTCCTGGAGTGCATCGAACTGCTGGCGGATTACACGGTGGTGTGCATCGACGAGTTCGAGCTGGACGATCCAGGTAACACGACGCTGGTGTCACGTCTGCTGTCGGAGCTGGTGGCGCGTGGGGTATCCATCGCGGCTACGTCCAACACGCTGCCCGAGCAGCTGGGCGAGGGACGATTCGCGGCGCAGGACTTCCTGCGTGAGATCAACACACTGTCGGCCATCTTCAACACGGTGCGCGTGGAGGGACCCGACTACCGGCACCGCGATCTGCCCCCGGCGCCCGAGCCGCACACCGAGGATGAGCTACGCGAGCTGGCGGCCTCCATCGACGGCGCCACCTTCGACGAATTCGGCGATCTGACCCGTCATCTGGCGAGCATGCATCCGTCGCGCTATCTGACCTTGATCGAAGGGGTGACGGCGGTGTTCATCGGGGGCGTGCAGCAGGTGCATGATCAGGCGGTGGCGCTGCGGATCGTCGCGCTCACCGACCGTCTCTACGACGCGGGCATTCCGGTGGTGGCCTCGGGCGTGAAGCTCAACACGATCTTTGACGACGAGATGATGGCCGGCGGTTTCCGCAAGAAGTATTTACGCGCCACTTCGCGGCTGTTGGCCCTCAGCGCTGCGCGGCTGCCGGACCCGGAAAGATCCGGCACCGTATAGCCCGCTGCATCACATAGTCGTTCTCCAGGCGCTCGCCGACTCGGAACGTCTTGGTGCCGCTACGGCTGAAGCCATGTTTGGTATAGAAGCGTTGAGCGCGTTCGTTTTCCTGATTGACGCCCAGCCACAGTCCGGCGGCTCCGAGCCCGGCGGCCTCGGCAAGGGCCGCGGTCATGAGTGCGCCCGCCACTCCGGCCTGGTGGAATTCGTGCAGCACGTACATCTTGGAGAGCTGCATCGCGGGACGCAGCGTAACGGCGCGTTGCACATCGGGGTCTTCGGTGACGCCGTCGACGAGCATCGCGTACCCCACGATCGTGTCGCCGTTCGCTCGCGCCACCAGTACCCGGTTGTCGCGGACATATTCGGCGAACCGGCTCGCGCTGAGGTTGGCCGCGATGAAAGCGTCGACATCCTCCGCCGTCAACGACGGGGGGCATGCCAAGGGAAACGTGCGGGCGGCCACCTCGGCCAGCTCGATGCAGTCGGTGGCCCCGGCCGGGGTGACCTCGATCGCCATACCCGGCACGCTACCTATACTTGGCGCGGTTCCAGACCGCCAGACCCATCCAGGAGGAGCACCAGATGACCCGGCGCGTGACAGCCTTTGGCGAGATTCGTGACGCAGTGGTGGGGCAGGGCCTGCGCACACTCGCCCGCGCCACCCCGTGGGTGGAAACCGAGCTGGTCGGCATCGCGCAGGTCGTCAGGCCCGGGAATGTGTGCATCGATGTGGGCGCGGCCGCCGGTTTCTACACCGCCGAGCTGGCGCGCCTGGTGGGCGCGGAGGGGCTGGTGTACAGCCTGGAGCCGCTGCGGTTCGCCCACGCCACCTCATCGGCTGCCCTGGGTTTGCGTAGCGCCCAGAACGTGCGCCGTCACGCCGTCGCGCTCGGCACCAATCCCGGTGAACAGGTCATGAGCGTTCCGCTGCGCAACGGCAAACCCGTCACCGGCCGGTCCTTCGTCGACGCCGGAGCCGATGGACTGGGCTCGAATGCCGAATTCGACGAGCACATCCGGGTGGTCGTGGACACCGAGACACTCGACGCGTTCTGCCAACGTCTGAACATCACGCGGATCGACTTCGTGAAAATCGATGTCGAGGGTGCCGAACTGGATGTCCTGGTCAGCGGCGAGAAGACGATCGCGCGGACCCGTCCGGCAATGATGCTGGAGGTCGAGGACCGGCATATGGCACGTTTCGGCCGCACCGCCGAGGACATCGTCGCCTGGTTCACCGAACGGGATTACCGCATGTCGGTGTGGAGCGCCGACTCCTGGCGGCCCGTCGACAAGGTCACGGACACGTTCCGGAACTACCTGTTCCAGCCGCGGTAGCGCCTCGCGGAAGGAACTAGAGGTTCCACTGGGCCAGGTGGACCTGGGTCTGCGACGAACGCAGCACGATATGGCGCACGGGCCCGCGGTAGACGTCCCAGTACACGGCGCCGTTCACGGTCGAGCCCTGTGGCGCGTTGCGTAGCGCATAGTTGAGATCGTCGGGCTCGTCGGTGCGCTGCGGCTCGTAGGCATCCCCGGTTTCCGGGGAGACGCCGCCTAGCTTGAGCGCCATCAGCAGCGCGTATGCGTTGGGGACCTTGGTCGGCCGGACGGTGACATAGGCCTTCCAGATGACCCCGCGTGGCGTGGCCATCCCCGCGGGTACGTCGGTGGGCTCGATATTGTGCACGGTCACGTCGGCACCGATGGTGCCGTAGTCGAAGTGCAACGTGTCGCCGATGTGCCCGATCGGGGTCTCCTGGTCAGCCAGCGCGGCTGGCATCGATGCAAACATGAGACTGGCCATCGCCGCGAGGGCGATGAGGACCTGGGTGATCGGGCGTACGCGCACCCAGCGATCTTGGCACATGCCTCACGGCGGTTGCCACATCTGACTCTTGGGTATTTGCCTAGTTCATTCGCTTGACGGACATACCATGGCCTTGTTGGTACGGGCTGCCGAAACTGAAGGGGGCGTGCGGTTTTGCGGGTACTTGTTACGGGCGGTACCGGATTCGTCGGTGGGTGGACCGCGAAAGCGATCGCCGACGCCGGCCACGAGGTGCGTTTCCTCGTGCGCAAGGAAGCCCGACTGCACACCACGGTGGCGACCCTCGGCGTCGACGTGTCCGACCATGTCGTCGGCGATATCACCGATCGGGAATCGGTGGAGGCCGCACTCGACGGGTGTGATGCGGTGGTGCACAGCGCGGCCATGGTCAGCACGGATCCCCAAGAGGCCGACCGGATGATGGCCATCAATCTCGAGGGCGCCCAGAACGTCCTCGGGACAGCGGTGCGTCGCGGCCTCGATCCGATCGTGCATGTCTCCAGCATCACCGCGTTGTTTCGGCCGGGCCTGGAGACGTTCGACGCCGACCTCCCCGCGGCGGGAGGCAGCGATGGATACGGTCAGTCGAAGGCGCGTGTTGAGCTCTATGTGCGGGAGCTGCAAGAGTCCGGCGCACCGGTGAATATCACGTACCCGGGCATGGTGCTGGGCCCCCCGGTCGGGGATCAATTCGGTGAGGCCGCTGAGGGGGTGCGCTGGGCATTGTTGATGAGGTCGGTCCCGGGCCGCAGTGCGGCGTGGTTGGTCGTGGACGTTCGCGATCTTGCCGCGTTGCATGTCGCTTTGTTGGAGCCCGGATGTGGGCCGCGGCGCTATACGGCGGGTGGTCATCGGCTGGAGGTCGACGAGTTGGTGGGTGTGCTGACGGAGGCGGCGGACAGCATCGTGCTGGCGGTTCCGGTGCCTGACTCGGTGTTGCGCGCGGCGGGAACGGTCCTGGACCAGCTCGGCCGCTATGTGCCGCATGGCACTCCGGTTACCGAGGCAGGCATGCAGTACTACACCCAGATGCCGGCCTCTGATGACTCGCCGAGCGAGCGGGAACTCGGCATCGTCTACCGGGATCCGCGGGAAACTTTGGCGGACACCATCGTCGCGCTGCGCGGTGCGGCCCGGACATCGAAACTGTTTGGCTTATGGCCCTTCTCCGAATAGAGCGCACCAGCGCACTGCCCGCCGAAGTCGCCTTCGCGCGGATCACCGATTGGCCAGGCCACAGCGAGCACATCCCGCTGACGACGGTATACGTCACCAGCTCGGGTCCCGCGGGGGTCGGCACCACTTTCGTGGGGCGAACAGGGCTGGGGCCCTTAGGTTTCCGGGACCCGATGACGGTAACCGAATGGGCGCCGCCGGAATCCGGCCGCCCGGGCAGGTGCCGCCTGGAAAAGACCGGCTCGATAGTGCTGGGCTGGGCTGAGATTGAGGTCTACGCCGAGGGGGACGGCTCCCGGGTGATCTGGCGTGAGGAAGCCCGACTCCGCGGAACGCCTCTGTTCCTCAGCGGACTGGAGAAGGCGGCCGGGGAGTGGATGTTCGGCCGGGCCATCGACCGGATGTTGGCCGACTAGCTTGTGGGGCGGCAGGGCCTGATGCGTGATTCGCCGAAAGTCGTGGCCGAGTTAAGCTAAGTATCTGCTGATCGAACGGGGTATCGACTATGGCGACATTTGACCTGCTGGTGCGCGGCGGCCTGGTATTTGACGGTATGGGCGCACCCGGCCAGGCCCTGGATATCGGGGTCCGCGACGGCAAGGTAGTGGCGATGGCGCACGACCTGTCGGGCGCCGATGCCGACGAGATCATCGACGCCGACGGCAAATGGGTCATCCCCGGCATGATCGACGTGCATACGCACTACGACGCCGAGGTGCTGGTGAGCCCGGGCCTGGGTGAATCGGTACGCCACGGTGTCACCTCTGTCCTCTACGGCAACTGCTCGATGTCCGCGGTGTACGCCGAGCCGGAGGATGTCGCCGACCTTTTCGCCCGGGTGGAAGCTCTGCCCTGGGATGCGGTCCACTCGGCCCTCAAGGAGCACAAGACCTGGGAGGGGCCGAGCGGATATCGCAAGGTCATCGAGTCGCTTCCGTTGGGAGCCAATGTCGCAACGCTGATCGGGCATTCCGACATCCGTGCGGCGGTCATGGGTCTAGCACGCGCCACCGACTACAACGAGCGCCCGACGTCCGCGGAGCTGGCCCGGATGCGTGCCATGGTGGCCGACGCGCTCGACGCCGGATTTGCCGGATTGTCCACCGACCGGCTGCGCTTCTCCAAGCTGGAGGGCACCCGATTCGCGGGCCGTCAGCTGCCGTCCACCTATGCGACCTGGCGCGAGTACGGCGCGCTCTATGACGTGGTGCGCAAGCGCGGCGCCGTCGTGCAGTCGAATCTCGACGTGGAAAAGCGCCCGGAGACGGTCATGCATTTCCTGCTCAGCGGTGGCCGGCCCTGGCGGCGCTCACTCAAGACCACGCTGTTGGCCGCCTTCGACCTGAAGAGCAATCGCTCGGTAATCACGCTTCTCAAGGCGGCGACGGGTGCGCTCAACCCGCTGCTGCGTTCCCAGGTGAATTTCCAGCTGTTGGCGGTGCCGTTCCACTTGTACTCCGACGGCATGGATTTGGTGATCTTCGAGGAGTTCGCCTCCGGCACGGCCGCGCTGGATATTCGCGATCAACTGCAGCGGGTCGATCTGATCAAGGATGAGGATTACCGGCGACGGTTCCGCAAGGAGATGGCCCAGAAGTACGGGGTGGTTGCCTGGAACCGGGATATGTACGACACCGAAATTGTCGGCTGCCCGGACGAATCTGTGGTGGGCAAGTCGTTCGGTCAGGTGGCCGATGCGCGCGGTGTGCAGCCCGTGGATGCGTTCCTCGACCTGGTTGCCGAGCATCCCGGGAAGGTGCGCTGGCACACCACCATTGCCAACGACCGGACCGACGTGCTCAACGAGGCCATCAAGTACCGGCATTTCCAATTGGGAAACAACGACTCCGGGGCGCACCTGCGCAATATGTCCTTTTACAACGCTGGGTTGCGGCTACTCAAACGCGTCAAAGAGGCCTGCGAAGCCGGTACGCCGTTCATGCCGTTGGAGGCCGCAGTCCACCGACTCACCGGCGAGCTCGGCGCGTGGTATGGCCTGGATGCCGGGCAGCTGCGTATCGGCGATACCGCCGATATCACGGTCATCGACCCTGCGGGCCTTGATGATTCGTTAGAGGAATACCACGAGGAGTACATGGCTGAGTTCGGTGTGTCCCGGCAGGTATGCCGCAACGACCGGGCAATCGCCGCTACCGTTGTCGGTGGTCAGCGGGTGTACTCCTATGGCACCTTCATCGACGGCTTCGGTAGCACGGTGAAGGCCGGGCGATTCCTTGGTGCCCGTGCTAGTTGAGCCATTTCGCCGAGAAGGCAATCATGTACGGATTTGAGATGCTTTGCGTACCTGAGTGCCTTCTCGGCAGCTGATAGCGGCTAGTTGAGCCATCCCATGTTTTTCCCGAAGGTCTCAGCCAGTGAAGACAATGAGCCGAGTTCTTTAGACCGCTGCACATAGCCCTGGATGGCGATCATGAACTGCATCGGGTTGTAGACATCTTCTTCGTTGGCCCACTGGTTGTCGCCGGCGTAACGGAAGATGCTGATATTCGTTGCTTCCCAGATGCTTCCGTCACCGGGATCCCGCATTCGGTTGACCAACTCGCAGATGACCCAGCCGCGTTCCTCGTCGACCACGTGCCAATTGGACAAGTAGTGGGGCATCTCTACCCCGGGGAATTCGGACATCGTCTTGACCATGGAGTCGCGAATTGCGTCGCGGCCTTCGAAAGTTCCGTAGGTCGGTTCGATATACGAGGCGTCCTCTGCGAACAGGTCGGCGTATTTCGCCCATTCGCCCTTGGGGCCAATCTCGTCGACCACCTTCAGGTGATAGGCGAACATGTTCTCCAGCTCGTCACGTGACCACCGTCCCATGGCGGCGACATTAACACCGGTGTGGATTTCCGATGCGGCCTTCGCTGGTATTGCCCCGGAATTGAAAGCGGGACACAGAAATTCGCGCGACTACAGGAGTCCGAGCTGTTCGAGATCCTTTGCGTATTTGACGATGAGCTCCCGCGTGAGGTGGGGGATATCGGCGTTCTGCTCGGCCTGGACGGCTTCCCGGAATCTGACCGCGGGCAGGAAGGCGCCGTTGTGCGCGTGCTGCGGATACTGGTAGGCGTGCAGTAGCGGCAGTAGGGAGTGCTGCTTCTGTTTTTCGGGGAGGCCGCGGATGGCGGTGTCGAAGCGACGGAACCAGTCGCTGTAGTTGTCGATGCGCTGGATGGGGTATCCGGCGTCGATGAGCCAGTCGACGAAGTTGTCCAGTGAGATCCCGTCGGCATGCGGGTTCACCGAATCGTAGGTGTGGAAACCTTCGATGGCGCCGAGCGCGGTGATGGCGGACGCGGTGAAATCCGCTGGCAGTCCGTCATAGTGGCTGATAGGGCGCTCTAGCGTGGCCTGTGCTTGGTAGAACGAGCCGGGCGCGATGCCGGTGGCGATCACGCTCAGGATCAGTCGGGTGAATTGGTCGGGGACGTTGAGCTGGCCGGTGTAGCGGCTGTGGGCCAGGATCATGTCGGAGCGGAACACCGCTACCGGCAGGCCGC
>JBOGDC010000015.1:0-128066 GCA_050701835.1 Mycobacterium sp. | reverse complement strand
CGCCGTCTGCGTCGGAATCCCCGCCAAATACGACAACACCGCAGCCGGAACACCCGGCAACTGACCCAACGCCGTCACAAAATTATTGATCGCCGTCTGATTCGCCGCCGCATTCAACTGCCCCGTCGCATACCAAAACGGGATATTGAACGGCAACGACAACGCCCCACCCAACACCGTAAAGACCGGCTGAATCGCCGTAAACAAACTCGGCGCCGGAGCAGCCGCGGCCGAGGTTTGCACTCCCGGCACCGAAGCCAGCGAGCCGATGCTGGCCGGCGACAGCGTGCCATCGTTCGACGTCAGGACATAGGCCTGGGTCGAGACGGTCCGGTGTTGTTCCGGACCGTCGCTGACGGCTTGGATCGCGGGCACGGAAGCCGACGCGGCGATGCAGATACTGCAAACCGCCGCGGCGGCCGTGGCACGAAGGCGAACGCGCACGTGGACCACCCCTTCTGGGCAAAGTATGTGAACGAGCTGAGAGGAATCGAAATAAACGTAGGGCACACTGCACCATGCCGCTGACCACGGATTCGATAGTTTTCCTAGCCGTAAATCAAATATCTCCCAACAGCCATCCAGAATTGCCGAGAACTTCCCGGACGCCTCATTGACCTGCAAGGCCTGCACGTGCCGATCTGTCGTACCCCGGTGCGAACATCTGTTCATGAACGGAGCGGCCAGCATCCTGCATGCGGACCTGGACTCGTTCTATGCGTCCGTCGAGCAACGTGATGATCCGGCGCTACGCGGCCGTCCGGTGATCGTGGGAGGTGGCGTTGTCCTCGCTGCCAGCTACGAAGCCAAGCGACTGGGAGTGCGCACCGCCATGGGGGGCCGGCGGGCGTTGCAACTGTGCCCGAAGGCCGTCGTGGTGCCACCGCGTTTCGATGCGTACAGCGCCGCGAGTAAGAAGGTCTTCGAGGTCTTCCGCGACACGAGTCCGCTGGTCGAACCGTTGTCCATCGACGAGGCATTCTTGGATGTCTCTGGTCTGCAGCGCATTTCGGGAACGCCCCGCGATATCGCGGCGACCTTGCGGGAAGATGTGCGCCGCCGAGCGGGCCTACCGATCACCGTCGGTATCGCCCGCACCAAATTCCTGGCCAAGGTCGCAAGCCGCCAAGGCAAGCCCGATGGGCTGCTGGTGGTGGAGCCCCACGAGGAGCTGACCTTCCTGCGGCCGCTGCCGGTACAGGCACTCTGGGGTGTCGGCACGATCACCGCCGAGAAGCTGAGGGTCTATGGCATCCATACGGTCGCCGATGTGGCCGATCTCGGCGAATCCACCCTAGCGTCCATGGTCGGCAGGGCCATGGGCCGCCAATTACATTGCCTGGCAAATAATTTCGACCCGCGACCGGTGCAGGGCGGTCGGCGGCGACGCTCCATCGGCGCCCAATGCGCGCTCGGGCGGCGCCGCCGTACCCCCGCAGAGATCGACGCCATCGCGACACAACTCATCGAACGGATCGCCCGCCGCATGCGCGCTAGCGGCCGAAGCTGCCGAACCGTGGTGCTACGGCTGCGGTTCGACGATTACACCCGCGCGACGCGTTCACACACCGTGCTGCGGCCCACCACCTCGACCGAACGCCTACTCGCGGTGGCACGACAGCTCGTCGATGAGGCCGCCCCGCTCATCGAGGAGCGGGGCGTCACCCTCATCGGTTTCTCCGTCTCCAATTTCGACCCGTGCGGCGCAGCGCAAATGGAGCTGCCGTTCACCGGCTCCGAAGAGAACGAGTTGGTGCTGGACAGCACGCTGGATGAACTACGTGACAAGTTCGGTAGTCGGTCGGTCACACGCGCCACCTTGTTACACGGGGGCGGGCACGAGGATTGGGGCATTCCGACCTTCGAGGACATCTAGTTGCCGACGGAGCACAACCAGAAGGTCCCGCCAGTGGTGTCTTGCACCAGCGCCATCCGGCCATACGGGGTGTCCTGCGCGGGGGTTAGCACCAGACCGCCGAGCTCGATAACCTTCGCGGCGCTGGCGTCGGTGTCGTCGGTGCCGAAATACACGGCCCAATGTGCAGGCACACCCTCCGGTAGTGCCCACTGACCCACCGTCGCGTCGTTGACGCCCGCCACCGGCTCACCGTCATGCTGCGCACACGCATACCGGAACTCATCGGAGTCGCCCTCCACCTTGGTGTCCCAGCCGAGGACCTTGGTGTAGAAGTCGACCGCCTTGTCGTACTCACGGGTGTTCAGTTCATGCCACACCGGCGCACCCGCTTCGGCGACAAGCTGGAACCCCTTGTGGGCCAACGGCTGCCACAGACCCACCACGGCGCCGGATGGATCGCCGAAAATCCCCATGTATCCGAGCTGGGGAACTTCCATGGCCTGCATGCAATTTCCGCCGCCATTGTCCCCGGCTTTCTTCAGGGTGTCGTTTATGTCGTCGGTCGCGAAATACGTTGTCCACCCGTCGGGAGCATTCCACTCCGGGTTGTTGGTGATCATTCCCGCGACAGCCTTACCGTCCTTCTGCGCGTTGACGTAACCGCCGTACTCCGGGCCGGCCTCCTGCAGCGTCCAGCCGAACAGCGCGCCATAGAACGCCTTCGACTTCTCAAGGTCCGAAGAGGCAAGGTCGATCCACGCGGGGGCGCCGAGCGGGGTTTCTTCACGAGTAGGCATGGGGTCTCCTTGAACTGGATGGGTCACTCACTCATATCGACTACCGGAGCCGCGAAAACTCATCGCGGCCGCGGGCTCCAGCGGCCCCCTCTCCGCGACGGACAGGGAGCCGGTTCGCTACGGTCTCTGGCGTGATCGTGCTGCTGCCACCCTCAGAGACAAAACGCGAAGGCGGAGACGGCACTGCCCTGCGCCTGGACGATCTGTCAACCCCGTCGCTGAACCCGGTACGCGCCGCGCTAATCGACGAGCTCATCGCGCTCGCCGCGGACCCTCCGGCAAGCAGGAAGGCGCTGGGCATCTCGCCATCCCAGGACACCGAGATCGAGCGCAATGCCGAGCTTCGTAGCTCCCCCACCATGCCGGCGCTGCACCGGTACACCGGAGTGCTGTACGACGCCCTCGACGCGACATCGCTACGCGGCGCTGCGGCGACTCGGGCACGCGAGCGGCTCGCTGTCGGCTCGGCATTGTTCGGGCTGCTGCGCGCCGACGATCCTGTCCCCGCTTACCGACTGTCGGCCTCGTCCAAGCTGCCCGGACAGCCGTCGCTGTCCGCACGCTGGAGACCGGTGTTGGAGCCGGTGCTCGCCGAGCTCGCGGCCAACGAACTGGTGGTGGACCTGCGCTCGGGCTCCTACGCCGGGTTGGGTCGGTTACCCCACGCGGTTACCGTCGATTGCCTCACCGAGCACCCCGATGGGCGACGCACAGTAATCACCCATTTCAACAAGGCGCACAAGGGAAAGCTGGCACGTATCCTCGCCGGAAGCAGAGCCGAACCCAATGATGCCGCCGCGGTGGCGACCATCGCTCGTCGCGCGGGACTTCATATCGAACGCGACGGCGACATGCTGACGATCGTCGTTACTCCGTAGAGTGCGACTTCCCTTCGGAGGTATGTGAATTCCCCTCCGATGAGGACGGGCCCGTCTCCGACAAGGGAAAAGTACTACCTAGCCTCGCCGGGGACGACCCGAACGTCCCGGTGGCGACTCACCCCTCGGCACCGGACCTCACGGGCTGATTCGCCAGCGCGAGAACCTCTTCGTCGGTAAACAATCGCGACCGGATCAGGAACCGCACCCCCTCCGGAGCCTCCAGGGAGAAACCTGACCCACGACCGGGCACCACCTCCACGGTCAGATGCGTGTGCGACCAGTACTCGAACTGGTCGGCGCTCATCCAGAACGGTGTCGCATCTGCGTTCCCCGGTCCCACCTCGCCGAGTAATACGTCCGCTGCACCCACCCGAAACTCCCCGCGTAGGTAACACATTGGCGCACTACCGTCGCAGCAGCCGCCGGACTGGTGGAACATCACCGGCCCGTGTCTGGTCACCAACGACGCCAACAGATCGGCCGCCGCCGGGGTGAGCTCAACGCGCGCGACGGTCAGAAGAACCCCGCGGCATCGGGCGAGTAACTCACCAGGAGGTTCTTGGTCTGCTGGTAGTGATCGAGCATCATCTTGTGGTTCTCGCGGCCGATACCGGATTTCTTATAGCCGCCGAACGCGGCATGCGCCGGGTACTGGTGGTAGCAGTTCGTCCACACCCGCCCCGCCTTGATACCGCGGCCCAGCCGGTAGGCGTTGGTCATATCGCGGGACCAGACTCCCGCACCGAGGCCGTAGAGCGTGTCGTTGGCGATCTTCAACGCCTCATCCAACGAGTCGAACTTCGCCACCGACAGCACCGGTCCGAATATCTCCTCCTGGAAGATGCGCATGTTGTTGGTGCCCGCGAACACCGTCGGCTGAATGTAGGCACCGTCCGGGTATTCGGCGACCTTCCTGGCATCTCCGCCGGTGAGCACCTGAGCACCCTCTTGTCGCCCGATATCGATGTAGGACAAGATCTTTTCGTACTGGTCGTTACTTGCCTGCGCACCGATCATGGTGTCCTCATCGAGCGGATCGCCACTCACGATGGCCTCCACCCGCGGGATCGCGCGAGCGATGAACTCGTCGTAGATCGACGAATGCACCAGCGCGCGCGAAGGGCAGGTGCATACCTCACCCTGGTTGAGCGCGAACATGGTGAAACCTTCGAGTGCCTTGTTCAGGAAGGCATCGTCGGCGGCCATCACGTCGGGCATGAAGATGTTCGGGCTCTTGCCGCCCAGCTCCAGAGTGACCGGGATGATGTTCTCGGTGGCGTACTGCATGATGAGCCGGCCCGTGGTGGTCTCACCGGTGAACGAAATCTTGGCGATACGCGGGCTCGACGCCAGCGGCTTGCCGGCCTCGACACCAAAACCATTGACCACATTGATCACTCCTGGCGGCAACAGGTCACCGACCAGTTCCATCAGCACCATGATCGAGGCAGGCGTCTGCTCGGCGGGCTTGAGCACCACACAGTTCCCGGCGGCCAGCGCGGGGGCCAGCTTCCAGGCCGCCATGAGGATCGGGAAGTTCCACGGAATGATCTGCCCGACGACACCGAGCGGCTCGTGGAAGTGGTAGGCCACGGTGTCGTGGTCGATCTCCGAGAGTGACCCCTCCTGGGCACGCAGCACTCCCGCGAAGTACCGGAAGTGATCGATCGCCAGCGGAATATCGGCGTTGAGGGTCTCGCGAACCGGCTTGCCGTTGTCCCAGGTCTCCGCGACGGCCAGCCTCTCGAGGTTCTGCTCCATCCGGTCCGCGACCTTGAGCAGTGTGTTGGACCGCTCGGTCGGCGAGGCAGTACCCCACGCTTCCGCCGCGGCGTGTGCCGCGTCGAGTGCTTTCTCGATGTCTGGCGCAGTGCTCCGGGCGACCTGAGTGAAGACCTTGCCGTCGATCGGCGAGGAATTGTCAAAGTACTGACCGCCGGCAGGCGCGACCCACTCGCCACCGATGAAGTTGTCGTATCGGGGCGCGAAAGTGATTGCGCTGCCCTCGGTTCCGGGTGCTGCGTGCTTCATTTCCTGCTCCTGTCGATCGAACATCCGAGGCCTGTGACGTACGTTACACCCAGGTCAGGAGTGGTGGCGCGGGCAGTCAGTCCCGCCATCCGGTCGCACCCTCTCAAGTTCGTGAAACCCGAACCCACATACCTTTAGAGTGGGTAATCGATGTCTACCCAGTCACCTGAGCCCGGAACGGTCGATCAGGAAGCGGCTAGCTCCATGATCAGCGTGCAGCGCCGCAATCTCATCTTCGTGGCAGTGCTGCTCGGGATGTTGCTGGCCGCCCTGGACGGCACCATCGTCGCCACTGCCCTACCCACCGTCGTCGCCGATCTCGGAGACGCGGGGCATCAGTCATGGGTCGTGACCAGCTATCTGCTGGCCTCTACGGTGGCTACCGCGGTCATGGGCAAGCTCGGCGATCTTTTCGGCCGGCGCGCGGTGTTCATGACCTGCATCGTCATCTTCGCGGGCGGCTCGATGCTCTGCGGAATGGCCGGATCCATGGCGATGCTCGTCGGTGCCCGCGCCATCCAAGGCCTCGGCAGCGGCGGGCTCATGGTGACGGCGACCGCCCTCATCGGCGAGATCATCCCGATGCGCGAGCGCGGCCGCTACCAGGGCATCCTCGGCGCGGTCTTCGGGGTGACCACTGTGATCGGCCCGCTACTGGGTGGTCTGTTCACCGATCACCTGGGCTGGCGGTGGGCCTTCTACATCAACCTGCCCATCTCTGCGGTGGTGATGGTGGTCGCGGCCGGAGCCATCCCGGCGCTCGCCAAGGCGGCACGCCCCATCATCGACTACTGGGGCATCGTGCTCATCGGGTTGGGTGCCTCGGCGCTGACGCTGGGCACCAGCTGGGGTGGCACCACCTATCCCTGGTCCTCGCCGGTAATCATCGGATTGTTCCTCGGCTCGGTGGCCGCGATCGTTGTCTTCGTGTGGCTGGAATCCCGCGTGCCCGAACCGATTCTGCCGCCGCGACTATTCCGCGACCCGGTATTCACGATCTGCTGCGTACTGAGCTTCGTCGTCGGTTTCGCCATGCTCGGGGTGATGACGTACCTGCCGACGTTCATGCAGTTCGTCAACGGCGTCTCGGCCACGGTGTCGGGTCTGCGCACCCTGCCCATGGTCGCGGGCATGCTGATCACCTCCACCACCACCGGCACCCTCGTGGGGCGCACCGGCAAGTACAAGCGCTATCCCGTCGTCGGCACCGCCACGATGGCCATTGCGCTGGTACTGCTCTCGCGAATGGACAACTCGACCCCGTTTATCGTGCAGTCGCTGTACCTGTTCGTCCTGGGCGTGGGCATCGGTGCCTCGATGCAGGTGCTCACCCTCATCGTGCAGAACACGGCCAGATTCGACGATCTGGGCGTCGCGACCTCCGGCGTGACGTTCTTCCGCACGATCGGCAGCTCGTTCGGTGCAGCAATATTCGGGTCGCTGTTCTCCAATTTCCTTGCGCACGAAATGAGCTCGGCGAAAGCATCGCCCGAGGCCGCCGAATCTCCGCAGGCACTGCACGCCCTGCCTCATGAAGCCGCGCTACCGATCATCAACGCCTACGCCGATTCATTGGACATGGTGTTCCTCTGTGCCGCGCCGGTTGCCGTTGTCGGATTCGTCCTCGCCCTGTTCCTCAAGGAGGTTCCGCTGCGGGGCACCGACTCGTCTCTCGCCATGGACCTCGGTGAGGGATTCGGCATGCCCAACACGGTTTCGCCGGACAAGCTGTTGGAGATCGCGATCAGCAATGCGATGCGCGGCTTCCCGCATGTCGGCCTGCGCAAGCTGCGCGAACAAGCGGGCGTATCAATGCCCATCGCGCCGTTGTGGGCCCTGGTGCAGGCCAATCGCTTTCTGCGAGCTACAGGTTCGGCCGAGGTCTCCCGGATCGCGCAGTGGTACCGGATACCACCGGAGGTGCTCGACCCGGCCTTCAACGAACTGGTCGCACACGGCTATGCCTTACGTACCGACGACCATGTCTGGCTCACCGAGTCCGGGCGGCAGGAAGTCGACAAGATCAGCGAGGCAATCAACCACTACCTGATCGAACGGCTCTCCCGCACACCTGATTTCGAAGATCGTGCGGACCGGGAGCAGATTCAGGCGGCGCTGGAACGCATTTCGCGTCGATTGGTCACCGACAACGACTGGCGCGAGAACCCTATCGCTGCACTACCTGCGGCGTCTGGGGCATCACCAGCACGGTGATCAGCGACTCGATGGCCGGGCGCGGGTTGAATTCCTGCACCGGATTGGCGAGTTGCTGATAGATGATTCCGGTCAGATAGTCCTGCAGGATTCCCGCATGTATCTCGGGCGTATTCGGGTTCACCTTGCGCATCAGCTGCAGCGTGCGCGGAATCTGCGCGTCCCGCCCCCGCTGCAACGGCTCCCGCAGCTCGGGGTGACTCCAGCCCTCCATGAGGAGGACCATGTACGCCCGGACTCGGGTGCTCATCATTCCGACGGCACCGTTGACATACGCGGTGATGATGCCCACCAGCTCCGCCGTGGTCGTTGGGTTGGTCTCCACGACCAACGCCCGCCAGAATGCGCGGCGCAACTTCTCGATCTCGACGATGACACCCAGGAGCAAGGCGTCGCGGGTACGGAAGTGGTTCGAGGTAGTACCGCTGGGCACATCCGCTGCCGCATCTACCGCCCGATAGGTAAGGCCATCGACACCCTTGGTGCCCGCCACCTGTATGGCTGCCTCCAGCACCTCTGCCCGCCGACCCCGTGGTTGCTCGTTCATCACTACAAGCGTATTACGGTCGGCTTTTGGCGACGCGCGTTCCCCGCATATCTCTCTACGATGGCGGTATGCGCTTCTCAATCTGGGGACAAACCAATCAATCCTGGACCGACCTACTGGATATCGCCCAGTACGCCGACGGCGGTTCTTGGCGCGCCTTCTACGCGGCCGACCATTTCATGTCAGTCGCCGATACCCCCGACGAGCGCACCGACTTCCACGAGGCCACCGCGATCTTTGCGGCGCTCGCGGCCGCCACCTCACGAATCCGGCTGGCGCCCTTGGTTTTATCGATGACCTTCCGGCATCCGGCAGTGCTTGCCAACTGGGCAGCCACCGTCGACCACGTGAGCCAGGGACGATTCACCCTCGGACTGGGCGCCGGGTGGCAGGAGAACGAGCACCAGCGATACGGCCTCGAACTCGGCAAGCCTGGACCACGGGTTGACCGGTTTTCCGAAGGGCTGCAAGTGATTACCGGATTGTTGAACGAGCAAGTGACCACGGTGGACGGTGACTACTATCGGCTGACGGAAGCCATCTGCGAACCGAAGCCGCTGCAGCGGCCCCTCCCCATTCTGATCGGCGCTACCCAGCCCCGCATGCTCGGCCTGACCGCTCGATACGCACAGGAGTGGAATCAGTGGTCCGCGCCAGGAACATTCCACGAGGTCTCCGGTCGCCTGGACGCCGCGGCCGAGAAAGTTGGCCGCGACCCGGCGACGATATGGCGTTCCACTCAGGCGCGGATCATCGTCACCGACGGCCCGCAGTCCGAGGCGCGCGCGGCGGAAACTGCTGCCGCATCACCGATTCCGGTGCTGTACGGCACCGCCGAACGCATTGCGGAGCAGATGGCACCGTGGGCGAAGGAGGGAGTGGACGAGGTGATCCTGCCGGACCACCTGCTGGGCAAGGGCTCAGCGCGCCAAGACGCCTTTGACGCCTTGGCGCAGGCACTTCGGCCGCTCGAGGGCTAGTTTCTAGTGGCCCCAGCCATGCTGGCCGTCCCAGCCACCGCAGACACCGTTGTAACAACCGTTGCCCCAGCCGCCCTGTCCGGGATTCCAGCCACCGCAGACGCCGTGGGAGCAGCCGCCGCCACCACCCGCGTCACCGCCACCCGAGCCGTCGGGATCGGCAAGAACGACCTGGTTGGACGTGGTTGTCGGCACCCCGGCGGTCATCACGGCGGCGGGTGCGGCGGCGATAATTACCGCGCCAGCACCTGCAGCGAACACCGTTCTGATGATCTTCCGTGTGATTGACATACCTCCATATTGCTCCTGAATCGAGAGCATGCCAACCACCGACACCCGCCCGATATACGCCAATCGCAAACGTTCACATACGTTTTCGCAGGTAAAACACGGAAAAGTCGAAGTTACGAGGCGGAGGCAAAAACTTGAACGAACTTCGACAGCGAGGCATCTATATCGCTGCGTAGCGCGGCGGCCACAACTGCACCGATGGGGCCGAACATGGCGGGTCCGCCCAAGTGCAGGCTGAAGTCCACCGTTGATCCCGGCCCTTTCGGGGTGATTGTCAACCTGAGCTTGACCTTCACGCCGCCCCTGCCCTGACCGTCCAGGAACAGTCCCGTCGGAGGGTCATATTTCTGAAGCGTCCATTTCACCCGGTTATACATGCCCTTGACGCACACGATTGAGTCGATGACGGTGCCTTTTTCCAAGGTCTCGGGCAACTTGCTGCGCCACGCCGTGTGGACGCTCAGCCACTCATCGAAACGCCGCAGATCCGAGGCATGCTCCCATGCCTCCTGCGGAGGGAGGGGCACATCGATGGAGGAATTCAGTTTGGCTGCCACGTCGGCCAAGATACCCGAAACGTCAGGCACAGTTACTGGGCGCTGGGACCCCGGCAAACCGGTCGGCGATCCATTGGACGCCCAGCCGCTCCCCCTCGGGGTCCACATGCCCCTTCCCCGGCGCGACGATTTCCAGGATCGTGTCTCCCTCGGCGCATGCTCGCCGCACCGCCGCATGGATCCAGCGCGCGTCGATCAGGCGGTCAGCCTGACCGGCATACACCAGCATTGGCCCCGTCGCAGGGCCCAGCGGTAATGCGATCCGCTTCAACGCCCCCGCGAAGATCGCGACGTCCTGGTCGGTGGAGCCATGAAAGTCGTTGGCGCGCAACCTACCGATGGCCGCGGCCCGCGCGGGATCCATTCCGTTATGGCAGCCGAGGAGCAGCGCTTTGTCGTGTGGGTTGTCCTGAAAGGACCCGTGTAGAAAGTTTTCCGGCTTCAGTTCCGGGACGGTGACGGACAGGCCCGTGAGCAGGGTCGGCATCATCGAGAGCTGGCTCCAGTCATATCGGCCATCGCCGACGTGCGTGGCCATGGCCGTCAGATCGGCGGCCGGGGAGAGATTCGCCGCGCCCACAAACTCCAGCTCGGGGGCGTAGTCACCGGCAAGCTCGGCGGCCGCCCAGGTTGCCTGCCCGCCCTGAGAGGCCCCGATGGCCGCCCATGTCGTCGACGCCCCGGGAATCAGTGAGACAGCGGCCCGCGCCGCGTCGATGACGTTGAACCCCGCCGACCGCGGTTCCAGGTAGGGGTGTGGCCCCGGGACGCCCAGCCCCTCGTAGTCGGTGATGGCCACCACCCACCCGCGCTTGGTGAGATTGCGTACCAACCAGATATAGCCCCGCAGATCGGGGGCACGGGAGACCGCACATTCGTCGTCCAGACCGGTAGTGCCGTGCCCCACCGACACGACGGGCCAACCTTGTTGTGGTGGTTCGCCTTTCGGCGAAAAGACAACTCCCGTCACCTCGGTGGGCGTGCGGGTGACGCCCGAGGTGGACATGTATCGGATGAGGTGGCCGTCGGCGAGGGCATCAAGATCAGGAGCCAACGACAACGGCGCATCCGACAACACCTCACCCGGCGGCGGCGAGGGAGGCGGAGGTGCAACACCCTCCGCCTCGACCCGCGCACAAGCCGCCGTGAATAACACCAGCGCCGCAAGCAGCGGCGCCAGTCGGTTACTGAGCGTCGCCGTCCTTAGGAGCTGCGGCCCCTTCCACCTTGTCGACCGCGCCCTTGGCGGCGTCCTGCACCTTGTCCACCACCGAGGAGTACTTGCCACCGGTCTTGGAGTCGATCGCGTCGCCTACCTTGTCGACCGCCTGGTTCACCTTGTCTTTATTGCCAGCCAACAGGCTCTTGAGCTTGTCGATGAGGCCCTTGAAATCAGCCATGAGTTAGTTCTCCTTTGTCTGGGACGGCGCAACTGTAATACGAGATCGCGGCGTATGTTGGGCCGAGTGACGGACCCTGTGAAAATCACGCTGACCGGTGCTCCTGAGACAATGCTCGCCACCCTGTACGGCCGCGCGCAGGACGCCCGATCCCCCAATTCAGTTCTTCATGACCGCTATGCCGTCGAGGCGGTAGAGCGCATCGATTACGACTTCTCCAAAACTAAGATCAAAGGCACCCAAGCCATCGGTGTCGCGCTGCGCGCCCGCCAGCTCGACGTCTGGACCTCGGAGTTCCTCACCGCACACCGCGAGGCGACGGTGCTACACCTGGCCTGCGGGCTGGACACCCGCGTCTTCCGAATCGGTCCCGCCGAGACGGTGCGCTGGGTCGACGTCGACTACCCCGAGGTGATCGCGCTGCGTCGCCGACTGCTCCCCGAGCGTGGCGACGACTACCGGATGATCGACAGCTCAGTCACCGACGAGGCGTGGCTGGAAACCATCCCGGCCGACCGACCCACCCTCGCGGTCTTCGAGGGTCTGACGATGTACCTGACCGAGACCGAGGGGCAAGCACTTATCCGCCGGATCACCAACCGATTCCCCAGCGGTCAACTGGCTTTCGACTGTTACGGCACCATCGGGATCAGGCTGCAGAAGCTCGTTCCCGCGGTGCGCAATGCGGGCGCCACCCTGCACTGGGGTATCGACGACCCCGCGCAGATCGAGGTGCTGCATCCGGGGCTGCGCTGCATCGATGACCTGCGCAGCACCGACGTGGCCGGTGAGGAGTACCTGCCATTGTCGGGTCGCATCCAGATGAAGGTCATTTCCCACATCCCGGCCCTGCGCGATATCGGCAGGATCATGCGGTTCAGTTTCTAGCGGTTGGGAGCTCAGTCTTCGTCGGTTGCCCAGAAGTGCCGGGGCTGGCCGGACCACCTACCCTGAAGCCACCACAACGTCTCAATCACCGCGGCAGCCGCAATGCCGATACCCAACGCAGGCCCGGTGACAGCCAGATTGCTGGGATCGAGCATGAATGTCTCTCGCGCCAACGGGATCGCGAAAATCACCAGATATCCCAGGCCGGAGAACGTCACCAGCGCCACCCGCCACCACCGGTACGGACGCGCCACCACGGCGAGCACCCACACCCCGCCCACAAGCTCGGTGATCAGCGCGGCCGTCGATGCCTGTGTGCTGTTACCCGATACATGCAGAATCTGGCGCGCCAGCAGATACGACAGGAAGGTCGCGGTACCCACGGCAAGACCCGACGGTATGGCGGACGTCATCACCCGACGGACGAATCCCGTCTGTGCGCGTTCATTGTTTGGCGCCAGCGACAGAATGAACGCCGGGATGCCGATAGTGAACCATGCGGCGATGGTCACGTGGATCGGCTGGAACGGGAACGGCACAGCACCGTAGTGGAAGACCTTCGATCCGAGCCCCGCTAGCCCCACCGTCAGCGCCAACAGCACCGAGTACACGGTCTTGGTGAGGAACAGGTTCGAGACTCGTTCAATGTTGCCGATGACGCGCCGCCCCTCGGCGACCACATAGGGCAAGGTAGCGAACTTGTTGTCCAACAAGACAATCTGTGCAACCGCACGCGAAGCGGAGCTGCCGGCACCCATCGCGACACCGATATCGGCGTCCTTGAGTGCCAGCACGTCGTTGACGCCGTCACCGGTCATCGCGACGGTGTGGCCTCGCGATTGCAGGGCCTTGACCATCGCCCGCTTCTGGTCGGGCCGCACCCGTCCAAAGGTGGTCGCCTCGGCAAGGGTGTCGGCCAGCTTGTCGGTATCGGTAGGCAGGGTGCGCGCATCCACCGCGGCACCGGACAGCCCCAACGTCTGCGCCACCGCGCTCACCGACACTGCGTTGTCGCCGGAGATCACCTTGATCGAGACATGCTGGGAAGCAAAGTATTCGAGAGTGTCGCGGGCGTCCGGACGGATCTTCTGCTCCAGCACCACCAACGCACGTGGGGAAACTACGCCGGGCGCCTGAGTTTCGTCGACGGGCAGTTCCGCCGACGCGAGCAGCAGTACTCGTAGTCCTCGAGCGCCGATCTCCTCGGCCGTGGTGGCAATCGGGTCAGCCGGGCTGAGCAGCACGTCGGGCGCACCGATCACCCAGTTGCCATGTTCGCCGTAGGAGGCACCGCTCCATTTCTTGGCTGACGAAAACGGCGCGATCGCAGTCGATTTCCACCCGGGCGGCTTGTCATATGCGTCGGCGATGGCGGCGATGCTGGCGTTGGGGCGCGGGTCATCGGCCGCAAGTTGGGACAACACCGTCAGTGCGTCCGTATCGCCGTCTCCATCAAGCTTCTTAACGTCCGAGAGCCGCATTCCGTTCTCGGTGAGGGTGCCGGTTTTGTCGGCGCATACCGTGTCCACCCGCGCCAGCCCCTCGATGGCGGGCAGCTCCTGCACCAGGCATTGACGCCGTCCCAAGCGAATCACACCGACCGCGAAGGCGATTGACGTCATCAGCACCAAACCTTCGGGCACCATCGGAACCAGGGCGCCCACCATGCGCAACACCGATTCCTGCCAGCCGTCATCGGTGGTGAACAGCTGGGTGTAGATGATGAGCGCACCCGCCGGAAGCAGCAGGTAGGTGATGAACTGCAGGATCTTGTTGATGCCATTGCGCAGCTCGGAGTGCACCAGAGTGAACTTGGACGCCTCCTCGGCGAGCTTCGCCGCATAGGCCTCTCGCCCCACCTTGGTGGCCCGATACGCGCCGCTGCCTGCCACCACAAAGCTTCCCGAAAGCACCTGGGAGCCAATAGTCTTGTCGACAGCATCGGCCTCACCGGTCAACAGCGACTCGTCCACCTCGAGCGCGGCCTCCTCGACAACCTCACCGTCCACCACGATCTGGTCGCCGGGTCCCAGCTCGATGATGTCGTCGAGTACCACCTCATCCGGTGCCAGCCCGGTGGCCACACCGTCACGCCGCACCATCGGCCGGGTCTGGCCGACGATGGCGAGCTTGTCGAGGGTCTGCTTGGCCCGTAGCTCCTGGATGATGCCGACGGCACTGTTGGCGATGATCAGCAGCCCGAACGCGCCGTTGATGATGGACCCGGTGGACAGCACGATCACGAGCAGCACACCGAGAATCGCGTTGATGCGGGTAAAGACGTTGGCTCGCACGATGTCCGACACACTGCGTGCGGCACGGGACGGAACGTCGTTCGTCTTCCCCTGCGCTGCGCGCTCAGCGACCTCGGCGGCGGTCAGGCCCCTAATGGTCAATCCCTCGGTCGTTGCCACCCCTGCACAGTAGCGACCGGCGCGTAGGGTCGCGGGTATGGACGCGGATGAGATCGCCCAGCGATTATTCACCGCTATCGAGGCCGGCGATATCGACACTGTCCGCTCGCTGTATGCACCCGATGCGGTGGTGTGGATGAACGTCGACGGCGTGGAACGCACGGGAGCGGACAGCGTCGCAACCCTGGCCTGGGTGACGCGAACCACCACTGGATTTCACTACACCCGAATTCGCCGCAGCATCACCGCGACCGGATTTGTCCAACAGCACGTGGTGAACTTGATTAACCGTGCGGGCGAAGAGATTTCATTTCCCGCATGCATAGTGGGTACCGTCCTCGGCGATCACATCACCCGGATAGAGGAGTATGTCGACTCCGCAGCAGCGGCCGGTATCGGCGCCAAATAGCGGAGTAGTGTCAGTTCGTATGACATCGAATGAATTGCCGGATTGGGATGAGGTCTATCAGGGCAAGGGCGATATTTTCCAGGGTGAGCCACCGTGGAATATCGGCGAGCCCCAGCCGGAGCTAGGCGCACTGATCGACGCCGGGAGGTTTCACGGCTCTGTTCTCGATGTCGGATGCGGACATGCCGAGACCTCGCTGCGGCTGGCGGCGCTGGGACATATCACCGTCGGACTGGACATGTCCCCGACCGCTATCGAAGCCGCCCGCGCCGCTGCCGCAGAACGTGGATTGAGCAACGCAAGCTTCGAGGTCGCCGATATCACCGACTTCTCCGGGTACGACGGCCGCTTCAACACCATCGTCGACAGCACACTGTTTCACTCGATTCCGGTCGAGGCCCGCGAGGGCTACCTGCAGTCGATCTCACGGGCGGCCGCGCCGGACGCGTCGTACTACGTGCTGGTCTTCGCGGTCGGCGCCTTCCCGCCCGGGATCGGACCCAATGCGGTCACCGAAGATGAACTGCGTGCGGCGGTCGAGCCGTTCTGGGTGATCGACGAGCTGCGCCCGGCGTCCATCCATTCGAATATCCCGGAAGTCCTGCCCGGGTCCGACTTCGAGATGCCGATCTTCGAGAAGGACGAGAAGGGCCGCAACAAGCAGCCCGCGTTCCTGCTGCAAGCGCACAAGCGCTAGCCCAGGCGCCACCAACCGTCGGGGGTGGCGGGTCGCTGAGCATCGGCCCGCTGCCCAGGCTTGGGCACGACAACAGTTACGCCTTGTTCCTCGGCTGCGGTGAGCACCCGCTCGATCGGCTCGGCCCAGGGGTGCAACGCGAGGTTGAACGTCGCCCAGTGAATGGGCAGCAGCGGTGCCTGCGATGTCGCGAGATCCCGATGGGTTTGGACTGCCTCTTCGGGATTCATGTGGATATCCGGCCACTGCGTGTTGTAGGCGCCGACCGGCAACAGGGTCAAGTCGAAGGGGCCATACGTTTCGCCAATCACCTTGAACGCCTTGGTGTATCCGGTGTCGCCGCCAAAGAACACCTTGTGCCTGGGCCCGGCGATGACCCAGGACGCCCACAGCGTGGTGTTACGGGCGAGCGTCCGGCCCGAGAAATGCCGGGCCTCAGTGCAGGTGAGCGTCAGCTTTCCGAGCTGATGACTCTCATCCCAATCCAGCTCGATAACCCGGGTGGGCGAGACGCCCCAGCTGCGCAGGTGCGCACCGACGCCGAGCGGCACCACGAACACCGCATTCTGGCTCCGAGTCAACGCGATGATGGAGTCCATATCGAGATGGTCGTAGTGGTCGTGACTTATCACCACCGCATCCAAGGCGGGCAGCGCCGACACCGATATCGGGACCGGATGCTGCCGGTGCGGGCCCACGGCACGCGAGGGTGAGCACCGGTCGCTCCACACCGGGTCGGTCAGCACGCGGTATCCATCGACCTCGACGAGCACGCTGGAATGCCCAAACCAGGTGACCGCCAAATCCGCTGGCGGGCTGGCAATTTCGGGTACCGCCAGCGGAACCGGGGCCTTGGGGCTCCCTGCGCCTTGCCGCGTCAGCAGACCGCGCAACAGTGAAGTCGGATCCGCGTCGGGTACGAATTGTCGCGCCGGTTCGGCGTTATGGAAGACGCCGCCCCGGTACTGCGGCGACCCCTCCGCGACCTCGGCGATGCGCTCCCTACTGGCGCCCAGCGTCCGCGGAAGGTCACGCAGGACGCGCCCGATCCACGTCGACGCAAGAGCCGCGCCGGCGCCAACCCAGACCGCCCGCATGCTCACGCGCCCTGAAAGTTAGGGGGACGCTTCTGGATTCGGGCCACCTGCGCCTCGATGATGTCCTGACTGGACCACGCCTTGTCGAACAGCACCTTATGCTCGGGCGACTGATCCTCGAATGCGCCGTCGTCGTTGAGCACCCGCTTGGCGTGCTTGAGCGCCAGCGGCGCGAACCCGGACAGCTCGGCGGCCCAGGCCTGCGCATCGGCCAACTCACCGAGGCGGTTGGCCATTCCGGTCTGGAAGGCAGTCTGCGCGTCGAGCGGCTCAGCGGCCAGCAGCATGCCGCGCGCTCTTCCGTAACCCACCAGCGAGGACAACCGGCGGATGCTCCAGTTATCCAGGGCGATGCCGTATTTGGCGACCGGGAACTGGAAACGCGCGGTCTCGGAGACCACCCGCAGGTCGCAGACCATGGCCAGCATGACGCCCGCCCCGATCGCGGGGCCGTTGACCGCGGCAATGATCGGGATGTCGGCCGCATCGATGCTCTTAATCGAGTGCTGCCAGGCATCGGCGAACTTGTCGGGATCCGGGGCACCGCTGGACAGGTCGGCACCCGCGCAGAACGAAGTGCCCTGCCCGGTGACCACGATGGCGCGTGCCGTCTCGGCGGCCTTGGTGACCTCCTCGGCGAAGGCGAGCGCAAGCTCGTAGGTCACTGCATTGCGCCGTTCGGGGCGTTGCAACTCAATGGTGGTTACGGGACCGTCGCTAGTTACACCGATCATGGCGACCACCCTAATATGGCGACCATGACTACCGTCGCCGTGATAGGTGGCGGGCAGGCCGGGATAGCCGCCGGATACTTCCTGCGGCGGCGCGGCCTGGAACCGCTGAGCCGGCGACATCCGGGCGACGAGCCTGGCGACGGGTTCGTGATCCTCGATCACGCACCCGGTCCTGGCGGGGCATGGCAGTTCCGCTGGCCCACGTTGACCCTCGATAACACCAACCGCATCTATCAGCTGCCTGGGCTGGGGTTCGACGAGACGGGAACCATCAAGGCCTCGACCGCCATGCCCCGGTACTTCGGCGAATATGAACACCGGTACACCCTCGACGTCCGTCGTCCCGTGCACGTGCGCGAAGTGCGGCCTGCCACCGACGGCTCAGACGGCTCCGAAGGGTTTCGAGTATCCACCTCGGCAGGTGAATTCACCGTCCGCGGATTGATCAACGCGACGGGGACCTGGGACAAGCCATTCGTCCCGTTCGTTCCGGGGGCGGCCACCTTCCGGGGACGCCAGCTGCACACCCACGACTATCGGATACCGGAGGAATTCACAGGTCAGCATGTACTCGTGGTCGGCGGTGGGGTGTCTGCGGTGCAGCTGCTGATAGAACTCTCCGGAATTGCTTCCGTTGAAACGTCCTGGGTGACCCGTCGCGAACCGGTGTTCGTCGCCGATTTCACCGTCGATCGGCTGCGTGCTGCGGTCGCCGGAGTCGATGAACGATCCCGGCGGGGGGAACCGCAACGTTCGGTGGTCTCGGCGACCGGGCTGCCCTGGACGCCGACGGTGGCCGAGGCATCGCAGCGGGGCGTGCTGGCCAGACGTCCCATGTTCACCCGGATCACCCCAACCGGGGTCGCCTGGCCCGACGGCAGCTCACTGAACGTCGACGTCATCCTGTGGTGCACCGGGTTCCGGCACGCACTGGATCACCTGTCGCCGCTGCACCTACGCAACCCCAGCGGGGGGATCGCCATGACCGGGAGGTTGCTCACCCAGGTCGCCGGACGGCCCAACCTTCATCTACTGGGGTACGGATCCTCGGCAAGCACGATCGGCGCCAACCGGGCGTCGCGTGCCGCCGTCGCGGAGCTGATGGAATATCTAGAAGGCAGTACTGCCTGAGGGCTGCAGGACGAATCCGTGCTTCTGATCGCCCATCGATACCTGGCAGGCGGTCAGATTGCCGGCGCCGACGGCGCACGTGACGTTGCCGTAGGTGAGCTTCTGGCCCGCTCCGAGCACGGGTGCGTCGGGCGCGGTTCCGCATGACCACGCACCCTTGCTGATCTCGAAGGCGCCATCGCCCTTCTGCGCAACGGTGCCCATCGGACATGTCCCCACGCCAGGCAGATTCACACCGCCCAGCCCCGGCACATTTGCGCTCGCACCGCCGACGCCCGGCACATTGGGGGCGTTCTGCGCGTCGCCGGGAATCCCGGGAACGGCGCCGTCGCAGCTGAGGCGTTGACGTGAATTGGGTGAGATGTTCGCCGAGGCCCGGAACATGCAGCCGATCCCGTCGGGGGTGGCGAAGTGGATCGACCGGACCGAAGAGTTCTCGTTGGTGACGAAGTACTTGTCCGGTGGCACCGCCGCGAACCCGTTCAAGTCGGGGAACGCCGGATCGGCGTGAGCGACACCCGGGCCCATCACAACCGCAGCCACCATCGCGCCGCAACCTGCCATAACTCTGCCCATCCGCATGAGAACTGATTGTACGGATCGCCGCTCGCGGACGGTGCAGCTAATGTGTTCAAAGCCAGTTAGTCAACCGCGGGGAGGCCGTGTGACGCGTCACGGGATATGGATCGTCCCGATCCTCGTAGCAATGTCGAATTTGTGGGCACCACAGGCTGCCGCGGCACCCGTCGACTTTCCCGACCTAGCCGGTTATACCCAGGTCAACGCCGCCGAATACTCACAACACGCTATTGGTAGCCAATACGGAGTGGAAACCCCCGACGGGCTCCAGTGCGAAATATCTTCACTGCACTACAAGCCACTCTCGTTCAGCTGCGTTGGAGCTCTGCCGGGAGTGCCCGAAGGCGTAACGCAGGTGACCGCGGCAACCCTCCCGGCTGAAGATTTCGCACAGGAGTCCAAGACGCCTCTGGTTCAGTTTCGCCCGCCTTACAAGTTCGGGACTTATCCAGAATCAGGGACTCGGTTACCCCCGATGCACTACATCACCGCGCTGAACGTCACGTGCGCTGTCGACGGGGCGGGCATGACGGCCTGCCGGTATCGCAGCGACGATGGCGGCAGACAATATGGATTCGTGCTGTCTCCCAACGGAAGTGCGATCCTGTGACCGGCCGCCGCACCCTCGTCTTCTTGGCAGTAGCAGGAGCCCTCCTGCACGCGCCAGTCGCCGCGGCGGATGCGCCCCAGTTTCCCGATCTCGCGCAGTACCAAGCCGATCCGCCCGATCAGTACCTGCGCGGCGGCCTCACACAATTCCGGACGCCGGACGGACTGCTGTGCCGCATCGACAAGGGCATCAGACCCCTCGTCTGGTGCTACGGTCCCCTGCCCGCGGTGCCACAGGGCGTCAACGCCGTCGCGAACTCCAGCTTCAAGCATTGGGGCTTTCTTCCGGACAACGCCGACAAGAACGCGCCGGTGCTGCCGCCCATGCATTCCATCACCGTCCTCGGTTCACAGACCACCTCCACATGCGTGGTGGGTGAAGGTGGACTGACGGCTTGCCGCGGCATCCTGACAGGTACTTCTGGCAGTAGCGACGAGGACGGATTCACACTTTCTCCCCAGGGAAGTGGTGTGTGGAGCCGTTAGTTGACGGCCTCCCACCCCTAGGGACGCCCATCGGGCAAGATGGCAGGCATGCCTGATGGTCTTCGCGCTACTGGCTCATCACATGACGCCGGACACCCCTCCCCGCGAGTGCTGGTGGTGGATGACGACGCCGATGTGCTCGCCTCGTTGGAGCGTGGCCTGCGCCTCTCCGGCTTCGAGGTGAACACCGCCAGCGACGGCGCCGAGGCGCTGCGCGCCGCCACCGAACATCGCCCCGACGCGATCGTGCTCGATATCAACATGCCCGTGCTCGACGGTGTCAGCGTGGTCACCGCGTTGCGCGCCATGGACAACGACGTTCCGGTCTGCGTGCTCTCCGCGCGCACCTCGGTGGACGATCGGGTTGCCGGCCTGGAAGCAGGTGCCGACGACTACCTGACCAAGCCCTTCGTACTCGCCGAGCTGGTGGCCCGGGTGAAGGCGCTGCTGCGCCGCCGCGGCGCGGTCGCCACGTCGTCCACGGAGACCATCGCCGTCGGTCCGCTGGAGGTCGAGATCCCGGGCCGGCGCGCCCGCATCAACGGTATCGAGGTCGACCTCACCAAGCGTGAGTTCGATCTCCTCGCCGTCCTCGCCGAGCACAAGACCGCGGTGCTATCCCGCGCACAGCTGCTGGAGCTGGTGTGGGGTTATGACTTCGCCGCCGACACCAATGTCGTCGACGTATTCATCGGGTACTTGCGTCGCAAGCTGGAAACCAATGGCGCGCCGCGGCTGCTGCACACGGTGCGCGGTGTCGGGTTCGTCCTACGGTCCCAGTAGACCCACACATATGACCAGCCCCAGCAAGCACCGCAGTCAACGGATCACCGACCTGGCCTACCGGCTCCTGGAAAGGCCCATGCGGGTCTTTTCGCTGCGCACCCTGGTCGCCATGGGCGCGCTCGGCGTGATGGTGCTCGTGGTAACCCTGGGCACCTGGGTGTGGGTCGGCGTGACTAACGACCAGTACAGCCAGCTGGACCGCCGCCTGGACTCGGTGTCGAGCCTGGGCGCGGTCTCGAATCTGCTGAATTCGGTGATCAGCTCGGACAGCAAGATCGAGTCCCCGGACGGTCTGGTGCTCACCGCCCGCGTCGCCGGCATCACCAAGTCGATTCCCAGTGACACCGAACTGCCGCTACTGCAGCCCGGCTACGCCACCACCCCCATCAAGGGGGTCGAGTACCGAGTCCGATCGTTCATCGCACCCGGGAATATCCCCATCGCGGTAGGCGCCCCGGTTGCCGAGACTCAACGGCTAATCAACGAATTGCATTGGCGCATCTTGGCGATCTGCGGTGGCGTGCTGATCGGCACCGTCATCGTCGGCTGGGTCCTTTCCCTTATCGTGGTGAGCCCCTTCCGGCTGCTGGCGCAGCAGGCCCGCCTGATCAACGCGCAATCCAATCCCGACGACGTGAACGTCCGCGGGGTGCGCGAGGCCGTCGAAATCTCCGAGGCCGTCGAAGGCATGCTCGAACGCATCAGCAAGGAACAGGAAAAGACCAAGGCTGCCCTCGAAACCGCACGCGACTTCTCAGCGGTGGCCTCCCATGAGCTACGCACCCCGCTCACCGCAATGCGGACCAACCTCGAGGTGCTGTCCACCCTCAACCTCAGTGACGACCAGCGCGACGAAATCATCGAAGAGACCGTGCGCACCCAAACCCGCATCGAGGCAACACTTTCCGCGTTGGAGAGGCTCGCCCAGGGCGACCTCACCACCGAGGACGACCATGTACCGGTCGATATCACCGAGCTCCTGGACCGCGCCGCGCACGATGCCGACCGAAGCTACCCGAATGTCGAGGTGTCGCTGGTTCCCTCGTCGACCATCTTGATGTTGGGCCTGCCCGCCGGGCTGCGATTGGTGATCGATAACGCCATCAAGAACGCGGTCCGCCACGGCGGGGCGAACAAGGTCCTGCTGTCCGCCACCAGCACCGTGCACGGCGTCGAGATCGCGATCGACGATAACGGCACAGGCATTCCCGAGGCCGAGCGCGAGGTGGTGTTCGAGCGGTTCTCGCGCGGTTCCACAGCCTCGCACACCGGCTCGGGCCTGGGCCTGGCATTGGTCGCGCAGCAGGCCGAACTCCATGGCGGCACAGCGGCTTTGGAATCCAGCCCGTTGGGAGGCGCCAGGCTAGTGCTGCGCCTCCCCGGGCATTAGTCCTAGCGCGTGCCGAGCAGGTCGATCACGAACACCAGCGTCTTACCCGACAGCTGGTGCCCCGCCCCGGCCTCGCCGTAGGCCTGCGCCGGCGGCACGGTGAGCTGACGGCGGCCGCCCACCTTCATGCCGGGGATACCGTCCTGCCAGCCCTTGATGAGGGCGTCGAGTGGGAACTCGATGGACTCGCCACGGTTCCACGAGCTGTCGAACTCCTCGCCGCTGTCGAATGCGACTCCGAGGTAGTGCACGTTGACGACCGATCCGGACGCGGCCTCGGCACCATCACCGACGGTGATGTCCTTGATGACCAGTTCGGTGGGCGCTGGACCTGGCTGAAAGTCGATCTCAGGTTTAGTCATGTAATCGACCCTATCGTTATGACGTGACATCGGGCCGCGGTACATACGACACCGTCATCGTCGGCGGCGGACACAACGCGCTGACCGCCGCCGCGTATCTGGCCCGCGCGGGCCAACGGGTGCTGCTGCTGGAGCGGCTCGACGTGCTCGGCGGGGCGGCGATTTCGGCCCCCGCATTCGAGGGTGTCGACGCCCGGCTGTCCCGGTACTCGTATCTGGTGAGCCTGCTTCCGCGGCAGATCATCGACGATCTGGGGCTTTCGGTGCAGCTGACGCGGCGCAAATACGCGTCATATACGCCCGACCCGACGAATGATGGCCGGAGCGGATTTCTCGCTAGTACCAATGATTTCGCGGAATTCGGGGCGATGTGTGCCACCGTGACAGGGCCGCTATGGGACTCGATGCTGGCGCCGCTCGCCACCCGCAGCCGACTGCGCACCGGGGCCTGGTCCCAGCTGATCGAGACGCCCATCGGCGGGGCGATCCGCTCGGCCACACCCGATGACCTGCAACGCGGGGTCCTGCTCACGGATGCGCTCATCGGAACGTTCTCCAGCGCCGATGACCCGTCGCTGCAGCAGAACATCTGCTTCCTGTACCACCAAATGAATCCGTGGGATGTCCCGACCGGAGGCATGGGCGCCGTCACCGGCTCGCTGCAATCCGCGGCACGACGACACGGCGCCGAATTGCACACCGGTGCAGAGGTTTTAACCATCAACCCCGATGGCGAAGTACGGTACCGCATTGGCGATAAAGAGCTCGTCGCCGTGGGCGGGCACATTCTCAGCGGCGTGACGCCTACGGTACTGGCCCGTCTACTCGGAGAAGACCCCCCGCACAGTCAGCCGGGCGCACAGGTCAAGGTCAACCTGCTACTAACACGCCTGCCGCGGCTGCGCGACGAAAGCGTCACGCCAGAACAGGCTTTCGGCGGCACCTTTCACATCAACGAGACCTACACCCAGCTGGAGAACGCGCACCGGCAGGCATCACGCGGAGAGATCCCCGACCCGTTGCCGTGTGAGATCTACTGTCATTCCTTGGCCGACCCCAGCATCTTGTCGCCGGCGCTGCGCGCATCAGGGGCGCAGACATTGACGGTATTCGGATTGCATACGCCACATGGGCTGGATGCAACCCGTGAGCAACTCCAAGATGCCGTGCTACGGTCGCTGAATTCCGTTCTGGCCGAACCGATCACCGACGTGGTCAGTACCGACTCGCAGGGCCGCCCCTGCATCGAGACCAAAACAACCACGGACCTCGAGGATGCGCTCGGGATGACGGCAGGCAACATCTTCCATGGCGGACTGCAGTGGCCATTCGCCGAAGATGACGAACCACTGGACACACCCGCTCGTCGCTGGGGTGTGGCGACCAACCACGATCGGATCGTATTGTGCGGTTCAGGATCCCGTCGGGGTGGCGGCGTCTCGGGGCTGGGCGGATACCACGCCGCGAGGGCGGTACTGGAAACGAGCCCACGAGAAGGCAACTAGGTACGGAAATTCACCAAAATCCGTACCTGAGTGCCTTCTCGTCGTCACGGGCGCGGGCCGGTCGCCTTCTCCAAAATCGTGTGCAGGGACCTCAGCTCGCCCTCGCCGAGCGCGCTCAAGGCAGCGGGTGCCGGATCGTCCATATCGGCGATGGTCGCGACCAGCCGCAGCCCCTCATCCGTCAACGACACACGCTTGCACCGGCGATTGTCCGGATCGATGCGCCGCACTACCAGCCCGCGCTCTTCCAGATCACTCACCGCGACCGTGGCCGCCGGGGCGTCCAGCGCCGTGACCTCCGCAATTCCCTTCATCGTCAAGGACTGCCGCGCAAGCCTTCGCAGGATCCGAACCCGGCTGAACGGCAGCCCCGTCGTCTCGACAACCATCCGGCGCCAGCCATCGCGGTTGTCGAGCACCAGGCTCGCCATGGCGCGCCATACCTCTTCTGCGAGCGGTCTATCCGACACGTGTCACCTCCCGCCCACCCGGGGCACCCTCGATAAGCGGCGCAAGTCGCTGGGCCGACCGCACCGCCAGCGGAGAAGTAGACACGATACCCAGCGTAGCGATAGCGAGCCCCAGACCCGCACACATGAACCACAGGGCGGGTGTACCGATCGAACCGCACAGTGCCACACCGATACTCACGCCCACCTGCCGGCTCGTGGACGTGACCGCGGAGGCCGCGCCCGCCCGGTCCAGTGGCATCCCACTGACCGCCGCATTCGTGATGGGCGCGTTCACCATGGCGAACCCGGAGCCGAAGATGGCGAAAGCCACCAGCAGCTCCCAGACGGGCGTCGTCGCCGAGACCCGGGTAAGCAGAATCGCCGCGGTGAAGAACAAGGTACCCGCCACCAACAGGGATGGCCTGGCGCCGAATCGGCCTACCATGCGGCCCGAGATCGGCGAGAACACCAGCGCCCCAATGGCAATCGGGAGATAAACCAGCCCGGTGTGCATCGCCGTGAAATGACGCTCGCCCTGCAGGTACAGCGACATCGTGAACAGGAACGCACTCCAGCCCACGCACGCACAGATCGCCGTGAGAGTGGCCGAGGCAAACGGGATGCTGCGGAAGAAACGCAGATCGATGAAGGGGTGCCGCCGCCGGGACTCGTATCTGAGGAACACCACGAAGGCGATCAGCGCAATAACCAACACCGCGATAAGCCGCGGCGTCGCCCACCCGAGTGAGGGTCCCTCGATGAGGGCGAACACCATGCCGAACAGAAAGAGCACGGCGAGCACCTGCCCTATCGGATCGATATCGCGCATGGTCGCCGACTTGGTCTCCGGTACGAAGATCGCCGTCAAAACGAACGCGAGCGCGCACACCGGCAGGTTGATCCAGAAGACCGCGCGCCAACCCACCCACTCGATCAGCAGACCGCCCACGATCGGGCCCAGGGCCATCGATATCCCCACCACGGCGCCCCAGAATCCGAGCGCCCTGGCCCGTTCCACCCGGCCGGTGAATACCTGCGAAATGATCGACAGTGCAACCGGGTTGAGCATCGAGCCGCCCACCGCCTGCAGCAGCCGCGCCGCGATAAGCAGCCCGACGGTAGGCGCCACACTGCAGAGCAGCGATCCCACCGCGAAGATCGACAGACCGATATGGAAGACCTTGCGGCGCCCAAGCCGGTCTCCCGCCGCCCCCGACAGCATGAGCAACGAGGCCAGCCCCAACGTGTAGATGTCGATGACCCACTGCAGCTGCGAGGTGCTGGCACCGAAATCCGCCCGGATGGTCGGCAGTGCGACGTTCACGATCGTGGCATCCATCGAGACGATGAGCAGACTCATGCAGCAAGACCCCAGAATGATGATCTTGCGGCGCTCGCTGAGCGCACCAACGGCTGCTTCCACACAACCATTGTGAAACTACAACTGTTAGCGATGCAAACTGATTTGCATCACACCGTCAACTAGGCGTTCGGGTAGTGCCGCTCGCCGTAGCCGGTGTAGATCTGACGCGGACGGCCAATCTTGCCGGGCTCAGAATGCATCTCACGCCAGTGCGCGATCCAGCCGGGCAGACGACCCAGCGCGAACAGCACGGTGAACATGCGCGTCGGGAAGCCCATCGCGCGGTAGATCACCCCGGTGTAGTAGTCCACGTTCGGGTACAGCTTGCGCTCGACGAAGAAGTCATCGGTGAGCGCGATCTCCTCCAGCGACTTGGCGATGTCAAGCAGCTGATCGTCGCCCCCGAGCTTGGACAGGATCTTGTCGGCCTGCTCCTTGACGATGCGGGCGCGCGGGTCGTAGTTCTTGTAGACGCGATGCCCGAAGCCCATGAGCTTGACGCCGTCTTCGCGGTTCTTGACCCGGCGCACAAAGTCGTGAGCGTCGCCGCCCTCCTGGCGAATTCCCTCCAGCATCTCCAACACCGCCTGGTTGGCACCGCCGTGCAGCGGGCCCCACAGCGCGTTGATACCACCGGAGACCGAGGTGAACAGGTTGGCATCCGAAGAGCCGACCAACCGCACCGTCGACGTCGAACAGTTCTGCTCGTGGTCGGCGTGCAGGATCAGCAGCATGTCGAGGGCCCGCACGATTTCCGGGTCCACCTCGTACGGCTCTGCGGGAAGCCCGAAGGTCATCCGCAGGAAGTTCTCGACGAGTGTCAGCGTGTTGTCCGGGTACAGGAACGGCTGCCCGACCGACTTCTTGTAGGCATAGGCCGCGATGGTCGGCAGCTTCGCCAGCAAGCGGATCGTCGACAGCTCGACCTGAGCGTCATCGTGCGGGTCCAGTGAGTCCTGGTAGTAGGCACTCAGCGCGTTCGCGGCACTGGAGAGCACCGGCATCGGGTGCGCGTTACGCGGGAAGCCGTCGAAGAACCGCTTGAGGTCCTCGTGCAGCAGGGTGTGCCGCTGGATCTTGGTGGTGAAATCGGCAAGCTGCTCGGCCGTCGGCAGCTCACCGTAGATCAGCAGGTAGCTCACCTCGATGAAGGTGGACTTCTCTGCCAACTGCTCAATCGGGTAGCCGCGGTAGCGCAGGATCCCGGCGTCACCATCGATGTAGCAGATGGAGCTCTTGGTGGATGCGGTGTTGACGAAGCCCGCATCGAAGGTGGTGTAACCGGTATCGGCCAGCAGCTTGCCCAGCGCAAAACCGTCCGCGCCTTCGGTCGCGCGGACGATATCCAGCTTGGTTTCGCCTCCGGGGTACTGGAGAGTAGCGAAATCGTTGTTGTCGGCCACAGGCATCCCTTCTGAGGTTGAGCGGCTCCATATGAACGTCGATAAAGAACGTAGTCGCTCCGCCTTCAGGGCGCCTGGTCAGGGTCGAGGTCGAGAAGCCGAACTGAGGTGAAGCGAGCGGCGGCCAACCGTCCGCGAGCGCACCGCCTCCAGCGCACGACCCCACAACAGCAGCGCGCCATCGGTTATCACCGCGGGCTTCAGTAGGTCCTTACCCAGCGCGACGGTTGCCACCGCCTTGGTCGCAGCGCTGGCCTTGGACATGTGCCCGGAATCGAATGGCGGCTGCGGGTCGTATTCGATACTCAGCTGAATGGCCTTGGCCCGCGCCTCCCCCGCGATCTGACCCGCCAACCAGAGTCCGAGGTCAATACCGGCGGACACGCCGGCGGCGGTGACGACCTCCCCGCCATTGGCGCCGGTGCCGGCGTGCACGACACGCTGGTCGCCGACCGGAGTGGCTCCGAACGCCTTCAAGGCGGGCAGGGTCGACCAATGTGAGGTCGCCCTGCGCCCCTCAAGCAGACCCGCCGCCGCCAGCACCAGCGATCCGCTGCACACCGACGTCATCCAGGCCGGTCGCACCGTGCGCAGCCACTGGAGCACCTTCTCGTCACGGGCAGCCGACGTGGTCCCGGGTCCACCGGGCACCAACACAACGTCGGGCGACGGCGTCTCGTCGAACGTGTGCGTGGCGCCGATCACCAACACTCCGGAATCGGCGGTGACGGGTCCCGGCTTATGCCACACGAATCGCACCTCGGTGTCGGGCATGAAGCGCAACACCTCGTACGGACCGATGAAATCCAGTGCGGTGAAATCGGGGTACAGCACGATCGCGATCTGGGTCATAAGGAAATCCTTTCGGTTCGGTGGAATGTCTTGCGGTAGTGGTCAGGTGATACACCCAAACGGCGAACGAAGTTGCGGCGCAGGGATTCCGCGGACCCGAACCCGCAGCGGTTCGCGATCACCGTCATGGTGTCGTCGGTCTCTTCGAGCTGGCGGCGCGCGGCCTCGGACCTGATGCGCTCCACATAGGCCGACGGCGCCTCGCCGACCTCCGCCGTGAACACCCGGGTGAAATGCCGCGGACTCATTGCCGCCCGACGCGCCAGCTCGTCGATCCGGTGCGAAGCCCCCGGCTGTGCCTCGATGGCCTCCTGGACATCGCGGATCGGCATGCGCTTGGCTCGCGGCATCCACACGGGGGCCGCGAATTGGGACTGTCCGCCTGGACGACGCAGGTAGAGAACGAGCCACCGTGCAACGGTCTGCGCCAGTTCGCCGCCGTGATCGTCTTCGACGAGCGCGAGCGCCAGGTCGATACCGGAGGTCACCCCGGCCGCCGTCCACGTCTTATCCGAGCTGCGTATGAAAATCGGATCGGGATCCACAGTGACACTGGGAAATTCGGCTGCGAGCGTGTCAGCCATCGCCCAGTGCGTGGTGGCACGGCACCCGTCGAGCAGGCCGGCCTCGGCGGCCAGGAACGCGCCGTTACACACGCTGACCACCCGTCGGGCAGACCGTGCGGTCGCGCGAATCCACTCCATCACGGAGGCGTCGCGCTGAACCGCGGATACACCGATTCCCCCGGGCAACAACAGCGTGTCGATTCGTTCACCGGGGTCCGGCAGGGGGCGAGTCACCAGTTCCAAACCGGAGCCGGCGGATATCGGGGCGCCATCACTTGATACCAGCGACACGTCGTAGCCGGGTGCGCCGGTTAAGTACAGCGACGCGTTCGCGAACACCTCGAAGGGCCCCACCAGATCGAGGGCCTGCACTCCCGGAAACCCCAGGATCACTACCGATCTATCCACGGCTCTCAGTGTTCGCCACCTGGGTTATGGCGTCTAGGTCAGGTATCCCACAAATTAGGACATCGAGACATTATCGCGTCGGCGTCGGGTCTGAACCGTCCTGGGCTACCTCTGTGCTCCCCTCGGACACCCGGAACCGCACGAACACCGGCACCACGAGTGCCGCGATGATCACCCCGACAACCACGAGGGCACCGCCCCCGGCGGCCGCCGCCGTCGTGCCCACCGCAGCGGCCGCCGCGCCATGCCCAAGATCGGCGACGCGGGGTCCACCTGCGACCACCACGGTGAACACACCCTGCAATCGGCCTCGCACATCGTCGGTGGCCACCGACTGCAGGATCGTCGTCCGGAAGGCCGCCGACACCATGTCCGCGATGCCGCCGATCACCAGGAACAACAAAGCCAGCCACAACAGCGGCGTATGCGCGGTAAGCCCGAAGCCCACCATCGCCAGACCCCACACCAGGACGCTCACCACCACCGCGAAACCCTGGCGATCGACCCGATGGAACCAGCCGGAGAACACCCCGCCGATCACCGCACCCGCCGAAATCGCCGCCGACAACAACGCAATAACGGTGCCGCCGTCGGCCGGATCCCCGAACCCCTCGTGGGCAATCTGCGGAAACAAGATCCTCGGCATTCCGAAGATCATCGCGATGAGATCCACCACGAAGGACATCAGCACGATCTTGTGCCCCGCAAGATAGCGAAGGCCGTCGAGCACATCGCGAAGGCCAGAGGCCTTGGTGCGCGGATCTTTTGATACGCCGGTGGGTGGCATCTTGTGCAGCTTCACCGTCGCCCAGATCGGGGCGACACATGCGATCGCGTCGATCAGATACAGCGCCGACAGGTCTACCCATTTCAGCAGCACCCCGGCCAACAACGGACCGGCGATAAACCCGAACTGCTGCACCGTCATGTTGAGGGCGTTGGCCGCAGGTAGCTGCTCGATGGGCACCATCCGCGGAATTGCCGCCGCACGAGTCGGTGAGTTCACCGCGAAGAACGCCTGTTGCACCGAAAGTAGACACAGCACCACCCACACGTTGTTCACCGACAACGCCGCCTGTATCCACAACAACACCGACGAAACCGCCAAACCGCTGGCGGTGATGATCAGCAGGGTGCGACGGTCCATCCGGTCCGCGAGCGCGCCGCCCCACAAGCCGAAAACCACCAGCGGCACCAGCCCGAAAGCCCCGGTCAGGCCGGCATAGGCCGAGCTCTGCGTCAACGCATAGATCTGCACGGGGACGGCGAAAAGCGTCAGCCCCGCCCCAATGACCGTGACCACCCCGGCGAGCCACAGACGCCGGAAATCAGCGTTGCGCAGCGGCGTGATGTCGGCGAAGAAACGTCTCAGGGCTATACCCGTTCCCCGACATTGCCGCGCACGACGACACCGTTACGCACCGGGCCCCCTACATCTCGTTACTGGCTGACGGTGTCCAGGCTAGTAGCCGACGACTCGGGCGTCGCGACGGATTCCGCCTTCTCCTGTGGCACCGAGTCCTGCGGGGCCGAATCCTCCTGGGCCGAATCCGACTCCGCGTCCGGCAGCTGAGCCACGAGGTACTCGGCGAGCCCCCCGATGGTCGGGTAGTCGAACACCGCGGTCGCGTTGATCGTGAACTTGCCGCCGAACTGGCTGTGCAGCCGGTTGCGGAGTTCGATCGCCATCAACGAATCCGTGCCGAGATCCAAGAACCGACTCGTCGCGGCAGGCGGTTGCGCCAGTCGCAGGAAGTTCTGCACCTCGCGCTGCAGGAACTCGGTCACGAAACCGGCGCGTTGCGGCACCGGTACCTCCATCAGCTGCTTGAGCAGCTCGCTGTCACCGGCCACCTCCCCGACGGCGCTCGGCAACACCAGATCCAGGATCGGCGGACGCGAACTGCCCAGCACCTTGGCGGCACGCTGCCAGTTGGCCTTGAGGACGGTTGCCTGCCCGGCGCCGTTGGCGATGACCTCGGCAAGAGCCGCCAGGGCCGCCGCAGGGTCAAGCGGAATCAGGCCCTGTGCACTGATATTCGCGGTCGCCGCCTCCGAGGAGGCCATGCCGCCCTGGCCCCAGGGACCAAAGTTGATACCCGTGGCCGGCAGGCCCTGCGACCTGCGCTGCGCGATCAGACCGTCGAGCAACGCGTTGGCCGTCGCGTAATTGGACTGACCGGGTGAACCGAACAAGCTGGACACCGACGAGGACACGATGAAGAAGTCCAGATGGTCGTCCTTCGTCAGCCTATCCAGGTACTCGGCACCGAACGCCTTGGGCGCCAACGTTGTCCGGAAGCGCTCCACACTCTGCTGACCCAGTAGCGCATCGTCGAGCACACCCGCCAGGTGTGCCACACCGGCCAGCGGCGATAGCTCCGCACGGATCCGTTCCAAGAGCCTCGCAACCTCGGACTCCTCACCGACATCGGCGGTGAAGACGTGGATGCGGGCCTTGGAGCGCTCGGTGATCTCCTCGATCAACCGCTGTGCCTCAGCATCGGGCGCACGGCGGCTGGTCAAGACGATGTCACCGGCACCTAGCTGTGCCAGATACGACGCGGTGTGCAGACCTATCGCACCCAGACCTCCGGTGATCAGATAGCTCCGATCCGGCCGCGGTGCAAGCGGATTCGGCATCTGGCACACGATCTTGCCGATGTGCCGCGCCTGCTGCATGCGGCGGAACGCGGCTCTCGCCTCGGTCAGCGGGTAGATCTCCGCGGGCAGCGGAGTCCACTCGCCGTTGGCCAAGCCTTCCGACACCTCAGTGAGCAAGACACGAATGCGATCGGGTTCCTGGAACATCACCGTGTCCAAGGCCACGATCTCGTAGGCGATATCGGGGCGAACCTCGGCCATCTGCTCGGGCGTCCAGATATCGCGCTTGGCGATCTCGGCGAACCGTCCGTTCTTGGCGGTGGCCCGCACGGTCGCCTCGATGAACCCTTCGCTGGTCAGGCTGTTGAGCACCACGTCCACGCCGACACCGCCGGTGTCTGCGAGGATCTGGTCCGCGAAATCGGTTGTACGCGAGTCATACACATGTTTGACACCGAGTTTGCGCAACGTCGCCCGTTTGAAGGTGCTCGCAGTCGCGTAGACCTCTGCACCGTGTTGTTGCGCCATCTGGATGGCGGCCAATCCGACACCACCACTGGCGGCGTGGATAAGCACCTTGTCTCCGGGGTTCAGCTTGGCCCAGTCGAACGAGAGCCGAACCGTAAGCGCCGCAGCCGGAATGGTCGCGGCTTCCACCGCGCTCACCCCGTCCGGGATCGGCGCCAGGAACTGGGCCGGCACGTTGAAGCGGCTAGCGAAAGCACCCTGCATGGAGCCGTAGACGCGCTGACCGATCTCCAGACCGGTCACGTCATCACCCAATTGCGTGACGATGCCGGCGAAGTCGCCACCGACCGGTCCGGGATCACCCGGGTAAAGACCCAACACGTTGAGCACATCGCGGAAGTTGAGGCCCGCGGCCTCAACCCGGACCTGCACATAACCCTCGTCCGGCGGCAGCACCTCATTCTCGGTGATCCGTAGGTTGTCGATCGCGCCGCGTTCGGTGGGCGCGAGGGCGTAATCGCTGCCACGCGGCACTGCGAGATGCCCACTACGCGCCCACGGCAACAACCGCGAAGCCAATAGCTTGCCTTGCCGCACAGCAATTTCCGGCTCGTCAACCGGCGTAGCCAACAGCTTCGCCAACACCTGGACGGCCTCCGGCGATCCGTCGCAATCGACGAGCTTGGCGCGCAGTGCAGGTTCCTCGTTGATCGTGGTGCGCCCGAATCCCCACAGCGACGCCTGGACCGGATCGACCGGCTCGCCGGATTCGGTGGCCACGGCCCGCTCGGTGACGATCCAGAGACCATTCGGAAGTTTCACGCTGCCGTTTTGGGAGCCGCCCTGCACCGTGTGCACGGCGCTGAGCAGGTTGGCGATCTCGGTCTCGAGGCGCGCGGCGGCAGCCGAAGCCGACTCCGCTGCGCCCGGCGCGCTAGCGCGCCAGACCACACCGGAGAACGGCAGGCCCCGCTCCTTGGCCTGTGCCAGCACCTGTCCGAGGAGCTCCGAATCGTTGGTCCGGTGCAGCGGGATGCAGCCCGGCACCTTGGCCGCCAGTTCGTCGAATCCGGCAATCAGCCATGTGCCGCTTGCCTCTGCCGTCTCGGCTGTGTCGCTTTCAGAAGGCGGTGCCGGAACCTCGTGCCAGCCAAGGGTGTAGAGCAGCCGGGTGGCATCGCCACCGAGGCCGCGTAGCAGCGCCTCGCGCGGTGCGCGTTTGACGGTGAACTCGCGAATCCCGCCCAGATGACGACCATCCCGATCGAGATAATCGAGATCGAAGACCTGGGTTTCGCTGTCGAGGGCGCTCTCATGCCACCGTGCGCGGCAGTAGAACCGCCGCGGCATCTTCTCCTTCAACGTCACCTGTCCATACCGCAAGGGCAGGAACAGATCGTTGACGCCCTGCTCTGCCGCGAGCAGAGCCGGGAACGCGGGGAAGGCGACACCGGTGCACAGATCCATCAGCACCGGGTGCATCGGTTCGGTGCCGAGTTGTTCGGCAAGTTCCTCACCGACGAGGACGTCGCCGATGGCCTCACCCTGACCGAGCCAGAGCGACTTCAGGGAACCAGACCAGGTTGGACCCCAGGACAGTTCCAGGTCGGCGAAGGTCTCGAACAACTCGTTCGGACGCATGCGTTCCATCCGCTCGATGGCCGCATCAAGCGGATCCGCCGGCTCGGAGTCCTCAGGTTTCGGCTCGCCTGCGCTGTCTTCCAGACCAGCGACGACGGTGCCCTCGGCGTTCAACGACCATTCGGCGTCGCGTTCACCGTAGGGGCGGCTGTGTACCTGGAATTTCGATCCACTGCCGTCCTCCAGCGGATGCAATGTCAGTTGCACCTCACGAGAGCTCTTCTCGGGCAGGATGATCGGCTCGTAGAAGAACACGTCCTTGGCCCGTGCCGGAGTACCGACTGCCGCCAGCGCCATTGCCGCATACGTCGCGCCGGGGACGACGACGGTGCCGTAGATGACGTGGTCAGAGAGCCATGGCTGCGACTTGACCGACAAGCGGCTGGTGTAGACGGAGTCGCCGGAGGCCAGGTCCTTTGCACTCCCCAAGATGCCGGAAACCGCGTCACCCTGGAAACCGGCGCCGGCAATGCCGGACGACTTGGGCCAGAAGCGGCGGCGCTGGAATGGATAGGTCGGCAATTCGAGCGTACGACGGGGGTGACGTTGCAGCGCAGCGAAATTGGGCCGGTGACCACCGACGTAGGCCGCGGCCAGTGCGTCGGCGATCTGGCGCCGGTCGCCAACACCCTTGCGCAGCGAGACGATTGCCCGCGGCGCGGCCAAGTGCTCCGGCCAGACCTGCACCGCGGCACCGGTCAGCACCGGTTGTGGACCGATCTCCATCAACACGGAGCAGCCCAGCCCAGCCACGGTGCGCACGCTTTCGGCGAACTGCACCGGCTGGCGGGAATGCCGACGCCAGTACGGGGCGTCCATCGGGGTCTGGGCCGTCAGTATGGCGCCTGTGCGGTTGCAGACCACCGGCAACGTCGGGACGGCGTACTGCAATTGCCCTGCGTATGACTCGAATTCGTCGAGCACCGGATCCAACAGTTCCGAGTGGAAGGCGTGGCTGGTTTCCAGCCAGGTGCAGCGGATTCCGTCTTCCTGGAACCGGGCGACCGCCAGTTCCAGATCTTCGCCCGGACCCGAGAGCACGGTATTGGGCCCGTTGTAGGCGCCGACCGACACTCGCGGAAACTCGCCGGCGATCTGTTCGACGTGCTTGGCATCGCTGAACACTGCCACCATTCGCCCACCCTCGGGCAGGCTGCCGAACAGTCGGCCACGCTCGGCAATCAGTCGTGCGCCGTCCTCAAGGCTGAACACTCCGGCGACGCATGCGGCTGCGTACTGTCCGACGCTGTGCCCCAGCACCACATCGGGCTCAATGCCCCAGGACTGCCATAGCCGGGCCAGGCCCATCTCGATCGCGAAGAGCGCCGGCTGCGTAAACGCCGTGTTCCGCAACGCTTCTCCGGTTTCGCGATCGGCAGCGAAGACCACCTCGAGCAACGGACGCGGCAGAATGTCCTTAACCGCTTCCGCGCAACGCGTAACAGTTTCGGCGAAAACCGGCTCTGCATCGAACAACTCACGCGCCATGCCGGGGTACTGGCTGCCCTGCCCGGTGAACAACCAGGCTGTCGTCGGGTGATTCGTGTGCTCGCCCCGGACGACGCCAGGGCGTAGACGGTTCTGGACCAGCTCGGCCAGCCCCTCGCGCGCGGCCTCGACCGAGTCCACGACCAGCGCGGCGCGATGTTCGAAGTGCGACCGGCCCGTACCCGCGGTGAGGCACACATCCTCGACGTCAACATCCGGGTGAGCGGTCAACCAGGACTCATAACGCTGCGCCAGCGCCACGAGTGCCTCCGGTGACCGCGCAGACAGCGGAAGCACGCTCACCGTGTCGGCCTGAGGTTCTGGCGCGCCGTCTGTGATGTCAGTGGCGCCTTCATCCAAGGCCGCCCGCGGTTGCGGTGCCTCCTCAATCAGCACGTGCGCGTTGGTGCCGGTGAATCCGAAGGAACTCACGCCGGCGCGCCGCGGCCTGCCATTGGCCTCCCACGGAATCGCCTCGTCCACGACCCGCACAGCCAGCGAATCCCAGGGGATATGCGGCGACGGGTTGTCGAAGTGCAGGCTTTGCGGCAGGACCCCGTTCTGCAGCGACAGCACCACCTTGATGAGACCCGCTGCTCCAGAAGCTGATTCAGAGTGACCGATGTTGGACTTCACCGAGCCCATCAGCAACGGCCGGTCCGCGTCGCGCGAGCCGCCGTAAGCCGCCGCGGCCGCCTGTACCTCGATCGGATCGCCAAGCGGCGTGCCCGTCCCGTGCGCCTCCAGGTAGTCGACATCTCCACCAACCAGACCGGCGCGCGCCAGCACGGAGCCGATGAGCCGTTGCTGCGCACCACCATTGGGGACGGTAAGCCCGCTGGAGGCACCGTCCTGGTTCACCGCGCTAGCGGGAATCACGGCGAGGACCCGATCGCCGTCGCGCTGCGCGTCGCTCAGCCTCTTGAGCACGAGAATCCCACAGCCTTCGCTGCGCACGTATCCGTCGGCGGAGGCGTCGAAGGTCTTGCAGCGACCGACCGGTGACAGCATCCTGGCGCGTGAGGCGGCGATGGTCGTCACCGGACTCAGCAGAACGTTCACCCCGCCGGCGAGCGCCAAATCGCAGTCCCCGGAGTGCAACGCCTGGACGGCCTGATGGACAGCCACCAGAGCCGAACTGCAGGCGGTATCGACCGCCATGGCCGGTCCCTCGAATCCCAGCGCGAAGGCAACGCGCCCGGAGATCGCGTTGAGCGCATTGCCGGTGATGAAGTAGGGCTCGATCTTGTCGATCGACTCCGACGACAGCAGATGCGCATACTCGTTGGCGCCGACTCCCGCAAAGATGCCGGTTCGGCTACCACGCAACGCAGCCGGCGAGTACCCGGCTCGTTCCAAGCCCTCCCACACCGTTTCGAGCATCAGCCGCTGCTGCGGCTCGATCCAGACGGCCTCGCGCGGAGAGATGCCGAAGAACTCGGGATCGAATCCGTCTATGCCGTCCAGGAATCCGCCGAAGCGCGTGTAGGTCTTGCCCGCGACCTCCGGATCCGGGTCGTAGAACTCGTCGATATCGAAGCGGTCCTCGGGCACTTCCCGGATCACATCGACACCGCCGGACAGCACCTCCCAGAAGGCTTCCGGATCGGGTGCGCCGGGGAAACGGCAAGACACCGCGACGATGGCAATCGGCTCGTCGGTGCGTGTTGTCGTCGCCGCCAGGTGCGGCGCCGGCTTAGCCTGCTCATTGAGGCCGAGCACCTCCCCGAGCAGGTAATCGGCAACATCGGAAATACGGGGATGATCCATCACCAGGGTGACAGGTATCTCCTTGCCCACGCCCTGTTCCATGCGGCTTCGCAATTCGACGGCCATCAACGAATCCATGCCGAGGTCGAAGAACCCGGCATCCTCGCGGATTTCCGATACGTCGACGCGCGTCACCTCTGCCACCGCGTCGCGCAGGTAATCGGTCAGGAGTTTCTTACGCTGCTGGACGGGAGCACCCGCGAGCCGCTCGACCAACTGGGTCTTCCCGGACTGCGTTGCGGCCGGCGAAGCCTTCAAGTGCGAGGGCACCTCGCGCTCCAGCTCCGCCAGGAATGCTCGCCTCCCCGCCTGCTGATACAGCGGCAGGAAACGTGCCCAGTCGATACGGGCTACCACTCCTTGGGCATGGCCCAATCCGCTGGAAGCCGCCACCACATCGGCCAGACCGGCCAGCGCATCGGCGGGTGACAGCGTCTTGATTCCACGCTGCTCCAGTCGCGCGCGGGATTCCGCGTCGGCCATGCCGGCCGACCAGGGACCGAAGTTGACACTGGTTCCGGCGATACCCTGCTCGCGCAGGCGCCAGGCCAGCCCATCCAGGAATGCGTTCGCCGCGCTGTACGCGGTCTGACCGAACCCGCCCCATACCGAGGCAATGGAGGAGGTGTTGATGAAGAAGTCGAGCTTCAGATCGGCCGCGGCCTCGCTCAAATGCCAAGCACCCCAGACCTTCCCGGCGAATACGCGGTCAACTTCAGCGTCGTCCAGGTCACTTAGCGGAGTGGTTCCGATCTCGCCCGCAGCGTGCACAATGCCGGCCAACGGCGGCAGCTCGGCCCGCACGCCCGCCAACAGGCGTGCGACGTCGTGGGCATCGGCGACATCGGCGGTGACGACCCGGGCCTCGCAGCCGTGCTGTGTGCCGAGTGCGTCGATGCGCTGCCGCGCGGCATCGCTGGGCTCGCGGCGGCTGGTCAACACCAGATGCTTCGCACCGTGCGCGGCCAAGTAACCGGCGATCTCCAGCCCGATCGAGCCCAGTCCGCCGGTCACCAAATACGTTGCATCATCACGCAATTCCAGCGGCTTACCGCTCGGCAGTTCCTCCCGCCGAACCAGCCGGGGAACGTAGACCGCTTGACCGCGCAGCGCGATCTGGTCTTCCCTGACGGCCGCGTCGCCAGACGCGATGATCCGGTTGATGAACTGCGACCATTCGTCAGCACTGGCGTCAGCCAAGTCGGCGAGTCCGCCCCACACCTGCGGAAGCTCGAGCGCCGCGGCGCGACCGAATCCCCACAGAGCGCTCTGCTCCGGTGCCACGGTGTCGGCATCGGTGATGCGCTGTGCACCACGAGTCACTATCCAGATGGGGGCCCGAAGTTCAGCGGCGACCGCGGCGCGCAGGAGCCGCCGTGTTCCACCCAGAATCTGATGTTGCATCCGCAGCAGCGACCGCGTCGAAGAGCCATCCGTGGAGCCGAGGGCCGCGACGTGCACGACACGCAGCGCCGAATCGCCTGCTGCGGCGGCGCGCAGCGCGTCCACAAGCTGCGCCTCATCCGCATCGGACGCCGGCAACCCGATGATCCGATGCTGCTGCCCGCGCGCGGTCAGCGCGTCGACCAACGGCGCAGCCGCTCCGGATGCATCGCCGACGAGTAGCCAGGTAGCGCCCGCTCCGGCTTCCGCGCTGGAGAGTGGACTGGGAGACTTGTCCCAACGGAACTCATAGCGGTCATCGGCGATCGACTGGGTTCCGCGTTGCTGGTTGTGTTGCGCCGCAAGCTTGGTCAGCACGTTCAGGGTCTGTGGGTCACCGTTTGCACCGTCAAGCAGGGCCGCGAGTTCCTCAATCCTGCCGTCCTCGAGGAGACGGACGGATTGGGTACGCGGTCCACCAACGGACTGTTGTGGATTCGCAGACTCTCGGTTCTCGCTGAACCAATACTGGCGATGTTCGAACGGGTAGGCGGGTAGATCGACCTTTCGCGCGTGCGTCTGTCGGAATGCGCCGAAGTTGGGCAGGTGACCCAAGACGTACGCGTCCGCAACGGCTTCGGTGATCTGTCGGTGATCGGCGGTGTTTCGACGCAAGGATGCGATCGCCCGCGGTGCGGTGGCCGGGTCAGGCCATGCCCGCAAGGCTGCGGCGGTGAGCACCGGTTGTGGACCGATCTCAAGCAACACCTTGCAGCCCATGTCGGCAAGGGTGCGCACGCTCTTGGCGAATTCCACCGGTTGACGTGCGTGGCGGCGCCAATAGGCGCCATCGAGTTTCACGCTTCTGCCGAGCGCGGTCCCGGTTCGGTTGTCGATCAAAATCCGTTGTGGAGACTTGTAATTGAGCTGATCCGCGTACGACTCGAATTCGTCGAGGATCGGTTCTAGCAGCGCCGAGTGGAACGCGTGGCTGGTCTCCAGGAAGTCGCATCGCACTCCCTCTGCCACCAGCCCTGCCACCGCTTTCTCCAGATCCTGTGCGGGCCCGGACAATACGGTGTTGGCACCGTTGTAAGCAGCAACCGACAGACTCGGGAACTCGCCGGTCAGACTCTCGACGCGCTCGGCGGCGGCGAACACCGCGACCATCCGGCCGCCCGCAGGCAGACTGCCGAACAGGCGACCGCGCTCGGCCATCAACCGCGCGCCGTCCTCGAGACTGAACACGCCCGCGACACAGGCCGCCGAATACTGGCCGACGCTGTGGCCCAGCACCACGTCCGGCTCGAAGCCCCATGACTGCCAGAGCCGAGCCAATCCCATCTCGACCGCGAACAAGGCGGGCTGCGCATAGGACGTCTGCCGCAGGTTCTCTTCGCCTTCCGGGCCGTCCACATCGAAAATCACGTCCAACAACGGCTTTTCGAGAACGTCGGCGAGCACCGCCGCGCACTGGTTCAGCGTGTCGGCGAAGATCGGCTCGGTATCGAACAACTCGCGGGCCATACCGGGGTACTGGCTGCCCTGGCCAGTGAACAGCCACGCCGTCTTCGGCGTGTCATGGGATTCTCCTCGCCCCAGACCGGGCGCCGGGCGATCCTCCGCGACAGCGCCGAGTAGCTCGACGGCAGCTTCTCTCGAATTGATCACCAGCGCGGCACGATGCTCCAGATGCGCTCGCCCTACTCCGGCGGTTAAGCACACGTCCGCCAAGGTGGCGTCCGGGTGCGCGCTCAACCAGCTGCGGTATAGATCGGCGACCTGCACCAACGCCGCGGGTGTCCGCGCCGAAATCGGGAGGATGCTGAACTTTCGGTCCCCGGCCTGCTCGCCCGAAGCCGGCGTCGCCGCGGGCTGTGCCACCGGCTCGGGCGCTAAAGGCGCTTCTTCGAGGATGACGTGAGCGTTGGTCCCGGCGAATCCGAACGAGCTGACTCCCGCGATACGGGGCCGACTGTTGCGCTCCCAGGGGGTGGCCTCCTTGACGACCTCCACCGCGAGCCGGTCCCAGGGAATGTGCGGCGACGGGTTCTGAAAGTTGCGGTGCTGCGGCAGCAACTCGTTCTCGAGCGACAGGATGACCTTGATGACACCCGCGATCCCCGCGGCTGCCTCAAGATGTCCGATGTTCGTCTTCGCCGAGCCGATCAACAGCGGATCGTTCGCTTCGCGGCCAACGCCGTACGCCGCACCGGCGGCCTGGGCCTCGATCGGATCGCCCAGCGATGTCCCCGTGCCGTGCGCCTCCAGGTACCCGACATCACTGGGTGCGACGTCGGCGCGCTTCAGTGCATCGGCGATAACCCGTTGTTGGGCAATGCCATTCGGCACCGTCAACCCACCCGACGCGCCATCCTGGTTGATTGCGCTGCCGCGGATGACGGCACGGATCCGGTCGCCGTCGCGGATCGCGTCCTCGAGGCGCTTGATGACGATGACACCGCATCCCTCACCGCGCACGTAACCGTCCGCGGCCGCGTCGAAGGTCTTGCAACGGCCATCGGGCGCCAGCATGTGCGCGTGCGAGAACGTGATCATCGTGGCAGGGGTCAGCAGGACATTCGCGCCGCCGGCCAGCGCGAGGTCGCACTCTCCGAGCTGAAGGGCCTGGCACGCCTGATGGATCGCCACCAGCGACGAGCTGCACGCCGTGTCCACGGCGACCGAGGGTCCCTGCAGCCCCAGCCGATAGCTGATTCGGCCGGCTGCTGCGGCATTCGAGGTACCGATGGCCATATAGGCCTCGATTTCGGGATACGTCAGGTCGGCGGACGCCATTCCCAGGTAGTCGTGGGTGGCCAAACCGACGAACACACCGGTGTTCGTGTCAGCCAGAGCCGTCGGAGCGACCCCGGAATGCTCCACCGCGCGCCACGCCGTCTCTAGTAGGAGCCGGTGCTGCGGGTCCATCAACCTGACCTCGCGCGTCGACATACCGAAGAACGGGGCGTCGAATCCGGTCACGTCCTCGACGAAGCCCGCACGACGGGTCACGACCTTGCCGGGCGTACCAGGTTCCGGGTCGAAGAATTCGTCGACGTCCCAGCGGTCGGCGGGCACCTCCGACACGGCGTCACGGCCTTCGCGCAGCACGTCCCAGAATTCGTCCGCGTCTGCGGCACCGGGGAAACGCCCCGCATAACCGACGATTGCAAAACGGGGGGCTGGCTCGATCGGAAGCTCGGCGGAAGACATGCGGTTCTGCTCCTAGCATCGACAATGAGAGGGAAAGTTGGTCGAGACACCCCCAGCGCCTCAAGATCCAACTCCAACGGCCACTATTGCACGTCCGGCTGTGACACGCCCTCAGCATCCGTTCAAGATCTGGGGCTCGGCCACCAAAAACGAATCGAGGGTATGTTGTGCGCTGAGTGTGCCGGACCCGGAGCCGGCCGGGCGAGAGGGACGGCGTTTTGCGCATCGGAAAGATCACGGTTGGCGCACTTGGCGAATGGTCATTGACGCCAGGATCGGTCACCTCCTGGCACCCCACGGCGGTGGCCGCCGAAAAGGCCCAACAAGCGCCGGTGAGTTCAGTGCCCATCAGCTATATGCAGGGCCAACATCTTCGTAATTATTACGAACGGACAGCTGCGGACCTGAACTTTTCCCGGCAGATCATCGCCAGCTGTGACGTGGCCGGGCAGTGTGACATTTCCTCCATGGACCATGCCCTCAATGCATACCTAAAGCGCCATGACACATTCCGCAGTTGGTTCGAGCGAACTGACGACGGAGAATTCGTCAGGCACACGATCGGCGATCCGGCCGATATCGAATTCGAGCCCATCCCCCAAGGCCACATGACTGTCGACGAGATACGCGGCCATGTCACCGACATCCCGAGCCCGCTCGAATGGGGATGCTTTACCTTCGGGGTCATCCAAAACGAGACCTTTTTCACGTTCTTCGCCGCAATGGATCACGTCCACGGGGACGCGACGTTGATCGGTACAACGATGATGGAAGCCAACGGAATGTACTCGGCGCTGAGCGGCGGCGGCCAGCCCCTCACTCTTCCCGATCCCGGCAGCTTCGACGACTTCTGCATTCGCGAGCGCGAGTTCGCCTCGGCATTAACGCTGGACTCGCCTGGGGTACGCGCGTGGGTCGACTTTGCCGAGAACAATAATGGGACCTTCCCTGAATTCCCACTGCCACTGGGTAACCCGTCGGAATCGACAACCAGCACCATGACATCCCTGTCACTGATGAACCCGGAGCAGACGGATCGATTCGAGTCCTCCTGCTCGACGGCCGGCTCACGGTTTGTCGGCGGTTTGTTCGCCTGCCTCGGTCTGGTCGAGCATGAATTCACCGGGGCCGTCACGTATTACGGGCTCACTCCGCGGGATTCCCGCACTGCCAGCGACAATTTCATGACGCAGGGCTGGTTTACCGGCCTGATCCCGATCACCGTCCCGATCGCGGCAACCTCGTTTAACGATGCCGCCTACGCGGCGCAGACCGCCTTTGATTCGAGTCTGGACATGGCGAGAGTGCCGTATTACCGGGTACTGGAATTGGCGCCATGGTTGAAATGGCCGCAACCAAACTTTCCGGTGTCGAATTTCTTCCACGGGGGCGCTGCGCCGCTCAACGCGATCCTCGCGGCGGGCGAAATGGGCCTTGCCGACAATATCGGAATCTATCCAGACGGCCGATTCTCCTATCAGCTGACCATCTACATATTCCGGTACGGGGAAGGCACGGTGATGGCGATCATGCATCCCGACAACCCGGTCGCCGAGAAATCAGCTCTCCGCTACATGGAGGCCATGAAGTCGGTGTGCGTACGGGTCGCTGACAGCGGGCACTGGGGACGTGTTGCGTAGTTTGGAAATCGTCGGGGTGACGGTGAGGGCTATATGCGACGGCTAACCGATTTTGTGGTGCGGTGGCCATGGGCGGTGATAGGTGCCTGGGTGGCACTTGCCATCGCTCTGCCCTTGACATTCCCCTCACTGACCGAGATGTCGGAGAAGCATCCGCTCGCCATCTTGCCTGCGGACGCGCCGTCGAGTGTTACCGCCAAGAAGATGACCGAGGCGTTCCACGAATCCAGCAACGACGACCTTCTCCTGGTCGTGTTCATCAACGAGAACGGACTGGGACCCGATGACGCGGCGACCTACCGCAAGGTGGTGGACGGGCTAAGACACAACCTGACAGATGTCGTGTCGGTGCAGGACTTCATCGGTACACCCGAGCTGCGCAAGTTCCTGACAAGCAAAGACAACAAGACCTGGATTTTACCGATTGGCCTCGCGGGCGAGTTGGGCACGCCCAAGGCCTTCGAGTCCTATAACCGGGTAACCGGCCTCATCCAGCACAGCATCGACAGCACCCCGACAACCGTGCACATCACCGGTCCCGCGGCCACCGTCGCCGACCTCACTCTCGCGGGCCAGCAGGACCGACTACCGATCGAGGTCGCGATCGCCGTCCTGGTGCTCGCGGTGCTGCTACTGGTCTATCGCAGCGCACTGACCATGATGCTTCCGTTGGTGACGATCGGATCGTCGCTGGTGATCGCACAGTCAGTGGTGGCCGCCTACTCGCAGCTGACCGGTGCGGGCGTCTCTAATCAGTCCATCGTGTTCCTGAGTGCGATCTTGGCCGGCGCCGGCACGGACTACGCGGTCTTCCTCATCAGTCGCTATCACGACTATCTGCGGTCGGGTAAGACGTACGACCAGGCGGTCAGGGCCGCGATGATGTCCATCGGAAAGGTGATCACCGCATCCGCCACGACGGTGGGTATCACCTTCCTGCTCTTGAGCTTTGCCAAGATGGGCGTCTTCCAAACGGTCGGTGTGTCATCGGCGATCGGAATCGGCGTCGCATACCTGTCCGGAATGACACTGCTGCCCGCAATCCTGGTGCTGGCCGGACCGCGCGGCTGGGTCAGACCGCGGCGCGAGCTGACTGCCCAGTTCTGGCGGCGGTCCGGCATCCGCATCGTCCGACGGCCGATTCCACATTTGGTTGCCAGTGTGCTGGTGTTGGCCCTGCTGGGGAGCTGCGCGCTCCTCGCGCGCTACAACTACGACGACCGCAAGGCCGTGTCGTCGTCGGCACCGAGTTCTGTCGGATACGCCGCGCTGGAACGCCACTTCCCGCTCAGTCAGTCCATCCCCGAGTACATCCTCATCCAGTCACCGCGTGACCTGCGCACCCCGCAGGCGCTCGCCGATCTGGAACAGATGGCTTCCCGTATCGCCCAGCTGCCGGACGTCGGCCTGGTCAGCGGCGTCACCCGCCCGCTCGGCGAGGTGCCGCCAGAGTTCAGGGCGACCTATCAGGCGGGGCTTGTCGGCACCCGGCTGGCCGACGGCTCGAACCAGATCAGCCAGCGCAGCAACGACCTCAATCGACTCACTGCCGGCGCCAACACCCTGGCCGGCAGCCTCGGCGACCTGCGCACCCAGCTCAACAAGATCGTCCCCGGTCTGCAGAGTCTGCTCGACGCGTCGAACTCGCTCAAAACCAAATCCGGCGGCGACGAGCTGGTGCGGAACGTGGACAACGCCGCCAAGCTCGTCGACGCAATCAATGGGCTCGCCAACGATATGGGCTGGAACTTCAGCAGCGCGAAGGACATGTTCGCCTGGATCAACCCGGTCTTGAATGCGTTACAGGCCAACCCGGTCTGCGATGCCGATGCCTCCTGCAGCACCACCCGCGGCCAGTTCGAGCGGCTCGTCGGCGAGCGCAACAGCGGACGTCTCGACGAGATCAATCAGCTTGCTCATCAGCTCGGAAATTCCCAGGGCAACAAGGCAACCCTCTCCGCGACAGTGACCAAGCTGAACGCTTCGCTCCTGAGCGTCGTCAACGGGCTGCAGGCCATGGGCCTGGACAAGCCCGGCGGCCCGCAGGCGGGGCTCTTCCAGTTGCGGCAGGGCGCCGATCGCCTGGCCGGCGGCAGCCAGCAGGTGGCCGGCGGTGTGGATCAGCTCGTCGGACAGATCAAGGTGATTGTCAACGGCCTTAACCAGGCATCGAACTTCCTGTTGACGATGAAGAACAACGCCGCGGACCCATCGCAGGCGGGCTTCAACATCCCCGCCGAGGTGCTGAACAATCCGGACTTCCAAAGGGCCGCTCATGCGTTCATCTCACCGGACGGCCATTCCGTGCGGTATCTGGTTCAGACGAAGCTCAACCCGTTCAGCCCCGAGGCGATGGATCAGGTCAACAAGATCAGTGATATCGCCAAGGGCGCTCAGCCGAACACCACACTGGCCGACGCGACGATATCGATGGGCGGATTCCCCACCGCGCTGCGTGACACACGCGATTACTACAAACACGACATTCGATACATCATCGCAGCGACCCTGATCGTCGTTCTGCTGACATTGATGGTGCTACTGCGTGCGGTGGTCGCACCTCTCTATCTCGTTGGCTCGGTAGTGATTTCGTATTTCGCGGCCATCGGTATCGGAGTGCTGACGTTCCAGTTCATCCTCGGCCAACAATTGCATTGGACCGTGCCTCCGTTGGCCTTCGTCGTGCTGGTCGCGGTGGGGGCCGATTACAACATGCTCTTTGTGTCGCGAATGCGCGACGAGTCAGCGAACAGCGTGCGCTACGGGATCATCCGCGCGCTGACTTCCACCGGTGGTGTCATTACCGCCGCCGGACTGATATTTGCCGCATCGGTGGGAGGCTTGCTCTTCTCCAGCATCGGAATCGTCGTCCAGGGCGGCTTCGTGATCGGCGTGGGAATTCTATTGGATACCTTCGTGGTACGGACCATCACGGTGCCGGCCATCGCGGCGTTGGTGGGGAAGGCGAACTGGTGGCCGTCACAGATAAGGCCGCAGTCGCCGTCGGTGAAGTCACCGCCACCGGCCCCAGCAGCGGCGCAAGCAGGTTAGGGCGCCACGGGTCATGATGTATGTGAAACTACGAAACGAAGCTGAGCGGTCTGGAGCCAGAATGAGAAAACTCCTCGCAGGAGCGACGCTACTGATGACAGTCAGCGTTTCAGGATGTTTCGGCATCCAGACCGCGGCCGCCGACGACCCGCAGGTTCCCGGCCCTCCCATCCCCGGGATTTCCGCCAGCGGGAAACCCATGGCCGCGCCGGTATCGCCGGACCGCACCGCGTACGCCCTGGGCGGCGCTCACGTGCTGGGCATCCCCTATGACGAGTACATCCGGATGACCGGCAAGGACTGGTTCCCGGGCATGAAACGCGAGAACATCTGGTACCCGGCAGGGCAGGTCCAGGGCCACACCTTGGAACGCCTGTTCCCCGGAATAGGTCCGGTAGGGGAGAAAATCCTGCCAGGCCTCGGTTTGGACGGCACCAGCATCGGCGAGTCGATCGACATCGGGGAACCAAACCTCGAAAACAGACTTCGCGAGGGCGGACCCGGAACGGCCATGGGATTGTCCGAGGGAGCGCTCGTTCTCAACGCCGTCAAGTCGGCGCTGGCGAACGATCCGACCGCGCCGCCCACTGATTCGCTGACCTTCGCGACGTTCGGCGACCCGATAGCGAAAAGCCCCTTTAGTGAGAGTTTCCTGACCCAGAACTTCCCCGTGGGTTCCGTCGTCCCGTTCATGGACTACCGGATACCCGCTCCGGTGGAGAGTCAGTACCACACCGACCAGTTCATCTCCGCCTATGACAGCATCGCCGACTGGCCGGATCGGCCGGACAACCTGTTTGCGGTCACCAATGCCATCGCGGGCCTGGCCACCGGTCACACCGCGATTGCGTTCACCAACCCGAAGATGGTTCCGGCGCGGAATATCACGACGGAGGTCAACTCCAAGGGCGGGTCGACTACGACGTACTTCATCCCCGAGCAGCACCTTCCGCTGGTGATGGGCTTCAAATATCTCGGGGTACCGGAGGAAACGCTGAACAGGCTCGACGCGATTCTGCAACCCCGGGTGGACGCCGGCTATTCGCGTAACGACGACCCGGCAACCGCACCGATTACGGTGGACCCCACGCAAGGCTTCGACCCCGCGCAAGTTACGGCCCCAGCCTCGCAGGCCACATTCGGCGGTGGCTCCGATCCTATTTCCCAGATCACCAGCGGCGCTCTGGCCGTGCTGGGCAACGGCACCCGCTGATAACGCCCCCAACCGACCAGCTAATACAGAATGACTATGGACAAGAGACCGTGACGCCCCCACCCCAGTCATCCATTCTCTCCATGCTGCACGGACGTGCCAGCCTGCGACCGAATGACATCGCATTCACCTTCACCGAATACTCCGACGACCCAGCAGGTGTTCCCGAAAGCCTTACGTGGTCGCAACTATCCCGCCGCACCGTGAGTGTGGCCCGCGAGCTCAGCCTTCATGCGTCCGTCGGCGACCGGGCCGTGATCCTGGCTCCGCAGGGCCTTGACTACATTCTGGCTTTCCTGGGCTCCATGCAGGCTGGCCTGATCGCGGTGCCACTGCCGTTACCGCACCGAGGCTCGAGTCTTGATCGCGTCAGCGCCGTATTCGACGACACCTCGCCAACGCTTGTGCTCACGACGTCTGCCGTTGCCGAAGACGTCACCCAATACCTCGACGGGGCACACCTACACATTGTTCCGAAGCTCGTCGAAATCGATTCGATGAATCTGGAGCATCACGGCGAGTCGAGCATCGAGACAATTCACGCGCCCGAGATCGCGTACTTGCAGTACAGCTCGGGCTCGACGCGAATACCAACCGGGGTCACGCTCTCGCACCGCAACCTCCAGGTCAACTTCGAGCAATTGATGAGCAGCCTCTTCGCACGCTCCGGCGTGACGATCCCCGCGGATGTCACGATCGTGTCGTGGTTGCCCTTCTACCACGACATGGGTCTGGTGCTGGGCGTCTGCGCCCCGATCCTGGGCGGCTTCCACGCACAGTTGAGCAGCCCGATCGCCTTCCTGGAAAGACCGGCCAGGTGGGTCCGCACAATGGCCGCGAGTCCTCATGCCTTCTCGGCGGCACCCAACTTCGCCTTCGATCTGGCCGCTCGCAAGACCGCCGACAGTGACCTCAGCGGACTCGACCTCGGCGGCGTGCTGGGCATCATCAACGGCGCCGAACGCGTCGAGCAAGCCACCTTGGAGCGCTTCGCCGATCGGTTTGCTCACTTCAACTTGCGGGACCACATGCTGCGTCCGTCCTATGGGATGGCGGAGGCAACCGTCTTCGTCACGAGCGGCAAGTGGAGTGCCTCATCGGAGGCCGTCCGTTTCGACACCGACGAGTTATCCGCGGGCCGTGCTCGACGATGCACGGGCAGAACCGGCTCGGCGCTGGTCAGTTACACGCTGCCGCAGTCACCCGTGATGCGGATTGTCGACCCCGACACGCATCAGGAGTGCCCGCCGGACACGATCGGCGAGATCTGGGTGCACGGCGACAATGTCGCGGACGGCTACTGGGGCAGACCGGCGGATGAGCAACGGTGCTTTGGCGCAACGCTGCTCGATCCCTCACCCGGCACAACAGCCGGACCATGGCTGAGAACCGGTGACCTGGGTTTCGTCTCCGAGGGTGAGCTGTTCATCGTCGGGCGCATCAAGGATCTGCTGATCATCCGCGGGCGTAATCACTATCCCGAGGACATCGAGGCAACGGTCCAACAGATCACCCGTGGTCGGGTCGCGGCGATATCGGTCCAGCTGGAAAGCACCGAAAAGTTGGTCACCGTCATCGAGCTCAAAAAGCCGCGTGATGCCGACCCCGAGGCGGTGCACTGGCTCAGCGAGGTCAAGAGCGACGTCACCTCCGCGATATCCAATACACACGGTCTGAATGTCGAGGACCTTGTCCTGGTGTCGCCGGGGTCGATTCCCATCACGACGAGCGGCAAGATCCGGCGCGCTGCGTGCGTCGAGCAGTACTGGCAGGACCAATTCGCCCGGTTGGACGCCTAGCTTCGGCGAGGTACACGCACGGTGATCACCATCGCCGCGAGACCCACCGCCAGCACCAGGCACAGTCCACCCCAGCCGGCTCGGTCGGAACCGAACAGGTCGACGAAGGTGAAGAACATCCACGGCGCCAGGAACGAGGCGGCGCGCCCGATGGTGGTGTACAGACCGAAGGCCACGCCTTCCTTGCCCTCGGCGGACAATCGCATCATCAGCGCCCGCGCGGAAGCCAGTGTCGGGCCGACGAACAGGCACAGCAGCAGCCCGCAGATCCAAAAGGCCAGCGGCCCGGAGGCCCTCAGCAGGACGAGTTCGACGACGATCATCGCGGTGAGCGATCCGACGATAACGCGTTTGGAACCCACGCCGTCGTCAAGCATGCCGCCCAGCAGGGCTCCGATTGCGGCAACGGTGCTGGCGCAGACGCCGAAAACCAGAACATCGGCCGGCGACAGCGACCGGGGCGCGTACCGAAACGAGCAGTGGCAATGCGAATAGCGCCAGCCACGCCGCAACGAGCAGCATCGAGGCCCGCACATTCTCGCCGTCGTGTGCCGCGATGCCCAGTAGACCCCGGGTGTCGCCGTAACCCACGATGAAGCCGAAATACACGATCAAGAGCAGCAGCACGCTGCCGAGAAATCCGGCGGCCAATCCGAGTCCGGAGATTCGTCCCGAGTTCTCACCCGTCGACAGTTGCCTCAGCATGGCGTTGTACGGCACGGTCGCCAGATCGCTGCACGCCGCAGCGCACGCGAGCAGCACCAGACCAGGCAACAGATAGTGGTAGTCGGCCCGGATCAGGCTCATTGCCGCCGTCATCGCGACGACCAAGCCGGTGAGGGCTACGAGCGCCGTGCGGCGTCGGTTCGGAGCGTTCACCCAGACGCCGGTTAGCGGCGCAAGCACCGCGACGCACAGCCCGGCCGATCGTCAACGCCCTCCCCAACAAGCTTGCAGGCGTACTGGGGCCGGGCAGACCCGAACCGACCTGCTCGGTCAGATAGACCGAAAAGACGAACGTGGCGACGACCGCGTTCACACCCGTCGCGCCGCAATCCCACAGCGCCCACGCGGTCACCTTGGACCGCGAAACGGTGTGAGAATCCGAGGCCTGCCCCATACCTCCACTCCAGTCGTCATTGTTGGTCGTCGCAGATAACCGTCGTCAGATGCTGGCGATCCCGACAGTCAGGAGCACGCATCCGACCACCGCCAGCACCAGCGCGACATTGCGGCGACGATGCGATTGCACCCAATTGTGCAGTGCGCCCATCAGTTCCCGCGTCCGCTCGGGCGCCAGCACGTAGGCGATCAGCGGAACCTCCACGAGCACACACGCCACGGCGTTGAACGTCAGGAGCGCACCGACCTGCGTGACCCGTGATGCACCGGAGGCGAGGATGAGCGCCAACGCCGCCAGATAGTCGACGGAGGGCAATGCGATCCCCATTCCCGCGGCACCGGCGAACCACAGGGAACGTCCCGACGCGAGCCTGCGGATGCGCTCGGGGATCCCGTCCGGCGAGCCGGCCGGCACGGGTATTCGGATATTCGTCACCAGGACCGCGGCGATCACAAGCGCCACCGCGCCGATCACTATCTGCACCCGTGGCAGAGTGAAATGTGAAGTGCCCAGGACCTTTTCGCGGAGCACGAACAGCACCACCAGGCCCACCGCGGTCCCCATCAGGAATCCACCGGATAAGAACGCGAACAGCTGAAGCACGGGGCGCGGCCGGTTCAACATCAACACCGTCATGCCGAGCCGGAACGGCTCGAAGCTCACCGCGACCGCCATCACCAACAGGGGGATCCACATAGATGTCAGGGCTGTGACCATTCTGTGCGTAGGTCGAGAACCGCCTTCAGCGCCGCCTCGACGCAGGCGCCCAGCGACTGCGTCGCGTCGGGTCCAAGCCATCGCTGGAAGCCATATTCGGCGGCGGCGAGGAGCATGTGTACGACCAGGCCGGGCCGCTGGTCGGCTATTGCGTCGAGCCCCATCCGTTCGGCCGCGATGGCAGTCAGCTGCTGTCGGTCTTGTGCGGAGATCAGAGACACCCGGGTCATCAATTCGGGTGCCGTCAGTATCGCAGTGCGCCACCGGTGCAGTTCGGCGTCGTCGACCTCGGCGCTGCGCTCGGCAATGGCCGCCGACAACGCAGCGGGGACCGCTTCATCCGAAGGTCGGTGAGAGAACCTGCCGGTGATGGCGTCACCGCTGATGAGCAGCGGATCGAGCAGCAGGTCTTCCTTCGCATTGACATGACGGAAGTAGGTGCTCGCCGAAACCCCGGCGGTAGCCGCAATCTCCTCGGTGGTGACCGCGTGGAATCCGCGTTCTGCGAAAAGTGCGATGGCGGCGTTGTAGATATCGCTGCGCACCCTCATCCGCTGACGCGATCGCAGCGAGCCAGTCATGTCTGAAGACCTTGACACAGTGCCGTACGTCATGGCAATTTGACAGTTACTATCATATTGGCATTAACTCGCAAGGAGCAGCGGTGGACGAGACCTTCGACGTCGTAGTGGTGGGCTCGGGCGCCGCCGGTATGTCCACCGCGATCACCGCCAAGCGGCTCGGCCTGTCGGTAGTCATCGTGGAGAAGGCATCCCAGTGGGGTGGGTCCACCGCACGATCGGGCGGCGGCGTCTGGATCCCCGGAAACCATTTCCTTGCGAAGTCACCCGGAAAATCCTCCACCGAAGAACTTGAGGACGCGCGCACCTACCTGCACCACATCATCGGCCCGTTCGCAGCCACGGAACGCATCGACGCCTATATCGACCGCGGCCCCGAGGCACTGAAGTTCCTCGCCGACCACTCCGCGCTCAATCTGGAATGGGTTCGTGGCTACTCCGACTACTTCCCCGAGGCCCCCGGTGGCCGTCCCAGTGGAAGATCCTGTGAACCAAAGCCATTCGACGCGCGACGGCTCGGATCCGACGCCGACACCATGGCCCCGTTCTACACCAAGGCACCCATGAACGTCGTCGTCAAGCAATCGGACTATCGGTGGCTCAGCACCGGACTGCGGCACTGGCGCGGACCGTGGCGCATGTTCCGCGTTGGCGCCCGCACCGCGGTGGCCAAGCTACGGCGCCAGCATCTCGTCGGAGTCGGAAGCGCCCTTGTCGCATCACTTTTCGTCGGAATCAAAGATTCCGCAATACCCGTGCGACTGGACACCGCACTGCGTGAGCTCGTGGTCACCGACGGTCGTGTCACCGGTGTCGTCACCGATCAGGGCACCATCACTGCTCGACGTGGCGTCATGATCGCCTGCGGCGGGTTTGACCACAACGCCCAAATGCGCGCGACGCATCACCGGGAACCTGCCGGCGCACAATGGTCGATCGGCGCCACCTCCAACACCGGGGACGGCATCATAGCCGCCGAAACAGCCGGTGCCGCAGTGTCTCTCATGGACGATGCATGGTGGGCACCGTCCATTCCGCTGCCCAGGGGACCGTGGTTCGCGCTCGCCGAGAGATCACTGCCCCGAAGCATTCTCGTCAACGCCCGCGCACAACGATTCATGAACGAGTCCCTGCCCTACGTCGAAGCCACCCACCAGATGTTCGGTGGCCAATTCGGCTCCGGGACCGGCCCCGCCGAGAACCTGCCCGCATGGCTGATCTTCGATCAGACGTATCGGAACCGGTACACCTTCGCCGGTATCACCGGACGCGCTCCCCTACCCAAATCCTGGCTGGGCTGCGGAGCAATCACCAAGGCGGACAGCATCACCGAGTTAGCGCAGGCCATCGGAGTACCCGCCGACGCGCTCGAATCCACGATCGGTCGGTTCAACGAGTTCGCCCGGACAGGACGCGACGAGGACTTCCACCGCGGCGAGTCCGCGTATGACCATTACTACGGCGATATCACCAACAAACCCAATCCCAGCCTGGGCGAACTGAGCCGGCCGCCGTACTACGCGGCCCGAATTGTGCCCGGCGATCTCGGCACCAAGGGCGGTATCAACACCGACGTCCACGCCCGGGCACTACGTCCCGACGGCACCGTCATACCCGGCCTGTACGCGGCCGGAAACGCGAGCGCCGCACTCATGGGACACACCTACGCCGGGCCGGGAGCCACCATCGGGCCCGCCCTGGTCTTCGGCTACCTGGCCGCGCTGGACCTCACGGCTGCAGCCGCTGTACCTGCGGGCCGGTAACGACAATCCGGTTGTGCACCCGGTTCTCGCGGCCCTGCCAGAACTCCACGGTCTCGGGGGCGATCACGTAGCCACCCCACTGCGGCGGCACCGGCACCTCGTCCAGATCCGCGAAGCGCTGCGTGACGGCATCGAGCTGCGCCAGCAGCGCCTCTCGCGACTCAATGGGTGCGGACTGCTGCGACGCCCAGGCTCCCAGCTGCGATCCGCGAGGACGGTTGGTCCAGTAATTGGCGGTCTGTGCCGGATCGACCTTAGTCACCGGGCCACGCACATGGACCTGCCGTCCCAGCGCGTACCAGGGGAAAGTGACGCTCGCATACGGCGTCTGTTCGAGCTGATGACCCTTGGCCGAGTCATAGTTTGAGAAGAACGTCACACCCGATTCGTCGAATCCCTTGCACAGCACCGTGCGGGTTACCGGCCGGCCATTGTCAGCGGTAGCAAGCACCATCGCGTTCGGCTCCGGAATGCCCGAAGACACTGCAAGGTCAAACCATGTGCGCAACAAGACAAGCCAGCCATCGGCAAGCCAATCGACTTCGAGATCGGCGCTGCCGTCCTTTTCGCCGGGACGGTAATCGGAACGCAGCCATTCGGTCACGAAAATCACGCTACAGGCGGGCGGTCAGCGGACTAAGAATCGGCCTTATTTGCGGGTGCAAGAATCGGCGATACCGAGTTGTTACCCACAGGTAGGGAGTCGAGAGTCATGACGGTTGCAGCGCCGCTACCAGCGGATTTCGCACCTGGTCTGGAAGGCGTGACAGCCTTCGCCACCGAGATCGCCGAGCCCGATAAGGACGGCGGCTCCCTGCGCTACCGCGGCGTCGATATCGAAGACCTGGTCGCCCAGAAGGTCACCTTCGGTGATGTGTGGGCCCTCTTGGTCGACGGCAAGTTCGGCCAGGGGCTCCCACCCGCCGAGCCCTTCCCCATCCCGGTGCACACCGGTGACGTCCGCGTAGACGTACAGGCCGGGCTCGCCATGCTCGCACCGATCTGGGGCGTTGAGCCGTTGTTGGACACCGAGGACACCATTGCGCGGAATCAGCTTGCCCGTTCGTCGGTGATGGCACTGTCGTACGTCGCCCAGTCTGCGCGGGGCAACGCTCAGCCTGCCGTGCCCCAGCGGATCGTCGACGAATGTTCCACCGTCACAGAGCGTTTCATGACTCGCTGGCAAGGCGACCCTGACCCCAAGCATGTCGAAGCCATCGACGCCTACTGGGTCTCGGCCGCCGAACACGGTATGAACGCCTCGACGTTCACCGCGCGGGTCATCGCGTCCACCGGCGCCGATGTGGCCGCCGCACTGTCGGGTGCGGTCGGCGCGATGAGCGGGCCGCTCCATGGCGGAGCACCCGCCCGCGTGCTGCCAATGATCCAAGAGGCGGAGAAGACCGGCGACGCCCGCGGCGTCATCAAGGGCATCCTGGACCGTCGGGAGAAGCTCATGGGCTTCGGCCACCGGGTCTACCGCGCCGAGGATCCGCGTGCACGGGTGTTGCGCAGCACTGCCAAGCGTCTCGGCGCCGCGCGCTACGAAGTGGCCGCCGCCCTCGAACAGGCCGCCCTTGCCGAGCTGCGGGAGCGTCGTCCCGATCGCGTCATCGAGACCAATGTCGAATTCTGGGCCGCGGTCATCCTCGACTTTGCGCAGGTCCCGCTCAGGATGATGCCGGCGATGTTCACCTGTGCGCGCACCGCGGGCTGGAGCGCGCACATCATGGAGCAGAAGCGTCTCGGCAAGCTGGTACGGCCGGCCGCCCTGTACATCGGACCCGGACCGCGCTCCATCGAATCCGTCGACGGATTCGGGCTCCTGCACTCCCGACTGGGTGGTTGAGCAGAACCCCTGGCGTCGCCTTGCGTGAGATGGTTGGGTAGGTCACATGACCTCCGACCTACCTCCCGTCGAACCCTCCGTCTCCCCGTACATCATCGTCGAGGACTCGCGCGTGGCGATCGAGTTCTATAAGAACGCGTTTGGTGCCGAGGAGCTCGGACTACTGGAGACTCCTGACGGCAAGGTGATGCACGCCGCCGTCAGGATCAACGGCACGACGATCATGATGAACGACGACTTCCCCGAGTACAACGACGGCAAGTCCAGCACCCCCACGGCGCTCGGGGGCACACCGGTCACCATTCACCTCACGGTGCCGAATGTCGACGACTGGTTCCAGCGCGCCGTCGATGCCGGGGCGACCGTCGAGATGGCGCTCGAAGACCAGTTCTGGGGCGACCGCTTTGGCGTCATCAAAGACCCGTTCGGTCACCAGTGGTCGATGGGTCAGCCCGTCAAAGTGGTCGACCCCGAGGATCTCAAGAAGTTCGCGGCCGGCGGCGAGTAGCCGCTACCGCAGCAAGTCCTCCAACACTGAACCGCGAATCGCCTTGCGCCACAACGGTGGCTCAGGGGCGGTCGCGGCAGCACGCAGCATCTCCGACACCGAGATGAACTTGTCGCGCGGACGGCCCTCGCCCTGACCGCGTGCAATCTCCGCACGGTCGATCGCCAACCAGCCGTCATGATCGACGATCGTCGGCTGGCGGTGCCGAATCAACTTGGACAATCCAGACAACCGCTCCGCGGGATCGTCGAGCAGCCCGTTGTTGTAGTCCTCGACCAATGACGTGATGGTCTGTTGCGAGCAGGACTTGTTGGTTCCGATGAATCCGGTCGGACCACGCTTGATCCATCCCGCCACATAGGTGCCGGGATGCGCCTTGCCGGTGGACGGATTCATCACGCGCCCTTGCTCATTCGGGATGACGGCACGCTGATTATCGAACGGCACATCTGGCATCGGGATACCGCGATAGCCGATCGAGGTGAGGAGAAGACCCGTCGCCATGGTGTCCACAGAGTCACCGTGCTGAAATTCGATGCCCTCGACCCGACTCTCGCCCAGCACCTTGGCAGGGGTGCGGTTGTACGCGAACCGGATGGTCTTCCCGCCCGGCTTCCGCGCCTCGCGCGGGCAGGTGCTCAGAACCTCAAGCTTCTGCCGGGTCAACGGTTCCAAGTGCGTCTGCAGCGCCTCGTCAACCAGCTTCGCGGTTTCTTCGTCGATGACCACGGTCATATCGGGCAGACCGACGAGGCCGAGAAGCTCGGGCAAGGTAAACGCCGAATGCTCCGGGCCGCGGCGACCGACGATAACCACCTCACGCAATGCGCTGCCGCGCAACGCGGCCAGAGCGGTATCCGAAATATCTGTGCGCGCAAGGCGATCGGTGTCCCCGGTCAATACCCGGGCCACGTCCAGGGCCACGTTTCCGTTACCGATGACAACGGCGCGTTCATGGTCGAGGTCGACGCGGAAATCGGTGTAGTCGGGGTGTGCGTTGATCCACGCAACCACCTGCGTGGCAGTGGCATTGCCGACCAACTCGATCCCCGGGATGTCCAGGCGACGGTCCGAAGACGCACCCACGGCGTAGATGACTGCATGGTGATGCGCCAACAGTTCCTCGTGGGTGACGTCCTTACCCACTTCGACATTGAGGAAGAACCCGAAGTTGGGCTGGGCCGCCATCGTGTCGAAAAGTTTCGTTACGCGCTTGGTCTGCTGGTGATCGGGGGCGACCCCGGCACGTACCAAACCGTATGGCGCAGGCAACCTTTCGAACATGTTGACCTTCACGTGCGGCTGGGTCAGTAGCTCATCGGCCGCGTACATGGCCGCCGGACCGGAGCCGATGATGGCCACCTTCAACGCGCGGCGGGTCTCCCGGACGGGCGGCGCCTGAATAACCGGAGCCAAACTGGCACGAGGGATTTCGCGCGGATAGAACTCGGAGTTGATCCGCAGGAAGGGCAACTGCTCTTCCTTGAGGACCGAGTCCGGCTTGATGGCATCCACCGGGCAGGCCGCAACGCAAGCACCGCAGTCGACGCACGTGGAGGCGTCGATGTGCAGCATCTCCGCCGTGAGAAAATCGGGTTCGTCAGGCGTGGGATGAATACAGTTCACCGGGCATGCGTAAACGCAAGAACCCTCGTTACAGCACGCCTGGGTAACGACGTGTGGCATCAGGCGGGAACGGCGCTGTGTGAATCAGACACTGCGGCTTCGGAAGCCGAGTAGTTCACCAGCGGGCCGCGCTGCGGCTCGCTGCGGTAGCGGGCGGCACGGCCATCAATGTGCATGAGCCGCCATACGATCTTGGCGACCGGGTTCATCATGCCAACTTCCCGGCAGAGCATCCGTACGTCGGAGAAGACCTCGCTCATCGTCTGCCGCGAGGCCGGGCTCTTCCAGAAGATTTCCTGCATCACCTCACGCGGGATGTCGAACTTCTGGGCGAAGCTGCGCGGCGGCGTCATGATGGCGCCCATCAGCACCCGCATGGTGATCGGGGTGGCGATGGACAGCACCATGCGGTTCAACCAGTGCATGGCCGGTACGCGCTTGCGCAGGTACTCGTGGGCGAAGGAGATATGCCGGGCCTCCTCGGCCACGTGGATCTCCATGACCCGCTTCATGATCGGGTGCAGGTTGTCGCCCTCACGCAGCACGTTCTTCTGCGTGTGGTCGATGGGCTCCTCGCCTGCCAGCACACCTACGAAGAACATCTCGGGGAACGGGGTGGCTGCCAGCGGGATGAACGGGGATATCCAACGCAGCAGGCGCGGCATACCGGGCACGTCGACACCGAGGCGGTTCACCATCTCCTGGAACATCAGGGTGTGGTTGCACTCTTCGATGGACTCGTGGTTGAGGTAGCGGAACTCCGGTGAGCCGTTGGGAACACTGAACGCGTACTGGATGAGGCCACGGATCAGGATGCTTTCGAAATGCAGGCCAACCTTGGCGACGTTGGCCTGGCGCCACATGCCGATCTCGATCTGCTTCTCCAGGGACTGCGCCTGGTACCAGGGGTGACGGCCGAACGGGTCGGTCCGCTGCGGCAGTACCCAGCGCGGGTCATTGGGGGTGACGGCGTACTCGGGAGCGTCCCAGTCGATGTCGATAAACGGGTCGAAGTTCCGGTTCGTCGATCCGTGAGACAGGGTCTCCAGCACCTGGACGTAACCCGCATCGCCGCGTACTTCTTTCTTCGCGCGCAACTTCTCGCGGAGCGACATGCCAATCTCCTTTGACTAGGTAACGGACCTGCGAACTTTTACGTTCTGGGGCTACTTGGAAGTCTACAAGCTCTGGGCGAGTCTAAACAGGGCAAAGAGGCCTTATCTAGGTTTGGGACAAATGGTCCCATGTGACGTTCTCTACGGGCTTCCATTTATGTGAGGCAGGTCTCATTGGGCCACCGTTTAGGCTGGTAGCCATGGCCGAACTGACTATCCCTGCTGACCTACTGCCCGCCGACGGACGCTTCGGCTGCGGACCGTCCAAGGTGCGCCCCGAGCAGCTGCAATCCCTGGTGACCGCAGGTGCCTCCCTGTTCGGTACCTCCCACCGGCAAGCACCGGTCAAGAACCTGGTCGGTCGCGTGCGCGAGGGCCTGAAGGAGCTGTTCTCGGCTCCCGACGGCTACGAGGTCATCCTCGGCAACGGTGGCTCGACCCTGTTCTGGGATGCGGCCGCGTTCGGCCTGATCCGCGAGAAGTCACTGCACCTGACCTTCGGTGAGTTCAGCGCCAAGTTCGCCACATGCGTCGCCAAGAACCCGTTTGTCGGCGACCCCATCAAGGTGACCGCCGATCCGGGTAGCGCGCCTGCCCCCGTATCGGACCCGTCGGCCGATGTGATCGCGTGGGCCCATAACGAGACCTCGACGGGTGTCATGGTTCCGGTGCAGCGTCCGGCTGGTTCCGAGAACGCACTCGTACTCATCGACGCCACCTCCGGCGCCGGCGGGCTGCCAGTGGATATCACCGAGGCGGACGCCTACTACTTCGCACCGCAGAAGAACTTCGCCGGTGACGGCGGGCTGTGGCTGGCGCTGATGAGCCCTGCCGCGCTGGAGCGGGTCGAGGAAATCGGCGCCTCGGACCGTTGGGTCCCCGACATCCTGTCGCTGCCCATCGCGGTGGAGAACAGCCTCAAGAACCAGACCTACAACACCCCGGCCATCGCCACGCTGCTGCTGCTGGCCGACCAGACCGACTGGCTGCTGGGCAATGGCGGCCTGGACTGGGCCACCAAGCGGACCGCGGACTCGGCCTCGCGGCTGTACTCGTGGGCCGAAGCGACGTCGTACACCACGCCGTTCGTGGCAGACCCGGCGCAGCGCTCGCAGGTCGTGGGCACCATCGATTTCAACGACGACGTGGATGCCGCCGCCGTTGCGAAGGTGTTGCGCGCCAATGGTGTTGTCGACACCGAGCCGTACCGCAAGCTAGGCCGCAATCAGTTGCGGGTGGCGATGTTCGCGGCCATCGACCCCGAGGACATTTCCAAGCTGACGCAGTGCGTCGATTGGGTCGTCGAGAAGCTCTAACGCGTGTGCGCGGTCAGGTCGTAGACGTCGACGTCGTCGATCGTCTGCTTGGTGAAGGTGTTCTGCACCCACTGCTGGATGGACGTCGAGGTTTCACTGCCCGGGGCGCCGAACCCCTCGCCCCCGCGCTCACCATCCAAGAAGAAATGGATCTGCCCATCGGCGACGTACTGCTGGAACTGTGCCAGGGTCGGTGACGGATCGGTGCCGTTGAAGCCTCCGATGGGCATCACCGAGTGGTGGGTGGCCAGTTGGTATCCCGACGCTTGGTTGGAGCCGATCGCTGCGGCAACCCAGGTGTAGCGGTCCGCGTTGCCCTCCAGCGCGGCAACGACATTGGGGCCGGGATCGCTTCCGTCAAGGAGGCTGCCGCCGCGCTTTGAGCCGCGTTCAGACTCGGGACGGTGCCGCTCGGGCATATCCGGGAACTGTGCATCCGGGGGACGAGGGAAGCCCCCTCCCTTGACCTCGGGCCCCGCCGAGGGAAGGGCGCCGCTGTGCGCAGTGGCGATGGTCTGCACCGAGTAGGCGACAGGCCCCGCCAGCGCCACCACGACCAATGCGGCAGCAACGGCCTTGGGGTATCTACCCAGTACCAGTACCAGGAGCGATACCGCACCCAGCGCGAGGACCACCCATCGCAGCCACGGCAGAAACTCTGGTGAACGGCCCAGCAGCATCCAGGCCATCCCGACAGTCACGACCAGGGTTGCCGCGAGACACACTCTTACCCAGCGCCTCTCGCGTTCACTCCAGGCGAGCGCCGATCCGGCGCCTACGAGCGCGGCGATGGCCGGCGCCAGTGCCACCGAATAGTACGGGTGGAAGATGCCTTGCATATAGCTGAATACAGCCCCGGTGGTGAGCACCCACAACCCGAACACCAGCAGCACAGCCCGCCGCGAATCGGTTCGGGATGAATTGCGCAACAGGATGATCCCCAGCACACCGAGGATCAGGGCGGTTGGTAACAGCCAGGCGATCTGCCCACCCAGTGCAGGCTGGAACAGTCTGCCGATTCCCGGCTCGCTGCCGAAATGGCCGCCGAAGCCGTACATCTCCTCGCGGGGACCCGATGCACTTCCCTTCTCGTTACCGTTGATTCGGCCCAGGCCGTTGTAGCCGAAGGTGAGTTCCAGGATCGAGTTGTCCGACGATCCGCCAATCCAGGGGCGCGAGCCGGGTGGCCACAGCTCCACCGTGGCAATCCACCAGCCCGCTGAGACCACCGCCGCGGCAGCCGATCCGACGAGTTGCGCCAGACGCTTCCCGATGCTCACCGGCCCGACAATCAGGTAGGTCAGCGCGATAGGCGGGATGACGAGCATGACCTGCAGCTGCTTGGTCAGGAACGCCAGGCCGACCAGCGTCCCAACGAGAAGCAGCCAGCGGGTGCGACCGTCCTCGATGGCGCGCAGCATCGCCCACACGGCAGTGACTAGCAGGAAGACCAGCAATGCATCCGGGTTGTTGAACCGAAACATCAGTACCGCGACGGGCGTAACTGCAAGCGCCAATCCGGCGAGCAGCCCGCCAGCATGCCCGAAGTACCGACGGATAGTCACATAGAGCACGCCGACCGATGCCACGCCCAGCAGCACCTGAGGTACCAGGATGCTCCAACTGTTCAGCCCGAAGATCCGCACTGACAGTTCCATGAGCCACAACGAGGCGGGCGGCTTGTCGACGGTGATCGAGTTGGCGGCATCCGAAGATCCGAAGAACCCCGCCTTCCACGATACCGAACCCGCCTGCACCGCAGCCGAATAGAAAGAGTTGGCCCAGCCGTTGGAGCTGAGGTTGACGAGATAGGCGGCAGCGGTACCGATCAGCAGGAGAACAACGCTGATCCGTTCCCGCGTCATCGCGCGTTCGAGCTTCGGAACACCCATCGCAATCCAACGAACCGGACAAGCGTGGCAACGAGATTGGCGACGGTCAGCACGATCAGCAGCACATGCTTAGACGCATCCGGAGCCACGTGGTGCATAACCATCAGCGAGCCACTGGTCAGGGCCAAACCGATTCCGAAGATGACGAGCCCCTGGAACTGATGCTTGGCCACATCGCGCCGTCCCCGCACCCCAAAGGTGAAGAACCTGTTCGCCGAGGTGTTCAGCACTGCCGTGACGAGTAGAGCCAGGAAGTTGGCGGCCTGATCCCCCACCACCCCATGTAGCACCAGGAATAGCAGTGCATAAGCCAATGTGCTTGCTACACCAATGATTCCGAACCGAACCAGCTGGCCGACCATGCCCGGTGGCACTCCCTCGACCAGCGGCTCGCGGCCCATGCTGTGACGGAGTTCTTCCAAGGGCAGGGTGCCGAGCATCAGTGCCCGACCCAATCGCCAGATGCCCAGCAGGTCCTTGCGCACGGTGTCGACGATGTCGACCCTGCTGTCCGGGTCGTCCACCCAGTCGACCGGCACCTCGTGAATGCGCAGGCCGACCCGCTCGGCGATCACCAGCAGCTCAGTGTCGAAGAACCATTCCTTGTCCTCGACCAACGGAAGAAGCTGTCGCGCCACATCGGTACGGATCGCCTTGAAGCCGCACTGCGCATCCGAGAACTGCGTCTGCAGCGAGGCATGCAAGATGAAGTTGTACGTGCGCGAGATAAATTCACGCTTGGGTCCACGCACCACCCGCGAATTGCGGTTGAGCCGCGAGCCGTACGCGACATCCGAATGCCCGGAGAGCAGCGGCGCGACCAGCGGCATGAACGCATTGAGGTCGGTGGACAGGTCCACATCGCAGTAAGCGACTACCTCGGCATCGGAGGAGAGCCATGCGGCGGCGAGTGCCCGCCCCCGCCCCTTCTCTTCGAGGTGCAGCACGTCGACGTGGTCGAGCTCGTCGGCCAGTCGGTGTGCGATCTGCAGTGTGCCATCGGTGCTGGCGTTATCGGCGATGGTGATGCGTGCCGAGTACGGAACCTCGCTGGCCAAGAACGCATGTAAGCGGCGCACGCATGGCTCCAGGTCGTTCTCCTCGTTGTACACGGGGATCACGATGTCGAGAGTCGTCGCGAGAGTCGCGGTCCGTGCCGTCGGGGTGTCGCTCGGCTGCATCACAGTGGTCACATCAGTGACAATGGTTGCTACGGCTACGGTGTCACTGGGTTACGGCTGCGAGTTTCCTGTGAGCGTTGCGCGCAGGCCCGTATGCTCGGACAACACAGTTCATCGGTCATGCTCAACCCATTTAGGGGTGCGTATATGAGAGTGATCATCGCGATCGGACGTACCGCCGCTACGGCAGCGGCGGTCATGCTGATCGGCAGCGGATTGGTGACCGCCATCGCCAGCTCACCTAACGCGTCGGCAGCCCCCGAATGCCCTCCCAACATGACCTACGACATGTCGATGGACCTGTGCGTACCCAGCGGGATGTCATTTGACTCCAGTTTCTCGCCACCGCTCACCGAGTGCGGGACGGCGGGGACTCCGAAGATATGCCGAGGCCCGTTACCGAGACCGCCGCATCCGCCAACCGCCCCCGCTCCTGCACCGAACGGCGGTAAATGGCCCGGCAGGTATGGACCAACGTGATGCCGACCGTACGCAGCAATAGGTTTCTGTTGTCCGAGGAGGAGATGTCGTGAGATCTGTCAATGAGTACACCTGCCGTGCCGGGATTTTGATCGGTTTCGGGGCAGCGGCAGCAATTCTCGCCGGGGCGCCACAGGCCGTCGCCGACCCCGAGCCGGCACCTCCCGTCATCAATTGCGATGCGGCCGGATACCAACGAGTCGCGGCTGGGGTCGCTCTGACGACGGCCGATTACATGGACGAACACCCCGACGTCCGGGACGCATACACCGCGGTGAAGTCGGATGCCGTGCGGCCAAACGAACAGGTCCTCCAGTACCTGAAGGGGCACCCGGATGTCGCGGCAGATATGTCGCGTCTACGACAACCGTTGAAAGATCTCATGATTCGCTGCGGATGGGCGGTTGAAGCGTCCGAACGCTAGGGACGGCGGTAGGTTAGCAAGGTGACGGAGCCTGACGAAGATCACGAGATCGACTACCGCTTCACGCTCGCGAACGAGCGCACTTTCCTCTCCTGGATCCGCACCGCACTCGGGCTGCTCGCCGGCGGCGTCGCCGTGCAGACACTGGTCCAGCCGTTTCATCACGCCGGTGTCCGGCATGCACTCGCAGCCTCATGCCTGGCGCTAGCCGTCGCCGTGTCGATCGGCGCCTACCTCCATTGGCGAAACGTCAAGGAATGTATGGACCGCGCCCAGCCACTGAAGGGCACCATGTTGGTGCCACTGCTCGCAATCAGCATCGGGCTGATCGCGATCCTCGCGTCCATCGCGGTCTTCTACCGATGAAGGCAGCTCCCGAGACCCAGGCCGCCGAGCGGACCGCGTTGGCCTGGCAGCGCACCGGACTCGCTGCGGCGGGAACTGCCGCGGTTTTCATGACCCATGCGCTCATCAACAAGCACACCGCGGGGGCGTCGTTCATCGCTACCGCCATCGTGCTCGGCATTGTCGCGATCAGTACGGTGCGTCACTATTCACTGGCCCGGGGGCACTGGCACCTTGGCGACAAGGTCATCGGGCTGACCACCGTCACGATCGTGACGGTGATTCTGCTGTCGGTCGGTATCGAGATCACAAATCTGGTTACGTAGGTATATCTGCGATTCCCCAGACCACGCCCCGTTTCCGCCCCATACTTTGTGCTGTTGTTCCGCTCCACCCCTCATCACACAAAGGAGAACGCAATGAAGCGTGGGCTTGTGGTCGCCATCGGCGGCGCGGCGATTATCGCCGCAGGTTTGGTCGGCTGTTCGAGCGATAAGGACAAATCAGATACCAAGGGCACCACGGTAAGTGGCGGTGGAGGTTCCGTGGCCACCAACAGCAGCGCCAAGGTCACCATCGATGGCAAGGAACAGAAGGTTGAGGGCTCAATAGCCTGCAGCGCCGCCGGCGGCAAAATGAGCATCGGTATCGGCAGCGGGATGCAAGCTATCGCGGCCGTACTGTCCGATGGCGATTCCCCGTCCGTGACCTCAGTTGGCCTCGGCAATATCAACGGCGTCACGCTCGGCTATTCCGAGGGCGCGCCGGGTGGCAAGGCCACAGCCAAGAAGGACGGCAAGAAGTACGACATCTCCGGCACCGCTACCGGTGTCGACATGGCCAATCCCATGCAGCCTGTCGAGAAGCCCTTCGAAATCGAAGTCACCTGCCCGTAGGGCACTGACAACCGATCTAGCCGGGCAACATTGTGCTGCCCGGCTAGTTTGGTCCAATCTGATCGGCAAACAACATCTGCCACTTGCGTCACATAGCGTGAAGTCTCCACAAAAGCAAGTAGCCCCCACCCCGCGTGTCCCTCGCAGAATGGCCCTCTACCTGCACTAAGGTCCCGAAGAACAGGGTCATCCAGGCCAGGGCGAGGAGGGCATCATGCGCGAACTGAAAGTCATCGGCCTGTCAGCCGACGGCAAGCGAGTGGTCTGCCAGGACGCCAACGGCGCCGACAGGTTCGCAATTGACGCCGACGACCGACTCCGCGCCGCCGCACGGGGCGATCTGTCCCGCCTGGGGCAGATTCAGATCGAAATGGAGAGTTCGTTGCGACCCCGCGAAATACAGGCCCGCATCCGGGCCGGCGCCACCGTCGAACAAGTAGCCTCCGCCGCCGGAGTCGATGTCTCCCGAATCGAACGGTTCGCTCATCCCGTGTTGTTGGAACGCGCGCGCGCCGCCGAAATGGCCACCGCAGCGCACCCTGTCCGCAGCGACGGTCCCGCAGTCAGCTCGCTCGCCGACACCGTCGCCGGCGCGATGTTCGCGCGCGGACTCGACCCCAGCGCCATCGAATGGGACGCGTGGAAGGCCGAGGACGGTCGTTGGACCGTTCAGCTCCAATGGCGTGCCGGCCGCTCGGACAACAAGGCCCATTTCCGGTTCACCCCCGGGGCCCATGGCGGCACCGTGACCGCGCTAGAGGACTCCGCGCGCGAGCTGATCGACCCGACCTTCACCCGCAGCCTGCGACCCGTCGCTCCCGTGGCGCCGCTGCTCTCCGAATCCGAGCCGGAGCTGTTCGAGCAGCGCCCCGCGCCTCAGCCCGAACCGATCCGCGAATCGGCACCCGCAATGGTTGACGAGGGGACCGACATCCAGCAAGTTCCCGCACCGCGACGTTCGCGGCGGAACAAGCCCGCGGTGCCCGCATGGGAAGACGTCCTACTGGGCGTTCGCTCCAGCGGCCAGAATTAGATTGACCTCACCCTCGGCCGCCCCGCCCGGATGCGGCGCGGCAATCTAGGTGATCAGTGCGGTGGCCACGGTAGCCACCCATCCGCCTGCGATACCGATCGCGATGCCCAGCACGAACCAGCGCAATACCGGCCGCTCCCGCCACCCCCACAACGTGGGCGAAAGACCGCCCACTGCAACAATATTGAGCAATATCGCCCATAGCGGATGCACGTGCGCAAGGCCGACACTCAGCACCACCACGCCCACCGCGACCACCACGGCCACACATATCGAGGACACGATGCCCTCGACCCAAGGAGTGTCGGTGTCGCTCATGGCGCGAGCCTAGCGCGCTCGTAGAAGGCCAGCGCCGCAGCGGTGGCGACGTTCAACGAGTCGGTGCCATTGGCCATCGGGATACGCACGCGCAGGTCGCTGGCACGGAGCGCGACATCGGACAATCCCGGTCCCTCGGCACCCACCATCAGCGCCACCTTCTCGTCCCGCAAGGGCGGTATCGCGTCGGCCAGCGCCCGTGAGTTACCAGCGGGCGTCATCGCTAACAGTCGGAATCCGTTGTCCCGCAACCGGTACAACGATTTCGGCCACTCCGGAAGACGCGCGAACGGCACCAGTAGCGCGTGTCCCATCGACACCCGCACCGCCCTTCGGTACAGCGGGTCGGCACACCCGCTACCGAAGAGCACCGCGTCCACCCCCATGCCGGCCGCATTGCGGAAAATCGATCCCAGATTCTCGTGATCGTTGACGCCTTCCAACACCGTGACCGTGCGCGCCTGCGCCAACAGCTCAGCGGCCGTGAGCTCCTCGGGACGGCGCGACGCCGCAAGAACCCCGCGGTTGAGGTGAAAACCGACCACCTCCGCCATCACCTCGGCACTTGCCCGGTAGTACGGCACGTCGACAGAGTCGAGATCACCGGCCAGCTCCGCCAATCGGCGGTCGGTGCCCAACAGCGCGAAAGGCGTGAAGCGAGAGGCCAGCATGCGCTGCACGACCAGCACACCCTCGGCAATCACCAAACCCTTACCGCTGGGCAGATCGGGGCGACGATCGACGCTGTTGAGGTCGCGGAAGCTGTCGAGCCTTGGGTCCGCTGGGTTGTCTACGTCAATGACCAACATCTAGCCCCGCCTCGCCAACGGTGTCGGCTCACACACCGGGGTCGCGGCGGGAGCTGGAGGCACCATGTCGTCAGTCTCCGGAATCTCCTCGGCGATAACCGGACACGGATGCCTGCGCAGATACACCGCACAGGCCACTCCGGCGACCACCGATACCAGCCCGCCGACCAGCAGCGGCATCCGTCCACCATGCAGATCTGCCAGCCAACCCACCAACGGGCTACCCAGTGGGGTGCCACCGAGAAACGCCACCATGTAGATGCCCATCACCCTTCCCCGCAGCTGCGAATCCACGGACAGCTGAATGATATTCATCGCCGCGGTGGTGAACGTCAGCGCAAGCAGCCCCGTCGGGATAAGCGCGAGGGCCACCGCGAAATAGGTCGGCATCACGCTGACCACTGCCTCGCACACCCCGAAAGCCACTGCCGCACCGAAGAACAAGCGCATCCGCACCCGCTTGGTGCGCCGTGCCGCCAGTGTCGCGCCGAGCAGGGTCCCCACCGCCAGTGCGGTCGACAGCATTCCGTATGACGCGGCGCCCCGTCCGAAGGTTTCGCGCGCCAGTACCGCGAGCGTCAACGAGAAGTTCAGCCCGAAGGTCGACACCAGGAATACCGTCAACATGACCATGAACAGATCGCGCCGATTCCACACGTATGAGAAGCCCTGACGCAATTGGCCTTTGGCGGGCGGAATCGGATCGCTGGGACGCAGTTCGCCTGGGCGCATGCGCCACAGCGCGATCCCCACGCCGACGAAGCTGAGGAAGTTGAGCAGGAAGACCCAGCCGGTGCCGATGAGGCCGATCAGCACCCCGGAGATCGCGGGACCGATGATCCCGGCGAGGTTGAACACCATCGAGTTGAGGCCGACGGCATTGGGCAGATGCTCTGGACCCACCATCTCGATGGTGAACGACTGGCGAGTGGGGGCCTCGATCGCAGCGACGCATCCCATCGCGAATGCGACGGCCATCACGTGCCAGATCTGCACCAACCCGGTGACCTGCAGACCACCCACCGTGAATGCACACAAGGCCATCAGCGCCTGGGTGACCATGAGCATCCGGCGCTTGTCATAACGATCGGCCAACACCCCACCCCAGGCCGACAACATCAGCGTCGGTCCAAATTGCAGCGCCATCACCACACCGAGCAAGAAGGCATTGCCATGTGACAGGTCCAGCACCAGCCAATCCTGTGCCACGCGCTGCATCCACGTGCCGATGAGCGACACCATCTGGCCGCTGATCCACAGCCGGTAGTTACGCGTGCGCAGCGATACGAATATCCCGCCGCGGTCAGCCACGGGGAATCATTTTAGGGACTAACGAGACTGTCAGCTAACCGTTTTCGTTGACCAGGGTCGACAGCATGTCAGTCGCCTGCCGCAGCACCGCTCGTTGCTCCGGGGCGAAATCGTCCAGGTGCTCTCGCAGCCACTCCTCGCGGGCGCTGCGATCGGCCTGGACGATATCGGCGCCGGCCTCCGAAAGAGAGACAACCACCTGCCGTCCGTCGGTCGGATGCGCCGAGCGCTCCACCAACCCCAGCTCGGCCAGTGAGGCGATCACCCGCGTCATCGACGGTGGCTGCACACGCTCGCGGGCAGCCAGCGCACCCGGCGTCATCGCGCCCTCGTTGAGTAGCGTGGCCAAGGCCGACAGCTGCGTCAGGGATACCGGGGAATCCGCTCGACGGAACCGCAGATGCCGGGCCAGGCGGATGACAACGAGCGACAGATCGCTGGCCAACCGGGCATCGGGGTCGCTCACGGCCCAAACCTTACGGCACCTCCAGGGCTTTCACAGGGACTAACCCGCTAAGACTCCGCACGCCGTCTGGCCCCGCGTATGCTGCGGATCTAGTGGACACCCCCGCGCCCCAACCGCCCCCGCTCCCGGCCGCACTGCTTAATCCGTGGCCGGTGGTTGTGGCAGGTACCGCACTGTGGCTGATCGCCAACATCCTTGCCTTCACCGTTCCCGCATTCGAAAGCTGGCGTCCCATCACGCTCGCCGGGCTTGGTACCGGAGCACTCGGCACCACCATCGTCCTGCTTCAAGTGCGCGCGGCCCGGCGTGGATCACGCGGCGCCCAAAGCGGCCTCTAACCGAAACCGACCCATATGACCCGGAAACAGAAGGAGTCCCCATGCCCAACGCATCACTGCTGGAAACCGCCCTCGAGATCAACGCGCCCGTGGACAAGGTCTGGGGGTTGATCGCCGACCTCGACAACATGCCGCGGTGGAGCCCACAGACCCGCAAGATGTTCATCCGCGGCCCCGTGCAGGCGGGCACCAACATCGTCAACTACAACCGCAAGGGCTGGAAGGTGTGGCCAACCCGCGCCGTGTTGACCGCCGTCGAGCCCAACAAGCGGCTGGCTTGGCACGTCAAGGACAACCTGAGTGAGTGGAGCTACGAACTCGAGCCCACCGCGGCCGGTGGCACCCGCGTCACCGAACGCCGGGTAATGGGTGAGAAGCGATCAGCCATCTCGACCAACCTGCAGAACCTGATGCTCGGGGGCACCGAGGTGTTCGACCAGGCACTGCTGGAGGGCATGCGGACCTCGCTCGCCAGGATCAAGGCCGCCGCGGAAGGGGCATAGCCCCGCCGCGCGGCGCTATGCCTCGATGTCCAGGACGCCGTCGTCGAACGGCTCGTACAACGGCGCCGAGGTGTTGGCCGGCTGCGGCGTATCCGAGTGAGCGCCGCAGCCGTAGTCGATGTGTACAACGCGGCCGTCAGCCGCCATCGAATTGGCGCATGCACCGAACGCGACACCCAGCGATCCGGCCAGTGGCAGGTAGAAGCCGCAGGAGCGGCACACCCGGCGGGTGGCGCGCGCCATGTCGGTGTCCGGGCCCCAATCGCCCTCGAACCACCGCTGAGCGGCATCGAGGCGTCCGTCGAGGCTCATGACCTGCTTACGGCCCAACCCGATATCACTCGCGGTCTCGGTGACCTGCGCATCTCCGCTGTCGATGTACCCGGGCACCAGCCGCGGGTCATTGGGAGGCGGCGCGAGCAGATCGCCGGGGCCCAGGTCACCCGGACGGATGCGCTCTTCCCAGGGCACCCAATTCGGCGCACGCAGCGCCTCGGCGCCGGGAACGAGCACCACCTCACTGACCGTCGCGACAGTGGCAGCAGGCACCGCGGCCATCACCACCTCCCAGCGCCACCCGCGGTAGCCGGGCATTTCTGCTTCGAAGCGGTGGGTCAACGCGTGGAGGTCGGTGTCCTCGGAGGAGGCGCCGAGGTACTTGCCCACGGTCTGCCCGCTGAACTCGATGATGGCCGTACGTGCCTGGTCAATACAGGTGTATAGGGCGTCGCGGCCGGAGATAGTGATGTCCATCGCTGTTCATCCTGCCACCGTGAGGGACAATTGATGCGTGCGGGAGACGGATGAGCCGCTTGGGCGACGACAATCGCACTACGCGCGCTTCGAGAAGCGCCACGACAGTAGTGGCTCCCAGCCCCGTCGGCGGGGTCAGGAGTCCCCCTTATCCGACCCGCGCGACGCCAACTCCCACCCCGGGATGGCCAACTACCCCACCGGCTCATCGAAGCGGGATCCTCTTCGCCCAAGCAGCTCATCGAACCGCTACCTGCCGCCCTTAGGTGACGAACGCCAACAGCGGACGCGACGACGGCCCCCAGCGGAGCCAGAGACCCCGTCGAAGCTGACGGTCACCCGGGTTGCCGCGATGCGCAGCCGTGAGATGGGCTCCCGCATGTATGGGCTGTTCCAGAAGGCAGCCACCGCGGACGGCGCCGATAAATCGGGGCTCACGGCACTCACCTACCCGGTCATGGCCAATTTCGCGGTGGATGCCGCCATGGCAGTGGCCCTCGCCAACACGCTGTTCTTCGCGGCCGCCACTGCCGAATCCAAGAGCAAGGTGGCGCTCTATCTGCTCATCACGATCGCACCGTTCGCCCTGGTCGCTCCGCTGATCGGTCCCGCGCTGGACCGTCTGCAACACGGACGCCGGGTCGCGCTGGCCGGCTCGTTCGGGCTACGCATCGTGCTGGCGGTCATCATGATCACCAACTACGACGGTGCCAGCGGCAGCTTCCCGCCCTGGGTGCTGTATCCGTGCGCCTTGTCGATGCTGGTGCTGTCCAAGTCCTTTGGTGTGTTGCGTGGCGCCGTGACACCACGCGTGCTGCCGCCGACGATCGACCTGGTGCGCGTCAATTCGCGGCTCACCACCTTCGGCCTGGTCGGCGGAACCATTGTGGGCGGGGCGATCGCCGCAGCCTTCGAGCTCGCATGCACCCGGCTACTCCATTTACCTGGAGCGCTTTTCGTCGTCATGGCGGCCTCGGCGGTGGGCGCCTGGGCGTCCATGCGCATCCCGAAATGGGTCGAGGTAACCGCCGGTGAGGTGCCCACCACCTTCGGCTATCACGGTGACGACGGCGAACATCCGACCGTGCTGTTACGGCGTTCCCATAAACAGCAGGACAAGATCCGCCAGCCACTGGGCCGCAATATCATCACCGCGCTATGGGGCAATGGCACCATCAAGGTGATGGTGGGATTCCTCACTCTCTACCCCGCGTTTGTCGCCAAATCCCATGATGCGCACGGCTTCCAGCAGCTCGCGATGCTGGGAATGATCGGTGCCGCCGCCGGTATCGGCAACTTCGCCGGGAATGCCACCAGTGCCCGCCTCGAACTCGGCCGTCCCGCCCTGCTCGTGGTGCGCTGCGCCAGTGCGGTGACGGTGGTCGCCCTGGCGGCGGCAGTCACGGGCGTGCTGGCGGTCGTGGTGTTCGCCACGCTGGTGACCTCGGGTGTCAGCGCCATCGCCAAGGCCTCCCTGGATGCCTCGTTGCAGGACGACCTCCCCGAGGAATCCCGGGCGTCGGCGTTCGGGCGTTCCGAGGCGCTGCTGCAGCTGTCCTGGGTGCTCGGCGGCGCCGTGGGCGTGATGATCTACACCGATCTGTGGGTGGGATTCACGGTGGTGTCGGCGGTGCTCATCCTCGGGCTGGCGCAGACCCTGGCCAGCTTCCGGGGCCTGTCACTGGTTCCGGGCCTCGGCGGTAACCGCCCGGTGATGGCCGAACAAGAGGGTGGCAAGGTAGCCGCGTGAAGGTAAAACTGGTCGCGCTCGCCACCATCCTGGTGTTGACGGCGGCCGTCATGGTCGGTTTCATCGCCTGGCAACTGCACGGGCACCAGGATGAGCGGCCGGAAGTCAGCGCGTTCACTCACGGTGTCCTGATACATGCCGCGCCGTACCAATACTGCGATAAGAACAAACTGGACCAATGCGACCCACCTGGGCATAGCGTCGAGCTTGCGGTTAATGCCCATGAGCCCGTTCAGCTTTCGGTCGACGGGCAGATTGCCCAGGCGCCGTGGATGCTGTCGCGGATCTACGCGGCCGTCGGAGACCTCGAACACAAGCGTGCCGATTCGACTGTGTACCGGGACCATCGGACCGCGGTCACCATCCCCACCGTGGACGACGCGGGACGCCGGCTTGTGGGCTTGGAAATCAAGCTGCCGACGGTAGTGCAGACCGAGACCGGCGAACTGATCGAGATCGCGCACGCCATCTGGTCGGTGGCCACGGTCTGGAACGCCTAGCGCAGCGAGCGGTAGCCCGCGCGCACCTCGGCATCCAGATGCTCGGTGGCGTAGCTCAGCGCGGTCCGGCCCATGGCCGCGGCGTGCACATCCAGGTATCCGCGAAGCACCTCTGCACCACAACGCTTTCCGGCCTCCCGCAGCATCCAGCCGAAGGCCTTCTGGATGAGGTCACGCCGGTCGTCGATCACCAACGGGGCCACGGCAAGCAGAGGTTGTGCGTCGCCGCGTTTGGTAAAGGCGAACGTGCCGATGATGCCCACTCGCCGACCCCACAGGTCGTCCTCGGCAGCCAACTCCAGCAGTAGCGAATAGTCCTGGCCGACAAGCCATTCACCCACGATCTGCTCGGCGGACGAATCGACCAGATCCCAGTTGTTGACCCGGCCGGCATGGACCTGCTCGAGGTAGGTGTCCACCCAGGCTTGCCGCTGCGCCCCCTCGGCGTGCTCGAACTCCCAGATCGCCAGGATCAGCGCGGTCAGTCGGTGCTCGTGTACCTCGCTGGCCAGCAGTCGTGCCACCTCATCGCGACCGATGCCACGGAACTGCCGCGCCAGCTTGCGCTGATCCGGCACGGACACACCCGCGAAGACGTCGCCCTCGCCATATTCACCGGGACCGGTCTTGAAGAACCGGGCCGAGTTCGCGGCACGGCCGGGATCACCGGCAGCGTCGAGAGCCGCCATCACATCCCCGGCGCGAATCGCCGTCAGATCAGGCGTCCAGCTCGCCAGCGACTGCGCGTACTACTTCAGACACCTTGCGGGCGATCTTGCGATCGGGGTAGCGCCCCCTACGCAGTTCGCTCTGCACCGTGCCCTCCAGCAGGGTGATCATGTCCTCGATCATGCCGTGCAGCTCGTCGGTGGTGTGCTTGTGATTGACCGGTCCGCTGCTCTCGCGGCGCGGCTTGGTCTGCACCGACGGCGGCGCGTCGATCAGCTTGAGGGTCAGCGCCTGCGGCCCGCGTCGGCCGGCGGCCATGCCGAACTCAACCTTCTGCCCGGCTTTGAGCCCCTCAACGCCAGTAGGCAGCGCCGAGGACCGGACGTACACGTCCTCGCCGTCCTCCTGCGACAGGAAGCCGAAGCCCTTTTCGGCGTCGTACCACTTGACCTTGCCGGTTGGCACTGCACTCACCTCACATGATTAACGCGCCCCAGATAGGACGCGGTGACTGGTCATCCTACTCGGCGGGTGCAAGTGGCCGCTACGCTGGCAGTATGACGCCGCGCGACGCTCTTCACGTAAGCGGCTCGTCGGTGCCCGACCCTCTTCACGCAAGCGGCTCATCGGTGCTCATCGATTCCCACGGTCGGGTTGCCACCGACTTACGGGTGTCGTTGACCGACCGATGCAATCTGCGGTGCACATACTGCATGCCCGCGGAGGGACTCGACTGGTTGCGCAGCGACGCCTTGCTCACCGCCGACGAATTCATCCGGCTCATCGGTATCGCCGTGACCGAGCTGGGGATCCGCAGCGTCCGATTCACCGGCGGGGAACCGTTGATATATAAGGACATCGAAAAGCTCTGCGCGGCCGTGAGCAGCTTGTCCCCGCGTCCGGATATCGCGCTCACCACTAACGGTATCGGCCTGGAGCGTAAGGCCGCGGCGCTGAGGGAAGCCGGGTTGGATCGCATCAACGTATCGCTGGATACGTTGGACACCAACCGTTTCGCCGCGATCACCCGCCGGGACCGGTTGTCCGACGTCCTCAGGGGACTCGAGGCCGCCAGCGCCGCCGGGCTGGCGCCCGTCAAAATCAACGCGGTCCTGACGCCCGAGCAATATAAAGAAGATGCCGTCGCGCTGTTGCGGTTCAGCCTGGACCACGGATACGAACTGCGGATCATCGAGCAGATGCCACTGGATGCCGGGCACAACTGGAACCGGGACCAGATGGTGACGGCCGACGAGGTCCACGCGGCACTGAGCCGCGAGTTCTCATTGAGCGCAGATCCGGCACCCCGTGGCAGCGCTCCCGCCCAACGCTGGCTAGTGGACGGCGGCCCCGCCACGGTCGGGATCATCGCGTCGGTGACGCGCCCGTTCTGCGGGGACTGCGACCGGACCCGCCTGACGGCCGACGGCCAGGTGCGCAATTGCCTGTTCGCCACTGCGGAGACGGATCTGCGCGGGCTGCTCCGCTCGGGTGCCGACGATGCGGCGGTGGCGTCGGCGTGGCAGGCAGCCATGTGGGCCAAGAAAGCGGGCCACGGCATCAACGACCCGTCCTTTCTGCAGCCGGACCGCCCCATGAGCGCGATCGGCGGCTAGGTGAGTATCCGGATCCGTTACTTCGCCGCCGCTGCCGCTGCGGCAGGCATCCAGGAGGAGCTCGTCGAGCTACCCGAGGGGTCGTCCTTCCATGATCTGACCCGTCGTTTGGCTACGAAGGGGGCGGAACTTGAACACGTGCTGGCGCGTTGCTCCTATCTTTCCGACGGTATGGCCGTCCGCGACCGCTCCGCACGGCCCGAATCGGGGTCTGTCGTGGACGTTCTGCCTCCGTTCGCTGGTGGATAGAAGTCCGCTGGCACGTCCGTTTATTAAGGAAGCTCTAAGGTAACTCTGAGAGTTACCCCTAGAGATCGCCAGACAATTTCGTGATCTGCGACACACCACGAAAGATCACGATGGGGTCACGGCATGGACAACGGGCGGTGAGGCTGCGCATCAACCTGCGGTAACCACCCCTCCCCGGGAATAAACGCGTTCGATCCACGGCAAAACGCCGGTGCACGACCAACATGACGAGACGCGCCTCGGCACGTACCGTCATCCGGAGTCCATACCCGCGCACCGAGCTCCGTCCCTCGGGTGTGGACCTTGTCGGAATCCAAGGGACGGAGGCGGGGGACCCAACCGCCGGAGATCTACCGATCTCCAGCACGAACCTCGATGGTTCTTGGGGTGAAGCCCGGGAAACCGGGCCGAGCGACCTCTTGCTCGAACCCGACAGCTGACTTCGCAGGTGCGTCATAGAGAGGAAACGACGGACATATGAGTGGACGGCACAGTAAGCCCACGAAGGCGGGCGCTAAGGCGGCCAAGGTCGCAGTAGCAGGCGCTGGCCTCGTCGGTGGAGGCCTGATGATGGCCGCGACGGCCAACGCAGCCACCGACGGTGAATGGGATCAGGTCGCACGCTGCGAGTCGGGCGGCAACTGGGCCATCAACACCGGCAACGGGTACCAGGGCGGCCTGCAGTTCTCGCCCAGCACCTGGATCAACAGCGGTGGCGGCCAATTCGCCCCGTCCGCTCACCTTGCCTCCAAGGACCAGCAGATCACGATCGCCGAGAAGGTGCTCGCAGGCCAGGGCCGTGGCGCCTGGCCAGTCTGCGGCCACGGCCTGTCCGGCTCCACCCCCCGGACCGCTCCCGCAGCCAACATCACCAGCGCCGCATACCACGAGCAGCAGGCCGCCGAGCCTGCTCCGGCCCCCGAACCCGCTCCGGCTCCTGACGAGCAGTTCGTCGCCGACGCCCCCGAGGCCCCGGTTGTCGACGAGGCTCCCGCCCCCGAAGAGGCGCCCGCGCCCGAGGAAGCACCTGCCCCCGAGCCACAGGCCCAGGACGTCGAGTTCCAGTCCGGTCCGGCACCGCAGGAGCCCGCCCCGGCCCCCGAGCCCGAGGCTCCCGCCGAAGAAGCACCGGCCCCCGACTTCGTCGCCGCTCCGGCCCCTGAGGCCCCCGTCGTCGACGAGGCTCCTGCCCCCGAAGAGGCCCCGGCTCCCGAAGCGCCCGCGCCCCAGGACCAGGTTCTGCCGTACGAGTTCCAGTCCGGTCCCGCGCCGGCCGAGCCCGCCCCGGCTCCCGAGCCCGTCGCCCCGGCGGCTGCTCCCGAGATCCCGCTTCCCGCGGGCACCCCGGATGCGGCCGACGTCGGCTTCGCCGCCGGCAAGGCCGCGTTCGAAGCCGGTCCGGTCGCATCCAACGGCATCGCGAACCCCGAGTCGGTCGCGGGTGTTGTTCGGCATCTGCCCGATCCGGACAACCTGCCTCCCGGCACCACCGACGTGGCGAGCACCGATGGTCGCGGAGTGTCCTACCTGAAGGACATCGTCTTCGCGATGCAAACGCAGGATGTCAAGGCCAGCGACGCAATCCTTGCCCTGGCGCAGCGCTAACTCAAGCATCTGACAATCGCCCCGCCCCCGACGGTCGGGGCGATTGTCGTTGCGGGGTAACCCTTTCGGGAGAAGTGTAAGCGCCCTACGCGTATTGTCAACGGGATTGACTTGCCGGATTCGAGGCGTACGTTGGTGACCATGACGGCATCGACCACTCCCCCAGATGTACCGAGCCAAGAAACCTTCGAAGCGGTCTACAACGGCAAACCCATGTTCGAGGGCGCTCCCGCCGCGGGCGTCCCGTGGGATATCAGGGACGCACAGCCGCGGATCAAGGAGCTCGCGGCGTACGGAGTACTGCGCGGCGAGGTCTTGGACATCGGTTGCGGACTCGGCGAGAACTCCATCTACCTCACCAAACAAGGCATTTCGGTCACCGGCCTGGACTTCTCCCCGACGGCCATCGAGCAGGCGAAGGGACGCGCCGCGGCGGCGGGCGTGACCGTCGACTTCCAGGTCGCCGACGCCACCAAGCTCGACGGCTGGGACGACTCGTTCGACACCGTAATCGACAGCGCCGTGTATCACTGTTTCGACCACGAGGGCCATCAGCAGTACGCCACCGCATTGCACCGAGCCACCCGCCCGGGTGCGCGCTGGTTCATCGCCTGCTTCGGCGACAGCACCGTCAACGGTATCGCGATGCCGTTTGGCGTACAGGATCCCGAGGAGATCAAGGGCGTACTGGCCGAGGCCAACTGGAACATTCAATACTTTGGCAGGACAACCTATCTCGGGTCACGCGCGGCATTCGTCGGCGCCGCCTTGGCCGGTATCGATCCCGCGCAGATGCCTGCCGATATGCGTGAGAGATTCCAGCTGCCGGGCGTTGCCGAACAGGCGCAAAAAACATTCGAGCGTCTACAACAGCTGGACGACGAGATGATCCACATGCCGTTCTTCAACATCGTCGCGGAACGAGGCTAATCGTTATGACCAACCCAACAGCACCTACCCAGACCATCTTCGAGGATCTCTACCGGGAGAGCGTCAACGAGGGCGGACCCATCATCCCGTGGGACTCCAAGGAGGCCAAACCCCGGATCGTCGAACTCGCGCTGCTCGGCGCCATCCGTGGAGAAGTCCTCGATATCGGTTGCGGACTTGGCGATAACTCCATTTACCTTGCTCAACAGGGCTTTAACGTCACCGGACTGGACTTCGCACCCTCGGCGATCGAACAGGCCAAGGACCGGGCGGCCGCAGCGGGCGCCTCCGTCGACTTCCAGGTCGCCGACGCCACCAAGCTCGACGGCTGGGACGGCAGGTTCGACACCGTGATCGACAGCGGCGTCTACCACTGCTTCGACGACGACGGGCACGCGCAGTATGCGAGCGCCCTCCACCGGGCCACCCGGCCCGGAGCACGTTGGTATATCTGGTGTTTCGCTCAGGGCGGGGTGCACGGTGTGCCGACCCCGTTCCAGAACGGGATGCGCGCCGAGGAGATCGAGCAGGTGCTACCCGCCAACGGGTGGACCGTGCTGCAACTGAACCCGACGACCATGTCGGCACCAAAAGCTGAGTTCCTCAATGCAATTCGCGGGACCTACCGCGGAGCCCCTGCGAAGCTCGACCAGCTCGAACAGGATGTCGAGGATCCGCTCCTCTACATCCCCGTATTCACCATCATCGCCGAAAGGGCTTGACCGTCAGAGCATGCGCCCAGTAAGTACCCGGGCCGCCGCCGCTGACATCCCGGCGATGGTCCACAACGCCGGGATGGACGCCAGCATGGACCACACTGTGCTCGTGCCGGATTCGGGCTCCATGCCCTCGAGGCGCTGAGCTAGCCACCGCAGAGCGGCCGGCGCGCCCAGCAGGGCCAGCGATACGTGCTCGCTGAGCCGGTCGCGACGGTATGTCACCTCTACACCCTGGTCGGCGTAGAACTGTGCCTGCCGATCAACCTCGGCGATGCCCACCAGCTGGTCATGCACTCCGGAGTAGACGTACACCGGACAGGTCGGGGTGTTCTTACCCAGCCGCAGGTCCTCGGCCATCAACTCGATCTCCGGTAGCGCCATCAATTCGGCTATCGGTCGGTCGCAATAGCGATCGAGGTTACGCATCACGTACCAGATGACCGCTTCGCCGGTGGACATGGACTTGACCCGGGTGAGCATGCGCGCGCCTTTGGGCGAAAGATGCTCCTGCAGCACTGAATCCAGCTCCGGATAAGCATCGCGCAGCGCGGAAATGGCGGCAACCCCAAGCCCGGCGAACGGTCGGCCGTTCACTCGGTCCAGGATCTTGCTGGGGTCCGATGCCGGTGAACCTAGCGCGGCCCCGACGATGTTGAGCTCGGGCGCATAGGTCGGTGCCATCTCCGCCGTCCACGAACTGGCCAGCCCGCCACCGGAATATCCCCACAGGCCGATCGGCGTATCGGCCGGTAGCCGCAACTCGGTAAAGGCCAGGGTGGCACGCAATCCGTCGAGCACGTGATAGCCGGGCTGGCGGCCCACCGCATAGCGTCCGGGCTGCCCACCGTGGTCGGCGACGCCGACGATGAATCCCTCGCGCAATGCGGCGGCCATCAACAGCAGCTCGATCTGCGGGTTGGCGAACGGCCCCCGCGCCCCTTGTAACAAGCAGTAGGACGGAAAGCAATGCCGTGCACTGGAATTGATGGCGCACTGGTAGGCGAGAAGCCGCGGACTTTCGGGGTTGTGTCCCACCGGAACCAGCACCGTCGTCGTGGTGACCTCGGGGCCGCCATGCGGATCGGTGGTTCGGTACAGCAGCTGCCAGGCGGTCACCCGTTGGCGAAGCCGCCCCACGAATCCGATGTCCACGGGGCGGACACGAAGTACCGCTCCGGGCGCCTCATCGCGGAAGCCTGCCGGCGGGACATGGAAGGGGTCATCGACGGGACGCGCCGGGCGCCTGCCTGGGTGCGGAAAGATTTCGGGCGTGGGCGCCACGCCGCGGTGTCTGGGCTGCACTACAGAGCTCATGAACCAAGGAAGTTAATGCCCGCGTCGGACTCAGAACAGCGGGTTGCCGGTTTCTCGGTATCCACCCCCAATCGGGGGCCGGATTATTCAGGCCGAACCCACCCATTCGTCGCTGCCGTCGGCGAAGAACTGGTGCTTCCACACCGGCAGCGCTGCTTTCACGTCGTCCACGAGGCGTTGGCAGGTGGCAAATGCCTGGCGGCGATGGTCGGCGCTCACGGCCACAACGAAGGCGGCCTCACCGACCGTAAGCGCGCCGATGCGATGGCTCACCGCCACCGCACGCACTCCCTCTGCTTCCGCGGCGATACGTTCCACCACATCGGACAGCACCTGCCCCGCCGACGGATGGGCCGAGTACTCCAGGCGCAACACCGTCTTGCCGCCATCGTGGTCGCGCACATTCCCCACGAATCCGACTGTGGCCCCCGCTGATTCGTGATCAACGAGCTGCTCGTGCTCGATCAGCGAGATGCGTTCGGCGGTCAGTAGCGCCCGGGTGACTGTGCAGGATCCTCTTCGCGCAAGCGGCTCATCGGCGGCACTCATGGGTGATCACCCCCGGCGATCTGGTCCAGCGCATGATCCAGCACACCGCCAAGCACCGATAACCCGTCGCGGACCCCGCCGGTGGATCCGGGAAGGTTCACCACCAGGGTGCGGCCGACGACCCCGCACACGCCCCGGGACAGGATGCTGGTGGGCACGGTCGGCAGTCCGGAGCGCCGGATGGCATCGGCCAGACCGGGAATCTGGTAATCCAGCAGCGCGGCGGTCTGTTCGGGTGTGACGTCGGTGGGCGAGAGCCCGGTACCACCGGTGGTGACAACGAGCGCTGCCCCCAGGGCGGCGCGGATCGCCGTCCCCACCGCGTCACCGTCGGGCACGACAATCGGTGTCTCAACGTGGAAACCTTGTGTGACAAGCCATTCGGCGATCAGAGGGCCCGTCTTGTCGGGGTACTGGCCACTGGCCGCCCGGGAGGAGGCGACGATCACCGCGGCTGTTCTCAGGGCCGTGCCCATGTTCCGGTCTTGCCGCCTTCTTTACGGAGAACCCGGACGTCGTCGATGCGAGATGCCGGGTCCACAGCCTTGACCATGTCGTGCAGCGTCAGCCCGGCGACGGTCACCGCGGTCAGCGCTTCCATCTCGACTCCGGTGCGGTCGTTGGTGCGGGCAGTGGCGGTGATCTCGATAATGCCGGCGGACCCCTCGGTGTCCCCGATCTCGAAATCCACGTCAATGCCGGTAAGCGGTATCTGGTGACACAGCGGGATGAGCTCGCTGGTGCGTTTGGCGGCCATAATCGCGGCCAGACGAGCGGTGGCGATGGCATCCCCTTTGGGGAGCGCACCATCCGAGAGGAGTTTCAGGACTTCGGGGGTGGTGATGAACCGTCCCGCGGCGACGGCCTCGCGTGGAGTGGCCTGTTTGGCCGACACATCGACCATATGCGCCGATCCGTGCTCGTCGAGATGGGAGAGACCGTCAGGCACCGCGCTACTTGTTGATAACGGTGACGGGGTGCACGTAGGGCACGGAGGCCACCGGGAACTCGATATCGCCGAACGGTGACAGCGCTCCGGTGCGGTCGGTCGCGAGCTCGCTGACCGCGTGCTCACCGTCCACATGCGCGGGCCAGCCGTTGTCGACGTAATGCTCTTTGTCAGCCACGAAGCCATTGTGGCAGGCCGCGGGGCCAACGGCGAACCCAACCCGCGATTACGCTGGTCGCCGATGAGAGCCCGTGCGAAGAGGATCAAGCCAGGATGAGCGATGACGCGGCGTTAGCTACTTGGCTGCGCAATCTGCCCGATGACCAGTTGGTGCAGCTGGTCCGTCTGCGGCCCGATTTGGCCTCGCCACCTCCGGGCTCGCTGGCAGCCCTGGCGGGGCGTGCGCTGTCGCGCCAGTCGGTGCGCGCGGCCACCGACAACCTGGACTTTTTGGCCCTGGCGGTGCTGGATGCGCTGCTGGTGGCCCGTGCAGACGTCACCGGCGCCCCGGTATCGGATGTACTCGCCCTGGTCGACGGCCGCGCCACGGAATTGCAGGTGCGCGCCACCCTGGACCGCCTGCGCGACCTCGCGCTGGTGTGGGGCGATGCTGAGCTGCATCTGTCGGCGGAGACCCGGTTCGGTCTGCCCTGGGTAGTCGGCCAGGTGATCAGCGAGGAAACCCCCGATTCGTTCGACGAGGCGCGCGCCGGCCTGGAGTCCACGGATGAACGTGGGATGGAACTGCTCCAGGCACTGATCGCGGGGTCCCCTATTGGCCGGACTCGCGATGCGGCACCCGATGCCCCGCCCGACCGCCCGGTGCAGCGGCTGTTGGCGGCCGGTCTCTTGCAGCGCATCGACGATGAGACCGTGCTGCTGCCGCGTTCCGTGGCACAGCTGCTGCGCGGTGAGGAACCCGACCGGCTCCAGCCGCCGATCCCGGAGACGACGTCGGCGACCCAAACCGAGGCCGACGCCGCTGCGGCCGGGGCAGCGCTCGATCTGCTACGTGAGGTGGGGCTGCTGCTCGAGGAGCTCGGCGTCAACCCTGCACCGCAGCTGCGCAGTGGTGGACTGGGCGTACGTGAGGTCAAACGGCTCACCAAGGCGACGGGTATCGACGACACCCGGATGGGACTATTACTGGAATTGCTCGCTGCCGCAGAGCTGATCGCGGTGGGCGATCCCGATGTGGATACCGATGGCGATGGATGGCATTGGGCACCCACCGCGCAGACCGACCGGTTCACCGAGCTACCTCCCGCCGCCCGCTGGTTCCGGTTGGCGACGGCCTGGTTGATGCTGGCGGCCCGCCCCGACCTGATCGGCAAACGCACCAGCGATGACAAACCGATTGCGGCCCTGTCAGATTCACTGCGATCAACGGCCGCACCGCATGATCGCAGGCTGCTGCTGGAGATCCTCGGTGAGCTGAACCCGGGCCGCGGTTTGCGGGCCGAGGAAGCGTCCCGCGTGATGCGGTGGCGCCGCCCGCGTTGGGGTACCCGGCTAGGGGTGGAGCCGGTGGCCGCGCTGCTGTTCGAGGCGACGACGCTGGGGGTGATCGGGCGCGGCGCGTTGACGACACACGTCCGCACCTTCCTGAACAGCGCCGGTGACGAGGCCGCAACCCTGGCGGCGATGGAGAAGGCGCTCCCGGCGCCCATCGACCATTTTCTGGTGCAGACCGACCTGACGGTGGTCGCTCCCGGCCCGCTGACACGCGAAGTGGAACTGGATCTGTCGGCAGTGGCCGACCTGGAGTCGGCGGGTGCGGCCAGCGTCTTTCGGGTCAGCGACAGAAGTATCCGCCGTGCCCTCGACTCCGGACGAACCGCTACCGGGTTACATAGCTTCTTCGGTTCACGCTCGAAAACTCCCGTACCCCAGTCATTGACGTATCTCATCGATGACGTGGCACGCCGTCACGGGCAGCTCCGCGCCGGGGTGGCTACCTCGTTCCTACGCTGCGATGACGTGGCCCTGCTGACGCAGGTGATGGCCTCTGCGCTGGCCGAGGATCTGAGCCTGCGACTGCTGGCCCCCACCGTCGCGGTCTCGCTCGCCTCCCTGTCCGAGGTTGTCGCCCGGCTGCGCTCCGCGGGGTTCGCCCCCGCCGCCGAGGACGCCTCCGGGACGATCGTGGAGCTACACGCGCGCCGGGCCCGGGTCACGCCGCAGCCGCACCGGATGGGGTGGACACCTCCGGTGCTCAGCGAGCCGGCCGCCACCGCGGTGGTCAAGGCACTGCGGGCAGCCGGCGATCGCGACGGTGGGGTCGGCGGGGTCCGCATCGAGCCATCGCATGCGGTGGCCCTGCTGCAGCAGTCCGCCAAGGCACAGACCAGCGTGCTGATCGGGTACGTGGACCCGGCGGGGGTTGCGTCCTCGCGAGTGGTCAATCCGATCAGCGTGCGTGGCGGGCAGCTGTCGGCCTTTGACACCGCCGCCGGACGCATCCGGGACTTCGCGATCCACCGCATTACTGCGGTATCCCCCCCGGGCTGAGACCTACCCTCGTCTGCCGAACCCCTCGAACGGGTTCCACGACTCGCTATGTCTGACCCAATGCAGGTAGTAGGCCTGGTTCGCGGTGACCATGCAGAGCGCAGCAAAGCCGAAGGAGGCTCCGCGCGCCACACTGTCCGAAGCTCCGATCACTTGCAATACGACGCCGATCGCCAGCACTATCCCCAGCAATGCCAGGCCTTTGCGCCACATGCCCTTCACGAAGAAGTAGATCGGGCCGAAGAGCAATGCGAGAACATTACTGGTCAAACGCGTTCTTTCCCAGAACGGCGGCGACCGGAACACCGCATTCGCCTCAGCCTTCGTCGGCGCTGCCGCATACTGGTCGTAGAAGGCGAATCGTCGCTGCCAAATCTCTGGCAGCGTGCTGCGGTCTTGTGGTGTCGTCACCGCAGCAATCTAGCAAGGGCACACGGCATCGTCCACCGTCGGCGTGGCCACTATCCTGGATCGAATGACCGATGGACCGCTGATCGTCCAGTCCGATAAAACCGTGCTGCTGGAGGTCGATCATGACCAGGCCGACGCGGCGCGCCAGGCGATCGCCCCCTTCGCGGAACTGGAACGTGCACCCGAACATGTGCACACCTACCGCATCACCCCGCTGGCGTTATGGAACGCCCGCGCCGCCGGGCACGATGCCGAGCAGGTGGTCGACGCGCTCGTCACCTTCTCCCGCTACGCGGTGCCGCAGCCGCTGCTGGTGGACATCGTCGACACCATGGCGCGGTACGGGCGCCTGCAACTCGTCAAGCATCCCGCCCACGGGTTGATGCTGGTCAGCCTGGATCGTGCAGTACTCGAAGAGGTGTTGCGGCACAAGAAGATCGCCCCGATGTTCGGCGCCCGCATAGACGACGACACCGTGCAGGTCCATCCCAGCGAGCGTGGACGTATCAAGCAGATGCTGCTCAAGATCGGCTGGCCTGCAGAGGATCTTGCCGGATACGTGAACGGCGAGGCCCACCCGATCGAGCTGGCGCAAGACGGCTGGGAGCTGCGCGACTACCAGCAGATGGCTGCCGACTCCTTCTGGGCCGGCGGCTCCGGCGTCGTGGTGCTGCCCTGTGGCGCCGGTAAGACGCTGGTGGGCGCGGCGGCGATGGCCAAGGCGAAGGCAACCACCCTCATCCTGGTCACCAATACTGTTGCCGGACGGCAGTGGAAGCGTGAGCTCATCGCGCGAACCTCGTTGACGGAGGAGGAGATTGGCGAATACTCCGGCGAACGCAAGGAGATTCGGCCGGTCACTATCGCGACCTATCAGGTGATCACCCGGCGCACCAAGGGTGAGTACCGCCACCTGGAGCTGTTCGACAGCCGCGACTGGGGGTTGATCGTCTACGACGAGGTGCACCTGCTGCCCGCACCGGTGTTCCGGATGACCGCAGACCTGCAGTCACGGCGTCGTCTCGGGCTCACCGCAACCCTCATCCGCGAGGACGGCCGCGAGGGCGACGTGTTCAGTCTCATCGGCCCGAAGCGGTATGACGCGCCATGGAAAGACATTGAGGCACAGGGGTGGATTGCCCCCGCCGAGTGCATCGAGGTTCGAGTCACGCTCACCGAAAACGAGCGGATGATCTATGCCACCGCCGAGGCCGACGAGCGCTACAAGCTGTGCTCGACGGCGCATACCAAGATCAATGTGGTGAAGTCGATTCTGGCCCGCCATCCGGGAGTTCCCACACTGGTGATCGGCGCTTACCTGGATCAGCTGGATGAGCTAGGCACCGAACTAGAGGCGCCGGTGATCCAAGGCTCGACCAAGAACGCCGAACGAGAGGCGCTCTACGACGCATTCCGCCGCGGCGAGATCGGCACCCTGGTGGTGTCCAAGGTCGCCAACTTCTCCATCGATCTTCCGGAAGCCGCCGTAGCCGTGCAGGTTTCGGGGACGTTCGGCTCACGCCAGGAAGAAGCGCAGCGGCTGGGCCGGCTGCTGAGGCCGAAGGCCGACGGTGGGCAGGCCTATTTCTACTCGGTGGTGTCCCGGGACACCCTCGACGCCGAGTACGCGGCACATCGGCAGCGGTTTCTTGCGGAGCAGGGGTACGGCTACCGGATCACCGACGCGGACGATCTACTGGGGCCGGCCATCGGTTAGGCGGGCCGCGCTACCTCTGCGCTGCGGCCAGTTTGGCGAGATGTCGCTGGGTGCGCTTCATTCCGAACCCCACGATGGCGCGCACCACCGGCGCCGCATGGCGCACGAGGCCCGAGCCGTCGATTGCCCAGACCCAGGTGAATTCGGAGCCCTGAGCGGTCGGGGTCACCACATAGTCCTCGGCGAACGCCCGCAGTCCGGGTAGCGGAAGCGGGGGCTTCACCATGTAGAACGCCTTGCGCCGGCCCTCTTCCCACAGGAAGTACTTTTCGTGCGCCTTCGGTCCAACTACCGGCCCGATCCGGCGGACGGCACCGACACCCGCACGGGGACTGCCCCAGATCACGCGAAGGCCGGGGGCCAGCCACCGCAACGTGGTGTCACTGGTCAGCTCGCGCCACACCGCATCGGCGGACAGCGGTACCGAGATCGTTTCGCTGACCACGACGGGAGCGGTCGCCAAGAATGTTTCGTCGACGGACTCGAGTGCAGACATAAGTCGATAACTTACGGTACTAGTAAGTGCGTAAACAAGGCGGGCGACTGATGGCGGCGCGCGGTACTAGCCCAGCGCCGAAACAACCTCGCGCACAAACAGGTCGATTCCGGAACGGTCGTAGGCGGCCTCGGGGAAATTGCATATCGCATAGCCCAATCCGAGTGCTCGGAACTGGGTGAGACGTTCGGCAATCTGTTCGGGGGTTCCGGCGGTCGCGGCAAGATTTCCCACCGTCACATCAGCAACGTCCTGGCCGATGACCGGCGCAAGCCGCGCCTTGATTGCCGCCAACCGGTCGGCGACCTCGGCATCGTCAGCGCCGATGACGACGTTCACATTGACGCTGCGGACAATCGCGTCGAAGTCCGTACCAACGTCCTTGCAGTGCGCCGCGAGCACTTTCGACTTGTGCTCAAATTCTTCAGGCGTCTGCCCAAAATTCGTGTACTGCGCGTAGCGCGCCGCGATCCGCAAGGTCACCTTCTCGCCACCGCCTGCGATCCACAGCGGAATCCCATTGGGCTGCAGGGGCTTGGGCGCCACAATGGCGTCGGACACCTGGTAATACTTTCCGTCCAGGGTCACGCGGCCATCCCGCCAGGCGTCGCGCATGATGCGCACCCCTTCACGCAGTCTGCCAAGTCGCTCGGCCGCGTCCGGGAAGCCATAACCGTATGCACGCCACTCGTGCTCGTACCAGCCGCCACCGATACCCATCTGTGTGCGCCCGCCCGAGATGAGATCCACTGTTGCGGCAATCTTGGCCAGGTACACCGGGTTTCGGTATCCCATCGCAGTACACATCTGCCCCAGCTTGATGCGTGAAGTGACGGCGGCGAAGGCGGACATCAGCGTCCAGGCCTCATGGGTCGCCTCGTCGGTGGGCACCGGCACGGTGTGGAAATGGTCATACACCCACACCGAGTCCCAGGGACCGGCCTCGGCATAGCGGACCAGATCACGCATGACATCCCATTGTCGCTCGGGTGCAACGCCTACCAGGTCCAGGCGCCAACCTTGCGGAATGAAGACTCCGAACTGCAGTGTCTCGGCCACCCGCGCCACACTACGCCCGAGTGGGGAAACCGAACCAGCGGGCGAGCGAGTCGCGAAGACCCGCCTCGCTACGCTCCCCGACCCAGGCGACGTACCCGTCGGGTCGCACCAGCGCGGCATCTGGAGCGGACACCTCGCCCAACACCGGAAGTTCCCACACACCAGAGTATTTGGCATCGACAAGCTGAACGCGGTCTGTCCATCCGTCGACGTTCAGGCTTCCCGGCTCTCCGAAGTTGAGCAACACGGGACGGGCCTGGTGCAGGAACGGGTACACGTTGGTCGGCCCATCCGCCGTCACCACATCGAGGTCGGGTATCCGTCGACCGAGGAGCGGGTGTGCGGACCCCGGGTCCGTTCCCAGGTCATAGTGGATGTCCAGACCACTCATCATCCCGGCGATGCGTTTACGCGGTTCCTCCATGGCCAGTAGGTCGGCCACGATATCGCGCAGTGCATCCATGCGCGGGCTGGCCTGGGCCAGCGGTGTCTGCGCCATGGTGTTGTGCAGCACCCGCGCCGCCACCGGGTGGCGCTCGGCCTGATAGGTGTCCAGCAGCGAGTCCGGGGCCTCGCCCTTGACCACCGCGGCCAGCTTCCACCCGAGGTTCACCGCGTCCTGGACCCCGGTGTTGAGCCCTTGCCCACCGAACGGGAAGTGGATGTGCGCGCAGTCGCCGGCCAGGAAGAGACGCCGGTCGCGGTATCGCTCGACCTGTCGGGTCTGATCGGAGAACCGTGACATCCAGCGCGGGCTGTGGATTCCGAAGTCGGTTCCGACTATCGCGACGAGCTGTTCCTTGACCTCCTCCAGAGTCGGTTCGGTGCCCAGCCGCGAGACATCGGTGCCGATGATGAAACGGCACCAGCCCTCCTCGAACGGCAGGATGCCCAGGAAGGACTGCCCCGGCTTGCGCAGAATGCCGGATTCCGCGGGCACTTCGGTGATCTCGGCATCGACCAGCAGTGCACCGGTGGACGGTTCGTGGCCGGGAAAGCCAATCCCCGAGGCCTTCCGGATGGCACTGCGACCACCGTCGCAGCCGGCGAGATAGAGCGCGCGCATGGTGCGGCCGTCGGCAAGTTCGATATCCACGCCGGCGTCATCCTGGCCGAAACCGACCGCTTCAGTGCCGTAGTAGATCGGCACGCCCAGCTCGGTTACCCACGCGGCGAGTGTCTTCTCGGTGTAGTGCTGAAGCAACCCCAGCGCGTACGGGTGCCGGGTGGGAAAGTCCTCGATGCTCATGAAGATGCCGGAAAAGTGCGTCACTTGTCCGGTCATCCCCTGCGAGAGGAACCTGTCGGCGATACCGCGCTGATCGAATACTTCGATGGTGCGCGAATGGATTCCCGCCGCACGAGATCCCACCTCCTCGTGGCTGCTGCGGCGTTCCAAGATAGCGACGTCTGCGCCGGCGAGGGCCAGTTCACCGGCCAGCATCAGCCCGGTCGGCCCGCCACCCGCGATAACCACTGCGTGCTCAGCCATGACTCTCCTTTAACGTCGTTATTCGTATTACGTCCATATTTACTTTAACGCTGTTAAGGTGTCAATGTGATTATCACTCGCGAGACAATCGCGCGTGCGGGCCTTGCCTTGCTCGACGCGAAGGGGCCCGACGGGCTCACCATGCGGTCAGTGGCGGCCTCCCTCGGCGTACAAGCACCCGCCCTGTACTGGCACGTGAAGAACCGCCGCGAACTCATTGACCTGATGGGCGAGGAGATCGTCCGCGACGCCCACGCCTCGTTCGACCGCGCCGGTCCATGGGATGTCTTCCTGGCCAACGGATCCCGTGCCACGCGGCAGGCCATGCTGCGTTACCACCAGGGCGCCCGGATCCTGGCAGGCACCTTCGTGACAAACGCCGGCGATATGCTGGAGCCCCTCCTAGACGTCATGACCTCGGCCGGCTTCACCGTACGTGAGGCAGCCCGGCTATCGCCCGTGATCTACCACTACACAATCGGTTTCACGATCGAGCAGCAGGCTCGCGACGGGTCGGAGTACCCGGGATCCAACCCATACACCGAGGAGGACCTGTTCACCAAGCTCGACCTGCACAGGTACCCGGCGATCACAGAGGCCTTCTCCGAACTCTACGAACCCGACTTCGATGCCGACTTCGAGGACGGGCTACAGGTCATCATCGACGGCCTGCGAGCTCGACTTCACGGGAAACGGAAGTCTGCGGCTCCTCAGGTGGCGACTCGTCGTCGATAGATTCCCGGGCCTGGTCGCATCCCTGTTCCGGGTCTTCCTTGGCGTCCGACTTCGTTCTCGAGAACCGTTCACGGAACCACGATTCCACGCTTGCCGACGGCCACCAGTTCGCCTGCCCGCACAGCACCACCAAGGCCGGGATGGTGATGGTGCGTACCAGGAAGGTATCCAGTAGCAGGCCCATCCCGATGATGAAGCCGGCTTCGACCATCGACTGCAGGTTACCGATCAGCAGGCCGAACATGGACGCAGCGAAAATCACTCCGGCAGAGGTGATCACGCCGCCTGTCGACTTGACCGTCTTGATGACTCCAGAGCGGATACCATCCGGCGATTCGTCGCGAATACGTGAGATGAAGAGCAGGTTATAGTCCGCCCCCACGGCGACCAGCACGATGAACGCCATCCCGGGCACACTCCAACTCAGCGGCTGCCCACCGATGAACTGGAAGGCAATCACCCCGATCCCCACCGCCGATGCATACGAAATAATCACCGAGCCAATGAGATACAGCGGCGCAACGATCGCCCGCAGCAATGCGACGAGGATGAGCAGCACCACGATCACCGTCAGCACGATGATGAATCGCAAGTCGTGGTTGTAGTAATTGCGAATGTCGTTGTACATCGCCGACAATCCGGCCATCGAAATGGACGCATCGGACAGCGTGGTGTTGGGCTGCGCGCTGTGCGCTGCATCCTGGATGGCGCGGACCTGGTCCATCGCCTCCGGGCTGAACGGATTCAAATTGCTCTGCACCAGGTAACGCGCGGCATGCCCATCTGCCGAAACAAAAGCCGCCGCAGCAGTTTTAAACGATTCCTGGGTGAGCACCTGCTGCGGAATATAGAACCCGGACATCGACCCGGGCGCCGCATCACGCTTGGCGGCAACCAGGAGCGTCGACGCGTCGCCCAGCTGACCGCCCATCTGCTTGGTCTGGTCCACCAGCATCTGCACACCCTCGGCAAGCTGCGCGCTACCGTCGGCCAACGAGTTGACCCCGGTAAGAACCTCCGCGAACTTCTGCTGAATGCCACTACTGTCGGAGAGACCGAGCCTGCGCAGATTCGTGTCGATGGCGTTCAACGCAGTCCGTAACCGGGCGATGGTCGAGCTGATCTGTTTGTCGCTGTCGACGGACTTCAGCTCACGCCCGAGTTCGACGATCCTGTCCCTGGTGCCATCCTGTTTCGTGTCCAGGAACCGGTTCATCTCGTCGCGCGAAGACCGGCACCCGGCATCCATTTCACAGGCCGGGTTACCAACGAGCACCCGCGCTACGGGTTCGATCCAGCCATACACCTCGCTGGACTGCTGAGCGTTGGATTCGATGACGTCGCCCAACGAATGCATGCTGGTCACCAGCTTGTCGACGGAATCGAGATCGGCGAGCGTACCGGTCTTACCGCTACCTCTCAGTTGCGCCAGCACCTCGACCAAGGCACGCGCCGTACCCAACGAGTTCTTTACCGAGTTGCGCACCTCACCGAGCTTGTCCGCCAACGTATGTCCGCCGGTCGCGAGTTTGTCCAGATCCCTGGCCCGGGCGTCGATCAGATTCGAGGCATCGCCCAGCTTGCCACCGACCTCACCGGCCTGGAAGGACAGCTTGGCCTCTTCGAGGGGTTCACCGGTGGGGCGGGTGATACCGCGCACCTTGTCGACACCGGGTACCTGGCTCACCCGTGCGGCCATCTGCTCCAGGTCGGCCAGCCCACGCGGGGTGCGTAGATCATGGGGCGACTTGATGTAGAGGTATTGCGGCAGGGTCGAATTCACCGGGAAGTGTTTCTCGATCGCGGCATAGCCCTGGTTACTGTCGGCCCAGGCCGGCAGGTTCTTGCGGTCGTCGTACCCGAACTTCACCATCGAACCGCAGGTAGCAAGAATGATCAGGATAACCAGGCTGACCGCCAGGTGTGCACCCGGACGCTTGACGATGTTGATGCCCGACCGGTGCCAAATCTTGTTGGCATAGGCCTTTCTCGGCTTCACCCACCCTCGGCGTCCCACCAAGACCAGCACCGCGGGCAGGAAAGTCACCGAGGCCACGAATGCGATGAGGATGGATACACTGAGCGCCGGACCGATGGTGGACAAGATGCCCAGCTTGGTGAAGCCCATGCCCAGGAAGGTCACCGCGACCGTCGCCGCCGAGGCCGCGACCACCTTGCCGATGGATTCCAGCGCGGTGGCCACCGCAGTATCGGAATCCAGGCCCTGTTTGATGTATTCGTGATATCGGCTGATGAGGAAGACCGCATAGTCGACGCCCGCGCCCATCATCATCGCGGTCATGAAGGTCAGCGTCTGATTCGAGATGCTCAGACCCATCTGCGCCAGTCCCCCGACGGCCGCCTGGGCGATGCCCAGTGAAACACCCACCACGATGAGCGGCAGCATCATCGTCACCGGATTGCGGTAGACGATCAGCAGGATGAGCAGAACCAAAGCGGCCGTGGTGATCTCGACCTTGTGGAGGTCACGCTCTCCCACCACCGTCAAATCACCGACGGTGGCAGTCGGCCCCGTCGTAAAGGCCTTCAGGGTGGTGCCCGCGGTGGCGTCCTTGATGATCTTCAAGGCCCCCACATAGGCCTTGCCAGATTCGGGGGTGGCCAGTTCACCCTGCAAACCCACCGGCAGATACCACGCCTTGCCATCGGTGCTCGACATCATCTCGCGCAGCGGCGGTTTGGTGATGAAGTCCTGCACCATGCTGACATCGCGGGTGTCCTCGCGCATACGGGCCGCGAGAATCCGGTAGGTCTGTCCGTCCGCTGGAGTCAGCCCGTTCTCGTTGGTGAGGACGATGAGCAGGATGTTCTGCGCGCCCGACTCCTGGAACGACTCGACCATTTGCCGGGTGGTCTCCATGACGGGAGCATCCTTGGGCAGCAGATCAACGGGGTGGTCCTCGATGGCCTTCTGCAGCGACGGCGCGGTCAGAGCCAAGACCGCCGCCAGCCCGATCCAGAACCCGATAACGACGACAGGGGCCCTACGGACGATCCGAGCGATCAGTCCGTAGATACCACCTGTGTTGACCGCCACGACTACTCGATCACCGCATGCAAGCCGAAGTCGTCAAGCGTCTCGGACAGGTGTGCGGTCAGGTCGGCCCGTGATTCGACGACGCCCGGCTGGTAGGCGACCACCGCCAGGAAAACCTGGCCATTCACCCGGCCCGACGCGATGAACAATTGCCCGTAGGTGCTCAACACCTCGTCGGGGCGCACCCGCTGCTCGGCGAGCTTGCAGAAGACGTAGTCGGCATGGGTGCCGTCGGGCCGGTTCGCATTGGGATCCAACGGCCCCACGTTGGAGCAGCCCACTGGGAAGTCGTTGTACTCCAACGCCACGTTGGCCAGCCGGCGTGCTGCCGCCCTCGGGATGAACGGGGTGAGCGGCAGTAACGCCCACTTCTCGTCGGGTGCATCGCGCAGACCAGAAAGCACCTGCTTGGTGGCGCTCCGGACACCACGCAGGTCGATGGACACGTCCGTGGGGTCGATCGCGAACATCACCGAGGTCATCGCGTTGGCGCGGACATCACCCTCGGTACGTTCGTTGACCGGCATAGACAGTGTCACCTTGCCGTCCTCGCCGATCCGGCCGAGCTTCGTGGCAAGCTGTGCAGCGAACGCGCCGACAAGCGAGTTACTGGTGCCTCCCCGGCCCCGTGCATGTGTGTCCCAATGGGTTTCATCCAGATAGACAGTGGCCGCCGGTACTTGATCGACACGGGACGCAGTTGCGGGCAGAGCAGCATGCCGGATGTCCTGGCGCCGCTGCGACATCATCTTGGTGGCCTTGCGAAATGCCCGGCCGGTCTCCGGCAGGTCCTGCCAGGTGCGCCGTAGATCCTCACCCAGTCCGCGGAACCTCTTGCGCGCCTGGGGCATCGAATATCCCAAGGCCAGATCAGCATCGTTGGAGGCATCGGCGATGGCCTGGCACATCCCCACCCCGTCAGCGACAGTATGCGAGACCACCAGGCTCACCGCAGTGGCACCGTCGGTGAAGCGGGATACTCCCAACCGCCAGGCCGGGCCGCGCTCGGGGTCGATCGGCAGCTGGGCATGCCGGTGCACCCAGTCCTGTAGTTCGGCCCGTGGCAGCGGTGCCAGCTCGACGTCGATGGGATGGCATGCAGTGTCGAGCACCCAGCGATGACGGCCGAACGGCAAGCGGGAGCGTTCGATTCGCCGCCCGAACAGGCCCTGCCCAAGGTTGGCGTGGAACCTGCGTAACCGGGCGGTGTCGATCTCACGTTCGTAGATCCACACCATCTGTCCCAGCGTGGACATCTCGGTGGCCCGCACTCCCAGAAAGGAGGCCTGGTCGACGAAATCCAAATGGGCGGCGGCCCTTGCAACGCCGAACACGGAACCGGTAGCTGGGATCATCGCCGTCATGCCGAATCTCCCGCCGGTGCCACCCCCAGTGTGCTGTAGAGCTCGTTGATAAGCCGCACACTACGGGGGTCGGCATCCGCCTTGGTTACATCGAATTGGTTCATCACGTACGAATATCCGATGCGGTGCTCGAGGTCGGCGAAGGCGTACGAGCCGCCAGATCCGCCATGCCCGAATATCTTCTGGTTCGGTCCGGCATAGCAGCGCTGGTTGAGCATGTAACCCAGGCCCCAACCGTGGTTGGCCACCCGTGGCCCCAGCACCACGTCGGGATCGAAACCTCCCTGCGACACCCGCACCACGTCCATGTGCTCACCGCTGAGCAGCTTTCCGAGCGCCATGGCGTTGTAGAAAGTGGCCAGGCCGAGGGCCGACACATGCGCGTTGGTGCCCGGGAACTCCAGTGCGCGCCACAGTCCGATGTCCCGACGGGCGAGTTCATCGTCGGGGATGAAATCCCCCGAGATCAGCGGACCGGCCAGCGGGTGTTCACTCATGCAGTCGAATTCCGAAGGCGCCCCGCGGAAGACATCACGCAGATACGGCTTGTTGATCATCTCGGCGCAGCGGTGATGCTCGCTGTAGGGCAGCCCCACGTGCACGTCGAGTCCGTACGGCTGGGCCACCTCTGTGCGCAGGAACTCCCCGAGCGTCTTACCCGTGGTACGCCGCACCACCTCGCCGAGGATGAAACCGAACGTCGCCATGTGATAGCCCTGCGCGGTGCCGGGTTCCCACCACGGTGTAGCCCTGGCGATGTGCTCGCACACCTCGTCCCAGTTGGCCGCCTGCTCCGGCGTCAACCGAGTACGCGGACCGATCACACCCGAGCGATGCCCGAGCACCATGGCCAGCGTGATGGATTCCTTACCGCCCTGCCCGAATTCGGGCCAGTATTGCGCCACCGGCGCATGTAGGTCGAGTACGCCGCGCTCGATCAGCATGTGGACGCAGGTGCTCATCAGCCCCTTGGTGCCCGAATACACTGGGGCCAGGGTGTCTTCCGTCCACGGACGGGTGCGGGCCTCATCGGCCCAACCCGCCCACAGGTTGACGACGAGCTCCCCGTCGACCCAGATCGCCACCGCAGCGCCCAGCTCGTCGTTCTCCAGGAAATTCAACGCGAATGCGCGCCGGACGTTGTCGAAATCCGGTGAGCTGGTGCCATTCACCGCGATATCCAGGCTTGTGCTCATGACAGTGCCCACCTTTCAATGCTGCTCAGTACTGCTGAGTTGCGGCAGCGATGCCGCGATTCAAGAAACGAACTGTGACTGCGCGACACGCTGATAAACCAGGCGTGCTACTTCGAGATAGCGCGACACAGATTCACGGGCGACGGCATTGTCGGGGAACGAGATCGTCAGGTTTGTTTCGTTCTCAAACCTGTTGACCCACATGCACACCTGGTCGGAAGAACGGCTGTCCCCGTAGATTCCGCCATTGATGCGATCCCATTCGGCACTGACCGGGATCTTGCGCGCGTCCAGGAAGGACACCATCGGGACCACATAATCGGGCGCAGTCAGCCCCGAATCCGGTCCCACCAATTCCAGCACCCTCTCGAACGGCACCTTGGCGAGCGGCTGACATTCGTCGAATGACTTCTGTGCCGATCTCGCCACCGTCCCAAAGGAGCCGTCCGACATCTCCACGACGAACGGGATGAAGCTCGCGTACCAGCCCACCGACATCTGCTCTTCCGGTGTGCTGCGGGTGTCGTAGGGGGTGATGCCGTAGAAGCTGTCGGCACCGGTGAGCTCACGGTCGATCAGGGCGGCGCACGCGAAGACTCCACCGCTGAATCGCACACCCGCTTGTTCACAGGCCTTTTCGAACGCGACCGTCTCCTCGGCATCCAGCAATGCTGCGGCGACCATGCCGCCGACATTCGGCTCGGATCGGTCACCGAGAGGCAGGACGAAGTCCGGCAGGGTGCCGCCGTTGTCGCGCGCATACCGGACCCAGGTCTGCACCTCGAAGGAGTCCAGGGTCATCGCCTGGTTGTGCGCAAGCTCGCGGGCGGAGAAGTCCAGGTAGCCCGCGGGGGCGGGAAGCTGCAGCGCAGAACCGTGCACCAGGCTGGCGTACATCAGCTGGATCTCGACGTACAGGATCCCGGTGGACATGCCGTCGGTGTGCAGATGATCGACGCTGATGTACACCGTGAAGTGATCGGCGCGCTGTATCACCCCAAAGGTGAAGCAGTCCCATGTGAGCGGGGTGCCCGACGTGCGCAGTAGATGAGCGCGGATCTCGTCTGGTCCCTGCAGGCCATGATCCTGCGGCACGAAGTCGATGGCTTCCGGATCGTCGATCGCGTGCCGGACGATGGTGTCCGTCGTGTCGAACTCGAACCACGAGTGGTAGGTGTCGTGGCGTCGCAGGTGTGCGTTGATGGCCGCGGTCATGGCGTCGATATCGCAGCTGCCCGGAACGTCCCAGGAACCGATTCCCAGCCGGGCCATCTCCCGGTCCTGACGGGCGAGATCCCGGTACGAACGCACATGCTGGGCCTGCTGGTAACTGGGCGGAACCGCGTTGGCGGGTGCCTGGGCAGCGATCTCGCGGGCGCGTGGAGAAGCGCTCCAAGAGATGACAGTCCCCGGCTTTGGGCGCCAATCGTGGATTGTTCCGAGTGCAACCATCGTCCCTATCCCTGTTCGACAATCTTGGATACGAGCCGAACCAAATTCGGTCTATCGGCCACATTGCGAGTGGCAAAGACTTTACTCATCGCGCGAAGCGTAGCGAATAAATATCTCGCAAAGGTACGTTACGTCAAAGAAACAGGTAGTGAACTGTGGGTAACGTCGCGCTACTTCGAACTACAGCAACTTCTCGAAAGTCTTACCGTAACCCAATCCCAGCAAATATAACTTCCGCCTCGAAATACCCTATGACCTGGTTATTACATCTGGGCACGCGAATAAACCAATCACTATGTCCGTAGTGCCACCAGAGAACCTACGGGATCGCCGAACATTTATGTGGGCCACCCCCCTCTGCTATCGGCAATGTGGCGTACGCCACTCATTACGCATAGCTATTTCTAGCATTGGCCTCTAAATACACTGAAACCGCAGGGCAATTCGGCGGTCGGGAGCTGCCGTAACCGCTGAGAGTGAGCCAGCGCCGACGAGCGCACCCCCTGAAACGACCTCAGCCGCCCACCCCGGAGGATGAGCGGCTGAGAGTTCGTTCTAGCGGTGTTAGGCGTCCAGCAGCGAGGCAGGCGGGGTGAACCGCTCGCCGTAGGTGGCGGCCAGCTCCTTGGCACGAGCCACGAATCCGGCCTTGCCCTTACCTGCCGGGCCCTCATATCCGACGATGTACTGGTGCACACCACCGGTCCATGCCGGGTACCCGATGCCGAAGATCGACCCGATATTGGCATCGGCGGTCGAGGTCAGCACGCCCTCGTCGAAACACTTCTGCGTTTCGATGGCCTCCGCGAACAGCATCCGCTCGATGAGATCCTGCAGCGGCGGGTTGGCCGCGTCGGCACCATTGCGGGTGTTGAACGTCGTCCGCAGCCCGGGCCACAGCGCGGTCCGCTTGCCGTCCACGTAGTCGTAGAAACCGGCACCACCCAGACGGCCCGGACGGCCCGCCTCAACCAGTGTGTCGATGACACGTCCGGCCGGATCTTCCGGCAGGTCCTTGCCCTCGGCCTTGGCGGCCTCGACGGTCTCCTTGCGGATCTTCTGCATGAGCGTCAGGTTCAGCTCGTCGGACAGCTGCAGCGGCGGCGCGGGGTATCCGGCCTGGCTGCCTGCTTGCTCGATGGTCGCGGGCTCGATGCCCTCGGCCAGCATGGCGACGGCCTCGTTGACGAAGGTGCCGATGACCCGCGAGGTGAAGAAGCCGCGGCTGTCGTTGACGACGATCGGGGTCTTCTTGATGGCCAGCACGTAGTCGAAGACCCGGGCCAGCGCCTCATCAGAGGTCTTCTCGCCCCGGATGATTTCCACCAGCGGCATCTTGTCGACCGGCGAGAAGAAATGGATGCCGATGAAGTCCTCTTGGCGCTTCACACCCGCGGCCAACCCGGTGATGGGCAGCGTGGAGGTGTTCGAGCCGAGCAGTGCGTTGGGCTCGACGACGTCCTCGATCTCCTGGAACACCTTGTGCTTGAGGTCGGTGTTCTCGAAGACCGCCTCGACCACGAAGTCGACGCCCGCCAGATCGGCGGGATCGGCGGCCGGAGTGATCTTGGCCAGCAGTGCCGCGGACTTTTCCGCCGTGGTCTTGCCGCGCGAAAGAGCCTTCTCCTCAATCTTTTCGGAGTAAGCCTTACCCTTCTGAGCCGCCTCCAGCGAGACGTCCTTCAGGACAACGTCGTATCCGGCCTTGGCCGAGACATACGCGATACCGGCGCCCATCATGCCGGCACCGAGCACACCGATCTTCTTGATCGGGGTCTGGCCGATGCCTTCCGGACGCGAACCACCGCCGTTGATGGTCTGCAGGTCGAAGAAGAACGCTTGCGTCATGTTCTTGGCGACCTGACCGGTGGCCAGGCTGGCGAAGTAACGGCTCTCGATGCGGCTGGCCGTATCGAAGTCCACCTGTGCACCCTCGACCACAGCGGCCAGGATGGCCCGCGGAGCGGGCATGGGCGCGCCCTTGAGCTGCTTCTTCAGGTTCGACGGGAAGGACGGCAGGATCGCCGCCAGCGCGGGGGTGGCCGGGGTGCCGCCAGGGATCTTGTATCCCTTGACATCCCAGCGCTGCACGGCCTCGGGGTTGGCCTTGATCCACGCCTTGGCGGCGGGGATGAGCTCGTCGACGGAGCCAACCAGCTCGTCGATCAGGCCGACCTCCTTGGCCTTGGTCGGGTTGAAGCGAGTGCCCTGGGCCAGCACGGTGACGAAGCCGTTCTGGATGCCGAGCATGCGGGTCACGCGAGTGACGCCGCCGCCGCCGGGCAGCAGACCCAGCGATACCTCGGGCAGACCGATCGCAGATCCCTTGACATCGGCCGCAATCCGGTGATGGGTGGCCAGCGCGATCTCCAGGCCGCCTCCCAGCGCCGCGCCGTTGATGGCAGCGACAACCGGCTTGCCGAAGGTCTCCAGCGTGCGCAGGTCCTTCTTGATCTCCTCGACCTGGTCGAAGGCCTGCTGGGCGTGCTCGGGCTGGATCTGGATGATCGCGGTCAGGTCACCGCCGGCGAAGAAGGTCTTCTTGGCACTGGTGATAACCACACCGGTGATCGAATCCTTCTCTTCCACAAGGCGCTTGACGGCCGCGGCCATCGACTGCTTGTAGTCGTCGTTCATCACGTTGGCCGAACCGTTGGGGTCGTCCAGGGTGAGGGTGACGATGCCGTCGGCGTCCTTGTCCCACTGAATGGTGTTTGCAGACATAACTTTTCGTTCTCCCTACACTCGCTCGATGATGGTGGCTACACCCATGCCGCCGCCGACGCACAGGGTGATGAGGGCGCGACGGAGGCCGCGGCGCTCCAGCTCGTCGACCATGGTTCCGGTGATCATGGCGCCGGTGGCGCCCAGCGGGTGGCCCATCGCGATGGCGCCGCCGTTGACGTTGAGCTTCTCGTCCGGGATGTTCAGGTCCTTCTGGAACTTGAGCACCACCGAGGCGAAGGCCTCGTTGAGCTCGAACAGGTCGATGTCATCCACGGTCAGTCCGGCGCGGTCGAGAACCTTCTTGGTGGCCGGGGTGGGACCAGTGAGCATGATGAGCGGCTCGCTACCGGTGGTGGCGGTCGCGACGACGCGGGCCCGCGGGGTCAGGCCCTGCGACTTACCGGCCTCTTCGGAGCCGACCAGCACCAGCGCGGCGCCGTCGACGATGCCCGAGCTGTTACCGCCGGTGTGCACGTGGTTGATCTTCTCGACGTAGGTGTACTTGATGCGGGCCACGTCGTCGAAGCCACCGAGAGCGGCCAGGCCCTCGAAGGCCGGCTTCAGCTTGCCCAGGTCCGCGGCGGTGGTGCCGGGGCGCATGTGCTCGTCGTGATCGAGGATGAGTAGGCCGTTCTGGTCCTTCACCGGCACAACGGACTTGGCGAAGTAGCCACCCGACCATGCGGCTGCGGCACGGTCCTGCGAGCGCGCGGCGTAGGCGTCGACATCGTCACGGGTGAAGCCCTCGATGGTGGCGATCAGGTCGGCGCCGATGCCCTGCGGTACGAAGGACACGTCGTAGTTGGTGGCCGGGTCCGAGGCCCAGGCGCCGCCATCGCTGCCCATGGGGATGCGCGACATGGACTCCACACCACCGGCGAGCACCAGGTCGTCCCAACCGGAACGGACCTTCTGAGCTGCGATGTTGACGGCCTCCAGGCCAGAGGCGCAGAAACGGTTGAGTTGGACGCCACCGACGGTGTCGGGCAGGCCCGCGGCCAGCACCGCGGTGCGCGCGATGTCGCCGCCCTGGTCGCCCACGGGTGCCACGACGCCGAGCACGACATCGCTGATCAAGTTCTCGTCCAGGTCGGGGAAGCGGCGGCGGATCTCCTCGATCAGGCCGACCACCAGGTTCAGCGGCTTGACCTCGTTGAGGGCGCCGCCGCGCTGCTTGCCGCGAGGCGTGCGGATGGCCTCGTAGATGAATGCTTCAGTCATGGGTATACGTCCTTATAGGGAGGTGCGTATGGGGCATGTATTACAAGGTGCCCCGGCCCGTGAATGCGGATTGACTCCGAGTCAGTTTCGCCGAGACAGCCCTACGTTAGACCAGGTGTACGTCCAGGCGGTACGCAGCCCTCCCAACCCGTTGGTTGGGAGATTCTGACGGATACACTGAAAGTGTGCTGCGGACCCGGTCTCGAACACTAAGATGCGTGTTCATCGGGTCGATCTCACTTCTAGCAATATTCGCGGCGTGGTCGGCATGGCACCTACTCGGCTCAATGACCATCTACTGTCCAGCGGCCCCGCCCCCATACGAGGCGTTCATCACACGCGATCCCCTTCCCAGCTGCGGAACATTCGCGGCCAGACGTGCCGACGACATTCCCGCCCGGTACCGCGAGTGCATGACGCGCGGACAGGATTCGGGCATCGGCGCTGAACTCGCCGTCATGACCCGCACCGCCCAGGGCGATCCGATCACTACCTACTACCGGGTGACCGCCCCGGGTGGCCGGGCCGAAGCGTTTGTCGACCACAGCGCGGGCCGGTCCGGCAGCGCGGGTTGGGACCACTACTTCTGCGCACTCCTCACACCAACCTCCGAGTCGACGCCCCGCTGTCCCGGTGTCGGGCACATATCGGACTAGAGCCCAACACCAGGCATTCCATTTGGACTCCCGCACGAATTCGCGCGAAACGCCCCTGCTCGCTGCGTGACGCACAGATACCGTCCAACCGTGATCCGCGTAATGCTCGGGGTACTGGTGACTCTCGCGCTCTGCTCACCGGTGGCGGTAGCGGAACCTCTCAGCCCGGAGGACGCGTTCGCGCAGCGCGCACCGTTGCAGACCTGCGGACGGCTCCGGGCATTGCCGCCGACCGAGACCAAGGACATTCCGTACAAGTACCTGGACTGCATGCGTCGAGCGCGCGCCGCGGGCACAGGTGCCGAGCTGGCCGCGGCGGTCCCCACGATTTTCAACGACACGGTAACGGCGTACTACCGGGTCCACGCCTCCGACCGACCCGTCGAGATTTTCGTGGAGGACAACGACCGCAGGAACAATCCCGGCTGGGAGCATTACTTCTGCCCGATTCCGGACACCGAGCTCACCTGGTCTGCGCCGGACTGCTAGTCAGCTGGGACACTTACTCAGGTGAGCCCCGCACGCACTGTCGCCCGGTTGCGCCCCTTCGGTGCGACGATTTTCGCCGAGATGTCGGCCCTTGCCGTTCGGCACGATGCGATCAATCTGGGCCAGGGCTTCCCCGACGAGGACGGGCCCGCGTCGATGCTCGAAACCGCGCAGCAGGCCATCCGCTCAGGCCTCAACCAATATCCGCCGGGGTTGGGCACTCCCGAGCTGCGCCGTGCCATCGCCGCCGATCGGCTCGCCCGTTATGGCGAGGAACTCGACCCCGAAACACAGGTGTTGGTCACCGTGGGCGCCACCGAAGCGATCGCCGGGGCGCTACTTGGCCTCGTCGAGCCCGGCTCTGAGGTCATCCTCATCGAGCCGTACTACGACTCCTACGCCGCAGTGGTCGCGATGGCGGGAGCCATCCGCGTCCCGGTTCCGCTCGTATCCGACGGCGCGGGCTTCGCACTGGACACCGACGCGCTCGCGGCCTCCATCACACCCCGCACCGCGGCGATCGTCATCAATTCGCCGCACAACCCGACGGGCAAGGTGTTCACCGACGGGGAGTTGGCGCGGGTGGCAGAGCTCGCCGTCGAGCACGACCTGCTGGTCATCTCCGACGAGGTGTACGAGCGGCTGCTGTTCGATGGGCGCACGCAGACTCCGATGGCCAGCTTGCCGGGGATGGCCGATCGCACTGTCACCATCTCCAGCGCCGCCAAGACGTTCAACTGCACCGGTTGGAAAATCGGCTGGGCATGTGGGACAACGGAGTTGATCGCCGGGGTGCGGGCCGCCAAGCAATTCCTGTCGTATGTCGGGGGTGGCCCCTTTCAGCCCGCGGTGGCGCTGGCCCTCGACACAGAACAAGCCTGGGTCAAGAACTTACGAGGATCCCTGCAGCGCAGGCGCGATCGCCTCTCCGACGCCCTGTCCGGCCTAGGATTCGAGGTGCACAGCAGCGAGGGCGGATACTTTGTCTGCGCCGATCCACGGCCCCTCGGTTTCAGCGACAGCACACAGCTGTGTCAGCGCCTGCCGGAAACCGTTGGGGTAGCAGCCGTTCCAGTGAGCGCCTTCTGCGATCCCACCACCGACACAGCGGACCAATGGAATCACCTGGTGCGCTTCACCTTCGCGAAGCGTGACCAGGTGATCGACGAGGCGATTACTCGGCTGGCGAGGCTAGGAACTTAGCCCCACAACCTTTGCGTCCACCCGGCGTCGTTGTTTGGCAAGCTCCGGCAGCGCCTTCACGAATTCGGTGATCTCGCCGACGGCGCGTCGAGCGTCGGGGTTGGAGAGTGCGAACACCTGGAATACGTGGATGGCGCGATCGAATATCTGCAGCCGCACCGGAACACCAGCCGCGACAAGGCGTTCCGCAAACAGCTCGGAGTCCGGCCGCAGCGCCTCCTGCGAACCCACCTGTAACAGGAACGGCCCAAGGCCGGTTAAATCCGCATCCGCGGGGCACGGCCCGGGCTCACGCGCACCATTGCGTAGCAGGAACACGTCGTTGATCATCTTCAAAAAGTTCACGGGGAACATGGCATCGCCAACACGTTTGCCCGCAGCGTATTTCGGCTCCATGTCGTTGCTCGTGGCCGCCGAGATCAAGACGCAGCCCGCGGGCGGTGTCAGGCCTTGATCCCGCACCGCGATCGCCGTCATCGCCGCGAGGAACCCGCCGGCGGAGTCGCCCGCCAGCACGATATTGTCCGGGTCGACGCCCTGGTCCAGGACATAGCGGTAGGCGTCGACACCGTCGGAAACGGCATCCTCGACGAGATTCCGGGGGCACAGCCGGTATGCCACGCTCAGTGCGCGCGCACCGGAGTCCCGCGCGATGTGGCTGACCAACGGCCGGTGGCTGTTGATGCCCAGCCCGATGAATGCGGACCCATGGAAGTAGATGACTACCGGCGCGTCGGGCCCAGCAGTGTTCCTTTCGTTCCAGGTCCACTCGGCGGGGCAATGCGGCAGCTGAACCCGCTCGGTCCGCGTTCCGCGCACCCCCGGCATCCACCCCATGAACCGTTCTGTTCCGTCATAGGACCGGTTCAGCAGGAACTGCGGGAAGCGGCGATTGACCGCCAGCATCACTTGGGTCAACGCGTACAGGCCCGGCTTGGTCAACGCCTTGAGCAGGTAAGTCTCGGCCACTGAATGCCAGTTAGCCTTACCCATCCACTCCGGCCCCGTATACATCACGGCGTCTTGTCGGGCACTGGTCATCGAGCCTCCTCATAGCGTCATTGCTTGAGCCGATACTACCAGTACCTGGTACTAGTTGTACCGCCTAGCTCACCAACCGATGTCGGCCACGTCGGTGGTGCCCTTCGGCGGCGCCACAATGGGACCGCTCGGCGTCCGCGAGAAGCGGGGGGCGGGCGCGGCCTGGGTTACTCCGTTGACGTCGACGATGGTGCCGCGATCACGAAGATGCGCGTTCTGCTTGGCCTCGGCCCACGTGAGCACCGGCGACACACAAGCGTCGGTGCCGATGAAGATCTCGGTCCACTCGTCGCGCGTCTTGGTCTGGAAAGCGTCGACGAACATCTTGCGCATCTCCGGATAGCGCGCCTTGTCGAGCTGGAACGGCACGCTGTCTGGGTCCAATCCCAAGCCCTGTACCAAGATCGCGAAGAACTGCGGCTCAATCGAGCCCACCGCCATGTACTTGCCGTCCGAGGTTTCATAGGTGCCGTAGAACGGCGCGCCACCGTCAAGCAACGCCGATTCCCGCTCGTCGAACAACATGCCGCTGTTGTACATGGTCCACTGCATCTGGGCGAGCTGGCTGACGCCGTCGACCATCGCGCCGTCGATGACCTGCCCCTTGCCCGACTTCTCGCGCTCGTACAGCGCGGCCAGGATGCCCTGCACCAAAAGCATTGAGCCACCACCGAAGTCGGCCACTAAGTTCATCGGCGGCATCGGCGGGCGGTCCTTGTAGCCCATCGAACCGAGTGCGCCGGTCAGCGACAGGTAGTTGATGTCATGTCCGGCACGCTCTGCCATCGGGCCGTCCTGGCCCCAGCCCGTCATCCGCGCGAAGATCAGGCGCGGGTTGCGCTTGGCGCACTCCTCGGGTCCGATCCCGATGCGCTCGCAGACACCCGGCCTGAACGGATCCAGGAGTACATCGGCCTTGTCGACGAGCGCGAGCAACGCCTCGGGATCCTTCTTGACGTCCAGGTTGACCAGGCGCTTGCCGCGGTGGAACAGGTCGGCCTCCTCGGCGGGGATCGCCAGCCCACCGGGACGACGCACCCGGATGACGTCTGCACCCAAGTCGGACAACATCATCGCCGCGTGGGGCCCGGGGCCGATGCCACCGAGCTCGATCACCTTTACGCCCGCGAGGGGACCTGTCTTGACGCCACTGTCAGCCATGGGGTCACCCTAACCAGTCAACCCGTTGGTTGGGAAGTGCGGCTACAGCGACGAGGAGATTGCCGGTGCGGAGGTCTGCGCGGGTGCCGGTACCGGTGTCGGGGTCGGGAAATTGGGTATCACCGGCCGGGACGTCGTCGGTGCCGCCGGGACGTCCGACGCCGGAGGGGGCTCTGGCGGTGGCGTGTACTCGTAGGCGGGCAGCGGCGCGGGGGGCGGATCGTCGTCTCCCTCCCGGAAGTGCGTCGAGCGGTACAGATCGATCACCTTGCCAAGGTCGTGCAGGCGCAGCGCCGGTGGCTGTCCCCCACGCGCATCGCGGATGCGCTGGGCCTCCCAGGACACGAGGCACTGCGCTGTCGGGGTGTTGTACAGGCTTTCCAGAAAGGGGGTCAAAGCCTTTGCGAGGTCGCCCTCGGCCTTGAGGGTGTCGTTCCGGTACGGCCCGTAGTACGGGAGGATCGCCTCAAGAATCCGCACCATGACGGTCTGGAATCGAGTGACGAACTGGTCGATCCCCCACGGGTGCCGGGACAGCAACGGGGAGATTCGGGCCAGCACGGGGCCCATCATTTTCAGAATCGGTTCGTAGGCCGTGGCCGGGGCGAACGCCTCCGAGGAGAACACGCCAGCCGCCGGTGCCACGTCGATCAGTGAGGCCAACCCACCCTGCTCGTCCGGGCCCGGCGCCGGCCAACCGAAAGGGCAAGGCTGGGCCACGGATATCGGAAGCCCACGGTCGGTCACCGACGGCAGCGCACCAAATGGTCCAGCAGCTGGGCCTGGCGGATGCGAGGGCGCCTGAATACGAGGTAGCGGAGAAACGAATTGCGGACCCGGTGGCGGCACCGGGATGGGGATGGCACCCTCGGGAATCGACCCGTCGCGGTTCACAATCTGATACCCGATGATGGGTGCTCGCGCAGGCGAGTACGAGAGCTGGGTGATGGCAGCCACGCTGCCCATCACGCTAATGGCGGCGAATGTCCTTATCGCAATACCGAATACGCGTTCCTTGCTGCGCCTTGGACTGGCGGAAGCTATCGGCGCGGTCTCTTCTGTGGGCGCAGCACTCATCGGTCCTTCACCACACCTTCGAGGTGCCACACCCCGGTGAAACTGTTGAACGGGCCGCCGACGATGAGGCTTGTCCAGTCGAGGGTGAACTTCTTGGTTGTCTTATCGTATGTCCCTGTGGCCTTGGGGCTTTCGCCATCCACGGAATCACGACCGACCCAACGCCCCGCGACGAACTCCCACACCTGCTTGGCCCGCGCCTCACCGGGGATCTGGGCCTGCTCCTTGGGCTTCGGTTTAGGCGCGCCCTGGTTAAACTCCTGCCGGTTCCATGAGGCGGCCCATGCCGACAGATCCACTGAAAGGTTGTCACCCGACACCGTGGCCGACGGCGCCAACAGCTCGCGCTGCGTCTGCGGATCGACCTTGTTGGTGGAGATGCCGAATTCGATGTTGAAGAACTTCGTCGGCTGAGTGACCCGAGCAGCCAGCGAGTAGCCAGTGGCCTCGTCGAACGCGGGGTCCGGCTCCCCCTGATAACCGCCCAGAACCAGCCCGCCGTCCGTACCTGGAGACAGCAGGGTTGCCGCGCCTTGCGGCACAGGAGAATTCGCATTGGGCATGAACGGGCCCTCCTGAGGGTTGCCGCCCGGTTGCACCATCTTGAACCAGGTACCGCTGAGCTTGTTCCCGTCGATCGCACCCGGCGCCAATGCCAAGAGTCCGGTGAGCGCGGACTCGGCCGGCTTCTCGGACCCACAGGCGGGGGCAGCCACTAGCACCACGACCGCGAGCGCCACACCAAGCGTGCCGCGCCTCATCGATTTCGGTGTCACCGTTTCTTGGGCCATCGGACAATCCCTTTCGAGTCGATCGCGGCCGCAGCCGCCAGTACGCCGGGTACGAGGAAGAACCACCCGAAATAGTCGAACGCCCGGAATCCCAGCGGTGCGGTGATCCGATCGAGCGCCACCACCCTGTCGAAGTTGTCCACGTTGTCTGCCATCACTCCGATGAGCGACGCGAAATCCGCTGTCATGGGTTGCCACTGGGCAACAAATGCATCAACACCAGGAACCGCACGGACTGGATCATGCTGCCGCAGATCGCCGAGGAACTGGGTGTCCAACTCCCCTTCCGCCGCGACGAGCACCACGAAATGCCGCTGTACCGCCGCCACCCGCTCGTGGTTCATGATCGGGGTAAAGGCATCGATGAGCTGGGCACCCGCCGGGGCGCGGGAAAAGAGCCCGTCAGCGAATGGCACGGCAATCAGTGCCGCCGCCGCCAGGACTGCGAGAACCCTTGCACCGAGAGATCTTTCTCCGTTGCGGGTGCGCCGTAGACCCCAGACTCCGGCACCCACCAGGACCAGCCCCGGCAATGCCAGCAGGAAGGGCAGCACGTCGAACGGTCCGACGGCGCGCAGCTTCTGGTAGTTACCTACTTGACCGTTTACCGCATCCAGCAGACTGTTCATCTCCTGCTTGATCGACGGATATTGCGCGACAAAGGAATCCAGTCGCTCGTACCGACCGCCCGCGACCGCCTGGGTTGCCTGCACATCGGAGCGAGCGGCATCCACGGTGTCGAGGTAGCCATGAAACTTGGTGATCATTTCCGAGGATACGAACGGGCGGAACTCGGTGAGCAGCTGCTGGCCCCCTGCGGCACGTGTGAACATCCCGGTGACCACCGGAACCGCGAACAGCAGCACACCGAGCGCGATGAGTGCGATAAACGGCCACCGGGGTTTTGGGATGGGCCCAGCCTCAGCCACCACTGCCTGCTCGCCGACGATATCGGCGTACGAAGGCAGTGCCGCCCGAGGCTCGGCGGTACTCACTGCTCTTCGCGCAAGCGGCTCATCGGCCACGGCTGAAGATCCGCTCCCCCACCACAAACAGGATTCCGCCACCGATGGCCACGAAGACCAGCAGCGCGATGACCCACGGCGGCGTCACTGTGCGGGGGTTGTCGTCGACGGGCAACGCAATGAGCTGCTGGCCAGCGGACAACGGCGGCGGCGCCACCGCCTGTTGGCCGGCAGGCACGACGACCTGACCCGGGACAGGCGCTGCGGGCACCGCGGCCGGTGGTGCGTCGGCGAGCGGTGGGGCGCCCGGTGCGGGCGGCGGTGGAGGTGGAGGTGCGGCGGCCGCGCCACCGGCCCCACCTCCGACCTTGCCGACCAGATGCCACAGTCCGGTGAAGTCGTTGAACGGACCGCCGACGATCTGACTGGTCCATTCGAGAATGAACGCACCGGTGCCGCGGTCATACGTGCCCGTCACCGCCGTGGTCTTACCCGGCAGTGCGCCACCGGGTTTCGGCGCTCCCTGGTTGAACACCTGGTTGTTCCAGGTGACCCCGAATGCACTGAGATCGCCACCGAGCTTGTCGCCGCTCACGGTGATCTGGGGCGTCGACGTGCCCTGCCCAGTCTGCGGATCGGTCTGGTTGGATGCGGTGGCGAAACCCACGCCGTAGAACTTCACCGGCTGAGTAATACTGCCGGACAACGCATTTCCGGATCCGTCGAAGGCATTGGCGGGCTGCGGCTGATACTCACCCGATTTCAGGCCACCGTCGGTACCCGGCGACAGCAGAGTGACCGTGTTATCCGAGCAGGTCGAGTCGCCGTTGGCGAGGTAGGGGCCGGACGCGTCACCGGCCGGCAGGATCATGCGGAAGTACGAGCCGGTCGCGCGGCCCTCCGCGCAGCTGCCGGGCGTCAACGCGAACAGTCCGCTGAGCGGGGTAGCCGTATCCGCCATCGCCGGATAGGCGGCGGGCGACACGGCGGCGGCCGCCACAACAAGGACAACCGTCGCGCGGCGGGTGAGATGCTTGATCATCGGCGCTTCCTACTTGCACATGGTGCTTCTAACCCGTAGCACGAACTGGGAACGGCGCAAACGTATGAACGTCCCGACCACGCGTCAATGGCAACGTCCAGCGATCGATATACCGGCTGGTGACGTTCCCGCAGGTGGCGGATCTGCAACCGGATGGCTGGCCGTTCCATTCACCCCGAGCCGATTTGGGCCATGCGCACCCGGCGTAAACGCACGGACATAGTCCCGTGGCCGCGATCGCTCGCGTGTTACGGTCCTATCGCTCGATTCAATCATCTGATGGAACCCGTTTCGGGAGGCCCGTGATCGACCAATCCGCCGAGTCCCTGAGCGCCCTCTACACGATCGAGTTCGGATTCGAACGCACCGTGGGCCCCAAGATCGGCACGTTTCTGGGCGGTCTGCGTGATGCCCGGCTATTCGGCGTGCGGACCGCCAGCGGCCAGGTGTTATGCCCGGTGGTCGAATTTGACCCGGCGGACGCCAGCGCCACTGGTGATCTGGTCGAGCTCGAGCCCAAGGGTGTTGTCCTGCAATGGACCTGGGTGCCTCGACGGCCGACCGACGAGCTGGACAACGACTTTGCGTGGGCACTCATCCGCATCGACGGAACGGACAACGCCATGTTCCACGCCGTCGACGTCGCAGGGATACCCCAGGCGATGAGTAACGGGCTGCCCGTCGCCCCGCGCTGGCGCACCGACCGCGTCGGCGCCATCACCGACATCGTCTGCTTCGAACCGCTGGTCGCGCGATGACCGTCCTGCCCGAACCAGTCTCCTCGATCACCAGTCCATTTCACATGGACTACACCTATGTTGCGGGAACCGGTCGTTCGGTATTCCTACGCGGATTGGCACAGCGGCAGCTGCTCGCACGCACATGCCCCGACTGCGAACGCGCGTACTGTCCTGCCCCCCAGTTCTGTTCGCGATGCCTGGCCGAGCTAGGCGACCCGTACCCGCTCGCGGGAACAGGAACGGTGGAGACCTTTTGCATCGTCAGCTTTCCGTTCCCGGGCCAAGTGTTCACCCCGCCCTATCCGGTGGCACATATCCAGCTGCATGGCGCCGACACCCGGCTCATGCACATGATCGGCGATACCGAACCCGACAGCGTTCACATCGGGATGACGGTCGAGCCGGTCTGGGTGGCCGACGAGGACCTCGGTGCCACCATGCAAAGCATCCGCTACTTCCGCCCGGTATCGGAAGGAACCGTCCGTGCGTAACGTGGCCGTGGTTTCATTTGCCCAATCACCCTGTACCGCAGCCAACCTGCGCGATGACATGGCTGAGATCCTGCTCCCGGTGGTCCGTGAGGCCCTCGAGCGGGTCCAGCTCCGCCGCGAAGATATCGACTTCTACGCATCGGGGAGCCACGACTTCTTCGAGGGCCGCACCTTCGCGTACATCGAGTCCCTCGACGCCGTCGGCGCGTGGCCACCGATATCGGAGTCCCACGTCGAGATGGACGCCGCCTGGGCCTGTTACGAGGCGTGGGCGTGGCTCCAACTGGGGCATGGCGATATCGCCCTCGTGTACGGCATCGGCCGCGGTGCGCTACCCGCCGACCTCGACCAGGTAATGCCCACCTCATTGGATCCGTACTACTTGACTCCCCTACATCCGCACCGGCACGCGCTCGCCGGGCTGCAAGCTGCGGCGGCCATCGAGGCAGGCATCACCACCGAGCGCGAGATGGCCGATGTGGTGAACCAGTCCCTCACCGATGCGCTGTCAAATCCCTTTGCGCTCAAGGCAGGTGCTCCCGGAGTCGAGACGCTCCTGGACGCGCCCTACATCGCCTCACCATTGCGTTCACACGATGCGGCACCGATCGGCGACGGCGCGGCGGTGTTGATCCTCGCCGCCGATGACGTGGCGCAACGCCTGGCCCGGCGGCCCGCGTGGATCCGGGCGATCGATCATCGGATGGACACGCACTACCCGGGTTCGCGCAACCTCGCGGTCCTGGATTCGGCCCGCATAGCCGCCGAAAAGGCGGCCGCCATGGCCGGGTTCGCGGCCTCAAGCGTGGAGGTCGCCGAGCTTCACACCGAGTACAGCTACGCGGAGCCATTGCTCACCAAGACCTTTGGTATCGATAATGCACTCGTCAATCCTTCGGGAGGCCCCCTGGCGGGCGCCCCCGCAACCGCCACCGGGTTGATCCGCATCGGCGAATCCGCCCGCGCCGTGCTCCAAGGCCGCGCCACCCGCGCCCTCGCCCATGCCACCAACGGACCCGCGCTACAGCACAATCTGGTCTGCCTGATGGAGGCAAGCGCATGAGCGCCGGCGTCGCCGTGATCGGCGTCGGACAGAGCAAGCAAGCCAAGAAGCGCGAGGTGACCATCGCGGCGTTGGTCCGCGAGGCGGTGGACGACGCGATGGCCGACGCAGAGCTGACGTTCGGGGATATCGACGCGATTGTGCTCGCCAAGACCCCCGATCTCTTCGACGGGGTGATGAACCCCGAGCTGTATCTCGCCGATGCGATGGGTGCCCGCGGCCTCCCCGTCACACGGGTGTTCACCGGTGGCAGCGTCGGAGGACATGCAGCGATCTATGCCGCGCACTTGGTGCAGGCGGGACTCGCCGAGCGGGTATTGGTGGTCGCGTATTCCAAAGAATCCGAGGGCAATTTCACCTGGGCACTGTCGCGGCCGCTACCGTTCAGCGCCCAGTTGGGCGCCGGCGCGGGCGGGCACTTCGCACCCGTGATCCGCGAGTACATTCGCCGCTCGCAGGCACCGGAGCACATCGGCTGGCAGGTTGCGGTAAACCACCGGCTCAACGCCATGCGAAACCCCTACGCACATATCCACAAACCCGATATCACCATCGAGGAAGTGCGCAACTCCCCGATGCTGTGGGACCCCATCAGGTTTCTAGAATCCTGTCCCTCATCCGATGGCTCGTGTGCCGTCGTCGTGAGCTCAGCGCGTCACGCGGTGCACACGTCGAGGCCGCCCGCCTGGATTCACGGCACCGGATGGCGCACCGAGACAGGACATTTCGCAGGCCGAGACGAGGTGAACCCCCGAGCGGGACAAGAGTGTGCGGCCGAGGCCTACCGCGAAGCCGGGATCAGCGACCCCGCCACCGAGATCGATGTCTCCGAGCTCTACATCCCCTACAGCTGGTATGAGCCCATGTGGATGGAGAACATCGGGCTGGCGCGGGAGGGTTCGGGATGGCGCGCCGTCGACGAGGGCCACACCGCATTCGGGGGCAGGCATCCGATCAACCCTTCCGGTGGTGTGCTGTCGGGAAATCCGACCGGCGCGACAGGGCTGCTGCGGTTCGCCGAGGCGGCATTACAGGTGCGCGGGCTCGCCGGGGAACATCAGGTGGACGGTGCCCAGCGCGCGATCGGCCACGCCATGGGCGGCGCCTCGCAGTTCCACGCCCTGTGGGTAGTGGGAAGTGAGAAGCCGTGACGGCAGAGCGTGAACTTCTCGTCGAACGCGACGGTCCGATCGTCATCTTGACCATGAACCGCCCGCATCGACGAAATGCACTGTCCACCAATATGGTGACGCAGCTCGCCCAGGCTTGGGACGAGATCGACGGCGACGAAACCATTCTGGCCGCCATCCTCACGGGCGCCGGTGCCGCCTACTGCGTGGGCGGGGATCTAAGTGACGGCTGGATGGTCCGCGACGGCTCGGCGCCGCCGTTGGATCCGGCCGCCATCGGCAAGGGCCTGCTACTCACCCATACCCTGACCAAACCGCTCATCGCCGCGGTCAACGGGGCATGCCTCGGAGGCGGCTGTGAGATGTTGCAGCAGACCGATATTCGGGTAGCCGACGAACACGCGACCTTCGGCCTTCCTGAGGTACAGCGCGGGCTGGTTCCCGGCGCGGGATCTCTTGTCCGACTCAAGCGGCAGATTCCCTACACCAAGGCCATGGAGATGATTCTTACCGGGGAGCCACTCACCGCCCAGGAGGCATGCCATTTTGGGCTGGTGGGTCACGTGGTACCGGCGGGCACCGCGTTGGACAAGGCGCGCAGTCTGGCCGAGCGTGTGACCCGCAACGGTCCATTGGCCGTACGAAACGCCAAGGAAGCGATCGTGCGCAGCGGTTGGATCGCCGAAGAAGACGCGCGCGCCATCGAGGCGCGACTCACCCGACAGGTGATCACCTCGGCGGATGCACGCGAGGGTTTGACCGCCTTCGCAGAGAAGCGAGAGGCACGGTTCACCGGGCAATGACCAATACAGCGGCCGAATTTCCCGGTGTTGCACACGATTCCACCGACCAGCGGTTACTCAGCGCCGCCGAGCGGCTCTTCGCCGAACGCGGCGTGGACGCGGTGTCCCTGCGCGCCATCATGGGGGAGGCCGGCACCAACGTGGCCTCGGTGCACTATCACTTCGGGTCCAAAGAGCGCCTCATCGAGGCGCTGCTCGACAAGTACCTGCAACAGATAGAGACGCGCCGGTTCGCGTTACTCGACGCCGCCGCGGAAGCCGAAACCCTACGGTCCATCGCCGAGGCCATCGTCACTCCGCTGGCCGAAATCGGTGAAGAGGGCGGAACCGCATGGCTTTCCACTCTCGGGAAGCTGCTCATCAGTGGACATCCGGCACTCATCGCCATGGGAGCCAGCTTCCAGCCGCAGGCTGCGCGGCTACAGGAACTCATCCTGCGGCTGCGGCCGACGGCACAGCTACCCGCGATCCGGTTCGGGGTCACCCATGCAGTGACGCTCACCTGTGTGGTCCTCGGCGATACCGCGCATACGAATCGCCTGATGTCCCTGAGCGGAACCTATCTGGACGATGGCCAGATGCGCGCACAGCTCGTCGACATGGTGACCGCCATCCTGGCCGGGCCGCCCGAGGCGGGCTAGCCGCTCCCGTCCCGGAACGCATTGAAAGAACGGCGTAATTCTCCTGTGGCGGTGCACATCACCTGAGTTCTATTCTCCAGGTCGAGGGCGTGGCGCAGGCTTGGCGCATCAACCGTCTGCCACATCGTCTCCTTGGTCATCCACACCGCGAGCGGTGAATGGGCGGCGATCTCCTCCGCCTTGGCGACAGCGGCATCGACCAGGTCTTCGAGCGGAACCACGTCGAAGACCAACCCGATTCGATGGGCCTCTTCCGCACCGAACACCCTGCCCGTCAACATCAGCTCGGCGGCCCGGGCCGCGCCCACCAGTCGCGGCAGGTGATAGCTGGTACCCATATCGCAGTTGGATACCCCGTGGCGAATGAAGACCGCACCGAAAGATGCTTTTGGACATGCGAACCGGATATCGCAGGCGAGCGCCAGGGCGAATCCGCCACCGACCGCATGCCCGTTGACGGCCGCGATCACGGGCTGACGCATCCGGTGAATCCGTTCGAAGAGTGAAGCCATCAGCTCCTGGGCCGCGAGCGTGCGCACCACATCCGAATCGGTGGCACCGAGCAGCGCTGCGGTAGAGGTGGCACCGGTGTTGGTGAAATCGCTGGGCAGTGACTTCAGATCGGCACCGGCACAAAAGGAGGTGCCCACCGCCGTGAGGACGACTACCCGGACCGCCGGGTCACCATCTGCCTTCTCAACCACCAAGTGCAGCTCGGCAACCGTCTGCGGATCCAGCGCGTTGCGACGCTCCGGACGATCAATGGTGACCACCAGCACGCCGTTGTCTCGAAGGTCGGTGCGGATCATCGGGCCACCAGCCCGCCATCGGCGATCATTGTCTGCCCGGTGATGTAACTACCCGCATCGGAGGTCAGAAGCAGTGCGGTGCCCACCATTTCGTCAGGAAGACCAAGCCGCTTGAGGTGATTACCGCTGGCCATCCCGTCCACAACTGCCTGCGGGTTCCTGCGGACCATATCGGTGTCGATCGCGCCCGGGGCGAGCGCGTTGACCCGCACGCCGCGCGTGGCGAGCTCGGCCGCCGCCGACCGGGTGTACGAGACCAGTGCGGCCTTGGCCGCCGAGTACATCGAGACACCCTGCCCAAACATGAAGGCGCCCACCGAGACCACATTGAGCACAGCGGCATGCCGGCTCGCCACCAGATGCGGTAGCGCGGCCTGTACCAAGAACACTGGCCCACGCAGGTTGACCCCGAACGACTTGTCCCACCCGTCCGCGGTAAAGGCGCCGACCGGCTCGGTGAGGGCGTTGGCGGCGTTGTTGACCACAATGTCGACACCGCCGAACTCATCGACGGTAGCCTGCACCAATTGCTCCAGTGACTCGATGTCGCCGGTGTGCGTGGGAACGCCCAACGCGCGTCCGCCCAGCGAGCGAAGGTGCTCTGCGGTCTCGGCGCATGCTTCGGGTTTGCGGCTTGCCACAACAACATTGGCACCCGCACAGGTATATCCCTCGGCAATCGCGCGCCCGATGCCGCGGGTGCCCCCGGTCACGATGGCGGTGCGCCCGGTGAGGTCGAACAGGGCCGCGAATGTCTCTCGGTTCATCATTCTCCTAACGTCGGATCGCGGCGTGGACCACGCCAAGAATTTGTTCGATGAGTGCACCGTTCGCCGTACCACGAAGCACGCCGTGGTAGACGGCCATGCCCACGATGGTGTCGAAGAGTGCATCGGGTCCCGGCTGGGCGGCGCACCGTCCGGCGGCGGCCGCCTCGTCATGTGCGGCCCGAAACTCCTCGCGCAGCGGAGTTTCGGTGCGCTCTACCAGACCCGCGTACTGGCTCGGTTCGCGGTAATACTCGACCAACAACCCCGGCATCGCGGCGCGAGTGGCCGGATCGGCGAAGTACTCGACCACGGCGCGCACCAAAACGGGCAGATAGTCAAGGAATTCGGCGCGATCGGCCAACGCTGCGGGCCAGGGGCGATCGGCGATCGCACTTTCCACCATTTCGGCCTGGGTCGGCCAACGCCGATAGATCGTGGGTGCGCCGATTCCCGCGGCCCGCGCCACAGCAGGAATGGTGGCGCCCTGATACCCCTCGGTAGCGAGCAGCTGACGCACGGTCTCTCGTACCGCATCGTCCTTATCGGGATCCCGTGGGCGTCCACCCTGGCGTCTATCCACTATCCGACCGTCCCGCTAGTTTCGATATTTGAAATAACGATACTAGCGGGAAAGGCCCAAGGGAAGTCCCTACCGATAGGTGGCGAGAACCTGCTTGCGCAGCCCATCGGTCGCGGTTTCCATCGCGCCCTTGATTACCCGCTTCAGCAGGAACCCGGGAAGCGGGATCAGCGGGTCTATGGTCAACTCGAACTTCACATGCGTCTTGTCGCCCTTGGGCGTGAAGGTGTACTTGCCGTCCTGCCGACGCTGTTGACTGGCCTTGACCAGGCTCCAACTGACAGTATCGGGCCCCCAGGTGTACGCCACGGTCTGTTCGTCGACGATGCCCGCGGTCTTGACCTTCATCTTCACCTCGTACGGACGCCCATCCGGTCCGGTGGACATGACTTCCGAACTCTGGTGTGCCGAGGACCATTTCGGCAGAACCCCGAAATCGGCGATGACGTCGATGATCTGCTCGGGAGTCGCTTCGACGACGATGTCCCGCATATCGCTAGTGGCCACGGCTGTGACCCTAGCGGCCGGCAGCGGCTAGACGGTCAATCCTCCGTCGACGTTGATGGCGGCACCGGTGATGAACCAGGCCTCATCGGATGCCAGATAGCTCACCAGGCTGGCGATATCGCGCGGCTGGCCGTAACGGCCAACCGCGAGCTTCGGTCGCAGGAGATCGGCGAGTTCCCCGTCTTCGGGGTTCATATCGGTGGCGATGGGACCGGGCTGGACGTTGTTGATGGTGATACCGCGGGGCCCGAACTCACGCGCCAGTCCTCGGGTCAGTCCGGCGACGGCGGCCTTCGACATCGAGTACAGCGACGCATTGGGGGTGGGCGAATGGTCGCCGCTGATGCTGCCGATGGTGATGATTCTGCCGCCCTCGCGCAGGTGCGGAGAGGCGGCCTTGATGGCAGCGAAGACGCCTCGTACATTGACCGCGACAATCTGGTCAAAGTCTTCGAGACCGGCGGTGTCGATATCGCCGTAGGTGGCAATTCCGGCATTGTTGACCAGGATGTCCAGTCCCCCAAGGTATTCGACAGCCTCATCGATGGCCGCGGCCAATTGGGCAGCGTCGGATACGTCCACCTGGAGGGCTTTCGCGCGACCGCCTACCTCCTCGGCGTCGGCCACCACATCAGCCGCCTGCTGCGGCGAGCTGGAGAAGGTGAGCACGACATCGGCGCCGTCGGCCGCGAGCTTGCTTACTATCCCCGCGCCGATTCCGCGCGATCCACCGGTGACGAAGGCGCGGCGGCCCTTGAGTGGCTGAGTCATGTCGATCCCTTCCTTAGGTACGAAGGAGTCAAGCGGACCAGGCTCTGAAACATTCCTGACTCTCGGAATCGGCCACGGTGTGTCGATGCCCCCGGCATACTCGCTATGTGTCGTCCCCTGACATTCACCCCGATCTCCAGTTCGCCGCCAAGTTGTTTCCGCGAGGAGTCGGTCTTCCGCGATCCCTTTCGACGCTGCGCGCATTGATCCGCGTATCCGGCATGATACCGCGGCGGGGCGTGCGATCCGTGGCGGTGAACGACAATGTGAGCGTTCGTGTGCATCTGCCCAAGAATCTCATCGAACCGTCTCCGGCGCTGTTGTGGATTCACGGCGGTGGCTACGTGATGGGCACCGCGCGGCAGGACGACGTGTTCTGCCGCAGGTGATGCGGGATACCGGGCTCCCGGTGGTGTCGGTGGACTACCGGTTGGCACCCGAACATCCTTACCCCGCACCCGTCGAAGACTGCTACGCCGCACTGCGCTGGTTATCGGTGCAGGGTTGGATTGATCCGACGCGAATCGCCATCGGGGGTGCCAGCGCCGGGGGTGGGTTGACTGCGGCGCTCGCCTTCCTGGCCCGTGACCGCGGCGAGGTGGCTCCGGCGTTGCAGCTGCTGGTTTACCCGATGCTCGATGACCGCACGAGTGCCCGTACCGACATTGACGAGACCAACCTCCGAATGTGGACCAACAAGAGCAACCGATTTGGTTGGGATTCGTATCTTGGTGACGCGAACCGGGATATCGCTGCGCCGGGTCGCCGAACGGATTTGGCGGGGCTCGCGCCGGCGTGGTTGGGCATCGGGACAGCCGATCTATTCCACGACGAGGACCTTGAGTACGCCGAACGCCTACGGGCAGCGGGAGTGCCCTGTGAATTGGAGACCGCGCCGGGCGCCTTCCATGCGTTCGACAGGTTCGCGCCGAGGGCGAAAGTATCCAAGGATTTCGTGGCCGAGGCGTGCCGGAGCCTGCAGGGCGCGCTGACCTGATCTGCCCTAACCACGAATAGATATGGCAGACAACCGCTTAGTGATATCGATGACGCCGACGATCTCACCGGCGGCGACTTCGAGCACCAGATCGACCTTCTGATCCTCTGTCGCCGATACCGTGAAGTCGTTAATGCCATAGAACAACCGAGTGGCGACCCAGCCGAGCCTTTTGTTGCCGTCGACAAGCGCGTGGTTATTGACGACGGAATCGAGTAGGGCGGCAGCTTTCTCGTGGATTCCGGGATATGCGTCCTCCCCGAAGACCGTGGCTTTCGGCCGCGCGAGTGCGGATTCAAGCAGGCCGAAATCGCGCACTTCGGCCCGGCGCCCGAGGTAGCCCTCACAGATCATGAGCAGATCCTCCAGTTCGAGGTACTGGACGACGGGTGCGCTCACGCGTCAGCGAGACGGTCAAGCACGCCGGCATCCTCGGCGACAATCTGTTTAAGGAGGTCTTCTCTTCGACGCTGCCGGCCGTTGAGGTATTCGTCGACGGCCTTGAGGGCAATGGCTTGCATGGAAACTCCCTCACGATCTGCCGTCGCGCGCAACGCCGCCGTCTGCTCGTCGCTTAGTCGCAGAGTCATGGCCATATGCCGATGGTATCGCTAGATACCACGCGATACCACTGATTAATGGACGCTGCGCAGGCAATCCCGGGCTTCGATCCTGTGAGCTAGGTGCTGACAACCTGTGAGATCCCTGCGGCTAATGTAAATGAAGATCGTTTTCATTGCCATTAACGAGGGGGGTGCGGAATGGCGAATCCGGTGTGGATGGCCTCGCCACCGGAGGTGCATTCAGCGTTGCTCACCAGCGGCCCGGGCCCAGGGCCACTACTCGCGGCCGCCGCCGAATGGTCCGCGCTAGGCGCGAACTACACCGCGGCCGCCGCCGAGCTCCGAGCGATTCTGGCCGCAACGCACACGGGGGCATGGCAGGGCCCAAGTGCGGAAACGTATGTTGCTGCGCACGTCCCGTACTTGGCGTGGCTGAGCCAAGGCGGCATCGAAAGCAACGCCAGGGCGGCGCAGCACGAGACCGTGGCCGGCGCCTACGGCGCCGCTTTGGCGATGATGCCCACTCTTGCCCAATTGGCCGCCAACCACGCCACCCATGTGGCATTGATGGCAACAAATTTCTTCGGAGTCAACACCATTCCCCTCGTCGCCAACGAGGCCGATTACATCCGCATGTGGGTTCAAGCTGCCACTACGATGGCGACCTACCAAGGCGCCTCCGAGGTTGCCATCGTGTCGGCGCCACACTCCACCCCCGCGCCGTCGATTCTGCACAGTGGTGACCACGATCATGACCATGATCACGACCACGAGGGGGGCCACGACGGTCATGGAGACCTAGACCCCACCGATCCGGAGTGGTGGCTACATGTGGCCGGAGAGATGGCTGAACATTTCGAACTACTGCTGAATAACCTGCTGACAGATCCGGCCGCGCTGCTAACCAACCTGCCGATGGTGCTGGCCGACATAACCTTTCACGCCGCCCAGCTGGCCTCGACAATCGGACAGTTCGCGCCAGCGCTGATTCAGCCTGCGCTAGCTCTGGCGGTCGCCAACCTGGGATGGGCGGCCGGGTTCGCGGGACTGGCCGGCATCCATCCTCCCTCCGAGTCCCTGGCCACGGAGTCGAGCCCCACTGATGAACGCCCGCTAGTGGCGCACGCAGGGACGGCTCCGACCGTCGGCCCATCGCCGTCAGCTCCGGCATCGGCTCCGGCAAGCGCGCCTGCCTCTCCTGCCACCACCAGTCCTGCGCCCTCACCCTCACCGCCGCCGCCCGCCGGAGACACCGGCTTCTCCTTCCCCTACGCCGTTGGCGGCGGCCCACACATCGGCACCAGAGTCGGGGTAGAAAGCCACGCTCGCGCTGGAGCCAGTACCGCGACGCGGGCGTCCGCATCAGAGCAGGCCGCCACCATCGCGACGGCCGCGGCACGGCAAGCGCGCCGCCGCCGCGATCGATCGAAGCAGGAAGGTCGCGCCTTCGAATACATGGACCTGGATGCCACTCCCGAATCGGGTCCTGACGCGCAAGGCAGGAAGGAATCGTCCCCGGTGGCATCGCACCGGAGCGCCGGGCCTATTGGGCTCACCGGCACCGCGCCCAGAACAGGCACGGCGGCAACAGGATTCACGACGCTAGCCAGCGGCGCGTTCAGCGATGGAGCCCGGACGCCAATGATGCCGAGCACGTGGAACCCCGACCACACCGAGGGAAGCGAACAGCGGTGACCACATGTCGAGCGTGAACCGAACCGGTTTGCTGGTGTTACGTGAACCGGGCGTTTACAACGCAGCGAGCACTTCTGCGGCCGCTCGCCTGCCGGACCGAACAGCTCCTTCGAGATAGCCGTTGAATCGATCCGAGGTTTCGGTTCCCGCCCAATGCACACGGCCGACTGGCCTGGCCTGCTCGCTACGCACCTGCGCCAGACAGCCGATCCGCGGCATCGCCGCGTACCCACCGAGCACGAATTCATCTTTATGCCAGGAGTACGCGCGTTGCGAGAGATGTCGAATCGCCGAACCAACCCACCGCAGACCCCGGAACAGATCCTCGAGCTGCTGGTGACACGGCACAACATGACCGAGGTCGCCGAGATCCTGCTGCCGCTGCTGGCGGAAGACACCCCTCCCGGCTGACCAACCTCGATCAACTTCACGCAACTGAAATTCACACCGAAGACCGGACAAGAACCGGACGAATCAAACTATCCACCGAGTGCATGACCCGTGTCTATGTAGGTAGAACGTGGTGGCCAGAGCCGGGATCGAAGCGGGTACGAACTCAGACTCCACCCGGTGCGACGTGCTCACGGACGACGGCGAGGTCCCGTGTTCGGTCACGGGCGATCCGCTTCGACTTCACGGTAAACGCGGACTTCTCGATCACTAGGAGTCGCAGCCCACGCGCCGGGATCACGGTGCGCTTGCGCTCGTCGTAGATGCGGCGCTGCTCACCGCGGCCGACCCCAGACACGGTCTGGCGCCGGTCGAAGAACGGAGACGGCTGCGAGTGCTGCTCCTCCTGGAACTCGACGACGAGCCCCAGGCTGGGCCAGTACCCGTCGACGGGGAGCCCCGTACCGCGGGGCCGCGTCGGTGACGGGTCTCCGCGCAGCCAGTCGAACCTCTCCTGGCGCCGTCCCGGAATCCCAAGGATCTCGTCGCACAAGTCCAGGACATAGTGCTCGTCGGAATCGGCGCGGCGGGCCATGGTGCGATCGTCTCACCGGTACTCACCCGGGTTGCCCACACCTCGCGGAATCACCTGCCGCGCGCCGCCCAGAGCTGTCACCGCCGGGCAATACGCTGATCCGGTGGATCCACAGCCGATCACGCTGAGCGACATCGACACGACCCGTGCGCTCCGCACCGACGACGAGCTTCTTCGACTCGTCGCGGCGATCCACGGCTCCCGGCCCGAGGCCCAGGAGACCAACTGGCTGGAGTGGAAGAGCACCCTCGACCTCAGCACCGCCGCGGGCAAGTTCGCGGTCGCGAAGGCGGTCCTCGGGTTCGCCAACCGGTCCGTCGAAGATGCTCGGCTCCACTGCGGCGGCGTCGCCTACATGGTGGTGGGCGTGGAACTAGGTGCCGCGGCTGGGATCCCTGCTATCGACCACGCCAACCTCACGCCTGGGATCAAGACGTACGCGTCCACCCCTCGGTTCACGCCACGCACGATCCGGTTCGAAGACGTCGAGGTGCTCGTCGCGGTCGTCGAAGCGCCTGAGCCCGGCGACCCGCAACACACGCTGCAGAAGCAGTACGACAAGTTCCACGCCGGCATCGTGTTCCACCGCGGGGCCGCGAGCACGGCTCCCGCTGGCCCCAAGGAAGTGGAGATGCTCGGGCAGCGCCTCCTGCAGGGCGCGCAGCGGCCGGAACTGGACCTGACGATGACGGCCAACGCGGACCCGCTCATCCGGCTCAGCATCGAGCGCGAACAACTTGAGGACTGGCTGTGCCGGCACGAGACGTACGTCCGGGCCAACAGCGGCAAGCCTCCGGATCGGCCACCGCCACGCCCCAAGCCGCAGGCCAATCCGGCCCGTCCGGCCTGGGCCGCATACGACACGTTCAGCTCACTCGGCGACATCACCGGCTCGTTGGGGATGCTCAAGTACGCCGATCCGAAGGACGTCGAAGAGTTCGACCACCGTGTCACCGACTACCTCGCCAAGCTGCGCAGCCGGCTGATGGATCACGTGCTCCGTCAGATCGTCAACGACGATGACGCGAACACCGTGTGCTTCCAGGTCGGCAACGACACCGACGACCCGGTCTCCGGCGTGCAGCTGATGGTCCGCATCCGCAAGGGCGGGGTTCTCGTCCGCACCTACCCGCCGAGTGTCCGTGACCTTCCCCCGCTGCCGAAGTGGCCGGACCCCCTCGACCAGATGCGTGCGAACGCTCTCGCCGGGATGACCAGTGCGCAGGTCCCCGACTTCTTCCCGCGCGCCGGGGCCGTCTCCGACAAGGGTGACGTCTTCGAGGTCACGTGGAACGTCGGTGACCTCCGGCCGCGCGAGCAGTCTGGAGACTTCACCCTGACCGTCGTCGCCGGTACCAAGGCACCCGAAGAGATCGCCGTGGAGATAACCGCCAGTGCGATGGACCGCCGTGGCACCCGAACGAAAACCGAGCAGCTGACGGTCGCAGCGGAAGCGTGGACCCTCGACGACTTCTACAACGCCGAGCCGGAGGACTGACCGACTCTAGGTGAGGGTGAACAGGTTCTTCAGATCGCCACCCGACGCGAGGTTCTGGCTGCGCTGGCGGTACTCATCCCGCTACTTGGTGGCGTAGACGTCGACCGCCTGCCCGGCGACCGTCGCACGCACCGCTGTGTACAGCGCTTTCTGCGCAATGACTGTGGCGAAGTCGGCGATGCTGTCGCAGGCAGCCGACGACAACGGCCCTCCGTGAATCGCCGCATTGCGCGACCGCGTGAGCCTGGCTACCCGGTTCTCAAGGCGCTGCTGTTCGATCGCGAACGCTCCGCCGAGGGAAGCGCCCGAGGACAAGATGTCGTCGGTCTCGTTGAGCTGGCGGGATAGCCGGTGATCGGCGTAGATCCGTTTCAGCACGGCCACGTGGTCCAAAGTCTTCTGCCGGTTGATGCGCAAGCCCCAGCTACCATCCGTGATGTCGTCGCGGATAGTCACCAACTCCGCCGGGATCCGAGCAACCGGTGAACGATCAGGAACGTGCTGCACGACCGCGGCGAATACGTCGCGAACTGCGCGGTTGGCGAACGAAGTGACGGTGTACTCGTCGAAGAAGTACTCGGCGACGAACGCGTACCACTTGTGGCCCGCGAGAGGAGCCGCCCACCTGTTGCAGTGCTCAATGGCGCGAACCGCGGCCATGATCACGGCTTCGGGGTCGGACCGCGGAGCATCCGCGAGTGCTGCTTGGAGGCGCAGGACGGGTTGAAGCAGAGGTACGGCCTCAGCGGTGATCACGTGCCCAGCTCCGGTCATCTCGTCCAGGTTGGTCGTGAAGTGATCATTCTCGTAGAAGGCACGCTCAGGGTGCGGCTCCTTCAAGCCCCACCGGACTGGCGGGAAGTAGGAGGACTGACCGTCGAACAGCAGAGTTCCTCCCAGCACCTTCCACATGTCGTCGTGGACACCCACCACGGCCAACACCGCGTCGAGGTAGCTGCGGGCCACGGCGGTGGCGTTGTGCCGTTGGATGCCGCGAACTGCGACGCGTGCGTACACCAGCTGCGACTCGTACTCGAACCCCGTTTGGTCGTCCACCTGCCCCGACGACTGAAGCTCCCGGATCTCGTCGGTCAGCAGTTCCTCCGGTACGACGTCGAACAGATCCCGGACCCGATCCGCGTCTGCCGCCAGTGCGCTCGCCAGAATTTGCGCGTCGTAGAACGTGACGTCGCCGTGGCTGACGCACGACATACTCCGGACGAACGCCGGAGCGAGCCGGAACCACACCACGAAGTCTCCGGTCGTCGGCGACATCGCGGCGCAGCGCTCAGCCAAGTCTGCGAGCTGCGGCTCGGTCAGAGTCGACTTCGCTTGAGGGTCGTAAGGCTGCGTCTCGTCCGGCGGGTCGCCGACCATCGCCTGCGCCAGCTGCACGGTGCCCTGATAACCCACTAGGACACTCGCGGCCGTAGAGATGGGATCCCAGTGCGCACGGTCCTGCTTGCGGTGGTCACTCAGCGCCACGACGTTGTCGCGCATGAACGCCACCCGCTCGTGCGGATAGCGGATGTGGTCGCTGTCGCGGCACGCGGCAACCAGGTCGCGCCAGGCTGCCACCAGTATGTCGTCTCCGCCAATGGCCGCGGTGAGGGCTGAGTTGGCCGCGTCGACAACCGGCCGCTTGGTGTCGTCTAGGCGTGCGCCTCCGTTCGGCCCAGGGGCCAGCAGGACGTTGGTGATCGCCTGCTGGATTGCGTGCCCCGGCGCATCGACTAGTGCGTTCAGCTCAGGCCCCAGCCAGTCGAGCGTGTCGGCGAGGTCGGAAGCCCTGGACCGCCAGTCGTAGATCTGCGTCCGGTCGTGCTGCTGGGGATCGGCGCAGGCGTCTGCGATCTCCTGAAGGATCGCGGTCAGCGGCATGTGGCCCGACGTGCAGGTGATCGACTCCTTGCGGCGGGTGTACTCAAGTAGCTCTTCCAGCCATCGATCGTGCTGCTCGAACATGTTCACACCACCCGGATCGGTGCGGGGCACTTCCTCATGCGCGTGACTGTAAGCGGTGACAGCCCCGCCGCGTCGTGCGGTCAGTAGGCGGCACCACCCCGCCCCGATGAGGGAGCTCAGCTTGCGCAAACACGGTACTGATTCTCTAAATCGAGGAGCAGGTTTGGACATACGACCCACCGCGAGCGGCGAACGTTTTCCGTCGTGACGGCGGTGCCCTATGCCACGCTTGCGCCCATGACCCACACCGCCGAGCAGCTCCGTGCACTCGCCGCCGCCTGCGAGCAGTTCCGAGGATCCAAGGCACCGGATGGCTACCGCGACAGCCTTGCCCTCTGCGTGATCGACAGCGTGCAGTCCACGGGCGTCACCTACAGCAGCGTGGAGAACGTGGTCGCCCGCTACCGGGCGTACCGCCGCCGCAGCGAGCAGGGCGGTGACCCGAACTGCGACGGAGTCCCGCAGCTCTTGGGTACCTTCGACGAGCTCGACGGGCCGGACGGTTGGGCGAACAAGATCGGCAACAGCAATCGCACCTCCACCCGCGGCGGGGTGCTCAAGTCCCAGGCGATCCGGGACACCGCCGAGGTTCTCGACACCGCGGGGATCAAGGACACCGACTCGCTTCGGAAGGCGGCCGAGGATGACGTGCAGCTGGCACGGGTCAAGGCGGCGTGGTGCGCGGTCAAGGGGCAACGCAGCGGGATCACGTGGCACTACATGCAGATGCTCGCCGGCATTCCGGGCGTCAAGCCGGACCGGATGATCTGCCGGTTCATCGCCGACTCGTTGGAGCTGTCCCGCCGCGGTGTCACGCCGCCGTTCGCGTTGGAGATCCTGACGGCCGCTGCGAAAGAGTTGAGCATGTCGCCTACCGATCTCGATCACGCCGTGTGGCAGTTCCAGCGGAGCCGGCGGTAGATGTAGCGCTGCTGTTCGCGTGGCCTGACGTCTGACCGATGGTGCCCGACGTGCCGGCGCCGAGATGGGTGTAGGCAGGCGGAAGTGGCTCTCGGAGTACGGCCTGAGTGAGGGTCGGCACGGCGCGAAGTCAGGCGCCGCCGTCGGCCAACGCGCGGACAATCGACGTGAACACCTGCGGTTGGAGGCCGATCCAGCCGCCTTGGAGGCTCGACACTTGACCCGCCGACATGCCAGCCGCTACCGGATCCACCACGGTGAGGTCGGTCGGAACCAGGCGTGGAGCCGTGTGGTTCACCCGCGGGTGCTTCACCGGTTCGTCTGATGCCCAGCCGCCTTCTTTCCGGACGAAGTCGGGGTCCTCACGAGAATCGGATGTCACCTCGACTATCGCGATGATCCCGTGGTGCGGCGTGGAGTAGACCGCTACGAGGTCTCCGGTTTCGATCCGGGGACGCCCGCGGCCGCCGTGCTTGGAGAACCCGTGGGGAGCCCGCCACGGCGTGAGTTGATCGTGCAGGGTCTGGGCCTTCACCCACAGCTTCCACCCGGGGTCTCGCGTGTCGCTCAACATCTGTTCGATCGCGCCGTCCGCGAGGTTGGCGGGCACGTTCGGGTTGGGCCGGGTTCGCGGAAGGCGCGGAAGTCCGTCAACCTCCGCGGCGAAAGCGTCCAAACGCTCCGCGTCGACCGGCTGTGCTTCATGCCACCATGCTTCGACCACCGCGCGTGCCCTCGCGACACCTTGCTTGTCGAGATGCACCGAGAGTTCGGCGTTGGGGCGCGCGCCGCCGCCGAGGCAGGTATCTGTGAGATTCGCGGAGCCAATCAGGCCGAAGTCCTCGTCGACGATGAGGTAAAGAATGGTGGCCAGGGCCGGGATCGAACCGGCGACCCTTCGCTTTTCAGGCGAATGCTCGTACCAACTGAGCTACCTGGCCGGACGGCACCTCGGCGGGCGAACCCACTGATACTGCCTCGCCATACTTGCGACCCTGACGGGACTCGAACCCGCGACCTCCGCCGTGACAGGGCGGCGCGCTAACCAACTGCGCCACAGGGCCTTACTCTGCTCCCAGTATGACTGGTTGCGTACCCCCAACGGGATTCGAACCC
>JBOGDC010000014.1:0-6102 GCA_050701835.1 Mycobacterium sp. | reverse complement strand
CAGGTGGGCTTGCTCAGGCCGAGGCGACGTGCCAATTCGGAGAGCCCGAAGCGTTCGGTGCGGTGCTGTGCCATGAAGTTGAGTACGGCTATGACGCGTTCGGTGGGTGGAGACGTCCTGCCTCGATCTTCGGCCAACCTGAAACCTCCTGTGCCGCTGTGCAGTTCCTGGCATTCTTGACGTACCTGGGCGCAGCGCTCTACTGTCGGGGAGCATTCTACCACTGCGGTACACATTTGTACCAGTCAGGAGCGCCATGTACAGCGAGGCATTCACGTCCGCGATCGCGGAAGCCGAGGAGCTGATCGTCGCGGCACCCCACATCGAAACCGAAGCCGATCTGCTCGAGGGGCTCCAGTATCTGGCGCAGGGGATTGCGGCATGCACCCACATGGCGTTTCACACCGACCGTGATCATCCGTTCCTGCTTTCCGGAACCGGGCCGTTCACGAAGATGGGGTTGGACAACCCTGACACCCTCTATTTCGGCGCCCGCGTCAACGGTGAGCACGAGTACGTGGTCACCGGAAAGCGCGGCACCACCACTGATTTGAGCTTCCAGGTGCTCGGCGGCGGCGACTACACCGACAAGAATGTGCCCGGCAGCGCGATCGCCTTCGATGATCGCGAGATCCATATCGAGAGTGACGGCAGCTTCGAGGTCCGTTTTGGCCCAGGGCCGGTGAGTGAATCTCGGCCCAACTACTTCACGCTCGGGCCGGGAACAGCGCAGCTGGTCATGCGCGAGGTATACAGCGACTGGCGCGAGCAGCGTGGCAGTCTTGCCATCGCGCGGGTGGACACCGCGGGGACGGCGCCGGTCCCGCTGACGAAGGAACAGATCGAAAAGCGTTATGCAAGTGCGGGTAAGCAGCTGGTCAACCGAGTCAAGACGTGGTTGCAGTTCCCCAAATGGTTCTACGACAACCTGCCTGTCAACACCATGACGGAGCCGCGGCTCACTCCCGGTGGTCTGGCCACCCAGTTTTCCTCGGTGGGCCACTACGATCTGACCGACGACCAGGCGATGATCATCACCGTTCCTAAATCCGATGCGCCGTACCAGGGTTTCCAGCTCGGAAGCCTCTGGTACATCTCGCTCGATTACATCAATCACCAGACCTCGCTGAATTCTCGCCAGGCTCAGGTGGATCCGGACGGCAACATTCGGATGGTGGTGAGCAATGCCAATCCGGGTGTCACCAACTGGATTGAGACGCTGGGGCACCGCCGTGCATACCTTCAGTTCCGGTGGCAGCGGGCTGATCGGCAGCTCACGGCCGCCGACGGCCCGAAGGTTGAGGTGGTCGCGATCGGTGATGTCTCCGCGAAACTGCCGCACTACCCGCTGAATCAGATCAGCACGGAGGGCTGGCGCAGCCGTATCGCCGAGCGCCAGACCGCTATCGGCGCAAGGATGTTGGGCTGATGAGTCTCTCGGGCGAAGAAGCGACAACTGGCATGAGTCTCCTCGACTTCGCAGGCAAGGTTGTCGTCGTATCCGGTATCGGTCCAGGGCTCGGCGCCACATTGGCCACCAAGTTCGCCGCGGCCGGCGCGGACGTCGTTCTCGCGGCCCGCACGCAATCGCGCCTCGACGAGGTCGCCGCACAGATCACCGCCGCCGGACGCAAGGCCCTTACCGTGGCAACGGACATCACCGACGAGGCCAGCGTCGCCAATCTTGTCGAACGTGCGACCGAAACCTTCGGCAGCGTAGATGTTCTGGTCAACAACGCCTTCAGCATTCCGTCGATGAAATCCTTGGAGAAGACGGACTACCAGCATATTCGCGATAGCGTCGAACTCACTGTGGTCGGTACGCTGCGGCTGACGCAGGAATTGGCCGGGGCGCTCGCCCAATCGAAGGGCGCTGTGGTCAACATCAATTCGATGGTCATCCGGCACTCGCAGATCCGCTATGGCAGTTACAAGATCGCCAAGGCAGCGCTGCTGGCCATGTCCCAATCGTTGGCCACGGAACTGGGGCCGCAAGGAATTCGAGTGAATTCAGTTGTGCCCGGTTATATGTGGGGTGAAAACCTCAAGGGTTACTTCGAACACCAGGCCAAGAAGTACGGCGGCACCGTCGAGCAGATCTATGAGTACACGGCGGCGAACTCCGATCTCAAGCGGCTGCCGACCACCGACGAGGTGGCAAACGCCGTGCTGTTCCTCGCGTCCGACCTGGCGAGCGGCATTACCGGCCAGGCCCTCGATGTCAACTGCGGCGAATTCCACGCCTAGCCACAAGGAGATCAGTATGAGTTTTGACGAGAACTCTGAATCGAACGCACAGCGCACCAGCGTCGGCACCGTCGATGACCTACACGAGTCGGCCACCCGGCTCATCGGTCTGGATGACTTCGGGGACGGGTCCGTCGACAACTATCGCGAAGCGCTCGGAGTGCTGCTGGACTCCTATCACAGCGAGGCCGGGCTGACTCCGTTGGGCTCCAAGATGTCTCGGGTCTTCCTGCGCGGCGCATTGGGCGCTCGGCTGCTCAGCGAGGCTGCGTTCAAGGCGCATCCCGATCATGCGCAGGTGGCGATCGATCGGCCCATCTTCGTCACGGGTCTACCCCGTACCGGCACCACCGCGCTGCATCGTCTCCTCAACGCCGATCCGATGCACCAGGGTCTGGAGATGTGGCTGGCCGACTTCCCGCAGCCCCGGCCTGCGCGCGACACCTGGGACACCAACCCCGTCTACCAGCAGCTGGAGGCGCAGTTCTCCAAGCATCATGTGGAGAATCCGGAATTCATGGGCCTGCATTACATGTCGGCCACCGAGGTCGAGGAATGCTGGCAGTTGTTGCGACAGTCGGTGCATTCGGTGTCGTATGAATGTCTGGCGCACGTGCCCACCTATGCCCAGTGGCTGTCGCAACAGGACTGGACACCGGCATATCGGCGTTACAAGGCCAACCTGCAGCTGATCGGTCTTAACGACATCGAAAAGCGTTGGGTACTCAAGAATCCAAGCCACCTGTTCGCCCTGGATGCGCTCATGGAGGTGTACCCGGACGCGTTGGTCATCCAGACACACCGCCCGGCCGAGACCATCATTGCCTCGGTCTGCTCGCTCAACGAGCATGCGACGGCGGGCTGGTCGGAGACCTTCGTAGGGGCCACTCTCGGCGCCGATCAGCTGGATACCTGGGCCCGCGGCCTCGAGTCGTTCAAGACTGCACGCAGCAAGTACGACGAGGCACAGTTCTGCGATGTTGACTACTTCGACTTCATCTCGGACCCGATTGGCACCGTCGAATCCATCTATCGACACTTCGGACTGGAGCTGTCGGCGTCCGCTCTGGTGGAGATGCAGAAGATGAACGATGAAAGCCAAAAGGGCCCACGCGCACCCAAGCATGTCTACTCGCTTGCCGACTATGGGCTGAGCAAGGAAGCGGTGATGGAGCGCTTCGCGGGACTGTGAGGTTGGTCTTCGCGCAAGCGGCTCATCCTGTGTTGTTGGTCTTCGCGCAAGCGGCTCATCCGTGACCCATGTTGCCGTCGTAGGTGCAGGTGCCGCGGGAACGGTTGCGGCCCTGCACCTACTGCGTCGCACAGATTCACGGGCGCTTCGTCTGACCGTGATCGACCCTGACGCGAGTACGGGGCCAGGCGTTCCGTATCGCACCACAGATCCGCGCCATCTCCTGAATGTCCCCGCGGGCCGGCTCAGCGCCGATGCCAGCGTGCCACTGGATTTCGTGGCGTGGCTCGGCGGCAATGGCCTCACCAGCGTGGGCCCCGAGGATTTCGTTCCCCGGGGACTGTTCGGACGTTATCTCTCCAACGCCTTCGATGGAGCGCGCGGCGATCGGGTGACCCGTATCCATCGCCGGGCCGTCGCGGTGGCGGTGCGCGGCCATGCACTCGCGGTCACCCTGGGTAATGGCGACAGCGTGCATGCTGACGCCGTGGTTCTGGCGGCTGGGCCCAATACCCCCGGAACATCATGGGCGCCAAAGTGGTTGCGTGATAGTGCGCTGTTCGTGAATGATCCCTGGCGCCCGGGTGCACTCGACGGCCTCCCGGAAGACGGCGATCTGCTGCTCGTCGGAACGGGTCTGACGATGACCGACCTCGCCTGCACGCTGCGGCGGCCCGATCGTGTCTTGCACGCGATATCCCGCAGTGGGCTCCTGCCGCGAGCACATCAACTGGATCAGCCCTCGCCGGTGCGGGCCCCTGCCTTCGCTATCGATCGCGGGCAGGTGCTGGAGCGTTCGGTGCGGTATGTCCAGGACGTGATCGCGCAGGGCGGCGACGCGTGCGTGGCGGTGGATGCGTTGCGCCCGCATGCCGGTGCGCTCTGGGCGAGCATGACTGACGATGAGCGTGCCCACTTCCTGCGAAAGTACCGAAGGCTGTGGGACATTCACCGCCACCGGATGGCTCCGCGGACCGCCGCTCAGGTCGATCAGTACCTCGGTGAGGGGCAGTTGCAGCTCTATCGTGCGGAATTGGTGGATACCGTTGCCGCCGGTACCGGAGTCCGGGCGACGCTGTCGACGGGGCAGGTTCTGGACGTGCGTGCGGTGATCAATTGCACTGGACCGCAATACGACATCACTGCCGGCACCGATCCGCTGTGGACCCAACTCCTTGCCGACGGCATGGTAAAGCCCGGCCCGCTGAACCTCGGATTGGATACCGACGCCGAAGGAAGGCTACTTCCGGGGGTGGTGCCGATGTGGACACTCGGGCCGCTACGGCGCGGGAACCTCTGGGAAACAACGGCATTCGCGGAGATCAGGGCGCAGGCGGAGCGATTGGCGGCGCTGATAGGGTCATAACGTGCGTGTTCTGGTGCAGCGAGTCGCGTCGGCGTCGGTTTCCGTGGACGGCGCGGTGGTCGGCGCGATCCGCCCCGAAGGCCAGGGGCTGCTGGCGCTGGTGGGTGTCACCCACGATGACGACGCCGACAAGGCCGCGCAGCTCGCGGAGAAACTGTGGCAACTGCGCATTCTCGACGACGAGAAGTCCGCTGCGGACCTCGCTGCTCCGATACTGGTTGTCAGTCAATTCACGCTGTACGCCAACACAAAGAAGGGGCGCCGTCCTGCGTGGAACGCCGCGGCGCCCGGAGGTGTCGCCGAACCTATCGTGGCGGCGTCCGCAGAGTCGCTGCGGAACCTCGGCGCACACGTGGAAGCAGGGGTGTTCGGTGCGCACATGCAGGTCGAACTGATCAACGACGGTCCGGTGACCGTGCTGTTGGAGCTGTAGATCAGCCGTCCCCCGGCGGGGGGGCCGTGCAGATCTGGTCGAGGCAGCCCTCGGCGACGGCATGCGCGATGCTGTCGGACAGACGTGGGCATCCGCGCACTCGCGCCGTGTTGGTGCCCTCCTCACGCATCTGCGCGAAAAAGGCACACCGCCCGGCCGCCGCAGTATTCCATTGCACAGCAGTGTGATTGAGACTGAGTTTCTTGACCATCACCGAGCCATGGCAGAACCGGCAGTCGACCTCCTGAAGGCCGGAGGTCAGATACCGCTGCTTGTCACCCTCGGTGGCCTCATGCAGCTGCGCGGCCTGCTCTGGATTGTGTTCGAATGCGGGAGCCTTCGACCACTGGCCATTCGGCCTGCCGGTCGGGGCATGGTCATGATCTTCTTCCCCATGGGCGCCATGCAAGGCCAGCATCGACTGAGCCAGCTCTTCCACGGAAGGCGGGCTGGCGTTTTTCTCAGTCAAGGAAGACCCCGCTGACACTTCGGTCATCGCACTAGCTTTGCGTCGCCTCGGCGGGAGCTTCGGCCTCGGCTTGAGATTCTGCGGAAGCCTTCTCATCCGCTTGGCGCTTCAGGTTCTCGTCGACCTCACCATGCCAGAACTCGTTGGCCTTGGTGGTGTCGATCTCGAGCTCGAAGCGGTCTGTCATCTCCGCCGTGACGTCGGCCTTGTTGACGTAGAACTGTGAGTACCAGCGGCGCATCTGGTAGACGGCGCCGTCCTCCTCGACCAGCAGCGGGTTGTCGATGCGGGTCTTGTTCTTCCAGATCTCGACGTCCTGCAGGAAGCCTTGTCCCACACCCTTGGTCATCGCGCGCGAGAGCTTGCCGGTCATCCTCTCGTCCATGCCCTCGGGC
>JBOGDC010000013.1:0-57953 GCA_050701835.1 Mycobacterium sp. | reverse complement strand
GGAATACTGCGATGGAAGAACTCATCCGCGCCTACCACGCCATGGGCAGCACTCACGAGACCAACACACTCTCGATGCTTGCCCGCGACATGGCCGAAGGGGCCAAGTGGGGCGCATAAACGCCCTTGGTGCTCCTGCACCTGATCGTGCGAAGGACCAGGCCCCCCGGTCGCCGGATGCCGTCGAGCTGACGGTTGACCAGGCCTGGTTCCTCGCAGACACGTTGGGCGCCGGCACCTTTCCCTGGGTGCTGGCGATCACCGTTCCCTTCCGTGATGAAGCACAACGCGCCGGATTCAACGCTCAGCGCGTTCAGGAACTCACCAAGGCCGGTGTCCTCCGTGCCGACGGCGCGGTGGATCCCGCCGTTGCCGGGTGGATCCGTACCGTGTGCCGACCAGACCGTTGGCTGGAGCTGCGTTATGTCGCAACAGGTTCGGAGAACCCGGACCTGATGCGCGGCATCATCGCGCGAACACAGTCACAGGCCCGCTCGCAAACCGTTGTGTCCCTGCGTAACTCCCACCTGATCACCTTCACCGTGGTCGACGCCGACGACCCCTCGGCACTGATCCCCAGTGTGGTGGCCGGGTTGCGGTGGCGCGCACCCGCGCGGTTCCCCGAGTTCACCCTGCCCACCGAGGTGGGCGCCAAGGCCGACGAGCAGTTGCGTACCGGCGCCTCGCTGGCCGATGTCATGGGATATCTGGGTGTCCCTCCCGTCGCGCAGCCGGTGGTGGAATCGGCGTTCGTCGGAAACCGTAACTATGTTGAAGTGGTTGCCGGGCAACGTAATAACGCAACCCAGCAGACCTCCGAGGTGGGTATCAGCGTGGTGGACACCAGCGCTGGACGCATCCTCGTCAGTCCGCGACGCGCCGGCGACGGCATCTGGCTGTCGACGTTCGCGCCCGGAACCCCGTTTGCGATCGCGGTGGCCGTTGAGCAGTTGATGGCCACGCTCCCGAACGGGCACTGGTTTCCGGACGCCCGACTGACCCGAGATTTCGACTGATGCTGTCCCGCTGTAAATCCTAGTTTTGCCCCACCCCCTATCGAGAGAGTCGAACGGAACACCATGTCTGACAATGCCGTGATGCCCATCGTCCGGGTAGCCGTGCTCGGTGAAGAAAAACTGACCGAGGTCGCTCTGCCAACACAGCTGCCGATGCGCGACATCATCCCTGCGGTACACCGGATGGTGGCGCCTGAAGCCGCCGACGCGGCGACTCCGCAGCGGCTGAGCCTGGCCCCGGTCAACGGCGCCCCGTTCAGTGCCGACGCAACCCTGGACACCGTGGGTGTTGTCGACGGCGATCTGCTGACCCTGCGTCCGACCCCCGCCGGACCCGCCGCACCCGGCATCGTCGAGGACATCGCCGACGCGGCCGTCATCTTCTCCGAGTCGCGTAAGCGCCCGTGGGGCGCCGAGCACATCGTCCGCGCCACCCGCCTGGGTGTCCTCGGATTGATCCTGGCGGCAACGGTTCTGGCCGTCGTACACACCGTTCGCACCCAATCGGCACTGAGCCTTGCCGGTCTGGCTGCAGTGGCGGTCGCGGCCGCGATCGGTGCCTTGGTGGCACATGAACGTTCCCCGCGCCTGGGTGCGGAGCTGGCGATCACGGCCCTGGCGCCGATCGCCGCTGCACTTGCCCTGGCCGTGCCAGGCGAGGGGCTGGCGCCGCGCGTACTCCTCGGCGCCGCCGGAGTTGCGGCGTGGTCGCTGATATACCTGATCGTGGCGCGTCAGCTGATTGCCTTCCTGACGGCAACCACGGTGCTCTCCATCGGCATCGCGGGTGCGGCAGGCGCCCAGATCCTCTGGCATCCCTCCCGGCTCGCGCTGGGCGGCGGACTGATCATCTTCGCTCTACTGATCACCGTGCGTGCCGCGCAGCTGTCGGCATTGGCCGCGCGATTCCCGCTGCCGACCATTCCCGCGCCCGGCGACCCGACGCCCTCCGCACCGGCAATGTCGGTACTGAAGGACCTGCCGCGACGCGTCCAGTTGAGTGATGCACATCAGAGTGGATTCATTGCGGGCGCTTCACTTCTGGCGATCCTGGGATCGCTGGCCCTGGTCGGCGGTTCGACTCCGGCGAGCCCGTGGACCTGGTACCTGGTGTTCGCCGTGAGCGCCGGAGCGGCACTGCGCGCACGGGTGTGGGATTCGGCAGTGTGCAAGGCCTGGCTGCTGTCGGTGCCATTCGTGGTGACGACCGCAGTGCTGGTGAGCTTCGTTGTCGCGGGCCGCTACAGTGGCGCGTTTGTGGCGCTCGGCGTGCTCGCCCTACTGGTCGCCGCGCTGACGGTGGTGGTGTTCAACCCGAAGATCGCTGAGGCGGAAACCTACTCGCTGCCCAGCCGACGACTCCTGGGCTTCCTGGCTTCTGGTATCGACGCCTCGTTGTTGCCGGTCATCGCCTACCTCTCCGGACTGTTCACCTGGATCCTCAACCGATGATGCGATTTCTCAGTGTGGGTGCTGTCGCTGCGGTGTTACTCGCGACGACAGCCCCGCCGGTGTACGCGGTGACGCCTCCGGAGGCCGATCCCGCTGCGCTGCCTCACGATTCGGCTCCCAGCGCTACCGCAGGCATGCAGACCGCTGCGTGCAGCACCACCGTGCTGCTGCCGGGTACGGGCACGGTCGGAAAGCCTTCACAGGAGATCGAGCAGGCCTGGCGCTTCTCCCATGGCGAGGGCCAGAGCGTCGCGATCATCGACACCGGCGTGAAGCCGAGCCCACGGCTACATGTGGAACCGGGCGGTGACTATGTGCAGTCAACCGACGGCCTGACCGACTGTGATGGGCACGGCACCATGGTCGCAGGCATCATCGGCGGCCAGCCCGGCCCTGACGGATTTTCCGGCATCGCACCGGCGTCCAAGCTGATATCCATCCGCCAGGAGTCGGCGAAGTTCTCCCCGAGAATCACTGGGGGCGATCCGGCCACCAATGACGCTGCCCATTTCGTCAGCACCTTGGCCCGCGCCGTAGTGCATGCCGCCAACCTCGGGGCGCGCGTCATCAACATCTCGTCGCTGGTCTGCTTTCCGGCAGCCAAGCCCATCGACCAAGCGGCGTTAGGTGCGGCGCTACGGTACGCCGTCACCGAAAAGGACGCGGTCGTCGTCACGGCGGCCGGCAACACCAGCGGCGGGAGCGCCAACTGCCAGCAGAACCCGCTCACCGGCGCTGGCGCCGACCCAAGGAATTGGTCTGGGGTGGAGTCGGTTTCGGTTCCCTCGTGGTGGCAGCCGTATGTCTTGTCGGTGGGCTCGGTGGCCTCCGATGGCAGTCCCTCGAAGTTCACGATGTCCGGCCCGTGGGTGGGCATCGCGGCATCCGGCGAGAATGTGACATCACTGTCCAATGACCCCGAGGGCGGTCTCGCCAACGGAATGATCGCCCAGAACGGTAAGGCGGTTCCCCTCTTCGGCACGAGTTACGCAACGGCGTACGTGTCGGGTGTCGCCGCCCTGGTGCGCAGCAGGTTCCCCGAACTGACCGCCAACCAAGTGATTTCGCGGCTACAACGCACGGCCCGTGACGCCGGCCGGTCTCCCTCCAATCTGGTGGGGGCCGGAACCGTCGACCCGGTAGCAGCGCTCACCTGGGAGGTCCCCGCAGACGGGAACGGCCCCACCGGGCCCAACGCCCGCGCAGTGGTCCCCCCTCCTCCACCCACCCCCGAAAACCCCCTTCCCCGGCGGCTCGCCTTCATGGGCGCCGGTATATGCCTGATCGCGGTTATCGTCGTCGCCGCGCTCAGTGCGCGTCGCAGACAGGAGAGCACTGAGTGACTAAGAAACTGAAGCTGTATCGACCACCGGTACCGTGCACGCTGCGGTTGACCCTGGTGGCGACGCTGGTCGCCGCGGGCGCGTTCGCGCTCTACCGGCGGGACCCTGCCGACCGTTGGATCGCGATCACCGCCGGAGTGCTGGCGCTGGCTCTGCTGGTGTGGTGGCGCGGCACCTTCCTCACCGACATCCTCGGACGGTGGACGAAGATGCTGACCCGCAGGCTCTCTCGCCAGACCCCCCAGGGCACGGCGCAGATCGTCGCCGACGGAGTCGACGCGCGCACCACGGTGGTGCTTGAGCTCAAGACACCCGCAGCGCGTGAAGATGTACCGGTCGGGCTTCTGGCCGGGTATCTGGACCGCTACGGCGTGCGATGCACGTCGATCCGGGTCACCACCGCCGATATCGATGGCGCCGTGGGCAAGACCTGGGTAAGCCTGACCCTGAACGCCGCGGACAACCTCGCCGCACTTCAGGCACGTTCTCCGCGAATCCCCTTGCGCGAGACCGCCGATACCGTCGGACGACGGTTGTCCGATCACCTTCGTGAACTGGGGTGGCAGGTAAGCGCCGTGGAGAACCCCGAAGCACCGCTGCCCGCGCAGGCCAAAGAGGGGTCGCGCGCTGTAGCCGACGACCACGGATATCTGGCCACCTATCGCGCCACGGTGAACGAAGATCTGCCCGCAACCCTGACGAACGTCTGGGGCGCGCCGTTGCCGGAGCGCTGGACATCACTCGAGCTCACCGGGACTGCCGATGCGCCGCAGCTGAGCGTGGTGTGTGCACTGCGCACTGCGGAGAAACCGGCCTCCCGGGCACCGTTGGACGGGCTGGCACCCTTCTGGGCGGAGCACCTACGCGTTCTGCAGAGCATGGACCCGTTGTCATCCGACACCTTCGGCGGTCCGGCGACCCCCGTCACCGCGGCGTTCCTCGACGGCCTGGCACTACAGGACGCGGCCCCGGAACCTGTGGTCGTCTAGGTCAGAGAACGTTCTGCCGACATCAAGGCCGCCTAGATATATCTAGGCGGCCTTGATGATTCGCAACGCTGCATCATCGATATCCGTCCAGTCAAGCACTGGCATCTGCGCGGCGAGTCGCAAGACTGCTCTGGCCAGCAATAACCTCGTGCGCGCCGGTACCACGAGGACACGGACGGTCCGATGTTCGCCGTGCACCGTGATCACCCAATGACACGGTGTGCGCGAGAGGGACTCAGGCATGGTCGCGGTGACCATGGCGGACCGACGCGAGCCCGGCTTCCAATTCAAGGAGACCTGGTCCACGACACCGACATGCCCGGCAAGCTGACCGACCAGAGAAGGCAGCTCGCGAGCGAGCAGCCGGTCATCGTGCGGCCACCACGCCCCATCCATTTGGCTCCGCGCGGTCGGCCCCAATGTGAAACGCACCGGGTTTCGAAGACGGTCGTTGAAATCCACAGCTGACCTGTACTTACTCCCGAATTTATGCACCGGGACTCATACAACGGGGTTCGTGTGAGCCGGCTATGACGCCTCCACAAAAGCCTACGCTGGCAGGAAAGCTACACAAGCGTATCCGGAGATTGCTCCAGTAGCCTGGCCGTGTGATCGCCGGTCTTACCGTTCGCAAACGTCTGCCCGTGCTTCTCTCCATTGTCGGCGTCATTCTCGCGGCGTGCGCCCCCTCGGCGCACCGCCAGCCATCTTGGCCACCGTCGAACGGCCAGGGCCCCTGCGCCATCGCCAAGAAGATCGACGTACCGGCGACGATGCGCGATGGCGCTGTCCTGCGTGCCGACGTCTATCGACCCGAACTCAGGGACCCCGTACCGGTCATCCTGATGCGCACCCAGTACGGCAAGGACACCGCACAGATCAAACCCTCGCGGTTCCGCGCCCCCGACTGGTTCGCCTCGCACTGCTACCTCGTGGTGGTACAAGACGTTCGCGGCCAGGGCACTTCCGACGGGGTGTTCTCCGAGTTCGGCAATGACGGCGATGACGGGTACGACACCGTGGAATGGGCGGCCGGGTTACCCGGCTCCAGCGGCAAGGTCGGCATGTACGGGTCCTCGTATGTCGGTGCCACACAATGGCTCGCCGCCGCCACGACTCCCCCGCATCTGACAACCATCGTCCCGTCCAATACCGCCTCCGACTATTACGACGGCTGGATGTACGAGGGTGGGGCCTTCCGGCTCGGTTTCGTGCTGCCGTGGGCCATCGGGTCCATTGCCACCACCGCAGCGGAGAACCGAGACGACCACGCGGCCGTCGATCAACTTACGGCCGCCGCAAACGACCGGAGTCACTGGCTCAATTTTCTTCCGTACAAAGACCTTCCGCCAATGCAACCCGGCAACCCTCAGGTAGCACCGTGGTATTTCGAGTGGATCCGACATTCAACCCGCGACAACTACTGGAAGCGGTGGAGCATCAGGGACCGGTACGAGAAGGTGAAGGTCCCGGTGCTGCACTTCGAGGGTTGGTACGACGCATTCCTGCGTGGTGGCCTGGAGAACTTCGCCGGCATGTCGGCGCGCGGCGGCTCACCGGAGGCGCGCAGGCAACAGCGCATCATCATCGGCCCATGGGACCACCTTGCCTGGGGTCGCGAATCATCAAGCCCAGCACCACTGTTGAAGGATCTTGGCCCTGGAGCCAACAGCCCGGTCAACGAACTGCAGTTGGCCTGGTTCGACCACTTTCTCAAGGGCGCCGATAATGGCGTCGCCTCCGGAACGCCCCGTATCGATTACTACGTGATGGGCGCCAACCGATGGAAGAGTGCCTCCACCTGGCCACTGCCCCAGACGGATTGGACCAGGTATCACCTCGGCGGCCCCGGCGCGAAACACGACGGGACACTCGGTCATACGGTCCTACCTCACGATCCCCCCGACACATACGTCTACAACCCCGCGAACCCGGCACCGAGCGCCGGCGGGCACTCCTGTTGCGCCGCCGATTCCGCTCCCGAAGGCCGTTACGGCCAGAGCGAGGTCGAGCAGCGTCCCGATGTGCTGACCTACACCAGCGAGCCGTTGACCGTCGGTACCGAAATCACTGGCCCCGTGCGTGTTGATCTGTGGGCATCTTCCTCGGCGCCAGATACCGACTTCACCGCGAAACTCGTTGTCGTGCAGGGTGATGGCACTGCCGTCAATCTCAATAACGGCATCGTCCGCACCTCCCTGGCGCAATCATTGTCCGCGCCGCACCCCGTCCCGGCGGGGCAACCACACCAGTACCGTATCGACGTATGGCCGGTGAGCTACCAGTTCCGTGCGGGCGAGCGCATCCGGTTGGAGATTTCCAGCAGCGACTTCCCGCAGTACGCGCCAAATCCGAATACCGGAGCACCATTCGGAGAAAACGCTGAACTACGCACCGCCACGCAGACGATCTTGCACGATGCTGCTCACCCGTCCACGCTGACGCTGCCCGTCATCCCAGCGGGTGATCCCGGCACCGAAGCCTTCCCCATGCCGCGGAAGGACTAACCCCAGTTTTCGGGGCCACCCAAGTCCGCCGAGAGCCAGTGCTCCGGGGAGACATACACCGCGATCTGCTCGCCGTACGCCTCCGAATATTTCAGGTATCCCTCAAGCAGCTCCTCCGGTATGTACCGGGCGGCCACCTGCCGATGCTGGTCATGCCCGAGAGGCTCGATCTTGGCAACCGGCCCCTCCACGCTCACATAGCGGACCGTCGGCTGCTCCCGATCGACCATGAGGGTCAACCGACCTGCGGCCTCGATCAGCTGATGCTTACGCGAACCCTTGCCCGTTGCAATCCACAGCTCACCACCGGGCGTGTAGTAGTACCAGATCGGGACCGTCAACGGTGCGCGGTCAGCCCCAGCACTCACCGAGATGGCCGCCACATGCGGCTCCGCCAGAAACGCCTGTCGTTCTTCCACACTCAATGCCATGACACCACCCTACGAGCCCCTACCGACAGCCGCACCGGACTCACGAATCCCATGCCCCAGGCATGGTTCACTGGATCGATGGCACGCGATACATCCCTAGCCCGCCGCTTCTTTGAACGGTTCGAGCCAGTACACGGAATCACCTACTTCGCACCCGAAGCTCGCGCCACGATCGATCAACTTGGCTACCGCGGCTTCTGGCGCGGATACTTCGCCGCCCGGTCGGCTCCCCTCGGCGCAGTGGCTCCGCGGCTCGTCGAGGCCGTCTTCTACAACTTCGCCTCGTTCCGGGTCGCCAAGTCTCTCGATGGCGCATGGGATGACGTCAGCCCACAACAGGCTCTTGCCGCCAGGCAGGCCGGTGCCGTCGCCGCGCTGCGACGCTACGGACTCACTGACAACGAGAATCTGCGCATCGCAGCTGAATTGCTGGGCAACGCTGCCCGCAACGCCGCGCTAGGCGGGCGCCCACTGTACGCGGCATTGACCACCGTCCCCTGGCCCGAGGAACCCGTCGCAGGGTTGTGGCATGCCGCCACACTGCTGCGTGAGCAACGCGGCGATGCCCACGTTGCCGCCCTCGTTGCTTCAGGTATTACTGGGCGTGAGTCGAACGTGTTGCATGCCGCGGCGGGTAGGGCGTCCAAGGACAACATCATGCGCAGCCGGGACTACGACGACGCCGAATGGGCCGATATCGAGCTGGCATTGACCCAACGCGGCCTTCTTGACGGCAACGGCGTGCTGACCCCGGCAGGCCAGGACCTCAAGACCGATATCGAGAATCGGACCGACGGGGCGTCCCTGCCGACACTGGATGCCCTCACCGATGATGAGGTGGAGACGCTGTTTCGAACCCTCACTCCGATCACCCGACAGGTCATCGCGGGTGGAGACCTGCCTGCTTCGACACCAATGGGCTTGCAGCGCAATGATCTCGACGACGACAGCGCTCACCTCGACTAAGCGGCGAGAGCTCCCCGCTTCTTGAGTAACGGCAGCACACCCTCGGCAAACCAGTACGCCTCTTCCAGGTGCGGATAGCCGGAGAGGATGAATTCGTCGAATCCGAGCGCGTGATATTCGGAGATCAGGTTGGCGACTTCTTCATGGCTGCCGACCAGCGCCGTGCCCGCGCCGCCGCGCACCAATCCGACGCCCGCCCACAGATTCGGGTAGATCTCCAACTTGTCGAGCCGACCACCGTGCAGTGCCGTCATGCGTCGCTGCCCTTCGGATTCCGACTTCGCATACTGCGCGGTCGCCCTGGCAACCTGGTCGGGGGTGAGCTCGTCCACCAACGAGTTGGCGACGGCCCAGGCAGCCTCGGAGGTGTCCCGGCTGATCGTGTGCAAGCGAATACCGAATCGCAGGGCGCGTCCGCGCTCCTTCGCCAGGGCGCGCACCGTCTCGATCTTCGCGGCGGCGGCGGGGGGCGGCTCGCCCCACGTGAGATACACGTCCACATGTTCGGCCGCGATCGGCAGGGCCGCCGGAGAGGAACCGCCAAAATACAACTGCGGCAACGGGCTCGGCGGCTCTGATACGCGTGCATCGGTCACCGTGTAGTGCTTTCCGGAATGATTGACAGGTTCGCCCTTCCAGATATCCCGGACAATCTGCAGGAACTCCCCGGTGCGCTCGTAGCGCTCGTCGTGGGTCAGCCAGTCTCCGAAACGGCGCTGCTCGCTGTCATCGCCGCCGCTGACTACGTTCAGCAGCAGACGCCCATTCGAGAACCGTTGCAAGGTCGCTGCCTGCTGGGCGGCCAGGGTCGGCGGCACTAAACCCGGGCGAAAGGCGACCAGGAACTTCAGGCGCTCGGTCTGCTCCAGCAGGCCCGCTGCCGTCAACCAGGCGTCCTCGCACCAGGTGCCCGTCGGAGTGAGCACACCCTCGTATCCCAGCCGGTCGGCGGCGCGCGCGATCTCGCCGAGGTAGCGCAGGCTCGGCTCGCGATACCCGGCCGGGATGGTGTGGTGGGTCGACGCGTGTGAGGCACCGACGATCGAACGGCTATCTCCGTTGGTGGGCAGAAACCAGAAAAACTTGGCGGCCACGGGAATTGCTCTCCTTGTGTGGGTTATTGGGATCTTGGGAAAAACTGGGCGAGCGCGTCATTGAAGCGGTTGTCGACGAAATCCGAGAACCTGGGCTTGCCCTGAATCTGACCGGACTGCGCGAACAGATCGGCGAGCTTCTGTTCGGAGGCACTCACTTCGGCGTTGAGCGGTATCGACAGGCGCAGGCTGCGCGACTGTGCCAGCGTCGCCGCCGCAGGATCGATTCCGATTGCGGCAGCGTACTTCTCGTACCATTCCTGCGGATGCGCCTGCGCCCACTGACTGGCGCGTGCGATGCGCTGCACCAGGTCCGACAGCGCGGTATTGCGTTGAGCGTCTCGCAATGCCGCCTGTGATGCGACACCGAATCCGTACCCATTCGAGACGTCGGTCGCGGTCGCCAAAGTACGAACCTTGAGCTGCTTTTCGGCAAGCGCGGTGTACGGATCCCAGATTGCCCACGCATCGGCCTGCCCCTGGCTCAGTGCCGTGAATGCATCGGCGGGCTGCAAAAACACCAGCTGGACGTCCTTCGCGGTGAGATTGGCCTTCTGCAACTGCAACAACAGGTGACCGTGCGCCGAGGTACCCTTGCCGACCACTACTTTCTTGCCACGCAGGTCCGCGACCGAGCGGGTCGGGGAATCGGCCGGGACCAGGATCTGGTCTCCCGAGGCATCGTTCGTATACCCGGACACCACTTTGATTTTTGCCTTAGACGCGGCCCCGAAGATCGGCGGCGTATTACCGGTGACGGCGAAGTCAATCTTGCCCGCGGTCGCCGCCTCAATCTGCGGAGGACCGGAGGTGAAGGTGGAGAACTCGATCTTGTACGGCACGTTCTCGAGCTCCCCTGCCGCGCGCAGCAACGCCTCGGTGCCGCCCTTCTGGTCACCCACGTTCAGCGTGAGACCGCTCAGCTCCGAGAGCGGGACCGTCTGTGGCACCACGGAATCGTTCTTGTCATCACGGCCGGAGGTGCACGCCGCCAGGGACAGCGCGATCACGGTTGCACCGACGATTGACTTAAACGCCAAGCTGCGCAAGGAGCTCTCCTCGGTACTTCTCGGTTTCGGCATCGTGCTTACCTTGCGGTTTACGGGGGTTCCGGATGTGCAGGGTGTGCGCCAGTTGCCCCTCGTCCAGCACCAGAATGGTGTCGGCCAGTGATATCGCCTCATCCACATCGTGGGTGACCAGCAGCACACCGAATTCGTGTTCCCGCCAGAGGTTCAGCAGCAGTCGGTGCATCGACAACCGTGTCAGTGCATCGAGCGCGCCGAAGGGCTCGTCGAGCAGCAGCAGCTGCGGCTCCGCGACAAGGGCACGGGCCAGTGACACCCGTTGCGCCTGCCCACCCGAGAGCGTCAAAGGCCATGCCTGCGCCTTATCGGCAAGCCCCACCTCATCGAGTGCCCGATCAACCCGGGAAAGCGCTTCTGCCTTTGACAGTTTGGCGAGGGTCAGCCCGTACCGCACATTGTCCCGCACCGAGCGCCATGGGAAGAGTCGTGGCTCCTGGAAGGCGACCGCGGGCGCCCCCTGCACCTCACGTATGCCCTCGTGGTCACCGGCCAGACCCGAGAGCACCCGCAACACCGTCGACTTTCCCGAACCGCTGCGACCCACCAGTGCGACGATCTCACCACGTCCGACCCGCAGAGAGACATCGTCAAGCACACGGTTGTGTCCATACCACTTAGTCACCGATCGCAGCTCGGCCGCTGGCGTGACGGATTGCCGGGACAGCTCGGTGACCTCGAAAACCGCTGTCATGATTCTCCTTTCATGATCGGTACCGCAGTGCGCGACGTTCCAGCACTCGGACGACGGCGTCCGTGATGATGCCCAACAAGGCGTAGACCACCAGGCCGAAGATGATGACGTCGATACGCAGGAAGTCACGGGCGTTGTTGATGAGGAAACCCACCCCGGCGTCGGCGTTGATCTGTTCGGCCACGATCAGGGTGAGCCAGGACAGCGCCAGGGACTGACGCAATCCGACAAGCACTTGCGGGGTCGCGCTGGGGATGACGATGACGCGTAAACGCTGCCAGAACGAAAAACCAAGCACCTGCGCGGTTTCGAACAGCTTGGGGTCCACCTGCCGGATGGCAGAAGTGGTGTTGAGGTACAGCGGGAATGCCGCCCCGAGTGCCACCAAGAGCACCTTGGGCAGCTCGCCGATACCGAACCACAGAATGAAGAGCGGGATGAGTCCCAGATGCGGTAGCGCACGAACCATCTGCATGGTCGGATCCACCACGGCGTCCACCAACCTGGACAAGCCGACCATGGCGCCCAGCACTACCCCTACGGTGCCACCCAGTAACAGACCTTCGGCGGCGCGGATCCCCGAGACCCGTAACGCCTCGGCGAGCTGGCCGTCACCGATCAATTCGATTCCGGCGTGCGCGATCGTCGACGGCGCCGGGAGGATGTCCGGGTCGATCAGACCCCAGACACTCCCGGCCTGCCAGAAAAGAAGTAACGCGAAGGGTGATAGGAACCGAATGGCTTCCCAGCGGTGCGCGGCGATCCGCTCCCGCCAGGACGGGATAGATACGGCGTGGGTGTCAGTCGCCGCGGCGGCCACCAACGAACTACGGGTGGTCATGAAAGGCTTGAAATCCTCACGGGTCGGCGGCCTGCGCTCAACAGGTATTGACAAACTATGAGCGCGTTCGGATTCCGTGAAGATTTAATCTCGCGCTGATTCAGCGGGAAGCTGCACCCGCGCGCGAGGAGAAACGGGCTGCTAACGCCAGCCGTCGGCGGCCTTGGCTGCGCGCAGCAGCTCCTCGCAGAGCTGACGCAGCTCGTCGTGGGTCGCGCCCTCCTCGACGGCGGTCGCGACATCCTCGGCGGCACAGCGCGTCTGATACACCCGATCGGCCAGGTCGGTCGCCTCGTCCGAGGTGAGCACCACGGCATCGGCAGGCACCGAGGTGCCCTTGACCGCCGCGCGCTGCTCGTAGGCGCGCTGGCGACAGGATTGGCGACAATATTGGCGCCGGCGACCCAGTTCTGCGTCATCGACTTCGCGCCCGCACCACTTGCAGGGCTGAGCATGTTTGCGACGTGCCACGTCTGAGGAGCGTAGCGGTGACTCGGCCGCCACCTCTGCGCGGTGAACCCTCAGCAGAGTTCGAGGTCGTATGTCCGATCAGCGTCAGCGAACCGCTCAAGCTTCGAAATATTTCCGATATCGACACCGCCGGCATCGGAAATATGGCTGGTAGAGCAGGTGAAATGGGCATCGGCTCGAGAGACGCAATACCAACGAGCGCAATTACTACAATTACCAAGAAAACAGGCAATAGTGCGCTAATCTTGCGGAATCACAGCGGCATCCAACGTCGGAGGTTGTGCGATGAAAAAGATCATCACGGTCGGGCACGCCGTGTTAGCAGCAGGCGTCATCGCCGCCCCGATAGCTCTTATGAGCGCGGGCCCGGCGTCGGCGCAACCGAACCCCGCCCCCGCGGATGTGTGTTTCAACGGACCGTATCCCTCACCCCCGCCCCCATGGGGACCGGGAAACATCGAAGGCTGCGTCAACCCCGACAGCTGGGCCGACGCGTGGGGCTGGCGGTACGGAGGCCCGAACGGCTGGCGCGGCGAAGGCGGACGGCAGCCGGCCCCACCGCCGAGCTGGAAGTACGTAGGTCCGGGCTGTCAGTACACAAGCGACTCGAACTGGCAGTACACCGGCCCCGACTGTCAACGCGAAACCCCCTAACCTCATCGGTTAGGAGAACGAGCCGCTGAGCGCCAGCTCCGCCTCGTTCGTCAAGATGGTCGCCAAGGCTTGCGGATTCGACCAGTAGAAATAGTGCCCGCCTGTCACGAGGATGCTCGTGAAATCCCCCTTCGTGTACGGGGCCCATCGGCCTGGTGGGGCGAACTTTGGGAGCACCTCGTCGTCCTTGGCGCTCACCTCGGTGATCGGGGTATTGATCCGGCGGCGCGAGATCGATTGCAGGCCAAGACTGAAATCGGTCACCGCATGGAGTCGCGCCTGTTCCAGGACCGCCTCATCCGATATCTTCTTCGGCGGCCAGTGCCCGCGCTGCTCGTCGGCCTTGAGCCTCCAGAGCGCGTGTTCCTGCGGATTATGGCCTCGAGTCTTGGCGTATAGAGCGTCCATTCGCCAAAGGGACGGGTGCCCACTCACCACCGGGACGAATCGACCGACCGCGAAGTCGCGCGACTCCAATGCCTGGCACACTGCGTATCCGAACAGTCCGCCGAAGCTCTTTCCGGCGAGGACCGGTCGACGGCAACCGAGTCCGATGACCGCGGACGCGCAGTCCGCCGCGAGCGCACGCAGATTCTCCGGCGACGGCTCCTGCGATCGGGTGCTGCGCCCCGGCATCCGCCAGACCCCGAAGTTCACCCCCACCAGGTACGGGACGAGGTGCTGCTCGCCGGCGTGGTTGGCCCCCGCACCCGGGAAAAACAGCACAGTGGGCAAGGACTGCTGATAGGGCCTGGGCCACCACCAGCACTCAAGCGGGGTGGCATGCGGAGTAACAGTCACGATCAGCTAATTCCCATCGAACTCTGACTCGCCAACCCCTTGGGCGATGAGGAGCGCGACTCGGGCACCGACCGCCTCAAGGGTGAGGTCCGGGGTGAACTGAAACGCGGTGATCTGGATGTTCAACTGTTTCCCGGCACGAGCGGCGAACTCCACCGCCATGAGGGAGTCGATTCCCAGGTCGGCGATCGGCCCCGTGGGGTCGATGCTCTCCACACCGACCTTCAGCACGTTGGCAAGCTCCTTCGCCAACTCCTTGGTGACCATCGGGCCGCGCTCCTCCTCCGGCAAGGCCAACACCGCTGCACGGAAAGCAGCCTGTTCGTTGGACACTGCGGCGGCCTCTGCGGAGAGATGCGCGAAACGTGTGCTCTTGCCCGTCGAAGGCAGCGGCGTGCGCAACATGCCCCAGTCGACATTCGCAATAGCGACGTGCGGAATCGGGAACCGGGAGCACTCGTGGATAAACGCCGCCCCGAGGTCCATGTTGACGCGTCGTAGTCCCACCGAGTCGAGGAACTTCAGGATGGCCTCCGATGTCTCGGCCATGCCGCCGCCGCTCATCGGGCCCCAGCTCACCGACAGGGCGGAAAGCCCGGCCGCGTGCCGTGACGCGGCGAGGCTGTCCAACACGCTGTTGGCCGCCGCGTACGTCAGCTGCGGCACGATGCCGACGAGGCTGCTGATCGACGAGTACAGCACGAAGTGATCGAGCTCCGAGCCGTGCCTGCGGGTGGCCTTGTCGAGGTTCAGCGCCCCATCGACCTTGGGCGCGAACACCTTGCGCAACGACTCCGGGGTGATATCCCCGATCACATCGTCATGGGCGACCGCGGCGGCATGGAAGATGCCCCGCAGCGGATGTCCCGAGGCTTCTATTTTTCCGATCAAATCCGCGACCTGGTCGTAGTCGCTGATATCGATCTGTTCTTCCCACACATCGACATCAACGGCGCGCAGCGCCTCGATCTGCACCCGCGCAACATCCGTCGCGGCCCCACCACGGCCCGCGAGAACCAGATGGGTCGCCCCGGCCTTGACCAACGAGCGTGCGGTGGCCAATCCGAACGCACCGAATCCGCCACTGATGAGATAGGAGTGGCCCGGACGCACCGGAGTCGGGTCTGTCTTGCGCGGCAGCAGCTCGGGTGTCTGATCTCGGAAATCCAGCACGATCCGGCCCATGTGCTCCGCACGGAACACCGCCTCGAACGCCCCGATGACCTTGTCGATCGGGAACCTGGTGTACGGGAGTGGGGTGAGCTTGCCCGAGGTGAGCATCTCGGTGCACTCACGCCGGAGCTCGCGGAATATCTCCGGCCGCAGCCGCAGCATGCGGTCCATATCGATCGAGTGGAACGTCAGGTTGCCGCTGAACGGCTTGAGCTCCATCGCCCCGCCGAAGTAGATATCCGCTTTCCCGATCTCGATGATCCGGCAGAATTCACCGGCGACCGCGAAATTCTGCGCGATGACCTCGCCAGGCAGCGAGTTGTAAATGACATCGACCCCGCGGCCTTCCGTGACCCGCAGGATGTCGTCGACGAACCCGACCGACCGTGAGTCGAAGGCCGCCGTCGCGCCGAGTTCCAGCGCCGCGCGCCGCCGCTCCTCGCTGCCCGCCGTCGCGTACACGACGGCGCCCATGCTGACTGCGATCTGCACGGCGGCCATGCCCATGCCGCCCGCCGCACCGTGCACCAGGACGTGTTCTCCCGGCTGGAGGTCGGCGAGCTTGTAGAACGCATACCCCGCCGTGAAGAACGGAACGCCCGACCCCACCACAAGCGGATCAAAGTCCTCCCGCTGGAGATGCTCTTGGGCTATCGGCTCCCACGCCGCGCCGCCGTCGAGGTCGAATGTCAGGTAGCGGCGTAGAAGGCCCCGCTCCGCAACGGCAATACTTTCGCCGACCCGGAGCTCGGTGACCTGTGAGCCCACGCGCGTGACGACGCCGAAACCTTCCATACCCGGATCGAGCTTGAAATACGTCTCGCCGAGCTCGCGCTCGGTCAGGATTCCGAGGACCTTCAACGGGTCCTTGTAATTGAGTCCGAGAGTCTCGACGCGGACCTCCACTTGCCGGGGTCCCGGCTCAACGCGGTCGCACGCCCGGAGCGTGAGGTCCTTGAGCGTCCGCGTGTTCGGGATCTGCACCTCATAGGCCACCTCCGGGTCCGCGGGCTGGAACGGTTCTTCCCACGGCGCAACAAGTTCCGACAGCGACCTACGCATCCGTTGGGTCCACCGTTGTCCCGCCCGGACGGCGACTTCTTCAGCTCTGCTCATCGCACCGATCGCTGCCGCCACTTCGTCCGCGGTTGCCGAATCGGTCATGTCCACCAGGGACCATTTGGCAGGGTGCTGTTCATTCGCCAACACGCGCCGCGCTCCCACGAGCGCCGCCTGGTCGAGGTTCACTCCACGATCGCCCGGCGCAACGAAGGCACCCTGGCTCACGAGGACCACCTGCACGTCCGGATTCACCACGCCGCGCTCGGTCTCGGCGTCCATCACCGTCGTCAATGCCTTTGCGACCGTGACGACTTGATGGAGGTTCTCTTCCGAGGCGTTCCCGGAGCCGACGGCCACGAGGACGCGCAGGAACTTATCCCGGTATAGCGCCGCCGCGAATATCTCGGCGAGTTCTGCTCGCTGCTCGGCGTCGCTCAGTCGCGTCACGGAAGCATCGCTGCCGGCCGCGCGGCGGGCGCCTTCCGCGACGGAGGCGGCGACATCCCCGATCTCGATGATCGCGTTCACCGCATGTGCCGCCGCAAGAGATACGACAGGTTGGCTGTGTTCTCCGTCGACCTCCTCTTCAAAAGGCTCCCAACGAGGTTCGTAGAAGTAGTGGTCGAGTTCGGACAGCGGGTCCGAGGCCGACCCGACAGGTCGCAGCGTCACCCCGGTCATGGCCAAGGCAACGTCGCCGTCCTGAGACGCGAGATAGGCGTTTGCGCGCAGCGGCTGCGTGCTGGTGATCTCGACGATCGCGATCGGGTCCTCGGGCACCTCGTGGTAGAGCCGCACGCGGTCCACCGAGGCCGGGATATGCGCCACCGGTGGGATATCCAGCTCCGGACGCGCCGCCAAGAGGACCGCAATGCACTGCAGGGCGGCATCGGCGAGCGCGGGATGGACGGTGTGCCGCACGTCGGGTTCCTGCTCAGGCGCAATGTCGCCGGCGGTGCGGCTCCGGAGGCTCGCCAGCTGCGCGACGCAGCCGCCCGAGCCGATGCGCACGTTCCGAATTCGCTGGAATGCCGGACCATAAGGGAGCCCGACAGCGGCCAATCCCTTGTAGACGTCTTCACTCTCGAAGACCCTGTCGTGCGCGGAGAGCATCGGGACGTCGACCCGCAACTCCCCCAAGTTCGCCTCAACCAACCTGCCGTTGGCATGTGCCGTCCACAGCTGGGTATGTGCGGAGCGGCCATGGATGGTGAAACGCTTGGTGGTCTCGTCCACGGCCAGACGGGTGATCGGCGCGTCATGCTCGGCGACAACCAACGGCACCGCAAAGACCACCGAGTCAAGGCCTGCATGGCCGCGGCCGGTGCGCTGGCGCACGGCGGACAGTGCCGCGTCGAGGTATGCGGCTCCAGGCAGTACGACCGAGCCGAGGACCGTATGGTCGGTCAGCCACGGCAGGTTCGCGGGGGCCAACGTGACCTCCCATTGCGGTGTCACCCCCTCCGCCCGGTCGCCGAGGAGGGCGAAACGATCGGCGTCGCCGTAGCGCGCGCGCAGCGTCAGGGGATCTTCTTCCCACAGTTCGTCTTGCGACCACGGGTACTTCGGCAGATCCATGTGCGGGATCGGACCGTTCTCGTAGAGGCAGGCCTCACCGGGGGCGTCGATCGCGCCGACCGCATACAAGTCGGTGATGGTCTGGAGCACTGACTGCTCGTCATCCTGATCGCGGTGCAGGGTCTGGACCGCAGCGCCGGAAACACTGTGGCGCACAAAGCTCTCACGGATGTTCCCGCTGAGCACCGGATGCGGCCCGAGCTCAAGGAACACCCGGTACCGATCGGCGATGAGCGTGTCGATGGCCTTCGCGAACAAGACGCTCTCGCGCACGTTTTTCAGCCAATAGGCCGGGTCCGCGAACACCTCGCCATCGACCTTCTCACCGGTGACCGTCGAGTACAGCGGAACGTCCGACGGACGTGGGACGAGTCCGGACAGCGCAGTCGCAAGCTCATCGAGGATGGGGTCCATGAGGTGACTGTGATACGGAACCTCCACACGCAGCATCCGCACAAAGATGCCGTCTCCCGCGAGCTCATCGTGCAAAGACTGCAGCGCCTTCGAGTCGCCCGACAGTGTCGTCGACGAATTGCTGTTGATCGCCGCGACACAGACCATGCCGCCGAAGCGTGCAGCGCGGCGCTGAGCGTCGTCCGCGTCGAGTCCGACAGCGAGCATGCCGCCGGAACCGGCAGTCTTCGCCTGTAAACGGGAGCGCTGAAAGGAGACGGTGGCGGCGTCCCGGAGAGACAATGCGCCGCTCACATACGCTGCGGCGACCTCGCCCACACTGTGTCCCACCACCGCCACGGGCCGAATCCCGAACTGTTGCAGGTGCTTTGCCAGCGCCGCCTGGACCAGGAAGTTGGCCGGTTGGGCGATCTCCGTGTGGCTGACACGGGAATCTTTCTCAGATCGCAGCAACTCGGCGATCACCGACCAGCCCGAGACCTCCTGGAACACCGCGTCGATCTCGGCGGCCGCTTCGCGGAAGGCGCCGGGTCGCTCTAACAAACTGCGCGCCATCCCCCACCACTGTGGGCCCATGCCGCTGAAGACGAATACGGGATCGGAGATTCCCTCGACCAGGGCCCGCGCCGGTGCCGCTTCGTCGCTCTCAGCATAGGAATTAAGCTGTGCGAGAAGGTCATCCGCGTCACGGTAAATGAAGCCCTTGCGGAGGTAGTGCTGTGCCCGGCGACCGGTGACCGCCGTCTTCACGCGTTGCGCGTTCTCGTCGGAGCCATCCGAGCGCAGGAGCTCGGCATAGCGCCCGGCAACCTCGTGCAGCGCGGCACCACTGCGCGCGGACAGCGGGAAGATCCGGACGCTGTCCCGAACGGGCACCGCAGGCGCCTCCGCCGTGACGGGTGCCGGCGGCTCCTGAACGATGACGTGTGCGTTAGTCCCGCCATAGCCGAAGCTGTTCACCGCGGCGTACGCCGGGGCACCCAGGTCGGGGTAGGGCTCGACCTCGGTGGGGATCCGGAGCCGGAGCTCGTCGAATGGGATCTCCGGGTTGAGTTTGTCTAAGACGACCTGCGGCAGGATGGTCCGGCGCTGCACGGTGAGCGCGGCCTTGATCAGGCCCGCGACGCCTGCTGCGGCCTCAGTGTGGCCGAAGTTGTTCTTTATCGAGCCGATCACCAGCGGCGCGACGCGACCGGCAGCCTGGCCGTACGAGTGCCCTAATGCCTCGGCCTCCAACGGATCTCCGACGCTCGTGCCCGTGCCGTGCGCCTCGACATATCCGATGAGGGCCGGATCGACGCCCGCCTCCTCGAGCACCCGCTCCGCCAGTCGCTGCTGCGACACCGGATTCGGCACAGGCAATGCCAGCGTCCTGCCGTCCTGATTGACCCCACTGCCCCGGATCACTGCATATATACGGTCACCGTCGCGCTGCGCCTGCTCGAGGTTCTTCAGCACGACGATGCCGACGCCCTCACCTCGGCCATAGCCGTCGGCGGCCGCGTCGAATGACTTACTACGGCCGTCCGCGGCGAGGAACCTGCCTTTACACATGGTGATGAACGTTTCCGGCTGGAACATGACGTTCACCCCGCCGGCGAGTGCCACATCGCATTCACCGCCCGCGACCGCCCGCACCGCGAGGTGTGTCGTGACGAGCGAGGACGAACATGCCGTGTCCACAGTCATGCTCGGCCCCCACAAGTCGAGCGCGTGGGCGATGCGGTTGGAGAGCAAGGTCTGCGACGCGCTGAAGGCGGCGAAGTTATTGATCTTCTCGAGGTTGCGGGCGAGTGCGCGACTCACCATGTTGTCGTTCATGAAGCCGCCGATGAACGTCCCCACGTTCCCACCCAACGCTTGTCCGGCGATACCCGCGTCGTCGAGCGCCTCCCAGGTGGTTTCGAGAAGAAGTCTCTGCTGTGGGTCCAGGACGGCGGCCTCGCGGTGTGAGATCCCGAAGAAATCCGCGTCGAACCGGCGGAATCCCTGGGTCAGGAAGCTACCTCGCCGTGTGTACATCCGGCCCGGGGTATCGGGGTCGGGATCGTAGTACTTATCCGCGTCCCAACGGTCCTTCGGGATGTCGGCAACGGCGTCACCTTTGAGTAACGCGAATTTCCAGAAACTGTCCGCGTCTTCGATGCCCCCGGGAAATTTGCAACCAATGCCAATAATGGCCACTGCGACCAATGGTCTGCCCTCTCCTGATTATTGAACGCTGGGAAACAATGAAACTTTTGCCGAAACAGAGGGAATTCTTAACTCATCTGGAATCATCGTCACTGTCAAAGATGCGGTGTCATCCCGTGGAATTCGGACTGTACGCGCCTGATTGGCAACACGAAGGGTGTTTCACAATGACTTTGCCGCTCTCCCTGAAGGTTTCTTGATGAGAAGCGTTTGGGTCTACGTCGTTGTGCTGGCCGTCCTCACTGTCGCAGCGGTGTTCATCCTCAAACTGCGTTCAAGCGAAATCCCGGACGAGGCGACGGGGACCGTCAGCCGCCTCCCCGCGCTGGGCAGTCTCAGCGAACGAACGATCCAATACGAGGCCATCGGACCGGCCGGGCTTCCGGCGACGGTGTCCTACCTCGACGACGACGGTCACAACCAAAATGTCAACACGGTCCTGCCATGGCAGGAGGCACTGCGCACCGTGGAACCGTCCCTCGTGACGAGCATGGTCGTGCAATCCAATAGCGCCGGAGTCGGATGCAGGATCACCGTCAACGGAAAGGTCCGCGACGAACAAGTCGCCACCGCTACCGGCGGCATCGCGAGCTGCAAGGTGCAAGTCGCATGACCGGGGGCGAGGCCGACGCAGCGACCGGGCCCATACCGGCTCCTCTTGGCGACCGCGGCGGGTTCGTCGCCCGATCGCGGGCATTCGGCAACCGAGCACTGCACGAGTTCTCTGTGCCGTTCCGTCGAGAGACCTATGCCAGCGCCGAGCAGCACAGACCCCTCTACGCCAGACTGTTGTACGGACTCTCCATACCCATCGTTGTCCTGTGGGTGCTGCTCGCGTGCGGCCTCAATGCCGCAGGGCCCCAACTGGAGAAGGTGATCGAGGGGCACGCCTTGTCCTTCTTGCCGGACGAGGCCTCGTCGGTGCAGGCGCTCTCCAATATGGGCAAGTACTTCGGCAATGGCGGCACCAACAACTTCGTCGCGGTGCTCGCTGAGGGAGACAAGCCGTTCGGCGCGGACATGCACGGCTACTACGCGGCACTGATGGAGAAGTTCAAGGCGGACAAGAAGCACGTCATCACGACGATCGACCTGTGGTCCGACCCCTCATTCTCGCCGGCGTTCGAAAGCCAAGACCGGAAGGCCTCATTCAGCTACCTGAACTTGGGCGGCAACATGGGCACCGCGTTGGCCATGGAGTCCACCCAGGCCGTGCGCGACATCGTCAAGGCTTACCCGCCCCCCGCGGGGGTCAAGATCTACGTGACCGGTCCGTCCGCAGTCGTCAACGACGAACTGCTCGCCATCAACCGGTCGATCCTGCCGATCATCTTCGCGTGCGCCATCTGCATCACCATCATCATGTCTTTGACCTACCGCTCGCTGTTCACCGCCGCGATGCCGCTGCTCGTCGTCGCGATCGCCTTGGTCACCGCGCGGCCGATCGTCGCCCTTCTCGGTCAGCACGGGATCATCGGCATCTCCATATTCGCTTCGAGCTTGCTCGCCGGAATCGTCCTCGGCGCGGGGACGGATTACGGGATCTTCCTGCTCGGCAGGTATCAGGAGGCAAGACGGGCCGGCCAGGATCCGACCACGGCGTACTACACCGCGCTGGGGAGCGTGCAACGCATCATCTTCGCGTCGGGGCTGACCGTGGCGGGCGCCACCGCATGCTTGACGCTCACCAGGCTCGCCGCCTTTTCCACCTCCGGTCTGCCGTGCACCATCGGCATCCTCACCGCTCTTGCCGCGGCGTTGACCCTCGGGCCTGCGCTGCTGGCGATCGGATGCAGGCTCGGACTGTACGAGCCGCGCGGAGAGCGAGCCGTCCGACGCTGGAGGCGCATCGCCACCCATGTGGTCCGCTGGCCCGGCCCGGTGCTCGCAGGCAGCCTCGCCGTGCTCGCAATCGCGATCCTGGTCCTGCCGACGTATGTCATCAGCTATAACGAGCGCGCGGCCCAACCGGCGACCACCGAGGCAAACCTGGGTCTCGATGCCGCAGATCGTCACCTGCCGCCGAACATGCTGAACCCGAACCTCCTCTTCGTCGAATCCGATCACGACATGCGCAACTCCGCCGACCTGATCGCACTCGCGAAGCTGACGAACGCCGTCTATTCCGTCGACGGCGTTCAAGCTGTGCAGGGCATCACTCGCCCGCTCATCACTCCACTTCCCCAAGGGACCCTGACCTATCAAGGCGGATACATCGGCGAACGGATGTCCCAAATAGCCGAGATGGTCAGCACGCAGCTCAACGGCATCGCCAGAATCACCGGTGAGATCGATCAGCTCTCCGTGGGCGTCAAGGAAGTCCTGAAGGATCTCCAGGTCGTCCAGCGCGCTGCCGACCTGCCCGGCGGCGGCGCGCAGGCCACCCGAAAACGTCTCGTCGACCTGTTGAAAATGGCGAAAGGGATCCATAGCCAGATGCAGCCCGTCGTCGCGGGCGGGATCGATGCGGCAGGCCAGCTCGTCGACATGGTCCCCGACTGTAAGCAGCTGCTGCCCTGCAATGCGGCGCTTACCGGACTCACCGTTCTCGATGGACTCAACCAGGCCGGCGACCGCAAGTTCGAGGACATGGTGGACGCCTCCCAAGTCGCCACGCAGTCGTTGCCGAGGTTGGTCAATCAGGTCCGGATGCTGGACGGTTTCCTCAACGACGCGCAGCAGACGCTCGCTCCGATCCGCGGCATGGCGGACTCGCTGCTGGTGCAAATGAACGAGGTCACCGCATTCTTGCGAGAGATAGCCGACACCTATATGAAGGGAGACCCGAGCGGATACTTCTTCCTGCCGAGCCAGGCCTTCGAATCCCCGTTGTTCCAATCTGCCCTCACCGTTTTCTTCTCCCCGGACGGCAAGATCACGCGAATGCTCGTCATGGGCGACGTGAACTCGTTTAGCAGGGAGAGCATGGAATACAGCGCCCGAATCGTCCCCACGGCCAAGGCGGCACTCAAAGGCACCTCGCTCGGGGGGAGCAAGGTGAGCATCGGCGGAGCCGGCGGCACACTGCTCAATATCGCCGCCTTCGCCAAGGAAGACTTCATCACCAGCGCCGTCGCAGCTTTCGCATTCGTGTTCTGTGTCGTGCTGCTGCTGTTGCGAAGCTTTATTGCCGCGGTCGCCGTCGTCGGCACCGTGGGATTGTCTTTCCTCTCTGCGTGGGGACTCAGCGTCGCCATCTGGCAACACGGCATTGGTTTGCCCTTGCATTGGGCAGTCGTACCGTGCTCCTTCATTTTTCTCGTCGCCGTCGGCGCTGACTACAACTTGCTGCTCGTTGCCCGGTTCAAAGAAGAGCTCCGTGCCGGAATCAAAACCGGGATCATCCGCGCCATGGTGGGGACCGGCAGCGTGGTCACCACGGCGGGCCTGATCTTCGGTTTCACGATGTTCGCGTTGATCGCTGGCTACTCCAGCACCCTCGCGCAAATCGGCACGACCGTCGGCGTCGGGCTCCTGCTCGATACGCTCATCGTCCGCTCACTCGTCATCCCCTCCATTGCGACCATCCTTGGCCGATGGTTCTGGTGGCCCATACGAGTGCCGAATCGTGCACTGCGGGAGACAGATCCGGCACTGGTGGGCTCGCCATCCGACAAGAGCCCGGCGTAGCAGGCCACCAGATGGGGAATCCAGTAGTGAACAACCGTCGTCTTGATCGTCGAGCGAGTTTTACCGCACAATCCTGCGCCGCCCAGCGCGCGGCGGAGACGTTGCAGCCGCCGGGTCGACGCATACTCGACGATCCGTACTCGCGGCATTTCGTCCGCAGTCTCGTGTTGCGGGCCTGTTTGATCCACCCCCTGGTGGCACGCGGCTTCATCGAATTGCTGAAATATGTGTTCGGCGCCGCAGGTCACCTCTTTCTGGTCTTGAGGGTGCGCTACACCGACGATGTTCTCGAGGCTGCCATCAACGACGGCGTCGACCAGGTGGTGCTGCTGGGTGCCGGATTCGATACCACCGCGTTGCGCCGGGCCGCGCACAGCCCAGTCAAGATCTTCGAGGTCGACGCGCCACCTACCCAAGCGGACAAACGCGTCATCATGGAGCGGCTCCGGTCAACCGGCAGTGACGATGAGATTGTTTGGGTGCCCTGCGATTTCGAACACGACGTGCTGCGCGAGAGGCTCCTCGCCAGTCAATTCGACCCAACCCGGCCAAGCCTGTTCATCTGGCTCGGCGTGACCGCTTACCTCACGCAAGACGCGCTTGACGCGACACTTGCCGACCTCGCGACGGTCTGCGCGCCCGGCAGCCTGCTGGTTTTCGACTACCTCGATACCAGCGTCGTGACCGGAGGAGATAGCAAGTCTGTTCGCGCCCGGCTATGGACTGAGGCGGCCGCCCGGTTCGGGGAGCCGTACCTCACCGGCCTCACCGCGGCCGACGCCGACGCATTGTTGGCCTCGCACGGTTTCCAGTGCCGCCAGCACCTGACCACACTCGAATTGCTGCAACGCTACGCACCAACGTATGTCAGCCGATCACCTGCGGATGGCCGGGCAGCCATCACAACAGCACAGCGCACATGACGTCAGCACCTGTGGCCGCCACGTGTCTCAGATGCGTAGCGGTGAGGGTCACCATGGCATTCACCCCTTATAATGAGGGCCACAACCTGCATGAACAGGGAACTAATGGCGCAGGTACGGCGTTGAGGTAGACAGCCACCAGCAATTTAAGCGCGGATCAGATAACAGAGATCGCGCAGTGAAGAGGAGAAGTACACATGGCAGATCGTGTTCTACGAGGCAGCCGGCTCGGCGCCGTCAGCTACGAAACCGATCGTGACCACGACCTGGCGCCTCGCCGCATGGCCCGCTACCGCACCGACAACGGTGAGGAATTCGAGGTTCCCTTCGCCCATGACGCCGAGATCCCGGCGAACTGGGCTTGCCGCAACGGCATGGAGGGCACCCTGCTCGACGGCGATGTGCCCGAGCCCAAGAAGGTCAAGCCCGCGCGTACGCACTGGGACATGCTTCTGGAGCGCCGCAGCGTTGAGGAACTCGATGAGCTGCTCAAGGAACGTCTGGAACTGATCAAGGGCCGGCGCCGGGGCTAAGTCCTCTCTTATGAGCGCCTCCGGCAGATCCGTTGCGGGGTCGGCGGTTCTGATCACCGGAGCCGCAAGTGGCATGGGGAAGGCCACCGCACGGGTTTTCGCCGAGGATGGCGCATTTGTTGCGGTCACCGATCTTCGCCTGGAAGATGCGCAAGCGGTAGCCGACGAGATTGGTGACTCTGCGGCGGCCTGGGCACTGGATGTCACCGACAACACACAGATCACCGAGATCGTCGCCGCTGTCGCCGAACGGTTTGGCCGCCTGGACATCGTGGTGAACAACGCCGGCTTCGCGGCGTTCAGGTCACTTGATGATCCCGACTACGACAGCACGTGGGATCGATCGCTTGCCGTCCACCTGACGGCACCCCAACAGATCGTCCGCGCGGCGCTGCCCTTCTTGCGTAACGCCCCGGCCCCTCGCGTGGTGAATATCGCCTCCACTGAGGCTCTCGGCGCCACACCGTATGACGGCCCCTATGTCGCGGCCAAGTCGGGACTGGCCGGTCTGACCAGGAGTTTGGCGGTGGACCTGGGGCGCGACGGAATCACGGTGAACTGCATCTGCCCGGGACCCATCGATACCGCGATGACAGCGGCGATCTCCACACAGGACAAGGACACGTACGCCCGGCGACGCACCGCGCTCCGCCGCTACGGCCGTGCCGAGGAAGTCGCGCACATGACCTTGAGCGTGTGCTTACCGGCAGCGTCGTACCTCACCGGCACGGTGATTCCCGTCGACGGTGGCCTGACGGCCCGCAACGCTTGAGGTCTGAATACCTCAGCGGTTAATGCCGCGAGCCCGGTCCAGCCGGTTTCTCACACCCCACCTGGTCACCTTGACCAGAGCCTCGTTGATGATCGACCCACTCATCTTGGATTCGCCGATCGCGCGTTCGGTGAAGGTGATCGGCACCTCGACAACCTCGAAACCGTGCGCAATGGTCCGCAGCGTGAGATCGATCTGGAAGCAATAACCGTGCGATTCGACAGCCGCCAAATCCAGCTTTTCGAGCACCTCGCGCCGGTACGCGCGGTACCCGGCCGTGATGTCGTGCGGCTTGACGCCCAGCACAAGCCGGGCATAGACATTCGCACTACGGGACAACACCAGGCGCCGCCACGGCCAGTTGACCACGGTGCCGCCGGGCACATAACGGGAACCAATCGCCAGGTCGGCTCCGGCGTCCACGGCACCAAGCAGCCGGGACAGCTGTTCCGGCGCATGGCTGCCGTCGGCATCCATCTCCACCAGCACCGAGTACTGACGTGCCAGGCCCCACCCGAACCCGGCAATATAGGCGGCTCCCAGGCCGCCCTTCTCCTTGCGGTGCATGACATGCACGCGGTCGGGATCGGCGAGCGCGGCCTCGTCGGCAAGCTCGCCGGTGCCATCGGGGCTGCCGTCGTCGACGATCAGCACATGCACGTCGGGTTGCGCCTTGTGTAGCCGACCGAGGATCAGCGGGAGATTCTCCCGCTCGTTGTACGTCGGAATGATCACCAGGGTCCGGGCGCTCGGACGTTCGCTCGTGGGATCCACTCCGGTCAGGTCTCCTTAGTCGGTGAGGCCGGTTCCGCCTCATCATCTGGCACATTCTTGCGCCGCTTCAGCCCTCTATTGTGCAGTATCGCCAGGCCAGCCGAGGCCAGGACGGCCAGTCCCGCGACCAATGCGAGGGCCCACTCCACCCACGGGCCCCACTGCGTGGCGGGTGTCAGATCGTTGTGCAGTCGAACTTGCATGTCGATATACGCCGGCTCGAAGAATTTGGTACGGCCCGCGTCGACGCCGTCTGGAGCGATAAAGGCGCTGATCCCGGTGGTGCCGACCACGACAACCTCACGGTTGTGTTCGACCGCCCGCACCTTGGATATGGCGAGCTGCTGTTCACTCATCGCGGTGCCGAACAGAGCGTTGTTACTCGGCACCGTGAGAATCTCGGCACCGTTGAGCGTGGACTCTCGCAGCGCCCGGTCGAACACCACCTCCCAGCAGGTGGCAACGCCGATGTTCACGCCACCGGCCGTGACGACGCCGTTGCCATCTCCCGGGACGAAATACCCGGCCCGTTCCGCGTACTTGGAGAAGTGCGCGAAAAAGCTCCGCCAAGGCAGGTACTCGCCGAACGGTTGCACGATCTGTTTGTCGTGACGCTCCCCCGGGCCGCTGTCCGGATCCCACACGATGACCGAATTGATCGACTTCGGCTCTTCCGGGGTGGAGTCCGGGTGTCGCAGTACCCCGCCGACCAGAATGGGTGCTCCGATCGCTTGCGCGGCCTCGGTGATGACCTCTGCCGCGTCCGAGTTGCGGATCGGATCGATATCGGAGGAGTTCTCCGGCCACACCACGAACTGCGGGGCCGGAGCCTTGCCGGCCTTGACGTCCTGGGCAAGCCGCAGCGTTTCCTTGACGTGGTAGTCCAGCACTGCGCGACGTTGCGCGTTGAAATCGAGCCCCAGCCGCGGAACATTCCCCTGCACGGCCGCGACGGTGACGGTCCGGCCATCGGTGGCGCCATGGCTCGCCTGCCGAACCTGCTGCCAGCTCACCGCCATTGCGAACAGGACAAGACAAACACAGGCACCCGGTAGCAGGATCGAAGGGACCGGACGGGCGCCGTCCGGGCCTACGGCGGGACTGCGCCACCAGCGGTACATCTCGATGACGAGCGCGGTGACCGCGAATGCACCGAGGGCCACCGCAAAGGACACCAGCGGAGCTCCCCCGTACCGGGCCAGGCTCAGCATTGGCCCGTCGCCTTGACCGAAAGCGACACGGCCCCAAGGAAAACCGCCAAATGGAACGCTTGCCTTGACCCATTCCGCGGCCGACCACGCGGCGGCGAACCAGAGCGGCCAGCCCGGCAGATTCCGCACCGCGACCGCCAGCACGCCGAAGAGGGAGACCGAAATCGCACAGAGCAAGGAAAGCGCCAACCATGGGACGGCACCCACCAGTTCACCCGTCCAGGGCAGCAGCGGGATGTAGAACGCGAGACCGAAGAGCAGTCCGTAACCGAGTCCGCCGCGAAATGTGGTCCGCGCCGACCACAGCACCAGGGCAAGGATCGACAGTGCCGGGAACGCCGCCCACCAGAAGCCCCACGGAGGGAAGCTCGCGCACATGGCGAGACCTCCGACGATGGCCCCGGCTTGCCGGGGCGCGGCGCGCAGCCAGTCGCGGCCGAACGCTGCGCAGCGAGTCCGCAGAGCCTCCGCGAATACCGATACCCGCGACGGACCGGTCTCCTCGGGAGCCTCCTGCTCGGCGTCTGCCGGGGCGTCAGCCTCAGTCACGTCGTCGACAATTTCGTCAGCCATGGATCACCTTGCCGCGGTGTACGGTTCGCAGACACTTGGGGAGCACAGCAGCGGCGCCCGCAAGATCCGGCAGGGCCGGAACGCGCGAGCGCGGGTCGGTGGACCACCGCTGCACTCCCGGTTGACTCGTGTTGATGGTCAGCTCACCCGTCTCCCAAATCGCATAGCTGGCAGGCGCTCCCGGAGTCAGTGTGCCGGTCAGGCCGTCGTGAATCCCCTGCGCGCGCCAGCCTCCTCGCGTCGCGGCACCGAACGCCGCGCGCACCGACAGGGAGCTGCCGGCGGTGCGGTGATAAGCCGCCGCCCGCACCGTCACCCAGGGATTCATGGGAGCGACGGGGGCGTCGGAACCGAAGGCGAGGGGCACGCCTTGGGATGCTAACAGCGCCAGCGGGTTTAGCTGAGTACCTCGGTCCGGGCCGAGTCGATCCGCATACATGCCGTCGGGTCCGCCCCATAGGGCATCAAAGGCCGGTTGCATGCTGGCGATGACCCCGAGCCGGCCGAGTCGTTCCGCCTGCTGTGCGGTGACCATTTCGAGGTGCTCGAGACGGTGGCCGCAGCGGGCAACGGCCGGAACACCATGTCGCTCGGCGACCCGATCGAGAGCGTCGATCACCTGGGTGACCGCGGCGTCACCGATCACATGAAATCCCGCCGTGATACCGGCTTGTGTGCACGAGTCCATGTGGACCTCAACGGTTTCCGCGTCCAGATGCCTAGTGCCGCAGGTGTGCGGCGCGTCGTGGTACGGCTCATGCAGCCAGGCGGTACGCGATCCCAGCGCCCCGTCGACGAAGAGATCGCCGGCCAACCCTGCAGCCCCCGTCGACGCGATGAGCTCGCCTGCGTGGGCCGGGTCTCGGGCCGCCTCACCCCAGTATCCGGTGACCTGTACCCCATGCTCGGTTGCCAGCAACTCGCGAAAGTCATCGAGCCCGCCGATCTCGGGTCCTCCGCATTCGTGCACCGACACCAGACCGAGCGAGGCCGCGCTGTCGAGGGCCGCATGGCGGGCGGCGGCCCGCGCGTCCTTGGAGAGGGCACCGCGCGCATGGGCCCGCAACTGGTGGTGGGCCTCGTCGACCAGTGGGCGTTCGGGATGGAACCCGGTGGCCTCGGCCAGTCCCGGCACCTGTCGACGAAGCGTCGTCGATGCCGCGGCCGCGTGCACATCGATACGGGTGAGGTACACAGCCCTACCGGGTGCGGCCGCATCGAGATCCGTGGTGGTGAGGGGTCGCCGGTCCGACCATCGCGACTCGTCCCAGCCATGTCCCCAGATCACCTCGTCCGGCTGCTCTCGCACATACGCCGTTACCTGAGCCAGGCACCGCTCTCGGGATGTCGCGCCGGACAGGTCGAGTCCGATGAGCGACATGCCTTGCGCGGTGACGTGCACATGGGCGTCGACGAATGCGGGCGCGACAAAGGCGCCTTCGAGGTCGATGACTTCGGCGCCGGGGAATTCCGCGCGACCGAGATCGTCCTCGCCGATCCAGCTGATGATGCCGCCGGTCACGGCCATGGCGGTCGCCGCCGGATGTGAGGGGCTATGCACGCGCGCATTAACGAGCAGTTGCGCCGATGAGCCGCTTGCACGATGAGCGTCGAGCCGAGTCTGCACTTGGTTATTCTGCCGGGCTGAGACGACGTCTACGCAGGCAGGTCGCGACCGGGACGGTATCGAGTGAAGGGTCCGGCCTGCTGATCGTCGACATCGATGACCTCACCGTCGATATAGTCGACGGTGCTTGCGCGGTTTTGGTTGGCCTGAAACCCGCCGTAGCCGGCAGGAATGACGGTGATCAGGGGCGCACGACGGCTCAACTGCCGCGCCGCGACCAAGGTCAACACCGGCCGCAGCACGGCGCGGGTCGGCGGTAGGAGTAGCAGCAGGCCGATGGCCGAGGACACCAACCCGGGGATCACGACCGCGACAGATCCGAGTGCGATCAGTGCGCCATCGGCGATGGCCCCTCCGGGAGATCGAACCCCACGTCGCAGCTGGTCAACGGCACGGCGGACCTGAGAACCGGCCAGGATGAGGCCGACGAAGAAGGCCCCCGCAACGGCGATGATCGTCCAGCCGATACCTACCGCGGATGTCAACGCCACCAGCGCCGACACCTCAACGATCACGTACAGCAGAAACAGGCCTGGCCACATACCGGCTCAACGTGCCGGCCCGCTGCCGGGTTCCCGGGTCAGGCGGTGATGGCGAGCCCGATGGTGCCGCTCTTGCCGCGGCGCAGGACGCTGGCCTTGACCAGCACCCAGCCAACCAGGCCGTACTTACGCGTGATGGCCTCGCGCGAACGTTCGGTGCCCTCGGGGTCCAGCACTCGTGCCGTTCCCTCGATCTCACCGCTGCGCACCTTGCCGCGGACGTCACAAATCGCCAGTGTCACGCGTGGCGTGTTACGGACACGGCGCACCTTCCATGAGCTTGTTTCCGTCCATACGAGCAGCTCACCGTTCTCCGGTGCTGCCCAGACCGCCGCCGGCTTGGGACGGCCGTCCTTGGTGAAGGTCGTCAACGACACGTACTTGGCCGCGCTGACTTCGTTGAATGTCGGCGTCGTGAGATTTGCACTCATGGCACCCATCGTACGAATGTCAGAGCGATTCCGGCGCGCCGAGCGTCACCGAGATTCCAACCCTGGTACCGCTACGACGAGTGTTCAGCGCTGCCGCTATCCGGCCGAACAGTCCATATTTCTTGAGCACCGCGGCCCGGATCCGTGCGACCGAGGCCGGCTCCTCGACAACCGCCGCGGTGGCCTCCGCGGCCGGGCTGATCACCCGTCCGCGCTGCGTACAGACGGCCACAGTCACCTTCGGGCTCCGCCGAATCCGTTTGATCTTCCAGGACTCGCCGCCGGTCGTCATCAGTAACTCATCGCCCTCGGCGACAAACCACATGGGAGTCGACTTTGGCGCACCGTCTTTCGTGAAGGTGGTCAACAAGACGTAACGGCCCGCCGCCACCGTGCCGATATCCAAGCCTTTGTCCCGGGGCATGTCCCGATGCTACGACTCCAACTCGCCCTCGGTCTCCAGGAACACCGATCGCAAATCTTCGAGAACTTGCTGGTCGGGGCTCTCCCAGAGGCCCCTGCTGGCCGCCTCCAGCAACCGCTCTGCGATACCATGCAGCGCCCAGGGATTGGACTGCTCCATGAACTTGCGGTTCTGTTCGTCGAGCACATAGCTCTTGGTGAGCTGCTCGTACATCCAATCCGCCATGACGTTCGCGGTGGCGTCGTACCCGAACAGGTAGTCAACGGTGGCGGCCATTTCGAAGGCGCCCTTGTAACCATGGCGACGCATCGCCTCCAACCAACGCGGGTTGACCACTCGAGCACGGAAAACCCTTGTGGTTTCTTCGGATAACGTGCGGGTACGCACCGCATCTGGTCGGGTGTTATCGCCGATGTACGCCGCCGGCGCCTTGCCGGTGAGCGCCCGCACCGCCGCGACCATGCCGCCGTGGTACTGGAAATAGTCGTCAGAGTCGGCAATATCGTGTTCGCGGGTATCGGTGTTCTTGGCCGCCACCGCAATCCGGCGATATTGGTGGCGCATATCCTCGCTCGCGGCGGCACCGTCGAGCCCACGACCGTACGCGAATCCGCCCCAGGCGGTGTAAACCTGCTCCAAATCGGAGTCGTTACGCCAGTTTTGGCTATCGATCAGCTGTAGCAGCCCGGCACCATAGGTTCCGGGCTTGGAACCGAAGATGCGCATGGTGGCGCGCCGCCAGTCCCCGTGCTCGGCGCGATCAGCCTCGGCATGCGCCCGCAGGTAGTTCTGCTCGGCGGGTTCGTCGAGTCCGGCCGCCAATGCGACGGCATCATCGAGCATGGTGACCACGTGCGGGAAGGCGTCACGGAAGAATCCGGAAATCCGCACTGTAACGTCGATCCGTGGGCGCCCCAGTTCTGTCAACGGGACGCTCTCCAAGCTCACCACACGCCTGGAAGCATCGTCCCATACCGGCCGAATGCCCAGGAGTGCAAGAACTTCCGCGATATCATCACCGGAGGTCCGCATCGCTGAGGTCCCCCAGATCGACAGCCCGACTGACCGCGGCCAATCTCCGTAGTCGGCGCAATACCGCTCCAACAGCGACTCGGCCATGGCCTGCCCGGTCTCCCAGGCCAGCTTCGACGGAACCGCCTTGGGATCAACCGAGTAAAAGTTGCGCCCGGTCGGCAGGACGTTGACGAGCCCACGCAGCGGCGAGCCGGACGGCCCGGCCTCGATGAATCGGCCGTCCAACGCCCGCAGGACCGCCGCGATCTCGCCGTTGGTTCCGTTGAGCCTGGGCACGACCTCGGTGGCCGCGAACCGCAGGATCTGCACGACCTGCGGGTCGTCCGCGAGATCGGTTACCGCATCGGGATTCCAGCCCGATTTCTGTAGCGCGGAAAGCAGCGAACGTGCTTGCTGGTCAACCTGATCCACACGCACACGGTCGTCGGTGCCATCCTCGGCCAGACCGAGAGCCTGACGTATTCCGGGTACCGATTGTTCGCCCGCCCACATTTGACGGGCGCGCAAGATGGACAGCACCAGATCCACCTGGGCCTCACCTTCGGGCGCGCTGCCCAGGATGTGCAGCCCGTCGCGGATCTGGACGTCCTTGATCTCGCACAGCCATCCGTCCACATGCAGCAGCATGTCGTCGAAGACGTCCTCGTCGGGGCGGTCCTCCAGCCCCAGATCGTGGTCCATCTTCGCCGCACGCATCAGTGTCCAGATCTGCTGGCGGATGGCCGGCAGTTTGGCCGGATCCAGCGCCGAGATGTTCGCGTGCTCATCGAGCAGCTGCTCCAAACGCGCTATATCACCGTATGTCTCGGCACGCGCCATCGGCGGAATGAGATGGTCGACCAGGGTGGCGTGCGCGCGACGCTTGGCCTGTGTGCCCTCCCCCGGGTCGTTGACCAAGAACGGGTAGATGAGGGGCAGGTCGCCCAGCGCGGCATCGGCTGCGCAATCCGCTGACAGCCCAACGGTTTTCCCGGGCAGCCATTCCAGATTGCCGTGCTTGCCCAGGTGCACCAGGGCGTCGGCGCCGAACCCACCCTCCTCGCGCGCGGCCGACAACCACTGGTAGGCGGCCAGGTAATGGTGGCTGGGCGGCAGGTCCGGGTCGTGGTAGATGGCTACCGGTTTCTCTCCGAACCCTCGGGGTGGCTGCACAATCAGAACTACGTTGCCTGCTTGCATCGCAGCAATCACGATGTCGCCATCGGGATTGGCACTCGTGTCGACGAACAGTTCTCCCGGCGGCGGGCCCCAGTGCTCGACGATCTGCTCGGCAAGCCCCGGCGTCAGCCGGGAGAACCACTCCCGGTACTGCTGCGCCGATACGCGAATTGGGTTGCCCGCCAGCTGGTCCGCGGTGAGCCAGTCCGGATCTTGGCCGCCCCGTTCGATCAGGGCGTGCACGAGCGCGTCACCATCCCCGGCGGTGGCAGGCCGACCGGTTGCGGGTAAGCCGGGAATATCACCGTCGGCACCCACGTCGTAGCCCGAGTCGCGCATCGCGGTGAGCAGCGCCACCGCGCTGGCCGGGGTATCCAGCCCCACCGCGTTGCCGATCCTGGCGTGTTTGGTGGGGTACGCAGAGAAAACCACCGCAATCCGGCGCTCGCCGGCGGGGGTCGATCGAAGCTTCGCATGCCGCAAGGCAATACCCGCCACCCGTGCGCAGCGCTCGGCGTCCGGAACGTAAGTGATGAGCCCGTCTGCGTCGATCTCCTTGAACGAGAACGGCACGGTGATGATGCGCCCGTCGAATTCGGGGACGGCAACCTGAGTGGCGACATCCAACGGCGTCATGCCATCGTCGTTGGCATCCCAATCGTCCCGGGGGCTGGTGAGGCAGAGCCCCTGCAGGATCGGGATATCAAGGGCCGCAAGGTGGGCGACGCTCCATTCGTCATCTGCGCCCCCTGCACCCACGGTCGCCGGAATCGCGCCCCCGGCGGCAAGCACGGTGACCACCATGGCGTCGGCCGATGCCAACGCCGCCAAGAGCTCGGGCGGCGCAGTACGCAATGAGGCGCAATACACCGGAAGTGCCCGCCCCCCACCGTTCTCGATCGCGGCGCACAGCGCCTCGACGTATCCGGTGTTCCCGGCAAGCTGCTGGGCTCGGTAGTACAGCACCGCGACGGTGGGGCCATCGGAGGATGTGACGGCGCCCGTGCTGTGTCGCTCAATCACACCCCAGACCGGATTGGCGGCCGGCGGTTCGAAGCCGATGCCCGTCATCAAGATGGTGTCGGACAAGAAGGCGTGCAGCTGGCACAGATTCGCGGTCCCGCCCTCTGCCAAGTACCGGTGCACTTGCAATGCGGCTCCGACCGGGACGGTGGAGCATTCCATGAGCTCGGCATCGGGGGCCTGTTCGCCCGACACCACGACAGTCGGGACGCCGGACGCGATGACGGCGTCGATGCCCTCTTCCCAACCTCGGCGGCCGCCAAGCAGCCGGATCACCACCGCGTCTGCCCCGTCCAGCAGGCCAGGCAGGTCGTCGACGTGGAGGCGAGAAGGGTTGGCCCATCGATAGTTCGCGCCACTGGCGCGCGCGGTCAGCAGGTCGGTGTCCGATGTCGACAGCACCAGGATGGCAGGAGACGGGGCGTCTTTCACACCCCATTCGTACCGTAGTCCTACGGTGAGTAGGTGACCCGCTCCAGCTCCGACGATGCGTGCCCCGGCGCGCTGCGGCTGCACGAGGCGGCCGACGGACCCTTGGCGCGGGTGCGACTGCCCGGCGGGATGCTGACATCGGAGCAGTTGGCGGCCTTGGCCGAGGCTGCCAGGGATTACGGCGCACCGGTCCTGGAGCTCACCTCACGCGGCAATCTCCAGATTCGGGCGATTCGCGATCCAGAGGCGGTGGCGGGCCTGTTATCGAATGCCGGGCTGCTGCCCTCGGCGAGCCATGAGCGGGCGCGCAATATCGTGGCATCTCCGCTGTCGGGCCGTGTCGGCGATTTCCCTGATGTTCGGTTGATGGTGTCCGCGCTCGACCATGGGCTCATCGCCTCCCCCGTCCTCGCCGACCTGCCGGGCCGATTCCTGTTCGGCCTTGACGACGGCCGTGGCGATATGGCGGCCATAGGTGCCGACCTCGGACTGCACTCTGAGCAGGAGGGTTGGCGGCTACTTCTGGACGGATGCCCCACCTTCGAATGCGCGGGCGATCCCGATGCCGCCGTCGAACGCCTGCTCGCGGTCGCGGAGACTTTCGTGCGCATTCGGGGAAACGCCTGGCGAGTCGCGGAACTACCGGGCGGTGCAGTGACGCTAGCCAAAGAGGTGGGCACGACGCTGATCGGCGACCGCACGACTACTCAACCCGGACCGCGGGCACCCGTGGGCTGGATTGAGCAAGACCCTTCCGGAGACTTAGTGACGCTGGGCGCCGCGGTTCCGCTGGGGCAGCTGCCGGCCGGTGTGGCGGCCCTGCTGGCGGCGGCCGACAAACCGGTGGTGATCACCCCATGGCGATCTCTGCTGTTATGCGATCTGCCCCATGAGGACGCCGACGCGGTGCTACGCGTGCTGGCACCGATGGGTCTGGTCTTCGACGAACGATCTCCCTGGCTCAATATCAGTGCATGCACCGGCTCGCCAGGATGCGCGCGCTCCCGCACCGACGTCCATGCGGATGTGCTCCTCGACGTCGCCGAGGAGCTGGCAAGCGGCATCCATTCGCCCGTGCATCGGCACTGGGTTGGGTGTCCTCGTGCATGCGGCAGCCCCAGTGAAGGGCAGGTGCTGGTGGCGACGGAGCTGGGTTACCGACCGCTGGAGCGGCACCCGTAGGGTGAGCGCGTGCTGGACTACGTGCGGGACGGGGCCGAAATCTATCGGCAATCGTTCGCGACCATCAGAGCGGAAGCCGACCTGTCGGCTTTCCCCGACGATGTGGCACGCGTAGTGGTCCGCCTCATCCATACCTGCGGACAAGTGGACCTACCCGGCGAAATCGCCTTCACTCCCGATGTCGTAACACGCACCCGGGCGGCCCTGGAGGCCGGTGCCCCCATCCTGTGCGATTCGTCGATGGTCGCCGCCGGCATCACCCGCTCGCGGCTGCCGTCCGATAACGAGGTGGTGTCGTTGGTTGCCGATCCGCGTGCCGCGGACCTGGCTCTACGCACCGAGACCACGAGATCTGCGGCTGCCGTGGATCTTTGGGCAGATCGACTGCCGGGCGCGGTGGCCGCGATCGGGAACGCCCCTACCGCACTCTTCCGGATACTCGAACTCATCGACGAGGGCGTAGCACCACCTGTTGCCATCCTCGGCGGGCCCGTCGGATTCGTCGGTTCGGCGCAGTCCAAGCAGGAGCTGATCGACCGACCACGTGGCATGGACTACCTGCTGGTGCGGGGACGCCGGGGCGGCAGCGCAATGGCCGCCGCCGCCGTGAATGCAATTGCAAGCGACGCCGAGTGACCGCGCATGACTGAACAAGACCATGTTCGCGGCACACTCTGGGGTGTGGGCCTGGGTCCCGGTGATCCCGAACTCGTGACCGTGAAGGCCGCCCGGGTCATCGGCGAAGCCGATGTGGTGGCGTTCCACAGTGCGCGACACGGCCGCAGCATCGCCCGCTCGATCGCACAGCCGTACCTGCGGCCCGGCCAGATAGAGGAACACCTCGTCTACCCGGTCACCACAGAGACCACCGACCATCCTGGCGGATACCGCGGAGCGATCGACGACTTCTATGAAGAGTCCGCGAACCGGATTGCCGCTCACCTGGATTCGGGTCGCAATGTGGCGCTGCTCGCCGAGGGCGATCCGCTGTTCTACAGCTCGTACATGCATATGCACCGCCGCCTGACGGGCAGGTTCAATGCCGTGATCATTCCCGGCGTGACGTCGGTGAGCGCCGCATCGGCCGCTACGGGGACACCGCTGGTCGAAGCGGACGAGGTTCTCACCGTCATCCCCGGCACGCTGCCTGCCGACGAAATCGCCAGCAGGCTTGCCGATCTTAAATATCGCGGTGCCGCGGTCATCATGAAGCTGGGGCGCTCGTACGCCACCGTGCAGCAGGCATTGAAGACAACCGGTCTGCTGGATCGGGCGTACTACGTGGAGCGGGCCAGCACCGCCGCCCAGCGAGTCCTTCCCGCGTCCGAAGTCGATCCGGCCTCGGTACCGTATTTCTCGCTGGTCCTGGTTCCGGGAGCACAATCCGCCATGGATGCCGAACCTGACGGCATGGTGACGGTGGTCGGCCTCGGCCCCGGCCATCACGATTGGACGACCACCGAGGTGCGCCAAGAATTGGCGCGGGCCACCGATCTCATCGGGTACGGCCCGTACCTGGATCGGATTCCCGCCCGAGACGGCCAAATCCGTCATGCCAGTGACAACCGCGATGAACCCGCGCGCGCCGAGTTGGCCTTCACGCTCGCGGCCGCCGGCCGACGGGTAGCGGTCGTATCCTCTGGGGACCCCGGTGTATTCGCGATGGCCGCGGCAGTGCTGGAAGAGGCGCGGGCCTGGCCCGATGTTGCGGTGCGGGTCCTTCCGGCGATGACAGCCGCCCAGGCAGTGGCCAGCCGGGTCGGGGCACCCCTCGGACATGACTACGCCGTGATCTCACTGTCCGATCGACTCAAGCCATGGGACATCATCGAGTCGCGGTTGCGTGCCGCGGCCGCCGCCGATTTGGTGTTGGCCGTGTACAACCCCGCCTCGAAGTCACGCACCTGGCAGGTTGCCTCCATGCGCGACGTGCTGCTCGAACACCGCGACCCCGCGACGCCCGTGGTGCTGGGACGCGATGTTGGTGGCACGGCAGAATCCGTGCGGGTGACCACGCTGGGTGAGCTCGACCCCTCGGTGGTGGACATGCGCACACTGCTGATCATCGGTTCATCGCAAACCCAGTGGCAGGAAACCAATTCCGGGCCTCAGGTGTTCACGCCCCGGCGGTATCCCGCTCGATAACCCACTGCTGGGCCGCGTCCACCGTTGACACCGTGTAGACGTTCTCCGGCAGCGGCGGTCTGTCGATCATCACAACCGGAATATCCAGGGCCGCAGCAGCTTCCAGTTTTGCCGAGGTCATGGTGCCGCCGCTATTCTTGGTGACCAGAACCTCGATCTCGTACTGGCGCATGAGATCCGTTTCCTCGGCCAGGCTGTAGGGCCCACGGGACAACAGCAGATGGTGACGTTCGGGTAGTTCGTCGGCGGGCACCGGCTCCACCACCCGGATCAGATACCAGGCGTCGGAGAACAGGAAAGCCCCGATGCTGGACCGTCCGGAGGTGAGGAAAATCCGCGAGAAGCCTTGAGCGACCGCCACATCCTTGGCCTCGGCGGCCGAGGAGACGACAGTGGCATTCCCCACGGGCCAGGCTGGACGGCGCAGGATCAAGTGCGGAATGCCCAACCTGTCGCATGCCGCCGCCGCATTCTCGGTGATGGTCGCGGCGAACGGATGTGTGGCGTCAACGACCGCGTCAACAGCATTGTCCAACAGCCATTTCCGCAGTCCGGCTTCTCCTCCGAAACCTCCGACCCGCAGCGCGCCCGCCGGTACCGCCGGATTGCGCACCCGTCCCGCGAGTGAGGTGGTGACGTCACACCGGGGCACCAGTCGCTCGGCCAGCTCACGCGCCTCGGCCGAGCCGCCGAGAATCAAGATCTTCACTTAGTGTGTTGCCCCTCTCCGACGTCCCGCCGAGTACAGGTAACTATCGGTAAAACCCTCCGCCGCAAGCGCCTTTCCCACAAAGATCACTGCAGTCTTGGTGACGCCCGAATCCTTCATCTGTCCGGCGATATCGGCGAGCGTGCCCCGCAGGATGATCTCTGATGGCCAACTGGCATACGCGACCACGGCGACCGGTGTCTCTGACGGGTATCCCCCCGCAATGAGATCGGCAACGACGGTATCGATCTGGGCCGCGGCCAAGTGCAACGCCAGCGTCGCACCCGGCGCAGCTAGGGTGCGCAGATCCTCGCCCGCGGGCATCGCCGTGGACAGGGTGGACACCCGGGTAATCGTCACGGTCTGGGCGACACCCGGAATAGTGAGCTCGGCGCCCAAGGCCGCGGCCGCGGCGGCGAAGGCGGGAACGCCCGGCACGATCTCATAGCCGATGCCCACCGCATCGAGTCGGCGGCACTGCTCGGCGACCGCGCTGTACAGGGAGGGATCGCCGGAATGCAGTCGGGCGACATCCAATCCCTGGGCATCGGCAGCGGATATCTCCTCGATAATCGCATCCAAGGTCAGCGGCCCGGTATCGATGATCCGCGCATCCGACGGGCAACTCTCCAACAGGTCGCGCGGCATGATCGACCCCGCGTACAGGCACACCGGGCATCGCTGCAGGATGCGTTGGCCGCGCACCGTGATGAGGTCGGCGGCGCCCGGTCCCGCGCCGACGAAGTACACCGTCATGACTTTTCCCCACTCCATTGAGTGACGGGCAGTCGCGATCGCCATGCGGTGAATTCCCCGAGCGGGGAGGCGTCCTCGACGCGATACCTGCGCAGTTCGCCCCCGTGACGGGAATACCACTGCAACAAGAGCGCTTCGGATTCTGCCGTCACCGCGTTGACGACGATGCGGCCCCCGGCATGAAGCCGATCCCAGCAGGCATCCAGAAGCCCCGGCTGAGTCACCCCGCCGCCGACGAAGATGACGTCCGGAGCCGCGGCCCTGCCGAAATCATCTGGCGCCGATTCCAAAATCTCCACATCGACGCCGAACTTCGTCGCGTTCGCGGCGATGGTGGCCCGGCGCGACGGCGCGACTTCGAACGCCGCGGCACTACAGCCGGTGCCGCTGCGAGACCATTCGATCGCGATGCTGCCGGATCCAGCGCCCACATCCCACAGTCGCTGACCGGGCCGCGGCGCCAATGAGGCCAAGGTGACCGCACGGATCTCACGTTTGGTGATCTGCCCGTCGTGCTCGAAAACCTCCTCAGGCAGCCCGGAGACCAACGGCAGGATGGCGACGTTCTCCACCGGAATATATTCCACGGCAATGACATTCAAAGCATCCCCGGGCGCGGCACTCCAGTCGCGAGCGATCCCCTCAACACGACGCTCGGCGGTGCCACCCAGCTGCTCCAATACCGTCAGCCGCGAGGACCCCAGCTCGGCGTCGGTTAATGCCCGCGCCAGCTCTTGTGGAGTATCGGCGGTGCGGCTCAGCACCACCGCATGCCCGCCATACCTGAGCGCCGAGACGACTGGCGCGTTGACCAGGCTGATCACCTCGACATTGTTGAGCGCCCAGCCCATTCGGGCACAGGCCAGAGAGACACTCGACACGTGCGGCAGCACCTGAACCCGTACCCCACCGAACAGCCGCGTCAACGTGGTGCCGATGCCATGCAGCATGGGATCGCCGCTGGCGAGGACGTGGACGTCTCCGAGACCGTCGAACATGGTGGATAGCGCGGGCAGAAGCGGTGACGGCCATACCCGGCATTCGGCCGTCAGGGATTCCTCGGCCAGCAATTCCAGCTGGCGTAACGATCCGAAAATGACTGATGCACGCTGTAATTCACGGCGGGATCGCAGTGACAGGCCATCGATCCCATCGGCTCCGATCCCAATCACGGTAATCCGCTCACGCTCGCTCACCGCGGCATCCTGCGCCATACGGACGACGGTACCCATCGCATGACGGATGCGAACGCACCCAATGTCCGCGGTATCCAGACGATGCGCTTCCCGCTGTTCAGCGCCCGCACGGTCGCCTCCGCCACCTGCGCCGGAGTGCTCGACAGCGGGGCCGGAGACATCCCGTGCGTCATCCGACCGATCACGAAGCCGGGGCGGGCGATCAACAGGTGCACGCCGGAACCATGCAGCGCGTCGGCGAGTCCACTGGCGAAACCGTCCAGCCCCGCCTTGGCCGACCCGTACACATAGTTGGCGCGCCGCACCCGCCACCCGGCGATGGACGAGAACACCACGAGAGAGCCGCGACCGGTACCACGCATCCGGACGGCCAGCTCGGTGAGCAACGCAACCTGAGCCACGTAGTCGATATGCACGATCGCCGCCGCATGCCCCGCATCGGTCTCCGCCTGGGCCTGGTCGCCGAGCAGCCCGAACGCGAGCACTGCCACGTCAATGGCCCCGTGTCGCTCGATGATCGACGCCAGCACCGATTCATGGGTGTCGAGCCGGCCGGCGTCAAATTCGACGCACTCGATTCCCACCGCCCCGGCTTCCCGGACTCGCCGTTCCTCGGCCTGCAGGTCATCTGCCCGGCGCGCGGCAAGGACCACGGTGTTTCCCGGAGCGAGGCGTGCGGCTACCTCGACCCCGATTTCGCTGCGGCCGCCGAAGATCACTACGGTCGATGGTCTTCGCGCAAGCGGCTCATCCCCAAGCTGGCCGGGGTGTCGCACCGTGTCGGTCACGTCAGCGATTATGTCCTGCGCTAGCGTGAGAGTTGATGCCGAACACCCCTACCACCCGACTTTCCGACGATGCGCTGGCGTTCCTCTCCGAGCGCCATTTGGCCATGCTGACCACACTGCGGCAGGACAACAGCCCGCATGTGGTCGCCGTCGGCTTCACCTTTGACCCCGCAACCCATATTGCGCGGGTCATCACCACCGGCGGGTCGCAGAAGGCTGTCAACGCCGAGCGCGGTGGCCTCGCGGTACTCAGCCAGGTCGACGGCGCTCGCTGGGTCTCCCTGGAGGGCGCGGCCAACGTCGTCACCGACAAGGAGGCCGTGCGGGACGCCGAGCTGCGTTATGCCCAGCGCTATCGCACCCCGCGCGTCAACCCGCAGCGCGTAGTCATCGAAGTGAAGATCGAGCGGGTGCTCGGTTCCTCGGATCTGCTGAACCGCGGCGACGCCACACCTAGCGAGTAGGCACCACCGTCAGGCCATGGGGCCGTGAATTCACCGATTCACAACCATTTTCGGTGACCACAACGATGTCCTCGATCCGCGCGCCCCACTGTCCGGGAAAATAGACGCCCGGCTCGATACTGAACGCCATACCCGGCTCCAGGATCACGTCGTTGCCTTCGACAATGTAGGGCTCCTCGTGTACCGACAAACCAATTCCGTGCCCGGTGCGATGCACAAACGCCTCGCCCATCCCCGCATCGGCGAGAACCCGGCGCGCGGCAGCATCCACCGACTCGGCAGTCACCCCGGGCCGCGCCGCCTCGACGGCGGCCTGCTGCGCGCGTTCGAGAATCGAAATCCGTTGAGCCACATCGGGGTCAGGATTTCCGATGCTGTACGTACGGGTGCTGTCGGAGTTGTAGCCCGGCTCGTAGCTGCCGCCGATGTCCACCACGACGATGTCCCCGACCTGCAGCTCACGCTCGGAGCACTCATGATGCGGATCGGCACCATGTGGGCCGGAGCCGACGATGATGAAGGCGACTTCCGAATGGCCTTCGGCCACAATTGCTTCGGCGATATCCGCGGATACCTGCGCCTCGGTGCGTCCGGGCACCAGGAGTTCGGGGACCAACGCGTGTACACGGTCGATGGCCGCCCCGGCCTTGCGGAGCGCATCGATCTCCGAGGCGTCCTTGATCATCCGTAGCCGGCGCAGCACCCCGGTGGCCAGTACCGGCACGGTGCCGATCAGCTCGGTGAGCGGAAGCAGATGCAGCGCGGGCATCGACTCGGTGACCGCCACCGTGCCCAACACGCTGCCCGAAGCCCCTAACGCCGTGTGTACAAGCTCATAGGGGTTCTCCCCGTCGACCCAATCTCTGATCGGGATGTCGAGGTCACCGATCGCCGAATCCTTCAGCGCCGCAAGTTCCATCCGGGGTGCGATCACGGTGGGCGTACCCGAAGCGGGGACAACCAACGCGGTGAGCCGCTCGAATGTCTGCGCGCGCGACCCGGTGAGGTATCGGAGGTCGTATCCGGGTGTGATGACCAATCCCGCCACGTCGGCCGCCGCGGCTTCCTGGGCGGCACGTTGCAGACGACCGGCGTACACATCGGATTCGAAACGCTGGGCTGCCATACCGTTCAGGCTATCTGGCATAGGTTGAGTGCCGTGTCAGAAGACCCAGCCCAACCCGTCCCAGCACGACCCGTCCTGCTTCTCGACGGTGCCAGTCTGTGGTTCCGTTCGTACTTCGGAGTTCCGGATTCGATCAAATCCCCCGACGGCAGGCCTGTGAACGCCGTGCGAGGGTTCCTCGACACGGTGTCGCAGCTGATCACCCTGCACCGGCCGCATCGACTCGTGGTGTGCCTGGACCTCGACTGGCGCCCGGCCTGGCGCGTAGCGGCCATCCCGTCGTACAAGGCGCACCGGGTGGTCCAGGAGAACGCCCCACAGGACGCGGTCGACGTCGAAGAAGTACCCGATGAGCTGACACCGCAGGTCGACATGATCGCCGAGGTACTGGCTGCGTTCGGCATCGCCTCGGCCGGCGCACCCGGGTTCGAGGCCGACGACGTGCTGGGCACCCTCGCAGCGACCGAACGCCAGGACCCCGTGATCGTCGTCAGCGGCGATCGCGACCTCCTGCAGGTCGTCACCGATGAGCCGGTGCCAGTCCGTGTGTTCTACATGGGACGCGGGTTCGCCAAGGCCACGTTGTTCGGCCCAACCGAGGTGTCCGAACAATACGGCGTGCCCATCGACCGCGCGGGTGCGGCATATGCGGAGCTGGCCCTGTTACGGGGCGACCCGTCGGACGGGCTGCCCGGCGTCGCCGGCGTGGGTGAGAAGACCGCCGCCAAACTGCTCGGTGAATACGCATCACTGGACGGCATCCTCGCGGCGTCCCACGATCCGAAATCCGCACTGCCCAAGGCGGTACGCGCCAAGCTGCTAGGAGCGACCGACTACATCGCGGCGGCCGAACCGGTGGTGCGGGTGGCGGTGGACGCGCCGGTGACGATCGACCGGGACAGCGACGCGTTACCGCTGACAGCCCGCGATCCACAGCGAGTCGCCGAGCTGGGTGCCGAATTGGGTATCGGGTCGGCGATCAAACGCCTACAGAAGGCGCTCGACGGACTCCCCTAAAAACGCAAAACGCCGGGCGCGTGGATCTCTCCTTGCGCACCCGGCGTTAAGCGACAGCCGATTACTTGGGGCGGCCTACCTCGTAAGTGCCCTTGTCGTTCTGGAATGTCACGGTGACCTGACGCTTGGTGCCGTCGATGCTGACGTCGCAGGTGAAGGTGCCGCCCTTCTTCACCTCAGGGTTCGAGCCGTCATTGCACTTAACGTCCTTGACGTTCTTGGCGCCGTACCCGTTGGTCTCGTCGGTCAGAACCTTGGTCACGCCCTCCTGCGCCTTGTTGACGTCCAGGGTGGTGGTCATGGCCCATCCGGGTGCCAGGAAAGCGGTGATCAACACGACAACCAGGATCACCGCGGCCGCCACAATGCCGCCGATGATCGCGATGGTCTTTGTCGAGCGCTGCGGCTTACCCGCACCGAACTGCGGGAAGGGCTGGCCTTGCTGCTGTCCGTACTGGCCCGGGTATCCAGCCTGCTGCCCGTACTGTCCCGGCTGTCCGTAGGCGCCGGGCTGCTGTCCGAACTGGCTTGGATCGCCGAATCCCTGCTGGCCGGGCTGCTGTTGACCGAACTGGCTCGGATCCCCGAAGCCGCCGCCCGGGAAACCAGGCTGCTGGTACTGCGGATACTGCTGGCCCTGACCGTAGGCCGGCTGCTGCCAGCTCTGCTCACCCTGCTGCGCGGGATCTGAGGATTGCGGCGTCTGCCAGGGCTCTTGACCTTGCCCAGGTTGAGGCGACCACTGTCCGCCGGGTTCCGTTCCCTGTGGACCGCTCATCGTTCCTCCCGTGTCGCGACATTGTTTCTTACCGTTGTGCAAGAGCGTGCTGACGCTCCACCTTAGCGTTTGCTCGACCTTATGTGCCATCAACGGCGACCACGCCGCGTCGCACATCGGCAACCGCAGCCCTCGCCGCCGAGCGCACGTCTGCATCGGGAGCGGCCTTGTGGATCTGGCCAAGCAGATCCACCACCTGCCGACACCACCGCACGAAATCACCTGCGGGCAGCGCGGTACCCGTGTCACCGACTGCCTCCAACGAGCCCGCCAGGTCACCCGTGGTCGCCCACCTGTACACCGCCGCAACGAAGCCCTCGTCGATCTCTCGGGTCGGCGAGAGATGGTGTTGTTGTTCGTCGCGGCGCAGTCGTGCCAGGGCGCGGTGGGTCTCGGCGAGCGCCCCGCGCAACGCGGCCGTCGGCGCTTCCCCGGTCACCGAAACCGCGTCACCACGCGACTCGTACAGCACCGCCGACGCAACCGCGGCAAGCTCGGCGGGTTTCAGGCCTGCCCAGAGCCCGCGCCGCAGGCACTCGGCCACCAGCAGATCGCTCTCGCTGTAGATGCGGGCCAGCAGCATTCCGTCCTCGGCGACCTTCATACCGAGCTCGTCGCTGCTCACCACATACCCGCGTTCGGTGAGCAGCGCGAGAATCCGATCGAACGTTCGCGCCAGCGAGTTGGTCGCCGCCGACACCTTCTTCTGTAGCTGTGCGTTATCGCGTTCGATACGTAGATAGCGCTCCCCGGTGCGCGCCACCTCCTCGCGGTTGGGCGCGTGGTGCATTCGATGTTGCCGAATCTCTCGGCGGAGCTGTTCGACGTCGGTCTCCAAATCCGAGCTGTCGCCGTCGGAATCACCGGCGCGCCGTGTGGCGGGCTGCGGCCGGCGGACTCGGCCCTCATCGAGTGCTGATCGCAGCGCCGACGCGAGGTCACGTCGGACCTTGGGCTGCCGATGCTCGACGCGTTTGGGCAGCGCGATAGATCCGAGCGGTTGGGCGCCGCCCGAGTAGTCCGTCGACGAAATCCTGCCGGCCCAACGATGTTCGGTGAGCACCAATGGACGCGGATCGTCATCATCAGCGGCGGGTTCCAGCACCACCGCCACTCCGTTGCGGCGGCCGTGCGGGATGGCGATGACATCGCCCCGTTTGAGGGCGGCCAAGGCGGTATTGGCGGCACCACGGCGTTCAAGCCGTGAAGCGCGCGCGACAGCTCGCTCCTGTTCGGACAGGGTGGCGCGCAACCGTAAGTACTCCAGTGCAGAACCGTCGTGTCCGCCAAGCTCCTTGGCGATCTCGTCGAGTATCTTCTGGCCGCGTTCGATTCCGCGCACCAACCCGACCACGGAGCGGTCGGCTTGGTACTGAGCGAAGGATTTCTCCAATAGTTCCCGTGCGGGCTCCGGACCCATGCGGTGCACCAGGTTGATCGTCATGTTGTACGACGGCGCAAAGGAACTGCGCAGCGGGAAGGTGCGGGTCGAAGCCAGGCCGGCGATCTCGCTGGGCTCAAGATCGGGGTTCCACAGCACGACGGCATGTCCCTCGACGTCGATTCCACGCCGCCCCGCCCGTCCCGTCAGCTGGGTGTACTCCCCCGGGGTCAAGGCGGCATGCTGCTCCCCGTTGAACTTCACCAATCGTTCCAGTACCACCGTGCGGGCAGGCATGTTGATACCCAATGCCAGTGTCTCGGTGGCGAATACCGCCTTCACGAGCCCTTTGGTGAATAGCTCCTCCACGGTATGCCGGAACACCGGCAACATGCCCGCATGGTGGGCCGCGATACCGCGCAGCAGCCCTTCGCGCCACTGCCAATATCCGAGCACATCCAAGTCTGCCTCGGGTAGTCCTTCGGTGCGGCGGTCGATGATGGTGGCGATATCCTGTCGTTCTTCCTCCGTCGTGAGCTGCAACCGGGACCGAAGGCATTGCGCGACAGCACCATCACATCCGGCACGCGAGAAGATGAATGTGATCGCTGGGAGCAGGCCATCCTCGTCGAGCCGGGTGATGACCTCGGGACGCGACGGCGGACGGTAGAGCGTCGGCCGCGACGACGATTGATGCGGGCCCCGGCGGCGTGAGCGGTCATAGTCGGCGAAACGATCGGCCTGGCGACGCTGAACGATGTACCGGATGAGATCCGGATCGACGTCGCTCTTTTTGCCGTCGTAGTCGAAGAGATCGAACAGGCGCCGGCCCACAATGACGTGCTGCCACAAGGGAACCGGCCGGTTTTCGTCGACGACCACCGCGGTGTCCCCGCGGACGGTTTTGATCCAGCCGCCGAACTCCTCGGCATTGCTCACCGTGGCCGACAGGCTGGCAAGCGCGACATCCTCGGGCAGATGAAGGATCACCTCTTCCCACACCGCACCACGGAAGCGGTCGGCGAGGAAGTGCACCTCGTCCATCACGACATGCGAAAGACCATGCAGTGCAGGTGAATCCGCATACAGCATGTTACGCAGCACCTCGGTGGTCATCACCACCACCGGAGCGTCGGAATTGATCGACGAATCGCCCGTGAGTAGACCGACCTTCTCGGGTCCGTACACCGACACCAGGTCGTTGTACTTCTGGTTACTCAACGCCTTGATCGGGGTGGTGTAGAAGCATTTGCGTCCGGCCGCCAATGCAAGGTGCACCGCGAATTCTCCGACGATGGTCTTACCCGCACCGGTGGGTGCGCACACGAGCACGCCGTGCCCGCTTTCCAGCGCGGTACACGCACGCACCTGGAAAGGATCGAGGGCGAAGCTCAGCCGTTGGGAAAACTCCGCGAGCGCGCCTGTTCCGTGCTGATTCACTTGCTGTCGAACCGCTCAGGACGCCCGATCGGCTCGGGTGCGCTGATGGCCTCGGGGCCTTCCAGAACCGACGCCTCATCGTCACTCAGCTGCGCGGCCTCGCGCTTGGCCTTGCGTTTGTCGTGCACGCGGGCGACCTGGATGGAGAACTCCAGCAGCAGTGTCAGCGCGAGTCCGAGCGCCGTCATCGAGAAGGGGTCGGCCCCCGGCGTCGCGAAGGCCGCGAACACGAAGAGGCCGAAGATGATGCCGCGGCGCCAGTTCTTGAGCTTGGCGTAGGACAGGATCCCGACGAAATTCAGCATGACGAGCAGCAGCGGGAATTCGAAGCTGACGCCGAACACCAGCAGCAGGTTGATCAGGAAGCTGAAGTACTCGTCGCCCTTGAGTCCGGTGACCTGGACGTCGCTGCCCACCGTCAACAGGAAGTGCAGCGCCTTGGCCAGCACCAGGTAGGCCAATAATGCGCCAGTCACGAACAGCGCCGCGGCCGCGGTCACGAAGACGACCCCGAATTTGCGTTCGTTGCGGTACAGGCCCGGGGTGATGAAACGCCAGATCTGATACAGCCACACCGGGCAGGCCAGCACCACACCGGCCGTCAGCCCCACCTTGAGGCGCAGCATGAACTGCTCGAAGGGCGCAGTGGCCAAGAGACGGCAGCCGCCGTCGACACTGAGATTGGCCCGGGCGCTCGCGGGCAGCGAGCAGTACGGTTCGCGTAGCCATTCGCCGAGGCTTTCCAGGCCGAACATCGTGTGCTCGTACCAGATGAACCCGATGATGGTGGTCAGCAGAACCGCCGCCACCGAGATCAGTAAGCGGGTACGAAGCTCGTGCAGATGCTCGACGAGCGACATGGTGCCGTCGGGATTCTTGGGTTGTCGGCGCAGCCGGAAAGCCCCCAGGACCTTGTTCATGAGCCCAATCGCCTGTCCCGCGGCGAGATGCGACTAGGCAGTGGGCTTATGGCCGGGGGTCGTTTCGATGGGTGGCGCTTCCACCGCTGTCGCGGGAGGCACCGGCTGCTGCTCCACGGCTTGTGGAGCACTCTCGACGCCCTTCCCATCGTTCTGTAATTCCTTGACTTCCGACTTGAAGATCCGCAATGACTTACCCAGCGAACGCGCGAGGTCGGGCAGCTTCTTGGCTCCGAAGAGCAGCGCGAACACGACGATTACGATCACCCAATGCATGGGTTGTAAACCACCCAATGTGGCCACCTCCTCTGACGTCGTCTCTGTAGCCGATGTTACAGCAGGGCCATCGAGGTCAGCTGGCCTGATACGCCGCCAGCGCCAGCGCCGCATCGCGGCGCACGCGCTGCGCCAACGACTCCGGTGCCAGCACCTGGATCGCGGACCCGAACCCGAGCACTAGGCGGGCCATCCAGTCCTCGGAGGCGTAGGTCATGGCGGCCTCGACTGCTCCGTCGGCATGCTGTGCACCGGTGGGCCGCATGGGGAAGTAATCGAAGACCCAGGAGGCGCTCGGGGCGACGAGCACCGTCGCGGCCGGAAGCGACGGATCGGCCTCGAATAGTCCGGTATCGGTCGCCGTCTGCACCGCGGGCGCAGGAGGTGCCGCCGGTTGGTCCAGTACTTCGGCTTGTTCGATTCGGTCGAACCGGAACAAACGCACCCCCTCGGAGGTGCGGCACCAGGCCTCCAGGTAGCTATGGTCTCCCACCACCGCGATGCGGATGGGGTCGACGATCCGTTCCGATAACGCATCTCGCGATGCGGAGTAGTACTCGATGCGCAGCGCCTTGCGGTTACGTACCGCAGAACGCACCGCCGACGCCGCTTCGGATTCAAGGGTGGCGGGGGGCTCCACGGGTGACTCGCCGGACCCCGCCGCATCCTCGATCTTGGCGATGGCGCTGCGCGCCGCCTCCGGGTCGACGGTGCCGGGCATGTCCAGGAGCGCGCGCAGTGCAACCAGCAGCGCCGTCGCCTCGGGCGAGGTGAGGCGCAGTGGACGGTCGATGCCGGCCGAGAAGGTGACCTCGATGCTCTCCTCGGAGAAGGACAGGTCGATCAGGTCGCCGGGACCATAGCCGGGCAGACCGCACATCCACAGCTGGTTGAGGTCGGCCATGAGTTGTTTGGTGGTTACGCCGAGGTCTGCGGCAGCCTCGGCGGCGCTGATACCCGGGTTGGCCTGGAAGTACGGGACCATGTTGAGCAAGCGGGTCAGGCGATTGGATAGCTCGGTCATGCCGAAACTCCTGTGTGCTCCTGAAGACGCGCCACGACCTCGTCGCGCACCTGCGCCGGTTCCAGCGCCACGGCGTCGGCACCGTGGGAGGCGATCGAGCGGACTAACCGGTCAGGCGAGGCAACCTCGATTTCGACCACGTCCCCGTCGCGCTCCGCCAGCCGCCGCGGTTCGACGACGGCGCCCATCCGGCGCAGTTCCTGTGCGCGCCCCTCGGCGATCCACACCCGTGCGGTGATGCGCACCGGCCCGTCACCCACGGCCTTGGCCACGATGGCCCGCAGGTCGACGTCCGCGGGGCGCCGGACCGTTCCCGGCTTGTCCAGCATCGTGACGTCCTCCCCGATGCGGGAGAGCCGGAAGGTACGGGTGGCGTTGCGGTCCCGGTCATGCCCGACGAGATACCAGCGGCCCCGGTCGGTGATGACGCCCCAGGGTTCCACGGTGCGCAAAAGGTACGGTTCGGCACGCGACGGCCGGTGCCCGAATTGCACGGATTGACCGGAATCGATGGCGGACAACAAGATTCGCAACACCGACTCCGAGCCGCGGCCACCGGGCATGGCTAAGTTTGTCGCGGACCCCACCACCGATACGTTTTCGGCGGCCGGGTCCACGTCCACCCCGGCTGCGCGCAGTTTCAGCAGCGCGCCCTGGGCTGCGGTGACGAGCTCGGGCGACTGCCACAGCTGGGTGGCGACCGCGACGGCCGCGGATTCGTCGGCGGTGAGAGTGATATCGGGCAGCTCGTAGGCGTCGCGCCGAATCTGGTACCCCTCGGTGGCGTCGAAGGATGACACCTTGCCCGTCTCCAGCGGGATACCCAGGTCGCGCAATTCGTTCTTATCGCGCTCGAACATGCGGCTGAAGGCCTCATCGCTCGGCGAGTCCGAATAGCCCGCGACAGAGGTACGGATCCGTTCGGCGGTGACATAGGTGCGGGTCGACAGCAGGCAGATCACCAGGTTCATCAGCCGCTCGACTTTGGAGATCGCCACGGCGGCAAGCTTAGAGGACTACGACGTGTTTCCTGCCAGCACTTTAGGGGGTGTTGCGAAAGTTTGTTCGAGCCCATTTGCGCCGAGATGACATCCATGAGGGTGGTATCGACGAATTCTCCAGCGTCAATGTCATCTCGAGGAGAGAGTGGGACTACATGCTGGCGATGAGGCGTTCCACTCGCTCGTCGACGGACCGGAACGGGTCCTTGCACAGCACGGTGCGTTGCGCCTGGTCGTTGAGCTTGAGGTGTACCCAGTCGACCGTGAAATCGCGTCCGGCCTCCTGGGCCGCGGTGATGAAATCACCGCGCAGTTTGGCCCGGGTGGTCTGCGGCGGCTGATCGACGGCCGCCTTGATCTCCTCGTCGGTGGTGACGCGCGAGGCTAGGCCCTTGCGCTGCAACAGGTCGAACACGCCTCGGCCCCGTTTGATGTCGTGATAGGCCAAGTCCAGCTGGGCGATCTTCGGATCGGACAGTTCCATGTTGTAGCGGTCCTGGTAGCGCTGGAACAGCTTGCGCTTGATCACCCAGTCGATTTCGGTTTCGACCTTTGAGAAGTCTTGAGCCTCAACGGCATCCAACGTGCGGCCCCACAGTTCGACGACCTGCTCGATCTGCGCGTTGGGTTCACGAGTGGTGAGGTGCTCAACAGCCCGCGCGTGGTACTCGCGCTGGATGTCCAGCGCGCTGGCCTGACGCCCCCCGGCAAGCCGCACCGGGCGACGTCCGGTGAGGTCATGGCTGACCTCACGGATGGCCCGGATCGGGTTGTCCAGCGAGAAATCGCGGAAGGCCACGCCCGACTCGATCATCTCCAGCACCAGCGATGCGGTGCCCACCTTGAGCATGGTGCTGGACTCGCACATGTTGGAGTCACCGACGATGACATGCAGGCGCCGGTACTTCTCGGCGTCGGCATGCGGCTCGTCGCGGGTGTTGATGATGGGGCGGCTGCGAGTGGTCGCCGAGGACACGCCTTCCCAAATATGTTCGGCGCGTTGCGATAAGCAGTAAGTCGCCGCCTTGGGCGTCTGCAGGACCTTGCCTGCCCCGCAGATCAACTGGCGGGTGACCAGGAACGGCAACAGCACATCCGAGATCCGGGAGAACTCCCCCGCCCGGACGATGAGGTAATTCTCGTGGCACCCGTACGAATTGCCCGCCGAGTCGGTGTTGTTCTTGAACAGGTAGATATCGCCGCCGATGCCCTCGTCGGACAAACGCTGTTCGGCATCGATGAGTAGGTCTTCCAGAACACGTTCTCCGGCGCGATCGTGGGTGACCAGCTGCACCAGGCTGTCGCATTCGGCGGTGGCGTATTCGGGGTGGCTGCCCACATCGAGGTAGAGCCGGGCACCGTTGCGCAGGAACACGTTGGAACTACGCCCCCAGGACACCACGCGGCGGAACAAATAACGGGCGACCTCGTCCGGGCTCAGTCGCCGGTGGCCATGGAACGTGCATGTGACGCCGAACTCGGTCTCGATCCCCATAATTCGACGCTGCACATATCGAGCCTACTGGGTGCGGCCCGTCCCGACTGGGAGGTCGAGGATACGACCTGACCGAAATAATCCGTGGAGGGGCCTTCCTGGACCTTCTGCGTACCTTCTGGCTGGGTATGTCAACACCGTTGCGTGCGATCCGATACGGTTCCGGTGCGGGTTGGGGCCCGGGTTTATCGCACAACAAGACGACAGGTTTCGCCGATGCATATAGCGCTGTTCACCGATCTTCACCCCGAGAGCCTGGGCGGGGCGCAGATCTCGGTGGCGCGCCAGCGTCACGGCCTTGAGCGGCTTGGACACAAGGTGACGGTCTTCACCGCACCCCTGGCCCATACCGTCGATCCCGACCCGAACGTCGTCGAGGTCAAGCCCGTGCCATTTGTGGCCGAGGTGATGCGCAAGCTGGGCAAGCATGACGACTTCACCTTCGTGTGGCCTGGGACGGCGAATATCGAGCTGATCGATCGGGAGATCCGCGCCCGCGGACCGATCGACATCATCCACAGCCAGGGCGACTTGGGCGTCTGCATCGCGGGTGTGGAGGCAGCACGTCGCCACGGCATCCCGGTCGTGCAGACCAAGCACACCCGTTACGACGTGTATTTCGAGAAGGCCAGCCCCAATCCCCTGCTGCTGGCGTGGATCTTCAGTCAGATGCAGGAGCGCCACCTGCCCAAGGATTTCCACCTGACGACGGTGCAGGAAACCGCCGCATCGCGACGGGCGTGGCAGCTGATGATGGCTCAGGCGCAGGCCGTGGATCACGAGATCACTCCGACGACGCATTTCGCCAACGCCCTGACGGACCGGGGCTTGCGTCGGCCGATCTCAGTGGTATCGAACGGTGTCGATGACGAGCTCGTAGATATCGCGCGCGAAGCGGCCGACGACAAGCCGACCGATGATGAGCCGCTGAAGCTGATCTGGTGCGGACGCCTGTCCCCGGAAAAGCGTGTGCTGGAGGCGGTGAAGGCGGCTACCCAGGTCAAGAACTGCGTCATGGACATCTACGGCGACGGCCATCTGGAACACGCCATCAAGAAGTACGTCGATTCACACGGAGCCTCCAACCGGATCCGGCTGCGTGGCCGGGTCAGCCAGGACAGTTGCCTGGCGGCGATGGGCGCCAGCAGTGCGCTGCTGTTCACCTCCTACGGTTTCGACACCCAGGGACTGGTTCTGCTGGAAGCAATTTCGATGTCCACTCCGGTCATCTTCTGCGACGAGATCCTTGGCGAATCGGTACCCGAGGGCGGCGGACTGGTGACGGAGAACGAGTCCGTCGAGGCGATTGCGACAGCCATCCGTTCGCTGGCCGATGACCGTGCGAAGCTGCGGCGGATGACCGAGGCGGTCGCCGCGCATCAGGACGAGCCGCGCCAGTCGCTGCAGACCGAGAGGATCGTCGCCATCTACAACGATGTGCTGGAGAAGGCACGCACCTAAGTCCCCACACAAGCGCATAATCTGGCGTTGTGGACTTCACCGAGTACTCCCAATATGACGCCACCGGCCTTGCCGAGCTGGTCGCTACCAAGCAGGTCACTCCCGCCGAGCTGCTCGCCGCCGCCCGCGCCCGCGCCGAAGCCGTCAACGGCAAGATCAACGCCATCATCCGAGACATTCCGGAAGCCGACGAACAGGCCAGCGGCGAGCTGACCGGGGCGTTCGCCGGGGTGCCATTTCTCATCAAGGATCTCGGTCAGGACTACAAGGGCCACCCCACAGCGGGAGGCTGCCGCGCATTGGCCACGCTCCCCGCGCCGGAGCACGCCACCATCGTGCAGCGCTGGCTCGACGCGGGTCTGGTCATCTTCGGTAAGACCAACACCCCCGAGTTCGGGGCGAAGGGCATCACCGAGCCGGAACTGTTTGGGCCAACTCGCAATCCGTGGGACCTGAACCGCACGCCGGGTGGATCCTCGGGCGGATCGGCAGCGGCGGTAGCGGCCGGGATCGTGCCGGTGGCGGGTGCCAGCGACGGCGGCGGATCGATCCGCATCCCGTCGGGATGCTGTGGACTGGTGGGACTCAAGCCCGGACGCGGCCTGGCACCGATGGGCCCGGAGGCCGGCGAGCCGATGCACGGCGCGGCCGTGGCGGGCACGGTGTCACGCACCGTCCGCGATACCGCTGCCATGCTCGACGTCATCGTGGGTCCGGAGCCGACATCGCCATATCTGCCTGCGGTACCCCTGGATTCGTACGCCTCACAGGTGGGCCGGGATCCGGGCAAGCTCCGGATCGGAGTGCGTGTGCCGACCGTCATCACCCCGAATCCCGATCCCGCCGCACGGGCCGCCGTCGATAATGCGGTGCGCATCCTGACGCACCTGGGCCATGAGGTGGAAGAGGTGAGCGCCCCCTACGACGACGGACAGCTCGCCCGCGACTTCCTGCTGACCTGGTTCGTGCACGCCGCCTATGAGGTGGATTACACCAAGCAGCTGACCGGGGCCGGCGACGAGGGGTTCGAACGTGACACCCTGCTGATCGCGGCGCTCGGCCGCACCACCAACGGACCGGATTACGTTGCGGCCGTGGAGCGCCGGCACAATTATGTGCGTGAACTGGCGACCTTCTTTGGCGACTACGACTTGCTGCTGACGCCGACGCTCGCCAAGATCCCTCCGAAGATCGGCGAATTCGATCTTCCGGCTCCGTTGGCTGCGGTATCCGATGTGTTGCTACGCACGAAGACCGCCCGCCTACTCAAGTACGCCAACATCGTCGACAGCATGATCAACGACAACCTCGGCTGGGTTCCGTATACCCAGTTGGCGAATCTGACTGGGCGCCCGGCAATTTCGCTGCCGCTGTATCAGACCCCACAGGGGCTGCCGCTCGGTGTGCAGTTCGTTGCGCCACTCGGCGGCGAGTCGCTGCTCATTCGGTTGGCCGCTCAGCTTGAGGCGACCGAACCGTGGGCAGATAGACGTCCGACTCTGTAAGGTGGCGACCGGGCGTGCAGGAGCGCCCGGTGTCCGCCCGAAGAGGCTCAGCCTCCCTGCCTACGCTTTGAGAAGGTTCACCGACCTCTTCTCGCACCTGGTCTCGCGGACATCGGGTTCACGAGAGGAGGCCGTCATGGCCAGCACCCTTCCCAACAATCCGTCACTCGATCGGCTACGCGATGATGCGCGCAGACTTCAGCGCACGGTGCGTGCCGCGGATCCCGAGGCGATCCGCGCGGTGTATCAGTACCACCCCCGCCCCGATATCGCCTTGGCGGGTGAGCAATTCGCGTTACACGAAGCCCAGCTGACGCTAGCCCGCCGGTACGGGTTCACCGGGTGGCCCGCACTGGTGCACTACCTGGAGCTTGCCGCCGCGCTCAGCCGCGATCCGAGCACGGTAGACGAGGCGCCGCTTGATCCCGCTGACCGATTCTGCGCCCTCGCATCACTGCGCTATGACGAAAACGACGAGCCGCCGCGTTGGCGGGCGGCGGCGGAGCTTCTCGCCGCCGATTCCACTCTGGTTGACCGGCATGTGTGGGCCGCCGCATCGGCGGCCGACCCGGTCGCACTCGCACGGCATTTCGCGGCACAACCCTCGCTCGCGACGACGACCGGTGGTCCGTTCCAATGGCTTCCGTTGATGTACCTGACCTACGGACGTGCACCGGTAGGCCGCTCCCTGGACGACACACTGTCTGCGGTACGTCTTCTTCTCGATGCGGGCGCCGACCCGAACACCGGGTACCTGTGGCGTGGACTGTCTACCCCGTTCACCGCGTTGACGGGAGTGTTCGGCGAGGGCGAGCAGGGCCCGGGACGCCAGCCGCGCCACCCGTTCGCCGATGCGCTGGCCACCCTGCTGCTGGAGCGGGGTGCGCATCCGGTCGATCAGCAGACCCTTTACAACAGGATGTTCCGTTCCGACGATTCACACCTGGACCTGCTGTTCGCCTATGGGTTGGCCGATGTCGGTGCGAGCCCCTGGGAGCGCCGTCTGGGTGAGGCCATGGAGACCCGCGACCAGATGTGGCGGCGGCAGGTCGACTGGGCCGCTGAGCATGGGTTCGCCGATCGGCTGGAACTGCTCGCCCGGAATGGAATCGACACCGCGGGGGTTGATCTCGTGGCTCAGCCCTTCCCCGCCGACGTCAATGCGCGCGACGAGGAAGGTGCGACACCACTGCACCAGGCGGCCTGGGCCGGCGATCTCGCGCTGATCCGCCGGCTCCTGGAAGCGGGCGCCGACCGCGCGATCACCGACCTGCGATTCGGGACGACGCCACTGGGGTGGGCCGAGCACGCCTACCAGACCGAGGCCGCCGATCTGTTGCGGCATGACGGCCTCGGCTAGGCCACACAGCCCGATCGTTACGCAGAGTCCCGAAGGCGCTGGACGTCGTGCTCGACGCACCCCACCTTGTCGGCCGCC
>JBOGDC010000012.1:0-29234 GCA_050701835.1 Mycobacterium sp. | reverse complement strand
TTTCGGCAGTGCCAACGACATTCGGCCCGAACAGCTGGCTGTAGGGCAGCACATGGTTTACCAGTGCCGCCGGGTGCACGATGACGTCGACGGTGTCGGCGAGGCGCTGCCAGGTGTCGGCATCCAGCCCCAGGTCCGGGTCACCGATATCGCCGGCCAGCACCTCAAGATGCTTGTCCGCCAGCGACCGGAAGTGCTCAAGCAGCGCGACGTCACCGGTGTCGAAGGCATCTTCGAGCCGCAGGTAGGCGGCCTCGGCAGTCTTGCCCCGGACGATGACAATCAGCTTGCCGTCCGTCTTGCCCAGGCGTTCAAGCCATTCCAGCGCCAGGTAGTGGCCCAGGTAGCCGTTGGATCCGGTGAGCAGCACAGTGTGCGGAGTTCCGGTCGCCTTCGGCAGCGACGGGGCAGCCTGCAGCGTGGCCTCGTCAATGAACTTGTCCAGGGCCAGGTCGGCGGCGCGGATCTCGGTGTGACCGGTGCCGTGCACAGTCTCGGCGGTCGGCCGGGTGCCGCCCGAATGCCGTTGGTCGTCAACGAACTTCGCCACACCGCTGAGGTCGTTGGCGGCGCTGACGATGACGCCGACGGGCACCTCGACACCGAAGATATCGCGCAGCAGATCCGAGAAGGACAGTGCCGAAAGCGAATCGCCACCCAGATCGGTGAAGTGCGCGTCCGCGGAAAGCTCCGCCGACGAGACGCCGAGGAGCGCCTGCGCCGCCTTCAGTACCGTCTCCAGCGCCGGCTTGTCGGGATCGACGCCATGCAGCGCGCGCAGCTCAGCTGCCTGCTGTTCGGCGATATCGGCGTACATCTGTTCCAGCCGATCGCCATAGTGCACCTTGAGGTTCGGGCGCGCCAGCTTCGCAATACCGGTCAGCAGGCCGTTGCCCTGAGTGAACGGCTGCCGCTCGACGATGAATTCGCGCGGTACCTCATAGGACTGCAGCTGGATTTCCTTGGCGATGTCCTGCAGTGAGTCCGCGATGGTTGCCTTGAGCGTGGCTTCGTCACCCTTGGCGGCCGCGACGGCCTCGGGTGTCGGCACCACGACCGCCAGCAGATAAGACCGCTCGCTGCTGCCGTATACGTAAATCTGGTGCACCACAGGGCTGTTGGCGTACTCGGCTTCCAGATTGGCGATTGCCACGAACTCACCCTGGGAGAGCTTGAGGACATTGTTGCGGCGGTCGATGATCTGGATGTTGTCGTGCGCAAGCTCGGCTACGATATCGCCGGTCATGTAGTAGCCGTCGGCGTCGAAGACGCCGGCAGTGACCTCCGGTCGCTTGTAATAGCCCAGGAACATGCCGTCGGTCTTCAGTAGCAGCTCACCGCGTGAGTGGGGCTTATCGGTGGAGAAGTAGCCCAGCTCCGGCACGTCGACGAGCTTGTATTCGATCACCGGTGGGCGCTGCACGATGTTGTCGCGGAACACCATGCCGGCCTCGGTGGATCCGTAGCCGTCAGTCAGGTGCAGTTCGAAGCAGGACTCGATGAACTCGCCCAGCTCCTCGGACAGGGGCGCCGAGCCCACCATGACCGCGAGCACGCGGCCACCGAACAGGGCGTCGCGAATCTCGGCCTTGACCTCGGCGGCCACCGTTTCCGCGTTGGCGGCATTGCCAACGGCGAGGCGACGGTCAACCTCGGTCTGGTACCGCTGGAAGATCATGTCGCAGACACGGGGAACCAGGGCGAGCGCGGTGGGACGGATCAGCTCCATGTCTTCGAAAAGTGTTGACATGTCACTGGAGGCGGCGAAATAGCCGAGGCCACCGGTCGACAGGGTGGAGGTGAGGGTGCCGCGGCCCATGATGTGGCTCATCGGCATGAAGTTCAGCCCGATCATGGGCAGGTTCTCGGTCCCTGCCATGACGTCTTCGCGAATCCACCAGCGGCGCACGATGTTTTCGCTGTGCATGGCGCCCTTCGGTGCGCCGGTGCTGCCGGAGGTGTAGATGAGTAGCGCAAGTGGATCGTTGCCGGGAGTCGGGGCGTACAGCGGGGCGGCGGGAAGTGCCGCACCGCGATCGGTAACGGAATCGAGTGTCTCGATTGCGATGCCGGTTTCCGCGAGGTGCGCGTTGGCGGCGTCAAAGGCCTCACGCTGCTCGTCGACCTCGGGGGTGTAGTCGAACACGACGATCTGTTTGATCGAGGGCGTAACGAGTACGGATTCCAGTGCGGCGTCGAGCAATTCGATGCTAACGGCCAGCGTGTTGGGCTCGGACTCGGCGAGGATGGTGGTCCACTGCGACGTGGGTGCGCTGGTCTGTAACGGTACTGCGACGCCGCCGAGGATCATGATCGCGAGATCCAGCACGGTGTAGTCGATGCTCGTGAATCCGAGGGTTGCGACTAGATCGCCGCCCTTGACGGGGTGGCTCGGGTCGTGGTGCCAGGAGGCGGCGACAGAGGTTGTGCGGGACCATAATTCGCCATAGGTGGTGGTGTCGAAGCGGGGCAGGAGGCGCAGGGTGGTGCGTCCGTCGGAGCCCGTGACCAGCTCGCGTGCACGCTCACCGAGAGCGGGGCGCTGGGAGTAACCCGCCATCAGGGTCGCGATGGCCTCGGAGAGGTGGAGGCCGGGGCGCAGGACAGCCTCGGCGACGGCCGGGTCGGGCAGGGTGGCGCGGAACTGAGGATCGGTCTCACGCAGGTTCTCGATACGACGGGTCAGCTGCTCCAGCTGCGAGTCGGTCTCATTTGTCACGGTCATGGACAGCCTCTAATCGACAGGGTGTGCTTTTGGGAGTCTGAAAAGTAGATTACCTAAACTAACGATATATCCCGTTATGGTATTCCTCACAACCGGGATCATCCCGCTTGGCGACGGATTCCCTGCCGAAACCGTCGTCAGATTCCCACTCGGCGCGCGTGATGCGTCGAGCGCCCTCTATGTCCAGACGTGGGTGTCTAGGCCCGACTGAATTCCACGATGTCGCGCCAGCGGCTTCCGGTCGCGGATGCGAACGTGAAGCCCTCTGGCTCGGCAAGGGCACGCAGTTCGGCGATGCCGAGGCGATCGGGGTCCATGAAGATCTCGTGGAAGACCAGCCGCCCGCCGGGTTTGAGCACCTGACCCAACGACCGGATGCATGCTTGCTTATCGGGAACCTCGCCGATCACGCTGGCGAGGAATGCGACGTCAAAGGTATTGTCCGGGAACGGAAGTCCGTTGCTGGCATCGCCCGAGTGAAACCCGGCGGTCCGGTACCCGACCCGGTCGAGCTTGCGCTTGACCTTGTCGAGCATCTCGGACTGCACGTCGAACAGATCGAGATGGCCGGCCGGGAGCCGTCGGGCGATCTCCGTGCTGAAGACTCCCGGACCCGGGCCGATCTCCAATACTCGTTCGTCACCGCGAAGCGCCAGCTGTTCGGCCACGCCGGCGGGATTCACGAATTTTCGATGGATCGGATTGTCGAGAACGAAGGCCGCCTGGTGTGGAAACGGGAAGTCGCCAACCCGGCGCACCTGGCGTATTGCGGTGTCCATCCATGTTGTAGGCATGCAAATAAGGCTACCCTTACTACGCCTTCAGTGGGGTCTCTCGTTTAGTGGGAGCCGTGCCCGCCGCTGGGTGACTGCGCGGGCGTGCTGTACGTCGGCGCTTCCCGCGTGGGTGCTTCCCGCGTGGGTGCAGCGGGTTCCGGCGCCGACCGCGATTCCCGGGTGGCGGGCGCCTCGCGTTCTGTGGGTGCTTGCTTCGTCGGAGCCTCCGCGGGTGCCGGTTCCGCGGTCGTCGCGTGCGGGGCGGGCGACTCGTACGTCGGCGCCTCATGCGAGGGCGCGGTCGGCTGCTTGGTCGGTTCGGGTGCGGTGGATGGCTCGGCCGTCTGCGAGGGCGGCGCGGTGACCGTCTGATGTGGCGTGGGCGTCACGGGTGTCGCCGAGGTCGCGGGAATCGGGGCTGCCGGGGTGGTGACGGGTGCCGATGTCTCGTCCCGATGCGTGGGCACCGGGGCTGCTGAAGTGGGGGACGGAGCGGGCACGCTCGTGGTGGCCTTGGCCGGGTCGGAAGGCTCCGACGTCGGCGCCGATGGCGACGGTTCCGTCGACGAGGATGAGGGCGGATGGGGGGTGCTGGACGTCGCACGTGGCTCCGTGGACGGGGCCGGCGTGAACGGCGGAACCGCGGGGAGTGCTGGGGGAGTGAAATCCTCGGGCACTTTTTTGGGTGGAGTCACAGGCGCCGGAACAGTCAATGCCGGTGGGGTATACGTCTTTTCAATGGCAGGAGAACCGGGCTTCGGATTCTGCTCGGGAGCGGGCGCCGGCTTGGCGAGCTCCTTGCTGAAGTTGCGGGCCGACTTCGTGGAGAGATCCTTGACGAGATCCGCCGACGGGCGAGCCGACTTGTCGTCGGTGAGGAACTGCGCCAGCGATGCATCCAGATTCACTACCGGCTCCGCCGCGGCCGGGCGATCGGCGACGCGGGCCACGGGCGACCAATCGCGCTCTAAGGGGTTGTCCCAGTTGCGATTGAGATTCCAGTCCCGGTACTGGGCGGGATTGACTCCATGTGACTGGTCCCAGATGTTGCGGCTGTACACCGGGTCGTTGTTCTGGAACTTCCAGTCGTAGTACTGCCGGTACGGGTGATGCCTGTCGTACCAACCCTGGTCGCGGGGATCGTCGTCGCGGTACTGGCCCCATTCGTTGCGGCCGTCCCGGTCGCGGTTGTCACGGTTGTACCCGGACCAGTTGTAACCGTCCCAGTTGTAGCCCCCGCGGTCGTAGCCCCAGCGGTCGTAACCCGACCGGTCATAGCCCCAGCGGTCGAAGCCCGTGAAGTCGTACCCATACCGGTTGAAACCGGACAGTCCCCAGTTGAACCAATCCACGACGTTGTATCCGTAGAGCAATAACCACGACGGGTCGAAGCCGCCCAGATCCGCGAGGTTGGGCGTCAGTGGTGGAGCGATGGGCGCCGGCCAATCGGCAACGGGATCGACGGGAATGTCGGGAGGCGGCGGAGCGAAATACTGTTGGGGCGCAGATGCGGGTGCGCTCGCGGCGGCGGTGTATCCCCAGCTCGGCGGCGTCGATGTTTCGGCCGGCCCGACATTTGCAGCCAAGTTCGGGTCGGCGTTCACTCCCGGGGCCGCGGGTAGCGCGGGGAGCTGTTGTGCCTGATCGGGGGTGTACTGGCGCAGCTGCTGGGTCATTTGCAGATAGAGGTTTTGCAGCGAGGTGCGCTGGTCGGAGGCGGGGACGAACTCCAGTCCCCGTTTGGCCTCGTTGAGTGAGGTGCGGGCCGCGGTGAGCTGATCGGGCGAGGGTTGCGTACCGGTTCCCAGGACGTCCTGAGCATTCTTGAGCTGCACGACGACGGCGCGCACTGCGACGTCCTGTGAATGGGTAGTGAAGATGGTCCTGTTCAGTGCCCACAGCGATCCGCCGGGCTGCGCGCCATAGGCCGCTCCCAGAACCACGGCGATCAGCAGACCGACAAGTGTCCCGAAAGCTACTGCCCGCAACTGGGACTCACCCGGTGCGAACTTGCTCCATCGCGCGGGTGGTTCAGGCGCGTCTGCGTCTTCGCCGGGGAACTCCAATATCCGCATCGCCGTGTCTTCGCCGGGAGACGGATCAATCGTCATGTCAACCTTCTGCATTTACTGGCGCCGCTGCCGCGCCCTGTGGATTCAACTATCAGCATTAGTACACACCGAACTCTAGGTATTCCATCGTGACGGTAGTCATGGTCGTTACCGATTCTCAGTAATCTTGCGGGTTCGCTATCAGCGTCTTTCGGCTGGCGTTGGGGCGCAATCAGTCCCGGTACATGGCCCAGAGGGTGGGGCCGCTGGATGTCGGTTTGATCTCGTCGACCACCTTGAAGCCGAAGCGTTCGTAGAGCGGATTATTTCGGATGTTCGAGCTCTCCAGGTACGCGGGCCCCTCGATCTGATCGATCTGGTATTTGATGAGCTCGGACCCGATGCCCTTTCCGGGGACGACGACGCCGATGGTCGCCAGATACCAGTGCGGGTGTTTCGGGCGGACCGCCTCGGCAGCGCGGGCGAGGGCCACGCCGCGGACGACGCCCAGCCGGAGTGCGCCTAGCAGGGTCGGGATGGCCCGCATTTTCTGTGCGGCCGGCGGCTCCCAGCTCGGGGGATCCCAGTGCGCCGCCCCGACCGCGACGCCATCCTCGTACAGCAGGTATTCGCCTTGGCCGGAGCCGTGCAATGCCAGCGAGATCCCGCGGAAGATCGCCTCGTCGCGCCGAGGGTCGGAGTTGACCCAACGGACCACGGGATCCTCGGCGAACGCGGTGGCGATCACGCGGTGTGCAACGGCTTCGTTGGTGGAGTCGAGGTCTCGGATCTCGCGAGTCATACGTGTTCTACGAGTCTGGACCCCCGAAAGGTTCCCGTGTCGGCTAGTTCTTGGTGCGGCGCATCACCAGCGAAGCGGTAATCGCGGTTGCCACCAGGAGCAGCGTGGACACGCCCGCCACGGCGTGGATGCCGTCGACCCAGCCCGTCCGGGCCAGCTCGGCCGCGGTTGCGCCCGCCTCACCACCGATGTCCTTGGCCCGGGTCATGGCTTGCCCGAGCGTTTCGTGCACGTGGGTGCGTGTCGTGAAGACCGCCGAGGCGAGCGCGCCGAACAATGCCAGCCCGAACGCGGTCCCGAGCTCGAAGCTCATCTCGGAGATGCCCGTCGCCTGCCCGGCTCGTTCGGTGGGGGCGGCATTGAGCGCGACGGCGGAGACGAAGGTGAACATCACCCCGGCGCCCGCACCGACGATCACCGTTCCGGCGATGTAGATGCCCACCGGTCCGTGCGGGCCCAGCCCCAGCAGCACCGCATTGCCGACAGCCATTGCCAACAGCGAGACCACGAACGTCCAGCGCTCCCCGAGTAGACGTTCGATGCGCGCTGCGTCCATGGAGAAATAGGCGACCGTCACCGCCATGGGCACGCCTAAGAAAGCGGCAGCCAGCACGTCGAACCCGAGTACCGACTGCAGGTAGAGCCCGGTGAGGTAGGTAGTGGCGCCGAATGTTGCCATCGCGGCGACGGTGCCGATGATCGCCACGGTGAAGGTCCGGTTGCGAAACAGGTCGAGTGCTAGCAGCGGGTGAGGGTTGCGCATCTGCTGGCGGACGAACACCACGAGCGTGACCACGCCGATCGTCCCCGTGATCGCGACCGCCGGGGAGAAACCATGTGTCGCTGCGGCTTTTACCGCGTATACGAGGGCCATGATTCCGGTCATCGACAGCGCGACACCGGCGAGGTCGAAGGGTTCTCGGACGGGGTTGCGATATTCGGGGATGAGCGCGTTGGCGGTGAGCAGCAGGACGATCAGCACCGGGACGTTGATCAGGAATACCGAGCCCCACCAGTAGTGGTGCAGCAGCATGCCGCCGATCACCGGGCCGACGGCAGCGCCGAAGGAGAAGGCCGCCGCCCAGACGCCGACCGCGAGCGCCTTCTGGCGGGCGTTGGGGAACATGACCCCGATGAGTGCCAGGCTCGCGGGCAGCAGGGTGGCACCGCCGATGCCCATCAGTGCGCGCGCCGCGATGAGTGCCAGTGGTGTCGGTGCAAACGCCGCGAGTACCGAGGCTGCACCGAAAAGAGTTGCACCCCAGAGCATGAGGCGGCGCCGTCCCCACCGGTCGCCCAGGTTGCCCATGGTGATGAGCAGACCGGCGAGTAGGAACCCGTACACATCCAGGATCCAGAGCTGTTCGGCGGCAGACGGATTGAGTGACTCCGAGAGTCGTGGCATCGCCAGAAACAGCACCGAGACATCCATGGATACCAGGAACACGGGCAGCAGCAGTGTCGCCAGTCCAAACCATGCGCGGCGTCCAGCGCGGTCACCATCGGGTGACGTCGCGTTTTTGGGCGCAGGGGTCTTGTAGCTGGTCATGGGGTATCGCTCCGGTAGCATTTTTGCGCGTACGGCGTACGCAGCAGACTGGGTACACTGTACGCAAATTGATTCGGCCGGTCAATCGAGTTATTGGAGGGAGCATCGTGACGGATCCGCGCCTGACACTGGAATCGATCGTCGCCAAGGCGATAGCGATAGCCGACGCCGAGGGTCTCACCGGAGTTTCGATGCGAAAGATTGCCGACGCCCTCGGCGTGGGGACCATGTCGCTGTACCGGCACGTCGCCGACAAGGATGCACTCCTGGTCGAGATGACCGCGGAGGTGACGCGTCGGTTCGCCTATCCCGGCGACATGCTCGGAGACCGGGACTGGCGGGCCCGGGTCCGCGTGGCTGTCGAGTACGACTTCACTCTGTACAGCACCCATCCGTGGGTGCTGTTGGCATACGCCGTACCGCGCAATGGGATGCAGCCGGACACGCTCGGCTGTTTCGACTGGCTGCTGGAGGCGTTCGGGCATCTCGGGGTGTCGGCGCCGGATGCGGCCGAATTGGTGTTCCAGGTATGGAGCTACTCGCAGGGCGTGGGCCTCGGCGCGGTCGGTGGACAGCTCGTCTCTCCCGGTGCGCGCACCGACTTTTCGGGCTTGTCGGAGCTGATCGCAGGCAATGCCGGCGTGCCGGAGTCGCCGCGATTGGCTGCGCTGGTGGGGTTGGGTGACCTGCCGCAGGTGACCAATCCGCGCGAGGTGCTCGCCAGGGGTGTCGAGATCCTCTGCGATGGCATTGCGCGGCGCTACGAGAAGCTATAGGTACGTGGTGAGAACCTCTGCCTCACCGCGCAGCTGACCGGCGGCCTCCGCCTGCCCGAGTGAGTCATAGCGATCGGCCTCGGCGGCACGGTCGTCGATCTGCGCCTGCAGGATGGCGCGGACATCGGCCGGGGAGAGCACTCTTCGTGTTGCTTCGGCCGCACCGAGACCCGTTGCGGCGCCCTCGATATGAGCGTTTCCGGGCGTGATCTTCTCCGACGGGTCCACCGACTCGGCGTTGTCGATTGCCGCGATTGTCGTCCGCAGTGCACTGACGGCCCGACTGTTCCGGGCCTTCATTGCGACGGCGAGATCGGTGCGCAGGGTGGCGCGCATCGCGTACGGGTCGTGGGGGTGGGTCATGGGATGTCGAGCGTATCGGTGCCTATCGGTGGTAGCCACCGAATAACCGCTGGCATCAATCGGATCCGATCAGGCCGGCCACGTCTAGCCGCTTACGTTCTGAAGCTCCTTCCTGTATCTCTCCGCCAGGCTCTTCACTGCGTCCATCAATGTCGGGTATTGCCCGATCCCGTTGGGTCCGTCGTCTCCAAGCTGGAAGACGATGCCCGGCTCGTCGCTGAAGTACGGGTGGGACACGGCGATGGTCATGACGTCGTCATTCCCGGAGCCGATGACGGGGATGAGTTGGTCGAATGAATGGGCGCCGAAGGACGCCGGCGTCAGTGACGCGCCCTCGATGAACGCCTTCATCCGCTCCCAGTTCTGCGAGCCAGGTGCCGAGTCGGCGAGTGAGAAAAGGTCGTCGACACCGCAGAAGGCGTGCAAGCCGTCCGAAACGAGGAGCAGCGCTCGATGATCGGCGTCGAGGTATTGACCCCATGCACGCTCTTTCGCGCGAATGTCGTCATGCGTTGTTGGCTTGGGTGCGCCGGGTAGGTCGTAACGCGGGTCCTTCTGATGCAAAGCGCGCTGTTGGTCCGCGAGCATCGACACGGTCGAGGACCATTCCGCGTGCAGGGCGGAGCTACGAGGCGAGACGCAGGCGCAGAGCACTGCCGCGATGAGAAAGATTGTCGCGCTGAACCGCATACGTCTCCCAGAACTCGCACCTGTCGGGAACGATAGCAATCGGGTACGCCGGACGGTGGCCGTACGCGATCAGGCTTCAGATCTGGCTGGCCGCTGTAGTGGTTGGGAGAAGGTGCGCAGCATGGCCGGGAACGCGAGCCGCGCCAGCATGCGAGGCTCGGCCGCGTCGGGCTCGACGTAGATCTGTGCTGCCGCACCCTCACGCAACGCAGTGGCCAATCGGGTGACGAGCTCGGTGTCAATGATCAATTCCCGATTGGTGATGAACATCAGCTCGCTGATGACGCCGGCCGCCTCGCGGCGCAGCTGTGCATCGTGCGCGGCCAAGACGGCGGCGGCGTTCGGCTCGCGGATCGCATAGAGGGTGAACTCGGTGCTGATCAGGTACCAGCGACGCTGCTCCGGGCCCTGGTCGTCGATCATGGAAATGAAGGTGCTGAGGGGGTCCGGGCTGTCGCGGCACCGATCGAGCGCGGTCCTCAACTGTGCGATCAGTTGCTGCCCGCTGGCATCGAACAGTGCGAAGAAGAGCTCGTCCTTGCCAGAGAAGTTCGAGTAGAACGCGCCACGGGTGAATCCCGCTCTCTCGCATATGTTCTCGATGCTTGCGCCATGGAAGCCGCGTTCGGCGAAGACGTCAAGGGCCGCCTCTAGCAGGCGCGCGCGCGTGCGTTCGCGCCGCTGAGTCAAACCTTTCGGCATCGGCTTCCTTTCGGTGGTGCAGAGGTGAAGCATAGCTTCGATACAGGTCCGTATTCAATGACATCGCGGTGGCGCGCAGAAATTGCGCGTTAACCCACCGGTCACCTGTCGGCGCGGTGCATCCGAATGTCCTCTTAGTCATGCAGAGTGAGTATTTGGGTAAAGGGCTTTTGGTTTTGGGTCGCCCTTGACGGGCTTCCTGGCGCGGCAGTAGCTTATGGACGGAAGATACAGATATGTATCGAAAGGAGACGAATATGGTCGCCGGAGGTGTTGCGGTGGATGCAGAGATGTCGGCATACGCGGTCGGTTCCCCCGATACCGACTGGATGAATCAGCCCTCGCCGGCCACGGTCGGCGAGGAACGTGACCTCCGGCTGCGCGAGCTGGCCGCCGCTTTCCGCATCTTCGGCGCATTCGGATTCTCCGAAGGCGTGGCCGGACACATCACCGTTCGCGACCCCGAATTCCCCGAGACATTCTGGGTGAACCCATTCGGCATGAACTTCCGGCACATCACGGTGTCGGATCTCGTCCAGGTCGATCACGAGGGGAACGTGCTCACCGGCGACCGCCCGGTGAACAGGGCAGCATTCTGTATCCACTCAGAGGTACACAAGGCCCGGCCGGATGTGATCGCCGCGGCGCACGCACACTCGATACACGGCAAGGCCTTCTCGTCGCTAGGCCAGCCGCTGCTGCCGATCACGCAGGATGCCTGCGCCTTCTACCAAGACCACGCGGTGTACACGGATTATCAAGGTGTCGTCACCGACTTGGAGGAGGGCCGCGCCATCGGTGCCGCGTTGGGGCAGACGAAGGCGGTGATCCTGCAAAACCACGGATTGCTCACGGTGGGCCAGTCGGTGGCCGAAGCCGCGTGGTGGTTCATCACCATGGAACGGTCATGTCAGGCGCAGCTGCTCGCCATGGCCGCCGGACAACCTCGGGAGATCGCCCATGACACGGCGGTCTCGGTGTACCAGCAGACAGGCACCCCGCTTGCCGGATGGTTCCAGTTCCGCCCGCTCTGGGACGAGGTCGTACGGACGTCCCCGGAGGCCCTTCGTTGAACGCCGAGGTGGCGCCAACCGTCGACCTGCACACGCACGGGCTCAGTATCGCCCCCGCTTGGTTACGGGCGGTGGCCAAGAAGACAATTGAGATGCCCGCTCAGCCGCTGACTTCGTTACCGAAGGGCAGGCTGGCGATCGTGACCGCGGTCGGCGATGCGCTACTCGGCACGGCATGGCGCTTCCGTTCGCCGTGGAGTGGGGTCAAGGCGCAGCTGTCCCTCGCCCGTGCTGAGGCGTCCGCCGCGGGAATTCCGGTGGTAGACAACGTCGAACAGGTTCAGGACTCCGCGAGCTCGGCAGTGATGCTCGGTATCGAGGGCGCCGATGTCGTGGGTAGGCAACCGGATCGGCTGGCGGAGCTATATCGCCTGGGTGTGCGGGTCCTGGGGCTGGTGCACTACGCGGACAATGGTCTCGGGACCATCAGCGCCTCGCTCACCGGAAGCCGGGGTAGCAGGGCGGTGCGGGGTGGGCGCTACTCCGCGGGATTGACTGCTTTGGGCAAAGAGGTTGTTGTGGAAGCCAACCGGCTGGGAATACTGGTCGACGTGGCACACGCCGATGCGCCCACCACGCTGGCCGTGTGTGAGCACACTCGCGTGCCGGTGATCAGCTCCCACACCGGTGCGTCGGCGGTGCAGGAGTTCCCGCGATACATCGGGGATGCCGAGGCGAGCGCTATCGCGGGCACTGGTGGGCTGATTGGTTTGTGGCCCATGGGATTCCGGAATATGGGGATGCGGGATTTGGACGACTTCGCGCGCCATGCCTCCCACCTGGCGGAGCTTGTCGGTCCCGAGCACCTGTGTATAGGGACTGATATGAACGGCGTACCTGGGTATGCGGCGGGATTCGATGGGCCTGACGGGTTCGCCGCACTGAGCAAGGCGCTGCGGCACACCGGGTTCAGCGTGCCGGAAGTTACCGGGATCCTCGGCGGTAACGCCCGGCGTGTCCTGCAACAGGTACTGGCCTGACCAGGAGCTTGGTAGCTGCCCAATCAAGTTTGTACGGAAAGGAATTCGGATCGTGACGACTCAGATCGAGGCCGCGCTAGCGCCGCGGCCCATGGGTGCCTATTCTCAGGGCGTCCGTGTCGGCAACACCATTCAAGTGTCAGGTCAAATGGGGATCGACCCTGCGACTAGCTCGCTGGCCGGCGAGACAACGTACGCACAGACCGTCCAGGCATTGCGCAACGTTCGGGCAATCCTGCAGGAGGTCGATGCGGATTTCGATGACGTGTTGATGCTGCGGGTGTACCTCCAGTCGCCCGAGGGGTTCGCTGAGCTCAACCGTGCCTTCGAGGATGTTCTCAGCGCGCCTTTCCCGGCGCGCACCACGCTTTTCGGCGTGCTCCCGCCCGGTCTACTGGTCGAGATCGACGCGCTCGCAATCGCTTCGGGGGTAGGGGAGTAGCCATGCGAATCCATCACCTGAACTGTGGCTCGATGGCTCCTCTGGGCAAGCGGCTACTTGAAGGCAGGGGTGCGCCGTGGCAGCGCGGCCGGCTGGTCTGCCACTGCCTACTCATCGATACCGGCAACAAGCTGGTGCTTGTCGACACCGGGTTCGGCCTGCTCGATATCGCCGACCCGATGGGCAGGATCGGCCGCTCGCTCAAGCTCCTCCTCAACCCCGAGTTCGCCGAATCCGAGGCCGCTGTGCACCAGGTGCGGGCGCTGGGATACAACCCTGAGGACGTCAGCGATATCGTGCTGACCCACCACGATCACGACCATGTCGGAGGAGTCGACGACTTCCCGAACGCGCGTCTGCACGTGCACGCGGTCGAGGCCGAATCCATCCGGTCCCAGCTCACGCTTCATGACCGGGTCAGATACAACGGGCAACCGGACCTGATGAGTCGTAAGCGACGACAGGACCGCTGGGTGGAGTATTCGATCGGCGGCGATTGGTGGTTTGGCTTCGAGGCCGCGCGGCAGCTTTCCGGTCTGCCGGAAGAGATTGCGATCATTCCTCTAGCCGGGCACAGTCGCGGGCATGTCGGCGTGGTGATCGATACCGGCGGTGTCGATCGCCCGCGCTGGTTGGTACATGCCGGGGACGCCTTCATGCATCCCGACGAGATGCTGCCGGAACCGCATTGCCCCATGGTGTTCAAGGTGTTTCAGAACCTTGTGCAGGCCGATGCGACATCGCGGCTGTACAACGCCCACCGTCTGCGCGAGCTGGCTGCGCGCAGCGATGTGCAGATCATCAACGCACACAATCCCTACTACCTGGACCGTGCCGCGACGGCAGGCGGACCCGTGCGGGAGCACGCCCGATGAGAATTGCCGTCGCCGGGGCGGGGAGTATCGGCTGCTATTTGGGTGGCAGATTGCAGCTGGCGGGACATGACCTGGTGTACATCGGCAGGGCGGGGCTCGGGCGGTCCATCGCGGACAACGGCCTCAGGGTCTCCGACTACACGGGATTGTCGGCCACGATTCCTGGCGGCGACTGTGTCTTCACTGAAGATATCGGGGCGGTGCGTGAGGCCGATGCCGTGTTTGTGACGGTGAAATCTGCTGCCACAGCGGGGATCGCGGAGTCGCTCGGGGGGCGGTTGCGCCCGGGAGCGCTCGTGGTCAGCTTGCAGAACGGGGTGCGGAATCCGGCAGTTATCGCGCAATATGTGAAGCAGCACAGCGTAATTGCCGGGATGGTCGGGTTCAACGTCGCGCAGGTAGACCCAGGACATTTTCATCAAGGCACCTGGGGAAAGCTCGCCCTTGCTACTGGTGCGGAGGCCATCGCGCGGGCACTGACCGACAGCGGGCTGCCGACCGATACACATGACGACATGCCCGCGGTGCAGTGGGGCAAGCTACTGGTGAACCTCAACAATGCCGTCAACGCGCTGTCCGGCCTGCCGTTGAAGACGGAACTGGAGGACAGGGATTTCCGGCGTGTGCTGGCCGCGGCCCAGCGCGAAGCGCTCGGTCTGCTGCGCCGCGCGGGCCAGCCGATAGTGAGCCCTCTGGCCGCACCCATCTCGCTGATGCCCTGGGTGCTGCGCAGCCCTAACCCGGTGTTCACCAGGTTGGCTCGCCAGATGGTCGCCATGGACCCGCAGGCGCGCTCGTCGATGTTCGACGACATCACGTCGGGGCGGCCCACCGAAATCGACTACATCAACGGCGAAGTCGTGGGACTGGCCAACGAGCTGGGCAGAGGCGCGCCCGTCAATGCCGCACTTGTCGATCTCGTCCGTGAGATCACGTCGGGAGGCCGGCGATGCTGGTCGGGTCTGGAACTGCTCCGGGAGATCAGCCGCCGAACCTGAGCCCGTACTCGGATCATCTTGACAACGTCCGGTGCCAACATGATCATTGGCCCGGAGTTGACGGGTGTCGGCTACTGCAGCGCAAGCCATGGGAGACCGGATGCGGGCCGTCAGGCACATGATCAACGTTCTTACGAAGCCCGTCCGGGTCACCTACCCCTGGACTCCCACGCTCGCCGAACGAGTAGGTGGACGCACGGTGCTGATTACCGGAGCGTCCAGCGGGATCGGTCGGCGGCTGGCCGAGCGGGTCGCGGAGGCGGGAGCAGTCACGATTGTCACAGCGCGACGTGCCGACGAGCTCGATGACGTCGTGCGCGGAATCACGGCACGAGGCGGTGTTGCACATGCCGTGCCCGGCGATCTGTCGACGGGGGATGGTGCGGATGCTGTGGCGAGTGAGATCACCGAACGCTTTGGCGCGCCGGACATCCTGGTCCTGAACGCGGGTCGATCGATCATGCGGTCGCTCGCGGACTCCGAACACCGGCTGCACGATTTTGAGCGGACGGTGGCGATCAACTACCTCGGCAGCGTCGGGCTGGTGTTGCGTCTGCTGCCGGGAATGCGTGCGCGAGGCTCTGGGCACATCGTGCACAGCTCGTCGATCGGCGTGCTGGGCAATCTGCCGGAATTCTCGGCATACGTCGGATCGAAGGCGGCGATGGATGCGGTGCTGCGCATCGCCGGTATCGAGAGCCGCGCGGACGGAGTGCGGGTCACCAATGTCCACCTGCCGCTGGTTGCGACCGACATGACCGCGCCGAGCGACTGGAGCCAATACGCCTCGCTGACGTTGGAGGAGGGCGTCGACATGGTGATCGATGCGATCCGCCGGCAGCGTCGTGAGGTGAACAACCCCTTGGGGATCCTGTATCGGGATTCGTACCGGATGGTGCCCGGGATTGTCAGCCGCGTGCAGAACGATTACTACCGCTGGTACTCCAGTCGTGCCAAGAGTGCGGAAGTCCCAGTACACGTCACGTAGCCCCCGGCGCCGGTACTTCTACGAGAGCGTCGCTGGACTCGATGAGCTGCTCGGCGCGTTGTTCGACCGCACCCGCGACGAACTCACACTGACTGCAAGAACCGCATCGCATCAGGCGCCGGCCGATCTGTTTGAACGTGTCCGCGCGGGTATAGCGGCACCCTTTCGGTATCTGGCCGCTGATCCGCGCCGTATTCAGCTGCTGCTCATCGACGCTCCGGCGTGCCCCGCACTTTCGTGCCGGTAGTCAAAGGTCGGGCAACCTCTGATCGACATCGTGCTCGAACAAAACACTCATTCGGCACTCGAGTCGCCGAAACTCCTCGAAACAACGGCCCACCTCCTCGCAGGTGGGATGTCGGAACTGCTCGTTTCCTGGCACACCGGCCAACTTGCACGCAGCCTCGATGAACTTATCGACGAAACAGCTCTGATCATCTACACGGCCGCACGAGCCTTGAATCAGACATTGGCCGTCTGAATAAGGACGGTTTGACGGAGCTGGGGCAAGGGCCCGGCGCTTAGTCAGCTCGCAGGATTGTTCGGCAGCCAAAGGCGCTGCAGCAGAAAAGATCCTGTAGAGGGTGTGCCCGGCACTGGTCGCATCCGACGGGAGCTGTTCTTATCGATACGCGTCGAGTTGTTGAGCGAGCGTTTCGCACATGGCGCGTTTGTCGACGTCGCTGAGCTGGTGGCTAAGTATCCCCTCGATGGTGAACGTCCAGATCTTGGCCAGCGCGTTTAGTTGCGTGTCGGTGACGCTGGCCTGACGTGCGAGCTGTTGTGCGAGTTCATAGCTGAGTATCGCGTCGATGGCGGCATGGAAATTGTTGTGCCAGATGCGAACGGCGTCGGAAACGAGGGCTCGCGCGTGGACCGTGTTGACGAGTTCGCTTATCTTTTCCAGTTTGCCAACTAGCCATAGGACGCGATCGGTCAACGTGGTTGTCTGGGCCGTTTCATACTCGCTATAGGCGGCCGCGACGAGCATGTTCAGCACCTCCACCAGCACGGCGTCCTTGTCCTGGAAATACCAATAGATAGTGTTTGTGGTGATGCCTGCCGCGCTGGCGAGTTTGCCAATTGAGGTGGAGTCGTAGCCGTCGTCCACGAAGAGTTTCAGGGCGGTGGCGACGATCTCCGCCCGTTTCTCGTCGCGGTCCTGTGTCCGTTTGTTGCGGGCCATGCCTGTACCTCTTTGCTTGCTGTGTCGCCGGGGGCCATCTTGACTGCCACTTAAGGCGATGTTACGGTGCGCACCACTTCTTAAGTACCAATCAAGATGAATCAACGGGATGAGAGCGTTTCAATGGTTTCAAGCTTTGACGGCCAGGCCACGCCGCCGGTCCCGGCGGGCTCGTATGTTCGTCACGATGTGTCGTTCCTTTCGGCGGGGGTGCGGTGCGCGGCCTGGCTGTACCTGCCGGCAGCCGGTGGGCAGCCACCGCTTGTGGTGATGGGCCACGGACTAGGAGCTACCCGCCAGATGCGGCTCGACGCCTACGCCTCGCGGTTCACGCAGGCCGGTATGGCGGTACTGGTATTCGACTATCGCCATCTTGGCGACAGCGAAGGGGCTCCCCGCCAGTTGATCAGCATTCGTCAGCAGCTCGACGATTGGCACGCTGCGCTCGCCTACGCGCGCACACTTTCCGACATTGATCAGACACGAATTGCGTTATGGGGAAGCTCATTCGGCGGTGGACATGTGCTTCAGGTCGCGGCCGAGGATAGGTCGGTGCAAGCGGTGGTCTCACAGGCCCCGTTCACTGACGGTGTCGCTTCCACTATGGCGCGGGCCCGCACCGGCTTGCTGAGTTCAGCGGTCCTGATGATCGCGGCCGTAATGGACGCGATAGGGGCCAAGCTGCATGCTCCACCGGTGCTGATGCCGATGGCTGGCACCTGGTGGATGCCCGCGTTCCTAGCTTCTGAGGACTCTGTGAAGGGAGCCACCGACCAAGCGCGAGCCGGAACGCAGCTGTCGCGTCGTACCAGCATGATCCTGCGGCGGTTGCCGTCGGTGCGCCGCCTGCTGTCTGACACGATCGAACTTAGCGACCTCGACATTCCCAAAGGTATGGACTCGATCTGGGGCGTCATGAAATCGCCCGACAGCGGTTCCTTCACCGTCAACGCTATCGCGGCGCGGCTCGCGCTGAGCCTGCCCTTTTATCGACCCGGCCGCGCATTGAAACAGTTGGGGGCCATCCCGGTGCTTATTTGCGCCTGCGATAACGACTCCGTTGCGCCCGTCAAACCCACGCTGCGTGCGGCCAAGGGCTTGTCGCAGGTGCAGGTTATTCGATATCCGTACGGGCACTTCGAGATTTACGTCGGGGACGCCTTCGAGCACGCATTTGCTGACCAGCTCAATTTCCTGCGCAGCAACCTCGGCTAATCCGGGCACCGACAGTATCTCGCGCGCGACGTTCCAGTCGATATCGGCAATCCGACGATTTCGATAATTGCTTTCGACAGAAAGGAACTGTATGTATAAGCCATCGATTCAGGTTGCGGCGGTTGGATGGTTGCTCGGTACTACGGGTGCGTTAGTGATCCAAGGGCTGTTCCGTCGCCGCTTTGCCCGGCATTCCGCTTGGGGCTACAACGGAGGTTGGCAACGCGAGATTGCGATCTGGAACCTGGGCACCATAGTCGCCGGTGCCGCACTGGCGAGGATGGGCCCCAATCCCGCTCGGGCGCAGCTGCGCGGCTATATGGTCCTGTCCGCATTATTCGGGATGAATCATCTGGTAGCCGCGATGCGTTCACCGCGCAGCTGGAGCAACTGGTTAGGTGCGGGAACGAACGCTGCCGGACTAGCAATTGGGTTGGCGGCATTGGCTGGATCTTCTCCCCATGAGACCAACGCGAATGCGACAGGCCAGGTCACTTGATCCCGGACGCGCTGGTGTTCAAGCAAGGAGAAGCCCCAGGGATTCAGGTAGTCGCTCGACGTAGAACACCCGCGCTCATTCCTCGCCCCCGTAGCGGGCTTGAAGGCCAACCAGTCTCCGTCGACAACTACGCGAACTCCGTTGGTCCCAGGCTTCTTGAAAACCGCTAAGCGTGCGGGCGGCCCATGGGAGACGAGCCGGCGCACCTCTTGCATCGCGCATATGTCAACCCACTCGTCATCGGACCAGTAGTCGGATGCGTAGGGGTCGGGGTCGGGGTCGGACGTCAGTTTCTCGGCGCGCTCGAGCTGGGTGACCAGATCTGGGGGTAGATCGGTGATGTCGCACCAGTGTGTGGTGGGGGAGACGGACGACGCGGTGTTCATGGTGGGTGCGACCTTTCGATGGTCGCTAACCCCTTGGTGCCCTGATCCGTTAGTCCACGTTCAGTCCACGCCAGTTAATCCTGGGCTCAAAAATAGCCTCTGAAATGCGATGATAATGGTGCGCGATACTGGGATTGAACCAGTGACCTCTTCCGTGTCAGGGAAGCGCTCTCCCGCTGAGCTAATCGCGCGGGTCTTTATGGAGGTGGAGACGGGAATCGAACCCGTGTGCACGGCTTTGCAGGCCGTTGCCTCACCACTCGGCCACTCCACCGCTAGGGATGACTGTCTACCCCTTCGAGCGGATGACGGGATTCGAACCCGCGACCCCAACCTTGGCAAGGTTGTGCGCTACCAACTGCGCTACATCCGCGCGCAACGGATGAGATCGTCACCCGGTGCGAATTGAAACAGTAGTCGAACGGGAGGTTTAATCACAAATCCCTTGGGCGAGGGGCTCGTAGCCTGCTGGACTGCAGTCTTCCCGGCACCTCGTGCTAGCCTTTCACCTCGATCACGAGGTCTCGTAGCTCAGCGGAAGAGCACTCGCCTCACACGCGAGGGGTCGCTGGTTCGAACCCAGCCGGGACCACCAGAAAGACACAGGTAGAAGGCCTGTTCTACCTGTTCGCGCGCCACACTAATTAAGAGTCGATTAAGAAATTGACCCGGTGATGACCCAACCTGAGCTATCCATCCGGCCTGGCCGCGGCGCTTTAGCGATCAAATGACGCAGCGCAGCAGATGAAGTGAAACCTGAACTCGCGAGAACTCGAGGGTGTCCAACCCTGCCGCGCAGGCTTGCGATAACGCCAATCCAGAACCCGTGTCACCTTCAGTCGGCTGGCCGGATTCGAGAGGTTCAGGGTCCGGATTCTGTTCGCCTGACCCACCTTTGAGGACCAAAGTGATGCCACTGATGATGGGCGCCAGCGCCGCTTGAGCGGGTTTGCGAGGTCGGTGAGGCTGTGCTCCGGGACTGTGATATCGCGTTTTTGCGTCCGCGATTCGGTCGAGCACCCTGAACGGCGGTGCAAGCAGAGTGCTTTGCTGCGAAGGACTCTGCGGCCACTTGACCCCAGCCAAAGTGGTCGATGCACGTCAGTCGGATCGTGAAACTCATCGGCGCGATCGCCCCGAAAGAGCTTCGCCCACCGAAGCGCCCGCGCTACCGCGGCGACCCCTGCAGATTGGGAAAGGAATCGTGTGGCTGGCTTGCGCGTAGTAGCCTTGTTATCGCAGACCTCCCCACACCCGTGGATAAGGAGGTCTCGCTGTTTTCTGGGGACGCAACAAGACCTGTTGTCGGTGCAATGCATCAAAAATTTCGACTGGGTCCAGGGCTGCCGCCATGGAGGGCGGGCACTGCGATGAACTGGCATACAGTGCACCGTCTCCGGCCCGGCCCGGTTGGCGTGGTGACTTTCTAGTCCGGGTGTTGGAGCCGTGACATCAACCGTGCGCTTGCTCTGCGCGGGTTCGTGTTGACCGGAGCATCCGTGAAGTCTGCGCGAATCAGATGTCGGCCCAGCCGACTTTCGGTGCATGCGATACATAGATGCCCAGCTCCATCGGGGTTGATCTTGAGCCAGAGGTCGTCGTGGATCATGTAGTACTCGTCATGACCTTGGCCGTCGACGTTGTCGGTGTTGATCCCGCAAGCCATGCAAGACCAGTCAATCGCCAGCATTGACAACCTCGAAGCGATATCTACTACCGTTCAGCCCCTGGGTCATTCGTTGACCTTGACGTCAAAGAACCCGGCACGCTTGCGTTTAACCGCGTCACGAATTCCTAACGTTCCCAGTGCAAGCGGAAATAGGGAAAGCCAGAACTGTTGCGGATGGTGGTACTGAAAATAGGCCCAGAGTCCGAAGACGCCGATGGCGATCACGACAATCGAGGTCGCTACCCGGCCGCGAAACGAATAGAGCCCGGTCGTGGAGCTAGACGAAGTGACTACCTTTGCGGCTCCGTGCACGCGGTGAGGCGACCCGAAATCCGGGGAGTGAGGGCGCATTTCGGCGCTCGTGGATGTGTCGATCATTTCGTGCCACGTGGAGACAGAGGGCGGCGCGGTGCCGCCCAGGCCAGATGGTGGGCGATTCTGGCGCGCAGCATCGGTGAGTAACATCGAGCGTGCCTGTAGGAGAAGCGGATTGATCCACCCGTAGGCGCCGAGGACTCCCACCAACACGGCCGTCACATACCCAGCGGGATGAAACGTATGGCCCACCGCGAGGGCAACCAATAGAAGTACACCTACCGCCGCGAAGATCATTGAGACCTTACGGTCTGCCATGCTCTGGGCGGCGCGGATGTGCGCCAGTTGGGCGGCTGCGTGCAGGATGACCGGATCGCTAGGCGGCGGACCCATCCGCAAAGCTTTGGACACTAGGCGGTAGTCGCGCGGTGCCACGCCAGCGATCAGCGGGGCAACTTCGCGGCGACTTCGGTGCGCTGACGTCGGCCCCATCATCAGTCCGAAGAAGGTGGCGACGATGACACGCTGCACCCAATCAGGTCGCGAATCGACTGCCGTTGTGTAAAGCGTCCAAAGGCCGAAAAACAGCACCGAGTACACAGGTGCTTGCACCCACCACGGAGCAAGCACAAAACGGAGGCTCACCGGTTCAGCATAGCTGCATAGCAAATTATTCAGCTGCGAGGTGGTCGCCGATACGACGCTCCGCGCCTGTCTCTGGCGCTGGGAGTGTTGCTACTGTGAGCAAATCAACAAGATCTGGGTTGCCGTCGCCGCTGCCTCGGTGTTTTCGCTTTTCGCAGCACCGTTGTCGTTCGCGAATCCGAATTTCCCAGACCTATCTGGCTACACCGAGGTTGATGCAGCCGGATACAAGGCGAATATAGGCTATGGAAATGTCGGGGTTCGGTTCCGTACCCCTGACGGGCTGCATTGCGAGCTAGATCAGAACATTCGCGCCACTAGCGGGCAGAGTGCCTTCTGCTGGGGAGCGTTGCCGGGTGCTGACGGCGCCACCAGCGTAGGAGGATTTGATGCGATTCCCGTTTGGGGACAGCACGACCCGAGTAAGCCGGAGACGGTTGACGAATTGGGTGAAGGCGGTTGGACGAAGGTGACAATCGATCCGTCGTCGTACCACCTACTTCCTGCCGGCAGCAAGATCACCTTTCGTGCTACCCGAGCATGAAGCGCCATCTGACCTGCGCAGTTGACCGTGCTGGGATGACCGCGTGTATCTCGCGCTATGGGGAAGACACTGACGATCACGGCTTCGTACTCAGACCCGACGGCAGCCTGCTCTTCTAGAGATACGACGTTTCGGATTCAATCGGCCCTGCAGTCCCACGACACTGGTCCACCGTGATCGAGGGCGCCCCCGATTCCCCGTGCGCATGGAAGGCTGACAGCGCCGACGTTGGCGCTGATCTAGGCGCGGTAGCGGGGCGTTTATTTTGTGCGCGCACCAACTGAGAGTCCGTGACAAGGCTGAGGCGGGGATCTGTGGCTCGCAGGGCTTTTACCGCCACGACTTGCTCATTGGTGTTCACGGGCACTTCGAGCACTTTGGCGTTGGGCCACTGTGCGGCGAGTTGTTCCTGTTCGAGTTCGACTGTGTTCCTTTGCCATTGGCGGTTGTCCCACAGCCACCAGATGGTCCATGCGAAGCCCAACGCGAACAGAAGCACCCGCCCCCAACTTCCTGCGATCGCCTTGGTGATCATCACGAACGGCGCGGCGAGCACGAAGATCCACGCCCCGACGACCTCTAGTTGCTGTGCCAGATGGGTTTCCTCTATGAGTAGTTGATTTCGGGCTGTCTCGGCGAATTAGTCTGGCCTGCTTATGAAATGGCGTACACGCGGGTTAGGCCGTCACTGGGCGATGCGTTTGTGGGCCGATGCCAGTTCGTCAGCGTCCACGCTCAGGGTCCCTCGATGAACCCGGCGTCGATGAGCGCGTGGTGTTTCCAGCGAAGCAGGTCGGGTGGTGGCGCGTGCTGTTAACGTGGTGAAATGGCGTCGGCTCGGGCTTTGGTATGTATCGGAGCGCTGGGAGCCACCGGCTTGTCATGGGCGCCGTCGGCCGGCGCTGAACCGCAATTACCAGATCTGGATCGTTATACCGCGGTGAAGACGTCCGACTATACGGTCGCGATCCCGACCAGCGGCTACAACGGTGCCGTGAGCAGCGTGCAGTTCAGTACTCCCGCCGGCCAGAACTGCAGTGTGGTGATCAATGTTCGGGGTGAGTGGGACACCGCGAAGTGCACCGGGCCGATTCCGGGGAGTAGCCACACCAGCGTGGCCGCGAGCTATACCGAAGCCGGTAAGTTTGGCGACTCCCCGTCCAGTCCCGGGCAGGCGAAACTGTTGCCAGCCGGTAGCAAGGTCGTGTTCACCCGTGGGATATGGACGGGCACTTGCGCGGTTGACCAGGCGATGACCGCCTGTGTTGTCGACACCGTCCCGGAGTCTGGCGAGTCAACCTCAAGGGCCCCGCACGGGTTCGTGCTCGGCCCAGACGACAGCTCGATGTTTTAAAAGACCTACTGATTGGTTGAGCCACGGGGAATTTAACCCCGATCTGATCCTTACAAAGGCTCCGTTCTACCGTTGAACTATGGCCCCGTCGTGGACATGACCGCGACAACGTAACTGCTGGTCATTTCCTCTTTCCTCCGGCTTCCTGCAGATAACGGTCGAATTCGTCGAGCACCGGTCCCCAGTCCGGTTCAATCGCCGCAATGTCCTTGGCTGTTCGTTCCAGGCTCAGCGACTGGACCTGGAACGCCCCGTTGATGCGGCGGTTGATGCGCATCTGCGGGCCCATCGTGACGTCCGGGAGGAATGCGGCCCAGAGGATTTCGTCGACGGCCAGCGGTTTGATCGTGATCTGCCAGTTGATGCGTAAGCGTTCAGGGTCGTTGTCCGGGTGGAATACCCAAGTGCGGATGGATGTGATGTAGACGTCGTCGACTATGAACGCTTCCTCGCTGACGAACCGCATTCCACGGGTCCGGCACGCAGGTCGGAACGCGTCGATCCAGGGTTGCGCCAACGGCGCTGCTTTGGCCATCATCCCTGATCCGCTGCCCCTCGACTGCTGTCGCAGCAGTACATCAGAATCGTAGGAGGGATGTGACGTCGCGGTGGACCTCTAAGCCTGCCGCAAGTTGTCTACAGCGGTGCTGATCAACCAATCGACGGTCGAGCCGCCATCGTTTGGAGTGCTTGATTTCGCAACGACGATCACACCCCGCACTTGCAGCACGGTGATCGCGCGCGTTCTGTCCGTTGCACTCCCGCACCAGTTTTCGGTGCGCCTGATGACCTGGATGGCGTCATCGGCCCGGTACTGGTCGGCGGGCAGAACCTGGATGTGGGCGGTGGGCACCGACTGACAGGCCTGGCCGTCGGTGATTTGGTACTGCTGGCAGCGTTTGGCCCAGGTTCGGGCAGCGGCGAGCATGTCGATCCCCGGATTGTCGCGATAGAAGCTCGCTTGGGCGTCGCCACTGAGTTCCCCTCCAGCTGAGCTGGTGCCGTAACGCAGGACGTGTATTCCGCCGATCGGGGGTATCGCGGAGGGGCCCTCGACCATGAGGTCGGTGTCGGGGAAGGGGAAAGGTTCACAACCCGCCGGGGAAGTCGTGATCGGTTGCGCCGGCGCTGGGCTGCGCCGTTGCTCACCGGTCCGTTGGTCGACGAACCATCGCCCGTTCGGCAGAGTCTGCGCCAATGTCGGAAGGAGGGCCAAAAACGTGGGCTCGTTGCTGGACAAGGCATCTCGCGGGAGTTGAGGCATGGCGGGAAAGGCAGCTAGACGCTGCAATGTCAACTGAACTATCGGCTCGCCGAGGTCACCCAGGCCGTCGCTGTGAATAACCACCGTGAGGCCGCCGATCCGGGCCATTGTGATCCCGGCGATCGAATCCGGTTCTGAATAGCCTTTGCCCTGCAGACAGTGTTTATTCGTCGATACGATCTTGAATCGGCCAGCCACTACAGTATCGACATTCAAGTTCGGCAAGGCTTTGGTGTTCAGATCGGCCTGGCACATGCCGGTGCCGCGGTAGTGCATCCTGATGTGAGCGCACTGGGCTACCCAACTCTGTGTCCGCACGTGCAGATTCAAACTCTCCGGGTCGCGCAGTAGGGCCATCTTGACCTCAGCTGGAAAGGTATTGGCCTCCAGGAGGGGGCCGCGCAACGTCGCCGACACCGCAGCCGTGCCGACCGCCACCTGATCAGGGCGCTGCGAACATTCAGGCTGCGAGGCCGTGCCGATAATTTCCGATAGGCCGGGGTGCGCTGCATCTTGCTGGGCACGCCAGCCCACCGGCAGGTCCGCGGCGTTCGGCAGGAACCCGGCAAGCTCGGTGTCCGACAGATCGGCCAATTGACGAGTCTGGGGAAGCCGAACGGGATGGGGATCATCTCCCGGCCAACCGAACTCAGCCATCGCCACCGCTGCAGCGACCACCAAGAAGACAGCACATACCGCAGCTAGCGCCGCTCGCCAATGCCGCAACAGCAAACCGCTCACCGAATCACAATAGACGCACCGCCCGCTGGAGACCGCGCATCCCGAACTGCTGGGTGCAAGCGTTGCCAGACCGCGTGCTCTCACCTGCGCCTAGTCGTTCGTCGCTGCGGAGCGATTCTTGCGCACAGGCGTCTCTGCGGCAAGGAGAATGTTTGCTACCCGCATGGACAGGTGTCCCAAGCTGGGCGTATTGTCACGTCCCTGAGGGCTTTGCGGGATTCGACGGAGGCGATGTGTCGGGAAACGATCGATCGACTGAACAGCTGACAGCAGTGACAGACTGCCGCGATCTGGCCGGTGCCACTGCAGCTGTGCGGGAGTTGCGCGCACGTGATCTTGATCTCCAGCGCGGAGCCGAAGACGACTTCGGTCGTCGTCTAGCTGGCTTCGCTGCTGGTGCCCTGTTGGTTGTCGGCGCGGTGGTTGCGTTGCACAACCTGTATCGCGGCGGTGATGGCGTTGGTGATCTGGTCGGTTGGGCGGGGTTGTTGCTGTTGGCCTTGACGGCGCTTGGCGGCGGGATCAAGCTCGCGATGTGGGGCGCCAGACCGGTAACCACCGCGGTATCCGACGTAGCGAAGGCGAGTCTGTCGGATTCGCTTCTGGCGGTGGCCGCGTCGGGGGCGCTCATCGTCGGGGCGCTGGGTATGTGGTGGACGTTCCGGGGCGGCTACACCAGCTGGTGGCAAAACCTCACAGGTGAGCGTGGTTGGTCGCTGTCGCTTGGGGTGGGCCAGATGCTGGTGGCGGTCCTGGCTGGTGCGGCGTTGTTCACCGGCGGAAGGTACTTGACGGGCTTGGCTAAGGAAGTACTCACTGAGTCGGGTCTGCTCATTGAGCGTGACCGGGCAGTCGGCAAGAGCCGGGAACAGGAAGGGCTGTGGCATCCCGGTCTGGTGGCCGCGCTGATCGGTGGTGGTTTGGGGTTGGTGCTGCTGACCGCGGGGATCACGCCGCGGTTGTATGTGTGGATTACCGGCCCGGATGTGTTTCCCGCCGTCGCCGCTATCGCCGCGGTGTTGGTGTGGGCGATAGGGTCGAACCTGGGCTGGTGGAAAGGCCTTGCGGGTCTGTGGAAATGGGTGCAGGCCGCTAATCAGAAGGCTGGCGCCCTCGCGGGTGTGGCTGCGGTGTTGATGTTCTCGGCCGGTGGTTTGGGGTTGGGCTGGTTCACTCCCTCGACGGTGCCGCAGGCGCGCGCGGCGTGCCCGCCGGATTGTGGCGGCCCGGGCGGTAGTGATGGCCCGCCTGGGGGTGGGCAGATGTTTCAGCCGCCCAGTCAGGGTGGGCCGCAGATGCCGGATTATCAGGGCGGTATTAATCAGCCGCCGATGGATCAAAACAGCGGGATCAGTATCTACAACACGCAGGCACCCTCGGCCAGCCAGAATGGCGTTAACGGTTCCAGCGGACAGCAGGGGCCTCAGCAGGGTTGGGATCAGCCCGCACACGGCACCCAACCCCCGGACTATCAAAGCGCGACGCCGTATACCCAGGGACCTGGCAGGCCGAATCCGGATTTCCACGGCGGACAAGCCAATCCGGGATCGCAGGGTGGTCAGCCGAATCAGGGTGTGCAGCAGCCGGCGCAACAACCGCAGCAGGCGCCCAATCAGCAGCCGCCGCAGAACGACACGGGGCAGCAACCCAATCAGCAGCCTAATCAGTCTTCGGATCAGCAGAAGATCGATGATCTGACGCGTCAGTTGCAGGATCAGCAGCAGCAGTCGGGCCAGGATCGTCAGCGCCTTGATGACATGACCAAGCAGCTGCAGCAGAACAAGCAGAATCAGAAGCAGCAGCAGTTGCCGAAGTTCCCGTCTAAGGACAAGAAGAAAGACGAGGGTCAGCAGCAGGATCGCGATAAGCAGTCTGGTGACAATGACTTGAGCGCGCTGCTGATGGGTGCGGCCTCGACACGGCGGCGCAAGCAGGACGAACAGCAGGGCCCGGATACGCAGGCGCTGGGGCAGGACGTATCCCAAGCGGTGCAAGGACTTCCAGGTGATGTGCAGACCTATGTGCAGTCCGGGCAGCAGATCGGCGAATCATCGGGCCAAGCTGCGCAAGGTTTCGGCTCGGCAGCGCAAGCCGGTGCGTCCCTCGCGTCATCGGCGCAGTCGGGTGCGGTGAATCCGCAGGACGCCATCACGTTGGTCCAGGGTGTTTCGCAAGGCATTCAGGGCACTGCGGACGCCATCAACGCGGGCAGTCAGATCGTGAAAACCGCTCAGGGAGAAGCCGATCAAGTCGCCCAGGCGGTTGGGGATGCCAACCCGCAACTCAAACCGCAGACCGAACATTTCACACAACTCAACGACACCGTGTCGAAGGGCACTGAGGGTGTCGGACAGATCGCCAGCGGCGTCTCCCAGGTCTCAGGAATGGTCAACACCGGCACCAGCCTGGGAATCTCCGGGGCGCCAGATATCAGCGGAACCGCGACTGCCGTTAGCGGGCCCACCGATGTTCCGAAACCGCCGACCCCACCAACACCGCCTGCGCCGTCGTCGGGTGTGCAGGCACTCGACAGCACCACCACGCGGGCACCACAACAGCCGGCACTGCCTCAGCAGCCACCACAACCATCAAACCCGAGCTCGCCGGACCCCACTGCGGGCAGCTTGACCGGAACCATGGGCGTGTTAGACAAGAACCGCCCACCGTCCGAGGAGTACAAGCCCGCGTGGGGTGAAGGCGTCATGCAACAGTTTGCAGACGGGGTTAATGGGCGCTCCGACAGGGTGGTTGGTGCGTTCAATGACGCCCGGAACTTGGTCGGGCTCGGCGGCGAGGGAGCCCCCGGTGTCGGCGACTCGTGGAAGAGCCTCGCGAGCAGCGCCGGCGAAGGGATCAAGGAACACTTAACAACCCCGCCGATTGTCGGGATAGTGGACGGGCTCAAGCACAACCTTGATGAACCCACCGGACAGTACCTCGGAGAGAAGCTGTTCGATGGTGGATCGATGGCCATTGCTGGACCACTCGGTGGTGAAGGCGCTGCAACCCGCGCCGTGATCGGCGATGTAGGGACCACCGAGGTCAAAGCACTGCCGGCGCAAGCTGCCGCTGTGCCAGTCGCAGGAGGAGCCAGCTCAGGGATCACGTCCACCGCCACCCAAATCGGCCAGGAGATTGCCGCGATGCCGAAGGGTGGGCCCTCGCAGACGGCCACCTTGGCCGAAAAGCTGACGGCTTTGCAGCTCAATCAGGCTCAAGCCGCCGAGGCAACCAACATAGCTTCGAAGGAAGCTTTCGGCGGCACCGCGGGCATTGCGAGTTTGCCGGACGGAACGAAGATGGTGTTGCCTACGCTGCTGCCTCAGAAAGTAGCGATGCAGGTTCTCCCTGACGGGTCAGTTACCGTATTCAAGGGCGATCTTGTCCAATTTTTGCAGTACCTAGGCAAGTGAAGGGTAGAGCGCCATGAATGTTGCCCCGGTTACCTCTGTCATCGAATTCGAGATCTATGTCCTCGTGACAATGAAGTTCGGGATGATCAATCGAGAAGCAAGAATTGAAGCCAAGTTAGCTGACCATGGACTCACGTTGCATGATGCCGAAGCTATTGCTGAGCGGGTGGCGCAGGCTCTTGGCGACGAATCGACCTTCTTCAATGGTCTGAG
>JBOGDC010000011.1:0-36947 GCA_050701835.1 Mycobacterium sp. | reverse complement strand
CGACGGCGACCGGAGCGGCAGCGGTGACCTCGAAGACCTCTTCGAAGGTCTTGACGAACTCGGACAGCTCAAGCAGCGTCAGCTCCTTGAAAGCATCGATCAGTTCCTCGGTGCTCAGCTTTGCCATAATGTTGGTTCCTTCCTTGATTTACAACGGTTTTGAGGCTGTATGAGGTAGCGCGCGCTTACGCGGCTTCCTCGGCGGCCTTCTTCTCCTGCAGGGCGGCGGCCAGGCGTGCAACCTGAGACGCCGGGGCATTGAACAGCCCGGCGGCCTTGGTCAGGTTGCCCTTCATTGCGCCAGCCAGCTTGGCCAGCAGCACCTCGCGCGATTCGAGATCGGCGATGCGCTCCACCTCGGCGACTGTCAGGGCGCGGCCATCCATGTAGCCGCCCTTGATGATCAGTGCCTTGTTTTCTTTTGCGAAGGTCTTGATGGCCTTCGCAGCGTCCACGGGCTCACCCTGGATGAACGCAATTGCCGTTGGGCCGCTGAACAGTTCGTCCAGGCCCTCCACACCGGCGTCCGAAGCCGCACGCTTGACAAGCGTGTTCTTGGCAACGGAGTAGGTAGCGGAAGCTCCGAGGGAGCGACGCAGGGTGGCCAGAGCGGACACCGACAGGCCGCGGTACTCGGTGATCACCGTGGCAGTCGAACCCTTGAACTGCTCGGTGATCTCGGCAACGGCGGAGACCTTGTCAGTCTTGGCCATGTATTGCCTCCTCATCTCGTTTTCGGTCGTTCCACCTGGGACTGCCGACAAGAGAGGGGCCGAAAATGACGAACGCCCCGACGCAGACAGGTCGGGGCGTGAAAACTACGGACTTTTGATCCGCAGGTCTACCTCGTCCTCCTGCGTGGGCCGTCCGGATAATCCGGAACCTTCAACCTCGTGAGAGGTGACCGACGGTCTTCGGTGGAGCTGCATCAGGCTACCGCAGGTAGGGCACGCAATCCAAAACGAACCGGGGCGAACCCTCCGGCACAGTGGTAGCAAGGAGTGATGCCTCAGCCTCACGCGCCGTCTCCGACCCGGACCGGCGTCGCCCGCAACGGCGATATCGAGCTCTTCTACGAAGACCTGGGCAATCCCGAAGACCCGGCGATCGTGCTCGTCATGGGCGTGGCCGCACAACTCCCGATGTGGCCGGACGGATTCTGTCAGCGGCTGCTGAACAGCGGTTACCGAGTAGTGAGGTTCGACAACCGCGATTGCGGGCTGTCGACCAAGCTGGACGGCCACAAGGCGCCAGGGTCGGTGCACCGCCGGTTGGTGCGCTACACCTTCGGCAAGGGCAGCGCGGTGCCGTACACGCTCATCGATATGGCCGAGGATGTTCGCAGCCTCATCGACCACCTGGACATCGAGCGCGCCCACGTGGTGGGGGCCTCGATGGGCGGCATGATTGTGCAGGTACTCGCCGGCACCTACCCCGAGCGCATCTCTTCCGTCGGCATCATCTACTCGGCAACTGGACGCCCCTTCTCGCGGCCACCGTCCTGGGAGCTGATCCGGACCGCCCTCACCGCCCCGGGCAAGAACGCCACCCCTGAGGACTGGCTTGAGTTCGAGGTCAACACCGGAATCGTCTACAACGGGCCCGACAATCTGCCCTCCCGTGAGGAGCTGCGCCAGCGCATCCGCGATCACAAGGCGCGCAATGACTACCCGATCGGCACGATGCGCCAGTTCGACGCCATTCTGGGTACCGGAAGCCTGCTGCGTTTCACGCGTGCCATCACCGCCCCGACGGTCGTCATCCATGGCCGTAACGATCCGCTCGTCCCGTACCAGAACGGGCAGGTGGTGGCCAAGAACATTCGGAACTCACGTTTCGCGCTGATTGAAGGCATGGGGCACGACCTCCCCGAACCGCTGTGGGAGCCGGTCGCCCGGGAGTTGTTGGCGACTTTTGACAGCTGCGTTCAGGACTGAGTAGGGCCGAACGGACGCGATGCGGCACACTTGCATTTCATGACTGCGCAAGAGCGCTCCGGCCGGAGCGTAGGTGAGGGCCGTGGACGCCAGGTTGCCCCATTGGGCAGGGTGGCGCTGCTCTCCGAGGCCGCGCGTCTGGGTACCACCGGCTGGCAGGTCGCCCGCACCGCCGGACGCGTGCTAGGCAAGCTCGCCACGAAGGGCAACTTCGAACGCAAGGTCATCGCCGAGCTTCCGCAGACGTTTTCCGACCTAGGTCCGACCTACGTCAAGCTCGGCCAGATCATCGCCTCCAGTCCCGGCGCGTTCGGCGAGCCGCTGTCCCGTGAATTCCGTGGGCTGCTGGACCGCGTTCCGCCCGCCGATCCGACGCAGATTCGCGAGCTGCTCATCGCCGAGCTCGGATCCGAACCGGAGAAGTTGTTCGCCTCCTTTGACGCCGAGCCATTCGCATCAGCGTCGATCGCCCAGGTGCATTACGCGACACTGCATTCCGGCGAGGATGTGGTGATCAAGATCCAGCGTCCGGGCATCCGCCGCCGCGTGGCGGCTGACCTGCAGATCTTGAAGCGCGGTGCGGCACTACTGGAGCTGGGCAAGGTCGGCCGGATGCTGTCGGCACGTGATGTGGTGGACGATTTCTCCGGAAACCTTTCCGAGGAGCTGGATTTCCTCGCCGAAGGCCAGGCCATGCAGACCTGGGTGGAACATCTGCACACCTCCCCGCTCGGTAAGAACATCCGGGTGCCGGACGTGCACTGGCATTACACGACGTCCAAGGTGCTCACCATGGAACGGGTGCAAGGCATCCGTATCGACGATGCGCCGGCCATCCGTAAGGCGGGATTCGACGGCACCCAGCTGGTGAAGTCGCTGCTGTTCTCGGTCTTCGAATCTGGTCTACGCCAGGGTTTGTTCCACGGCGACCTACACGCAGGCAACCTGCTGGTGGACGACGAGGGCCGGATCGTGTTCCTGGACTTCGGCATCGTCGGATTCATCGACCCACGCACTCGTTGGCTGTTACGCGAACTGATCCATGCGCTCCTGGTCAAAAAGGACCATCGGGCCGCGGGCAAGATCGTGGTACTCCTTGGTGCAGTCGGCAATCCCGGGGACGCCGCCAAGGGCGCTAAGGATATGCGGGACTTCGCCACCCCCTTGACGATGAAATCGCTTGAGGACATGTCATATTCGGAGATCGGCAAGCAGCTCTCCACGCTCGCCGAGCAGTACGACGTCAAGCTGCCGCGCGAGCTGGTGCTCATCGGCAAGCAATTCCTGTACGTCGAGCGGTACATGAAACTGCTGGCACCGCGCTGGCAGATGATGGAGGACCCGGAGCTCAAGGGCTATTTCGGCAATTTCATCGTCGATATCAGCCGTGAGCACAACCGCGAGGGAGACATCTGAAATGACGGTCAGCACCGCAAAGGTCAACGATATCGAGCTGTGCTTCGAGGAGTTCGGCAATCCGGCCGATCCTGCGGTTCTGCTCGTCATGGGCATTGGCGCACAAATGGTGTTTTGGCGCCCCGAATTCTGCCAGCAGATCGCCGATCAGGGCTACCGAGTCATCCGATTCGACAACCGCGATTGCGGCCTGTCCACCAAACTGGACGGCGTACGCGCCGGCGGTGGTTCGCTCCTTCCGAGCATGGCGAAATTCCTTGCTGGGGTGAAGATCGCCGGCACCGCCTACACATTGGTGGATATGGCGGGTGACGCAGCCGGACTGCTCGACCACCTCGGCATCGAGCGCGCACACATCGTGGGCGCCTCGATGGGCGGCATGATCGCGCAGGTTTTCGCCGCCGAGCACCCCGATCGGACCGAGACGGTCACCATCATCATGTCGAGCAACAACCAGCCCTTCCTGCCGCCACCTGGACCCAACCAGCTGATGGCGCTGCTGAAGCCCCCGCCCGCCGGCGCAACCCGCGAGGAGATCATCGCCAACAGCGTGAAGGTCGGACGAATCATCGGCAGTCCGAAATACCGTCAATCCCAGGCGAAGTCGCATAAACATGCCGCCGAATACTACGACCGGAGCTACTACCCGAAGGGGTTCACCCGACAGTTCGCCGCCATCATGGGAACGGGAAGCCTGGTGCCTTTCGACAACCGAATCAGCGCTCCCGCATTGGTTTTGCACGGTAGGGCCGACAAACTAATGCGCCCTTCGGGTGCGCGTGCTATCGCACGGGCCATTCCCGGAGCGCGCCTAGCGCTGATCGACGGGATGGGTCATGATCTACCCGAACAGCTGTGGAACCGGATAGTTGCCAAGCTCACCGAGAATTTCGCTCGGTCGGAGCCCGCGGAGGATACACCGGAAGCCGAGACCGCCGGCCGCTAATTAGCTGCCGTAGAAAACGATTTCGCGGACATCAAACTGCTTGTTAATTCTGCCGCGCAGCCCTTGCCCGGTGCTGTGATCATGGCCTAGCCTCAGCACGGGACATCAGGCAGTACCGGATTCAATCAGTCGCCCGCGCGCCGTTCGGGGCAACGCGCCACTCTCTTGAGAGGTTGCCGCATGCCCAAGTTGACCCCGAAGTTCAAAGACGTGCAGGCGCACTACGACTTATCCGATGACTTCTTCGCATTGTTCCTCGACCCCAGCAGGACGTATAGCTGCGCCTACTTCGAGCCCGAGACACTGACGCTGGAACAGGCCCAGCAAGCCAAGATCGATCTCGCTCTCGGAAAACTGGGCCTGGAACCGGGCATGACGCTGCTGGATGTGGGATGTGGTTGGGGTTCGACCATGAAACGAGCCCTCGAACAATACGACGTCAACGTCATCGGCCTGACTCTCAGCAAGAACCAACATGCCTACGTGACCAGACTCCTCGCCTCCGCCAAAAGCTCGCGCACGCGCGAGGTCCGGTTGGCAGGGTGGGAAGAGTTCAACAACACCGTCGACCGAATCGTCAGCATCGGCGCATTCGAGCACTTCGGCCACGAACGGTATGCCAGCTTCTTCGCGATGGCCCACCGGGCACTGCCGGACGATGGAAAGATGTTGTTACACACCATCGTCAGCTATCACCCCGACGAGTTGCGGCGGATGGGCGTTCCGGTGCTGATGTCGCGGATCTACTTCATGCACTTCATGCTCACCGAGATCTTTCCCGGTGGGCGGCTTCCATCGGAATCGATGGTGGACGAGCACGCCGACGTCGCCGGTTTCCAGGTAACCCGCCGCCAGCGCCTCCAACTCCACTATGCGCGCACCTTGGACTGCTGGGCCGAGAACCTGGTCGCGCACAAGAGTGAGGCGATTTCCCTTCAATCCCAAGAGGTTTACGACCGGTACATCAAATACCTGACCGGGTGCGCCGACGCATTCCGGGAGCGCTGGATCGACGTCGTTCAGTTCACTTGCGAAAAGTAAGAGTCGACCAGAACCTGCACAGCCCTGGTCGACGCGTCCTTGTCCACAGGCACCAGCCCAATTCGCGTGCGCCGATCCAGGATGTCGTCGGCGTCGAGTGCGCCCTCATGGGTGAGCGCGAATTCCACTTGTTCCCGCGTGATGTCGAGGCCGTCAATCAATGGGGTACCCGCGGAGCCCGGCCAGTCGTCCATGACCGCCAAGTTCTGTGTGACACACTCCGAGGCCGGCAACGGCCGGCGTTCCAACCCGGCGTCAAGTGCGTCCTGCGCCATCTTGCGATAGGTGGTGAGCTTGCCACCCACCACGCTGACCACACCCGAATCCGACACCCGCACCGCGTGCTTACGCGACAGATCCGAGGTGGCGGAGTCGTCGCCGTCGAGCAGTGGACGCAGACCCGCGAAACGCCCTACCACGTCCGCATATGAAAGCGACGTCTGTAGCACCGTGTTGACGGTATCGAGCAGGAATTGTTCTTCTGCCGCAGAAGGTTCGGCAACATCCGGGACCGGGCCGGGAGCCGGTTCGTCGGTGAGCCCCAGATACACGCGATCGTGGATGGCGGGCAACGCGAACACGAACCGGCTGATGGTGCCGGGCACCGGAACAGTCAGTGCGGCGGTGAGTCCGCCGAAGCTGGCGGCCCGGAACACCAGATGAGTCCCGCGACTGGGCCGCAGCTTGATCTCACGATCGACCTGACCCGCCCACACCCCCGCTGCGTTGATCACCAAACCCGCCTGTACCGCCTGGGTATTGCCGGTCAGCTCGTCACGCAGTACCGCACCGTCCCCGGTGACCTGCTCGGCGGACACGCGGGTGAGGATGCGGGCGCCGAGTCCGGCCGCGGTGCGAGCGACAGACACCACTAACCGTGCGTCGTCGACAAGCTGTCCGTCGAAGGCCATCAGCCCACCACGAAGTCCGTTGCGCCGCACCGTGGGAGCACGGCTGATCACCTCGCCGGCATCAATCGCGCGCGAACGCGGCAGGACATCCGCCGGGGTATGTGCGATCTTGCGCAGTCCATCCCCCGCCACGAATCCCAGTCGTACCAGGGTCCGGCTGAAGATGCTCACCGACGGATGCAACGGAACAACCTGCGCAAGCGGATGAATGAGATGCGGCGCGGTCCGGGTCATCAGGATGTGGCGCTCGATCGCGCTCTCCCTGGCGATACCCACCTGGCCCGAGGCGAGGTAGCGCAACCCACCGTGCACCAGCTTGGAGCTGAATCGACTGGTGCCGAAGGCCAAGTCGTGCTTCTCGACAAGCGTGACGCGCAGGCCGCGGCTTGCGGCGTCGAGCGCCACCCCCACGCCAGTGATCCCGCCGCCGATGACGAGGACGTCCACCGGAGCACCACCGGCCAGGGCGGCGAGGTCGGCACTACGTCGCGTGCTGTTGAGCTGAGCGGTCATGAATTCTCCTCGGGGCAGATCAAGCCTTGAGATATCCGTCGATGGCGGTGGCCAGTTCGTTCAGCAGCTCATCGGGCGAAAGGATGTCGGTGACGATGCGTGCCGATTGCAACACCGATTGGCCGATCAGTAGCACCATCGCCGCCATCTGCTCCGGGGCGCCGTCACGAATCGACTTGTCGGCCTGCCCCTCTGCGATGAGCACCGCGGTCCAGCCGATCAGCGCACGCTGGCTGGTGCCCAGCCGCTGCACGATGTAGGTCAGCAGCAGTTCGGGATCGGATCGCAGGATTGCCGCGAAGATCGAGTGCTCACGGACCTGTGTGACCAGGCCGGTCACCGACTGCACCAGCCGCTCGCGTGCCCGGCCATGCCCGGACACCGGCAGGATGGAGCCCATCTCCCGAGTAAGCAATTCAGCGACCAAGGTGCGCACATCGGGCCAGCGTCGATACACCGACGGACGGCTGACGCCGGCACGCTTGGCGACCTCGACCAACGTGGTGCGCCGTACCCCGAATTCGGTGACACAGGACAACGCGGCATCGAGGATGCGCTCGGTGACCGGATCTGCCTCTGTTTCCACTGCTGCCGTCATGTCACCACCTCTGCTCTCCACACCGTGCCCGCCAGAATTCTGCGTTACAATTTGCCGTTCTATGTAATACTGTAACGCATGATGGAGTGGGACGCCTGGGGCGTGGCCGAAAAACGACAGACTCTCTCACCACAAGTGAAGGCGCTCTTAGCGTCGGCACTGGGCATTCCCGAGCGGGATCCCGTCAACCGCGACGAATCCGCCGTCACGCTCTCTCCCAGCTCTCTCAGCGGGGCACAGCTGACCGGCCTTCACGATCTGCTCGGTGCGGAGAACGTGAGCACCGACCACGGCGCGCGGCTCCGACATGCGGGCGGAAAGAGCACCCCGGACTTGCTGCGCCGACGCTCGACGGAAGTCCAGCACGCCCCGGACGCGATCGCGTACCCCGCATCGCATGACGAGGTGTCCGCGCTTCTCGCACTCTGCGGCGAGCAGGCCATCGCGGTCGTGCCGTTCGGCGGTGGCACCAGCGTGGTCGGCGGGCTTGACCCCGAACGCGGCGGGTTCACGGCAGTGATCGCCGTAGACTTGCGACGGATGTCCGGCCTGGTTTCCCTTGACGAGGAATCCGGAACCGCCGTGCTGCTCCCGGGCACCACGGGCCCCGAAGCCGAGGATCTCCTTACCGCCAAAGGATTTTCGCTCGGGCATTTCCCCCAGAGCTTCCGGTTCGCGAGCATCGGCGGGTTCGCGGCAACCCGCTCCTCGGGGCAGGCCTCCAGCGGCTACGGACGCTTCGACGCGATGGTCGACGCGGTTCGAATCGCCACCCCACGCGGCGATCTCAACCTGGGCAGAGCTCCCGCCTCGGCAGCCGGACCGGACCTACGTCAACTCTTCCTGGGCTCGGAAGGTGCGCTCGGCGTCATCACCGAGGTGACCGTCCGGGTGCACCGACTCCCCGAGGACACCTGGTACCAGGGCTGGTCCTTCCCGTCCTTCGACGCCGGCGCCCGGGCATTGCGCACCCTGGTCCAAGCCGATGCGGCCCCCACCGTTCTCCGACTCTCCGATGAAGCCGAAAGCGGTCTAAATTTGGCTCTAGCCAAGGATATTGGTGGAAAGAATCCCGCCGCCGGGGTGCTAGCGATCACTACCGTCGAGGGAACACCGGGCCACGTCCAGGCGCGATCGGCCGAGGTATCGGCAGTTATGTCTGCCGCAGGCGGCACCGCGCTCGGCGACGAGCCCGCCAAGGCCTGGGAGCACGGCCGGTTCGACGCGCCGTATCTGCGCGACGCCCTCATCGACGCCGGGGCGGTGGTGGAGACCCTGGAAACCGCGACCTCGTGGCAGAACCTGACCACGCTGCGCGCCGCAGTCACCGAAGCACTCACCGAAGCTCTTGGCGCCCAAGGCACTCCACCTCTGGTGTTGTGCCACATCTCGCACACCTATCGTACGGGAGCGTCGCTGTACTTCACCGTCGTGTGCGCGGCTGCCGAGGATCCACTAACCCAGTGGGGTAAGGCGAAGAAGGCCGCGGGTGACGCGATCGTCGCCACCGGAGGCACCATCACGCACCATCACGCGGTGGGCCGTGATCATCAGCCGTGGTTGACCGACGAGGTCGGCGAGCTCGGTATCGAGATCCTGCAAGCGGTGAAACGGACCGTAGATCCGCAGGGAATCCTCAACCCCGGCAAACTGATTCCAGTCAGCGAGTAACACCGATGAGCCGCTTGCGCGAAGAGGATTTGACGCCGTGACCGCTATCACCGTCCTGACGAATCCGGCTGCGGGCCGTACCGCGGCACACGCCGCCGAGACCGCCATCGCACATTTGCGTGCACGCGGGCTGACGGTGACCCACCACGCCGCATCATCGGTATCGGAATCACACGCGGTGGCGCAGCAGGCCGCCCGCACGGGGGCACGCGGAATCGTCGCCGCGGGCGGGGACGGTCTGGTCAGCATCGCGCTCCAAGCAGTGGCATCTACTCCGGTGGCCCTCGGCGTGATTCCGATCGGTACCGGAAACGACTGCGCCCGCATGCTGGATATCCCCCTGGGTGACCCGGTTGCCGCCGCCGACGTGATCGCTAACGGCAACACCCGGGTGATCGATGCCGGCCGTATCCAATATGACGGGAACACAACGTGGTTTGCCACGGTTGTGGCATCCGGATTCGACTCCTTGGTCAACGACCGCGCCAATCGTATGAGCTGGCCCCGAGGCCCTCGCCGGTATGACATCGCCATCGCGCTGGAGGCCGCGAAGCTGCGGCCGCTGCCGTTCCGCATCGAGTTGGACGATCAAGTGGTCGAGACCGCTGTCACCCTCGTCGCGGTCGGGAACGGAACCTCGTATGGCGGCGGAATGCGCATCTGCCCCAACGCCGTTCTGGATGACGGGCTACTGGACGTGACGGTGGTGGCAGCGGGCGGACGGCTGCGATTGCTGCGCCTCTCACCCACCGTCTACAAGGGCACTCACGTCGACCTGCCCGAGGTGAGCACGTTCCGGTCACGTCGGGTGCGCCTGATGACCTCCGCGGGAATCACGGCCTACGCCGACGGCGAACCGGTGGCACCTCTCCCGATCGATATCGAGGTCGTACCGGGTGCCCTGACGGTCTTCGCCTAGTCGGCCTTTTCCGCGTACAGAAACGCGGAGTGCGGTGTCGCGTCGGCCAGATCCGCGGGGATGCCACGACCATGCTGCTCCAGCAGGGCGGTAGTGGACTCGCTGGTTACCTGCCATCCGCGGCCGGCGAGGAAGTCCCCGGCATCGGCGCGCTCCTCGAGATACCACAGATCGGCCACATTGGGTATCTCCTGGTCCTGGAGGTTCTCTGCAGCACGCCGGAATGCTTGTCCGCGTTCCCGTTGCCGCTCAAGAGTTTCCGGGTCGAAGAAGCCCTCGCCGAAGTTCTCCACCGCGATGCGACTGCCGGATGCGCTGAGCGAGTCCACGCGCTCGAACAACAAGTCCTGCGCAGTGGGGGGCAGATAGGGCAACAGACCCTCTGCAATCCATGCCGCAGGCCGGGTCGAGTCGAACCCGTTGGCTTCGAGCGCGGCGGGCCAATCGTCACGCAGGTCCACCGCCACTGGCACGTGGCGGACCCGAGTAGTGGCGCCCTCCGCATCCAGCGTGTCCGCCTTGAAGGCGAGAACTGTAGGCAGGTCCAGCTCAAACAACGCCGTGTCCGCAGGCCAGTCGAGTCGCCATGCGCGCGCATCGAGTCCGGCCGCCAGGATCACTGCCTGACGAATCCCAGCCGCACCTGCCTCGCGGAAGAAGTCGTCGAAAAACTTGGTGCGGCAGGCAATATAGGAACGCATCGCAGCGATCCGTTCGAGTAGCCGGGGTTCGGCCGCTAGCAGAGCGGCAGGCGGTTCCCCGTCGAAGCGATACATGTTCCACACCCCGTCGCCGGCCGCCGCGAGAAAACGCCCGGCGTACGGATCGCTGATCAGCGGGTTGTCGCTGCGGGTTTCCGCGTCCCTGGCGCTGGCCACTCCCAGTGCAGTGGTGCCGACACTTTCGGTGATTTCCCAGCTGTCTCCATCGCTCCGTGCCATGACTTCCTTTGTACCCCTAGCTCCGCCCGCGCCGTCGACGCCGAGAACCCAGTCAGCGAGGAAATCCTGCAGAGATGTCGGATCCGCGGTGCGCCATCCGTCAGACAGGTAGAGAGTGGAATGCAGGGTTCCGCTCGCGAAGAGTCACTGGGCTATCCCCAGAGGAGGAAACAACCATGCACTACTTAGCGCTGCTGATCGGTTCCGAGCGGGCACGCACACCCGAAGAGGGCGCGCAGGAAATGGCCGACTACCAGAACTTTCACGCCACGGCGGCATCCGCGATCCGCGCTGGTGACGCGCTGTTTCCGGTCGCCGAAAGCGTCCGAATCACCGGCGGGCCCGACGGCTCCGTTGTTACCGACGGACCATTCGTCGAGGGCGCCGAGATCGCCGGCGGCTACTACGTGCTGGAGGCCGAGAACCTCGATGACGCGCTGGCGCTCGCCCGCGACATCCCCGAAGCCAAGCACGGCGCGGTCGAGGTGTGGCCCCTGGTCGACTGCGCCCAGGAGTTCCACGGAACAGGCGCACTGAGTTGGCTCGCGCTTCTTCTGGAGCCGCGCGAACGTGCATACCTGCCGGGCAGTCCCGAGTGGGAGGCGATGGCAGCACAGCACGGGGTCTTCGGCGAGAAGGCAGCCGGGCACATCAAGATCGCCGGACCGCTGCATCCCCCGTCGACCGCTACCACGGTGCGATTGCGCAACGGAGAGACCCTTCTCACCGACGGCCCGTATGTCGAGGGCGCCGAGATCGCGAACGGTTTCTACGTGCTGACCACAGACGACCGCGAGAAGGCCATCGAACTGGCTTCACAGATTCCCGCATCGGTCGTGCATCTGCGCCAGCTTGCTGGCGTCTCGGGCCTCTAGACACCCGATGACCTATCTGGACGGCGTCTTCCGGCGGGAGTGGGGTCCCACGGTCGCTGCCATTGCGCGGTGGTCAGGAGACCTCACCGTCGCCGAGGACGCCGTCCAGGAAGCGTGTACCGACGCGCTGCGCACCTGGCCGCGCGATGGCATCCCGGACAATCCGGGCGGCTGGTTGCTGACGGCCGCCCGCAATCGGGCACGCGACCGACTTCGGCGCGAGACCCTGCGTCCGGGAAAGGAATTGGCCGCCGTGGTTGACGACATCACCGCCCGGACAGACACATCCGATCCCCAACCGGTACGCGACGACGAGCTGCGGATGATGTTCACCTGCGCACATCCGGCGCTGGAAAGGACCTCGCAGCTGGCTCTGACGCTGCGTCTGGTCTCGGGCCTGACGGTCGCCGAGATCGCCCGCGCGCTGCTACACAGCGAGGCTGCGATAGGTCAGCGAATCACCCGCGCCAAGGCCAAGATTCGTGCGGCCAATATCCCCCTTCGGGTTCCTCCCGCCGAGCTGCTTCCCGAACGCACCCCGCACGTGCTCAGCTGCATCTACTCGGTGTTCACCGAGGGCTACTGGTCGACGGCAGGACCGTCGGCCATCCGAGACGAGCTCTGCGACGAAGGCGTCCGACTCGCCGGCGAGCTGTGCACGCTGATGCCCCACGAGCGCGATGCCAACGCACTGGCTGCGCTTGTGCTGCTACATGATTCGCGCCGCAAGGCCCGAATGGACGCCGGCGGAGCATTGGTACCACTGGAGGAACAGCGCCGTTCCCAATGGGATCGCGAGCGCATCGCCCGCGGACTGAGCCAGTTGCGGCAGGCCGCCGGGTCCACCGGCCCGTACCTGCCGCAAGCGGTAATCGCCGCAGTGCACGCCACCGCGCCGTCCTGGGCGGAAACCGATTGGGCGACTGTCTGTTCAGCCTATGACCGGCTGCTCACCGTGACGGATTCGCCCGTCGTGCTGGTGAACCGGGCATTGGCTATCGGCCTGCGCGATACCCCGGATGCGGGATTGGCCGCGTTGGAGAAAGTTGCTCATGATCCGCGCCTAACCCGATCGAACTTGGCCGCCACGGTCCGCGCCGATCTGCTCCGACGTGCCGGGCGCCACACCGAGGCGATCGACTGGTACCGAACAGCGCTGTCCGTGAACGGCTCCGAACCTGGGCGGGAGTTTCTCCGCCGTCGGATCGCCGAGTGTGACAGCTAGCCGCGCTGTTGGCCCTCGATGAAGATTTTGGTCGGCGTCACCATGAAATCGTGCACGGAGCTGCTGGAGCAGTACAGGTCATTACCCTGTGTCACACCGCATTTGACCCCTCGGTACACAACGTAGCTCTTCGGCGGAAGCAGCTTGTGAGCTACACCTGCCACGAAAGCCGGCTGATCGGTGGCGTCGACATGAACCGCGTCATCGCCCGGGAACCAGGCGACCTGGTTTCCTCCACCAGGAAGGGCGCCATTGCATCCGTAACTTCCATCGGTCCAGATCCCACAGTTCAGACCGGTCGGAGTGGAGAACCAGACGCCGGGATTGTCCTCAGCTTGGAACCCCATCCAGTCGAGTTTGGTGTACGCCGAAAGATCCGGATAGGGCTTCACTGGATCGGCAATAGCTGGCGCGGCGATGCCGAGCGCTATCCCGACGGCGATACCGAGCACTCCCAACAACCTCATTGGCATGCGCGAAGTCTACGACCACGGTACCGGCCGGCGAACAAATGCGGCAAATAACTGGGCTCGCGCACAAATACCCGCACCTACGGTAGGGGTGCCGACCAGACCAGCCGGGTGCCTCTGGTGTCCAACGCAGACACGGCGAACGTGCCCCCGGACTCGGCGGCCCGGTTCGCGAGCCCGCTCAAACCGCTCCGGGCGACCACATCGGGTATCCCAATACCGTCATCGACCACCTCGATGACCAACTCGTCGTCGACCGATACCGTCACCGACAGCTCCCTGGCCCGGGCATGCCGGACCACATTGCTCACGGCCTCACGCACCACCGCCTCGGCATCGCCGGAAATACTGCCGGACAGCACATCCAGTGGACCGCTCATGCGCAGCGAGACACGTAACCCGGTCTCGGTGGTGAGCTCGTTGATGGTGGAACGCAGTGTCGCGCGCAGGGATTCATCGTTGGTATGCAGATCGAATATCGCGGTCCGAATCTCTTGGATCACCTCGTGCAGCTGGTCTATATGGTCGGCCAGGCGCGCCGCCACCGTCGCCTCAGACGCACGGCGATGCGTGCTTTGCATGGCCAGGCCGACCGCAAACAGCCGCTGGATGACGTGGTCGTGCAGATCACGGGCGATGCGGTCACGGTCCGCCAGGACATCGAGTTCGTGTTTGGCCAAACGAACCTCGGCCTGCTCCAGCGCGAGCGCCGCCTGGCCGGCGAAGGAGGCCGCCATATCGAGCTGCTCCTCATCGAATGTCACCGCCGCCACCGTGCGCAGCAGGATCAACACCCCTGCCGTCGACTCCCCTCCCCCGAGCGGAACTACCAGAGCGGGCCCGAACCTCAGATCGGTCCCCTCGGCCAGGTCTACCGCGAGCCGTCCCACGTTCCTCGGCCGATAATCTACGAAGGTGCTCCCCGAGGTTGACCCGTCGACGGGGATCACCTTGTCGCTCAGTGCTTCTGCACCCTCACCGATACATACCGCTACCACCAGTTCGGAGATATCCTCCGTGCCGGCCACGTCCACAGGCAATGCGATAAATGCGAAGTCAGCCTCCGCAAGCAATGCCGCATTGGCCGCCACTAGATGCAGCGCCTTGCCGGGGTCCACGCCGCCGAGGAGCTCGGCGGTGATATCCGCGGTGGCGCGCTGCCATTGTTCGCGCCGTCGGGCGTGCTGATAGAGGCGGGCGTTCTCGATCGCGATCCCGGCCGCTCCCGCGAGGGCGCGCACCACCACCTCGTCGTCCTTGGTGAATTCCTGGCCGTCGAGCTTCTCGGTGAGGTAGAGCCTCCCGAATATCTCGCCGCGTACCTGTACGGGCACCCCCAGGAAGGTCCGCATGGGCGGGTGGTTCGCCGGGAAGCCGACCGACGCGGGGTGCGCCGCGATGTCCCGCAGCCGCAGCGGCTTGGCCTCGTCGATAACGACTCCGAGCACACCGTGGCCGGTGGGCAGTGGGCCGATCAGGTCACGGGCGGCCTCATCGATACCCTCGTAAACGAACTCTGCCAGCTTCTCGTCCGACCCCACCACACCGAGTGCGCCATACCGGGCGCTTACGAGTTCTGATGCTGCACAGACAATTTCGCGCAAGGTCGCATCCAGTTCCAGCCCGGAACTGACGGCCATGACGGCCTCGAGCAGGGCATCCATGCGCCCGCGGGTGCCGTCGACAATCTGCTCGATCCGGCCTTGCACCTCGGCGAGCAGTTCACGCAGCTGCAAGTGGGCGAGCTCTGCCGTCACCCGATTGGGTTGCGCACCAACGTCCTCGACCACAATTCAACTCTCGCACATCGTGACGGCGGGTGAGCACCGGCCCGTCAGCGGTGGAGTCCCTGGTTCTCGCGCGCCAGTTTGGTAGCCAGCACGGCGACCTGCGTGCGGCGTTCGAGATCCAGCTTGGTGAGCAGGCGCGAGACATAGTTCTTGACCGTCTTCTCCGCCAAGAACATTCGCTCCGCGATCTGACGGTTGGTCAGTCCCTCCCCGATCAGCTCCAACAGCGTGCGCTCCTGCGCGGTCAGCCCGGCCAAAGGCGACGGGTTGTCTGCCGCGGCACGCAAGCGATTCATCAGGGCGGCGGCGGCCCGGTTGTCCAGAAGTGAGCGTCCGGCACCGACCGTGCGGACCGCGGAGACCAGCTCCATTCCCTTGATGTCCTTGATGACATAGCCACCGGCGCCCGCCATGATCGCGTCGAGCATGGCGTGCTCATCGGTGAACGAAGTGAGCATCAGACAGTTGAGATCCGGCAGTTTGGACCGCAGTTCCCGACACAGCTCGACCCCGTTGCCGTCGGGCAACCGGATGTCCAGCACTGCGATATCCGGCCGCAAGGCGGGGATGCGCGCCATCGCCTCGGCGACCGAGGACGCTTGCCCAATCACCGAGAAGTCCTCCTCCTCTTCGAGGAGGTCGGCCAGGCCGCGTCGGACTACCTCGTGGTCATCGACCAGGAACACCGTGATCATGTCCGTTTCCCTTCCACCTGCCGCACCCAGTGTGGCACCGGCGGCGAAATCCAGCACCGACACCGTCAGGGTCCGGCACGCTCGCCATCCTGGACCGAGAGTCCTCCTTCTCTCCACCGTAGGACGGTCAGGTGTTGGTGACTATGGTCTTTGGTCCCTATTCACCGGAGATGCGAGCCACCAACATGACAACGGCAAAAGCCCCCATTTCCGGCTCTATGCGAGGGGAGAAATGGGGGCTTTTGCAGCTAAACGTTCGTGCAAAGTGACCGAGAAGGTTAGGCCTCCACAAAGTTCCGGGTCACGGACGGGTCGACCTGGATGCCGGGGCCCGTTGTGGTGGTGACGACGATCTTCTTCACGTAGCGGCCCTTCGCCGAGGACGGCTTGGCGCGCAGGATCTCATCGAGAACGGCACCGTAGTTCTCCGCCAGCTTCTCGGCGTCGAACGAAGCCTTGCCGATGATCAGGTGAAGGTTGGAGTGCTTGTCGACGCGGAAGTTGATCTTGCCGCCCTTGATATCGGTAACGGCCTTGGCCACGTCGGGGGTCACGGTGCCGGTCTTGGGGTTGGGCATCAGGCCGCGCGGCCCCAGGACGCGAGCGATACGACCCACCTTGGCCATCTGATCCGGGGCGGCGATGGCGGCGTCGAACTCCAGCCAGCCACCCTGGATCTTCTCGATCAGGTCGTCACTGCCGACGACGTCGGCACCGGCGGCCGTGGCTGCCTCGGCCTTGTCGCCCACCGCGAAGACAATGACGCGGGCGGTCTTGCCGGTACCGTGCGGAAGGTTCACGGTGCCGCGGACCATCTGGTCAGCCTTGCGGGGGTCCACACCGAGGCGCATCGCGACCTCGACAGTGGCGTCGTACTTCTTGGACGAGGTCTCCTTGGCCAGGGTGGCGGCCTCAAGAGGGGTGTACAGCTTCTCGCGATCCACCTTCTCGGCGGCCTCGCGGTATGCCTTGCTGTTCTTGCTCATTGAAATCCAATCAATTGTTGGGTCGTGGTCGTACAGGCCGAAGCGGGCCTTACCACTGGTATTCGGAGTGCTATGCCGTATTACTCGACGGTGATCCCCATCGAACGCGCGGTGCCGGCAATGATCTTGGCGGCGGCGTCGATGTCGTTGGCGTTGAGGTCTTCCTTCTTCGTCTCGGCGATCTCACGCACCTGATTCCAAGTCACCTTGGCGACCTTGGTCTTGTGCGGCTCACCCGAGCCCTTGGGCACACCGGCGGCCTTCAACAGCAGCCTGGCGGCGGGAGGGGTCTTGAGGGCGAACGTGAAGGTGCGATCCTCGTAGACGCTGATCTCCACGGGGATGACGTTGCCGCGCTGCGAGTCGGTCGCAGCGTTGTACGCCTTGCAGAACTCCATGATGTTGACGCCATGCTGACCGAGCGCGGGACCGACGGGCGGCGCAGGGTTGGCTTCGCCGGCCTTGATCTGAAGCTTGATCAGCCCGACGACCTTTTTCTTCTTCGGGGCCATTGGGGTTTTCCTTACTTTCCTTCCGCTCCGGGCGGGGCCGCCCGGAGTTCCCGGACCGTCATGCAGTCCGAAGTCTTGTTAGAGCTTTTCCACCTGGGTGAAGTTGAGCTCTACCGGGGTCTCGCGACCGAAGATGGACACCAGCACCTTGAGGCGCTGCTGCTCGGCATTGACCTCGCTGATGCTGGCAGGCAGCGTCGCGAACGGACCGTCGGTGACGGTGACCGACTCGCCGACCTCGAAGTCGACCTCGATGACCGGACGCTCGAGGCCACCGACGGATTCCGAGGATCCCGACGCGCTCTCCGTTGATCCACCCTTGGCGGGCTTCTTGGCCGGAGTCTGCGGAAGCAGGAACTTCACCACGTCGTCAAGCGACAGCGGCGACGGACGCGAGGTCGCGCCGACAAATCCGGTGACACCGGGGGTGTTGCGGACCGCGCCCCAGGACTCGTCGTTGAGCTCCATCCGGACCAGGATGTAACCCGGAAGCACCTTGCGATTGACCAGCTTGCGCTGGCCGTTCTTGATCTCGGTGACCTCTTCAGTGGGCACCTCGATCTGGAAGATGTAGTCGCCGACGTCCAGGTTCTGCACACGTGTCTGCAGGTTTGCCTTGACCTTGTTCTCGTAACCGGCATACGAATGAATGACGTACCACTCGCCCGGTTCGCGGCGCAGCTGAGCCTTCAACGTGACGGCCGGGTCGGCATCCTCGTCGTCTTCCGTGGATGGCGCCGTCGCCTCGGCACCCGACTCTTCCGCGGACGGCTCGGGCGCCGTCGCCTCAGGCGCGGCGCTCTCGTTGATCACGTCGACCGATGCGGCGGTTTCAGCGGTGTCTTCTGGCTCGCTTGCAGCGTCGCCATCGAAGGTCGTCACCGTTCGTCCTCTCTCGTCTTTCGTTGTTCTAGTGGGCCCGGCACTACCCGAACACCAGCATGACCAGACGGCCAAGGCCAAGGTCAATCACGCCGATCAGGGTGACCATGAACACCAGGAAGACCAGCACCACCGAGGTGTAGCTGACCATCTGTTTGCGGTTCGGCCAGATGACCTTGCGCAGCTCCGCGACTACCTGCTTGAGGAACACCCAAAGCTGGACGAGCGGGTTGCGCGACGGCCCTGTCTTGTCCTTCTTCGCGGTCGGCTTCTTGACCTTCTTTTTCACCTCGCCGGTATCGGAAGCGCCAGATTCGGTGATCTCCGTAGCCACGGTCGAGGCGTCAGCACGGCGGGTCCGCTTACCCGTCGGGCGAAGCGGCTTGGTCGAGGTGACGGCCCGGTCGCTGTCGACTCCGGACTCGTCTAGCTCGTCGCTCATTCCCTTCCGTACCTCTCTTACCTTTCGGCGAGTGTCTCGTCGCTTCCCTAAGTTCTTACCCTAGGGAGTTGCAGGGGTGACAGGACTTGAACCTGCAACCTGCGGTTTTGGAGACCGCTGCTCTGCCAGTTGAGCTACACCCCTAGTGGCTGGCATGCCAACCCAGTGGCCGGGGCCTTACACAACACACGCGCCTCCCGAATACCCGACAGGCGCGTTGTGGTGGGAAAACCCCGAATCTTGAGTGTACCCCGCAGCCATCCCCAGACTGAAATTGCCCGACGACCCAACACGGGCTGGCGAGCGAATTCTCAGATGAGCTTGATATCGGCCATCCGGTCGGAATCGCGACCCATCAAGGTGGTGAACGCCTCCATGACCAGTTCGCCGGCCTGGTTGCGGACGATGTTGCGGGTCGTCACGATGTCTACGCCGAAGGCTTCCTTGTGCGAGGACACTTGGAAATCGCAGGACAGCTCGTCGCCCTCGGTGATGGGCTTGTGGTACACGAACTTCTGTTCGGAATGCACGATCTGCATGGTGTCCATCCCGACGTCATAGGTACGGAAGAATTCCTTCTGTACCAGCAGCGCCATCACCGCCGGAAAGGCCAAGGGCGCGATGAGCCCCTGATGCCCGAGCTCGGCCGCAGCCTTCGGGTCGAGACTGGCCGGGTCCACCGCTTTGACCGACTGCGCGAACTCGCGGATCTTCTCCCGGCCCACGACGTAGGTCCTGGAGTACTTGTGCGTCATTCCGACGATATCGAGTTCCAGTGCCATGACTACGCCAGCGTCGCAGTCGCGATAGCGCGTCCGAAGATCTTCTTGCCATTGGTGGTAGCGGTCAGCGCGATAGTCACCGCTTTGGTGTCCGCTTCGACAGACTTCACGCGGCCGTTGAAGACGATCTCCGCACCGACACCATCGTTGGGAACCGTGACGAAGCTGGTGAACCGCACGTTGTACTCGGTTACCGCCGCCGGATCGCCGATCCATTCGGTGACGTAGCCCCCACCAAGACCCATGGTGAGCATGCCGTGCGCGATCGCGCCGTCTTCCAGGCCAACCAGCTTGGCGGTCTCATCGTCCCAGTGGATGGGGTTGAGATCGCCGGAGACGCCCGCGTAGTTGACGAGATCCTGACGGGTCAGGGGAATCGTCTTCTCCGGCAGCAAGTCGCCCACATTGACCGAACTAAATTCACGCAGCGCCATCAGTTGAACCCGCCTTCTTCTCCGTCTTCGTCGGCGCGCCCGGCAAGAGTCGTGAACATCTCCTGCACGAGCTCACCCTGGTCATTGGTGATGAGGCTCCTGGTCACGATGATGTCTGCGCCAAACGAGCGTCGGATCGAGTCCACGTAGACATCGCAGTACAGCGTGTCGCCCGCCTTGATCGGGCGCAGCATCCTGAACCCCTGGTCGACCTGGACGATCTTCTCGTCCCTGATGCCGATATCTGCGGCCTCGAAGAACGCTGCCTGGGCGGTGTATCCGAAGATGCAGAGAAAGGTAGGCGTAGCGACCAGCGACTCATGGCCGAGTGACGCGGCACCGGCCTCGTTGTGATGGGCAGGGTGCTCGCTCTTCACCGCCTCGGCGTGCTCGCGAATCTTCTCCCGCTCAACCACGTACGGTTCGGGGTATCGGTGATGCATCCCGACGAGATCTTGCGATAAAGCCACGGGCCGGAACCTACCTACTGATGTTGATCAATACCAAGTAAGGCATGCCTACTCGTGTCGCCTTGTGGCGACACGAGTGCCTACTGACTAGCGGGATTCCTTGTGCGGCTGATGCGACTTGCAGTTCGGGCAGAACTTCTTCAGTTCCAGCCGGTCCGGGTCGTTGCGCCGGTTCTTCTTGGTGATGTAGTTACGGTGCTTGCACGTCTCACATGCCAAGGTGACCTTGGGCCGGACGTCTGTACTGGAGGCCACTGCAGTTGCCCTCTTTCGGTTCGTTGTCGCTGTGTTCTTGGTGGTAGCGGTGGGGAGGCTCGATCTCCCGACCTCACGATTATGAGTCGTGCGCTCTAACCAGCTGAGCTACACCGCCTTGACGGCGTCCCGATCGAGTTCGACCATCCCGCTACCTCGCTCGCCCGGTGCCCACCGAGCCCCCTAACGGAATCGAACCGTTGACCTTTTCCTTACCATGGAAACGCTCTACCGACTGAGCTAAGGGGGCATAAAGCCCTCACGAGGGTACCCGCTGGTGTCGACGGAACCAAAACGGCCAGTAATCGGTTGGACGGATCGAAGTCACCGGGGTTCGGCCGCAGGCTGGGACGGGAGCGGAAGCCTCGCTCATGCCGATCGGGGCAGCCTCAATGGTTGCGTAATTTGTCGATCAGGCCCTTCTTGGTCAGCCGTGAGTATCCCGACATTCCAAGTTCCTTGGCACGCGTGCGGAGTTCCGGAACGGTCCAGTCGTCGTACGAACCCGCTTTGCCACCCTTACGCCCTACGGCAGTGCCCCCACGGACAGCCACGGCGTTGGAGATGCGGGCGGCTTTCTCTTTGGAGTCACCCTGCTTGCGCAGATCCCGATACACCTTCTCGTTCTTGATCGACGAATTCGGCACGATGACCACCCTTTGCGTTGCGGCAACTGTGGACGCGGGGTACCCGTCTCGCGACGCGCCAAACCCGGTGTCAATTCATCGCAACCCGGCCGACGTGACAGTTACCCACAAATGGCATAGGCCAACGGCCCGCTCCCTCCACGAGAGCGGGCCGCTGTGGGAAAGGCTCAGCGTTGTGCTTCTTCGCGAGCCTTGTTGACGTCCGCGGCCTTACGGGCGCTTTCGGCCTCGGCCTCTTTCTTCGCGGCCTCGCGCTGCGCATCGGCTTTGTCCTGCTGGGCCTGGCCTTCTCGCTTGAGGTCGTCCCGACCAGTCACCGCACCGGCAACCTCCTTGACCTTGCCCTTCACCCCCTCGACGGCACCTTCAATCGCTTCTTCTGGACCGGACTTCTCATGTTCGGACATGCGTTTCGTTCCTCCTCCAACATCGTGTGTCCATGTAGTGGGCGGTCAGCTGCCCTACCGTTTCATTCCCGCCTTTGCGATGTCTAAACGGGCGAAACTGGTGATGCCTGCCACGTCCCGAATAGGCCCGCCGCGCGGCGCTCTACTTCACGGGCGACTTCTTCTTGGCTTGCGCCGCAGCCTGTTTCTCGGTCCGGGCGCCCCGGGTAGCCAACTGTCCGCCCGCGTTCTCAAGGTGTGCCCGGACGAACCACTGGAACTTTTCCAGTTCACCGGAATGCCCAATCAGCATGTCCTGGGAGACGAGGTCAAGATCGTCGAGCACCTCGATCGCCTTGCGCGTGTCACCGATCACCCCGTCATACACCAGGTCGAGCGCCGCCAGGTGGGCCTGCGCCGTGTCACGACCCACCGCGTAGTCGTCCCAGGTCCGGTCCTTGAGGATGGCCGCGGGCGTGCCCTGCGGAGATCTACCCAGCGCAGCGATGCGTTCAGCGACTCCGTCCGCGTAGCCCCGCACCAACTCCACCTGCGGATCGATCATCTCGTGTACGCCAATGAAGTTGGGGCCCACCACGTTCCAATGCACGTGCTTCAGGGTGAGGTGCAGGTCGTTGTACGTACTGAGCTGCCGCTGCAATAGATCAGCGATCTTCCGGCCCTTCGCGTCGCTCAGGCCGGGAATAGTGAATTCCGCCATCGTCGCCTCCTGTGGGTGTGTGATGCCTTCGACTACACCTACCCGCCAACGACTAAACGAAACCCCGGACCAAATCCGGATGGACCGTGACGGCTAGCGATGACCCCGCGCCGTGGAGACGGGAACCGGCGCGTACAGCGTCTGTCGGCACAGTTCCTCGGCCTCTGCGGTCAACCGGTCCAGCGGCCGACGCGTGTCGATCGCGTGCGCCTCACCCCAACCGTTATCCGACCCGACGAATTCGGCGCTTAGGACCGCCGCAACGTCGCTGATAGCGTCAAACACCCCGTCGCGACGGGGCGCTACCCGGTGTTGAGCGGTGACCAATGGCGCCGTGCACAGGAACTCCACCATCGGCGCACCGGCCTCGTAGGCGAGCTGATGCGCACGCAGCCGATGCCGCGGACTGCGCCACGTACCGTCCAGGATGACGGTGTGGCCGCCCGCCAGGCACAACCGCGCACGCCGCAACACCGCGTCGTACACGACGCCGACGTTCTCCGGCGAGTACAGGCCGACATCGAGCACCTCCCTTCCTCCGGATATCACGCCCAGACGGTGCAGCTGCTGACGCACTTCGTCGGTTGAAATTATTTGCGCACCAATGTCTTCCGATAAACGACGAGCCAATGCGCTCTTACCTGTACCCGGCCCGCCGCCAACCAGGATGAGCCGCACCGTCGCCGATCCAAGGTGGTCGATCGCCATCGCTAGGTGTCGGGCGGCACGGCTGGCCGCAGCCCGCTGCCCCTGCAGAAACCGGTTGCAGTCCACCTTCACCCGGGCCAGCGCACGATAAGCGATGTAGAAGTGCCGCAACGGTTCCGGTGCCGGGTCCGCGGACAGTTCCACGTAGCGGTTCATGAAATAGTCGCCGAGATCCTGGCGCCCCAGAAACTCCAGGTCCATGGCCAGGAACGCCGCGTCGTCGAGACCGTCCACATGCCGCAGCCGGTCGTCGAATTCCAGGCAGTCCAACAGCACCGGCCCGCTGGCCAGACAGAAGATATCGCTCGCCAGCAGATCTCCGTGCCCGTCGACGATCCTCCCGTCGGCGACGCGCTGCGCGAACAACACCGCCCGCCCGGAAATGAACTGAGTGGCGAGTGTGCGGACCAGCCGCACATCGTCAGCAGGAAGTACGGTTCCCACAAATTTTTCGAGAGCTACCAGGGTGTCCTCCCACCGCTCGACGACGGCGTCGAGCGACCCCGCCTCATCGATCGAGGGACTCCGATCGGCGCGTTTGTGGAAATCCGCCAGCACCTCCGCGATCTCGTCCAGCTGCGCCCTGGTAGCACGTCTGGACTTGGCCATCGCCGACAGCCGCACGGAGTCCGGGTAGCGCCGCATCACCACCACCGGTTCACCCGGCCCGCCGTCGGGTCCGGCGAGGTGCGAGACACCGACGTAGCTGTCACGTGAGATGCGGCTATTGAGCGCCACCTCACGGGCGCAAGCCCGTTCACGAAGCTCCACAGTGCTGAAGTCGAGGGAGCTCGTCACGACGGGCTTCTTGAGCTTGTACGCCCGTCCACCAACCAAAATGACGATACCCGTATGGGTTTCGCGAATCTCCGCGCCGAGGGCGGTGGGGCTTGCGGACGATCGGGGTGAACGCATGGCTTCATCGTCGCCGCGCTCGGAGCCCAGATATCCGGCCATGGGCCCCTAATCCGTGGGCCAGAAGTCACCGATCCGGCGCTTCTGGGGCGCTGCCACGCAAGTTCTGTGTCGGCAATACGGGGACTTCGGGCCCATCGCCGGTGACAAAGTGCCCTGTCCGCGCCCGGATCCGTCACCAAGAGTCGATGTCATCACGAGCGGAGCGGAGCCGGATATGCCCAAGACGATGGTCAACGTTGATGTCATCCAGACAGCGATCCAACTTGCCTGCCGCGCACCGTCTTTACACAACAGCCAACCGTGGCGCTGGATTGTCGATGCCGGCGAACTACACCTGTACCTGGACCGCACCAGATGCATGGAGAGGACCGACGGGGCTGGACGCGAAGCGATCATCAGCTGCGGAGCGGCACTGGACCATCTCAGGGCCGCGATGGCCTCGGCGGGCTGGATGGCGCGTGTGGAACGGATCCCCGACCCGACGAGCCCCGACCATCTCGCGACGATCTCCTTCTCCCCCAGAGCCGTGGTGGTCGCAGGTGACCGGCGGCGCGCAGACGCGATTCTGCAGCGCCGCACCGACCGACTGCCCTTCGGCTCACCACCGAACTGGTCACAATTCGCCCGGATGTTGAACACCGTGATCGCCGATAGGGTCGTGATCCTGGACGTAGTCGCCGACGCTATGCGGCTGAGGCTGGCGGATGCTTCGGCGCTCAGCGACGCCCTGCGCATCTACGACTCCGCGTATCAGACCGAACTCGATTGGTGGACAGCGTCGTTCACAGTGGCGGATGGTATTCCCCGTAGCGCACTGGTGACGGCCACCGAGAGCGATGGTGTCGACATCGGCAGGACGTTCCCGGTGATCGCCGAACGGACCCCGCGGTCCGGCCCGCAGGAGGACCAGTCGAAGGTACTGGCCCTGTCGACGGCCAGGGACACACCGAAGAATCTCCTGCGTTGCGGCGAGCTGCTCTCGGAGGTGCTGTTGGAGGCGACGCTCGCGGGCATGGCGACCTGCACCATCACGCACATGCTGGAGCTGACTGCGAGCCGCGAGGTCGTCGGCTCCGTGATTGGACGAGCCCATCCGCAGGTGTTGATTCGGGTGGGTACTGCCCCGATGCTCGGCCGCATCCCGCCGCCGACACCCCGGCGACCGCTTGCCGACGTGCTCGAAATTCGCGGCTAGGCATGGCCATGCGCGATGTGAGAATTCCCGAACCGGCGGTAGTGGTGGGCATCGACGGGTCGCGGTCGGCGGTGCGGGCCGCGTTGTGGGCGGTCGACGAAGCGATGCACCACGACGTGCCGTTGCGCCTAGTCCATATCGTGTCGCGGCCGGAGTTCACACAGTTCCGCGATGAGAGAAGCCCTGCCGGGCCCGCAGTACAACAGGCCCTTCGGGAGATCGGATCGACACGAAAGCCAGTGAAGGTCGAATTCGAGACCAGGCACGGACGTGTGGCCGACATGCTGTTGGACGCCTCGCGCGGTGCCCTCATGCTCTGCGTGGGCGCGATCGGCATCAGTGGCTCCGACAACCACAAGGTCGGGTCAACCGCGTCGGAAGTGCTGCGATCGGTGCGTTGCCCGGTCGCGGTGATCCGTGACGATCATCCGACTGCCTGCGCGACACCGGCGGTGGTGGTGGAGGTCGACGAGTCCCATGAGTCCGAGGCGTCCTTGGAGCTCGCCGCCCACGAGGCGCGGCTGCGCGCGGCGCCGCTACGGGTTCTGCTGCGCCATCACCCGCCGATAACGGCCGGGCATCGGGTCGCCACGTTGGCGCGTGGGGAACGTCGCGTGGCTGCCGCCCATCTGGAGCGGCGACTGGCACCGCTGCGCGTGCGGTACCGCGATCTGGACATCCGTGCCATCGATCCGGTGGGAGGGACACTGGACTACCTGGAGCGCCATGGGCATTCCGTGCGGCTGGTGATCGTGGGAGCGGGCGACGCGGCACACGTACAGGAATTGTTTGGCCCCAACGGATGCGGTGTGCTGGGCCGGACCCACTGTTCGGTGATCGTCGCCGCGCGTCAGCGGCTGCTCTAACCCCCCGCAGAGGTATTTCAGGTACCCCGCTACTCGTGTCGTCGGTGACGTCGCGGATCAGGATCTGTGTAAGCAGCCAACCGGATCCGAAAGGGGACCGAGATGCTTACACAGACAATTGCACCGAATGTCGATCTGCTGGTCCTCGTCGAACCGAGTATCGCACGCGACCTCAGGGAGCATCCGGGTGAGTTCAATTCGGCCACAACGATCTTCACGACGATCAGGGCGGCCGGATATACAGTGACCCCTCTGCATCAGAACGCCGCGAACGTACCTCCCGAGCTACGGACGATCTTCGTCGTCAGCGCACCCGCGGGCCCCGACTTCGATGGACTTGCCGAAAACGTGCGGATGCTTCCCGGGGTGACCGCGACCTACCTGGAGTCCGCGGCCTGACGTTCAACGACCGCCGTCAGGCCCGTCGGCGTCCCCGAGGAGCAGGCACAGAGTGCTCGGACTCCACTGCCATCACGCCCGGAATGCATATCAGTGCATCGGGATTCGCGACTTCACCGGATACCACGCCCATTTCCTCGAACTCCCGAATATTGGTCATGCCGGCGGCACGCATCGCTGCCACTGTGGCATCAAAGTTGCGTTCCATGACCGTGACGATGACACGTTGTGTAGGCATTCCCCGGCCACCCTTCCTGACGCCGCGAGCCCCACCAGTTGCCGTACAAGCCCCGAAACATCGTTGCAAAAGCCATTATCCGAGCAATCACGCGTTACCGAACGAGTGGTCCGGTACCTGTTTCCCGTAACGCTAGAGCGACTCGGGCGGCTTGATGTCACTCCCCACGATCTTGGCGAGCTCCTCGCGGTCCGCGGCATCGAGCTTCATGCGTGCGCGATAGATATGTCCCTCGACAGTCCTCACGGACAGCTGGAGTCGGGTTGCAATGTCTTTGTCCGACAATCCTTCACCGATAAACACCGCGATTTCCCGTTCCCGCGAAGAGATGGGCAACGGCTTGGCCGCCGCCAGGATCGCGGGCGTGACCACTCCCCCACATCGGTCAGCCATCCGCAGAACGCACGCTGCCGATTCGGAGCCCTTGCCACGGTCGCCGCTGCGCATGCGCAGCGCCACGGCCTGCGCGGCCGCATCGGCCGCCGACAACAACAGACCGGCCCCCTCAAAGTCTGCGCTGACCGCTTCCAGTTCGCCAATATCGGAGTGACCGACTGCCATGGCATGCCGCGCATACAAACCGACCAGTGGACCGTAAACCCGCGTGCGCAACGATTCGATCCTGCGTCCCACCGTACGGTCCCCGAACCGTGCGGCGTGGTGCAGCGCCTCGGCCTCCAACGCGTACTGGCCGGATGAATGCGCGGCGTCGGCGGCTCGCCGGGCGGCATCAACAGCGCCGCGATCCGAACCCCTCGCCGCGACCAGCCACGCCTTGGCCAGCATCATCTGCGGTGTGTGAATCGCGACATGTGGACCGGAATGCTCCCGTGCCTCGTCCAGCACCCGTTCGCCATCTGCCGCTCTGCCCAGAGCGGCATATGCGCGGGCCAACAACAACCGCGCCGGAAGCTGCCAAGGCAACGGTCTGTCGGCTCGCTGCGCGGCCAGGGCCTGCTCGAACGCCTCGATCGCGTCGCGGAACAATCCCCGTTGCGTAGCCACCACGCCGGCCATGATGCGCGCGATGGCCCAGGCGAGGAACTGCCCGGCAGAGGAGAACTTGGTGTACTCGGCGACCCGTTCGTCGGCGAGGTCCAGCTGCCCGGTGTACGTCAGCGCCAGCACATCGCAGTACCGGACCATCGCCGCGATGAGCCCGTCGGTGGTCCGCTTCGTGTCCTCGCGGCATCGCTGCGCAATCGGCTCGAACTCATTACCGCGCCCGGCGACCGGTAGCGTCAGCCCAACCCCGAACGCCGCGAACTCGACGGCCTGCTTGGGCGCCACCGGGTCCGATAACACGGCATTAGCAACCGCGAGCCCTTCTTCGAACCTGTTCTCATGCAGTGCAATAGCCGCAGCAGTCGCGTCCACCACGGGTTTGAGAATGTGGTGCTGCACACGCTCGTGCAACAACGCCAATAGCTCGTGAGCGCGCTCGTTCTCCCCCATCGACCAGAATGCGATGGAGATGCGGGGAATGCCCCACAGCACCAACGAGAGCTCGTCCAGATCACCGGGGTCGAAGGCGGCGAGTATTTCCTCGGCCTGTTCGGGACGGCCCTGCCACAGAAGCGAGCGGGACAACATCGCGGCAGCCTGCAATCCACCGCCACCGTCCACCGCCGCCCGCGCGAGTTCTTCGCCCAGGGGGAGGTTGGAAAGGTACACCGCGTCCTTGGCCGCAGTCACCAGAAACTCGACGTCAACCGGCTCGTCGCAGTCGATAGAGAGTCGTGCCAGCCGAATGCGGTTTGATGCAGTGCCAAGGTCCCGGTCGCGGAGCACCCGCACCAACTTGCCGCGCAGCCGTCGCCCAGACGCAGTCCCCACCCTGCGTCGCACCGCTTCACCGAACATGGGGTGACTGAACCGCACGGTCGTCCGCGCACCTTCACGTTCGACCCGAATCAAATCGGCTATCTCGGCGGCATCCACCGCCTCATCGCTGGCGATCTCGCACAGCGTGTCGATGTCCAGGGGCTCGCACATCGATAACACCTTGAGCGCGTTGAACACCGTGCCGTCGACATGCTCGAGCCGGTCGCCGATCAAGGTATCCAACCCGGAGGGCACCACGGCGTCCCCACGCAGCTGCCAAACCCCGTTGACCTCGGTGAGCGAGCCCGCCTCGATAGACCCTTCCACGAGGTGCCTCAGGAACAGCGGATTACCTCGCGATGACCGCCACATGACATCGGCACTGAGCCCCTCAAGCGGGCCGCCGAGTACGGTTTCGACGAGTGCAATGCTCTGCTGTTGCGTCAACGGGTCGAGCTGGAACCGCTGTAAGTAGTTGTCCTTCCACAGCGCTGTCACCGCGTCCGGAACCGGCTCGCCACTGCGAACCGTGGCCACCACATGCCCTACGTGATCCACCGCGATCTGGTGTAGCAGTGTCGCCGACAGGTCGTCCAGCAGGTGGGCGTCGTCGATCCCGATGATCGGATTCGCGGTCGAGACAATGGATTCCCGTGCGGCCGCGATAAGTGCCGCGGGATCACGCGACCCACTGGCCTGAATCCAGTGGGCGAACACACCCAACGGGATACTGCGCGATGACTCGGTACAGGCGACCCATCGGACGTCCGCGTCCAGCGACTTTGTGACCGCGCGCGCCAGCGTCGTCTTGCCAACGCCAGCCGCACCAACCAGCACGGCGCCACACGTCGAATCGTCGGCCATCGCCGAGCGCACGGCCCCGAATTCCGTTTGGCGGTCCAGCAACTGCCAGCTACGCGCCATGGGATAGGAGCTTAGATCGGGATGTTGATTCGCGTGGGATTGTCGCCGGGTCTGACCGAACCCTCCGACCGCCGCTGTCGTAGTCGTCATCTCAGTCCGGAATCTCTTCGGCACGGGTCGGCTCGACCCGCGCAACCATGTTCTTGTCGTGCCGGAAATTGCTGGACGCCTCATACACCCGGAGCTTGAGCCGGTTGATGGACCCGAGCGGCCGGTGCGCGTCCAGTGCCCGCCAGGAGTTGTAGGACAGCACGTCGTCTCCATACGCTCGCCGCGTGGCGGAGTACGAATCCTGCACGGGGAACGTAATCTTGGCGATCCTGCGGTGTGGCGACAGGTTTTCCGGCCAGGCGACCGTCGCATCTTCCAGTGGCATTGCCTTCAGGTCGGTGCCCAGCTGCGCCTGCAACTCGTACTCGGCGCTGTGAGTTCGGAAGAACTCGGCGATCATGTGACGGAACGCGTCATCTTCGATGTCGTCCGACAACGGTGTGTCTTTTAGATCGGCTACCGACTGCGACAACGGCACGTATTGCAACTTGGCCACGTAGTCGCCGAAACGTAGCGGCGCAGACGAATAGAACGTGTCACCAAGGATGTGCACATTGGGCCGCACAAACACCGTCACCGTCTCGGGTATCGAAATACCCACGCGGGAAAGCAGTTTCGCGACACCACTGAGCACTCTGCTACCGACTGCCAGAGCGGTATCGGAGAGTCGGGCAAGTAGCCACGCCGCGGGCATACCCTTGCGGAGGTACTCGCGCGCGTCCGCATAGAGAAACTCGCGATGGGTCACCATGACGAAGTCCTGGGTACTCGCATCGTCATCGGGCAGCGTCCGCGGGCCGGAGACCCCCAGCACCTTGATGCCCAGACCACGGACCCCGCGCACCTTGTCACTGCGCAGCGCACCCGAGGTACTGGATAGCCGGGCCACTACCTGGTAGGTCCCCGGGGCCGCGAACATGCCCTGGCGCAGCTCCGGTTCCAGGTCCGGGTACACCGTCAGCTCACCGCGCAACACCGCGTGACTCTTGGCGTGCGCATCCCGCACACCATGGCGGTATTTCTCGTACGCGCGCTCGTTGTTCTTGTGCAGGACCTTGATGATCCTGTCGATTACTTCTTCCTCACCTGCCGGGACGACGGCCATATCGTCGCGGTATCGCAGGTAGCTACGTTGGGCATCGAGTAATTCGCCGGATCCGGCCATAGCGGTCAAGTCCTCCCGAATAGGTCTTGTCGATGTTCACAGTGTGATGACAACCGGCTGTCCGCGCATGAGTACGGGACTACTCGATCTCGACCCCAGATACGGCCGATTTCGGGACAAAGTGCGGTGGAGCCCCGCTGGAACCGACGTTCATGAACTCAGATCAAGTAATGCAGTACGCATGTAGGCGCGGAACAAATTTGTCAGCATTACCCGTATGGCGGAAAGGACAGTTCCGACACGGTTGGTTTCGTGGATCGGGACACGAATCGATCGATTCATCGGGTGGCCACGGCTGCCCAAAGCGGCAGGCATCGCGGTGTTGTACACGCTGCGGCAAGCCCTACAGTCGGGCAATCTGTTCGACTCCGGCCGTGGTGCGCGGGATGTGCCGCCCCCGGACCCTCCCGAGGTCGCCAACCATCGCACTGCCCGCACACTCGATGGCACCTATAACAACCTCGACGACCCACTGATGGGGTCTCTGGGCAGCCGATTCGGACGCAACGCGCCGCTTGATCAAACCTTCCCGGAGCCTCCGGATCGCTTGATGGAGCCCAATCCACGGGTGGTGAGCCGTCGCCTCCTGACCCGAGATGAGTTCGTCCCCGCGACAACGCTCAACGCCCTTGCGGCAGCGTGGATTCAATTCGAGGTACATGACTGGTTCAGCCACGGCACTGTTGACAGTGAGCCGTGGGCCGTGCCGCTGGAGCCCGGCGACCCGTGGCCGCAGGAGCGGATGCAGATTCGCCGGACGCCGCCAGATCCCTCGCCCGACGCATCCGGGCCACCCACCTACGTGAGCCAGGACACCCATTGGTGGGACGGTTCTCAGCTGTACGGCGGTAACCGCGTATTCGCCGATGCGCTGCGCGCCCGGGAAGGAGGCCGCCTACGCCTGGACCGGCTCGGATTGCTACCTGACGACGTCGAGAAGATCGCCGCACAGTCCGAGACGACGGCCAACTTCTGGGTGGGCCTGGCCATCCTGCACTCGCTGTTTATGCGTGAGCACAACGCCATCTGCGATCACCTGGCCGCGGCGCATCCGGAGATGTCGGATCAGGAGCTGTACGACAAGGCGCGGCTGGTCACCACGGCGGTGATCGCGAAAATCCACACGGTGGACTGGACACCCGCCATCATCGGACATCCCACAACGGTTTACGCCATGCACGCGAATTGGTTTGGCCTTTTCGGCGAACGCGTCGCCGGACTGTTTCGGCGTGGCACCACCAACGCGTTGATGTGCGGAATCCCCGGCTCGCCCACCAACCTGCACGACGTCCCGTACTCGCTGACGGAGGAGTTCGTAGCGGTGTACCGGATGCATCCGCTCATTCCCGACGACTTCGTGTTCCGTTCGGCGACCGATGATTCGGTGATCGCCGAGCACACACTGGAAGGCTTGGCGCTGCAACACGTGCGCACCCGGTTCAGCGAGATGTCGATAGAGGATCTGACGTACTCGTTCGGCCGGGCCCACCCGGGGGCACTGACATTGCACAACTACCCCAAGCATCTGCAGCTTCTCGAACGCCCCGACGGTTCCGTATTCGATCTCGCCTCGATCGACGTTCTACGGGTACGCGAGCGCGGCGTCCCGCGCTACAACGACTTCCGTCGCATGCTGCGGCTGCGTCCGGCCGCCGATTTCACCGATCTCACCGACAACCCGGTGTGGGCCAAGGAACTCGCGGCCGTTTACGGCGACGTGGAGCGAGTGGACCTGATGGTGGGCATGTACGCCGAACCCAAGCCGAGGGGATTTGGTTTCAGCGACACCGCCTTTCGGATATTTGTGCTCATGGCGACCCGCCGCCTAGAGGCTGACCGGTTCTTCACCACAGACTTTCGCCCCGAGGTGTACACGGCCGAGGGATTCGAGTGGGTCAGGTCCAACTCGATGCGCACGGTACTGCTGCGGCATTTCCCCTCATTGGCACCCGCGCTCGACGGAGTGACCAATCCCTTCGCACCCTGGACGCCGGTGTGGGCGTCGAAGGGCTGAGTAGTCGAATACCCATGACTAACCCAGCCGTTGAGATCACACTTTTCAGATGACCGGGACCGGAGTGCGCAATGACTAACCCGACACCTCGCGGTCCGAAGCGACCATCGGTGATCAGCCCGATGGTCCTGGCCCCTGTCGGCACCACGGAGGCGAAGGCACTGGCCACCGATGCCCTCGATCAGGAACGGCGCTTGGTGCTGGTCGAGTTGCGCCTCGACGGGGGAATGGATCCCAATGAGGTACGGGCGGATTTCCTTCGCCTGTTCCGTCGCGCGCTGGGCGGCGTTCCACCCGAACCGACCGCCATCGCCGGGCATTACGTGCGCTGCAGCCTGACCGCCGAGGAAGTGAAACTTCTCGTCAATGGCGGATCGAGATCCGGCGGGACCAAGAGCGCACAGCGTGCCCTGCAGCTGATCTATCGGGTATGGCCCGATCTTCGGGTCACACCGCACTTGGACAAGTCCGTCTCGACGATCAAGGCCGACGCTGCCCTGCGCACCTACGGCTCGGGAGGTGCGGGGATTGTTTGGGGCGTCTTGGATTCGGGAATCGAGGCCACTCACCCCCACTTCACTAAGAACGGCAACCTGACCGACGATTCGGTCTCGTCACTGCACAAGGACTTCTCGCTGTCACAGAAGCCCTCGACGGGCCCACTTGTCGATATGCAGGGCCACGGAACTCACGTGGCCGGAATCATCGCGGGCGAGTGCCCCGATCCGGCGAATGTCTTGATTGCCTCAACCCAACCAACGGCCGAGGGTTTTCCGGAGTGGATTCCGCGGACACTGTCACCGGGTTCGCGGCTGTCCGGGGTGGCACCCCAAGCCGGCCTAGTGAGCCTCAAGGTCCTCAACGACGAAGGCACCACAGTGGAGAGCGTTCTCATCGACGCGCTGCACTATGTGCGCGAACGCAACAGCTACGGCAATGAGCTGAGAATCCACGGCGTCAACCTGTCGCTCGGATGTGACTGGATACCAAGGTATTACGCTGCAGGCCAAAGCCCACTGTGTCGCGAGCTGGACCTGCTCACCGCCTCCGGGGTGGTGACGGTCGTCAGCGCCGGAAACATGGGCGCCGGTACCGATACCGGCGGCCTCAGCGGCGGGATCATGGGGTCACAGGCCGGTGTCTACGGACAGTTGTCCACCATCACCGATCCGGGAAATGCCGCCAGCGCCATCACTGTCGGCTCGACGCATCGGTCCCAGCCGCACACCAGCGGAATCACCTACGACTCGTCGAAGGGACCGACGCTCGATGGCCGGACCAAGCCGGACCTGGTGGCACCGGGAGAACGCATCACGTCGGCGGCCGCCGGCCAGATGGCCGAGGCATTCGATGTGCTCAAGTCCGACGCCACCGGCACCGCGGCGCGATATGTCGAGGACAGCGGAACGTCCATGGCCGCCGCGCACGTGTCCGGCGCAATAGCCGCATTCCTTTCCGCCCGTAACGAATTCGTGGGCCAGCCGGAAAAGGTCAAGGCAATATTCCAAAAGGCAGCAATCGATCTGGGCCGACACGAGTTCTTCCAGGGGTCTGGCCTCATCAACCTCATGCAGGCACTGTCCGACGTCTAGTCACCAGGAGGACATCATGGAAACGATCAAGGGTTTACGGCGTTTCGAGGTTCAATTCAATGCCGATGGGTCGTTGAACACCGACGACGGCGGTGACGGCGGCGTCCCAGAAGCCATTGCCGCGGGCGGTATCACCGATCTGTTCGTCATGTCGCACGGATGGAATAACGGCATCGCCTCCGCACGCGCCCTCTACGACGCGATGTTCGGGTTGCTCGCCGACCAACTCGGCGACCGTCGGGCGACCTCAGCGGCGGTCGGGATTATCTGGCCGTCAATCCTCTTCCCGGACGACGACCCTGCCACCGCCTCTGCGCAGCCCGCGTCGCCTACGCAGGTGACTGCGGCACTGGCCATCGCGATGCCCGACCAGAAGCACACACTCGACGAATTGGGCAGACAGCTGGAGGCTCAGCGGCAAGACCCCGCTGAGCTCAAGAAGTTCGTCGCATTGGCGACCGGTCTGGTCACCACCACATCGCAGTCCGAGGAGGACAGCGGTGAATCGGCGATCCTGGACAGCGACGCGATGAAGGTGCTCGGGCACGCGTCCACCCTGGCGCCCAAATCTGCCGGGAACGCGCAGGGGGTGGGCAATCCATTCACCAAGCTGTGGTCAGGAGCCCGGGAGCTGCTGCGGACCATGAGCTACTACGAAATGAAGAATCGCGCCGGAGTGATCGGCGAGCACGGCCTCGGGCCGCTGCTGGGATTGCTGTCCGGGCCCGACGGGCCACCGCGCATTCATTTGATCGGCCACAGCTTCGGCGCGCGGCTGGTGTCCTACTCGCTCGCCGGGCTGCCCAGGACAGGGACCAGCCCGGTGAAGTCCCTCACCCTGATCCAGGGAGCCTTCTCGCATTTCGCCTTCTCCCACTCGCTGCCGTTCGATCTCGGCCGTGGCGGCGGCCTGTCCGGGCTGGAGGACCGGGTCGACGGGCCGCTTCTGTCCACGTTCACCGCGGCCGATCGTGCGGTCGGCTGGTGGTATCCGGCCGCGAGCGCGCTGGCGCGTCAGGACAGCCAGGCCGGCGAGGATCTCACGTTCCGTTGGGGTGCAATGGGGCACGACGGTTACCAGCAGAACCCCGCTGCGCAGACCGTCATGCTGCAGCAGGCGGGCGAGGCCTATCAATTCGAACGAGGTCGGTTCTACGCCCTTGATTCGAATGCGGTGATCGTCAAGAACGAGTCGCCGTTCAGCGGGGCACACAGCGATATCAAGCACCCCGAGGTGACCTGGGCGATCGCGGCGGCGGCACAACCCACCTAACGCGTAGGTGGCGGTCGTCCAGGTCCGAGTCGCTGCGTCTCGGCCCGGTCGCGTGTCTTCAAACAAAGTCAGGCCCCCTCGAAAGGGGGCCTGACGACTGTGGCGGGTACAGGATTCGAACCTGTGTAGGCGTAAGCCGACGGATTTACAGTCCGCTCCCATTGGCCGCTCGGGCAACCCGCCTTATCAGACGATGCAGGATACAACGATAGGGTCGGGCCAACGCAAACCGACTGGATACGGAACATACGAGAACCAGAAAGAGGGAGCAGTCATGGCGGACTCGTCATTCGACATTGTGAGCAAGTTCGAACGTCAGGAAGTCGACAACGCGCTCAATCAGGCGGCCAAGGAGCTGGCCACCCGATTCGATTTCCGCGGTACCGACACCACCATCGCCTGGAAGGGTGACGAGGCCATCGAGCTGGTCAGCTCCACCGAGGAACGCCTGAAGGCGGCCGTCGACGTCTTCAAGGAGAAACTGATCCGTCGAGACATCAGCATGAAGACCTTCGACGCAGGTGAACCGCTGCCCAGCGGCAAGACCTACCGGCTCACCGGCACCCTCAAACAGGGCATCGACGCCGAGAACGCCAAGAAGATCAACAAGATCATCCGCGACGAAGGCCCCAAGGGCGTCAAGTCGCAGGTGCAGGGTGAGGAGATCCGGGTTTCGAGCAAGAAGCGCGACGATCTACAGGCCGTGCAGGCCCTGCTGAAGGGTTCCGACCTGGATATTGCGTTGCAGTTCGTCAACTATCGGTAAGACGATGATCCGGTGATTTCCACAACCCATCTCGTCGGCTTCGCGATCGTCGCCTACGCCCTCATCGTGATTCCCGGACCGAGCGTGCTGTTCGCGGTCGGCCGCTCGTTGAGCTTGGGGCGCAAGTCGGGGCTGGTCACGGTGCTCGGCAACACCGGAGGCACGGTGGTGCCGCTGGTACTGACGACGGCCGGGCTGGGCGCGCTACTGGCCGCCTCTACCTGGGCGCTGACGGCGGTGAAGCTGGTTGGCGCCGCGTATCTGATCTACCTTGGCGTGCAAGCGATTCGGAACCGCAAGTCACTCTTAGAGGCTCTCGATGCCCATCATCAGCCGGCGGTGGGGTCGCAACGGGTGTTCCGGCAGGGCTTCATCGTCGGCATGACCAACCCGAAGACGGCACTGTTCTTCGCGGCGGTGCTGCCACAGTTCACCGATCCCGCCGCGGGATCGGTGCCGGTGCAAATCGCGGTGTTCGGCGCGATCTTCGTGCTCATCGCGCTGGTCTCGGACAGCCTGTGGGCGCTGCTGGCCAGCAGCGCACGCAAC
>JBOGDC010000010.1:0-193850 GCA_050701835.1 Mycobacterium sp. | reverse complement strand
CACGAGTCAACCGGTTGCGGTCCAACGGAAACACCCCATTGAGGAAGGTGTCCCACTCCTGGATCCGCAAAGTACGACCCTTGCCGTCAACAAGAGTCATCTCATCATCCAGACCCGCATGCGCAGTCGCCGCCGTCGCAAAGAGAGCAACAAGAGTCATGACTAAGGCGCCAACCGCCAACACACTGCGGCGGGCCCAGCCCGATACCTTGCCCAACAGGTTCATTCGGTTCCTATCAATCCCCTCATGGCGAACATGAGAAATTCCTTAGCGACGGACAGATGGACGATATCGGCACGGTGACGGCGCGGCAATCTGAACGCGCGTTCTGTTCGCCGCCCACTCATCCATCTTCAGACAGGTCCGAGGGCCCCAAGTTAGCCGAACCCGAGACATCCGCGGGTTAACAACCGGGTGAACGAAAGGTTTGCTGGGAAACAATTGGGGCACCCAAGGGGAACGGACACCCCGGATGGGTAGTGAATCTTTCCGACCTGCTGGATTTATGCGTCCGAAACGCGTGAATTCCTTAGCCGTGGTGAGGTGGCACGTTGTCGCGCAACCATCGATCGCCGTCTCGAGAGCCGGTCGAATCGTTCACATCCCGTTCATCTGGACCCAGGGACGGCATGGTCTGCCCAAAAATACGCTCAATGTCCGCATTGCTAGCGCTTGTTCCACCTTCGCCGCTTTTGTGGCGAAGGTCACAATCACGGCCCTCGGGCGTCGGCACCTAGCTAGATCTCCAGGCTGGATAGCTGCTCGATGATCTGAATTGCCAACGGCGTGAGCGAGGCCATCCCGTCGCGCACCGCAGCACGCGTTCCGGCGATGTTGACCACCAGGGTGCTCCCTGAAATGCCGGCCACTCCGCGCGACAGACCCGCCTCGGTGACACCGGCCGCCAGCCCCGAAGACCGGATCGCCTCGGCGATGCCGAGCAGCTCACGGTCCAGTAGCGGCTGTGTGGCCTCGGGCGTGACATCGCGCGGGGTCACACCGGTGCCACCCACCGTCACCACCAAGTCCACTCCGCCGATGACCGCGGTATTGACGGCGTTCTGAATCTCCGTCAGGTCCCCCTCGACAGCCACAACGCCGTCGACCACGATTCCAGCCTCGAAAAGCAGCTCGGTGACAAGCGGACCGCTGGTGTCCTGGTCACCATGGGCCGTCCTGTCGTTGACGATGACGACCAGAGATCGCCCCACCGGTCCCGCCTCAATCTCTGCCATGGAGGTAACGGTAACCGCTCGCGGGGACATCTGAGTCATCGGGCGACTTCACCCAATGTCACGTCGGCAGTCTTCTCGGGTCCGCCATTGCCGTCGGTGTACGTCAACGTCACCTTGTCGCCCGGGGCCTTCGATCGCACGGCGGCGACGAGCCCATCGGCGCTGCTCACCGGGCGGTTATCCACCTTGGTGACGATGGCTCCGTTGGGCACTCCGGCCTTCTCGGCGGCGCCACCGGCGACCACCTCGACGATCCTGGCGCCCTGGATCTCCTTCTCATTACCCACCCGGACCCCGAGCGAGGCATGGGTGGCGTGGCCGGTGGCGATCAGCTGATCGGCAATCCGCTTGGCCTGGTCCACCGGGATCGCGAAGCCCAGGCCGATCGATCCGCCCTGCGTCTCGCCGCTGGAGTCGCCACCCATGGTGGCGATGGCGGAGTTGATGCCCACCAGCTCGCCGTTGAGGTTGACCAGCGCACCGCCGGAGTTACCCGGGTTGATGGCGGCATCGGTCTGGATGGCATCCAGCACGGTGTCCTGGTTGCCCGCTTGGCCCGCCGTGAAGACCGGACGGTTGAGCGAGCTGACGATGCCAGTGGTCACTGTGCCATCAAGACCAAGCGGGGAACCGATTGCGACAACCGACTGGCCCACAACCAGATTCGCGGAAGATCCGAGTGCGATGGGCGTCAGACCGGACGCGCCACCGATCCGCACCACCGCGATATCGGTGCCCGGATCGATCCCGACCACGGTGAAAGGAGAGTTCTTCCCGCCCGCGATGGTGGCAGTGGTCTTGGCGCCGGGATCTGCCGCCGCCTGCACGACGTGCGCGTTGGTGAGCACGAGGCCGTCGGCAGAGAGGATGACCCCGGAGCCTTCTTCGCTCGAACGGCCCATGATCGTTTCAAGCTTGACCACACTCGGAAGCACTTTGGCGGCAACCTGTTCGACCGATCCGGCGGGCAGCACGGACACCGGCTGGGCCGAAGGCTGGCGGCCCGGCGCGATAGGGGTCAGGCCGGTGCTGCTGGCGACGGCGGGTGTCTTGCTGTGCTCACGCTCGGCGACAACGGCGCCCACCGTTCCGCCCAGGCCGCCGGAGGCCAGGGCCAGGACGACAGCCCCCACGACGAGTCCGCCGGTGCGTCGGCCCTTGGGCTCACGCGGCGGCTGTTGGGCCGGACGGTGCTGATTCGGCTGCTGACCCCCACCGTGGGGCGGGTAACCGAACCCCTGTCCCGGGTACTGGTGACCGGGCTGAGCGTGGTGGGCCGGCGCTTGGTGCCCCTGTTGTCCGCCGTACTGGCCAGATGGTCGATAGGCCCAGCCGCCGTGGGGGTCGTTAGTCATGGGTACTTCCTCACACGTCCTTCATAGGCGTTCAAGATCGACTAGCTCGGGTGCCACGCTGCCGAAGTGGACTGAGAATCCACTGAGATCTGCCTCTCGTTTGACCCAGAATTCCGGCCATTGGTTGTGTCCCTCGTCTCTCCGGGCCTGACGGGTCCCGGCCGGCCCGGAAGCAGCACGTGCACGGATGTCCCCGGAGCCGGATCACCGTCCACCACCGCACCGGACTCTGTCTCCTCGACCTTGATGGCGCCACCATGTTTCAGCACAACCTGTTTCACGATGGCCAACCCCAACCCGGATCCCGGCATTCCCCGCGCGGGGGTGGCCCGATAGAACCGCTCGAAGACCAGATCGCGTTCCGCCGGCGGGATCCCGGGGCCATGATCGGCAATCACCAGCTCGGCATGCGCGGCGTCCACCTGCGCCAGCCGCACCGACACCGTCGTACCCGACGGGCTCCACTTCGCCGCGTTGTCCAGCAGGTTCAAAACGGCCCGCGACAATCCCGCCGCATCGCCGTACACCTGCCAGGGCTGCATGACGACATCGAATTCGATGTCGTTGCGGCGGCGGCGGACTCGTTCCAAGGTACCCTCGACCACCTCGACCAAATCGACAGGCTCATGCACGATATCGGCGCCGTCACCACGCGCCAAGTCCACCAAATCGCCTACCAACGTGGACAATTCCTCGATCTGCGCGATCACGTCGGTCTGCAAGGCCGACATTTCCTCGTCGGGCAGTCGCGGGGCGCCCGGCTGCATGGAGGCCATCAGCAGCTCGGTATTGGTGCGCAGTGAGGTGAGCGGGGTGCGCAGTTCGTGACCCGCATCAGTCACCAGCCGTGCCTGACGGTCTCGCGACTCTGCCAGTGCACGCAGCATCGTGTTGAAACTAATTGTGAGCCGCGCCAATTCGTCGCTTCCGGTGACCGCGATGGGTCGCAGGTCATCGGTTCGGGCCACCCGCTCGGCGGCATCGGTAAGTCTGGCCACCGGGCGCAAGCCGGTACCAGCCACCATCGCTCCGGCCGCAGCGGCCACCGCAACACCCACCCCGCCGACGATCAGCAGCACCCAGCCCAGCCGCCGCAGCACGGTATCGGTGGGGTCGAGAGACTTCGCCATGATCAGCGTGCTGCCATTGTCGAGCCTGAGGGCAAGCACACGTTGGTGGTTGACGGTGCGCAGCGACTGCTCCAACTCACCGCGGGTCACCGCCTGCTCGGGCGCGCCATAGGGAATGGTCTGTCCCTGCTGCGTGGCCGAGAACGTGATGAGCCCGGGAAAAATCAGCTTGGCGTTGACATCCGCCGAGTATGCGGTGCCCTCAATGGCGCGCCGCGGGTCGACCGATAGCAGCCCACTACCGATGAGCAGGTTGGCGCGGTCGTTGAGCTGCTTGTCGACGTCGCGATACAACGCAGTGGACACCAACAGATAGGAGGCAACGGCCATGAGCACCACGACCATCGCCACCATCGACATGGCGAGCAGCATCACGCGCCAGCGCAGCGATACCGACGAGCTTGTCGCGCGCAGCGGCGAGAACATCGCTGAGCCGCTCGCGCGAAGAGTGGACCGCCCACCGGCGGTAGGCCTACGCATCTTCAATGTCGCCATGGATTACGGAGGGGTTTCCCGCAACACGTAACCGACGCCCCGGACGGTGTGGATGAGCCGGAGCTCCCCCTCTGCCTCGGTCTTGCGTCGCAGGTATCCGACATACACCTCAAGTGCATTGCCGGAAGTCGGGAAGTCGAACCCCCAGACCTCTTCGAGGATGCGGCTGCGGGTGAGCACGCGGCGCGGGTTGGCCATGAGCATTTCCAGCAGCGCAAATTCGGTGCGGGTGAGGCTGATCGAGCGGGCACCGCGGTATACCTCGCGGGTGACCGGATCCAGCGTGAGGTCGTTGAAGCTCAGCGTGGCAGCATCCGCCGATTCGTCGACGGTGGTGCGCCGTAGCAGTGCACGCATGCGCGCCAGGAGCTCCTCCAACGCGAAGGGCTTGGGCAGATAATCGTCAGCACCCGCATCGAGCCCGGCAACCCGCTCGGAAACCGAGTCCCGCGCAGTCAACACCAGGATCGGGAGATCGTCTCCGGTGCTGCGCAACCGGCGGCACACCTCGAGGCCGTCGAGCTTAGGCATCATCACGTCAAGCACCAGCGCATCGGGACGATCGTTGGCGATCGAGTTCAACGCGTCGACGCCATCTTCGGCGAGCTCCACCGAATAGCCGTTGAAGGAAAGGGACCGTCGCAACGACTCGCGCACCGCACGATCGTCATCGACTACAAGAATTCGCACAGGCACCAGTGTTAACCGTGCGGCTGAGATATTACTGAGGAAGCCTGAGAATCAGCTCGCGCAGTATTCAGCGACGGTCGAGATCGATCAACCCAAGGCGTGCAGCCTTGAGTAGACGACGGGGAACCTTGTGGTTCTGTCCGCCGACAGTGACGTTCACCAGCTCAGTGGCGGTCGCCTTCCACTGCGCGCGGCGACTACGGGTGTTCGAGCGGGACATTCTCCGCTTGGGGACGGCCATGGTTGAGCCCTCTCCTTAATTCTCAGGTTTCTGTGTCTTTCGCCCGCGCCGCGCCAACATCTTGGGCACGGCCAGCGACAATCAGGACACGATAGCCGGTAGCCGGTATGAGCTGCAAATTCGCCCCCATCCGGACGGGCGCCACATGCGTCGACACGTCGCCTAGTGGCGGTTTCGTCGAGCATGTTCTCGCTATAACGCGACGTGCGGGCACGATTATTGACTCGGCCAACCACTTGGTTGGACCCACCGATTTACGTTTCCGACGGTGGGGTAAGTTACAGCGCACGAGCGCCATGGTGGCCTGTGTCACTGGGCGCGGCATTCCTATACACAGGACGTCCTGAAAGGAAGAGCTCGGTGACTTCTCCTGTACGGATCGGCAACTGTTCGGGGTTCTACGGAGACCGAATCTCGGCAATGCACGAAATGCTCACAGGTGGTGAACTCGACTACCTGACCGGCGATTATTTGGCTGAGCTGACGATGCTCATCCTCGGCCGCGATCGCGCCAAGGCTCCCGAGCGCGGCTACGCCAAGACCTTCTTGCGTCAGCTCGAACAGTGCCTGGGCCTCGCCCAGGACAAGGGTGTGACGATCGTTGCGAACGCCGGCGGCCTGAACCCCGCGGGTCTGGCCGACGCCATCCGCACGCTCGCCGAGAAACTGGGCGTCGCGACCAAGGTCGCTCATGTCGAGGGTGACGACCTGCTGCCCCGCGCCGCGGAGCTCGGACTGGGATCGCCACTCACCGCCAATGCCTACCTCGGCGCCTGGGGCATCGTGGAATGCCTCAATTCCGGGGCCAACGTCGTGGTCACCGGTCGGGTCACCGACGCATCCGTGATCGTCGGCCCTGCGGCCGCACACTTCGGCTGGCGCCGCGACGACTACGACAAACTGGCCGGCGCCGTCGCGGCCGGGCACATCATCGAATGCGGCACGCAGGCCACCGGCGGCAACTACGCCTTCTTCACCGAGATCCCCGATCTCTCGCACGCCGGGTTCCCGCTGGCCGAGGTGTATCAGGACGGGTCGTCGGTGATCACCAAGCACTCGGGCACTGGCGGCGCGGTCAGCGTGGGAACCGTGACCGCGCAGCTGCTCTACGAGATCACCGGGGCGCGATATGCCAACCCGGATGTCACCGCCCGTATCGACAGCATCGAGCTCACCCAGGAAGACCCGGATCGGGTGCGAGTCTCGGGCGTGACGGGCGAGGCTCCGCCGCCGGATCTGAAGGTGTCGCTGAATGCGCTGGGAGGCTTCCGTAATCAGATGACCTTCGTGCTCACCGGGCTCGATATCGACGCCAAAGCGGACCTGACCCGCAAGCAGCTCGAGTCTGCTCTGTCTTCCCCGGCGGGGGGCCCGCAGGACGTCCAGTGGACGCTGGCCCGCACCGACCACCCGAACGCCGATACCGAGCAGGCCGCCAGCGCACTGCTGCATGTGATGGTGCGCGACTCTGATCCGTCGAAGGTGGGCCGGCAGTTCTCTAGCGCGGCCGTCGAGCTGGCCTTGGCGAGCTACCCCGGGTTCCACGTCACCTCGCCTCCCAAGGAAGGCGAGCCGTACGGCGTCTTCACCCCGGGATACGTTCCTGCCGAAACAGTTCCGCACGTGGCGGTGCTGGCCGACGGAGCCCGAGTCGATATCGCGCAAGCCGCCCAGACACAGCCGCTCGCCGAAGCGCCCGCAGCCGCATTGCCCGAGCCACTGCCGGCCGGGCCCGTACGGCGGGTCCCGTTGGGTACCATCGCCGGTGCCCGCAGCGGCGATAAGGGCGGCAGCGCAAATGTCGGAGTCTGGACGCGCACCGACGAGGAATACCGTTGGCTTGCACACGCTTTGACGATCGACGTGCTGCGGGAACTCCTACCCGAGACCGAGCATCTCGAGGTGACCCGTTACCTGCTACCGAAGCTGCGTGCGGTCAACTTCGTTATCCAGGGCATCCTCGGCAAGGGCGTTGCTTACCAGGCACGGTTCGACCCGCAGGCCAAGGGTATTGGCGAATGGCTGCGTTCCCGCGAGATTGACATCCCCGAGAGCCTCCTGAAGGAGACAAAACAGTGAGCCAGTGGAATACCCCGGAGCGCAAGGCACTTCGGGAGACGGTGCGCGACTTCGCCGAGCGCGAGATCCTGCCGCATGTCAACGAGTGGGAGCGCGATGGGCTGCTGCCTCGCGAATTGCACCGCAAGGCGGGCGATCTGGGCCTACTCGGACCAGCCGCCCCAGAAGAGGTCGGCGGTGGCGGTGGCGATGCCATCGACCCGGTGATCGTGTGCGAGGAATTGCACTACGCCGGCGTTCCCGGCGGCGTGTTCGCCTCGCTGTTCACCTGCGGGATTTCCACTCCGCACATGATCGCCTCCGGCGACCAACGCCTCATCGAGAACTATGTGAAGCCCACCCTGCGGGGGGATCTGATCGGCTCGCTGGCGATCACAGAACCCGGCGGCGGATCCGATGTGGGGCATCTGACCACGTCGGCCAAGCGCGACGGCGACCACTACATCGTCAACGGCGCCAAGACCTTCATCACCTCCGGCGTGCGCGCCGACTATGTGGTGACCGCGGTGCGTACGGGCGGACCGGGCGCGGCGGGGGTATCGCTGCTGCTTGTGGACCGGGGTACTCCAGGTTTTGAGGTCGCGCGCAAGCTCGACAAGATGGGCTGGCGTTCCTCGGATACCGCTGAGCTGTCCTTCACCGACGCGCGCGTTCCTGCCGAGAACCTGGTGGGCGGCGAGAACACCGGCTTCGCGCAGATCGCCGGTGCTTTCGTTTCCGAGCGTATCGGCCTTGCCGCCCAGGCGTATTCGAGTGCACAGCGTTGCCTGGACCTAACGGTCGATTGGTGCCGAAACCGGGAGACCTTCGGTCGTCCGCTCATCTCTCGCCAGACGGTGCAGAACACCCTGACCGAGATGGCCCGCAGGGTGGACGTTGCCCGGGTATACACGCATGTGTTGGTTGACCGCGCCAATGCCGGTGAGACCAACCTGATCGCCGAGGTGTGCTTCGCCAAGAACACCGCCGTCGAGGCCGGCGAATGGGTGGCCAACCAGGGCGTCCAATTGTTCGGCGGCATGGGCTATATGACCGAGAGCGAGATCGAACGCCAATACCGCGATATGCGCATCATCGGCATCGGTGGCGGTACCACCGAGATCCTTACCTCGCTGGCCGCCAAGCTGCTGGGGTACCAGTCATGACCATTCTGGGCACCGCCGTCAACACCAACTCCCCCGAGTACATCGACGCGGCCGAGGCCATGACCACCAAACTGGCCGAGATCAATACCGAAACCGCCAAGGCCCTCGCCGGTGGCGGTGACAAATACGTTGCCCGTCACCATGAACGCGGCAAGCTGCTGGCGCGTGAGCGCATAGAGCTTTTGGTCGACCCCGACTCGCCGTTCCTGGAGCTGTGCCCCTTGGCGGCCTGGGGCAGCGATTTCACCGTCGGCGCCTCGCTGATCACCGGTATCGGTGTGGTCGAGGGTGTCGAGTGCATGATCGTGGCCAACGATCCCACCGTCAAAGGCGGCACCAGCAACCCGTGGACACTACGTAAGGTGCTGCGGGCCAACGATGTTGCCTTCCAGAATCGTCTACCCGTGATCTCACTAGTGGAATCCGGCGGAGCGGACCTGCCCACCCAGAAGGAAGTGTTCGTCCCCGGCGGGCAGATGTTTCGCGATCTCACCCGCCTCTCGGCCGCGGGTATCCCGACGATCGCGCTGGTGTTCGGCAACTCCACCGCCGGTGGCGCCTATATCCCCGGAATGTCGGACCACGTGGTGATGATCAAGGAGCGCTCGAAGGTGTTCCTGGCCGGCCCCCCGCTGGTCAAGATGGCGACGGGCGAGGAGTCCGACGACGAATCCCTCGGTGGCGCCGAAATGCACTCCCGTATTTCCGGTTTGAGTGACTATCTGGCCGTCGACGAGCAGGATGCCGTGCGCCTCGGGCGACAGATCGTGTCACGCCTGAACTGGGTCAAGAAGGGCCCCAAGCCCCAGACAATCGTTGAACCGATCGCCGACCAGGAGGAGCTGCTCGGGATCGTCCCCGGAGATCTGCGCATCCCGTTCGATCCGCGCGAGATCATCGCCCGCATCGTCGACGGTTCGGAGTTCGACGAATTCAAGGAGCAATACGGCTCGTCGTTGGTCACGGGGTGGGCGCGACTGCACGGGTATCCGATTGGCATCCTTGCCAATGCGCGCGGCGTGCTGTTCAGCGCGGAATCGCAGAAAGCTACCCAATTCATCCAGCTGGCCAACCAGACCAACACGCCACTTCTCTTCGTGCACAACACCACCGGATACATGGTGGGCAGGGAGTACGAAGAGGGCGGCATGATCAAACATGGCGCCATGATGATCAACGCCGTATCCAACTCGAAGGTGCCACACCTGTCGCTGATCGTCGGTGCCTCGTACGGCGCGGGCCATTACGGCATGTGCGGCCGCGCCTATGACCCGCGCTTCCTATTCGCTTGGCCAAGCGCCAAGTCTGCGGTAATGGGTGGGACGCAGTTGGCGGGCGTCATTTCCATCGTGAGCCGGGCGGCCGCAGCGGCCCGGGGCCAAGCCGTCAACGAGGACGCGGATGCCGCAATGCGGGCCGCTATCGAAGCACAGATCGAAGCCGAGTCGCTACCCATGTTCATGTCGGGGCGCCTGTACGACGACGGAGTCATCGATCCCCGCGACACGCGGGCCGTGCTCGGTATGTGCTTGTCCGCCATTGCCAATGGACCGATCGAGGGGACGTCGAACTTCGGCGTCTTCCGGATGTAGTGATGAGCGCTTGCGCGAAGAACAGAAAGCACAGGTACACATCCTCATGATCACCTCAGTTCTGGTTGCCAACCGCGGTGAGATCGCCCGTCGCGTCTTCGCCACCTGTCGCAAGCTCGGTCTGGGCACGGTCGCCGTCTACTCCGATGCCGATGCCGATAGCCCGCATGTGTCCGAGGCCGACGCCGCGGTTCACCTGCCCGGTACGTCCAGCGCCGAGACCTATCTCCGCGGCGAGCTGATCATCGCCGCTGCCAAGGCCACGGGCGCCGACGCCATCCACCCCGGTTACGGATTCCTCTCCGAGAATGCCGATTTCGCGCGGGCAGTGGCCGATGCCGGCCTCACCTGGATCGGCCCGCCCGTCGCCGCTATCGAATCGATGGGTTCGAAGATCGAGTCCAAGAAGCTCATGGATTCGGCCGGTGTGCCGGTGCTGGGGCAGCTGGACCCCGATACCGTCACCGCCGACCAGCTGCCGGTGCTCGTCAAGGCCTCCGCCGGCGGCGGCGGTCGCGGTATGCGGATCGTTTCGGAACTCGACAGACTTCCTACCGAGATCGCGGCGGCACAGCGCGAAGCCCAATCCGCCTTCGGCGATCCGACGGTGTTCTGCGAGCGCTACCTGGGCACCGGCCGCCACATCGAGGTGCAGGTGATGGCCGATACCTACGGCACGGTGTGGGCCGTAGGAGAGCGCGAATGCTCCATCCAGCGCCGCCACCAGAAGGTCATTGAAGAGGCACCCTCTCCGCTGGTCACCCGAGTCGACGGTATGCGGGAGCGGCTGTTCGACGCGTCACGCACGGCCGCGGCGGCAATCGGATACGTCGGTGCCGGGACCATGGAGTTCTTGGCCACCGAGGACGGGGAGTTCTTCTTCCTGGAAATGAACACCCGCCTTCAGGTGGAGCATCCGGTCACCGAATGCACCACGGGACTTGACCTGGTGGCGCTGCAGATACAGGTAGCCGACGGGGGCGAGCTTCCCGCCGAACCTCCTGTCATTCACGGGCATTCGATCGAGGCGCGGCTGTACGCGGAGAATCCCGCCGCGAGCTGGCAGCCACAGAGCGGAACCGTGCACCGTTTCGCCGTTCCCGGCGCCAACGCACAGTTCCACGTGCCGGGACATCCGGGCCGCAATGGGGTTCGGCTGGACTCGACGATCGTGGACGGCAGCGTGGTGTCAGTGCACTACGACCCGATGCTCGCCAAGGTCATCACGGTGGCACCGACCCGTACCGAAGCCGCACGTCTGCTGGCGTCCACGTTGGAGCGCACGCGTCTGCACGGCCTGACCACCAACCGCGATCTGCTGGTCAACGTGTTACGCCATCCGGCGTTCCTCGACGGCGATACCGATACGTCGTTCCTGGACAAGCATGGGCTCGACACCCTCGCCCGACCATTGGCCGACGGAGCGGCGTTCCGGTATTCGGCGCTCGCAGCGGCTCTGTCCGACGCGGCCGCCAACCGCGCCTCAGCGGTGGCCTGCGCAGCGCTTCCGAGTGGATGGCGTAACTTGGCGTCCGGCTTCCAGACCAAGGAGTTCGAGGCAGGCGATAACACCATCACCGTCCGGTACCGCCTGGTCCGCACCGGACTCGAACTCGACGGGGACTGGCCCGCGATCGAATTGGTTTCCGCAACACCGAATCACGTGGCACTCGTCATCGATGGGGTCCGCCGCGGCTTCGACGTGGCCCGCTACGGCGCGACGGTAGACGTCGATTCACCGCTCGGCCCAGTGGCACTGGTCGTGGTACCTCGGTTCACCGATCCCAGCGCCGAGGTGGCCGCGGGCTCGCTGATCGCACCGATGCCAGGTGTGGTGTTGCGGGTTGGCGCTGCGGTCGGAGACACCGTCACCGCGGGAACCCCCATCGTCTGGCTGGAGGCCATGAAGATGGAGCACACCATCGTCGCCCCCGCCGACGGCGTTATTGAGATCCTCAATGTCGAACCGGGACAACAAGTCGAGCTCGGCACTGTCCTCGCCCAACTGGCCACCGAGACCAACACAGAAGGAGAGTCGGCATGAGCAGTGCAAATTCCCAACCGAACCCGTACGTGGAGTCCGACGAGCGCAAGGCGCTCCGCCAGGCGGTGGCCTCCCTGGCATCCAGCTACGGGCACGAGTACTACCTGGAGAAGGCCAAGACCCATACTCCCTTGACCGAGTTGTGGGACGAGGCAGGCAAGCTCGGCTTCTTGGGCGTCAACATCCCCGAGGAGTACGGCGGCGGCGGTGCCGGCATGTATGAGCTGGCGCTGGTGTTCGAGGAGCTCTCGGCGGCCGGATGCGCGCTGCTGATGATGGTCGTCTCCCCCGCCATCAATGCCACCATCATCGCCCGGTACGGCACCGAGGAGCAGAAGAAGAGCTGGCTGCCGGCCATGGCGGACGGCACCTTCACCATGGCGTTCGCCATCACCGAGCCCGATGCCGGATCCAACTCGCACAACATCATCACCACCGCCAAGCGTGACGGTGGTGACTGGATCCTCAACGGGCGCAAGGTCTTCATCTCGGGTGTCAACGAGGCGAACGCGGTCCTCGTGGTGGCCCGCACCGAGGAGGCCAAGACCGGCAAGCTCAAGCCCGCGCTGTTCGTGGTGCCCACCGATACCAAGGGCTTCGAGTACACCCCGATCGACATGCAGCTGACATTGGCCGAACAGCAGTTCCAGGTGTTCCTCGATGATGTCCGCGTGCCCGGCAACGCCCTCGTCGGCTCCGAGGATGCCGCGTTGATGCAGCTGTTCGCGGGTCTCAATCCGGAGCGGATCATGGGAGCCGCCAGTGGCGTTGGGCTCACCCGGCTCGCGCTCGGCAAGGCTACCGACTACGTGAAGACCCGCCAGGTGTGGAAGACACCCATCGGCGCACACCAAGCCATCGCGCACCCGCTCGCCGAGATCAAGGTCGAGCTGGAGCTGTCCAAGCTGATGATGCAGAAGGCCGCCACTCTGTACGACTGTGGGGACGACTGGGGTGCGGCGGAGGCGGCCAATATGGCCAAGTACGCCGCCGCCGATGTGGCATGCCGCGCCGCCGACCGCGCCGTACAGTCCTTGGGCGGCAACGGGTTGACCACCGAGTACGGGGTGGCGCCGCTGCTGAATCTGTCACGGTTCGGGCGCATCGCGCCGGTAAGCCGGGAAATGATCCTCAACTTCGTCGCGCAGACGTCCCTCGGCCTACCCCGCTCGTACTAAGGAAAGGACCCGCCGAATGGCGAAAGAATCCGAGACTCTGGTCCAGTACGACGTAGAGGGGCGAGCAGCACGCCTCACCCTTGACTCGCCGCGCAACCGCAACGCGTTGTCCACCGGGTTGGTACTGCAATTGAGGGATGGACTGCAGCGCGCCGCCGCCGACAAGACGGTGCGGGCCGTGGTGCTCACACACACCGGCAACACCTTCTGCGCGGGCGCCGATCTGTCAGAAAGCACAGCAGCCTCGTCCGGCAGTTCGCCCCAGGATATCGCCAAGGATCGGGCCGGTCAGCTCACTGCGCTGCTACGCGACATCCTGGAGCTGCCGCTGCCGGTCATCATCGCCGTCAACGGCCATGTGCGTGCGGGTGGCTTCGGTCTGGTGGGCGCCGCGGATATCGCGGTCGCAGGACCCGATAGCACCTTCGCGCTCACCGAGGCACGCATCGGAGTAGCGCCGTCGATCATCTCCCTGACACTGCTGCCACGGCTCACCGGCCGCGCCGCCGCACGCTACTTCGTCACCGGAGAGAAGTTCGACGCGCGGGTTGCCGCCGAAATCGGTTTGGTGACCAAGTCCGTTGACAGTCCTGAGGCTGTCGAAGCCGCCGTCACGTCGTTGGTGGACGATATCGCGCTCGGTTCGCCGCAGGGGCTGGCCGAGTCCAAGAAGCTCACCACCGCGCCGATACTCGCCGATTTCGATGCGCGCGCCGACGAGTTGACGGAAACTTCGGCCCGATTGTTCGTGTCGCCGGAGGCGCAAGAGGGCATGTTGGCGTTCCTGCAGAAGCGTCCGCCCGCCTGGCAGGTGTGAACCACGCGCCACTACGGATGTAGTGCGCCGAGCAACACTATTGAACCGCGTGCCTTTATGCGCAGTTCGTCGTAGGCTCGGCGGTAATGAGCAACCTCCCTGAGCGGGTTACCGCATCGATGCGGGCCGCAGACGCCGACCGCATGCGTGTCGCACAGTTGTTGTCCGATGCTGCCGCCCAGGGTCGGCTGGAGCTCTCTGAGTTCGAGGAGCGCCTCACGAAGGTGTACTCGGCAAACACATACGGTGAGCTTGATCAGCTCAGTGCGGACCTTCCGGCTGTGGCCACGTCACAGGTTCGGGGTAAAGGCAGCAAGCCAGCCCCCTCAACGGTTCTCATGGCGATCATGAGCGGCTTCGAGCGCCGTGGTCGTTGGAACGTTCCCGGCAAGCTCACCTCGTTCGCCCTTTGGGGTGGTGGCGTGCTGGACCTGCGCTACGCCGACTTCACGTCCAACGAGGTCGAGATCCGCTCCTTTTCGATCATGGGTGGGCAGACGATCCTGTTGCCGCCGGAGCTCAACGTGGACGTCAAGGGTGTCGCGGTGATGGGTGGCTTCGATCACTCGGCGAGCGGCCGTGGCGTGCAGGGCGCCCCGCATGTGACGGTCAAGGGCTTCTCGCTGTGGGGCGGCGTTAACGTCAAGAGGAAGCGGCGCAAGCGGCGCGAGTCGCTGGAAGAACGCTAGCCCGATCGGTGCCCAAAGCCAGGGCACCGAAACGCCATAACGCTTGGACAAGCTGGCGGCGCCGGTCGATATCGAATATCCGCGCAAGGGTGGCGTCAAGATCATCCAGGGTGAATTCCCCTACCAGCGCCTGGAGTTCGTCAAGGTCTACCTGACCCCCCAACGCGATATCGCGTCCGCGGACCACCAGGTGGGTATGTCCCGCTCCCGCGACCGACTCCACCACACCCGGGTAAGCCCAACGAAGCGCGGCGTCGGCGGGAGGCTCGCTGGTGCGCAGCGCAGCCACCTTCGGTGGTCGCAGGTGCCCGGCGGTTCGTTGTTTCGCGGCCGCCAGATCCAGGGTGATCGCAAGTCCGGCTATGGCCTCCGGTTCGCGGAACGTATCCGTCACCAGCCGACGCACCTCATCGAAGCTGGATGGCTCGCCCACCGCATCGAGACGAGCGCCGAAGTGATCGATCATTAAGTCGGAGAATGATTTCCGAAGGTCGGTAGGAAAGAGTGTGACACCCAGGAACACTGAGGGACCCACGTTGCGGAACAGGTGGTAGCGCCCCCGGGGAATGCACACAAAGTCGCCCGGCTGCAGGATGTACCGGCACGCCCCAGGAAGCAAGCGATCGAAGTCGAAGGACACCCGCCCCAGCGACGGGTTCTCGAAGAGCTGATCCTTGTCGATGCCGTCATCGGGCCATACCCACAGCTCCTTGGCTCCGGGCCCGAGGTGGAAGATCAGCGAAGGCTCATCGTCCTTGTGTATCCCGAACGGCGTCCATTCCACATCGGCGATGAACGTGTAGATATCCGCGCCCGACACCAGATCCCTTCCCGGGACCAGGCTGCGCACCACTGACTGGGCGAGTGCGGCAAGCTCCAGATCCCATGAAGACACGTCGTTGATCGCCACACACGCGGGACGGTCATCGGCGTTCTCGGCCAGCCACTCCGGCAGCGACTGCCCGCCTCCCGGCATGGTCCGCGAGAGCCGCTCGGTGAGCCTGAAATCGAACTCGCTGCCGCGGAATGCACGCAGCCGCAATCCTTTTCCACCTGTGGCGGTTGCTGCAGCCACTGTCGCCGCGATCCGGTCGGTGATCGTGCCCGGGTCTGGCACCAGCCCGGGGATGAAGACCGTTTCCTCATAGCGAGGCTCCCGCTCCACGACGAACTGATGCCAGCGGGGGTCATGGACGAACACTTTTGCCTCCGTGCTTGCACGCGGGCGTGCGCGGCCTGTGGGACGACCGCACACGCCCGGTATCCACTCTTAGTGGCTGGCAACCATTTCCGTCGCGGTGACGATTTCTTCGTCCTCGACAACGATCTCTACAGTGATATCGCGCATGGCGGTTCCTTTCGTTCGACGGTTAACTGCCCAACTCAACAGAAGCACCGTGGTGGCATCCGTAGCGTGGCGCGACCACGGTGGACGTGCCCAGCCCGCAGGCGCCGTCACTACATCAGTCGCACGTCGGTAACCAAAAGTTCCCACCCGGCACCGTTCACACCGACGTTGCCGAGAGCTCCCATGTACCGACACCTGTCAATTGCAGACGCGACTGGTGGTGGCGGTCGATGGTCGACCTGTGCCCCACACTGACCACGACGCAATCGGGCAACCGCTCCCGTACCAGCGCGTACATGGCGTCCTCGAGCCCCTCGTCCAGTGCCGACGATGACTCGTCGAGAAACACCACTCGCGGACGCACCAACAGCACCCGCGCGAAGGACACCCGCTGCTGCTCCCCCAGCGAGAGCACGGCGGCCCAGTCCGCTTCCTCGTCCAATCGTTCGGTCAGGTGCCCCAGGGACACATCGCGCAGCGTCTGGATCAGCTCATCATCCGAAACTTCCTCCACAGGAAGCGGATACACCACAGTCTCACGCAAATCACCCAGCGGGAGGTACGGCAACTGTGGCAGGAACAGGGTTGCCCACCCACCGGGGCGCGCCACGAGGCCGGAGTTCTCCGGCCATAGCTGGGCCAGACTCCGCAGCAGGGTGGTCTTCCCGCATCCGGACGGCCCCTTCACTACGACGCTTCCGCCCGGGGTGAGCGCCAGGTTGAGATCGGTGATCATGTCCTGCCCCTGCAAATTTCGCACATACACATCGGTGAGGGTTAAGGCCTCTTCCGCGTCGGTCACGTCGATGCGCGGCAGCTCGCGTGCACGATGATCACTGTCGAGCATCTGGTCAATGCGCAGTAGGGCAGCCCGGTAGACCGTGAACTCGTCATAGCTGTCCCGGAAGAAGGACATCGCACCACAGACACTCCCGAATGCGCCAACGGTCTGCAGTAGGTCGCCGATCTTTATCTGCCCGGCGAAGAATCGCGGTGCCTGCACGACATACGGGATCATCCCGGTGGTCACATCACCGACGCCGCGATTCCAGCCATTGAGCCGAAGTTGCGCGAACACGATCCGCCACATGTTGGCGATAATCTCGCCGAACCGCGAATGCAGCAGTCGCCGTTCGCGTTCACCGCCCCGATAGAAAGCCACCCGCTCTGCGCTGTCACGCAGCCGCACCAATGCATAACGGAAACTCGCGCTGAACCTCTCGTTGAGAAAGTTCAGCCGCACCAGCGGCCGTCCGATCCAGAACGCGATGACGGTCACGGTAATGGAGAAGACGTATGCCACGATCACCATGGCGCGCGGAATTTCGATTCCCCACAGCTGAAATGGGCCCGACAACTGCCACAACACCCCGGTGAACATAACGATCAACAGCGTCTTGCTGACCGCGCCGAGTGTCAGGTCCACCGATTTGGTGGTGTGGGTCTCTACATCGGTCTGGATCCGTTGATCGGGGTTCTCCACCGGGGTTTCCAGAAAGCGGTTGCGGTAGAAGGCATCATTGGCCATCCAATCGTCGACCAGCCGCGCGTTAAGCCACACTCGCCACCGGATGGCGAAGACCCGTCGCAGGAACAGATCGACGACGGTGTACGTCACGGTCAGGATCACCAGGACGCCGCTGATCGCAAAGGAGGTGAAGAACGCCTGGCGCGCATCCTCCAGTTTCGCCGCGTCGTGTGTGACGAGCGCTTCCGAGCCGACCTGCAAGGCATTCATCAGGTCCCGGTATTGGTAGGTGAAGATCACCACCACACGCGCCGCATACACGGTGTGCCACATCATGAATGCCAACAACGCCCACGTGCGCCGGCTCTCACGTCCCCGGAAGAAGGGTGCGTTCACCCGCCAGAACTGCTGCCCCCATTGGGTGAACCGGGCGATGACGAAGGCCACCGCAACGAACACCACCATGGTGATGGCCCAGGCCTGCAGGGTCCACACCAGCGAGCGCAGTGGCTCGCCCGGCCAATCCAAACTGGGCTGAACCATCGCTCCCCTTCCGGGCCCGACTTACGAGCTCCTTATGCGCTCCTAATGAGCAAAGTGGCGTGCTCCGGTGGTGTACAACGTGATTCCGGCCGCCTTCGCGGCATCTGCCACGAGCTCGTCGCGCATCGACCCACCCGGGTGCACAATCGCACGCACTCCTGCCTGCGTCAGGACCTCCAGGCCGTCGGGGAACGGGAAGAAGGCGTCCGAGGCCGCCACCGCACCCGAGACTCGATCCCCGCCACGGGCCACCGCGAGCCGTGCCGCGTCGACCCGGTTGACCTGCCCCATCCCCACGCCAATGGTGGCACCGCCGGAGGCGATGACGATCGCGTTGGACTTGACGGCCCGTCCGGCCTTCCACGCGAACGCCAAGTCTGCCAAGGTGTCCGCGTCCGCAGCGGTGCCCGCCACCAACGTCCAGTTGGCCGGGTTGTCACCTTCCGCGTCGAGTGCGTCACGCTCCTGCACGAGCAGGCCACCGCTGATCTGCCGCCACTCGGTGGATCCGGACACCGGTTCGGCGGCGCGTAGTAGGCGCACATTCTTCTTGCGGCTCAACACTTCCACCGCGCCGTCCGCATAACCCGGCGCCACGATCACCTCGGTGAAAATCTCGGCGACCCGCTCGGCCATCTCCACACTCACCTCGCGGTTAACGGCGATCACGCCGCCGAACGCACTCAACGGATCGCACTCGTGCGCCTTGAGATGCGCGTCCGCTATCGAGATGTCCGACACCGCGATACCGCACGGGTTGGCGTGCTTGATAATCGCCGCGCAGGCCTTGTCCTGGTCCCAGGCAGCACGCCAGGCAGCGTCGGCATCGGTGTAGTTGTTGTACGACATCTCTTTGCCGTGCAGCTGCTCGGCCTGCGCCAGACCGTGCCCGGCAGCACCGGTGTACAGCGCCGCCTGCTGGTGCGGGTTCTCGCCATAGCGCAGCACCGCCGTGCGGCTCCAGGTCCCGCCGATCCAGGAGGGCAGTGCCTCGTTGTCGGACTCCACGATCGCCGACAGCCAGCCGGCGACTGCCACGTCATATTCCGCCGTGTGACGGAATGCCTTAGCGGCCAGCTCTTTACGCGCTTTCAGGGTGAATCCCCCGGACGTCACGGCAGTGAGCACGTCCTCATATGAGGCGGGGTCGACAACCACTGCCACGCTCGGATGATTCTTGGCGGCAGCACGCACCATCGACGGCCCACCGATATCGATCTGCTCGACGCATTCATCCTCGGAGGCACCCGAGGCCACGGTGGCGGCGAACGGGTACAGATTGACCACGACCAGCTCGAAGCCCTTGACGCCCAACTCCTCGAGCTGGGTGAGGTGTTCCTCGCGGCGGGTATCGGCGAGAACACCCGCGTGCACGTGCGGATGCAGTGTCTTCACCCGGCCATCGAGGACCTCTGGGAACCCGGTGACCTCTTCCACCGGGGTCACCGGAATCGAAGCTGCAGCAATGGTTTTCGCAGTGGAGCCGGTGGACACCAATTCCACACCGGCGGCATGCAGCCCGGCGGCGAGCTCCGCCAGCCCGCTCTTGTCGTACACGCTGATCAATGCCCGCCGTACGGGTCGCTGCGTACTCATTTGATGGAGGCCCTTCTTCCGTTCCATGTCAAACCTTTGGTGGCCACCGCGGCGAGCACATCGACCAGCAGTGTCCGTTCCACCACCTTGATGCGCTCGTGCAGGGTCGCCTCGTCGTCGTCCGTGAGCACGGGAACGGCCCGCTGGGCGAGGATCGGCCCGGTGTCCATTCCGGCATCCACCAGATGCACCGTGCAGCCCGTGACCTTGACCCCGTGCGCCAGAGCATCCGGCACGGCACGAGCTCCCGGGAAGGACGGCAGCAACGCGGGGTGAGTGTTGATCACGCGACCCAGGAACTGCGAAAGAAACTGTGGTCCAAGAATCTTCATGAACCCGGCAGACACCACCAAGTCGGGTCGGTGCTCAGCGGTCATCTCGGCAATCGCAGTGTCCCACTGTTCGCGGGAGCCGTACTCGCCAAGTCGCGCGGTGTAACTGGGAAGCTCCGCGTCGGCGGCGATATCAAGGGCCGCGCAGTGCCGGTCGGTGCCCACCGCGACTATCCGGGCGGGAAAGTCGCCGCTGGCCGCATCGATTAACGAGCGCAGCAGAGTGCCGGTACCGGAGGCCAGAACCACCACCCGCGCAGGGGCAGACGGGGCGATCTCCACGGATTGCTCAGGGACCGATGAGCCGCTTCCACGAAGAGGATCAGGTTCCGACACGCCGCTGAGCGTAGCCGGGCGCGTCACTTGGCCGGTTCCGGAGGGTCGCTATCGTCGGCGGTCGCTTCATCAGACTCCACCGCGGGTTCCGGTTCGGTTTCCGGTGCCACCGCTTCATCCTCCGGTTCGTGACGGGCCGGGAGGGATGTCTGCGCCGCAAGCTCCTCGGGCTCCACCGCAGGCTCCTCTGGCTCGTCCGCGGGCTCCGGGATGGGCTTCGCGATGGCCGGGCGCCGGATCGCACCGCCCAACATGAACACCGTCAACAGGCCGATGACAAGGAACCAGAAGAACACTCCGGGCCCAAAGGTGCCCTGATCGATACCCAGGCGGCCGAAGTTGCCTAGCTGTCCACCACTGAGTTTCCCGACGATCGCCAGGAACGTCGCCGCGAGCAATGCCGCCGTCACCACTTTGTGGATCGCGGTAGGCCATGGCGCCGGACGACGCGCACACTGCTGGCCCACGGCCACCCCGGACACCGCGCCGACGATCATCAGTGCCACCCACGCAGGGCCGAGCGGCGGCGTGGGTACCGCCGCGAGGATCGGCACCGCGGGCAGCTGACCGCCGAACACTGCGAACGCGCTGAAGGTCGCGGTGCCGACATGCGCACTGGACCCGACGGCCAACGCGCACGTACCGAGAATGACGTTGGGCGCGTACAAGACCGCCAGGAGTGTCAGGCTCAACTGACCCACGAAATCATTGGTGACCGAGTACAACTGGTCCATCGTCGACCAGTGCACCACGAGCGACGCTGCGGTGACGGCCGCGGACAGCCCGAACAGCGCCAACACACCCGCGACGGCACCGCGCGCGGCCTCCACGGGCCATGCGGGCAGCTGCAGGAGGGATGCGAGCCGGCCGCCGGCCCGCACGCCGACCCCGATAAGCGCACCGACCACGTGGATAGCGAGCACGGATCCAAATGCGTGCAACGCATTTGGCGATTGCAGTTGCGTCAGCACCGTCGACGCATCGTGGATGATCGCCAGCGATATCGCAGTCATCAGCAGCGGTCCGGCGAGCGCGGAGGCGATCACCCACCGAATCACGTACCAAGAAGCGGTTGGCGCGATCGTCGAAGCGACCGTTCGGGCAACGCCCCACACCATGGCTGCCGCCGGGAACAACGGCAGCACCTCGATGACTCGTCCACCGATCGAGATCGGTACCAGGTGCGTGCCCAGCCACATGCTGGCCACGGCACCGAACGTCCCGGTCATATCGCTGTTGGCGATCACCAACTGCACCAGGACGATTGCCGCAATGACGACTAACGCAACTGCTGACGGGCCGAAGGCAACCGTCAGCAGTGCGCGAGCCTGTGCGGGATTGGCGCGCGAGGTTTGATTCACGCGCCGATCACGGCCGTGAACACGGTCTAGCTAGAGGGCCGTGAGGTGCCGAACAGGTCGTCACCACTGGCAGCGGCGGAACCGCCACCGGTGCCCGTGCCGCCCTGCTGCTCACCACCGGCAGGTTGACCGCTGCTTCCACCAAAGGAGGGGTACTGCTGGGTCGGCTGCGCGGAACCTGCCTGCTGGGCCGGCTGCGAGGCCGGCGGGGTGAAGCCGGTGCTGCTGAATCCCTGCGGCGGGGTTGGAGGCGCCGACTGCTGCGGCTGCTGGCCGTAGCCACCGTACGACGGCGGTGCCGTGGGAGCGGCCTGCTGCTGTCCGTAACCCGGAGCCTGCGCGCCGGCCTGGCCATAGCCCTGCGGGGCCTGCTGGCCGTAACCGTGCTGCTGTCCGTAACCCGGAGCCTGCGCACCGGCCTGGCCGTAGCCCTGTGCCTGGCCCTGCTTGGGCAGCTGCTGCTGCGGCTGCTGGGCGGGGGTGTAGTACTGGCTCTGCTGCGGCTGGTACTGGTTGCCGAACGGGTTCGTCGCCGGGGACGCAGCCTTGGCCTTGACGACGCCAACCTCGCTGAGCAAGGCGTAGACGGCGGCCGCAGCCTGGAGGCCGGATACCACCGCGAGGGTGATCAGGCCCCACCCGATGCCGACCTCACCGAAGGCGGCCGCGAACGGGTTACCGAACAGGCCTCCGAGCACGAAGAGGAAGCCGACGATCGACAGGATCGCCACGGGAGCGTGCTTGTCATCCTTACCGGAGAGCAGCGTGACACCCGCGGTCAGACCGGCGATCAGCAGGGCGAACTGCGCGAAGCCGAAGACCGGGGACAGCGCCAAGAGGTCGAATCCGCCGAAACTTCCCGACGTTCCGGAGCTGGCCTTCCCGGTGTAGAAGGGCCCGAACCCGGCGATGAAGCCGATCAGGCTCAGCACCAACACACCACCGGGCAGGTATACCCCCAGCGCGCCCGTGTTGGGCTCGGTCACAAAGGACGGGGTGCCATACGGGCTGGACGGCTGCGCGGGCTGGTATCCGGGCCCACCGGTCGAATACGTCATTACATCTCCTACGTCACGGTTTCGGTCGTGGTCTCGGGGTAGATCGCCTCCACGCTACTGCACGCCTGGGTCCTCCGGGGCAAGGACAAGCCGAGACGGCCGAGACGGCATCGGTTAGCTCAAAACCGGTACCCGGTCTTCGCTGTGGGTTTCCTGAGGGTCGGCGGCTTCGATCTCGCGGACCAGTGGCAGCACCCTGGCCCCGAAGTACTCGATCTCCTCCTGGAAGTGCAGGAAACCTCCGAGAATGAGGTCCACTCCCCGCCGCCGATAGGCCACGATCCGCTCGGCGATCTGTTCAGGGGTACCGATGAGCTGGGTGCGGAATCCGTCGTTGTATTGCACGAGATCCTCGAACGACGAATCCGCCCACATTCCCTTCTTATCGCCGGTGGAACCGCCCGCTTGTTGGACCGCGGCCCGGAAACCCTCCACTGCGGGCCGGTTGGCCTTGGCGACGATCTCTTTCAAGGTTTCTCGCGCCTCCGCCTCCGTGTCCCTGGCGATGATGAAGCCGTTGAGCCCGACCTTGACCTCGCGGCCGACGGTGCGGGCGTGGTCCCGGACCTCCACGATCTGATCGGTGATTCCGGCGAAGTCCTTCCCGTTGGAGAAGTACCAGTCGGAGTACAGACCACCGTTGCGGCGGGCGGCCGTGGAATTGCCACCCTGAAATAGCTCGGGCGTGTGAATCGGCTTCGGTTTCAAGGTGAAGTCGTGGATGCGATAAAAGTCGCCGCGGAAATCAACGTCGTCCTCGGTCCAGATCTTGCGCAACACCTGGAGGAACTCGGCACTGCGCCGATACCGCTCGTCATGCTCCAGCCAGGGTTCACCGAGGTGCGTGAACTCGTCCTTGAACCAGCCCGAGACCACGTTGACCGCGAACCGGCCCCCGCTCAGTTGGTCGGCGGTGGCACCGAGTTTGGCGAGCACACCCGGTTGCCACAGCCCGGGGTGGACCGCGGCGATCACCTTGAGCCGCTGAGTGGCCAGCAGCAATGCCAGCGAGAAGCTGGTGGACTCGTGCTGATACTCGGCGCCATAGCTGGCTTCATAACGCACCTGGGTGAGCGCGTATTCGAAACCGTTGTTCTCGGCGGTCTGCGCGAGTTTGACGTTGTAGTCGTAGCCCCAGTCCGTCCGCTGCTCGATGGTGCTGGTCACCAGCCCACCGCTGACGTTGGGGACCCAGTATGCGAACTTGACGTGGTCGGCGATCCGTTCGGTCGTCATGGAGGTATGCAAACAGCGGACCCGTTTGGCGGTCATCCGTCTGGCTCATGGTGATTTCTGCGCCGATTTCACACCCCGCTCTCGACATCAAAACTGGAACACGTTCTAATTGGTAGATGGACTACGGACTCGTTCTGTTCACCAGTGATCGCGGCATCTCCCCGGCCATCGCCGCCAAGGCGGCCGAGGACGGCGGATTCAGCACCTTCTACGTTCCCGAGCACACGCATATCCCGATCAAGCGTGAAGCCGCCCACCCTGGCACCGGCGGTGCGGAACTGCCCGATGACCGCTACATGCGCACCCTGGACCCTTGGGTGTCCCTCGGCGCCGCCTGCGCGGTGACCTCGAAGATCCGGCTGGCCACCGCCGTCGCGATCCCCGTCGAGCACGATCCCATTACCCTCGCCAAATCCATTGCCACCCTTGATCACATGAGCGGTGGACGAGTCACCGTGGGCGTCGGGTATGGCTGGAACACCGACGAACTCGCCGATCACAACGTTCCCGCGGGCCGTCGTCGCACCATGCTGCGCGAGTACATCGAGGCGATGCGCAAGCTCTGGGAAGAGGAAGAAGCCAGCTACTCAGGTGAATTCGTCAACTTCGGCCCCAGCTGGGCCTGGCCCAAGACCGTGCAGAAGCATGTACCGGTCATCGTCGGCGCGGGCGGCACCGAGAAGAACTTCGCATGGATCGCCAAGAACGCCGACGGCTGGATGTCCACCCCGCGGGACGAGGACATCACCGGAAAGATCGTGGCCCTCAAGGAGGCTTGGGCGGCAGCCGGCCGCGACGGCGACCCGTTGATCTACGTGCTGGCGGGCAAGCCGGACCCCGAGCAGCTCGCCGCGTGGCGAGAGTTGGGTGTCACCGAGGCGATCTTCGGAATGCCGGACCGCTCCGAGGAAGAGGTACGCGCGTACATCGAGCGACTGTCCGGAAAGCTCGCCGCGTTCGCCTAACGCACCGAAAACGGCGGCAGGGCGGCAAACCTCTGTTCCACCCGGATGGTTGGCGTCACCCTCGCCACCCACCGGCGCAGACGCGATAGCGGATGATCGGGAAACCTTTTATCCCAAGGTATTTCGTCCGCGATGCTGTATGGGATTCCAGGTTCAAGGTCGGATGCGTACGGGTGCGGCGGCCACATGTTCGACGATGCACCGCCCGAAGCCAACAGCTCATGGAGCACCGCCGACTCCCTGGCGCCTGTCATCGGGCCCTCCGCGAATGCACCGCAGACCATCGCATACGAATGCGCACGCGGAACGACTATCGAGGCCATGAAGGTGAGCCCTTGCGGAGCATCGGTTTTCGGGACCTTCACCACGTACAGCAGACCCGGGAGCGTATGGACGCCGACGATGAACGCCTCGATGACGCCGGCACGCCGATTGAGTACCGTCTCGACGAGGGCGCGCCGGACCGCACTCAGATCGTCAAGCGGCACTGACAGATAGGCGCCGCGTGCGTGCGACACCCAGAACTGATCGCCGGTCGCCGGGTCATACCAACCGTCCTGACTCGGCACGAGACCCGATGTGTTGAACGTGAGGTCCACGAGCCAAGAAGATAGCTCCCCACCTGGAGTCCCGAAGCCTGGTAACTCCATTATTCACGCGTACGTCACACAATCTCGCTGAACGAATCCCGAATGTCGCCTGCCAGTAGATCAGGCACCTTCAGGGAGGCGAAATGACAAGGGCCCCAACCGGAAAACCGGTCGGGGCCCTTGCAAAACAGATTTACAGGTTCTGCAGGATCTCCCGAGCGAGCGCGGCAGTGGCGGACGGCGTCTTGCCGACCTTCACACCCGCGGCCTCCAGGGCCTCTTGCTTGCCCGCAGCGGTGCCCGCACCGTCGGACACAATGGCGCCGGCATGGCCCATGGTCTTGCCCTCGGGCGCGGTGAAGCCCGCGACGTAGCCGACGACAGGCTTAGTCACGTTCGCCTTGATGTAGGCGGCGGCCTTCTCCTCGGCGTCGCCGCCGATCTCGCCGATCATCACGATGATCTTGGTCTCGGGATCCTTCTCGAACGCCGCGATGGCGTCGATGTGGGTGGTGCCGATGACCGGGTCGCCGCCGATGCCGATAGCGGTCGAGAAACCGAAATCGCGCAGCTCGTACATCATCTGGTAGGTCAGGGTGCCCGACTTGGATACCAGACCGACCGGTCCCGTGCCGGTGATGTTGTTCGGCGTGATGCCGACCAGCGCCTCACCGGGGGTGATGATGCCGGGGCAGTTCGGGCCGATGATTCGGGTCTTCTCACCCTTCTTGACGTTGTAGGCCCACGCATAGGCGCTGTCCTGCACCGGGATTCCCTCGGTGATGACAACCAGCAGCGGGATCTCGGCGTCGATGGCCTCAATGATGGCGTCCTTGGAGAACGCCGGCGGGACGAACGCGATCGATACGTCGGCGCCGGTCTTCTCCATCGCCTCGGCGACGGAGCCGAAGACGGGGAGCTCGACGGCCGAACCATCCTTCGCGGTGTGGCTGACGGTGGTGCCGGCCTTGCGGGCGTTGACGCCACCGACGATCTGGGTGCCGGCCTTGAGCATCAGCGCGGTGTGCTTGGTGCCCTCGCCGCCGGTGATGCCCTGAACGATGACCTTCGAATCCTTGGTCAGGAAGATAGCCATTTGTCTGTTGTCTCCCTTTACTTGTTCGCCAGCTCGGCGGCCTTGTCGGCCCCGGCATCCATGGTCGTGGCCACTGTGACCAGTGGATGGTTGAAGTCTGCGAGGATCTTGCGGCCCTCTTCGACGTTGTTGCCATCGAGACGCACCACGAGCGGCTTGTTCGCCTCAGCGCCCAAGGTCTGCAGTGCGCCGACGATGCCGTTGGCCACCGCGTCACACGCGGTGATGCCGCCGAAGACGTTGACGAAAACGCTCTTGACCTGAGCGTCGTTCAGGATCACGTCGAGGCCCGCAGCCATCACGGCAGCCGAAGCGCCGCCGCCGATGTCGAGGAAGTTAGCGGGCTTGACGCCGCCGTGCTTCTCGCCGGCGTAGGCGACCACGTCGAGGGTCGACATGACCAGACCCGCGCCGTTTCCGATGATGCCGACCTGGCCGTCGAGCTTGACGTAGTTGAGGTCGTTCTCTTTGGCCTTGAGCTCCAGCGGATCGGTGGCGTCCTTGTCCTCGAACTCGGCGTGGCCGGGCTGACGGAAGTCAGCGTTCTCGTCGAGGGTGACCTTGCCGTCGAGGGCCAAGATCTGATCGTCGGGGGTACGCACCAGCGGGTTGACCTCCACCAGGGTGGCGTCCTCTCCGATGAAGACCTCCCACAGCTTCTGGATGGTCACTGCGGCCGCGTCCAGCACCTCGGCGGGCAGCTTGCCCTTCTCGGCGATCTCACGGGCCAGCGCCAGGTCGACACCCTTGACGGCGTCCACCGGCACCTTGGCCAGCGCGTCCGGGTTCTCCTCGGCGGTCACCTCGATCTCGACCCCACCCTCGACCGAGCACATGGCCAGGTAGGTGCGGTTCGAGCGATCGAGCAGGAAGGAGATGTAGTACTCCTCCGCGATATCACTGGCCTCGGCGACCAGGATCTTCTTGACGACGTGACCCTTGATGTCCAGGCCCAAGATGTTCTGCGCGTGCGTGAAAGCGTCATCGGGGGTGCCCGCGTACTTCACACCACCGGCCTTACCGCGACCGCCTACCTTGACCTGCGCCTTGATCATCACCGGCTTGCCGATTTCCTCGGCGATCGCCTTGGCTTCCTCGGCGGAATCGGTCACGCGACCAGGTGTTGTAGGCACACCGTGCTTGGCGAACAGCTCCTTGGCCTGGTACTCGAATAGATCCATATGTGCTAACCCTTGTCTTCATTCGGCTATGAATGTCCGCGACTTGCTGATTGCACTAGGGACTGTAGCCACCGCCACACGAAGGCCTCTCACTACTTCCCAGTAAGTGGCCGAATTCACCGCCTGGCCATCTGCATGACGTGCGTTTTAGGACTCGAACGTGTCTGCAACAGGTTTCAGTTCGGTCACGGGGGCTCGCCAAATGCCCGCGATCTGTGGTGAAGTAGCGCGGCGAGATTCGGCAACGATTCGAGGGCTCGGGAGCTCCATGAGCGACTTCGTGACACAAGTCACATTTGAATGCGTATCGGCGCATTGAGTTGCGACTCCCCTTGCCCAACCGTTACGTTCTCTTGGGTTAGATCACGTTTTGGTCACGCTAGTTCGTGACGCCGACGGAAGACTGGCAGGGTTTTGACACAGCATCGAGCGACACGCACGCGTGATAATCGAGACGCGTCACCGAGCGAGACCGAGATCACGAATATTGTGCCGATCGACGAATTCGGCCTGAGTGATGCACTAGAACGCCCCGAACTCGAGGATTACGACGTCTACGAGGACGCCCCCGCTGGTGGCACCGAGACGGAGCGGAAACTCGACGGCGCCCAGATCGACTACGACGGCGACGAAGACACCGACGAAGGGGAGCGGATCCGCGCCTCCATCGAGGCCACCGCCGATTGGTTCGCCGCTTCCGCCGCACGCACCAGAGACCCCCGCGACACCCCCACCGACAAGCTCCCGAGGATCAGCAGCGGAGGCGCACACCGTCGCCGCGAGATCGGTCAGGTGGGCAAGACACGCATCGCCCTGGCCGCCATGGCCGCCGGCGCGGCTGCCGCCGCGGGGTACACCGCATTGGGTGAGCACGACGCCGCGACCGCCGCGGACCACCATGCACTCGCGCTGGGTAACTCCGCGACCGCAATGGCCGCCCACGGACCGCAGTTGATCACTACTCCGCTAGCGACCGACACCTCGATCACCGATGAGCAGTTGGCGAAGGGCGTGGCGTTCGCGACAGAACGCGCCGACCGCGAAAAGCGGCTATCCGGCCCCCGCTTCGTGATGCCCACCAACGGCACCTTCACCTCCGGTTTCGGATACCGCTGGGGCGCGTTGCATGGCGGCATCGATCTCGCCAACAGCATCGGCACCCCGATCGTGGCTGCCGCAGACGGCGTCGTAATCGCTACCGGCCCCACCGCCGGATACGGTGCCTGGGTCAAGATCCGCCACTCCGACGGCACCGTCACCTTGTACGGCCACATCAACACGTGGGAAGTCGCGGTGGGTCAGCGCGTCATGGCCGGCGATCGCATCGCCACCATCGGTAACCGCGGTAATTCGACCGGACCCCACCTGCACTTCGAGGTGCTGCTCAACGGTTCGCAGCGCATCGACCCGCAGGGCTGGCTGGCCAACAAGGGCCTCACCTTCAGCCGCTTCGGCGACTGATTCTCGCTTCGATCAACGCTGAGGGTGCTCCCTCAAAGCTTCTGTACAGGCGCGAAGTTATGCATCAACTTCACGCGCCCATCACTGCCGAAGTCGATGAGTGACGTAGCGCCCTCACCGTTCCCCGCGACCTCCATGACTTTGCCCAGCCCGTACTTGTCATGACTCACCCGATCGCCGGGCTCGAGGACCAGCAGCGGCTTGGTGCGTTTCTTGGACGGGGCGCCCATGGAAGCTCCCCCGCCGCGTGACCCGCTGCCCCCGGAACCAAAACCGCCTCCGCCGCCGTAGCTTCCGACCCCGGTCGCGATTCGCCCCGGCAACGGGTCAGTGCGCCGCCAGTCGATAAGCTCCTGCGGAATCTCTTGCAGGAAGCGCGATTCCGGGTTCATCATGGGCTGTCCCCAGGACGAGCGCACCTTGGCCCGGCTTAGATACAAACGCTGACGGGCCCGCGTGATCCCGACGTAGGCGAGCCGCCGTTCCTCGGCCAGCTCCACCGGATCCCCCAGGGCCCGCATATGCGGGAACATGCCGTCCTCCCAACCGGTGACGAAGACCACCGGGAATTCCAGTCCCTTGGCGGTGTGCAGTGTCATCAGAGTGACTACGCCGGCAGTGGATTCGGGAAGCTCGTCGGCATCGGCGACCAGCGATACCCGTTCCAGGAAGGCCTCAAGGCTCCCCGGGGGTGCGCCGACGTCCTCATCGCGCATTTCCTCTCCGCCCGCCGAGTCTTCTCCCGCAACCTGCGCATTGACCGCGTCGGCACTGAATTCGTGTGCGACGCTGACTAATTCGTTGAGGTTGTCGAGCCGCGCGAGCTCCTGCGGGTCGCTACTGTTCTCCAATTCGTATCGGTACCCGGTGTGGTTGAGCACGGCTTCCACAACGTCACCAATATCGGGTAGCACCCCCGGTTCGGTGCGCAGCGTGACGCGGATCTGGTCGAGAATCTCCATAAAAGCGGCAATTGCTTTCTCGGAGCGAGAGTTCAGCATGGCGACTTTGCCTGCAGCAGCGGCCTGCAGTGCCTCTCCGAAACCGACGCCTGCGGTCTCGGCGTGTATGGCGACGCATGCTTCGGCCCGGTCTCCGATACCGCGCCGCGGCGTATTGAGGATTCGTCGCAGACTCACCGCGTCGCCCGGGTTGGTCAGCACCCGCAGATAAGCAACGATGTCGCGGATTTCCTTGCGCTCGTAGAACCGCACTCCCCCAACGACTTTGTACGGTATGCCGGTTCGGATGAAGATCTCTTCCAGGGACCGCGAGCTGTTGTTGGTGCGATAGAACACCGCGACGTCGCCGTAGTTGGCGTCGCTGCGATCGAAGAGCCCGTCGATCTCCCGCGCGATGAAGGATGCCTCGTCGTGTTCGTTATCCGCGACATACCCGACGATCAGTTCGCCTTCACCGGAATCGGTCCACAGCCTCTTCTCACGACGGTTCGCATTCTTGGCAATAACAGAGTTGGCGGCGCTCAAGATGTTCTGCGTTGACCGGTAATTCTGTTCCAACAGAATTGTTTTCGCGTTCGGATAGTCGCGTTCGAATTCCTCGATATTGCGGATGGTGGCGCCGCGAAACGCGTAGATGGATTGGTCGGCGTCACCCACGACGCACAGCTCGGCAGGTTCTGGACCGTCTGGATCCTCGGCGTGGGCCCCGGCGAGCTCGCGCACCAGCACGTACTGGGCGTGGTTGGTGTCCTGATACTCGTCGACCAGGATGTGCCGAAACTTCCGGCGGTAGAACTGCGCGATCTGCGGGAACCGTTGCAACACGGCCACGGTCTCACCGATGAGGTCGTCGAAGTCCAGGGCGTTGGCCGCGCGCAGCCGCCGCTGGTATTCGCCGTACACGTCGGCGGCGATCTGGGGAAGATCCCCGCGCAGATCTCCTTCCGGACCATCCACGCTCAGATTGGCGACGGCCTGTTCGGGCGAGACCAGCTCGTTCTTCAGGTTCGAGATCGCGGTCGCGAGCAGCCGCGGCGAATAACGCTTGATGTCCAGGCCCATGTCGCGGCCGATCATCTGCAGCAGCCGGCGGGAGTCGTCGGCATCATAAATCGAGAAGCTCGAGTTCAGGCCGGGTAGTAGCGAGGCCTGGTTCCGCAGGATGCGCACGCAACTGGAGTGGAAGGTCGACACCCACATCGAGTTGGCACGTCGGCCCACGAGGTTCGCGACCCGCTCACGCATCTCGGCGGCAGCCTTGTTCGTGAAGGTGATGGCCAGGATCTGTCCCGGGCTGACGTCCCGCTCCGCGAGTAGGTAGGCGATCCGGCGGGTCAGCACCGCGGTCTTACCGGATCCGGCACCGGCCACGATCAGCAGTGGCGATCCCTGGTGCGCGACGGCGGCCCGCTGCTGCGGGTTCAGGCCGTCGAGCAACGCATCGCTGGAGGCGCCGGGATTGCTCGGCATATCAAAAAGTGCTGGTTCAGAGAGATTCGCCATGACCGGTCTAACTTACCGCTGACGAGGGACAACATTCGTCAGCTACACTCTTCCCTGTGCTTGACCACCAACAGCGATTTTTTTACGGGTACCGGACTCCGGTGCCCGTGGTCTAGCCGATTCACGAGCCCCGCAGTCCACTACCGGACTACGGGGCTCATCTCTTGAGAGGCCGGATTCCGGGGTGGCAGGCGGGGCGTCCCGCTCCAAGAGAAGGTGTGAAAGAGAATGACTACTCCAATGACCGAGAACGCCAGCCAAAAAGACACCGAGAAGGCTGACGATCCTGCCTCCGGCATCGACGAGCTGCGCAAGGAAATCGACCGGCTCGACGCCGAGATCCTCGTCGCGATCAAGCGTCGCACCGAGGTTTCCCAAACGATCGGTAAGGCGCGGATGGCCTCAGGTGGCCCCCGTCTGGTGCACAGCCGCGAAATGAAAGTTCTCGAACGCTACAGCGAGCTGGGCCAGGAAGGTCACACTCTCGCCATGCTGCTGCTCCGCCTGGGTCGCGGCAGACTGGGACATTAATCCCGGTTGGGAACCGATGAGGGAGGGATCCGTTGAGCGGCCAAGACAACTCTGGAGACGTACCCGACACCACGGACGACGGTAAGGACGGGCCCGGGGCAGAAGACACGTCCCAGGCCAAGGGCACCGATGACGAACCGGCGAACTACGAGCTGGAGGCGGCGGTCGCGGCCGAGTCGACGCCGACCCGCAAGTTCGTCGCCCGGCACGCCACCAAGATTGTCATCGGTGTCCTCACGGTCTGCCTGGCCGCCGTGACGGCGGTCGCCGCGAGCCTGTGGGTCGAGAACAACCGGGTCATCGAGGACATACCGCAAGCGCGGCCCACCGTGCGCCTGGGTGTCCCACTGGTGAATCCCGTGGCCGTCGCAACCAGCACGACAACCACCACCACGGCGACGACAACGACGACGTCACGGGCCACGAGGACCACCGGCACCGCCACCTCGACCACCAGCGCCAGCAGGAGCGCCACCACTACCAGCATCTCGGTGCCCGGTCCCACCACGACCTCCGCACCGCGGCGGGCGACCGTGGAAGAGGAGTACGAGCTGACGAACGTGCTCAAGGCGTTCTATGCCGCGCTCGGCGCCAAGAACCTGGATGTGCTCAACGCGCTGTCCTGCATCAAGGTCACCGACCAGGACCTTGAGGGACAGCCTGACGACCTGAAGATCAACGTCGACAAGGTGGAGAAGTCAACGATCGACGGCGACACCGCCTCGTCTCGCGTCACCATCACGGCGACCGCCGGTGGAAAGACCGAGACGAAATCGGGCACCGCCGGGTTCGCGCGCATCAGCAAGAGATGGGTCACCTGCGCCAACCAGTAGTCACTACTAGGCTCATGTCGTGACCAATATCGAAGCGGCGTGGCAGGCACTGGAAACCCATCACAAGCAAATCTCCTCCACCCACCTTCGAGAATTCTTCGCCGACGACCCCACGCGTGGCAGCGACCTGACTGTGACCGTCGGAGACCTGTACATCGACTACAGCAAGCACCGGCTGACTCGCGAAACACTTTCATTGCTAGTCGATTTGGCTCAGGCAGCAGATCTTGAGGGACGCCGCGACGCCATGTTCACCGGGGTGCATATCAACACCTCCGAGGACCGCGCGGTCCTGCACACCGCATTGCGGTTACCCCAGGATGCGCGGCTGGTGGTCGACGGACAGGACGTGGTCGCCGACGTGCACGAGGTGCTCGACGCCATGGGGGAGTTCACCGACAGGCTGCGCAGCGGTGAGTGGACCGGAGCCACCGGCAAGCGCATCACCACCGTGGTCAATATCGGGATCGGCGGCTCCGACCTCGGGCCGGTGATGGTCTACCAGGCACTACGCCACTACGCCGACGCCGGAATTTCGGCGCGATTCGTCTCGAACGTCGACCCGGCCGATTTGGTGGCCGCCCTCGCCGATCTGGACCCGGCAACAACGCTATTCATCGTGGCCTCCAAGACGTTCTCGACGCTGGAGACGCTGACGAACGCGACGGCTGCACGGCGCTGGCTGGTGGATAAGTTGGGCCGTGGCGCTGTTTCTCAGCACTTTGTCGCCGTCTCCACCAACGCACAGCTGGTATCGGAGTTCGGGATCGATACCGCCAACATGTTCGGCTTCTGGGATTGGGTCGGCGGCCGGTACTCGGTGGACTCTGCGATCGGGCTGTCGGTGATGGCGGTGATCGGGCGCAAGGCGTTCGGCGAATTCCTGGCCGGATTCCACACCGTGGACGAGCACTTCCGTACCGCACCGCTGGAAGCCAACGCGCCGGCACTGCTCGGCCTCATCGGCCTGTGGTATTCGAATTTCTTTGGCGCACAATCGCGTGCGGTACTTCCCTACTCCAATGACCTCGCCCGGTTCGCTGCCTACTTGCAGCAGTTGACCATGGAGTCCAACGGCAAGTCGGTGAAGGCCGATGGCGCGCCCGTGAAGGTTGACACCGGGGATATCTACTGGGGTGAGCCGGGAACCAATGGCCAGCACGCGTTCTACCAGCTGCTGCATCAGGGCACCCGGCTAATCCCGGCCGACTTCATCGGCTTCAGCGAGCCCACCGACGACCTGCCGACCATGGACGGCACCGGCAGCATGCACGACCTGCTGATGAGCAACTTCTTCGCCCAGACACAGGTACTGGCCTTCGGTAAGACCGCCGACGAGATCGCTGCCGAAGGGACCCCTCCGGGCGTCGTGCCACATAAGGTGATGCCCGGAAACCGGCCCAGCACAACGATTCTGGGCACCAAGCTGACGCCATCGACCGTAGGGCAGCTGATCGCGCTCTACGAGCACGAGGTCTTTACGGCGGGCACGGTGTGGGGTATCGACTCCTTCGACCAGTGGGGGGTCGAGCTCGGCAAGAAGCAGGCCGTCGCCCTGCTGCCCGTCATCACCGACGATGCCTCGCCGGAGGAGCAGACCGACAGCTCCACCGATGCACTGGTGCGGTACTACCGAACGGCGCGAGGCCGCACTCGCTGAGTCAGTGCTCGGCGCTGAGCGCATCCCGGAGGCCAGTTAACGCGACGTCAAAATCGCCCCCCGACGGCCAGAACCCGCCGAGGACCGCATCCACCACCTGGGCGGCCTCGCCCAGCACCACGACGCCCTCGCCGGTCAGTTCCAGCAACGAGGAACGGCGGTCTTCCGGGTTGGGGATGCGGCGAATCAACTGACCTGCCTCGAGCCGGTCGACGATCTTGGTGGCACCTCCCGTGGTGACGACAAGGCCTTCGGCGATGTCGTTCACCCGAGTTAGCTTTCGCGAGTTGATAAATGCGAGTACCTCGATCGAGCCCAGCTTCGGCAGACCTGCTTGGGCGAGCCGCAATTCGATGGCTCGCCACAGGCGGGTTTCCGATTCGACCAGCAATCGGAGTCTGCGCAGTCCCTTACTCACGGTCACAATGTGACCACAATCTTGCCAGCCGCGCGAGGACCGTCGAGCAACTCGTGAACACGTGGCACGTCGTCGAACCCATAGGTCGCGGCCAGCTGGGACGGGACCCGGCCATCGGCAATGGCGTCGATAACCAAGGCCAACGGGGCCTCCGAGATCGGCAACGCGGGAGAACCGACCAACTGACTGGGGAAGAACCCAATCGACACGGCCGGGGCCAGGTCCTCGATGAGATTGAAGTTCTCCAGGATCGGCGGCCCCGCAAGCAGACCCACCACCGTCACCTTGCCGAAGGGACGCACCACCCGGGCGAGCTGCGCCGATTCGGCACCGCCCACGATGTCGAGCACTCCGTCCACACCCGCGGGCGCTATGTCGCGTACCTCGCCGGCCGTATTGGCCGAATCGATCAGCACGTGCGCGGCCCCGGCATGCTTGACTGCGTCGAAATCCTTTTCACTTCTTACTATCCCGATAACATGTGCGCCGATTACCTTCGCCGCCAGGGAAATAGCCGATAGTCCGAGAGCGGATGCGGCGCCGCGCACCAGCAGGTTGCTCTCCGAATCGATCCGCAGAGACTTGTCGACCGCGCCCCATGCGGTGATGTACGACTGCGGGAGAGCTGCCAGCTGCGCCCAGCCGAGGTTGTTTGGTGGGAGCTCAAGGACATTGCTGGCCAGGACATTGACCTGCTCGGCGTAGCTTCCGAAGCGGTCGAATTGAAGTCCGCCCATGATGGTTGCTACCGCGGTGCCGGGGGCAAGCCTTCCTGAAGGGTCCGCGATGACCTCTCCCACCGCCTCGATCCCGGGCACCACCACACCCTCGATCGGCCCCATATTCCCTAGCCGCCGGTACCTCTCGGCCGCGTTAACGCCGAATGCCTTGACCTTGATCGCGACCTCCGCAGGCTGGAGATCCGGCAGTTCGACATCCCGCAGCTCCAACACTTCCGGGCCACCCACACGGTCAATTACCCATGCCTTCATGTCATCCTCCTGAGACGTTTCCAAAACTTGCTTCCGCGACTGTATCTTCCATGGAAGATTCTTGCAAGTAAGGGACTCCTGGGATGAGCCAAGGCTTCAGGTCGCCGCGACGATGACCACTAGCGCCGGCGCCTCTGAGGTGCGGCGTATCCGATGGGTGCGGGTGGCGTCGAGGTAGGCACTATCCCCCTCGTCGAGGACGTAACTGACGACATCAGCGGTCTGGCCGTACTGCAGCTCGATCGAGCCGCGGTGCACGAACAGGAATTCCTGCCCTTCGTGGGAGGGCTTGTGCACCGCGAATTCCGTCGACGGGCTAGCCAAGAACGGCGTCATGATCTTGCCGAGCATCTCGGTGCCCAGCGCATGAAACTTGTTGTCGTCCTGCTCATCCGCAGCACGGTCCACCACCACTCGGGACTCGTGGGCATCGTTGGTAAACAGCCGACTGACGTCGACGTCGAGCGCCTGGGCGATGCGGATCGCAACGGAGACGGACGGCGTGCTGTGTTCTCGCTCGACCTTCGAAAGGTAGCTCTTGGTCAAACCTGTGCGGCTGCCAAGTTCTTCGAGGGTGAGGCCATGTTCCCGGCGCAGCGCACGGACCAGGGATGTCATCTGGCCAGTGTGACACGAGGGGTCCTATCGACAACTCTTTACGACCTCCAGACAACACTGTTGACCATATGACACCTTGTGTCCTATGGTGATGATCGAACACCCGAGAACAGAAAGGAGCACGGAAAATGGCCAGCACACTTCACGACACCAAGTCCGACTTGATGAATCGCGCCGAGCGCAGCATGGAGACCCACTTCTCCGACTCGGACTGGACCACACGACAAAAAGTCGCCCTCACCTGCCGCGCCCTCTTCGACCGCGGGCACGACTCCGGCCTCGCCGGACAAATCACCGCACGCGCCGAGGAACCGGGCACCTTCTACACGCAGCGGCTCGGGCTCGGGTTCGACGAGATCACCGAGGAGAACCTGCTTCTGGTCGACGAGGACCTGAATGTGCTCGAAGGATCCGGAATGGCCAACCCTGCCAACCGCTTCCACAGCTGGATCTACCGGGCGCGCCCGGACGTGCAATGCATCGTGCATACCCACCCCTTCCATGTCGCGGCCCTCTCGATGCTCGAGGTGCCACTGGTCGTGTCCCAGATGGATATCGCCCCGCTCTATGACGACTGCGCCTTCCTACCGGATTGGCCGGGCGTACCCGTCGGAAACGAGGAGGGCGAGATCATCTCGGCCGCACTGGGAGACAAGAAGGCGATACTGCTCGCCCACCACGGCCATGTGGTCGCCGGTGCTTCCGTTGAAGAATCCTGCTCGCTGGCGGTGTTGATAGAGAGAGGCGCGCGGCTCCAATTGGCCGCGATGGCAGCGGGCACCATCGCTCCCCTTCCCGACCGGCTGGCCCGCGAGGCCCACGACTGGACACTGACCCCCAGGCGCAGCATCGCCAACTTTGCCTACTACGCGCGTACCGCACTCGCTAATCACCCTGAGACTCTCGCTCATCCAACGACACAAGGGATTTCGAAGTGACTTCTGCTACCCAGTTTCACGGCATCATTGCCTATCCCGTCACCCCCTTCCTTCCCGACGACGCGGTGGACACCGATCGACTCGCCGAGTTGGTGTCCCGGCTCGTCGAGGACGGAGTCCACGCCATCGCCCCATTGGGCAGCACCGGCGAGGCCGCCTACCTTGAGGAGCGCGAATTCGACGCCGTGGTCGACACCACCGTCGCGGCGGTGAACAAGCGGGTACCGGTGATCGTCGGAGCCTCGGACCTGACCACTGCCAGCACCATTCGCAGGGCGCGCCACGCCCAACAGGCCGGGGCCGATGCGGTAATGGTGCTGCCGGTCTCGTACTGGAAGCTCAGCGACCGGGAGATCGCCCAGCACTACGCCTCCGTCGCGGCGGCGATCGATATCCCGGTGATGGCCTACAACAACCCGGCCACCAGCGGCGTGGACATGAAACCCGAACTCCTGGTGTCGATGTTCCGAGATATCGATAACCTCACGATGGTCAAGGAGTCCACCGGCGATCTGACACGGATGCTGGACATCAAACGGCTCAGCGACGCGCAGCTGCCCTTTTACAACGGCAGTAACCCGCTGGTACTCGATGCGCTCAATGCCGGCGCGTCCGGATGGTGCACAGCCACGCCGTGTTTGGCCCCCCAGCCATGCCTGGATCTGTACAGCGCCGTGCGCGGCGGCCGCGGCGACGAGGCCAAGGCCATCTACGAGGGTCTTAAGCCGCTGCTGCAGTTCATCGTTGCCGGTGGGCTGCCCACCACCGTCAAGGCCGGTCTCGAACTGCAGGGACGGGCCGTCGGCGATCCGCGGCGCCCGCTCCTCCCCCTGGATTTCGAGGGCCGCGAAACACTACGGGGCATCCTGGCGTCCACACCTTAATGATAATGGTTATCATTAAGGTGTGACGACAGCCCAGCCCACACTTCTGCCCGTAACCGTGCTCTCCGGATTCCTCGGAGCAGGGAAAACCACACTGCTCAACCACATCCTCGCCAATACCGAGGGGCGGCGGGTTGCGGTGATCGTCAACGATATGAGCGAGGTGAACATCGACGCCGCCCTCGTTGCGGGCACGGGCCACCTGGACCGCACCGAGGAGCGGCTCGTCGAGCTCACCAATGGCTGTATCTGCTGCACGCTGCGCGAAGACCTGATCGAGGCCGTCGGAGATCTGGCTCGGCAGAACCGTTTTGACCAGTTAGTCATCGAATCGACGGGCATCTCCGAACCCATGCCCGTCGCCGCCTCGTTTACCTGGGAGTTTGAGGACGGCTCGAGCCTGGGGCAGGTCGCTCAACTGGACACCATGGTGACGGTCGTCGACGCCTCCACTTTCCTGCCCGAATTGGCGCGCGGTGAGGCGCTGGCCGACCGCGATATGGCCGCAGCCGACGGGGACGGCCGTTCCATCGCCGATCTGCTTACCGATCAGGTGGAGTTCGCCGATGCGCTGATCCTCAACAAGGTGGATCTGGTGAACGAACGGACTCTCGGCATGGTGGAGACACTGCTGCGCCGCCTCAATCCGACGGCCACGATCGTGCGGTCCACCGGCGGGGCCGTCGACCTCGATCTGGTGCTGCAGACCGGACTATTCGATCCCGATCTGGCCGCCCAGACACCCGGCTGGGACGAAGAGATCGCCGACGGGCACGCCCCGGAAACCGAGGAATACGGCATCAGCAGTATGACCTTCCGGTCGGACCGCCCGTTCCATCCGCAGCGACTCAATACAGTGCTCGAAACTCTGCAAGGACTGTTGCGCAGCAAGGGATTCTGCTGGATTGCCAGCCGCCCCGATATCGCCGCGATCTGGTCGCAGGCCGGGCCGAATCTGACCATCGAGCCCGCCCAATTCTGGCAGAGCACCGACGTCACTCCGGGCCAAGAGCTCGTCTTCATCGGCGTACGGCTGGACCGGCCGCGCGTACAGCACCTCCTGGAGTCCGCCGTGCTCACCAACGACGAGCTCGCTGCCGGCCCGGAGGCGTGGCGGGATTACACCGATCCCCTACCGAGCTGGGGAGCCATGCACGCCCACTAATGCCGCGCCGCGAGGGCAGCTTTCTTCGCGCGGTTCCCGCAGGTGTTCATGTTGCACCACCGTCGGTTGTTCGCGCGGCTGGTGTCGACGTAGAGGCCGTGGCAGTGCTCATCGGAGCATGCCTTTACCCGGTCACGATCGGGGCCACCCAAGGTCCCGATGGCGTCTGCGGCAAGAACGGACAGTGCGTCGGCGATGCTCGCGCCCCGCCATCGCATTTCACCCTTCTCCAAAACGCGGTGCGGATTTCCGTTTTGAGACAGCGCATTCAACGTCCGAAGGTCCGCGGCCGCGATCTGCCCGCCGTCCGCAATGGCCGCCCCCGCACGGTGAATGGACTCCCGCAACGCCTTGGCCGCGACGAGGTCCTCAGTCGACACCTCAGCAGAGAAGTCCAGCCCGTTGGCGTGCAACCACAGCCGCAGGCGTTCCGGGTCAACAAGCCGCTCGACGGCGGCACCTGCGCGATCGAAGATGGTCGCAGTGAACCGGAATGCCAGCACCGCGTTGTCCAGCCGGAAGATCGTCCACGCGTCCCCTGTCACGCGAACCAGTCTAACCGGTTCGACAGATCGGGCGAGTTGATCTACGGTGGAACCGTCTAAACCGGTTCGCCTGGAGGTGAAATGTCCGTCAATCACATCGGGATCACCGTTCCCGATATCGCCGCGGCAATCGACTGGTACCGCGAGGTGTTCGGATTCGAGTGCGTCATGGGTCCGCGGCTACTCGAACCCGGGCCGGCCGGCGAGCTCCCGCCCGGACTGGATACCCGCTTCGCCAAGGCGCGAATGGCCGGGCTGCAGACCGGTAACGGCGTGGGTGTCGAGCTCTTCGAGTTCATCGATCCCGTGACGGACCCACCACCGGATCGACCCGTCGAGTACACCCGGCGCGGCACCTGGCATCTCTGTCTCACGGTTCCCGATGTGCAGACGCAGACACGTGCCGCGGCGCTGGGCGGCGGACGCGTTATCACCGCACCGCGGCCGGTCGTGGCGGGCAGACCCTGGACTATGTCCTACCTGACCGATCCATGGGGCACCGTCATCGAACTGATGAGCCATGACTACACCGAAATTTTCACCAACTGGCCCACCGAAACAGGAGCACCCCAATGAGCACAATCGCCGTTATCGGACTCGGCGCCATGGGAAAGGCCATGGCGCACAATCTTGTTGCTGCGGGACACGAGGTCTCGGTATGGAACCGATCGCCCGACCCCATCGAAGAACTCGCCACCGCGGGCGCCCGCCCACTCGGGTCCGTCGCGGAGGCATTCGATTCCGGCGTGGTGTTCTCGGTGCTGGCCGATGACCGCGCCGTCGCCGAAACCTTCCTCGAATCAGAGGTTCTCGCCGACGCGCGGGGTGCGTTGCACGTCAACCTGGCTACGGTCAGCACACAGCTGGCCGATCGTGCCGCGGCACAACACGGCGAGCACGGTGTGGGATACGTCGCCGCGCCGATATTCGGGCGGGTCGCCGTCGCGCAGGCAGGGCAGCTGCAGGTGCTCGCGGCGGGCGGCAGTGAGCATATCGACAGGGCACAAACGTTTTTCGATGTCATCGGGGCGCGCACCTGGCGCCTGGGCGATGCGCCGCGACAGGCGAATGTTGTCAAGATCATCGGGAACTTCCTCATCGCATCGGCCATCCAGTCGTTGAGTGAGGCCGTCAGCATGGCCGAACGTTCCGATGTCAATGCCGGGCTACTCGTGGAGTTGTTGACCAGCACCTTGTTTCAGGGTCCGGCGTACAGCAGCTACGGCGCGCTGATCGCCACGTCGGCCTATGAGCCCGCCGGTTTCACGACGACACTCGGCCGCAAGGATATTGGGCTGGCACTCGATGTGGCGGCCGACGCCGGTCTGCGTCTGCCGTTCGGCGAGGTGCTGCGATCCGTTCTCGATGACGCGCTGGCCAACGGCCAGGCCAACCTGGATTGGTCCTCGATCGCGGAATTACAACGGACGCGCGACGCGACCTGACTGTGGCATGATGTCGACAGGGAAAGCCTCACGTACACAGGCGACTAACACTCGTTTACCCGGAGGTTCCCTGTGGCTATCGATGCATCCCCCACCCTGACGGCACGGCGTCCTTTCCCTTCCCGTCTAGGGCCCAAAGGCTCTCTTATCTACCGCCTTATTACCACCACCGATCACAAACTGATCGGAATCATGTATCTGGTAACGTGTTTCGCGTTTTTCATGGTGGGCGGGTTGATGGCACTGCTCATTCGCGCTGAACTCACCACGCCAGGTCTGGCATTCCTATCCAATGAGCAGTACAACCAGCTATTCACGATGCACGGCACGGCAATGCTGCTGTTCTACGCGACACCCATCGTGTTCGGTTTCGCGAACGTGGTGCTGCCGCTACAGATCGGGGCGCCGGACGTCGCGTTCCCGAGATTGAACGCGTTGTCGTTCTGGCTCTTCCTCTTCGGCGCGCTGATAGCCCTCTCCGGGTTTATCACCCCCGGTGGTGCGGCAGACTTCGGCTGGACCGCTTATACGCCGCTCTCGAACTCCATTCACTCACCGGGCGCAGGCGCCGATCTCTGGATCTTGGGTATCGCGGTAGGGGGCCTGGGCACCATTCTCGGCGCGGTCAACATGATCACCACCGTCGTATGCATGCGTGCACCGGGCATGGTGATGTTCCGGATGCCGATCTTCACGTGGAACATCCTGGTGGTCAGTGTGTTGGTACTCATGGTGTTTCCCCTGTTGACGGCCGCCGCCATCGGGTTAGAAGCAGATCGCCGACTCGGTGCGCACCTGTACGACCCCGCCAACGGCGGTGTTCTGTTGTGGCAGCACCTGTTCTGGTTCTTTGGGCACCCCGAGGTCTACGTGCTGGCGTTGCCGTTCTTTGGTGTGGTGTCGGAGATCTTTCCGGTGTTCAGCCGCAAGCCGATCTTCGGTTACACCACGCTCGTGTATGCCACGCTCGGTATCGGAGCGCTGTCTATCGCGGTATGGGCCCACCATATGTATGCCACGGGCGCCGTGCTCCTCCCATTCTTCTCCTTCATGACGTTTCTGATCGCGGTGCCGACCGGGATCAAGTTCTTCAACTGGATCGGGACAATGTGGAAGGGGCAGTTGACCTTCGAGACCCCGAGGCTTTTCTCTATTGGATTCCTGGTCACCTTCCTGTTCGGCGGTTTGACCGGTGTGCTCCTTGCGGCTCCTCCCCTGGACTTCCATGTGACCGACTCGTACTTCGTGGTGGCCCACTTCCACTACACCTTGTTCGGCACCATCGTGTTCGCCACCTACGCCGGTATCTACTTCTGGTTCCCGAAGATGACGGGGCGTCTCATGGACGAACGCCTCGGTAAGTTCCACTTCTGGCTCACGTTCATCGGGTTCCACGCGACATTCCTGGTGCAGCATTGGCTGGGTAACCAGGGCATGCCCCGCCGCTACGCCGACTACCTACCCACCGACGGATTCACGGGATTGAACATCGTGTCCACCATCGGTGCGCTGACGCTCGGTGTGTCCATGCTTCCGTTCGTATGGAACGTCTTCAAGAGCTACCGGTACGGCGAGGTCGTCACGGTCGACGATCCGTGGGGCTACGGCAACTCCCTGGAATGGGCCACCAGCTGCCCGCCGCCACGGCACAACTTCACCGAGCTGCCCCGAATCCGCTCGGAGCGACCGGCATTCGAACTGCACTACCCGCACATGTCCGAACGCATGCGCACCGAGGCGCACATCGGCCGCTAGCCGGGTACCTGACCCCCATCCGGCTCACGACCGAATACGAAGCGCCGACCGGTGATCTGCGCCGGAATGATCCGCACATAATGCAGCTTGAGGGTGGGTATCCACGGGTAGAGGCCGGCGCGGTCGGCCTCGTCGATATCCACCGACGTGTTGAGTATCTGTGCGGCGCCGCGCACGACGACGCTCCAGCCACCGATGTCGTTGTGATCATCCGCCTCGAACAGCACGTGATCGCTCACTACGGAACCGAAGAGTTTGGTGCCCTCTGCAGTTCGGAACAGCACGGTGCCCCGCTGGGTGACGAAGTTGATCGGGAAGATCTCGGGTCTCCCGTCGATCACGACCACCAGCCTGCCCAGTGAGGCGCTCGACAGCAGAGTCCAGCTGTCGTACTTATCGAGCAGGGTCATCGTTTCAGAATCTGTCGTCATGACTGGATGATCACCGGCCGCCGTCTGAGAAGCTAGGTCCGAAAGTCCTTATCTGAGTGCGGCGATCAGAGCATGAAAATCGTTGAGTCCGCGAGCATCTACTCCCATGTAGGTCAGATACGAGATACCGGTTGCCTCGCGAAGCTCCAAGATCTGCTCGATAAGTTCGTTCTTGGATCCGTGCAGCAGGGTTGGCGAGGCGAGTAGCTGATCGTCCGAGTCGCTTGGACGGTATACGCGCATGAGCCCCAAATCGGGTGTGCGGTCGATGGCAACGTCGAAAATCCCCAAGTTCAGCTCCGGCATGTCGACACGTTGTCCGGCGGCGTCGCGCACGTATGCGGCACGTTCGGCAAGCTCGGCGAGAGTCTTCGCATCGGAGATCGCGACGATATCGGCCTCCTGCGCCGCGAGTTTGAGGATCTTGTCGCCCTTGCCGGCGATCATGATGGGTACGGGCGACTGAACCGGCCGTGGCCAATGATCCCGGCTGTTGAGCAGCCCACGAAGCGCGGTGACAGCATCGGCAAGTTGTCGTACACGTCCCGCCGGACTCAGAAATGGCACTCCCGCGGCCTCGAACTCCTGCTGAACGTATCCGGCCCCCAGCCCGATCTCGACACGGCCGTCGGTGAGGCGGTCGACCGTGGCGATGTCGCGCGCAAGTAGACGCGGAGAATAGAAACCGGTGGTCAACACGAAGCTGCCGACCCTGACACTCGTTGAAACACTCGCGGCGGCAAGCATTACCGGGAACGGTGAACCAACGCCGAGGTGGTCAGGCACGACAACAACGTCAACACCGCAATCCTCGGCCCGCCGAACCTGATCGCGGATCTGAGCATGATCTCCATGGGAGATCAAGTTTGTCCCAAACCGAAATCCGTGTCTAATCACCAGGATTCCCACCTATCAAGATCTAGACCAAGCACTTGTTTGGTGTTATGCAGGTCTGAGGTTACCGGTTGCAAGGAGGCAATGACATGGTCTATCGGGTGGTCCAATGGGCGACGGGCGAAGTGGGCAGAGCAGCGCTCAACGCGGTGCTCGCGCATCCGGAGTTGCAGCTGGTGGGGTGCTGGGTGCACTCACCGGAGAAGACCGGCGTCGACGTCGGCGAACTCATCGGGCAGTCAGCCACCGGAGTGATGACCAGCAATAGTCTGGACGATATCGTCGCCCTGCAGGCCGACTGCGTGATCTACAGCCCGCTACTTCCCAACCCCTCCGAGGTGGCGGCATTGCTCGCCTCGAAGAAGAACGTCGTCACCCCGGTCGGCTGGTTTTACCCCGATAAATCCGGCGAGGAACTCGACGCCGTTGCCCGCCGGGCAGGGGTGACGCTGCACGGCACCGGAATCGACCCCGGCGGAATCACCGATCTCTATCCGCTGATCTTCTCGTCCATGAGCTCGGCCGTGACCTACGTGCGCGCCGAGGAATACTCGGATATCCGCACCTACGGCGCGCCAGATGTCATCCGGCACATTATGAAATTTGGCGGTACCCCCGAGGAAGCGATGACGGGCCCCATGCCCAAACTGCTGGGCGGCGGTTTCAAGCAGTCCCTACGGATGATCCTTGATGGGATGGGGTTCGCAGAGGCGGAGATCAGGCCCAATCTCGAAGTCGCGGTCGCCACCTCGGATATCGCGTCGCCGATCGGCACAATCCATCCCGGATGTGTTGCCGGTCAGCAATTCTCGTGGGAAGCATTCGTGGGAGACGAGGCCGTCGCGCGAATTGCCGTGAACTGGCTGATGGGTGAGGAACACTTGGAACCCGCCTGGTCCTTTGGAGCCAGTGGCCCGCGTTACGAGGTGGAGGTGCGCGGCACACCATCGTCATCGTGCACGATCACCGGCTTTCACCCCCACAGCGTCGAGGCCGGACTCGTCGCCAACGATGGGGTTGTTGCGACCGCCGCCCACTGCGTCAATTCCGTGCCATATGTCTGCGATGCCGACCCCGGACTCAAGTCGTACCTTGACCTTCCGCTCATCGTCGGCAGAGCACATCCTCGGCTCCACCGATAACCGATGGAGCCGAGGCCTGCCCGACGGACGGCCGGGGTCATCACATCCGGCGTATCGCGCCAATGATTCCGGTCAACCGTTCGGAGATGTCGACTACACCGACTTCGGGATGCCGCCGCCACCAGCCGGTCACACCGGAGAGAACCGAGGACCAGATGGCCATGGTCAGCGCCGCATCCGTTCCATCGAAGTCGCCGCCCGATGCGAAGGCGCCTGCGATACCCTCGAAGCCATACTGGTTCAGTACTTTTCGGTAACCGAGCGCAGTGTCTTGGGGTGCGCCTTCGGGCAGTCCTGTCAGGTGAAGCAAATCCCAGTCGTACCGATGGTTTTCCATCGCACGGACAAGCGCAACAAGCGTGCGCAGTGCTTGGTCGCCCGGCGGATGTACGGTCTGCTGCGCGTCGCCGACTGCCCTCGTCAGGTTGTCGCCCGCGCAGTTCAAACAGGCGATTAGCAGTTCGTCTCTGCCGCTGAAGTACGCGTAGATCATCGCCTTGGAAACCCCGGCGTCCCGGGCAATCGCGGTCAGCGACGCGGCGGAGGGCCCTACGGTCACAAACTGCCGGGTGGCCACCTCGACGATCAACCGTTCACGCTCTTCCCGGGCCATTCCCTTGGTTCCGGCCCGCGGCCGCTCACCCGTGCGCGATTCAGCGGACACGGACGTGCCCGTTCTGGTGCACCGTAAGTAACCTGCGGTAGGAATTTGCGTTTTCGACAAGAGCCGCCACCAGTGAGCCGGCATCGAGTGTGGCGCCGTTGAGCACAACAGCGCCCATCCCGACGAGGCAGTCGTCTTGCACCGTGCAACCGTGCAGGACGGCGTTGTGCCCGACAGACACATTGCGACCGATCGTCAATGGATATCCGGGGTCTGCATGCAAAACAACACCGTCTTGGATGTTGGTGCCCGTTCCCACGGTGATTCGCTCAAGATCGGCACGCACGCTAGCCCCGTAGAACACGCCAACCTCCGCCCCGAGACGAACGTCGCCGATGACAGCGGCGTTGGGCGCGATCCACGTCGTCGCGTCGATCTTGGGCTCCCGCCCGCCGACTTCGATGATCACGCGATAACCCGGGGGTCCAGTAGTACACCCGGGTTGAGTATGCCCGCGGGATCAAGCGCTGCCTTCGTGGCGCGTAACGCGGTGGCGAACGGTTCGGGACGTTGGCGGTCATACCACGGCCGGTGGTCTCGCCCCACCGCATGGTGGTGAGTGATCGTTCCTGAATTCGCGCTAATCGCTTCGGAGACAGCGGCTTTAATCTGGTCCCATTGTTCTACGGTCTTTCCCCAGACACCGCCCGCATACACACCGAAGTACGGCGCGGGACCGTCGGGATAGACGTGGGTGAATCGGCACGTGATCACACCGGTGATTCGTTCCTGCCTCATCGCGTCCATCGCGGCATCCGTGACCGCCTGCCGCAGATCGAAGAAACGGTCCCACGTGCACGCGGTCTCGAAGGTCTCGGCGATCATGCCGCGCGCCGCCAGCGCATCCCGCTGATAGGGCATCCGCAGGAACGATGATCGCCAGATGTCCGCGGACCCACCGGAGGCGGCCGACCCCTCGGCATCCGAGTAGGAAACCGGTTCATCGAGACTTCCTCCGCGGTCTCGGCAGATCTCGATCGCACGCTCCATACTCGCCGTCACCGGGTGGTCCGCCGATTCGAATCCGAGCACCAGAACGGTGCTACTCGCACCGGCGTTGATCATCGCCTCGATCGGGTCGAGTAACCGGCAGTTCGTCGGGAACAACGCTGACTGCGAAAGGGCCTGCACGGCATGCACTCCCGCCGTGTAGTCCGCGAAATTAAGCGCCGCACGCGCGCGCCAGCGGGGGCGTTCCTGAAGACGCATCCACGCCTCGGTGATGACACCGAGAGTTCCCTCCGAACCGAGGAAGAGACGGTCGGGAGACGGCCCGGCACCGGAGCCGGGCAGGCGCCGCGATTCAGATACGCCCTGCGGGGTGATCACGCGCATCGATTCGGTCAGATCGTCGATGTGGGTGTACAGCGTGGCGAAGTGCCCGCCCGCACGGGTGGCTAGCCATCCGCCCAGCGTCGAGAATTCAAAGGACTGCGGAAAATGCCGCAACGTGTAACCGTGCGGGCGCAGCTGAGCTTCCAGCGCGGGACCCAGCACGCCTGCCTGAATGCGCGCAGCGCGGCTGACGGCGTCCACCTCCAGCACCTGATTCAGTGTGCCGAGATCCATGCTCACACAACCCGGATAGTCGTCCAGGTCGCGTGGTTCGACACCTCCCACCACCGATGTCCCGCCACCGAAGGGAATCACCGCCACACCAGAGGTGGTGCACCAGTCCAGGATTGCGGAAACCTGGGCGTCCGACTCCGGCCGCATCACCAGATCCGGCACCGCGGACAGCTGCCCGCGCAAGGCTCGCACCACATCCCGAAATGCCTGTCCGTGACTGTGGGCAATCCGATCCATGTGATCGGCGCTGGCGATGTTGACCAGCGAGGCCGGTGGCTGCACGCGAGGCGCGCCAAGCTTGAACGCCTCGATCGGGGGCGGTGAATGAGCCTCCAAGTCCGCGCTGGGCAACAGGGCACGAATCCGCTGCTCAAGTCGATTCGCTTCGACTCCCGTCACCGCGTCGGCAACCGATCCCCAGCCCCACCACGATCGCAGCATCACAAGCCTCTCTAATTGACCATACGTTAATTTACGATCTCGTCATATAGGCTGACGCTACATCACCGGCGAGACTTCCGGAAGCCGCGACAGGGCCCGGTCTCGCCCCGCAAACAGAAGTGGGACACCATGTGGAGAACAGCTACCCGGGTACTGCTCGAGGGACTCGCACCGCGTATCGACAAGCGACTCCCGAACTCCACTCTTCCGTTCGATCGAGCGGGAATGCTCTTACCGCATAGAGATTCTCGACTATGGTCTTGGACGCACTACGGCGTATTCCTGCCAGATCTGCCGGCGCCATGGCGGTATCTCAACACCATGACTTTTATCGGCGCCACGGGCACGCGATGTTTCGACAATGAGACAGTCGCATCCGCGGACTGCCGCCGGAATGCCACCGTGCTCAGTTCCACCGCACACGCCAACCAGCACCATTACGCGGCCTACGACATCGACAACGACTGCGATTTCAGTGCAGATGGCCGGCACTTGCGATGGGGGGAGGATCTGACCATTGAGAACACATCCCCCACCTTCACTGTCACCGGGAAGTACGAAACATTCGACGTACGTATAGAACTCGATGTACAGCCGCAGGTTTCCTGGTTTGTCGACACCCCGATCTATCGTCACCTCAGCCTGCTCGCCCCGTATCGCGGACATATCGAAGACGACAGCGGCATCACAGAGATTTCCGGCCTCGGCACCGTGGAGTACGCGAAATGCGTATCCCCACAATCCTTTACTTCACGCCCGTTACCGCGATCGGCAAAGCTGCCCGCCGATTTCTTCACGTATCAGATCATCAATATCGCGGATGACGTCCAGCTGCTCCTCACCGATGTACGTGCCCTCAGCGTCACCGCCTGCCGACTCGCGTACGTTCGCATGCCCGGCAAAAGGGCCGAGGTCTACTCGGACGTGCATTTCGAGATCCTCGAATGGGGGGAACCACACGTCGATCCCATGGGCCAGACCATGCGCATGCCCGCACAGATGCGGTGGACAATCACCGACATCACCGAGCTGGTCGCCGTCATCGACTCGCCACCCCGGTACGGGCACGGCAACGGATATGTCGGGGCCTACACCTACCAAGGCCGGTGGAAAGGTGAACCCGTCGCCGGCAGTGGATACTTCGAATGGGTCGACACCGAAGACTGGTGAGCGGCAACTCAACCCGCTACCGTGCGGCGGCGTTCTCACCTTCCTCGAAGACCGCCGATGCAGGCCCCACGATCAGCGGATCCGGTGTGCCCACGATCTTGGCGTCCTTGTTCTCGTAATCGAACTGCGACAACACGTGACGCATCGCCTCCAGCCGGGCACGCTTCTTGTCGTTGCTCTTGACCACCGTCCACGGCGCGAACTCGGTATCGGTGTAGAAGAACATGGCTTCCTTGGCCTCGGTGTAGGCGTCCCACTTGTCCAGGGATGCGAGGTCGGTCGGTGAGAGTTTCCAGTGGCGAACGGGATCCGTACGTCGGGCCGCGAACCGAGCCAGCTGTTCCTTACGGCTCACCGAGAACCACAACTTGATCAGATGCGTACCCGAATTCACCAGCATCCGTTCGTATTCCGGTGCCTCGCGCAGGAATTCGGCACACTGCGCGGGAGTGCAATATCCCATGACACGCTCGACGCCCGCCCGGTTGTACCAAGACCGATCCATCAGGACAATCTCCCCGCCGCTGGGCAGATGCGCGGTATACCGCTGGAAGTACCACTGCGTCTGCTCCACTGCGGTCGGCTTCTCCAGCGCCACCACGCGGGCACCGCGGGGATTGAGATGCTCGGTGAACCTCTTGATCGATCCACCCTTACCGGCGGCGTCGCGGCCTTCGAAGACGATGCAGATCTTCTCGCCGCGCTCCTTGACCCACAACTGCAACTTGAGCAGCTCTATCTGCAGCTTGCGCTTGTTCTTCTCGTACTCCTTGCGGCTGAGCTTCTCGTCGTACGGATAGCCCTGTTTCCAGGCGTCCTTGGCCCCTTTGTCGCGTTTGATTCCGCCACGCAGGCTTGCCAGCTCGTCGAGTTCGGCGGCATAGTCCACCGTGACAGAAGCGTTGCGCTTATCTTCATCGCCCATAGATGAAGCATGGCACGTGGGTACAAAGTCCCACGTCAAAACCCCTTCGGCAATTAGGCCAGGCGGCCCGCCAAGCGGGGCGGCATCAGGCGCATGATCAAAGTCACCGGCGCCCACGGCCAGCGCGGCACCGCGGCACGACCGGGCTCCTTCTCGATGGCGTCCACCATCGCCGTCACACCGGTCTTGGTGTCCACCATCATCGGCGTGGTCGGCGACTTGGCGCTCAGATCGGTCTGGATGTAGCCGGGCTCGATGGTGCTGACTTTGATTGGACCCCTGGCATATTCGGCGCGCAGCGACTCGCCCAACGAGGACAGTCCGGCTTTGCTTGCCGCGTAGGCGGCCTTAGTACCGGGCAGGCCCTTGGCAGCCGTCACCGACGAGATCAGGACCAGATGGCCTGCGCCTTGCGCTTTGAAGAGCGCCAGCGACGCCTCGATCTGCACCAGTGCGCCAATGAGATTGGTCTCGATGGTCGCGATATTGGCCCAAGACTTGCCCCCGCCCAGGTGCCAGCCCTTGGCGATACCGGCGTTGACTACCACGCGGTCCAGGCCACTAAGCTCATCGCGCAGCTCACCAAAAACCACCGGCACGGAGTCGTGGTCGTTGACGTCCAATGGCCGCACGGCAACCTGGATTCCCGGGTTGGCCGCTAGCAGCTCTGCCTTGAGCTCCTCCAGCACGTCGGTGCGGCGGGCGCAGAGCGCCAGGTCGCGGCCCTTCGCGGCGAATTGACGGGCCATCTCGGCGCCCAGGCCGGAACTTGCCCCGGTGATAAGGATCTTCTGTCGCGTCACGTTGTCACTTTATTTGAGGAGCCGCGAGAGCCGACGGTCGGCCAGCACCTTGCCCCCGGTCTGACACGTCGGGCAGTACTGGAACGATTTGTCGGCGAACGACACCTCCCGCACCAGGTCGCCGCATACCGGGCAGGGCATCCCGGTACGGGCATGCACGCGAAGACCGGATCTCTTCTCCCCCTTGAGAGTTGCGGCTTGCTGCCCCACGCTGCGCTGCACGGCGTCGGTGAGTACCGACTGTATTGCCTCGTACAACGCAGCCACCTGCCCGTCGGGGAGTGCCTTTCCGGTGGCGAATGGGGACAGCTTGGCCACATGCAGGATCTCGTCGCTGTAGGCGTTGCCGATCCCGGCGATCACCCGTTGGTCCGTGATCACGTTCTTCAGCCGAGCGGTCGTCCCGGCAAGGATCTCAGCCAATCCGTCGGCGGTCAGCGAGAGCGCGTCGGGCCCCAACGTGGCGATCTGCGGGACCGAGGCGGGGTCGTCCACGATCCAGACCGCCAGACGCTTCTGGGTGCCGGCCTCGGTGAGGTCGAATCCCGGAGCCGTACCGGGTGTTCCAAGATGTACCCGCAGTGCAATGGGCCCCTTGCCCGGTTTGAGCGGCGCCGCCGCCAGCTTGTCCGACCAGCGCAGCCACCCGGCCCGCGACAGATGCGTGATGAGGTACACGCCCCGGCCCGATGTCGCCGGCCCTGCGGCTCCGGCGCCCGATGTCGCCGGCCCTGCGGCTCCGCCTACCTGCAGGCCCAGATACTTACCCCAGCGCGTCGCACCCGTCACGGTCTGGCCGTACAACGCGGTCACCGGCGGATCGAATGTCTTGAGCACCGAGAACGCGGAAACGTCGATGCGGCCGATCGTGGCCCCGGTGGCATGGCGGCGCAGATGATCGGCGAGCGCCTCGACTTCCGGCAGTTCAGGCATGTGTTCAGTCTGCAGAACGCAACAGGTAGGTGTCCATGATCCAGCCATGTTCGGCCCGCGCCTGCGCACGAATGTCAGCGATCTGGGCACCCACCTCCCCGACCGTCCCCGACGCCAGCAGCTCATGCTCGGTGCCCAGGTAGGCACCCCACCAGATCTGTGTCGACGGATCCAGTTGCCGAAACGCACAATCGCCGTCGAGCATCACCACGACTGTGCCGGTCCGAGGCCACTCCGACAGCAGACGCCGCCCGGTCGTGATGAGCACTGGTTCCCCGATGCCGTTCAGCACGATGCGATGTCTGGCAGTCAGCGCAGACACGGCCGTGATGCCCGGCAGCACGTCGTACTCGAATGCGCTCGGGTCGTCCTCCAGGATGGCATCGAGGATCCGCAGAGTGCTGTCATAGAGGGAAGGATCGCCCCAGGCGAGAAAGGCTCCAGTACCACCCTCGCGCAACTCGGAGGCAATTGACTTACCCCACAAGGCAGCCCGCTCGGTATGCCATTGCCTTACCACGCCGCGGTACTCACCCTTGCCGCGTACCGGGTCGGGCAGTTCGACGAAGCGATAATCGGCGTCGGTGATGTAGCGCTCACAGATGTGGCGGCGCAACTCGACGAGATCGTCCTTGGTCTCGCCCTTATCGGCGACGAAAAAGACGTCGACCTCGTTGAGAGCCGAGATGGCCTGCACGGTCAGGTATTCGGGATGGCCGGCGCCGATCCCGATGACACGAATCCGGCGCATTGACGCTTAGGACGCGGCCGACTTGGAGGCCGGTGCCTGCGAGAGGTCCTGAGCGGTGATCACCGAAACGGTGAGCAAGTTGCCGAGGAAATCACCCAACTGCTCGTCGGTCTGGGTCTCGACGACACCGGGAGTCACCAACAGCGAGGCGGCAATCCGGAAACTCCATTCGGCGGCCGCCTTGACGTTGATGGTGGCCAGCTGCTCATCGGTGAGCATGGTGCGGAAGTACGGAGCCAGCAACGTAGTCGTCTGATCGATGAAGGGGCGGGCCTTCACCGTCAGGTACGGCAACACCTGCTCGGGGTTCTCCTTCAGACCCTTCTGCAGCAACGGGTGATGGCGGCCGTGCTGGACGATCCGCACGATGGCATCGATGAATCCGGTGCGGGGAGTCGCGGCGCTCGCGAAGACCGGTGCCAGCATTTCCCCGAATCGGAGAAATTCACGGTGGAACAGGGCCTCGATGATCGTCGATTGATCTCCCACATGCTTGTAGACGGTGGGGCGCGACAGGCCGGCCTTCTTGGCGATCAGCGCATGCAAACGCGCCTCGTACCCGTGCTCCAGCAAGCATTCTTCGGCAGCGTCGAGGATGCGGCGGCGAATCTCGCTGTGGTCACGGGTACGGCCGCGGTGGTGTGAGCGGCTCACTTTCATCGGTGCCTTCCTTCATGCGCCACGCGTTTTACGTGGTACTTCGCGTCTCACTTGACGCCTCAACCTGCAACGTTTACGTTTAACATCTTAACGGAAAGGACGGCCAACGGTGACCGCTACCCTTAATAACGGCTCGGCTCGGACTCCAAATAGGGAGGTATACTCCGACCGGCTGCTCAAGGGCTCGGTGCGACGCTCGTACCAACCGATGGTGGACCTGGACTGGGATGCGCCGCTGGATCCGGACAAGTATTTCCTGCCGCCGAAGACCGTCTCGCTGTACGGCACAGATGTGTGGAACAACATGTCGCGGGCCGAGCAGATCGAACTGTCGCGGCACGAGATGGTCAACCTGCTCTCCACCGGCATCTGGTTCGAGAACATGCTCAACCAGGGCCTGCTACGAGTGATGATGCACGCCAACCCCACAAGTCACGAAACGCTGTACTCCCTCGCTGAAATCGGTGACGAGACCCGGCACATGACGATGTTCGCCAAGGCCATCGAGAAGACGGGCCTGCCGCCGTACCGGATGCCGTGGTACCAGCGGGTGATGGCCAACCTGCTGCCGCTGGTACTCAAAGGCCCGGTGCTGTGGGTGGCCGCACTCATCGGCGAGGAGATCTTCGACTCGCTGCAGCGCGAGATCATGGATGACCCGGAGCTGCAGCCACTTGTACAGCGGCTCATGAGGATTCACGTCACCGAAGAAGCACGCCACATCCAATTCGCGCGGGACGGTATTCGTCAGCGACTGGACCGGACGCCACGGCGCGTCAAGATCATCCTGCAGCTCACCAACGGCCTGGGCGGACCGATCTTCCGATACCTGCTGACCAACAAGAAGATGTATGAAGCCGTCGGACTGCCCGGTCGCGAGACTATGCGGGTAGCCCGAAAAAACCCGAAGTTCCAAGAGGCCTTACGGACGGGCTTCGCACCGCTGTACAAGTTCATGGAGGATATGGGCCTGATGGGGCCGGTCTCCCGGCGGATGTGGCGTAGAACCGGTTTCGTCGCATGACGGAGCATGAGTTGGACGATGACGATATCTTCGACGGCACCGCGACGATCACCGCCGGGGAGTTCGCCGTCGAGTCCCGGGTGCGCCTGATGGGTTTCTTCAACCCATTGGACGGCAAGTTTCACTGGCAGGGAACGATTTTCGCCAAGCCCGAAGGTGGTGAGCTCAAGGGTGGGACACAGGTCGTCATCGCCGTCGGCGAGACCAGCGCGCAGGGACGCATCACGGAGCAGACCCCCTGGGGCCACTTCTCCGTGGCGGGCGTCGGCGCCCCGCCCTACCCGCTAGCTCCCGTCGAGCTGGAGTTCGTCGACTGACACGTCGGGACGCAGCCCGCGCCAACTGGAGTGTTTGAGAATCCCACCCGGCGTGCGGTCTCCGTAACGGACCTCGGCGATCAGGACTGGTTCCACGAATTGCACATCTTTGGCCTCGGCCGTGGAAAGCGGTGCGTTGAAGGGTGATTCGGCTCGATGCAATGGCTTCAGCTGCTCCTTGAGCGATGACAGTTCCTTTTCGGAGAACCCGGTTCCGACGCGGCCGGCATAGCGCAACCCGCCTTCGTCCGGAATCCCCATGAGCAGCGCTCCGATACCGCTGCTGCGCCCGCCTTGACCCTTGCGCCAACCGCCGATGACGATCTCCCGGCTGCTCCAGTTCTTGGCCTTGATCCATGACTGGGTGCGGCCCGGATCGTAGGTGGAATCCAGCCGCTTAGCGACGACGCCTTCCCATCCGCGGGCCTCGGAGTACGCGAGGGCCTCGACACCGCTTCCGTTTAGTTGTTCCGGAACGGTCATGGACTCGGTCGCCCTACCCAAGACGTCGAGGAGTCGGCGTCGGTCACGGTACTTGGTGCGCAACAAGGATTTTCCATCCAGATACAACAGGTCAAATGCCCAGAACTCGGTAGCCGCACCCGCGGCCCGGTTCTGCAGCAGCGAGAAGCTCGGCAGCCCCTTCGGGTTCAGCACCACGACCTCACCATCGAGTACAACACGGTGATCGGCCAATTCACGGGCAAGCCGCTGCAGTGCCGGGAACTCCCCGGTGACATCGCGTCCACTGCGCGCCAGCGCCCTCAGCTGTCCATGGTCACATTCGAGGATAAGTCGGTAGCCGTCCCATTTGCCCTCGAACACCCACTCATCGGCGGCCAAACCCGCCACGGATCCGGTCGTCGGAAGCATGGGCGCGAGACCGACGGGCATCCGGTGCTTGTCTACGGGGGGCCGTTGATCCTTCATCCGGTGGGCCAGCCACTGCTTGCCATTGGTCCGGATCAGCGCGTACCGCCCCGATATTCGCCTGCCGTGCAAGGCCACGATGACCTCGCCTTTCTGCCCGCCTTCGGCTTCGGAATCATCACGGGGATCGATGAACTTCTCGGTGTCGTAGGTGCCTGCGTCCCAGATGGTCACCTTGCCTGCGCCGTACTCCCCCTTGGGAATGGCGCCTTCGAACGTGCCGTATTCCAGCGGATGGTCCTCGGTATGCACTGCAAGATGGTTGACCGACGCTTCCATCGGCAGATTCTTGGGAACAGCCCACGAAACCAGCACCCCGTCGCGCTCCAACCGGAAGTCGTAATGCAGCGCCGTGGCGTGATGCTCCTGGATGACAAAGGAATTGTTATGACCCGCTTCCGGTTTGACGGCCGGCACGGGTTCGGGGGTACGTGCGGGGTCGCGCATGCTGCGGTACGTCGATAGCCGATCCTCGATGATCTCGGGGCCGTTGACGTCATCCAAGCCCGCCAGCAAGTCACCGTCACTCTCGGCACGCGCCAGTACCTCGTCAAACCGCAACTGGCGCAGGGCAGGGTCGTCGAGCTCCTCCCACGTGCGCGGGGCGGCAACGGTCGGCGCCTCGCGGCCGCGCAGCGAGTACGGCGCGACCGTCGTCTTGGAACCGCTGTTCTGGCTCCAGTCCACGAAGATCTTGCCCGCGCGCAGTTGGCGTGTCATCGTCGCGGTCACCAGCTCGGGCATCGCCTGCTCTAGCTGAAGGGCGACCTTCTTCGCGACGGTGACCGCGCCCGATGAGCTGACCGGCTGCCCCAGCGGCACATAGAGATGAATGCCCTTGCTCCCGCTAGTCAATGGGAAGGTCGCCAATCCGATATCGGCGAGCACATCGCGTACCGCGCGCGCGACGGTCACCAGCTGCGGCATGCTCACCCCCTCACCGGGGTCCAGATCGAAGACCAACCGGGTTGCCGGGCCCGGGTTTTCGCCAACGAAACGCCACTGCGGCACATGTACCTCCAGTGCCGCCTGCTGAGCGATCCAGGCCAGCGCCACGGAGGTGTCGATCAACGGGTAGGTGACGCAACGGGACTTGTGCTCGATGCGGCGCCGGGGAAGCCAATCGGGCGCCGATGAGGCGAGGTCCTTCTCGAAGAATGACGGCTGGTCAACACCATTGGGCCACCGCTTGCGGGTGACCGGGCGCCAGGCGATATGCGGCAGCATGAACGGGGCAATGGCGGTGTAGTAGTCGAAGACGTCCGTCTTAGTAGTGGCCGGTGCGGTCCCGGTGACCGGGTACAGCACCTTGTCTGCGTTTGTTAGACGCACGGAGGGTCCCGAAGTTGGCGTCGATGAGCCGCTTGCGCGAAGAGAATCCGCGCTAGTGGGCCATACTCGAGGTATGCGTTCCATCTGGAAGGGCTCCCTCGCCTTCGGGCTGGTGAACGTCCCTGTCAAGGTATACAGCGCGACCGAGGACCATGATCTCAAGTTCCATCAGGTCCACAACAAGGACAACGGCCGAATCCGCTACAAACGCACCTGCGAGGAATGCGGCGAGGTCGTCGAGTTCCGGGATATCAACAAGGCCTACGAGTCCGAGGACGGTCGCACGGTCGTCATCACCGATGAGGACCTGGCCAGTCTGCCCGCCGAGTCCAGCCGCGAGATCGAGGTGCTGGAGTTCGTGCCCGCTGCCGAGCTCGATCCCTTGATGTACGACAAAAGCTACTACCTTGAGCCCGACAGCAAATCCTCGAAATCGTATGTGCTGCTGGCGCAGACGTTGGCCCAGGCAGACCGCGTAGCAATCGTGCACTTCGCGCTGCGCAACAAGACACGGCTGGCAGCATTGCGGGTCAAAGACTTCGGTAAGCGCCAGGTGATGATCATCCACACGCTGCTATGGCCCGATGAAATTCGTGAGCCCGACTTCCCGGTGCTGGACAAGGAAGTCACCATCAAGAAGGCCGAGCTGCAGATGGCCGGGCAGGTCGTGGAGTCCATGGCCGACGAATTCGATCCGAGCCGCTACAACGACACGTATCAATCCCAGCTGCTGGAGATGGTGGAAGCCAAGCTCGAGGGCGGTGAGGCGTTCACCAAGGAGGATTCGCCCACCGAGCTCGATGCCACCGACGTCTCGGACCTCCTCGCCGCGCTGGAGGCCAGTGTCAAAAAGCGTCAGGCAGAGAAGGCCAGCACCAACTAGTCCACCTGCCGCCAACTAGTCCGCCTGTCGCCGCGAAACGGACGCCGAACTTGCATCCGGCGCCGAAGCTTCGCGTCCGTTCACGAGATGGACGTCCGTATTCCAACTCGACAAGATTTCGGATAGTCTAACTTTTCTATTCGGGGACCGAAACAGGAGGCATGGGTGCTGGAACGGCCGAAGCAGGCGCGATCAGCGCGCGGGCTGTACTTACTGGGCCCCGCCTTCGTCGCCTCCATCGCCTATGTCGACCCCGGCAACGTCGCCTCCAACGTCAGCGCGGGCGCCAAGTACGGCTTCCTACTGGTGTGGGTGATCGTCACCGCCAACGCGATGGCCGGATTGGTGCAGTACCTGTCGGCGAAACTCGGCCTCGTCACAGGACAGTCACTGCCAGAGGCGATCGGCAGTCGGATGCGGCGATCGACCCGACTGATGTATTGGGTGCAGGCCGAATTGGTGGCCATCGCAACAGATTTGGCCGAAGTCGTGGGCGGGGCCATCGCACTGTATCTGTTGTTCGACCTGCCATTGCTCATCGGTGGCGTGATCACCGGAATCGTCTCGATGGCACTGCTGGCGGTACAGGACAGGCGCGGGCAGCGATCCTTCGAGTACGTGATCTCGGCGCTGCTGGCGATCATCGCGATCGGCTTCCTCGCCAGCGTCGTGGTGGAACCGCCGCCGCTCGCCGAGACAGCAGCGGGACTGATCCCCCGCTTCCAGGGCCCCGAGAGCCTGATGCTCGCGACGGCCATGTTGGGCGCGACGGTCATGCCGCACGCGGTGTACTTGCACTCCGGCCTGGCACGGGATCGGCACGGTCACCCCGAAGGAGGCGAACCGCGCCGCAGACTGCTGCGCATCACGCGCTGGGACGTGGGCCTGGCGATGGTCTTCGCCGGCGCCGTAAATATGGCGATGCTGCTGGTCGCGGCGACGAATCTGCAGGGTCGCGATGGTGTCGACACCATCGAAGGTGCGCATGCCGCGGTTCGCGACAGCCTCGGCCCCACGGTGGCCTTGCTGTTCGCGATAGGCCTGCTGGCCTCGGGGCTCGCATCGTCCTCGGTGGGCGCTTACGCGGGCGCGATGATCATGCAAGGGCTGCTGCGCCGCTCGATCCCCATGGTGACGCGACGGCTGGTGACACTGCTGCCGGCACTGGCGATCCTCGCGGTCGGCGTCGACCCCACCCGCGCACTCGTGGTGTCGCAGGTGGTGCTGTCCTTCGGGATCCCCTTCGCCCTCATACCGCTGATCCGGTTGACCAGTGATCGACGCTTGATGGGCATGGACGTCAACCATCGGATGACGACGATGCTGGGCTGGATCATCGCCGCGCTCATCACGATTCTCAACGCCGTGCTCATATTCCTTACCCTTGCGAACTAGTTTTACCTGGGAGTAGGCTGTGAGACATGAAACGAATCCTGTCCTCGGCCAATCGATTTGGGCTGGCAATTGGAGTCGTTGCTAGCGGTTTGTTCGTTGGAGGAATCGCCTCTGCAACCTCGGCAAAGGCAGATCCAGACATTTGCGGCTCCGTAGAGACCTACCCTCGGGTCACCGTGTGTGCCGACTCCGGCTGGGACCGGGGTTGGGACCGAGGCTGGCGTGGCGACCGCGGCCACGGCTGGGGCAAGGGCCACTGGAAGCACGGCGACTGGGACTAGCGCCCGGCGCACCATGAGCGTTCGCTATGCGTGCGTTAGACGGGGCCGCTGCTCGAGTAACCATCGCCGGAGCGTGGTCCGAAACGCCGCGCATAATCCTCGTGAATATGCGCGTCTTTTTGACGCTTGAGCACATCCACCAAGCTCGGATCAAGATCGTGCTGCACCAGCCGGTGTCGTCGCCACACCTTGTTGAGCGCATGCGCCATGATCAGCACCCAGGCGTAGATGGGCACCGTCATCTCGAGATGCACATAGAGCGAGGCCGGCAGCAGCCAGAACGGCGCGAGGATGAACAGCGGCGGAATCGCACACCGGAAGATGTGCCGACGCACAGCGCCCTTACCTGCCAGATCATTGGCGACCCAGTTCTTCATCGAATCAGGCAGGCGCCGCCCATAGCAGTAGGCGAGGTACTGGAGCAGATTCGGACGGTCGGCGGCCATGACTAGATTGTAGACTAATAATTAGTGCACTAACTAACCGCTAGGATAGTGAGAATGACCGCAGTTTCGCCGGATCTAGACCCCTTGGCCCTGGAACGGCAGGTGTGCTTCGCCTTGGCCGTCACCAACCGTGCGGTGCTCGCGATCTACCGACCCCTGCTCGCCCCTCTCGGGCTTACACATCCGCAATATCTCGTGATGTTGGCGCTCTGGGATCACGCCAAGACAAACCAAGACCAAGCCCGGGAAGCCTTGTCGGTCAAGCAGATAGCCGCATTGCTACAAACGGATTCGGCCACCATCTCCCCCATGCTCAAGCGGCTCGAAACCTTGGGGCTCATCACCAGGCCCCGCAGCACCGCCGATGAGCGCACCACGCATGTCACCCTGACCGCAGATGGCGCCGCGCTGCGCCGGCAGGCCCTCAAGGTTCCGGGGGCCGTGGTGGAACGCCTGGGCGTCGGCCTCGCAGAACTTGAGCATCTACATGGGGTGCTGACCAGGATCAACACCGCCGCGCTGGCCGCCGGAGCCCTGGACGCGGAGTAACCCCCGCCTTATCTGGGTTTTCCCATGTGCTGTGCGCCACATTCCCCTGTACACCGATCGGTCTACATGCTGCAATCAGGGGTAGACCGATCGATATACCAAGGAGACCATCATGTGGACCGACTCAATGGCGATCATCGTCCCGTTGATCGTGATCGTGGCCGCGCTCTGGACAGCAAACGGCGAGCACTCGATGAACTACTACGAACGCGATGCTCAGAAAGGCATGTGGCAGCACTAGTTTGCGTACCAGTGGGGCGTCTGTTTGTCTGACGTCATGACGAAGGACGAAGCTGCAGAACTGATCACCGCCCGCCGCGTCGAAAAGAATCTGACGTGGCAGCAGATCGCGGAAGCGATTGACTCACCGCTGATTTGGACCATTGCGGCACTATTGGGCCAGCATCCGGTGCCTGAGGCCAAGGCCGCAAAGGTGGCCCAACTTCTCGACCTGGAGCCGCAGGTCACCACGGCACTACGCGCCCAGCCGTACCGCGGAACGCTGGACGGTGGCGCGCCGTCAGACCCGACGATCTACCGGCTCTATGAGGCCCTGAGCGTCTACGGCCCGGCGATCAAAGAGGCCATCCACGAGGAGTTCGGCGACGGCATCATGAGCGCCATCAACTTCAAGGTCGACATCGCACGTCGTCCGGATCCCGACGGTGATCGGGTGGTCTTGACCTTCGACGGGAAGTTTCTCGACTACCGCTGGTGACGGCTCACAGGAGGCCGCGGATGTTGCGGCCCGTGATCGCACCCCACTTGGTGTCAAGCGCGTTCATGAGGAGCTGCCAGTACGGCGCCCACAGCGTCCGCTGTGCCGTGGCCGGAGGCATCGTCTTGTAGGTAGCGGCCTGCTGCGTCCACCGCCACGCCAATCCCCGGGCCACATCGTCGATGCACCAATAGATGAGCTCGTTCGGGTTTGTCGTGGTCTTCCAGATGAAACCCTTTTTCGGATCACGCGTGTGGTACCAGAACTGGGCTCCGTCAAGCACATATTGCGGCGCGGTATTGGAATGACGATCCCCCTTGGCCAGCTCGGTCGGCACCGGCACTTCGGAGATGGCCACTTCTCCCGCGAGTCGGCTCAACACCGCGATGCGTACGTCGAGCTGCTCACGGATCCACCCCGAGCTCCCCGGGCTGCCCTGCTCGGACAGTGTCGCTGCCGGGCCGGCCGGGGAGGCCGGGGCCTTGCCCGCCGAATCGTCCGCGACGGCCGGTCGATCGGCTGGCATCTCCCCAGCAACATCGACGATTGCTCCTCCCGCCCAGTCGACCTTGGCAGAATTGAGAACTCCGTCTTCTTCTAGCGACAAATCCACGACGTAAGCGATGTCGACGAGCACCCCACGGGCTCCTGGAGTCAAGGCATCCTCGGGGCGTCGGGGACCCAGAAGCGCAACGTGAACCATGAAGAACTCGCCGTCATCGTCCCGGTCGCAGTACTCGAGCTCGTATCGGACGGCATTTGACGTGTCGAACCGATGCTTGACGGGCGGTTCCAGCAGCACACTGCAAAATTGCACCGGGTGGTTGGCGTCACCGTCCAATGTGCCGAGTTCAGTTGCGGTGATGGGCAGTTCGGCAATCAAGCTGGGTGCAGAATCATCCGCTGCAGCGCGGATCGTGAACATGCGTGCGTCGGGTGGCCAATCGTCTGGCTCCGGCGCGGCCCCCTGGTGACCGGTGGAATCAACCGTCATGTTCTTAACCGTATGGCAATCCCGCACTTCGGGCGACGATGGTGCACCCAGACCTGTTAGTTTTAGCCGCAGACCGTCCCCGCTGGGGGGAGCACATTGGACGTCAAGGAGACCATCATCGTGAAGATCACTCTGCCCATAACCGCCGCTGTGGTGGCCGCCGCGGCGGCCACCGGACTGGCCCTGATCCCGAGCGCCGAAGCCGACACCTCGCTGGGCCAGCAGGGTCGCCTGACCAATGGCGATGTCGTGCAGGCCTGGACCATCAGCGACCTCAAGGTCAGCTCGGCCCAGCTGCCCTACCAGGCCAAGGGGACCCTGTGGGAGGCCACCGCCACCGACGAGGCCATCCAGGGCAGCATCATCCCGATCGTCGCCAACTTCAACGCGACGGCCAAGGACGGGGAGACCTACCGAGTGCTGTACGGGGTAGCCACTCCGGAGGGCGTGAACCCGGGGACCCTGTCACAGGGCGAGAAGACCACCGGCAAGATCTATTTCGACGTGACCGGTGCCGCCCCGGAGACGGTGACCTACACCTCCGGTGACGAGGATCTGCTCACCTGGAAGCCTGCTCCAGCCGCTGCGCCGGCACCACGTTCGGGCGGTTCGAGCCAGCAGCAGGGCACCAACCCCGCACCGGCCACCAGTGCCGCGCCCACCAGCGCCACCCCGACACCTGCCGCGGCTCCCGCCGGCAGCCAGGGCACGCCGCTGCCCGCAGGCAGCCAGGGCACCCCGGTGGACGAGCAGCAGCCTGCCGCGACGCCCACCCCGACCCCGACGGTGGCGCCAGTGACAGCAACGCCGTCTCCGGCGCCTGCCACCCCGGCACCCGGTGCCGAGGGCACCCCGCTGAACGCCACGGCTACTCCGGCACCGGCGCCCGCGACTCCCGCCCCCGGGGCCGAGGGCGCACCGCAGGCCGCCAACCCGCCGGTCGCAGCTGTGCCCGCGGTTCCCGCCGTTCCGGCGTCCGACAGCACCCCGCACGGACAGCGTTCGGCAGGCAGCCAGGGCACGCCCGAGCAGGGATAGTTCAGCAGCTCGTCATTACCGCCGGCCGCCTTGTGCGGCCGGCGGTTTTGTTATGAGTGCGATGACCACCAGGTATATAGCTGGTCGAGCGCCGGGCCGGTTGCACCCGAGCGCGTCTCGCTGAGCATGAGCCGTTCTTCATCGGTCCACCCGACCATCGGGTGCCCCTGAACACTGCCGCAGAACACCGTGCCGCTCACCTGATCCGGCGTGGCGTTGCGGCGCCACGGCCCCGGAGATTGGATCTTTCCCGGGCACACCACCACCGTGCTGCGCTTCTCCAGACGGCTCAGTCCCGCCGCGAGCGCAGACTTGTCGCGCACCAATGAATAGCTCGACTCCCGGGGCCCGTCGGGATCGTCGCTGGGCCCGCACTTCACTTGTGCGACTGCCTCATTGGTGGGCTCGACGGCCTTGCATGCCGACGCCGCGTATCCCATCGGGAGCATGGAGAGCAGCTGACTCTCCGCATCGGAGTTCCGGCTGGAGACTGGCGCCTGGGGAGCCGCAGTGGCATCCGCAGGAACGTCGTCGGTGCCGCGGCCCATGAATATGGCGATGACTCCCCCGACGACGACCACGGCCGCGAGCACCGCGCCGCCAATCATCAACGGCCGCTTGCTTCTTTCGGTTCTGTCCTCCCACGACGAGAAATCGACCGAACTCGAAGGCTGCGGATGCACAGGGGGTGCGGATTGGGAAGTCGTCGTACCGCCAACGAGTTCATGGCTCGGCCACTGCATGTAGGGCGCGGACGACGCGGTCCCCGAACCGCCTGTATACGGATCCGGCGGCACCGGCCGCTCGATGAACGGAGGCTGGTCGAAGTCGTACGCGGGCGGCGCTGCATCAGACAACACCCCAGGAAGCGCATTCAGGACCGGCAGCGGCGCGGTGTCCGCAGCGTCAGACGAGTCCTCGGCCGACGGTGAGCCCGCCCCGATATCCGTATCCATCAGCTACCCCCAATGTCTGGTTAGTGGCATAGACATTAGTCGGCCTGCGTCGGGATCCGGCGAAAAGCATCGCCGCGTGACGCTAGATCCAGCCCAGGTATCCGCCGAACACGATCAATGCCAGGACGTCGATGCCGAGAATTGCCCCGACCGCAGCCACCTTGCGCCGCACCGACGGCATATCGTGCACCCAGAAACATGCGGCAAAGAACGGTACGTAGCCGATCACCCAAATCAGCACCGGGAAGCTCGCACTCCACCACGACCAGTCCCATGTCAACAGGCCGACGCGGTTGAGCAGGATTTCGACCCCAACGGCCAGTGCCGCATTTACTCCGGCGAACACCCACCGGTTCGGCATGCCGAGGATTCGCATGTTTTTGTCGGCAGGCAGCATCTTGGCGGCAGCCACCCCATTACCGCGAACATCAGGCGATCATTCCCGGTGGATATTGCGAGCCGCTAGCTGACAGCCTTACTCGGCGCCGGAACCAACGCACGCGCGATGGGCAGGATGTACTGCCGGGCGTACTGCTCGGCATCTTTCCTGGTGGTGAGCGCATGCCTGGCACTAGGGGCCAGGAGCAGTGAATGCGTCAGGCGCACAAAGACTTCCGCAACACCGTACGGATCATCGACGAGATCACCGGCACTGCGACTCACGTGGCCGGCCAGGTATGTCGTTGCCATGTCCAGGCCTGGGCCTGCCCCGCTCGTCAGAACTGGCAATACTGACTCTGGGTCCGCCTCCACCGTCCGCCGCATCAGCGGGTGCGTGTGCACGTACCAAAAGATCCCGGTAAAGCCGGCCACGAGCTTCTCCTCGGGACTATCCAAGGCGGCGATCTCATGATCAACGGCGGCGAACATCGCCTGGGCCTCCCGCAAGAGAACGGCGAGCAACAGTTCGTTCTTATTTGGCCAGCGACGGTACACCGTCATATGCGATACGCCAGCGCGCCTTGCGATCTCTTCCACAGTTGCGCGCCGGATACCGAAGGTAAGCATGCTCTGCAGCGCAGCCTCAAGGATGCGTTCGCCGGTGGGATCCGGATCTGCAGACACAGTTCAGTCTCTCACGCAAAAATACTTCCCAACCCAATGTTGCGATGTTAGTATTTTTGTCAGTTCCTAACATTGACGGAGGATGCAATGACGCATGTACTGCCGCGCGACACCGAAGGCGACGTTGAAGTAGGCGCCGTTGAATCGGCTCCGAACTTCGGCGAGGACGGCACCACCATCCTCCGCGCGAACGGGGTACGTCCACATGTCATGGCCGCATTCCGTAAACACCTGGGCAGCCCACTGACCGGCGTCTTCGGCGGGGTGCTGTTCGACGAGGTGGCCATGATGCCGGTAGCCGCCTCCGTCGATCGCTCGGGACGCTTCCGGCAGAACTTCACCGATCGCGGCATCCGGAGCGCACTTAGCGCGCTCTCACTGTTCGCCGGCGACCGGCAGCAGCGGGCAGACACGGCGCAGTGGCTCAAGGAGCAGCACCGCGCGGTGCGGGGCACCGGCGTCGGCGAATACGAGGGGATTCGTTACAGCGCACTGGATCCCGAGCTTTGGATCTGGATCGCGGCCAGCGCCATCAATGCCACGCTGGAGTCCTTCCCCTACTGCACGGGTCACACGATGACTCCGGCGGAGCAGGAGGCGGCGTACCAGTATCAGCGGCATCTGCTCATGGATCTCGAGCTGCCGAGCGCGAAAGGTAAGTTCCCCACTACATATGCCGCCTTCGTCGACTACTACGACGATGTGGTGGAAAACAGATTGCAGTCCAATGGCTTTCTGCGTGAGCAGTTCGCCGGTTTGATGCGGCTGCCGCTGCCGACGCTGCTACTCCCCGCCGCGTTACGCCCCACTCTCATGCCGCTCTGGCTCGCGATTCGCCCGATCGCGGGCCGGATGGTTCAGGTGTGCTCGGCGAAAGCCATGCATCCTGGGGTGCGCGTGATGATCGGGTTCGAACTCAAACCCCATCACAATCTCGAATTCGCCCTGTACACAAGAATTTTGCAGCTGATCTGGCGCGTGACGCCCGATCGGCTCCTGGTAGAACCCATGCTGTACAACAACATTCGCCTAGATACCGCGCGTTCGCAGCTCGACGGTTCGCGCACCGCGCAGCGCAAGTACGACAGGCTTGCCCGCTCGGTGACGCGACGCAACGACCGACTGGCAACCTTCTATCACAGCCATCGCCTGGACAGCTTTGCCGCTCCCGAGCGACCCACGGGTACCTGCCCGTTCGGCTGAACGTTCAGATACGGCCCAGCAGATGCCTGAGCCGCTGCCCGTACATACTGATCGATTCATTGGTCAGCATGTCGTTATGCGTGCAGTCGATCGAATGCATCGAAATATTGCCCGACCCGTAAGGCGCCCAAGCCTGCGACAGGAATGCACTGCGACCTTCCTGATCTCGTAACGCCGAAAGTATGGCTATGTCGCCCTCGAAGATGCGCGGCCGATGAGCTCGATACCTCGCCACATTCTTGTTGGCATTCTTCACAAGCAAATCGAAGACCTGCCTGTACCTGGACAACTCGTCCACCCCTGATTCTCGAAGCAGTTCGGCTATCTGCTCGTCGGTAGGCAGTTCACTCAGCGCGTGGACCACACGGTCATCCATGTTTGGCTGAGCATCGAGAAGGATCAGGCGCGAGATTACGCGCCCGCGTCGCTGAAGCTCGACAGCGATTTCGTGGGCAACCACCCCACCGAAGGACCAACCAAGAAGGTTGTAGGGGCCCGATGGGTACGCCTCTTCGATCCTATCGGCATGCTCTCGTGCCATATCGCGGATCGACCCGGGTTCAGCGTGCTCGTCCTGCGAGATCTGTTGAATCCCAATGATCGGGCAGTCCACGTAGTCACCGAGGGTCTGATACGGCCAACTCACCCCACCGACGGGGTGAATGCAGAACAGCGGTACCCCGGAACCTTCCTGCAGGGTCTGAACCGCGATTACTTCTTGCGCAGGACTGGAAACAGTCCCCAGCCGCTGGGTCAAACTTCTGATGGTGGGTGCCTCGAACACGACGGGGACCGGAAGATCGGCGTCAAGCGCGGTATTGATCGCGGCGATCAGGCGCATCGCTGAAATACTGTCGCCGCCAAGGTCAAAGAACGAATCGTCGACACCGACGCGGTCGATACCGAGGATGTGGGTGTAGATCCCCGCCAGGATCTCCTCGGTGGGGCTTTCCGGGGCGCGGTAGTCGACGGCGGCGCATTCGGGTGCCGGTAGAGCCCGGGTGTCGAGCTTGCCGTTAGCGGTCAACGGCAATGCCTCGAGTACGACCACCGCACTCGGCACCATATATGCCGGTAGCCGCTCGGCCAGCGCGGCGCGGATCGCGGTCGGGTTCGCCGTCCCCGTGACGTACCCCACCAAGCGTTTGTTGCCGGCGCGATCCTCGCGGAGGATTACCGCCGCAGCCTCCACTGCATCCAATTCGATTAGGGCGGACTGGATTTCACCGAGCTCGATGCGATACCCACGAACCTTGACCTGTTCATCGGCACGACCCAGATAATCCAGTTGCCCGTCGGCGCGCCAGCGCACCAAGTCCCCGGTGCGATACATGCGCATACCCGGCCCACCGAAGGGACAGGCCACAAAGCGCGACCCGGTCAACGCGGCCCGACCGATATACCCGGCCGCCACCCCGCGACCGGCCACGTACAACTCGCCGACCGCCCCGGCAGCAACCGGCCGCAACCACCCGTCGAGCACGAACAATGCGGACCCCGACACCGGGAAGCCGATAGGCACCACTCCCGACGACCCGGCCGTGAGCGGTGCACTGTGTGATGCAAATATCGTTATTTCGGTGGGGCCATACAGGTTTATCATCACGCGTCCGGGCGCCCACCGTTCCACCACCTCGAGGCCGCACGGCTCGGCACCGATCACCAACGCCGCCGACCCCAACCCTTGAGGCGACAACATCTGAACTGCCGACGGCGTTTGGCTCAGAACCGTGACCTTCTCCGCGACCAGCACGGCATGGAAATCTTTCGGTGAACGCACCACCGAGTCGGCCACCACGACCAGGCGCCCACCGTGCAGTAGTGCGCCCCAGATCTCCCACACCGAAAAATCGAAAGAATATGAGTGGCTCTGCGACCACACTCCCGCCGACGGCAGGCCCACGTCCACGGACTCCAGCAGTTGAGTCAGGTTCTGATGGGTAACCGCAACACCTTTGGGCACACCCGTGGTGCCCGAGGTGTAGATCAGGTAGGCAACACCCTGCGGATCCGGCGCCGGGGGCGAGGTTCTGTGTTGGATATACACGGCAAGGTCGTTCACATCGACCACCATCAGGTCATGACCGTTGAATCGGTCGACCAACGCAGAAGTGGTGACTGCGGCGACCGGGGCGGCATCGGCGAGCATGAACGCGATCCGCTCAGCGGGCAATCCCACATCGATTGGCAGATAGGCCGCACCCGATTTGAGCACCGCCAACATCGCCACGACGGCCTGCGTAGAGCGCGGCAACAACAGCGCCACGCACTGTCCCGGGCGCACCCCCCTACCAATCAACAAGTGAGCCAGCCGATTTGCCGCTCTATCAAGCTGCACGTATGTCATCGACCGGCCCGCGCCCGTCAGTGCCACCGCATCCGGAGTACGGGCCACATGCGTGGCGAAAACTTGCGGAACCGACACCGGTGCGCCCGCCGGTTGGGTCAGCACTGCCCGGTTTCCCACCGCATCGAGGCACGAATGCTCAGCCTCGTCGAGCGGATCCAGGGACGACAGCCGCCGTCCCGGATCGGCGGTCATGGCCACCAGCACCCGCTGGAACCGTTCGATCAAGGCTTCGATGCTGTCCGGGTCGAACACGTCGGTGTCGTATTCGGCCCGAAGCGTCAGCTCACGCCCCGGCTGAGCTTGCAACGTCAACGGGTAATGAGTGGATTCCCGGCTGACAACATCGGCGATGGTCAACTCCTGGTCGGCCAGCGCGACACCGGTGTCGGTCGGGTAGTTCTCGAAGGCGAACAGGGTGTCGAATAGTTGTTCATGTCCGGTAACGCGATGGATCTCGTTGAGCGTCAGGTGCTGGTGATCCAGCGTGTGATTGTACGCACCTTGCAGCTGCGCCAGTAGGTCGACGGTAGTGGTTGTCGCGGTGATGTTCGCGCGCACCGGCACGGTGTTGATCAACAGGCCCACTATCGATTCCGCGCCAGGCACCTCTGCCGGCCGGCCTGAGACCGTGGTGCCGAACGTCACGTCCCGCTGACCGGTCAACCCGCACAACAGTTGCGCGAAGGCGCTCTGCAAGACCGTATTGACGGTGGTGTGGCAGGAACGCGCCAGTTCGGTGACGGCCCGCATCGTCTGGGTGGGCACCCCAAATGATTGACTGCCACGCTTGCCCGGCTCCAATCGCTGTCGCGGACTCACCAATGTGGGGGTATCAAAGCCCGCGAATACCTCGCTCCATGCCTCGCGGGCGGCATCGCGATCCCGCGCGGCCAGCCAAGAAACGAAGCTGCGGTACGGCGTCGCCGCGGGTAGTCGCTGCCCGTAGTACCCGGCGAATATCTCCCCCAACAGGATTGGCATCGACCAGCCATCGAGCACGATGTGATGGTTGGTCAGCATCAACCGGTGCTGGTCCGCCGCGACGCGGATCAGCAATGTCCGAAATACCGGTTGGTCGCCAAGGTCACACACGGCGGCGCACTCGGCCGCTCGGAGCCGCTGAATCTGCTCCTCGGCGTCGGAGACACCGTCGAGCCGGATGTACTGCCAGGGCGTGATGGGTTCGGCCGGAATGATCTGCACCGGCTCGTCGAACTCTGGGAAAAATCGGGCCACCAGATTCGGATGCCGGATGACCATCGCCTGCACCGCATCACGCAGTCGTTGGTGGTCTAGCGGACCGCTCAATCCGATATCCATCTGCACCGCATACAGATCGCCACTTTCTAACGCGGCGTTGGCGTGAAAGAGCAGCCCCTGCTGCAAGGGGGTTAACGGCAACACGTCAGCGATCCGATACCGGCGCTGGAGTTCATCGATCTGCCGCTGCCCCAGGTGGGCGGGTTCGATATCCGACGGCGTCAGCCCGCCCCCGCCATTTCGCACGTGCGTGCAGATGCCCGAGAGGGCCTCAAACCATAACCGACTCAGCCGCCTTACTTGGGCCTCGTCGAGAACTGATGGCGCCCAAGTCCAGTCGGCGCGCAGGCGCGGCCCGGCATCAGTATCAATGGTGACGGCATTGACATCGACGGTGTGCATCAGCGGCATCGGTATTGCGGCGGCCGCTCCTGTGACCGACAAGCCGTCCTCGCAGATCCGCCAACCTTCACCGGCTACATCAGTCCCCGACCCGCCTTGACGCCCGAAATAGTTGAACCCGATCGTCGGATCGCACCCGGCCAGATCGACATCGGTGTTCAGGTAGCGCAGCGCGCCGTAGGTAAGACCGTCCGGATGTGCCCGAAGCTGCTCCTTGGCCTCCTTGATTACCGCCCCCAGCGCAGTCTCACCTGCGGCGACCTGCGTCCAGTCCAGCTCTGAAAGCGAGAGTGATACTGGGTATTTGGTGGTAAACCAGCCAACAGTCCGGGACAGGTCGACAGCTCCGCCGAGTTCTTCAGCACGCCCGTGACCCTCGACGTCTATGCCGATCGCGGCGCCAGTATTGCCTGAGAACTCCGCCACCGCCAAGGCCAACGCGATCAACAAGACCTCGTGTATCCGGGTGTGGAACGCCGCGGGCACCTCGGTCACAAGGCGCCGGATCGTCTCGGCGTCATCGAACGTGACCGAAAGATGCCCGGCGTTTGCGTAGGTATCAATCGCGGGCTGGATCGCAGGCAAAACCGGCAGGGTCGCCGTCACCTGCCGCCACCTCTCGACTTGTACAACAACTTCCGATGCGCGGGCATGCTCAGTGAGAAGCTCCGACCACCGCGCGAACGATGTCCCTCCCGCAGGCAGCACCACCGGATGCCCACCGCGATGCTGGGCCCAGGCGATATTCAGGTCTTCCAACAAGATCAACCAGGACACCGCGTCGACGGAAAGGTGATGAACGATCATCACCAGCTGGCCGGTGGAGACGACCCACAGCGCACTCAGCATCACCCCGGCCTCGGGGTTCAACCGTGACCGTGCCCGCGCTACCGCATCATCGGACAGTTCGTGCACCGAGTGCAGGCACGCGTGGGCGTCCACCGAACCCACCTCGGGCACACGCAAGGACCAGCCGCCGGTCGGGTCCTCGTCGACGCACAGTCGCAGCATGGCATGCCGATCAAGCAAGGCCTGCAACATGATTACCACGTCGGCCTCGCTGGCACCCTCTGGCGCCTGCATCACCATCGTCTGGTTGAACTCGTCCACCGGGCCGTCAACGCCGCGCAACCAATGCGCAATAGGTGTCGCGAGCAGCGCGCCAATACCCTCATCGATCGGACCATCCGCGCCGTCGGCCACCGTGATCACTCGAGCCAACCGGGCGACAGTCTGCTCGACGAAGATGTCCCGCGGCCGACACATCAGGCAGGCAGCACGTGCTCGGGCCACCACTTGCATCGACAGGATGCTGTCGCCACCCAGCTCGAAAAACGATTCGTCCACCCCAACCCGCTCAAGCCCGAGGACCTGCGCATAGATCCCGGCCAAGACCTCCTCAATGGGGCTGTCGGGGGCTCGATACGCGCCAGCGGTGTACTCCGGAGCGGGTAGGGCTCGCCTATCGAGTTTTCCGTTGGGGGTGAGCGGCAGGGCGGGCACCACCACCACAGCCGCCGGAACCATATAGGTCGGCAGTCGATCGGCGAGCGCCGCACGTACCTCGGAGGGGTCGACAGTCCCGGTGACATAGCCGACCAACCGTTTGTCACCGGGCCGGTCCTCACGAGCGATCACCACTGCTGCCTCTACCCCATCCAATTCCACCAGCGCAGATTGGATTTCACCGAGCTCAATGCGATAGCCCCGAATCTTGACCTGCTCATCGGCACGCCCCAGGTAACGCAGCTGCCCATCAGCACCCCAGCGCACCAAATCTCCCGTCCGGTACATCCGTGTGCCGGCGCCGCCGAACGGGCACGCCACGAACCGCGAGGCCGTCAAACCGGTCCGGCGCCAATATCCAGACCCGACCCCTGCGCCCGCCACATACAACTCCCCGACCACCCCTGCCGGCGCCGGGCACAACGATCCATCGAGCACGAACAACGCCGCCCCGGTCACTGGCGATCCGATCGGCACACCGTGCGGTCCCGCCGACTCCGCTTTCAGCGGGGCGCTGACTGCGGCATAAATGGTGGCCTCGGTGGGACCATAGGCATTGATCATCACTCGGCCCGGCGCCCAGCGGTTCACCAATTCGGCTGGACACGCCTCACCTGCCACCACCAACGCTGTCGATTCCAAGCCCTCGGGCGCGAGCATCCCTGCAGCCGAGGGGGTTTGACTCAAAACCGTGACACCTTCGGTGACGAGCAGAGCGTGAAGTTCTTCCGCGGAGCGCGCCACTTCTTCGGGTACGACCACCAGACGCCCGCCATGCAACAACGCGCCAAAGATCTCGCACACCGATACGTCAAAGGCCAACGAGTGCCACTGTGCCCACACGCCCGCAGGCGGCAAGCCGTCACTGTTCGACGCCAGCAGCTGAGTGACGTTGCCATGTGTAATGGCAACACCTTTGGGGACTCCGCTGGTGCCTGAGGTGTAGATCAGATAAGCCAGATCGTCGGGGGCCGGTGCCGGCAAGTCCCTAGTGGGTTGGGTGTTCAGGGCCGGATCGTCGATATCGATGACGATCATGTCACGGCCATCAAGCCGACTGGCCAGATCAGCGGTGGTAATCACCGCTACCGGGGCGGCGTCGGCGAGCATGAATCCGACGCGAGTGGCCGGCAGTACGGTGTCGATCGGCAGATACGCCGCACCGGATTTGAGCACCGCCAAGATCGCCACAATGGCCTCGGCCGACCTCTCCAACAGCAGCGCCACACAGTGGCCCGGTCCCGCCCCATGACCGACCAATAAGTGAGCCAACCGGTTCGATGCCTCATCGAGCTCCCGATATGTCAGCGACCGACTCGCACAGGTCAGTGACACTGCGGATGGGGTACGCGTCGCTTGCGTCGCGAACAGCGTCGGAATCGACACCGTCGCAGCAGGTTGGGCCAATACCGCGCGGTTCCCGACCTCGTCCAATCGGGCATGCTCGGCCTCGTCGAGCAGGTCGACCTCGGACAACGCTTGTGTGGGATCGGCTGTCATGGACGTCAGCACCCGCTGCAACCGGTCGGTGAGCAACTGGATGTTCGCCGCGTCGAACACATCGGTGCGGTACTCCACCCTGCCGCTGATCCCCGCGAGATCGCCCGTTTCACTCCAGCATTCGCCCAGCGAGAATGTCAGGTCCATCCTGGCCGATTGGGAATCCGTCGGCACTGGTGTTACCTGCACATCGCCGAGGGAAAGCCCGGCAGAGGGTTCGCTAACGTTCCCCGGCATATTCTGCCAGGCCAACAGCACCTGCACCAGCGGATGATGAGTCAACGACCGGGTTGGGTTGAGCCGCTCCACCAGCACCTCGAAGGGCACATCCTGATGCTCGAAAGCGGCCAGGCTGCGCTGGCGTACTTGGGCCAGCAGCTCGGCGAAGCTCGGATCCCCCGAGGCGTCGACGCGGAGCACCAGGGTGTTGACGAAGAACCCCACCAGGTCATCGAGCGCAGGGTCCCTGCGGCCGGCGATCGGGAAACCAACCGCCACATCGGAACTGGCGCTCAGCTTGGACAGCAGCACCGCCAGTGCGGCCTGCACCACCATGAAGCTGGTCGCATTGTGTTCACGGGCTAACCGCCGAATCTGTTGCTGCAACTGGGCAGACCAGTCCACCTCCACCGTGGCACCGCGCTGATCTGCCACCAGCGGGTAGGGACGGTCGGTGGGAAGTGCCATGCGCTCGGGCAGGTCGCCCAAGGTTTCTTCCCAGTAAGTCAATTGAGTAGCGAGACGGCTATCACTGTCATCGATCTCACCGAACTGCGCACGCTGCCACAGGGTGTAGTCCACATATTGCACCGCCAATGGCGCCCAATCCGGGGCCTGGCCCGCGCACCGGCTGGCATAGGCCGTTCCCAGATCGCGCACCAGCGGAGTGATCGACATCCCGTCTGCGGCGATATGGTGTACGACCGCCGCCAACACATACTCGTCATCGGCGACACGGAAAAGCCGGGCCCGCATGGGAATCTCGGACTCCAGGTCAAATGCATAACACGCCACTTCACCGACGGCCTCACTCAGCCGGCTTCCCGACCAACCGCTGGCATCGACCACCTCCCAACCGAAATCCGCATGCGCGGCGGGGATCACCACTTGGTGCGGTATTCCCTCGGGGGCCTCGATCAGGGTGCGTAGGCTCTCATGACGGCCCACCACATCGGCCAGTGATGCGCCTAGCGCTCCGATATCCAGCTGTCCATCCAGCCGCAACACCGCCGCGATGTTGTAAACCGGTGAGGGACCCTGCAACTGATCGACAAACCACAAGCGTTTTTGGGCAAACGATAACGGCACCTTCGGGGGCCGCTCCCCCGCCACCAGTGGCGTCAGCCCACTCGCGCCTTCACCGATCCGGAGCGCCAACTGAGCGACCGTAGGCGCCTCGAAGACGTGACGTACCGGAAGATCGACATCCAGAGCACCGTTGATGGCAGTAATCAGGCGCATCGCCGAAATACTGTCTCCACCAAGGTCAAAGAACGAGTCGTCCACACCGACACGATCGACACCGAGGACCTCCGCGTAAATCCCGGTCAGGATTTCCTCTGTCGCACTCGTGGGGCCCCGGTGAGTGCCTGTTCCGTGCTCCGGGCTAGGTAGGGCTCGAACGTCGAGTTTACCGTTGGCGGTGACCGGTATCTCCTCCAACGCCACCACCGCGGTCGGCACCATGTAGGCGGGGAGGCGTTCCGCCAGCGCGGCACGCGCCCGGGCCGGGTCGGCGTTTCCGGTGACGTAGCCCACCAACCGCTTATCACCGGGGCGATCCTCGCGAGCGATCACCACTGCCTGCTCCACCCCGTCCAATGTGGCGAGCGCGGATTGGATTTCGCCCAGCTCGATGCGATAACCACGAATCTTGACCTGCTCGTCGGCGCGCCCCAGATAGTCCAACTGCCCGTCGGCACGCCAGCGCACCAGGTCGCCGGTCCGGTACATGCGCGCACCGGGAATGCCGAATGGGCACGCGACAAACCGCGAGCCAGTCAAACCGGCCCGGCCCAGATATCCGCAGCCGACCCCATATCCGGCTACGTACAATTCACCGACCACTCCGGCAGGTGCCGAGCGTAACCACCCGTCCAGCACGAACAACGCTGCGCCGGGCACCGGCAACCCAATCGGCGGCGCCCCCGACACCCCAGCCGTGAGCGGTGCACTGATCGATGCAAATATCGTTGTCTCAGTGGGACCGTAGCCGTTGATCATCACCCGCCCGGGTGCCCACCGATCGACCAAGTCGGGCGGGCAGGGCTCGCCGCCCACCACCAACGCCGTCGACTCCAGCCCTTGCGGCGACAGCATCCGCACCGCAGACGGAGTCTGACTGAAGACCGTGACCTTTTCCGCGATCAGCAAGGCGTGCAGGTCCTTCGGTGAACGAGCCACCGACTCGGGCACGACCACCAGCCGCCCACCGTGCAGCAGCGCCCCCCAGATCTCCCAGACCGAAAAGTCGAAAGCGCAGGAGTGAAACTGCGTCCACACCTGCGCTTTCGCCAGGTCCAGACCGACATCCCACGAGTCGAACAGCCGGATCACGTTGTGGTGGGTCACGGCCATGCCTTTGGGCACACCGGTCGTGCCCGAGGTGTAGATGATGTGCGCGAGATCGTCGGGTGCGGGCGCCGGTAGCACCATGCGGGGCTGGGCGTGCACCGCGGAGTCGTCGATTTTCACGACGGAGAGGTCATGTCCGTTGAATCGGTCCGCCAAATCTGCGGTGGTGATCACGGCGATCGGCCGCGCATCGGCGACCATGAATTCGATCCGGGCAGGCGGGTGCGCGGGATCGATCGGCAGATACGCCGCCCCGGATTTGAGCACCGCTAGAATCGCCGCGATCGCCTCTGCCGAACGCGACAATAGCAGCGCCACACACCGGCCCGGCCCAGCGCCCTGACCAACCAGCAAGCCCGCCAACCGATCCGACGCCTCATCCAGCTCCCGATACGTCATGGACCGATCCCCGTAGGTCACCGCCGCCGCGTCCGGGGTGCGGGCCACTTGCTCGCCGAACAGCACCGGGATCGATGTCCGGTTCACGGGCCGGGTCAACACGGCCTCATTGCCCCAACCGTGCAGCTGCGCGTGTTCGGCGTCATCCAACACGTCCAGGGAAGACAACCGCAGTCCCGGATCTGTCGTCATGGCGGTCAACAGCCGCCGGAACCGTTCGATCAACGTTTCCATGCTGCTCGCTTCGAAAACGTCAGTGTCGAATTCAACGCGTAGCCCAAGTTGGTCGCCCGGCTGGGCTTGCACCGTCAACGGGTAGTGGGTCGATTCACTGCTGGTGATATCGGTGATGGCCAGCTCGTGGTCACCCAACAAGGTGTCGGCGTCGATCGGATAGTTCTCGAAGGCGAACAGGGTATCGAATAGCTTGTCATGGCCGGCGATCCGGTGAATCTCGTTGAGTGCCAAGTGTTGGTGCTCGAGTGTGTCATTGATCGCGCCCTGCAGCTGTGCCAACAGATCTACTGTGGTCGTCGTGGCGGAGATGTTGGCGCGCACGGGCACGGTGTTGATCAATAGGCCCACCATCGATTCCGCACCAGGCACGTCGGTCGGCCTACCGGAGACAGTGGTACCGAACACGACATCACGCTGGCCGGTCAACCAGCACAACAATTGCGCAAATGCGGCCTGCAGCACAACGTTGACGGTGGTGTGGGATGAGCGTGCCAGCTCGTCTACCGCCTTCGTGAGCTCTGTAGACAGCCGCACCATTTCGACTCTTTGCCGCCCCGGCTTGAGCCGATCCTGGGGACTTACCAGCGTGGGGCTGTCAAAACCAGCGAAGACCTCGCGCCAGGCCGCTCGGGCGGCATCACGATCGCGAGCGGCCAGCCAAGTGACAAAGCTGCGATATGGCACCGCCGCGGGAGGCTGCTGCCCGTAATAGCGGGCGAATATCTCCCCCAACATGATTGGCATCGACCAGCCATCGAGCACGATGTGATGATTGGTCAGCACCAAACGGTGTCGGTCGGCAGCGGTACGGATCAACGCCACCCGGAAAGGTGGCTGGCCGGCCAGGTCGCACACCGCAGCGCGTTCGGCCGCAGACAGTCGATTGATCTGTTGGTCGGCTTCGGAATCGCCGGCAAGATCGACGTACTGCCACGGGCCTGCCGGGTCGGCCGGGATAATTTGCACCGGCTCGTCGAACTCCGGACAGAATCGGGCCACCAGGTTCGGATGCCGGATGACCATCGCCTGCACGGCATCACGTAGACGATGCTGATCCAGGGGACCGGTCAGAGTGAAGGCCAGCTGCCCCGCGTACAAATCATCGTTCCCCCGTGCGGCGTTGGCATGGAAGAGGAGCCCTTGCTGCACCGGGGTGAGCGTCAGCACGTCCGCAATGCGGTAGCGCTGCGCCAGCTCGTCCATCTGTCGTTGGCTGAGCCGGGCGGGCGCGATATCCGAGGGCGTCAGCCCACCCCCGCCGGAACGCACATGTGCACAGATGCCGACCAGCGCCTCACACCACAGCCCGCTCAGCCGGCTGATTTGGCCCGTATCGAGAACTGAAGGAGCCCAAGTCCAATGGGCATGCAACTGCGGACCCAATTCACTGTCGATGGTGACGGCACTGAGCTCGACAGCGTGTATCAGCGGCATGGATGTCGCCGCGGCAGTTCCCGTGACCGCCGCACCCTCATGCCCCGGCCGCCACAGATCGTCCGAGAATCCGGTCACACGGCCTTGGCGCCCGAGGTAGTTGAACCCGATCGTTGGGTCGGAGCCCTCGAGATCCACGTCGTCGTTCAGATAGCGCAGTGCGCCGTACGTCTGACCGTCGGGGTGCGCCCGAAGTTGCTCTTTGGCGTCCTTGAGTGCGGCGCCCAGCGCGCCGTCGCCGGCCACGACCTGCGCCCAGTTCAGCCATGAAATCGATAGTGCCACTGGGTATTTGGTAGTGAACCAGCCGACCGTGCGCGAGAGGTCGAGATGACGATCGACCGCTCCACCGAGTTCTTCAGCACGCCCGTGACCCTCGACGTCAATGCCGATCCCCGCGTCGCCAGTCCCCGCGAATTCCGCCATGGCGAGTGCGTAGGCGATCAACAAGATGTCTTGAACCCCAGCATGAAACGCCGTCGGAACCTCACCGAGCAGCATGCTCGTGGTCTCGGTATCCAGCATCACCGACAGGAGTCCGGCCGCGGCAAATGTATCCACCTCGGGACGCACCGCGGGCAACGTCGCGGGGGTCGCCATGACTTGTTTCCAGGAGTCGGCCTGCCCGACGACTTCCGGGCGGTGTGCGTATTCGGCCAGCTGTGATGCCCACTGTGCAAACGATGTCCCCGCTGCCGGCAACGCCAGCGGTTGTCCCAGGCGGTGCTGGGCCCAGGCGATATTGAAGTCTTCCAAAAGAATTCGCCAGGAAACCCCGTCGATCGCCAGGTGGTGGATGATTACCACCAGCTGGCCGGTCGACTCGACCCACAAACCGCTGAGCATCATCCCGGCGGCGGGATTCAATCGCGAGCGTGCGTCGACCACCGCCGCGTCGGATAGTTCGTCCACCGATTGCAGGCACTCACGGGCATCCACCGAGCCCACCTGGGGCACCGTCAACAACCAGGCTCCTGCGGCGTCATGGGCAACACGCAGCCGCAGCATCGCATGTCGATCCAGCAAGGCCTGCAACACAATCATTACGTCAGCCTCGCCGGCCCCTTCCGGTGCCAACACCACCATCGTCTGGTTGAACTCGTCGACCGGGCCGTCGATGTTGCGTAACCAATGCATGATCGGCGTGACTGCAACCGGCCCGATGCCCTCATCGATCACATCAGCTTCAACGTCGATCACTTCGATCACGCGGGCCAGCCGCGCGACGGTCTGCTCGACGAAGATGTCCCGCGGCCGACAGCTCAGCCCCGCAGCACGCGCCCGCGTCACCACCTGCATCGACGAAATGCTGTCTCCACCCAGCTCGAAGAACGACTCGTCGACGCCCACGCGCTCGATGCCGAGGATCTGCGTGTAGATCCCGGCGAGGATCTCCTCAACGGCATTTCCGGGTGCACGATAGCGATCGACATCCTGATACTTCGGTGCAGGCAGCGCGCGAGTGTCGAGCTTGCTGTTGGCCGTGAGCGGCAGCTCCGCCAACGCCACCACGGCAGCGGGGACCATGTAGACGGGCAGTCTGTCGATCAGCGCGGCGCGCGCCGCGACTGGATCTGCGGTACCGGTGATGTACGCGACCAACCGCTTGTCACCGGGCCGGTCCTCGCGGGCGATCACCACCGCGGCTTCTACCCCATCCAATTCGGCGAGCGCGGACTGGATTTCACCAAGCTCAATGCGATAGCCGCGAACCTTCACCTGCTCGTCGACGCGGCCCAGGTAGTCCAGTTGCCCATCAACGCGCCAGCGCACCAGATCCCCGGTTCGGTACATCCGTACACCCGGCTTCCCGAACGGGCACGTCACAAACCGGGACGCCGTCAACCCGCCCCGGCCCACATATCCACAGCCCACTCCGCCGCCGGCCACATACAACTCGCCGATCACTCCGACAGGTACTTGCCGTAACGACCCGTCCAAGACAAACAATGCCGATCCGCGCACCGGTGCACCGATCGGCACCACGCCCGAGGACCCAGCTGACAGCGGCATACTGACCGTCACTCCGATGGTTGTCTCGCTGGGACCGTAGGCATTGAGCATTGCCCGACCCGGGGCCCACCGGTCCACCACCTCGGCGGGGCATGCCTCACCGGCCACCACCAACGAGAGCGCGCCCAATCCCTCATCCGAGAGCGCCGCGACAGCGGAAGGAGTCTGCGTCAACACCGTCACCTTCTCGGCAACCAGCAAGGCGTGGAGCTCTTCTGGGGAGCGCGTGACCTCATCGGGCACCACCACAAGCCGCCCACCACGTAATAGCGCGTTGAAGATCTCCCACGCCGAGATATCGAATGCCAAAGAGTGGCTCTGCGCCCATACCTCGGCCGCTGGGATACCCAAATCCAGCGATTCGAACAGTTGCGTCACATTGCCGTGCGTAATCGCAACCCCTTTGGGCACGCCTGTGGTGCCCGAGGTGTAGATCAGATAGGCCAGATCATCGGGGGCCGGCACGGGCAGCGGCGTGCTGGGCTGCGTGTCTATGGCGGGGTCGTGGACGTCGACGACGGCCAGGTCGTACGCATCGAGCCGGTCAACCAGGCCGGCAGTGGTGACCACGGCCATCGGTGTGGCATTGCCGAGCATGAACCCGATCCGCTCGTCCGGCAGCGCCGGGTCGATCGGCAGATACGCCGCCCCCGACTTGAGCACCGCCAACATCGTCACAATGGCCTCATCCGACCGGGGCAGCAGGAAGGCCACTCGTCGACCCGGCGCCGCACCCTGACCAACCAGCCAGTGCGCCAGACGATTCGACACTTCGTCAAGCTCCCGGTACGTCATGGACCGGCCCCCGAAGGTGAGTGCCACCGCATCCGGGGTGCGCGCCACATGCGTGCCAAACAACGTCGGAACCGACACCGGCGCGGCCGCCATCCCCGTCAGTGCCGCCAGGTTCCCGATCTCATCCAGCCGGGCATGCTCAGCCTCGTCAAGCAGATCCATCGACGACAACGGGCGCGCGGGATCGTCGGTCATGGCCATCAGCACCCGCCGCAGCCGTCCGACCAGTGCTTCGATGGTGTGGGCGTCGAACACATCGGTGCGGAACTCCACGTGTCCACCGATCCCGGCGGGATCACCAGCGCCATCCCAACGTTCACCTAGTGAGAACACTAAATCCATACGGGCGGTGTGGGTATCCACCGGCATCGGCGTGATCTGGACATCACCCAAAGTCAGCCCCGCGGCGGGATCGCTCGAGTGACCGGGCAGGTTCTGCCAGGCCAGCGTCACCTGCACCAGCGGGTGATGAGTCAGGCTACGGGTGGGGTTGATTCGCTCCACCAGCACCTCGAACGGCACATCTTGATGCTCGAACGCCGCCAAACTGCGCTGCCGGACCTGCGATAGCAGCTCAATGAAGGTCGGATCGCCCGCCACGTCGACCCGTAGCACTAGCGTGTTGACGAAAAAGCCCACCAGCTCATCGAGTGCAGGATCGCGCCGCCCGGCAATCGGGAATCCCAATCCCACATCGTTATTGGTGCCAGTCTTCGACAGCAGTACCGCAAGTGCGGTCTGCACCACCATGAAGCTGGTTGCGTTGTGTTCGCGAGCCACCTGGCCGATACGACGCTGCAACTCGGCCGACCAGTCCACCTCCACGGTCGCACCTTGTAGATCGGCCACTAGCGGGTAGGACCGGTCGATAGGTAGTTGCACACGCTCCGGCATCCCGGCCAAGGCATCTGCCCAGTAGGCCACCTGTGCGGCGATCGGGCTCGCACTGTTATCGAGATCCCCGAATTGCGCACGCTGCCATAGCGTGTAGTCGACGTACTGCACTGCCAACGGCGCCCAGCCGGGGGCCTGGCCCGCGCACCGGCAGGCATAGGCGACCCCCAGATCACGCACCAGCGGGGTGATCGACATCCCGTCGGCGGCAATATGGTGCACCACGGCCACCAGTATGTGTTCGTCCTCGCCAAGGCGGAACAGTCTGGCCCGCATGGGTATTTCGGCCGCAAGATCGAAGGTGTAACGCGCCGTGGCGCCCATGGTCTCGTCGAGCCGACTGATCGGCCAGCCACTGGCATCGACAACATTCCAGCCGAAATCGGCGCTCTCAGCAGCGATCACCACCTGCTGCGGGGTGCCCTCGGGGGAGGCAAACAGGGTGCGCAGGCTCTCATGCCTAGCGGCCACGTCGGCCAGCGCGGCACCCAGCGCGTCGGCGTCAACGTGTCCGCTCAACCGCAGAGCCACGGCCATGTTGTAAACCGGTGAGGGGCCTTGCAACTGATCCAGGAACCATAACCGGCTCTGCGCAAACGACAGCGGAATACTAGCGGGCCGTTCGCCGGCCATCAGCGGCTCCAGCCCTGTTACCCCCTCGCCGATCCGGGGTGCTAACTGAGCAACCGTGGGCGCCTCGAAAACAGCGCGAACCGCAAGACCGGCATCCAAACTGGCATTGATCACCGCAATCAGGCGCATCGCCGAAATGCTGTCGCCACCAAGGTCGAAGAACGAGTCGTCAACACCCACACGTTCGGCACCGAGAACCGAGGCGTAGATGCCCGCCAGAATCTCCTCGACCGCATTACCGGGGGCGCGATACTCACCCATGCCGTATTCGGGTGCCGGTAGCGCGCGCGCGTCAAGCTTGCCGTTCGGGGTGAGCGGTAACGCGTCCAGCACCACCACCGCGGCCGGCACCATGTAGGCCGGTAGCCGCTCGGCGAGCACGGTACGTGTCTGGGACGGATCCGCGGTTCCCGTGACGTAGCCGATCAGCCGCCTGTCGCCGGGGCGATCCTCGCGCGCGATGACCACAGCCTGCTCGATACCATCCAATGCTGCTAGAGCAGATTGGATTTCACCGAGCTCGATGCGGTACCCCCGGATCTTCAGCTGTTCATCGGCACGCCCCAGATAGTCCAGCTGACCGTCGGCACCCCAGCCCACCAAGTCCCCGGTGCGATACATACGCGCTCCAGGGCGACCGAACGGGCACCCCACAAAACGTGACGCCGTCAACCCTGACCGTCCCACATACCCGGCGGCCAACCCATGGCCAGCCACATACAGTTCACCGACCACGCCGGTCGACACCGGCCGCAGGGACTCGTCCAATACAAACAACGCCGACCCCGTTACCGGGGAGCCGATAGGCACCCCGCGCAGTCCCGCCGACCCCGCTTTCAGTGGCGCGCTGATCGCCACACACATGGTGGTTTCGGTCGGGCCGTACGCGTTGACCATCACTCGCCCCGGCGCCCATTCATCCACTACCTCGGACGGACACGCCTCACCGGCCATGACCAGCGAGACCGACTCCAGCCCTGCACGCGAGAGCACCCTGACCGCGGACGGGGTCTGGGTCAACACGTTGACCTCCTGCACAACGAGCAAGGTGTGAAACTCGTGAGGTGTGTGCGTCACCTCTTCCGGTACCACTACCACCCGCCCGCCACGCAATAGCGCACCAAAGATCTCCCACACCGAGACGTCGAACGCCAGCGAGTGGCTCTGGGACCAAATGCCCGCCGACGGCAGCCCCGCATCCAGCGAAGCGAGTAGCTGAGTCACGTTGTGATGGCTAATGGCAACGCCTTTAGGAATACCGGTGGTACCCGACGTGTAGATCAGGTAGGCAACGTCATCCGCCGCCGGCGCGGGCAGTGCGGTGCGGGGTTGGTGGTTAACGCGGGGATCGTGGACGTCGATGACCACCGTGCCGTGGCCGCCGAGTCGGTCGGCCATATCAGCGGTACTGATCGCGATTGTCGGCGCGGCATCTGCCACCATGAATCCGATCCGCTCCGATGGCAACGCCGGATCGATCGGCACATACGCGGCACCGGTTTTAAGCACCGCGAGAATTGCCACGATCGCTTCGGCCGAGCGTGGCAACAATAGTGCCACACACTGTCCCGGTCTCGCGCCCTGACCGACCAGCAAGTGCGCCAACCGATTCGATGCCTCGTCAAGCTCCCGGTACTTCATGGACCGGCCCTCGCACACCAGTGCGGCAGCGTCCGGTGTGCGAGCGACGTGCTCGGCGAACAATGTCGGGATGGACGGCATCGAAGACAATGGCCGGGTCAACGCGGCCCGGTTCCCGATGTCATCGAGGAGGGCATGCTCAGCCTCGTCGAGCAGATCCACCGAGGACAACTGCCGACCCGGATTAGTGGTCATGGCCACCAGGACCCGTTGCAGCCGTCCGATCAGCGCCTCGATGGTGTGTGCATCGAACACATCGGTACGGAACTCAACGTGTCCGCCGATCCCGGCGGGTTCACCGGCGCCGTCCCAGCGCTCCGCCAGTGAAAACACCAAATCCATGCGCGCCGAACGAGTGTCCAACGGAACCGAGGTGACCTCAAGGCCCTCCAACGCCAAACCAGTTGCCGGATCATCGTGCCCAGCGAAGTTCTGCCAGGCCAACATCACCTGAACCAGCGGATGGTGAGTCAAGCTGCGGGTTGGGTTGACCCGCTCCACCAGTAGTTCAAACGGGACATCCTGATGCTCGAAGGCCGCCAGGCTGCGCGCCTGGACCCGAGCCAACAGTTCGGCGAAGCTGGGATCTCCGGCCAGATCGACTCGCAGCACCAAGGTGTTGACGAAAAATCCCACCAATTCGTCGAGCGCAGGGTCACGGCGCCCGGCGATCGGGAACCCCACCGCCACATCGGAACTGGCGCCAGTCTTCGACAGCAGTACCGCAAGTGCGGCCTGTACCACCATGAAGCTGGTTGCGTTGTGCTCACGGGCCATCCAACGAACCTGGTGTTGCAACTGCGCCGGCCACTCCACCTCCACTGTCGCACCACGCTGATCGGCCGCGGGCGGGTAGGGCCGATCGGTCGGCAGCTGGATTCGCTCCGGCATCCCGGCGAGCGCATCCTGCCAATAGGCCAGCTCCACGCCAATACGGCTGTCACTGTCGTCCAGATCGCCAAACTGGGTGCGTTGCCACAGTGTGTAGTCGACATACTGCACTGCCAACGGGGCCCACCCAGGAGCCCGCCCCGCACATCGACTGGCGTAGGCCACGCGCAGATCAGCGCCCAGTGGAGCCAGAGACAATCCATCCGCGGCGATATGGTGCACCACCATCACCAGTACATGTTCATCCTCCGCAACACTAAAAAGTGTTGTGCGCAAAGGTATATCGTGTGACAAATCGAATATGCAACGGGACGCCGCCTCGACCGCCTCGTTCAGCTGGCCCGCCGACCATCCGGTGGCGTCAACAGCCTCCCCACGGAGATCGGCGAGCTCCGCGGGCACGACGACCTGCTGTGGCGCCCCTTGACGCGCCGGGAACACCGTGCGCAGGCTTTCGTGGCGGCCCACGACGTCGGCGAGCGCTGCACCCAATGCACCGACGTTAAGGCGCCCACGCAACCGCAACGCCGCGGCCATGTTGTACATCGGTGACGGGCCCTGCAATTGGTCGACAAACCACAACCGGCTCTGCGCGAACGACAGCGGAATCGACGCCGGGCGCTCCCCCGCCACCAACGGTTCGGGTCGACCCACACCCTGATCGATGCGTGGGGCCAATTGGGCAACCGAGGGCGCCTCAAAGACCGTCCGCACAGCGAGGTCGGCCTCCAGTGCCGAATTGATCGCCGTTATCAGGCGCATCGTCGACACCGAATCGCCACCCAGGTCGAAGAACGAATCATTGATCCCGACGCGCTCGACACCCAGCACCTGGGCGTATATGCCGGCCAGTATCTCCTCTATGGGGCTGGTCGGAGCATGGTAGTGATCGACATCCTGATAGTCCGGCACAGGCAGCGCGCGGGTGTCGAGCTTGCCGTTCACGGTGACCGGCAGTGCCGCCAGCATTACCACTGCGGCCGGGACCATATATGCCGGGAGCCGCTCGGCCAGCGCGGCGCGCGCCTTAGCGGGATCCACCGTCCCTGTCGCATAACCGACCAGCCGCTTGTCACCGGGACGATCCTCGCGTGCGACGACGACGGCCTGTTCCACGCCATCCAATTCGACTAGAGCAGACTGGATTTCGCCGAGTTCGATGCGGTAGCCGCGGATCTTGACCTGCTCATCGGCCCGCCCCAGATACCGCAGCTGACCGTCAGCACCCCAACACACCAAGTCTCCGGTGCGATACATGCGGTCGCCCGGCCTCCCGAACGGGCACGCCACAAACCGCGACCCCGTCAAACCCGCTCGGCGCCAGTACCCAGACCCGACCCCCGCGCCGGCCAGATACAACTCGCCCACCACACCGGCCGGGACCGGCCGCAACCACTCGTCCAGAACGAAGAACGCTGCGTGCGATACCGGCGAACCGATCGGAGGGGCCCCCGACCCCGCGATCAGCGGTGCACTCTTGCATGCCCACATCGTGGTTTCCGTTGGCCCGTAAACGTTAACCATCACTCGGCCCGGGGCCCAACGATCCACCAACTCGGGCGGGCAGGGCTCGGCGCCAATCACCAACGCCGCCGAATTCAGCCCCTCCGGTGAAAGCATCCCGACCGCCGACGGTGTTTGGGTCAACACCGTGACCTGTTCGCGCACGAGTAAGGCGTGGAATTCTTCTGGCGAGCGCGCCACTGAATCGGGTACCACCACCAGCCTGCCACCATGCAGCAGCGCCCCCCAGATCTCCCACACCGAAAAGTCGAACGCATACGAGTGGAACTGCGTCCACACCTGCCCGGGCGCCAGCACCACGCCGATATCCAGTCCGTCGAATAGCTGAACAACGTTGTACTGCGTCACCGCAACACCTTTAGGAACACCCGTGGTGCCCGAGGTGTAAATGATGTGGGCCAGGTCATCGGGGGCCGGTGCTGGCGGCGCCGTACAGGGCTGAGTTGCCACAGTCGGGTCGTCGACATCAATTACTGGCACCCCGAACCCATCAAGCGTGCCTGCCAGCGCAGCGGTGGTGACCGCGGCCATCGGGGCAGCATCGGTGAGCATGAACTCGATCCGGGCGGCCGGCAACGCCGGGTCGATCGGCAGATACGCCGCCCCCGATTTAAGCACCGCCAGGATAGCCACAATCGCCTCGGCCGACCGCGAAAAGAGCAGCGCCACAAACCGTCCCGGACCCACACCCTGTCCGGCAAGCAAGTGCGCCAACCGATTGGCAGCCTCGTCGAGCTCGCGGTACGTCAGAGACCGGCCCTCGAAAGTCACCGCCTCGGCATCCGGAGTGCGCGTCGCCTGCGCGGAGAACATCTGCGCAACCGACACCGGAGTCTCGGGTTGAGCCAACACCGCCTCGTTACCCCACCGCGCCAACTGGGCGTGCTCAGTAGCGCCCAGCAGATCCACCGAAGACAGCCGACGCTGCGGCTCAGCGGTCACCACCGCCAACATCAGCCGCAACCGCTCGATCAACGCCTCGACGCTCTCCGCATCGAATACGTCGCTGCGGAATTCCGCAGTCACGGTGATTCCGGCGCGCTGACCGCCCTCGGTCCAGTGTTCGGCCAAAGACAACGCCAAATCCATGCGGGCGGTATCAGTGTGCACCGAGATCGGCGTGACCTGCAGATCGCCCAGGGCCAACTCTGCAGCGGGGTTATTGCCGTGGCCGGGGAAGTTCTCCCAGCCCAAGAGCACCTGCACCAGCGGATGATGCGTCAGGCTCCGGGTGGGGTTGAGCCGTTCCACCAGTAATTCGAAGGGCACGTCTTGATGCTCGAAAGCGGCCAGGCTGCGCTGGCGCACCTGGGCCAGCAGCTCGACGAAGGTCGGGTCACCCGACGTGTCGACGCGTAACACCAGGGTGTTGATGAAGAACCCGACCAGATCGTCAAGTACGGGGTCACCGCGGCCGGCGATCGGGAAGCCTACCGCCACATCAGAACTGGTGCCGATCTTGGAGAGCAGCGCGGCGAAGGCGGCCTGGATCACCATGAAACTGGTTGAATTATGCTCACGCGCCACGCGACGGATCTGCTGCTGTAACTCGGTTGGCCAGTCCACCTGAACCTGGGCTCCGCGATGATCGGCGACCAGCGGGTAGGGCCGGTCAGTAGGAAGCTGCAAGCATTCCGGCAGCCCGGAAAGGGCCTCTTCCCAGAATTCCAATTGGGCCGCGATACGACTATCGCCGTCTTCAGGAGTACCCAAGTACCCGCGCTGCCAGAGTGTGTAGTCCACATACTGCACCGCCAGCGGCGCCCAATCGGGAGCATGCCCGGCGCACCGACTCGCGTAGGCCACCCCCAGATCACGCGCGAACGGAGTAATCGACGAACCGTCGGCAGCGATGTGGTGCACCACAGCTACGAGCACATGTTCATCCTCGGATACGGTGAATAGCTCTGTGTGCAAGGGGCTTTCGCTTGTCAGGTCAAACGTGTAGCGGGCCGCGGCCCGGATATCCGCTCGCAGCCGTTCTTGCGGCCAGCCGGTGGCATCGTTGACTCCGCACGCGAAACCAACCTGCTCGACAGGAAGTACCACCTGCTGCGGTATTCCGTCGGCCGCCGCGAACACCGTGCGCAGGCTCTCATGCCTGTCCACCACATCGGCGAGCGCAGCACCCAACGCATCGACATCAAGGCGCCCACGCAACCGCAAGGCAAGCGCAATGTTGTACATAGGTGACGGGCCCTGCAACTGGTCGATGAACCACAACCGATTCTGGGCGAACGACAACGGAATCACCGACGGGCGCATCCCCACGACCAACGGCTCACGGCGGCCACCATCTGCACCGACGAGGTCCGCCAGCTCGGCCACCGTAGGCGCCTCGAAGACCGCCCGGACCCCCAGATCGGCGCTCACACTGGAGTTGACCGCGGCGATCAGGCGCATTGCCGACAGCGAATCCCCACCCAAGTCGAAGAATGAATCGTCGACACCAACGCGCTCCAGCCCCAGCACGTGCGCGTAGATCCCGGCCAGAATCTCCTCGACCGCACCCGCTGGCGCCCGGTAACGATCAGCATCCTGGTACTCCGGTGCCGGCAGTGCCTTGCGATCAAGCTTGCCCGAAGAGGTCAACGGGAATTCCTCAAGCGCCACAATATGTGTCGGCACCATGTATTCCGGCAACCAGGCGCCCAAACGGTCTCGCACGTCACCGATCTTTGTGTTGGTGCGGGGGTCGTTGGCGTGGCTGATACGCCCCCGGGCCCCGGAGGAAGACACGGTAGCGGATACGTAGAGATCGGTGAGCGGCGGAGCGGGCTGTCCGTTGCGGGCGATGAAAACTGCACTGAGAGTGCCCGGCTGGGCACCCCAGGTCACCGCGACGTGATATCCGGCGGCGTCCCCCAGACGATGCAATTCTTCTGGAGCGACGGCCTGATCGGCCGCGCCGCCACCGGATTGGGCGAGCGCATCGGCCAAAGGTAGTCCCGCGGACAGTGCGACTTCGACCCGGACATCATCCATCCCACCGGTTCTCGGGATATCGGTGACACGGACGGCAGCGGGGCGCGCCGAAGCCAGTTCGCCGTGCAGACCACGCAGACTTGCGCACTGAGCCCACGCCCAGGTGGTTTCGGCTGCCACCGAACGCACGGGAGCAGGGGTCTTGTGAACGACGACGTCATAGCGGTACTGGTTCAATTCGTTGTCGGCCGAGCCACGCTTGACTCGGATATCGAGTCCGGCCGCTGACGGGCACGAACTGGCCCATGTCGTAAAAAATTCTGGGGCCAAGAGCAATTCGGTCTCACCGAGCATCGCATGGCGGACTCGCTGGCGAATCTCCGTCGCGTTTGCATTCCCCTTGCGGGCCAAAGCGATGGCGGTTTGGAATGCACTCTGCAGGGCGTGGTTACGGACGTCACCGATAAACACCGCCCCACCGGGGACCAGTAAATCCACCGCGCTGTCGATCACCTCAGCCAGGTATCGCGCGTTGGGAAAATACTGGACAACCGAGTTCAGGATGACGGTGTCGAAATGGCCCCGCGGCAAGCCGTCGGTGATGTGCGCGGGTTGGGACAGCAGCTGCACCCGATCGCGCCACGTGACCTGCAACTGCTCCAACGACCGGGCCAGGTTGTCGATCGCCACCGCCGAAAAATCGGTGGCCACATACTGATCGCACTGTGGGGCGATCTGTGACAACAGCAATCCGGACCCCACGCCGATCTCCAGCACGCGCCGCGGCTGCAAGGCCATGATCCGATCCACTGTGGCGCGACGCCACTGCACCATCTCATCGAGCGGAATCGGATCGCCGGTGTAGCTGCTGTTCCAGCCCCGGAAATCCATGCCGAAGCTGGATCCGATGTCGGCGCCGTACAACTCGTCGTACAGATGCTGCCACTCCTCGACATCATCTACGTTCTGGCCGGCGGCACGATCAAGCGTCACGTAGGCGACCAAATGAGAGCCGGTTGCACTGTCCTGCACGGTGACAGCGGCCTGGGTGACCTGCGGGCAGGCCAGCAGCGTGCTCTCGATTTCTCCCAATTCGATGCGCTGTCCGCGCAGTTTGATCTGACTGTCGGCACGGCCGAGATAGTCCAGAGTTCCGTCGGACGTCCAGCGCACCACATCACCGGTGCGATACATGCGCGTCCCCGGTGCCCCGAAGGGATTGGCGACGAATCGTTCTGCGGTCAGATCCGCCCGGCCCACATAGCCGTGCGCCAGCGCCGGTCCGCTCAGATACAGCTCGCCTATCACCCCGACCGGGGCCGGGTTCAGCCAAGCATCAAGCACCCGCGTGCACACGCCCGGAATTGGCGCGCCGATGCGAACCGGCTGCCCCGCCGTCAACGGCGCACAGGTGACCCAGATGGTGGTCTCGCTGGGGCCGTAGCCGTTGAACATCTGCCGATCCGGCGCCCATGCATCTACCAGCTCGGGAAGGCATGCCTCTCCGACGGCGATCAGCGTGTCCAGTTCGTAAAGACGGCCCCGATCCAACGTCGACACCACCGTGGGGGTCAATATCGCCGCGGTGACGTGTTGGCTCTCCAGTAACGCAGTCAGGGCTTCACCGGCGTATACCTGCGGTGGCGCTAGCACCAACGCCGCGCCCGCCTCTGCGGCCAACAACAACTCACCGACCGATGCATCGAAGGTCGGTGCGGCCACCATCAGTACCCGCGCCTCTGCGCCCAGACGGAATAGCTCACGTTGGGCCGCAGCCCATCCCAACAGGCCAGCATGGCTCACCGCCACCCCCTTGGGGATGCCCGTGGAACCCGACGTGAATATCACATAGGCGGTGTCGTCCGTCCGTAGTGCCGACCGTCGATCGGCGTCGGTAATCGCCTCCGCGGAATACCCAGAGGCGTCAGTACTGTCGACGCGCACGACCCGACGTGTCCCGGCGCCGGCGACCTCATCGGTTCCGCAGGTCACGACACAGACCGCGCGCGCGGAGTCCAGCACCGAGGCGACCCGTTCGACGGGATGGCCCAGATCGACTGGCGCGTAGACGCCTCCGGCCTTGACCACCGCCCACCACGCGACCACCAACTCCAGACATCGGTCCATCGCCACGCCAACCGCGCGCTCCGGTCCGACGCCCGCCTCAATCAGCCTCCGTGCCAATCGGTTCGATGCCTCGTCAAGCTCGCGATACGACATCTGTCGAGCACCGTCTAGCACCGCCGAGGCGTCAGCATGGGCCGCGACTGTCGCAGCCAGCAGTTGTGGCGCTACCCCGACCGGTCCCACCACCGCGGCACCAGAAAGGCCCGACAACACGAAGTCACGCTCGCCTCGATCCAGCAGATCCACCGAGGACAGCCGCCGGTGTGGATCGGCGGTCATCGCCACCAGCACCCGCTGCAATCGTTTGATCAGTGTTTCGATGCTGCCAGGGTCGAACAGGTCGGCATCGTATTCGACATGCAGGCCAAGTTCGGCGCCCGGCAGGGCCTCCACCGTCAGCGGATAGTGGTTGTACTCGCGGTTGGTGAATTCGGTGATGGCGAGCCCGTCGACGCCCAGCGTCATACCGCTGTCGATCGGATAGTTCTCGTACACGAAAAGTGTGTCGAATAACTGCTCGTGCCCGGTGATCCCATGGATTTCACTCAGCGCAAGATGCTGGTGCTCGAGTGTCTCGTTATGAGCGTTCTGCAGTTGCGCCAGCAGATCGACGGTGGTGCTTGTCGGAGTGAGGTTGGCGCGCACCGGCACCGTATTGATCAACAGCCCGACCATCGATTCCGCGTCGTCGACCTCCAGCTGTCCGACTCGGGACCGCGGGGTACCGAAGATGACATCCTGCTGGCCGGTCATCGAGGTCAGCACCAGCGCCCACGCACCCTGGAGCACTGTGCTGAGGGTGGTGCGGCAGGAGCGCGCCAGCTCGCCCAATGCCTGTGTGGTCTGCTCGGGTACCCGAAATGTGCCAAATCCTCTCTGCCCCAGCCCTAACCGATCCTTCGGTCCGACCAGTGTGGGAGTCGCAAAACCGGCCAGCGCATCACGCCAGGCCTCTCGGGCGGCCTCAACATCGCGATCCGCGAGCCAGGTGAGGAACGCACGGTACGACCCTGCCGTAGCCAGCCGTTCCCCGTAATAGCTCGCGAATATCTCCCGGAGCAGGATCGGCAGCGACCACCCATCGAGCAATATGTGGTGACTGGTCAGCACGAAACGATGCTGACGCTCCGAGATGCGCACCAGCGCCGCCCGAAAAGCCGGCCGACCGGCGAGGTCACGCACCGCGGCACATTCGGCCGCGCAGAGCTGGGCGATCGGTTCGTCCGCACTGCCATCAGGGCCTGTCCCACCGCCGCCAAGCTCGACATACCGCCACTCCACCATGGGATCAGCGGGGATGATCTGCACCGGCTCCTCGAACTGTCCGCAGAATAGGGCCGCCAGGTGCGGATGCCGATTGACGACTGTGCGCACCGCGCCACGCAGGCGATCGGGGTCGAGGGGGCCGGCAAGGGTGAAATCCAATTGCACCGCGTACATATCGTCGCTACCCTGCGCGGTGCTGGCATGAAAGAGCAGCCCCTGCTGTAAAGGCGTCAACGGCAAGATGTCGGCGATGCGGTGCTGTCGTTGCAGCTCGTCGATCTGCTGCTGGTTAAGCCGAGCAGGCACAATATCCGAAGGAGTCAGGCCGCCCCCACCGGAGCGCACGTGTGCGCAAATGCCGGCCAGGGCCTCGAACCATAATCGGGCCAGCCTGGTGATCTTCGCTTCCTCGAGAACCGAAGGTGCCCAGGCCCATTCGGCGCGCAAGTACGGTCCAGTAGCAGTATCGACAGTGACGGCGTTGAGCTCGACAGTGTGCCCCAGCGGCATGGGCACCGCCGCAGCGGCGCCGGTGACCGACACGGCGTCCTGGTCGATTCGCCAGCCATCACCGGACCACCCCATGGCCGCGCCCAGACGCCCCAGGTAGTTGAAGGCGATCGACGGTTCGGCCTCCGCGACGTCAACATCGCTGTTCAGGTAGCGCAGCAATCCGTACGTCAGTCCGTCGGGGAGCGCACGAAGCTGTTCCTTGGCATCCTTGATCATCACACCCAGCGAGCTCTCACCGGCCACTACCCGTGACCATGGAAGGCCGGACACCGACAGTGCAACAGGATATTTGGTGGTGAACCAGCCGACAGTATGTGAGAGATCAACAGCTCCGCCAAGTTCTTCCGCACGCCCATGGCCCTCGACATCAATACCGATAGTCGCCCCGGCATCGCCCAGAAACTCCGCCCACGCCAATCCGAAGGCGATGAGCAAGATGTCTTGAACCCCGGCATGAAATGCCGCAGGCACCTCACCGAGCAACATCCTCGTGGTCTCGACATCCAGCTCCGTCGAGAGACATCCGGCCGTGGCGTACGTGTCCAATCCGCGCGGCACCGCCGCTGGGGTTGTCGCCAACTGATTCCAGATGCCTACGTAGTCAACGACTTCGGGGCGGCGCGCGTGCTTGGCCAGCAGCGAAGCCCACTGGGCAAAAGATGTGCCGCTCACCGGGAGCACCACCGGCTGGCCGCTGCGGTGCTGCGCCCACGCAATGTTCAAGTCCTCCAACAAAATCCACCAGGACACCGCGTCGACAGCCAGGTGGTGGACGATCAGAACCAGCTGACTGGTGGATTCGACCCACACGGCGCTGACCATCGTCCCGGTGTCCGGGTTCAATCGCGACCGCGCCGCTCGCAACACCTCTTCGGACATCACGTCGACGGCTTCCAGGCAGTCGTCGGCCCGTATCGACCCGACTTCAGGCACCCGGAGGGACCAACCGCTGGTGTCATCCTTGTCGACGCACAGCCGCAGCATCGCGTGCCGATCCAACAAGGCCTGCAACATGATTACCGCTTCGGCCGCATCTGTCCCCGCAGGGGCCCGCACCACCATCGTCTGGTTGAACTCCTCGACCGGCCCAGCCACAGTCTGCAGCCACCGCATGATCGGAGTGGCAAGTACCGGTCCGATGCCCTCGTCGATCACATCGGATTCACCGTCGACCGCGCTCGCCACCCGGGCTAGTCGTGCAACGGTTTGCTCGATGAAGACATCCCGCGGTCTGCACATCAATCCGGCGGCGCGCGCCCGCGTCGCCACCTGGAGCGACAAGATGCTGTCACCACCCAGTTCAAAGAACGACTCGTCCACCCCGACGCGGTTGAGCCCGAGAACCTGGGCGTAGATACCCGCCAAGATCTCCTCGACCGCGTCTCCCGGGGCCCGATACTCGCCCGCGGTGTACTCCGGAGCCGGCAGCGCACGCTTGTCGAGCTTGCCGTTGGGGGTGAGCGGCAGCGCCCCGATCACCACCACCGCTGCGGGCACCATGTAGGTCGGTAAGCGGCGGGCGAGTGCAGCGCGCGCCTCCGTCGGATCGACGGTTCCGGTGACATAGCCGACCAACCGCTTATCCCCAGGGCGGTCCTCGCGGACGATCACCACAGCCGCCTCGACCCCATCCAATTGTTCTAGGGCGGATTGGATTTCGCCGAGCTCGATCCGGTACCCACGAACCTTCACCTGCTCGTCAGCACGGCCGAGATAGTCCAGCTGCCCGTCGCCACGCCACCGCACCAGGTCGCCGGTCCGGTACATCCGCGCCCGAGGCTGCCCGAATGGGCAGGCCACGAAACGCGCCCCGGTTAACCCGGCCCGGTTGAGATATCCACGACCGACTCCCGCTCCCGCCACGTACAACTCACCCACCACTCCGGCCGGGACCGGGCGCAACCACTCGTCAAGCACGAACAACGCAGCACGAGGAATCGGTAACCCGATCGGCACCCCATTCGGTCCCGTCGACCCCGCTTGTAGGGGCGCACTGATCGAGGCGCAAATCATCGTCTCGCTGGGGCCGTACGCATTCACCATCAGTCGCCCGGGTGCCCACCGATCCACCACCTCAGGCGGGCAGGCCTCAGCGCCGATCACCAACGCCGTGGACGCCAACCCTTCCGGCGACAGCATCCGCACCGCCGACGGAGTCTGGCTGAGAACCGTCACACCTTCGGCGACCAGCACGCCGTGGAACTCTTCCGGGGAGCCAGTCACCTCTTCGGAAACCACCACCAGGCGCCCACCGCGCAATAGGGCGCCAAAAATCTCCCACACCGAGAAGTCGAAAGAATAGGAGTGGCTCTGCGACCACACCCCCGCCGGTGGCAACACTGAATCCAGCGATTCGAACAGCTGCGTCACATTGCGGTGCGCGATGGCAACGCCTTTCGGGGTGCCTGTGGTGCCCGAGGTGTAGATCAGGTAGGCGAGATCGTCAGGTGTCGGCGCCGGAAGCGTCGCATCGGGCTGGGTATCGACCGCAGAGTCATTGATGTCAACGATGGTCACCTCATGACCATCGAATCGGTCCGCCAAGCCTGCCGTGGTGACCGCCATGACCGGCACGGCATCGGTGAGCATGAAACCGATGCGGGCGGCTGGCAACGCCGGGTCGATCGGCAGATACGCCGCGCCCGACTTGAGCACGCCGAGAATCGCCACGATCGCGTCGGCCGAGCGGGGCAACAACAGCGCCACACGGTGCCCTGAGCCCGCACCCCGGCTAACCAACAAGTGGGCCAACCTATTCGATGCTTCGTCAAGCTCTCGGTACGTCATCGAGCGCCCGCCACAGGTCACCGCCACCACATCGGGGATGCGCTTCACGTGCGTCGCGAACAGCGCCGGGATCGATACCGGAGCGGGTACCGGTTTACTCAGTGCGGCCCCGTTACCGATTCCGGCTAGGTGCGCATGCTCGTCCTCGTTCAACAGATCCATCGAGGACAATCGCCGGCCCGGGTCGGTCGCCATCGCCACCACCAGGCGCTCCAATCGGCCCGCCAGATCCGAGGCGTCAAAAAGCGAAAACGGCTGCCCGGCACCCGCCGTGCTCAAAAACTGCTCCTCACCGGATCCCAGGAAGAACAGCCCGAAGTGACCCACCGGGCCGAAACTCGTATATGTCGCAGTCCCCGGCACACCCGCGAAGCTCAGAATGAGCCTTCCTGGAACGAAGTTGACGACGACCCTGTTGGGCGCCGACCTGGGGCCACGAAATCCGTCTTCACCATCGAGCAGATGTACTGGAAACCTCTGATGCCGCAGCGCTTCTCGCGTACGCCTATCAACCTGCGCACAGAAGTCGGCGACCGTATCATCCGGGGATACCTTCAATACCAACGGCACAACTCCGGCAAACATGCCGGGATGCAGCGTCGATCCCGGGTCCACTCTCCTGCTCACCGGAAAGTCCAGCACGACTTCATCCGTGCCCTCAGCGCACCACCCGCGCACCAAAAGCGCGCTAGCCGCGGTAAGAACCGACGACCTCCGGATGCCCAGCGCCTTGGACAACTCTTTGACCCGGCCGGCCACGGCTGGGTCGAATTGAACTGGCGCAGAAGGTGAATACCCGTCCTGTTCATCGGCGATCGGGGGTGGCCGATATCCCGATTCAGTTTCCGACGGCAGGTTCTCGGCCCAATAGGCCTCATCTTGCGCGTAGTCGGCCGAAGCCGTGTACGCCAACTCGCCATCGACCTGGTCTCGCAAGGAGCCGAAGAACGCGGGAGAAACAACGGTGCCCGCAGCAAGTGCAGAGTAGACCGCCGCGATCCGTCGACCCGCCAGCGCCAGGCCTAACCCATCAATGACGATGTGGTGGCAGCACGCGAACCAGTAGTACTCGTCAGTCCGCGTTCGGAACAGTGCGAATCTGACCAGCGCACCCGTGAGCGACATCGGCGTTCGTTGGATAGACGACGCCAGGTCGCGAGCTTCCTGCGCCGGATCGTGTGCGCTGATCAGGTCATAAAAAGCCAGATCGATATCGGGGTCTTCCATCGCCTTCTGGAAAACCTTGCCATCCGCCTCGAAGGTGAAGGCTCGTAGCGACTCTGCCTCGCCCACCACATGTCGAATCGCCTGTTCGAGCAAGTGCGGGTCGATCGCGCCTTCAATATGTACGAGGACACCCAGTTGCCACGCGGTATCGAAGTGGCCCATCTGCTGTGCAAGCCAAATATCAAGCTGCACCTGCGTCAGTGGAAGCGCGCGATCACCAAGTTCCACGAATCCTCCAAGCGTTACCGCATCCTGGACACCCAGGCGGCCCGCGTATCACCTACCCGACGCACGGCTCCTGAAACTGTCGTCCCCGAACGGTTTGAGCTGCTACAGCTCGCCTTAAATCTAGACGACCATTCCAATAACAGTGGGGTATGAACGGCATTGCAGTACAGCATGATTGAGCGCCTTGGAGATAGCCGCGCCGACCAGTCCACCTGCACAATGAGCTCCATCTTGGATCTTGATGTCGTTATCTAACAGCTCACCCCGGCGCCCCGCCAGAAATTTGCGAAACTTTCCGCCGCTTGATCGATATTGCGTGACATCCGGCGCCGTAGGAGGTACCCGCCGTGCGCATGTCAGCGACCTCCCAGCCGGCTCACAGGACGGCCGCCGTTGACACCATCCGCACCATGAATCACATTTGTATAGAACAGTTTTGCGGCGTTACACCCGTGTCTCACTAGCCAGCAAAACGGCGCGAATGGGCAGCACCGAACGTCGGCGCCCCACGGGGGGTTGCAGCGTCTCATTTCACTCCGCTCAAGTGGACTGTCTAATGTTTGCTACTACCAATGAGTAGGACACTACTCATTGGTACGAGAAATCCATTGCCGAGGGCAATTTCAGATCAGGCCAGAAGCCATAACCTGCCGCGCCACCGGGCGCAGTGGCATCGCCGAATCGTCCCTACGTGTCCGCCAGCCCATTTGGACACCACCCGCACCCAAAATGCAGGTCCAAGTCTGGTAACGGACCCTCCCAAAACCTTAGGGGTGCTTATCCGCTCGGCGTCAGCATCGTGGCTCTCATGTGCGGCTGGTAGCGCCCCGCCATAGCTGCCCCTTGGAGCACGCCCCGGTCACGCCTTACCGCATCTGACCCTGTGCATCCGCCGGGCCCGATCCCTGGCTATGCCCTGATCTCGATACCGGTGCAACACGTCAATAACGCCGGGACGCTCGTCCCAAAATCGTTGTACACGGCGGGATTCGGACTGGTCCAGGACCGCGAGTGTCCAGACTGGTTACCACGGGAAGTAGGGCAGGAAAGCGTCGAGGTGGTGGCGTGCAGTTGATGGACAGTCGGCGTAGGGACCATACTTTCCGGTGTTCGTGGCGATCCGTACGCCGAAGATTCCTGTTGTCGCGGCCACGTCGACCTCGCACGAGAATGTGCCCGGCTCACCGGATATGCCATAGCTCAGGGCACGCCGGCCATCCAGGGTGAAGGCTTGTTTGTCGCGGTGGGTTAGGTCGTTCTGATGAGCGCCGAGTGTGTAGTTGGCGACCACGATCACCACGCGGTACTGACGGCTCAGTGGCCGGTACGTGCATGTCTTGCTTTGGAACCCAGTTTTGGACGACTGACTGGAGAATGCTGTGGGGCTCTGATCGAGCCGCAACTGCCGAAGGACACCGACAGGCATCTCATCGCACGGCCGAAATGTGACGGAAGGTCGACCTGTGATGTTGGTCGGAATCGGAGCCCTCATGGCGGTGCCGTCGACCGCCGTGCACGACGCTCCAATTAGCACGGCCGGTGCAAGTATGGCAAAGCCCGTGATTGCGCTGACCCTCGATCGCATGCCGCGTCATCTCACACTGTCGTTCTTGCTCATCATATTTCGGCTCACTTGCCGTCGACCCACAGCATTGGCAGCGCGTCATACTCGGCCGTCTCGCCGGTCGCCCGGACGAACACGTCGAGCGAGTCGATAAGCACCCGGCGATCGGTGGACCCCATTGTGCGCAAGACTCGTTCAATTGCCGCGCGACGCCGCTCCCTGATCGCGCCGACGACCTCAGTGCCACGTAGCGTCAAACTGAGCGTCGTATTCCGGCGATCCGCTGCCGACTCCTGGCGATCGAGTAGGCCGGAACGGACCAGCCGGTCACAGGTTCGGCTCGCGTTGGAGGGGTTGACCATCAGTCCGTCCGCGACGGCCGCGATGTTCAGAGCTCCCCTAGTCGCGATCATGATCAGAACACGAAGTTGCGGCAACGTGATCTGCTCGTCGATTCCGGCTACCGATTCCGCGGCGATGGCAACAAACGCCCGGCAGGCCCTTATCGCTAGATCAACATCTTGTGTCGTCGTCCGCTCTGCGCGGCGCTCGCTACGTACAGAACTCATACATAGATCATGACCGTAATGCATGCATAAGCGCAACTATTGCGTATCCGCACCATCGGTGTAGAGTTGCATGCGTTGACGCAATCATTGCGTGGATGATTCTAATATGTGAGTTCCCTGAGGAGTCGCTGGATATGGGTGTTGACGAGTTCATAACCGCAGGGTTTGCAGTTCTGGTGGGCGCTGCGACGACTGCCGCGCTGTATGTCGGCTTGATGGGGATGCTGGGTGCTGCCCATGTGGTCCGCTGTGCGGCATGTAACCGCTGGACCATGTCGGGCAGTGACCACTCGACACAATCGTGTCCTCGCTGCGATCATCCGGTGCTTTGGCACCCCCTCGACACCCTCGGGCGCCTTCGGCTGCGCCGCTCGGGGGCGACACCGGCGGAAACCGTCGGAGCCCCAGGACATGACTAGGGCTGCTGCCGCGGACCAGAGGATTCCGTCATGGCAGGTACTCGGCTCGCCGGCTGAGGGCAAACACGCCTAAAGTGGTTGCCGCTGAGAGTGTTTCGATCTTCGTGAACATGACGAAATCATAGCGGCATACCTGCAACTCCCGCGATATGGCAGCGGCCGGCGCGAATGAATTACGCCCCGGGGCGCCTTGTCGCTACGTTTCCTGAACTCCCCTTTACTCAGCCAATGGCGACCATTGAAGTTTGCCCCCTTCCCAACAAGATTCCGCGAGGCCGGTCCATTCCCCGGCCTTGCCGCACCGAAGTGAATACGCTGACAGCGTTTTGCCACAGCAGATTTTCAGGTGCGAGACGTACCCTCAAATATGTCTAAATACGTTGGCAGTAAGCAGGTTACAAAAATGATCGAACTTACACATACTCATTGCCCGTATTGCGGTCTCCAATGCGCCATGTCGGTTACTCAGGGGAATGTCTCTCCGGTCGACTTTCCAACGAACCGTGGAAGACTTTGCCAAAAAGGATGGACCGCTGCCGATTTATTGACGTATCGCGATCGGCTGACCACGCCGCTGGTACGCCGCGGCGGAAGACTTCGTGAGACATCCTGGGACGACGCATTGCATCAGGTTGCCGAAGGCTTCCGTCGCGTACAGACGGCCTATGGCAACGATGCCATCGCAGTCTTCGGCGCCGGTGCGCTGACGAACGAAAAAGCCTATCTCCTAGGGAAATTCGCCCGCGTTGCGTTAAGTACTGCCAACGTCGACTACAGCGGCCGTTTCTGTATGTCCGCCGCCGCTGAGGCGGGACTGCGCTCGTTCGGACTGGATCGTGGGTTGCCTTTTCCGGTGTCCGACCTCGATTCGGCTAGCGCCGTCATGGTTTTCGGTGGAAACCCTGCCGAGACCATGCCGCCGCTGATGCAACACCTGGAGAACGCCGCAGAGGCTGGCGGGCTGATCGTTGTTGACCCACGCCGAACCGCTACCGCCGAACGTGCCCTCCGCGGCCGCGGAGTTCACCTGGCAGTGACACCCGGCGCTGACATACCACTCGCATTGGCCATGACGCATATCGCCGTGACAGAGGATCTGGCCGACCGCACTTACATCGTTTCCCGCACAAGCGGCTTCGAGCAGTTCTGGGCTGCAGCGTCGCGATGGTGGCCCGAGCGTGCCGAGCAGGTGACCGGCGTCGCGGTGGCCGATATGCGCCGCGCCGTCCAGGCCCTCGCGGACGCCCGTACCGTCGGAGGGGGTGCTTATGTGATCACCGCCAGGGGTGCCGAACAACATGTCGACGGCACCGACACTGTCAGCGCTGTCATCGGTTTGGCACTCACCCTGGGGTTATGCGGGCGCCGCGGCAGCGGCTATGGATGCCTGACCGGACAAGCCAACGGGCAGGGGGGCCGCGAGGTCGGCCAGAAGGCCGATCAGCTGCCGGGATACCGCAAGATCACCGACCCTGCAGCAAGGGAGCATATCGCCAAGGTCTGGGACATCGAGCCCACAGACCTTCCGGGACCGGGGAAGAGCGCCTACGAGATCTTCGCAGGATTGGGGCGGCCCGGTGGCGTCCGCGCACTCATGGTCTGCGGATCCAATATCGCGGTGTCTGCACCCGACAGCCGGCGAGTCACCGAGGGCTTGCGAAAGCTTGATTTGCTTGTGGTCAACGACTTTTTGCTCTCAGAGACGGCCCAGCTGGCTCATGTTGTGCTTCCGGTGCTGCAGTGGGCCGAAGAAGAGGGCACACTGACCTCGCTGGAGGGCCGCCTGCTGCGGCGGCGACGGTCGGCCACCGCCCCACCCGGACCTCGCAGCGAGCTCGAGATCATCGGCGAGCTCGCGACTCGAATGGGTCAGCCGGCCAACCGCTTTCCCGTGTCGCCCCGTGCGGTGTTTGAGGAACTACGCCAAGCAACTCGCGGCGCGACCGCCGACTACAGCGGCATCACCTACGAGCGGCTCGACGCCGGTGAGGCGCTGTACTGGCCGTGTCCCTCGGTGGACCATCCAGGTACTCCGCGGCTATTCGTGGATCGCTTCCACACACCAGATGGCAGAGCCCGCTTCATCGCAGTCGAATCCCACGGACCGGCCGAGACTGTCGATGAGACGTTCCCGTTGATTGCAACCACCGGACGAATGCTGACGCAATACCAGTCAGGCACACAAACACGCCGGGTACCGGCACTGGTCGAAGCAGCCGGCCCGATGTTCGCGCAGATGCATCCCGACGTGGCGCTGCGGGCGGGGCTCACCGACGGGGATCCAGTCGAGTTGGTGAGCCGTCGCGGGCGAGTACTGGCCACGGTGCGCTGCGACTCGACGATGCGACCCGACACTGTGTTCGCGCCGTTTCATTTCGCTGGATCTGCCTCGGCGAACCTGCTCACCAATGCCGCACTCGATCCTGCCAGCGGAATGCCCGAGTTCAAAGTGTGTGCCATCCGGCTGGAGAAACCGCAGCGAACAGAAAACGAGAAGCTCTCCGCCCCAGCCGATCTAGGCAGGGAGGGACGACCATGACGCCCCATCAGGTGGTGATCGTCGGGTACGGCCTGGCCGGTGCACGACTGCAGGAAGAGTTGTACCGGCACGACCCCACGCAGCGCCGTGTCCGCTCCGCGGTGTACGGCAAGGAACACATTGCCTCCTACAACCGTATTCAGTTACCGAATGTGCTCGCCGGGCGACTACGAGCTCGAGACATCTACTTACGCCCACCTGGCTGGTGCGAGGAGAATGGTCTACGAACTCATCTCGGGGTGCGGGTCACCCACATCGATCGCGCCAACCATGTCATCGGCTGCGCGGACGGCAACACCTGCCACTACGACACTCTGGTGATTGCCACGGGGAGCCGCCCGCACATCCCGATCATCGACGGTGCCCGCGATGAGGCAGGTGAACTCATCGCGGGTGTCGTACCCTTTCGCACCCTCCACGACTGCCAAATGATCGCCACCCGCGTGCACCCCGGCGCGCGCGTGGTCGTCCTGGGCGGTGGTCTGCTGGGACTTGAAGCCGCACGCGCCGCCAACCTGCTCGGCGCACAGGTCACTGTGGTGCACCCCAAAGGCTTTCCGATGGAACGGCAGATGGACACCATGGGTGGTTTCGTCCTGACACGTGTGCTCCGCGAGATGGGGCTGACCATGGTGTTCGGTCGACGTGTCACTCAGATCATGGGCACATCCGCTCGATCGAACACCGTGGCTCTCGATGATGGCGAGACATTGCCCGCTGACGTGGTCATCCTGACCGCGGGTATCCGCCCCGAATGCACACTGGCCGAGCAGGCCGGACTGTCCATCGACAACGCCATCGTGATCGACGACAATTTGACCACCTCAGATCCCGATATCCGCGCCATTGGTGAATGTGTCGAGCACCGGGGACGGGTCTACGGATTGGTGCAGCCGGGATGGCATATGGCCGAGGTGCTCGCCAAACAGCTCACCGGCGCAGACCCCCAGGCCCGCTACACCGGCACCCGTGAGGTGACCCGCCTCAAAGCCCACGGCATCGATCTGCTTTCCATGGGTGATGTCGCAGTGCCCCAACATGATCCCCGAGATGAGATCCTCACCATCGCCGACCCCACCCGCGGCCGGTACGGCAAGATCGTCGTGCGCGACGACCGGCTGACTGGTGCAATCACCCTGGGTTGTCCGACCGTCACCGGAATTCTCAGCCAGCTGTTCGACAGCCAGACACCCGTACCCACCGATCGAATGAGCCTGCTACTGGGCACCTCACAGCAACAGGGCTCACCGCATCCCGAAGACCTCCCCGATACATCAGTGATCTGCCGGTGCAACACCGTCACCAAAAAACAGATCGTCGATGCCTGGTCACAGGGGCATCGAACGGTACCCGAGATTGTCGAAAAGACAAGGGCAACAACTGGATGTGGAGGCTGCTCGGACACCGTGCATGCACTGTGCACCAGCTTGCGGGCATCCATGCCCCACGCCGCCGACACCCGTATGACCGCATAGGAAGGAAATCCGTGATTAATCGAACTGAGCCCGCCGAGCACGCCGTCAGTATCGGCGCAGAACACATGGTGTCGTTCTTGGGCCGCCAGGAATGGCTCGACAGGCCTAGCTACCGCATCGAGCATATGTTGAGTTTCGCGTTCAACGCCCTTGGCGGCGGTCGTAACCGAGTGATGAACGCGCTCAACGGGGTTTGGCTCGGCCACCCCGTGCACCCGCCGCTGGCCTCCCTCAGTAGCGGTGTCATCGCCATGACGGTAGCGCTCGACGCGATGGCCGTCACGTCGGGAGAACAGCATGCCGGCACCAACCGGATCACCAAATACACTCTGGGGCTCGGAGTATTGGCCAACCTCGGTGCGGCGGCCACCGGCATGACCGACTGGCAACATACTCACGAGAAAGAGCGACGGATAGGCCTCGTGCATGGGCTGCTCAATACCGCCGCCACCGCCCTGTACGCGGTGTCATGGAATCACCGCCGGCGTGGCCGCCACGCGCGGGGTGCCGTAGCCAGCCTCATCGGATACGTAATCTCCACCGGCAGTGGCTATCTGGGAGGGGCTCTGGTGTTCGGATCCGGCATCGGAACCGATAAGTCCGGACCACAGTTGACCACGACGACGTGGACACCGGTGCTGTCCGAAGGTCTCCTGCCCGCTGGGCAACTGCGGCACGTGGAAGCTGACGGAGTGGGGCTCGTGGTCTGCCGAGACGGGGACACAGTGTCCGCCGTCGGACAGTACTGCCCCCACCTGGCCGCGCCCATCGCAGACGGGTGGCTGGACCGGGGCAGGATCGTATGCCCTTGGCATGGTTCGCAATTCGACGCTGAAACCGGGCGAGTGCTGCGGGGTCCCGCGACAATGCCGTTGCCATGCTACGAGGCCCGCATCACCGACGGGAACATCGAAATTCGCGCCAAAACCACAGATTCCACCGACACCGAGGACTGTCCCGCGGTCACAATGCTGGTCGAAGAATACGACGATTCCGGAAGGGAAGCTGCACAGTGAATGCCTACGACGTCCTGAGAGAACACCACAACCTCCTACGCAGTTTGGGGAACAAGATGCGTCAAGCCCCCGTGGGCACCCGCCAACGGCAGCAGTGCATCGAGGAACTGCTCCTCGAATTCGATATACATATGCGCATCGAAGACGATCTGTACTACCCGGCGCTGTCGGCCGCGAGCACCCTCATCGCCATCGCCCACGCCGAACACCGCCAGATCTATGACCAGCTGGCCGTCGCCCTGCGAACCCCATCGTCATCAGAGGACTACGACCTTGAGTGGAACTCCTTTCTCACCGTCCTTGAAGCACACGCCGACGAAGAAGAACGCGACCTGATCCCACCCCCGGCACCGGTCAATCTCACCGACGCCGAACTCGAAGACCTCGGACAGAAGTTGACTGACCGCATGTACGCGCTGCGCTCGTCGTCAATCCAACGGCTCCGCGTTAAAGGCCGGACGGCGATGCTCAGTGTCTTCTAGTCCTAACGTCAGCGGCAATTGCGGGCAAGCAGCCCTGGGCGATTCGGGTGTCGTGGTGTTGGCGCCGAAGGAGGCCCTGGACCTGCTCGCCGGTAATTGCCTTGGCAGAATCGTTTTCACCCGAGAGGCGTTACCAGCGGTCCGTGTCGTCAACCACATCCTTGACGCCGGCCACATCATCATCAGAACCCGACTTAACTCACGTGGCACTATCGTCTCGCCGACGAGGACACCCCCTGCCGTCGTCGTCGCCTATCAATCCGACAGCATTGATATCGCGACCCGCCGCGGCTGGAGCGTGGTAGTCACCGGCCTGGCCAGCACGGTGACCGATCCGGGTCTTGTTGCCCGCTACGAGCAGCTCCTGCACCCATGGATCAATCTGCCTATGGACACCGTCATATCAATAACCCCTGAAATCGTCACCGGCATCTGCGTCACCGGCTAACGGCAGCATCGATAACTGCTAAACCTCTTGGACTGCAAAGCTTTCAGTCGCTTGTCTCCCCAGTCCCGGGTGGACGCCGGGGATCAGCTGCGCGTTGGCGGCGATCCGTTGCAGCAGCTCACGCAAGGTGTCACGTTCATTCCCAGACAGCGGTGCGACGAGTACCTGCTCCAGCGCCATGCCTGCGGCGTCGAGACCCGGCAAGAGGCCACGCGCCTTATCGGTGAGAGTGATCGCGAAGGCGCGCCGATCACCAGGATGGTCTGCCCGGTGAACAAGCCCTTCGGCTTCGAGGGTGTCGATCGCGCTCACCATCGCGTTGCGATGAATGCCTAGACGGTCCGACAGTTCGCGTTGCGACTGGCCGTCGCCTGTTGCCAACGCCATCAGGACCGCATACGCCCGTGGCTGCATCCCGATCTGGCTCAAACGGCGATGAAATTCGCCCGCGACATGGGACCCGAGCTGAGAAAGCAGAAAGGGGATCCGCTCGTCGAGCTCGACAATCCCGACTGGCTGTTCTGCCATAGTCCAGAGGATAGCACAGTGAATGATAATCATATACAGTGATGATCATAATCAGTGACTAAACTTTGAGGGAGTGACGATGAGACTGGTGATCTTCGGCGCCAACGGCCCGACAGGCCGGCTAGCCACCGCACGTGCACTGGACCAGGGTCATGACGTAGTGGCGGTGACCCGTCGCCCCGAGGAGTTCCCACTCGGGGGGCCAGGGTTGACCGTGGCGCGCGCCGATGTACGGGACGCTGCGACCGTGGAGCCGCTGCTGAATGATGCCGACGTGGTGGTATCGACGCTCGGCGTCTCGTTCACCCGCGAGGCAGTCGACACATATTCGGTAGGGGTGGCCAACATCGTGGCCGCGATGAAGGCGGCTGGCGCGCGCCGCCTCGTGGTGGTCAGCTCGACCGCCACCTATCCGACCCGCCGCCGCAACAGTCCGTTCGCATTACGGCTCGTCGAGCCAATCATCAGTCGCACCATCGGAAAAACCGTGTATGACGATATGCGACGGATGGAGACTCTGGTGCGCGAATGCGGCCTGCAGTGGACCGTGGTTCGACCTTCCGGCCTCTTCGATCTGCCCGCGGCCACGGACTACATCCGTGGCGAGGTCGACCCAGTAGGCGCATTCACTGCCCGTATTGATCTCGCCGACTATCTGGTGTCACTGGCCGCCGGCACAACAAGTGTGCACCGTGCGGTTATCGTGTCCACCACAGAAAACGCACCGAGCCTGTGGCAGATGATCCGGGCCGAAGCTAGTTCGAACGAACATCGCGACGCACTCTCCCGACGATGACCTTGCAGCCAGATGTCACGCCAGTGCCGCCGCCGCACCACACTCGGCGGCCAACCCCCCACCACCCGCATCCCTAACCTCTCAGGACAGAACACCCAGATCAGGTTGAGGTATTGGTATTGACGGCGTCCCGGCTTTTGTCTCGTTCAGCGTGTTCTGGCGTATGAGCACAACTCATAAGTCCCGCAGCGACCGCGACCACAGCAGTCAACCAAGACACGCCTTCCCAGTGACCAAGGACGTCGATAACGCCGCGCTGAGTTCGGATCGTGGTGATCAAGCTGGCGATCGACAGGGGAATGAGACTCAAGGTGATGTACGCGAGTGCGGAGTAGCGCGCCGGGAATCGAAGCGCAATTGCCGCGATGATGGCGGTAAGGATCATGAACGTCACCATCACGGTGATTCGGCCGCCGGGGAATCCGACAAGGTTCATTGATTTTTCCAGCACGTGAAATGGGCCGTCGCTCACCATCAAATCCGTTCTCCACCAAGCGAAGCCCCCATAAAGGCCAATGCTCACAAGACACGCAAATGTCGCAAGCGGTCTTACGAGTCGTCCGTGTTGGCGCGAACGGTGCGCATCGAGCGGAATCGCCGCGGGCAGCAGGACAAAGGGCAAACGGAACTGCGAGAGAGCGATAGCACCGACGGCTGCCACCCAACGCTGCATGCGCCCGTTGGTCGTCGTCAGCGCTGACACCGCGACGACACCAACTCCGAATGTGATGAAGTCGTTTCCATTGGCATATGCCAGCCAGAAGCCTGGGGTAATTGCCAGCAAGACAACGAAGTTGGCGGCGCTTTCAAATCCGCGCACCAAGTGCACAACTGCTACGGCACAGGTGAACAGCAGGGCCATCGTTGCTGGATAGCCGATGATGACCGCGGGTGCATGGGTCAGCAACCATCCCGGACCACAGCTCATAGGGTTGTGACTCCACATAAGACCACGGTCGTACGGCCATGAACCATGAAGGAGTCGTCCCGCACCCACGGCGATGCAGTCGCCCTGATCGGTACCGCGCCCCTGGCTATGGAGGTGGTTGAGAAGACGGGATTGCACGACGACCGCGGTCAGCCATACCGCCGCCACAATCGGCACCGCCAAGAAGCGCGACACTTTCAGAAACTGCTTGTGCAGCAACGGCATCAGAGCGCTGACACCACAGAGGACGTAAATGACGCCGGGCGGCACGGGCACGATTTCCCCGATGAGCGGCGCCTTACCCAGAACCGCTAGCCCGGTGAGAATTGCCGATGCAACATAAAGGCGTCTGGATAATGCTGCCAGCGACTCTGTCGAATGCAAGGACCTGTCGCAGCGTGAAATGAATCTGTCCACCGTAGCGAGCTTCGCATACATCACAGCGACGATCGCGATTTCATTGCGTTTCCCTCCCCCAGGGCTAGCTATGGGCCTTGATCATGCAGCGGACATGGGATCTGCGCTTCGGGCGGCGTAGCGGGTGTCGAGTCGGTCGAGAACTCGGTATGTGCTGATCAGGTGAGTTGATTCAGGCACCGAAAGCCCGTGTCATGCCAGATCGGCAGGCGAGAGGTAGCAGCGAGTTGTCGCCGAGAAGTAGGGCATGCCCCTTGCCTCGATGTTCACGACCGTGTGGGCTCAAGTCCGACACTGTCGATGTAGCTGCGGACGATCCGCTTACATTCGGTGAGCATCGCTTCGTTACCTGCCGGATCGTCGCGGAAAGCCTCGACCATCAGCGCATCCGCGGTGAGTTGGACGGCAAGACACATGGTCGGTAGCCGTTCGCTGTCCGCGATGCCCATGGCGAGCACGATCTTGTGCAAGCCATCGGCCATGGTCTGGTTGTGCGCGCGGTCGGCGGCCCTTGTCTGCTCGCTGAGATGGCGCCCGAACCACAGCGCTCGATAGCCGGCTTGGCTGCGGAACGATTCGGCGTAGGCGTCGATCACGGTTCCTACCAGGTCGTCCCAGTCCAGCAGACTGTCGCGGGCCAGGGTCGGCGCAGCTTGAACAAACAACTCCATCTGAGCTTCGAAACCAGCCAGGTAACCCAGGGCAAGCGAGTGCAGGATCGCGTCGCGGTCGGGCAGATAGTGATAGAGCGAACCGACGGAGACCCCGGCCTCGGCTGCGACACGAGTTGTGGTGAGCGCGTCGGCGCCTTCGCGGATGAGCAACCGATCGGCAGCAGCCATCACGCTCTCCAACCGGGCGCGGCTACGCGCCTGCTGTGGCCGATTGCGCAGGGGTGCCCCTACAGGCGACGGTGTGACCACCCGAACCTCCAAAACTCGAAACTTGAATTGGTTTCGAATTAATCGTAGCATCGTCGGCTATGAGGCACCCTGCGACAACGTGGGTGAACTGGGCGCGCGAACAGCGGTGTGCGCCGGTCTCCTTCGAGCGTCCACCCGACGAGGCCGCCGTCAGCGCGTGCGTGCAGCAGGCGGCCGGGCGTGGCGTGACGGTGCGCGCCGTCGGGTCGGGGCACTCGTTCACGGATATCGCGTGCACTGACGGCGTCGCGGTCGACATGAGCGCAATGCAGCGAATCGTCGACATCGACCAAAGGACCGGCCGGGTCACCGTCGAGGGTGGGATCAAACTGCACGCACTCGGCCCGCTACTAGCCGAACAGGGATTGGCCTTGGCCAACCAGGGCGACATCGACCGGCAGTCGATCACCGGGGCGATCTCGACTGCCACCCACGGAACCGGAGCCCGGCTGCAGAACCTCTCCGCGCAGATCGTCGGCATCCGGCTGGTCACCGCAACGGGTGAGGTGCGGGAGCTAAACGAAGCCACCGATCGAGAGGCCTTGCTCGCTGCGCGCGTGTCGATGGGTGCCCTTGGGGTGATCACGGCAGTGACGATCCAGGCAATTCCGCTCTACACTCTGCACCGACACGATGAGACGATGCCGTTGCCCGAAGTCCTGGACCGGATCGACGAAATCACCGATACCAGCGACCATTTCGAGTTCTTCGTCTTCCCCTACGCCGACCGGGCGATCACCCGCACCACGCGGCGCAGCACAGCAGAACCACATCCCGCACCGGCATGGCGGCGCGAGGTGCGCGGACGGCTGGACGACGGCGCCCTCGGCACGTTGTGCCACATCGGGCGGCGGTTCCCGAGCCAGGTGCCACGTCTCAACCGGTTGATCACGGCGGCCGCGTCCAACGGCTACGAGGAGGACCACGCCTTCCGGATCTATCCGAGCCGGCGGGAGGTGCGGTTCACTGAGATGGAGTACGCGATCGATCGTGTACACGCGCGCTCGGCGATCGAGCAAGTGATTGCGCTGGTGCGCTCACGTCGGCTGCCGATCCTGTTCCCGCTCGAAGTGCGCTTCGTGGCAGCCGATGACGCCTTCCTCTCGCCGTCGCACCAGCGTGACACCTGCTATATCGCGGTGCACCAATACAGCGGCATGGAGTTCGAAAGCTACATGCGTGGCGTCGAGGCCATTATGGACAGTTTCGGCGGGCGGCCGCATTGGGGCAAACGGCATTACCAGACCGCGGCAACGCTACGACCCAGATATCCGGAGTGGGACCGGTTCCAGCACGTGCGGACCCGGTTCGATCCCCACGGCGTCTTCGACAACGACTACACGCGGCGGGTACTCGGGCCCGCCGTCGATGTCAGGACCCCAGCATGACCGGCTACCTGGTCGGGGTGGGCATCGCCGACATCACGGGCGAGGCCGGCGGCGTGCCGATGATGGGTTATGCCATGCCGTTTCAGCGCACCGCTGGCATTCATCAGCGGCAGTGGGCACGCGCATTCGTGATGGCCGAACCCCGACCCGGCGGGCGGCGGATCGTATTCGTCATCGCCGATCTCGGCATGATCTTCACCAGCGTGCACCAAGAGGTGCTGCGTCGTCTTGTTGGCCGGTTCGGCGATCGGTACACCGCGGAGAACACGTTGCTGTGCGCCACCCATACCCACTCCGGGCCGGGCGGCTACTCCCATCACACCCTCTACAACCTCACCATCGGCGGGTTCCGGCCCCGCACCTTCGAAGCGATCGTCGCCGGGATTGTCAGCGCGATCACCCGTGCCGATGACGACCTCGCACCCGGCGGGCTGAGCCTGTCCAGTGGCGAGTTGCACGGCGCGTCGGTCAACCGCTCGCTGCCCGCGTTCGAGCGCAACCCGGCCGCCGACAAGCGGCTGTTCCCCGCAGCCATCGACCCGCAGATGAGCGTGCTGCGGTTCGACCAGGACGGAGTGCCGGTCGGCGCCCTCACCTGGTTCGCCACACACGGCACCTCGATGCCCAACACCAACCGCCTAATCAGCGGCGACAACAAGGGCTACGCCGCATACGTCTGGGAAAATGATTGGGCACCAGACGAATTCAGCGACGGCGCGGTGAAGTTCGTCGCCGGGTTCCCGCAGAGCAACCCCGGCGACATGTCACCGAATCTCGGCGCCGGCGGCAACTACGGCCCCATCGGCGACCCGTTCGAGAACACCCGCGTCATCGGCGAGCGGCAGGCCCGCAAGGCTCACGAACTGTTCACCGCGACCGGCACAACCATTGCCGGACCGATCGACTACCGGCAGCGGTATGTCGACTTCTCCCACGTCGAGATCCGGCCCGAGTTCGCCGCCGACGGCCCCACCCGGACCTGGCCCGCCGTCATCGGCCAGAGCATGGCAGCCGGAACCTTCGACGGCGCGGGACCGCCGTTCGCCCACCAGGGCGAACTGCACCGGCGCCCGCTCTACCGGGTCATCGACCGTCTCGTCGTCGAACCGTCCGCCGAACTCATCGCCGGTCACGCACCCAAGCCACCGATGCTCGCCACCGGCATCTGCCGGCCGCATCCGTGGACCCCGCAGATTCTGCCCGTCCAGATCCTGCGAATCGGGCAGCTCGTAATTGCAGCAGGCCCAGGCGAATTCACCATCAACTCCGGGCTGCGCATCCGCCGCAGCGTCACCGAAGCACTCGGTGGGCTCGCCGAACACGTCATCTTCACCGGATACGCCAATGCCTACGCCGGCTACGTGACCACACCCGACGAGTACGACGCCCAGCTCTACGAGGGTGCCTCCACCCACTTCGGCCGCGCCACGCTGCCCGCCTATCAGCAGGAGCTGGCACGGCTCGCCGACGAACTGCGCAGCGGCTCGCCCAGCGACAGCACCGTCGAGCCACCCGACCTGTCCCACCGCCAACACGTCCGCAATCCCGCCGCCCGATTGCCTGACACAGCGCCACCAGGCCGGCGGATCGGCGATGTCATCACCCAGCCTGCCCCGGTCAACCGGACCGGCGACACCGTCACGGCGAGCTTCTACAGCGCATGCCCGAACAATGACACCCGCAACGGATCTACGTTCTGCGAAGTACAACATGACACCGCCGATGGCTGGAAGACCGTCGCCGACGATAACGACTGGTCCACCATTTTTGTTTGGAAACGCTTGTTGCTCACTGTCTCCCGCGCCCAAATCAGCTGGGCTATCCCCCGCGACACTCCTGCAGGTACCTATCGCATCGTCCACCACGCCGACGCCCGCGACCGCCCAGGCACCATCAGAACTGTCACCGGCACTACCGAACCATTCCACGTGATAACGGCCGAATCGTGACCGATTCTCGGTACGAAACCCTGCAAGCGGCGACCGAGCATCTGCAGCCGCCGTTCGGTGTGCTCGATGCCGACGCCTTCGCGGCCAATGCGGCCGATATGGTGCGGCGCGCGAACGGTACCCCAATTCGGGTCGCGTCCAAGTCAATTCGGTGCAGACAGATATTGCGGACAGTGCTGGCCATCGACGGCTTCCGGGGGATTCTCGCGTTCACACTCCCCGAGGCCCTGTGGCTCGCCGACGAGTTCGACGACGTCGTGGTCGGATACCCCTCGACCGATGTCGACGCGTTGCGCGCTCTTGCGGCAAGTCCCACACTCGCACAACGCATCACCCTCATGGTCGACTCGGTCGATCATCTCAGCCACATCGACGCGGCGCTCGATCACCGCGCTGCCGCGCTGCGGGTGTGCATCGACATCGACGCGTCGCTGCGCGTGGCCGATGGACGTGCACACATCGGCGCGCGACGTTCGCCGGTGCACACCGTCGAACAGGCGCAGATACTGGCGCGCGCGGTGGTCGAACGGCCCGGCTACGAATTGGTCGGACTGCTGAGCTACGAGGCGCAGATCGCCGGTGTCGGCGACAATCTGCCCGGCGCCCCGGTGCGGAGCCTGGCCATTCGCGCCATGCAGCATGTGTCACGCCGAGAGCTGCGCGGGCGGCGCGCTGCAATCGTCGCCGCGGTTCGCGAGATCACGCCGCTTGAATTCGTCAACGGTGGCGGCACCGGCACTCTGGAGTCCACCTCCGCCGAGGAGGCAGTCACCGAAATTGCGGCGGGCTCAGGACTTTACGGGCCCACACTCTTCGATACATACCGGCACATCCGGCCGCGGCCTGCGGCATTCTTCGTGCTGCCCGTCGTGCGACGGCCCTCAACCGCCATCGCCACCGTGCTCGGCGGCGGCTGGATCGCATCCGGAGCTTCGGGGGCCGATCGTCTCCCCACCCCCACCTGGCCGCCCGGGCTTGCACTTGTCGCCGCGGAGGGGGCTGGCGAGGTCCAGACACCGCTGCGGGGTGTTGGCGCGCACTCGCTGCATGTCGGCGACCGAATCTGGTTCCGGCATGCCAAAGCGGGTGAACTCTGCGAGCGCATCGACCAGCTACACATCGTCGATGGCGAACGCATCGGAGCTCGCGTTGCGACCTACCGCGGTGAACAAAAGACGTTTCTCTGACCGGGAATTCAGCACGATACCAGCGGATCTCAGGGTGCCATCGAGGAGGAATAGTGAAAACTACAATGGAATTTGGGTCGCGCTGGGTGCTGGTCACCGGAGCGTCGTCGGGCCTCGGGAAAGAGTTGGCATCTCAACTCGCCACACAATACCGAGCTAATCTGATTATCGTTGCACGACGGCTTGGGAATTTAAATATTTTGAAAGAACAACTGGAGAAAGAGGGCGATGTCCAGTGTCACGTGATCGCTGCCGATCTCTCCAATCCCGCCGACGTAGACCGTGTCTACCAGGAGGCGACAGCGATAGGCGATGTTTACGGAGTAATTCTCAATGCCGGCGTTACCCACTTCGGTAAACACCTTGATCTTGACTGGGCCAGTTTCCTGAATATGCTGGCCACGAACGTTACCAGCGTGGTCCGCCTAACCAGTCTATTTGCGCCCTACCTAATGCAGAAAGGCCAGGGTGGAGGTGTGATGGTAGTCAGCAGCATGGCAAGCCTGTTTCCGCTACCCTACCAAGCGGCTTATGCGGGCACCAAAGCCTTCATCACCAATTATTCACAAAGCCTGCATCAGGAGCTGAGGTCGGAAAAAGTCTCTATCACGATTTTCTTACCAGGCGGAATTGATACCGAGATGACACGCAACAGCGACCTCAAATATTTCGAAAACACGATGTTCCTGCAAGACGTCAAGTCTTGCGCATCAGACGCACTATCCGCTATGCAGTCACGTCGATCATATTATGTACCAGGGCGAATTAATAAAGCGCAGCTATTTATTTCACGCTTTTTACCACGCAGTCTGGTGAGTTTTGCGATTAACCGCACATACCGGAACGCGCTCAACGGCGCCTAAGAGCGCATGGCGTCGCCTGGCTGTCGTCACACATTCCGGTCGCGGTCGGCCCAGTAGGGCTGGCGGAGTGCACGTTTGAGGATCTTGCCGCTCGGGCTGCGCGGAACGGAATCGATGAACTCGACCCGGCGCGGACACTTGTAGGTTGCCAGCTGTTCCTTCGCGAAAGCGATGACGACGTCGGCGGTCAACTTCGCGTCGTCCGCAAGAACGACGGCGGCCAGCACCGATTCGCCCCACTTGTCGTCCGGGATTCCGAACACCGCGACGTCGGCAATATCGGGATGCGCGATCAGGACGCGCTCCACCTCCGGGCTGTAGACGTTCTCACCGCCCGTGATGATCATGTCCTTGATCCGGTCCTCGATGAAGATGTAGCCATCCTCGTCGACCTTGCCGATATCGCCGGTCCTGAGCCACCCGTCGGGGGTAATGGTGGCGGCGGTGTCCTCCGGGCGGTTCAGGTAACCGATCATCTGCTGCTCAGTGCGAAACCAGAACTCACCGCTGACGCCGGCGGGGACATCTTCGCCGGTGTCCGGATCGACGACCCGGATCTCCGCGCCCGGCACCGGCTTTCCGGTCGACAACTGCCGCTCCGGGTGCGCGGGATCGCGTTGCGCATCCGGCGAGAGTGCTGCGATCACGCCCGAGAACTCGGTCTGTCCGTAACCGTGCAGCAGGCGCAGGCGTGGCCACGCGGCAAGAGCATTCTGCAGGACGGTGAGCGCAATCGGCGCCGCACCGCACCCCATGAACTTCAACGGCGCAAACGCGTCTATCCCGATCTGACCGGCGCCCAGGACAGCCGCGATTACCGGCGGGACGAGGAAGACGTGGGTTGCCCCGGCAGCGACTGCGCCGAACAGCTCCTTCGCTGACGGCTCGCGCGTCATGATCGAGTGCACGCCCGCAGCGATGCCGAGCAGTGCGTAACACGTACCGCCGACGTGGAATAGCGGCATGGCGACGAGGTTGATGTCTCCGGATTCGAACTCGAACAGGTCCACCGTGTTTCGGGTGTGGGTTACCAGATTGCGTTGGTTGAGTACAACGCCCTTCGGGCGCCCGGTCGTGCCCGAGCTGTACATGATCACGCACAGATCCTCGGGATCCACATCGCGTTGCGTCCATATCGGCTGCGCGCTGTCGAGCAGCGCCTCGTAGGTGTCGCCGCCGCCGCCGATCACGACGACCTTGTCCGCAGACACTGCGGCCGCGAACTCACCGCCGCAGAACATCCACTCGATCTGCGCATCCTTCATCGCATACTCGAGTTCGTCGCCGGCGAGACGCCAGTTCAACACCACTGCGGCCGCGCCGACTCGAGCGGCGGCGAGCACTACTTCGAGGCACGCGGGATGGTTCTTGTCCAAGAACCCCACCCGATGGCCACGGGTGATTCCGCCCGCCGACATCGCACCGGCGAGGCGGCCGACGCGCTCGTCCCATTCCGCCCACGTCCAACGCAATTCACCGAAGGTTATCGCGAGATCGTCGGGGGTTTCGTGCGCCCACCGCCGGGTCAGATCACCCAGGAAATTCGACACGCTCATCCGTTGGCGCTCATTGTGAAGGCCTGACCGCGTTCGGCCGTATCGACCAGCGATTTCGGCGGTTCGAAGTGCTCGCCATAACGTGCGGCGAGTTCACGGGCACGAGCGACGAATCCGGTGATTCCCTTGCCCGTCGGGCCCTCGTACCCGTTGATGTACTGCAGGACGCCACCCGTCCATGCGGGATAGCCGAACGCGAGGATCGAGCCGATGTTTGCGTCAGGTACCGAACGCAACACACCCTCATCGACACAGCGGAGGGTTTCGATCGCTGGTGCGAACAGCATCCGCTCCTTCATGTCCTCGAACGGAATGCTGTGTCCGTCCTTGGTGAAGTGCTCGAAGAGGCCCTGCCACAAGCCCACTCGCTTGCCGTCGACGTACTCGTAGAAACCGGCACCGGTTGATCGGCCCTTGCGGTCGTGCGTGTCGATCATCTCGTCGATGATCGGATAGCTCGAGTGCTCCAAGAAGTAGGTGCCCTCGGCCGCTGCCGCTTCTCTGGTCTCCTGGCGGATCTTTCGCGGCAAGGTCAAGGTCAGCTCGTCGAACAACTGAAGGGGAGGCGCAGGGAAGCCGGCCTGTGTTCCGGCCTGCTCAACCGATGCCGGGTGGACGCCTTCGCCCACCATGGCCACCGCTTCGTCGATGAATGTGCCGAAGACGCGGCTGGTGAAGAACCCGCGGTGATCGTTCACGACAATGGGCGTCTTGCCGATTTGATGTGCAATGTCGATCGCCTTGGCAATGGTTGCGTCGCTGGTCTTTTCGCCGACGATGATCTCTAGCAGCGCCATCTTGTCGACGGGTGAGAAGAAGTGCAGGCCGATGAAGTCGTCCGGTCGTTGCACGCCTTCGGCGAGGGCGGTGATCGGTAGCGTCGAGGTGTTGGAGCCAAGCACCGCGTCGCCGGTCACGATATTCTCGATCTCTCGGAACACCTGATGCTTGACCGGGACACTCTCGAACACGGCCTCGATGACGAGGTCGCACCCGGCGAAGCCGGCGGCATCCGTCGTCGGCGTGATGAGATCTAGCAGCGCCGCGGCTTTCTCGGGAGTCGTCTTCCCTTGCGCGACGGCCTTGTCGACGAGCTTGCCCGAGTAGCTCTTGCCACGCTCGGCGGCGGCCACGTCGACGTCCTTGAGCACGACAGTGATTCCGGCTTTCGCGCAGACGTAAGCGATACCGGCGCCCATCATGCCGGCGCCGAGGATGCCGACCTTCGTGACCATGTGCTTCGAATATCCGTCGGGCCGGCTGCCACCGGACTTGATGTGCTGCAGGTCGAAGAAGAATGCCTGGATCATGTTCTTCGCGACCTGCCCGGTGGCCAGCTCGGCAAGGTAGCGGGACTCGACGACCAACGCTGTGTCGATGTCGACCTGGGTGGACTCCACCGCGGCGGCGAGGATGGCCCGCGGCGCAGGCATGTTCGCGCCTTTGATTTGCTTGCGCAGGTTGGGGGCCAGGCCCGGCAGGATGTTCGCTGCGAACACCGCCGTAGCCGGTGTGCCGCCGGGAATCTTGTGGCCCTTGACATCCCACGGCTGCGCCGGGGCGGGGTTGGCCGCGATCCACGCCTTCGCGGCGGGAACGAGGTCGTCGATTGACTCGACGACCTGGTCGACGAGCCCAACCTCGAGAGCTTGTCGGGGAGTGTACGTCTGGCCGCGCAGCAGCACCTTGCTCAGCGCGTCGACGACACCGAGCATGCGAACCGACCGCACGACTCCACCACCACCCGGGAGCAGGCCGAGCCCGGCTTCGGGCAACCCAATCCGCGAGCCCGGGACGTCTGCGGCGATGCGGTGATGGCAGGACAGTGCCAGTTCCAGGCCACCGCCCAACGCGGCGCCGTTGATCGCGGCGACGACGGGCTTGCCGAGCGTTTCCAAGGCGCGGAAGGGTGCCTTGACCCCGGTCAGCATGTCGAAGATGGCCTCGGCATCCGTCACGGCGAGAATCTCGTTGAGATCGGCACCGGCGATGAACGACTTCTTCGCCGACGTAATCACCACACCGGTGATGTCGTCCTTCTCTGCCTGCAGCCGAGCGACGGTGTCGGCGATCGCCTTCTGCGCGCCGGCGTGCAGGGTGTTGGCCCTCTGGTTGGGGTCGTCGAAAGTGAGCACGACGATACGGTCGGTGGCGCGCTCCCAACGGATGATGTTCTGTTCGCTCATCGAAAGTCCTTTGTTGTCAGTGGATTCAGGTCAGACGCGTTCGACGATGGTGGCCACGCCCATGCCGCCAGCGACGCACAGGGTGACAAGTCCGCGGCGCAGCTCACGGCGTTCGAGTTCGTCGACGATGGTGCCGAGCAGCATGGCGCCGGTCGCGCCGAGCGGGTGGCCGAACGCGATGGATCCGCCGTTGACGTTGATCCTGTCCATGGGCACACCAAAGTGGTTGGCGAACATGATCGGAACAGTCGCGAACGCCTCGTTGACCTCGAACAGATCGATGTCGTCGACCGTGAATCCGGCGATGTCGAGGGCCTTCTGCGTGGAGGGAATCGGGCCGCGGAACATCAAGGTGGCGTCGTCGCCGGAGGTGGCGGCGGAGATAATGCGGGCACGGGGCGTCATGCCCATGTCCGCACCGGCCTGCTCGGATCCGACCAGGACAAGACCGGCGCCGTCGACAATGCCCGACGAGTTGCCGGCGTGATGGATGTGGCTGATCTTCTCTACCCAGTGGAACTTCTGCATCGCAACCGCATCGAATCCGGCCAGTTCGCCGATCGTCGCGAATGCGGGCGGCAGTTTCGCCAGCGACTCAACGGTTGCCTGCGGGCGCATGTGCTCGTCGTGGTCAAGAATAACGACACCATTCTGATCTCTCACCGGCACAATCGATTTGGCGAAGTATCCCCCGGTCCATGCCGCTGCAGCGCGTTGCTGCGACTGCACCGCATAGGCATCGGCGTCGGCGCGGGTGACACCCTCGATCGTCGCGAGCAGGTCGCACGCGACACCCTGAGGAATGAAGTGCGTGTCGTAGGACGTCGCCGGGTCCAAGGCCATCGCGCCGCCGTCCGAAGAGATCGGGACCCGCGACATCGACTCGACACCGCCGGCGATGACCAGGCTTTCCCATCCGGCGCGGATCTGCGCCGCAGCGAGATTGACTGCGCTCAAACCGGATCCGCAGAACCGATTGAGTTGTACACCGCCGACAGTGACCGGCAGACTCGACGCGGTGACGGCCGTTCGCGCGATGTCGCTGCCTTGATCGCCGACCGGCATCACGACACCGAGGACGAGGTCGTCGATCCGGTCGGTGTCGAGATCAGGATGGCGCGCAAGCAGATCTTCTATCAGGCCGATGACCAGTGAGATCGGTTTGGTGCCGTGTAAGGCGCCACGCTTACCCTTTCCGCGTGGAGTGCGGATGGCGTCGTACACGAAGGCTTGAGTGCTCATGAGAAACTTCCTTTCCAGGGGGTCCATCTGTTCAGGCCATGGCCCAGGCGTCAGGCGAGCCCGCGGCCAATGAGTTCTTTCATGATTTCGTTGGTGCCGCCGTAGATCTTCTGCACGCGGGCAGCGGCATACATCTGCGCGATGGGATATTCCATGACGAAGCCGTAGCCGCCAAATATCTGCAGACAGCGGTCAACGATCTCGACCTGCTTGTCGGTTCCCCAGAGTTTCGCCATCGACGCGGTCGCGGCATCGAGGGTGCCGTCGAGGTAACGCTGAATGCAGTAGTCCATCAGCGTCTTTCCGGCAAGCACCTCGGTTTTGCATTCGGCCAACACGAACCTGGTGTTCTGGAAGTCGAGAATCGGCTGGCCGAACGCCTGCCGGTCCTTGGCGTAGCGGATCGCCTCAAGCACCGCCGCTTCCGCAGAGGCGATCCCACCGACGCCGATGATGAGCCGTTCGCGCGGCAACTGCGCCATCAACTGGAAAAAGCCTTGCCCCTCAACCCCGCCCAACAGGTTTGCGGCCGGAACCCGCATATCAGTGAAGGACAGCTCGCGGGTGTCCATGCCATTGGCGCCAATCTTGTGTAGCACGCGGCCGCGCTCGAAGCCCGGCAGATCCTCGGTTTCGGCCACAATCAGCGAAATGCCCCTCGCGCCCAGCGAGGAGTTGGTCTTGGCGACAATGATCAGCAAGTCACAGTGAGATCCGTTGGTGATGAACGTTTTCGACCCGTTCACGACGTACTCGCCGCCATCGCGAACCGCAGTGGTGCGCACCGCCTGCAGGTCGGACCCGGTGCCCGGCTCGGTCATCGCAATGGCGGCGACCGCTTCGCCGGACGCCAGCCTCGGCCCCCAACGCTGCTGCTGCTCGGTACTCGCGTACGCGTGAATGTAGTGCGCACAGATCGTCGAGTGCACACTGAACGCGAACGACGTGTCGTGCGCGAAGGCCAGCTCCTGCCACACGATAGCTTCGTGGCCGAAATCTCCACCACCCCCGCCGTGTTCCTCCGGTAGCCCGACACACAGCAGGCCGGCGTCGCCCGCCTTGTTCCAGAATTCCCGGTCCACCTGATGCTGGGCCGCCCAACGTTCCTGGTTCGGTGTCGCTTCCTTGGCGAAGAACTCCGCCGCGTGCGCGCGCAGCAGGGAGTGACTCTCCCTCTCCCATCCTGGGCGGTAGTCGGGGAATAGCCGCTGTCGCATCGGTTTACCGTCCATCGCTGCACGCCTTCCTCACGCGGGTTATACAATCGTATAACTTACCAAATGACTGTATAATTTGTCCATGGTTACGATGGCGTCTTCTCGAGAGCAAGGAACCCCATGACCGACGGCATCGATCCGCGCGCGACGCAGATGGATCTGACAGGGAAGGCCCGGATCCGCAACGCCGCACTCGACCTCTACGCCCAGTACGGGGAAGATCGGACTTCGATGCGCGCGATCGCGGCCGCGGCCGGTGTCAACGTCGGGCTACTCGTGCACTACTACAAGACCAAGGACGGCATTCGCGAGGCCGTCGAACAGCTGGTCCTCGACTACTTCGTGCGGGCGATATCGAGTGCGCACGACGACGGTACCCCGCGTGAAGTTGCCGCTGCACGGGACACAGCGGTCCAGGAGATGCTGCAGCGCAACCCCACGATCGTCAACTATCTTCGCCGAACCATGCTCGAACCCGAGCGTCCACGTGGCGGTATCTTCGCGCGACTGACCGACCTGGCCCGCGCCGAGATCGGCGAGCTACGCGCCGCTGGACTGGCATCCACTGAGCGGCGAGAGGTCAACCAAATCGTCGGGCTCATGATGCGCCAGTACGGACAGCTGTTCCTCCAGCCGATGCTCGATGGGATGTGGGATCAACTCGCCGGGCCCGACGCGCCCGCGGAGCAAAAACCGACGCTCACCGTGCAGATCAGCGAACGGCACATCGACAACGCCTGAACCTGGACGTCAGTTCACCGCGGGCTGAGCAGCGTTTCGAGTTCTTCAAGTGCCTCGCCGGTGTAGACGGCGAGGCACTGCACGTGGGGAAGGGCGTCGCGATCGGCGGTGTCAACCGTTCGGTGGACAGCAAGATTCGGCCGTCTGGAGGTCGCGGAGCACAGGCTGGGCGGCGCAGCATGAGCGTATGAGCCAATCAGTCCGAGAAGCCGCCGCGGCGCATATCGCTAGGCACCGGCGGCTCCTGCGTTCGCCCCGCAGCGGCCGGATACTCAGCGCCTCGATGCTGCCGCTGTTGCGGTGGTCGCCACCGGCGGGGTTCGGCGTTCTGATGACGACGGGGCGCAAGACCGGCAAGCGTCGCAGTAAGTGCGTCCGGGTGATCCGCCGCGGTGATCGCGCCTACCTTGTCGCGCTGCGACCACCACACGTCGCGATCGCCAATCCCGGGGCCGTTCATGCGTGGGTGTGGAATATTCGCGCGAATCCGGCTGTGCGGCTGCAGATCAGCGACGGCCTGTTCGACGGTGTGGCACGGGAGATCACCGACTCCGCCGAGCTCGACGAGGCGCGGGCGGCGATCTGCGAACCCGTGTACCCCACCGACTACTGCGAGTGCTCGTTGCATCTGCGAGGGCTGCCATCGCGCACCAAAATTCAAGGACTGCACCGCTATTGGTTTGAGACCGGGATCCCGGTCGTGATTGATTTGAAGGAGACAGCATCATGACAACAACCGAGACCCCCCTCCGTGTTTCGGAGAACCCGTACCTGAGCGGTAATTACGCTCCCGTACGCCGCGAAGTCACCGCAACCGAGCTCGAGGTGACCGGAACAATTCCGGACTATCTCGACGGCCGCTACCTGCGGACCGGCCCCAACCCGTTGAGCGATCCCGACCCCAGCCGGTACCACCTGTTCCTGGGCGAAGGGATGGTGCACGGGTTGCGGCTGCGCGACGGGAGCGCGCAGTGGTATCGCAACCGTTGGGTGCGTTCGGCAGACGCCGCCCGCAAGCTCGGCGAGCCCTGGTCCGGCGGTCCGCGCTACGGCGGCCTCGATTTCGCGGGCAACACCAATGTCATCGGCCACGGCGGGCGGACATTGGTCCTCACCGAATCGGGGGTGCGACCCTATGAGTTGACCGACGAGTTGGACACGGTGGGCGGGTCCGATTTCTGCGGCACGCTGTTCGGCGGCTACACCGCCCACCCCAAACGAGACCCGGTCACCGGCGAGTTGCACGCGGTGTCCTATAACCCCATGCGCGGCAACCTCGTCCAATACACCGTGACCGGCGTGGACGGCCGAGTGCGGCACACCGTCGATATCAGGCTGGACGCGCAAACGATGATGCACGACTTCTCGCTGACCGAGAAATACGTCGTGCTTTACGACCTGCCGGTGGCCCTCGATCTCGGCGCACCACTGTCGACCAGGCCGGCTAAGGCGGTAGCCAAATTCCTCACCCGGTTCGCCGAGCGCCACGCCACACCCGACTTCGTGCTGCGCGCCGCCATGCGCGCATCGGAACATGGCGCACCTCCCGACGTCGGAATGCCCTACCGCTGGGCACCCGAACGCCAGGCCCGCGTCGGCGTGCTGCCCAGGGAGGGCACTGCCGCCGACATCCGGTGGTTCGAGGTGCACCCCTGCTACGTGTTCCACCCGCTCAATGCCTACGACGAGACGGGTCCCCGCGGGGAGCGGATCGTGCTGGACGTCGTGCGCCACCCATCCGTGTTCGCCAGTGGCGCCCACCTCGTCCCCGATATTCGGACCTTGGATCGATGGACAGTCGACCTCGCCGCCGGGAAGGTGACCGAGGAGCGCCTCGATGACACGTCACAAGAATTCCCCCGCGTCGACGAACGACTGGTCGGCCGACGTCACCGCTACGGCTACACAGTCGGGTACGCGCCGGGGTCGCCGGGCATCTCTGCGCCCGACGCGATCCTCAAGCACGACGTTGTCAGCGGATCCACCCGCACAGTTGCATTCGGCCCGGGCCGCGAGCCCGGCGAGTTCGTCTTCGTCCCGTCCGCGCCCGACGCCGCGGAGGACGAGGGCGTCGCGATGGGATTCGTCTACGACCGCGCAGCGGACCGTAGCGATCTGGTGCTGTTGGACGGGCAGACTCTGGAGACGGTTGCCACCGTGCACATTCCCGCACGCGTACCGCACGGTTTCCACGGCAACTGGGTGCCCACGGAGAGCTAGCATCGCTCAATGACCGCCCGCGCGCCCGAAGAGTGGCATTGGTTGTGGGACGCCTATATCGCCGGCGTCTGTGCCGCCGCGATCGTGGCTAGCTTCCTGTTGCACGACCGCTTCCCGGGTAACGCCGCGGCGGCGGCCGCGCTACTGGCTGCCATGGTGGTGTGGGTGCTGGTTTTCGGGCGCGGGATGTCGCGTGAGGGCGAACTCAACTGGCGAACGGTGGCATTCGCGACCGGCGCGGTGGTGCTATTTGTTGTGGCGCTGTGGTTTTCGCGGGTCGCCGTCGTCGCGATACCGGCGATCTATCCGGTCATATTTTCGGCGCTACCGTTGGTGACCGCGATCGTCGTGACCACAATGGTCAACCTCGTTCCGCTCGCGATGACACTCATGATCGAGGGGCCAAGTTCACCGGATACTCCTGTTGCCGTTGCGATTACGCTTCTCGGCGTGGTCGCAACACCGGTAATTGGCATCATGGTCGTGACCGCGACCCGGCAACGGGCAAAACTGGCTGAAGTGGTAGCCGAGTTGGAGGGCAGCCGCGCCGAAAGCGCCCGGTTATCCCGCGAGACGGGCGCCGCGGCCGAACGTGAACGGCTGGCCAGGGAGATCCACGACACCCTGGCGCAGGGGTTCACTAGCATCGTGACACTGGCACAGGCCGTGGAGTCGGAACTGGACGTGGACCCGGCCGCTGCAACCAAACACATTGAACTAATCCGAACCACGGCCCGGGAAAACCTCGCCGAGGCACGCGTGATGGTGGCAGGGTTGACACCAACTGTCCTCGATGAAGGTTCGTTGGCCGCCGCGATCCAGCGCCAGGGCGACCGGCTTTCGGCCGAGACAGGTATCGCCGTGAAAGTCGTTATCGACGGACAGCTTCCGGCTCTGGGGATGGCTGCCGATGTAGTGCTGTTACGCGCCACACAGGAGGCACTTGCCAATGTTCGCAAACACTCGCAGGCCGGTCAGGTACGCGTCGAGCTCACCGCGGCCGATCACTGCGTACGGCTCTCGTTGATGGACAACGGAATCGGGCTCTGCAGCGAGCATCATGAGGGATTCGGTTTGCGCGGGATGCGTGAACGTGTAGCGCAGGTGGGCGGAACGATGACCGTATCGCCAACACCCGGTGGAGGCGTCACCATAGCCGTCGAGGTCCCGGCATGACCGGGGTGCTGCTCGTCGACGACCATCCGATGGTGCGCGAGGGACTGCGCGGCATGATCGCCGCCGAGAGCGACTTGACTGTGGTCGGCGAGGCGGGCTCGGGCGCCGAGGCCGTGGCATTGGCCGAATCACTGTGCCCCGACGTCATCCTCATGGATCTGCGGATGCCCGGCATCGATGGTGTCACCGCGACCGAGCGGATTCTCGCGATATTGCCTCAGACCCGGGTCATCGTCGTGACCACCTACGAATCCGATGCAGATATCTTGCGCGCCGTCGAGGCCGGCGCTGCCGGGTATCTACTGAAAGACGCCTCCCGCACCGAGCTGGCAACAGCAATCCGCGACGCAGCCAACGGCAAGACCGTACTGGCGCCGTCGGTGGTGGGGCGGCTGGTCCATTTCGTCCGCCAGCCCGCGGGGGCCAGCCTCTCGGCGCGCGAGGTCGAGGTGCTCACCCACGTGGCGAAGGGCAGGACCAATGCTGAGATCGGCGGCCAGCTACATATCAGCGAAGCCACCGTGAAAACACACCTGCTAAGGACATTCAACAAACTGGGGGTCTCCGACCGCACCGCCGCGGTCACGAGTGCGATGGCGCTGGGTCTCCTCCATTGAGTTGAAGCCTGACGAACGCAGTCCGCTTATCGCGACGTTGCCGCGGGCGCGTATGACGGTGACGTTCAGTGAAAGAGCGTGTGACCCGAGATCCGAGGTCCCGGATGGCGTTGCAGGACTTCACTTTCCCTGGCAATCCCAATAGACCCAGAGTCCACTGGGAACTCATTGCTCGCTGGGCGGCCTTCGCTTGCCTATTGACAAACAGCGCCTACAGATCAGTTGGTGATGTCGCGGCCGATCAGTTTCCGCGCGATGATCCATTGTTGCAGTTCGTTGGCTCCTTCGAAGATCTCCAGGATCTTTGCGTCTCGGTAGAGCTCTTCGAGGCGGAAGGTTTCGCCGGTGGCGGCAATCTCCCGGGCGAACCCGTACCCGCCGTGCACCTGGATGGCATCACGTGTGAGATTGACCGCCAGGCGGGTGGCTAGCACCTTGGCCATCGGTCCTTCGGGTTCGCCACCCTGGCCGCGGTCGAGCCGAATCGCTGCCTTCATGTACAACGAACGAGCGCATTCGAGTTCGGTCGCGTGCTGAGCCATCACCATCTGCCAATGTTGGCGCGATCCGAGGGGAGCACCGAAGGTGCTGCGGTGACGCAGGCGGTGGACTGCGAGATCCAGTGCCGCCTGCGCGACGCCGACTCCCACGGCTGCCACCCCGATCCGTCCGCGGGTCAACGCGGCGAGCGCAACTGCCAGCCCTTTGCCCCGTTCGCCGAGGATGTTATCCGTCGGTACGAATGCGTTCTCGAACACTATGTCCGCGGTGAGCTGGCCGCGGTGGCCCATCTTGAGGTCAGGTTCGCCGACGGTGACTCCGTTGTTGCCGGTAAGCGCTACGAGCAGCATGGTCGAGGCGTCGCCATCGCGGCATAGGATCGCTCCATAGGGTGCTACGACGCTGTTGGTAATCCACCGTTTGCGGCCGCTCACCAGGTAGCCGCCGTCGGTTTCAGTGAGCGCGGTTTGCAGCCGGGACGGTGTCAGGTCGCTGCTGGCCTCGGGTTCGGAGGTCGCGAACGCCATGGTCGTCTTGCCGCTGACCAGACTCGGGATCAGCTGGGCGCGGATGGCCTCGCTTGCGAATCCGAGTGTGGCAGGCACCAGAATGCAATGCGCATCGTAGATACCGCCCATGCTGCTGGATTGGTAGGCGATCTCTTCGGTCACTGCCGCCGTCGCGAGCATCGGGTGCTGCAGTCCCGCTCCGAACTCGCTGTCATAGGGCACTGCGAGCAGCCCCTCATCGCCCAGGCCGCGGAACGCCTGCCAGGGAAAGCTGTCCCGCGATTCCTCCCGCGAACCAATTTCTCTCGCGAACGGTGCGATGCACCTCTGCACGGCCGAGCGCGCCCGTGTCCTGAGGTCGATGACCTCGTCCGGCGTGAACATGTCCGTCCACATCGTGTCCTGTGTTCGTAAAATATTGCTGTTTTCACTCATCGAAGTACCTCGTTGAATTGGTGTCGGGACAGGAAATTCGTTCGGGCACAAAGGATTCGTCAAGTCCGGCGGTGTGTGCGTCATGACGGGGAGGTTGGTGCTGATCCGCACGGGAATCGGGTGAGTACCTAATTACTGCCATGAAACCCTTTCCGGCGGCAGCGAGTACGGCGCCGAAGCCTGTTCGGGTTTCGGGACACTCATTGGTGACTGTCGCGATTCTGTTTTCGAGCGTGTAAGCAATTGTTTTGCAGCTGTTTTCAACGCTCATCAGAAGACCGAGTATCCGCCGTCGATCAGGATTGTGTCGGCGGTGTGGTAGCTACTCGCCGGGCTTGCCAGATAGACGGCGATCGCGCTGAAGTCACCCGGGGTTCCCCACCGTCGCTGCGGGATTCGGGGCAGCACGTTGTCCGCGAGCCGTGCGTCCGCAAAGCCGGATTTCGTCATCGGAGTCTCCACCCAGCCGGGGAGGACCGAGTTTGCCCGAATACCGTATCGGGACATCTCGACCGCGATGCCGCTGACCATGGCGATGACGCCAGCTTTGGCGGCTCCGTATGCCTGGTTGCGCGGCATTCCGAACTTGCTGCCTATGCTGGAAGTCACAACGAGGCTGCCGCCGTTGCCGAATCGCACCATGTGGCGTGCGGCCTCGCGAAGGGTAAGGAACGCTCCGTCGAGGTTGACCGCGGTCACGGACCGGAACTGGTCGAGCGACGTGTCCAGGAAGGGCACCAAGGAACCCTCGTTTGCTGCGTTGGCGAAACAGGAGTCCAGCCGGCCGAATTCCCCGACGGTACGATCCATCGCGTCCCGAACCGCATTCTCGTCGGCCACGTCGCAAGACATGGTGACGACTGGATTGCCGTGCACGCGCAGCAGTTCTGCCGCGGTATGAAGTTTGTCCGGGTTGCGTCCCCACAGGGCGACCGACGCGCCTGCGCGTGACAGTCCTTGAGCGAAACCTAAACCGATTCCTGATCCACCGCCGGTCACGATCGCAGCGTGCCCGGTGAGATCGAACAATGCCCCATCAACTCTCGTGCCAAGACTCACTGGTGTTCCTTCCGTTTCCTATCAATGCGAGGGGAATCGCCGATGATCGTGTCGGACGACACGAACGGTTCGGCCAGGTGAACGGTGACGGAGGCGAGGTCATCGACTTCCGAACGCCCCCAAAGTCTTCGAATGCGGACTCTTCGACCATCCCGAAGAGGACTTCATTACTGCGCCTGGTCAGCGGTGCCGGGTGTGGCAGCCGTGGCGATGGCCCGCAAGATGTCGGCGAATGCCGAACCGGGGATGGTGCTGTCGGCGACGCGCTGGATTCCGATGCCCAGGCCCAGGCCGATGAGCGCGGCGGCGAGCAGTTCGGCATCGAGATCGAGACGGATTCCAGCGCCTTGCGCGGCGGTCGTGGCGAGTTCGCCCCAGCGCCGACGGAAACTCCGGTAGCGATCAGCGGTCGCGTTGCGCAGAGCGCCATCTGTCGAGCCGAATGCGGCGAGCTCGGCCTCTAGCCGCGCCCAGCCTCGGTCGCCGATCCCAGACTCGGACCATTGGGCCACGGCCTCGTACCATGGTCTGCCGCGTTCGGATGCTGCGGCGATCAGGGCGAGAACACGCCGCTCCTCGGCCTCGTACAAGGCGTTGACCACCGCGATGCCAATCGCCGTCTTGTTCGTGAAGTTCGAATACACCGCGCCGTGCGTATAGCCGGCTTCCTCGGCGATGCGTTCCAGCGAGGTCGCCCTAAATCCGTCGCGAAGGAACAGTTTCGTCGCGGCATCCAGGACGGCGTCACGGGTCCGTGCCCGTGCTTCGGCGCGAGTCAGGCGTTGCATATGACCATCCTATCCGGATAGTCTCGTAATTCATATTACCTAGTAATCTGAAATTATGGAGGCACGGTGGAACCGGACCACAGCATCGTGGTGATTGGCGCGGGATTCGCGGGGATCGGCGCGGCCATCAAGCTGGACGAGGCCGGATTCTCCGACTACGTCGTACTTGAGCAGGCCGACGGCATCGGCGGCGCCTGGCACGCCAATACCTATCCCGGCGTCGCGGTCGACATCCCGTCGGTGAGCTATTCGTTCTCCTTCGAGCCGAACCCGGACTGGTCGCGGATCTACGCTCCGGGTGCAGAATTGAAGGCTTACGCAGAGCATTGTGTCGACAAATACGGGCTCCGGGATCGGATCCGACTCGACACGCGCGTGACCGGTGCCGAGTTCGACGAAACGGCCCACATGTGGCGGCTGCTAATCGAGCCCGGCAGCGTGATCACTGCTCGTCACGTGATCATGGCCAACGGGCTGCTCACTCAACCGAAGAATCCGGACATCGCGGGGCTGGATCGGTTCGACGGCAAGATAGTTCATACCGCGCAGTGGGATCACGATCACGACGTGTCCGGGAAACGGGTCGCGGTAATTGGAACCGGCGCGTCCGCGGTGCAGGTGGTCCCGGCCATCGCCGACGCCGCCGAAACCGTCGTCGTGTTTCAGCGGACACCGATCTGGGTCATCCCGAAATTCGACAGGGCTATAGCTCGATCGGTTCGTTCGCTGTTCCGGCACCTGCCGCCGGCCCGGTTGGCCGCGCGATTCGCCGCCAACGCGCTCTGCGAGGCCCTACTGGTACTGGCGTTCCACTACAACCGTTCGCTGCCCGGGCTAAATCGCGCAATCGAACGGGTCTGCCGCAATCACCTGCGTGATCAGGTGCCTGATTCCGCACTGCGCGAAAAGCTCACCCCGTCTTATGGTTTCGGCTGCAAACGGCCGACCTTCTCCAACCACTACCTGAGCTCGTTCGTGCGCGACGACGTGGAACTGGAAACCACGCCGATCCAGGAAATCACCGCGCACGGCGTCCGCACGGCCGATGGTCACCTGCACGAGGTGGATACGCTCATCCTTGCGACTGGATTCGCCGTGTTCGATAAGAGCAATGTCCCGCCGTTCCCGATCAGCGGGGTTGACAACACCGACCTGTCCACGTGGTACGACACCAACAGATTCCAGTCGTATCAGGGTGTGAGCGTGCCCGGTTTCCCCAACATGTTCACGATCCTTGGCCCGTACGGATTCAACGGCACCAGCTACTTCCACCTGATCGAAACCCAAATGCGTCACATTGTGCGGTGCCTGCGGCACGCCCGGCGCCTCGACGCATCCCAGATCGACGTCACCCACGAGGCCAACGACCGCTACTTCGCCTCGATGCTGCGCCGCCGCAGAGGCCAGGTGTTCTTCAACGGCACCTGTGGGTCGTCGAACAGCTACTACTTCGACCGGCACGGTGACGTGCCCGTCCTGCGCCCCGTCACCAGTGTCGAAGCACGCTGGCGCAGTACCCATTTCGACATGAACGACTACCGTTTCGAGGCAAGGGATCCTGCATAGCGGATCCGACCGGTACACCTACCCGCGACGCGCCAGCTGGAGTCTCCCGACCACGTCCTCCTCGCTGCCCTAAATCATCAAGTCATAGACGGTCGTCGTTGCTTTCAGGCGACCTAAGATCCGATTCTCGATCCGGCGGTCGGATCGCCGGTGTCAACCATTCGGTGGGCGACACGAGTCTGCCCTCTGGGCGGTCGCGGGACGCAGGCCCGGGTGGCGCAGCATCAACGTATGAGCCAGTCGATTCGCGAAGCAGCCGCGGGAGTTCTACAGGCCCCGCTCTCGGGGACTTACCGCCGCTCCCAGCCGCATCGAGATGATTTCTCGGGCAGCCTTCGAGGCTCTTACGCTAAGGGGCGCAGGATAATCGGCATTCCGTCCACAGGTAGTGGCATGCCGGGGTACTCCCAGCGTGGTTGGTAGTCAGGCCTAGCGAGCTCCAGCCGGTAGCGCCGAAGTAACCGGTGTAGGACTGCCTTGACCTCCAGTTGGCCGAACATCATGCCGATGCATTTGTGTGCACCGCCGCCGAACGGCGAGAAGGCGTAGCGGTGCCGTTTATGTTCGGACCGTGGCTCGGCGAACCGCTCGGGGTCGAACTCGTCAGGGTTGGTCCATAATTCGGGTAGCCGGTGGTTCATGCTCGGCCACACCACTACGGTGGTGTCCTTCGGGAGGTAATGCCCCAGGATGTCGGTGTCGCGCACCGTGGAGCGCACCATCAGCGGCAGCGGTGTCACCAGACGCAACGACTCGTTCATCACCAGGTCCAGGGTTTCCAGCTTCTCGAGCGCCGCGAGGTCAAGCGGGCCGTCGCCGAGTCGGGCCGACTCCTCTCGTGCGCGTTCCTGCCATTGCGGTTGTGCGGCAAGGTGATACGCCATCGTCGTGATGGTTGATGTTGAGGTGTCATGGGCGGCCATCATGAGGAAGATCATGTGGTTGACGATGTCTTCGTCGGTGAATGCGTCACCCTCATCGGTAACCGCGTGGCACAGCACCGACAGCATGTCCGTCCCCGAGCCTTTTCGGCGCGCCAGTTGCACACGCGGGATGAAGTACTCCTCAAGCAGTTTGCGGCCCTTCACGCCGCGCCACCACTTGAACGGCGGTAGGGGGAACCGGACAACTGCACCTGGCGCGAGGATGGTGTCAACGAACGCCTGGTTGACCTTCCGAAGTGGCGCTTTATCGGCTCCTGGCTCGTTCCCCATGAACACCACGGATGCCACATCGAGTGTCAGCTCCTTGACCGCCGGTTGCAGCAGGAACCGTTTGTCGTTGGCAGGCCATTGCCCCACAACGTCGGTGGCGACCCTGTCGATGTGCTCGACATACCCGGCCAGTCGGGTACGCACGAACGCCTGCTGCATGATCAACCGATGTTGGTGATGCTCCTGGAAATCGAGCAGCATAAGGCCCCGATTGAAGAATGGCCCGATGACCGGCACCCAACCCTGCTGCGAGAAGTCCTTGCTCTTATTGGAAAAGACTTCCTGGGTGCCGTCCGGGCCCAGTACCACAACAGCTTTCATGAACGGTGACCCAAGCCAGGTCACCGGCCCGCGCTCCTGGTACACCGTGCGGGCAAAGTCGGGCCCGCTGCGGAACTGTTCGATCATGTGGCCGAGGAGTGGCAGGCCCGGATCGCCCATGACAGGTTTGAGTCCACTGTCTGCCGGAGGCTCGGCGAAGGGCACCTGCTTCCACTTACGTGTCAGCAGCCGCCGCTCGACGTAGCCGAGGCCGGGCAGCGTGCCCAGTGTGGGGAGGCGGCGCTTTGCCTGATCGATGAGTTGTTCGGCATGGCTGATTGTCGCCATAGGAATGCGGCTCCTTTGTCAGGCTGTGGTCAACTGTTCTCGCAGTTGGCGTTTGAGGATTTTTCCGGCCGCCGACATGGGAAGTACGTCGGTGAACGCGATGGTGCTGGGAACTTTGTATCCGGCGATGAGATTCCGGCAATGGTCGCGCAGCTCACCTTCATCGGCATGCCGTCCAGCCCGGAGAACGACAACGGCATGAACGCTCTCCCCCCAGCGTTCATCGGGCACTCCGATGACGGCGACGCTCGCGACCGCCTGGTGCTGGGCGATGGCGTTCTCGACTTCGGCGGAATACACATTCTCGCCGCCCGTGATGATCATGTCCTTGATGCGGTCAACGATGAAGACGTACCCGGCGTCGTCCATGTATCCGCCGTCACCGGTGTGCATCCAGCCATCGCGGACGGCGGCGGCGGTGTCTTCAGGACGGTTCCAGTAGCCGAGCATGACATTGTTCCCGCGTACTGCGACTTCTCCGACGCTCCCCCGCGGTACTTCGGTGCCGTCGTCGTTGACGATGCGAACCTCGGTGTGGGGCGCGGCGCGGCCGGCAGCTCGTCGCAAGACGGTGTCGTCATGGTCTTCGGGCAACAAGATCGTGGCGACCGGTGCGAGTTCGGTCATCCCGTAGGCCTGGGTGAAGGCGGCGGATGGGAATACGGTGCGGGCGCGCTCAAGTACCGCCTCTGAGATGACCGAGGCGCCGTATGCCAGGCAACGCAGCGTGTCAAGTTGGTAGGTGTCGACGTCGGGTTCGTCGATGAGCATTTGAATCATGGTGGGCACCAAGATGATATCGGTGATGCGGTACGCCTGGATGGCATGAAGAGCTTCGGATGGGACAAATCGTGGCTGGAAGATATGGGCGGAGCCCACGAGGTTGCCCGCTGTCCAGGCGGCGATACCCGCGAGGTGAAACATCGGTGCCACGTGTAGCAACCGGCCCCGCGTAGAGATGTACTGACCCGAAGCAAGAGCCCCGAGCGCCGAGGTGAGCAGGTTTTGGTGGCTGAGCATGACGCCTTTGGGGGTGCCCGTGGTGCCGCCGGTGTAGAAGATCCCGAGCAATTCCGAACCGCCGGTTCGGGAGTCGGCTATTGGATCGGCGGTGGCCAGCAGCTGCTCGTAGGACACCGTATTGGGGGGCGGTTGGCCGTCGCCGATGTAGATGATCGTCCGCAGTTCGGGGAATCCAGCGCGGATCGGCGCGATCATTGCGGCGTGTGTGTCGTCCACTAGCAGGACGGTGGTATCGGAGTCACGCAGCGAGTAGATGATTTCGGTCGCGCTCCAGCGGATGTTTACCGGGTTGAGCACGGCGCCCAACCAGGGTACCGCGTACAGGTACTCGTGGTAACGATCGGAATTGAGCGCGAGAATACCCACACGATCACCCTGCTGCACCCCGAGCTGTCGCAAACCACCGGCCAGGCGCGCGATCCGATCGGCAGAGGACGCGAAGGTGCGGACCCGTTCACCACAGATCGTGGCGATCGCCTCGGGGCTCTGCTGGACGGCGCGGTGTAAGGATTGCGTGAGATACATCGACGGCTCTCTGTGATCGGGCGGTTAGCTTGCGGTTGCGGCGCTGGCCGCGCTGCGCTCATTGATGTCGTTGTGCGCGAGCAGTTCTCGGCCGAGCTCTTGCGCAATGCGGTCGGTCCACGATGCGTCAGAGGTGAGATGGCGGCGGACGTGACGGACCGCGACGAGGGTAGACCGGGGGGAGCCGTCGTCGCGAGCAGCCTGTTCGAACAGCAACGCCGACATGACCGTTCGGCAGAGCAGCTGCGACAACCTGACGGCATTGGCTTCGGCGGTTCGGGGCCCGGACTCCGCGATCTGTGTGATCCGGTGGGCCAAGGCACTGCGAGCTTTCCGAACGGCATGTAGTTCGGGAACGGCCCAGCCGGGGGTATTGGCTTCGGCAGTCGAGAGGGCGTCGTCGATGCGGGCTAGGACATCATGATGGGCGTTCTCGCGATGGATGGATCGCAGCACGTCGAGAGCGAGGATGTGTTCGGTGCCTTCCCAAATGGGATTGGCTTGGGCGTCGCGCAGCAGACGCGCTAGGCCGAAGTCGTTGCTGTAGCCGTTGCCGCCGTGCAGTTCGAGTGCTTGCGCGGCGGACGACATACCGAGGCGACACAGGTGAGACTTGGCGGCGGGGATCAGCATTCGCGGTACCCCGTGTCCTGGCTCGTAGCGATCGGAGTTGCATTCGAAGCCGAGCGCGGTAGCCGCTTCCACGTCAACGAGCAGATCGACGATCTGTTCACGGATGATTGGAAGGTCGATAAGTAAGCGCCCCTTGGCTTTCCAGTGATGTGCCTGGATCGCCGATTCCAGCAAGCCGCGTCGGGCAGTACCCAGCCCCATCATCGCCACGCCCTGGCGGCACGCGTTGGTGACATCCATGGCGTCACGCAGACCAGTAGCACCGGCATCCTGCAGCCGTAGTGGCCATCCGACTGAGCTATCGAACTCGATTTCGCCGGTAGGGCAGCTGCGGGTACCGAGCTTGTCCTTGAGCTTGCGGACCTTGATATTCAGGGTGCCGTCCTCGCGATGGCGGGGTACCAGAAACAGGCTCACCGGTGCGTCGGGAATGCTGCGCGCCATGACCACCATCACGTCGGCATCGGCGTTGGAACAGAACCATTTCTCGCCGGTGATCTCGACCAGGCCGTCCCCCGCATCCTGCGCCTGAGCTTGGACGGTGTTGGCGAGATCCGAACCACCGCCGCGTTCGGTGAGAAACAGCCCACCGACGATCGCGGCATCAGGGTCTTCGGTACTCAGCCCTGCCACGTACATGTCGCGCAACGTAGGTGGGCCGTACTGGCCGACGATGCGGGCAACGATCGGGTTGATACCAAGATTCAACGTGAGACCGTTATCGGCGCCGCTGACCATGTAGTACGCGCCAGCGATGACCGCACGAGGTGTCGGCCGTCCGCGTCGTTGCGCATCAGCGCCGAAGTTGGAGTGAAACCCCAATGTACGCAACGCGCGACTGGATTCCACATATCTCGGGTCATACACGACCTCGCTCACCGAGCCACCCCACCGGTCTTCGCGGATCAGTTCAGGCGGGTGACGGTCGACGATGTCGGCGTTGCGATTGACTAGTCCCCCCGCCAAGTTCCCGATCGCCGAGAGCTTGCTCTGCGCCCAGGGCAGGTCTTCGGCGGGGCATTCCCGGGCAATGGCGGCTTGCAGAACCGGGTCGATGTCGAACCAGTTCTGCCCAGTTGCAGAGTCGATCTTCTCGTAGTCGATCATGACGCACGCTCCTCGGGCAGGACCTTGGTGTTGCGGCTATCGATCAGGGCCAGCTGGCGGTCAAGCGCGGCCTGTAGTTCGATGGTGGATTGTCCGGTCGCCTCGGCACGTGCAATCGCCCGAGCGAGTCTCGGCGTGGTGGGATACCGCCACCGTTCCGGAACAAACCGGGAGATGCGGCGAATAAGCTGGCCTGCCAACAGAAACTTTCTTTCGTCCCGGGCACTCCAAGGGATTTCGAGGATGCGGCGCATCTCCGGGGGAAAGGTTCCGTGCACTAACCACACCGAGGCGGCACCCAGGCGTGGTCCAATCGGGTTCTTCCACAATCGGTACAGGAATCGGGGTAATCCGGGCGGCGTGGGGAACCGCTGCCCCGCGCGCAGCACATCGTGCACGTAAGGATGGTTGATCAGCCGTTCGTCCACCATCTGCTGGTAGTAAGCCCAGTAGTCCTCGGTCGTGGCCGGGATGTGCTGTTCGCGGACCCCGAGGATGCGCGCCAGGTTCTTCACTTCGTCGTAGAGCCGCTCAACGTCGGACGCTGACAGCGGCTCCCCAAACACCCGGGTCTGCGTCAGGAAAGCTGGGTACGCGGAGAGTGGAACCCATGCCCACACTTCGGGTTTCAGTGCCGAGTGCTCGCGGCCATCAATATCGCGCCCCTTGATTGTCGAGTGCAAGGCAATGAGGCGGCGCCGCTCGGCGTGGGCCGCTTCTCCCCCATATACCCACAGATGGATTGAATCGACTGAACGCTGCAGTCGCCCCAGTGGATCGGTGGTGGCCACCGGCCTCCGCATTAGCGCGTCGCCGATGATCGGATGCATCGTCTGAATCAGTGTTGGCATCAGAAAGATGAGATTTGAGCGGAACTCGCCGGCCAGATCCCACAGCAGGTCGCCGGGACCAAAACTCCGCGGCGCCACTTGCGCCCTCGCCGTCGACACATCGCGTTGAACAAGGTTGACCACAATGTCTCCTTCATCTGTATGCGATCGTGCATCTGCACACATGCGTGCACAGATTATCTATCTGCGCACGCATGTGTCAAGATGGTGTTGTGACAGACGAGGCGCGCGTCTACGGCGGAAAAAGCGGCGAGGAACGCCGCGATGAACGACGCTCCCGGCTGATCGAAGCCGGCCTTGAACTCCTCGGAACCCAGGGTTTGGCGGCCACCACGCTGCGCAAGGTCTGCCATACTGCGGACCTGCCATCCCGATACTTCTACGAGAATTTCGCCGATGTCGACGCTCTCAATGTCGCCGTATACGACGCGGTAATCGAGGAACTCATCGGGCGCGGGCTGACCGCGATCGCGCAAGCGCCGGCGGATCTACCCAGCAAGGTCCGTGCTGCATTGGGTTGCGCTATCGACTTCGCTGCCGAAGATCCCCGCAGAGGGCGTGTAACGCTCAGCCTGGTTATGGCTAGTCCCCCACTGGCACAACGTCATAGCGAAACAACTGAGCGTATTGCCACGATGATCGCCGACCTCGGCCGCGACTACGTACTCCCTGCCACCAGCCGAGCCGAGGTGCTCACCATCTCCCGGTTCTTCGTCGGCGGATTCACCCAACTCTTGACCGTATGGATTGACGACCCCGACGCCGCCGCACGCGGCGAACTCCTCGACAACTGCACGCAGCTGTTCATGGCAATCACTGCAAACATCCTGCAGACCAATACATTTGCGGATCTCAACGGCGAGTGAAGGACGAAACATCGGTGCGGGGTTGTGACGCTCGATGTAGTAGAGCGGTTCCTTCAGGTCTCAGGTTGCTGACTCGGGTATTGCCGCGGCATGTGTCGCCGTCTGTGACCCCGGTACTGCGCGCTGCCATGAGGTTGTTTTGGCTGACTAGGGTGCGCGATGTTACGTCGGTGAGAATTTCGGAGACCGTGAGTATCCGGCTGCACCAGCCCGTCGGGTTGACGAGTCCGGCCCCGGCGTTGCTGTGGATACATGGCGGCGGTTACGTCTTGGGTTGCCCCGAACAGGATGATCGCCGGTGCCGCCGATTAGCCAATGATCTCGGCATTACCGTGGCTGCTGTCAGGTACCGGCTTGCGCCAGAACACCCTTATCCGGCCTCGTTGAAGGATTGCTACACCGCCTTGGAGTGGCTGTGCAGCCAGGACGGCATCGATGGCACCCGGATCGCGATCGGCGGTGCCAGCGCAGGCGGAGGCCTGGCCGCCGCCCTCTCGCTGCTGGCCCGGGACCGAGGCCAGATCACACCGGTACTTCAGCTACTGGTTTACCCGATGCTCGATGATCGTACTAATAGCCGCAACGATCTGGACCACAAGCAATTCCGGGTATGGAGCCAGCGAAGCAACACCTACGGGTGGTCGGCCTACCTTGGCGACGCGGACCCCGCAACTGCGGTGCCAGCACGATGCGAGAATCTTTCCGGACTGCCCCCTGCCTGGATCGGTGTCGGCACACATGACCTGTTCCACGACGAGAACATGGACTATGCGGCACGCCTGAGCCAAGCGGGCGTGACGTGCCGCACCGAAGTTGTACCCGGGGCGTTCCATGGCTTCGACTACGCGGCCCCTCGGGCAAAAGTGTCACAAGCATTCATCGACAGCCAGCACGTGAGCCTACGCAAAGCCTTCACTCTCACGCCACCCTAGGACAACTCCAGGACGCCAGAAAATTAGCGTTTAAGGACTTTCCCGGCAGCAGACATGGACAAAGCATCGAGCCCAATGTGCTTTCGGATCTCAGCGGAATCTGAATTGAGCACGGGCGAAACTCCATCGCCCACTACCTCCACCGACGCAGTCAAAAATCACAGCCGCACAACCAGGCAACCGTCGCCATTTGACTGACTGAGCCACCGAACCTTCAGCGGCTTGGCAGCACAACAGTTACCAGAGCTTCGCCCATGCCTTCACGCTATGCGCTGACCCCGGTAGGCACCCCCGGAAAAATCATGACGAAACGGTGACATCGACGCTGGTAGCAGCATTGTCGGGCTAGGCTCGGAGCCGATGACACGAGTCCTGATAGCCGATGACGACGCCGTCGTTCGCGATGTCGTGCGGCGTTACCTGGAGCGCGACGGGCATGAGGTTTCCGTCGCTTGCGACGGAAACGACGCCTTGCGCATCTTGTCTGATGAGCGCGTTGACGCGGCCGTGCTCGATGTGATGATGCCCGGGCCTGACGGGTTGAGTTTGTGCCAGAGCATGCGCGGCGACAATGACTACTCGATCCCCGTGATTCTGTTGACCGCACTCGGTGAGGAAGACGACCGCATCGCTGGCCTGGAAGCGGGCGCCGACGACTACGTCACCAAGCCGTTTAGTCCACGTGAACTCACGCTTCGCCTCCGATCGGTGTTACGTCGATCGCCGCCGACTCCGGCGTCTGAGTCCGTCGAGTTGTCCGTGGGAGACCTGACGATGTCGACGGCCGCGCGATCAGTCAAAGTCTGCGGGCGACCCGTGGCCCTCACCAACCGCGAATTCGACTTGCTCATGTTCTTCCTGACCCACACCGATGCGGTGTTCTCACGCGAGGAGCTTTTAAAACTCGTGTGGGAGTGGGACTTCGGTGACCTTTCCACCGTCACGGTCCACGTGAAGCGTCTCCGGCGAAAACTTGGCGACCATCATCGATTGCAGACGGTGTGGGGACGTGGCTACCTATGGGCCACTACCTCAGCGGGAGAAGTCAATCACCAGCGCGAACAAACGGACCGACACTAATGCCGGCTGACTTTTGGGAAATCGTCGGCTGGGCGCTCGCGTGCTCAGTGCCCATGGTCGTCGCTGGCGCCATTATTGTCCGGTTCGCCCGTTCCTGGTCGCTGGCGCTGAGCATGGTTGCGTTGGTACTGATACCGACGCTAGCCACATTCACCGGCGTCCTCGGGGCGAGCGGGTTCATGATCACCGACACGTTCGAACGGATCGTGATCGTCTTGGTGATCGTCTCTCTGGTAACGGTCCCGGCCGCGGTTGCACTAGCGAGATATCAGGCACGGCAAACTGTGTGGGAAAAGGAAATTCGTGAATCCGAACGCGCCGCCGAGCACTCTCGGCGACGCCTGGTCGCGTTCGTGAGCCACGATCTGCGTACTCCCCTGGCCGGCATCCGTGCGGTGTCCGAAGCCATCGCCGATGGGGTCGTCGCTGACCGCGAAGTTCTCACCCACGCCAAATACATTGAGCTGGAATCAATCCGGCTATCGGAGATGGTGGATGATCTTTTTGAAATGTCGAAGATCAACGCTGGAGCAGTGCAGCCTGCCTACGATCGGGTTGCATTGGACGAGGTAGTCGACGACGTGCTGGCAGCCCACCGGATCGCCGCTGAACGCGCCGGCGTACTCCTCAATGCCACTTTACCGCAGCAGCCAATACGCGTCATCGGCAGTGATCGCGCGCTCGTTCGTGTCCTGTCGAACCTGGTCGCTAACGCGATCGCTCACACCCCGAACGGAGGGCATGTTGAGCTAGCTCTCGGATCAGATGAGACCGAAGCGTGGGCAAGAGTCGACGACAGCGGTGTAGGTATCGACGAAGCAGATCTGCCAAGGGTTTTCGACGTCGCGTACCGCGGCTCCAACGGCCGAGTTCCACGGCTAGATTCATCACTGCCCAGTGGATCCGGATTGGGGCTGGCCATCGCCGCCGGCCTAGTCCAAGCACACCGCGGCACGTTATCGGCGCACAACCTAGAAACCGGTGCACGCTTCGAAGTCCGGCTCCCTTTAGCAACAAAGGAATAGATGAAACACTCGACGGTGCAACACAGTCGTCCAGCTGAGCGCCGTATCCACGATGGCGGTGGCCTATCAGAGTGCGCTCATCACAGGGGGCCTTCCACGTCGCACGATCACTGGGATGACGCCACTCGTTCCGATCTGCCGGTCTAGGTTGCCCGGAAGTTCAACGCCGCACCATTCATGCAATAACGCAGGCCCGTGGGCGGTGGGCCGTCGTTGAAAACATGGCCGAGGTGGCCGCCGCAGCGCCGACATTGAACTTCGGTGCGTGTCATGCCCAGACTATTGTCAGATTGTTCGTGGACAGCATTGTCGATCGCCTTCCAGAAGCTGGGCCAGCCGGTGCCGCTGTCGAACTTGGCAGCTGATGAGAAGGCGGCCAGATCACATCCGGCACAGCTGAAGACGCCGTTGCGGTGTTCGCCGTTGAGCGGGCTGGTAAAGGGTGTCTCGGTACCCGCGTTGCGGAGTATGTCGTATTGCTGAGCGGTGAGACGTTGTCGCCACTCCGCGTCGGTGTGGGTGACTTCGAAATTTGTCGTCGGTGCTGGCGGCGGGTCGGCCGAAGCCAGAGGGCGCGTCGAGTCGCACCCAGCCAGGAAGCCAACCGACGCGAGGCTGGCGATGCCAATAATGAGGTGCCGTCGGCTGAGGGCCGACGAGTTGTTTTGAGGTGTCTGGGCGAGCATCTTCACACGGTACGGCGAGCAAGTTCCCTGGGCTAGACAGCGGCCGGATTGGTCAGGATTTCGTCACTTCGTTGTACCTTTTCGTGGTCAGTTTCGGGTTTAGCGCAGCTGTCTCAACACGAAGGGCCGTCGGGCCCGCGAGACCCCACATTATGCTCGGCCGAGTTTGACGGCCCAGTATGAACGCGGTTGATGGGCAATGGATTGACTACAGCCAGCGTCGAAGTGGTGTCGAGATCACATGTGGGGCAACCTGTTTTCGTGTCAGCACCGCAAGGACCAGTGACGTGGTCGATATACGCGCGGCCCACACGGACCAAGCGATGACGGCGCCCGACAGTAGCCCCATGATCGGGTACTGGGCGATGAGCTGATCAGAGCTCCAGTAGGTCATCAGGGTCAGCAGCGACGCCAGCGCTGCGGGAAGGCTGAGCACACCCAGCACAAGTAAGACGCCGAGAGTGGTCTCGAGCAGCGGGATGATGAACCCAAATAGGCTCGGCCAACGGCCGAGTACCTCTTCTGCCAGGACGCCGAAATATCCGGGCACTCGGCTATTGGATCTCGCACCGCTCACTACTAGCAGAACGTCTGCACGGCCAAAGTGTGCGCTGTATTTGAAGATAGCTTCGTGCAGCCACAGAACGCCCAGCGCGACTCTGGCCGCGCCGAACATCGTCGACGCGGCCAGGGCAGCGGGCCCCAGCTTGATCATGTCAGGGCGGCGGCGCCGAAAACTGCCTTCGCCTTGTCGCAGTGGATGACGATGGTGCCGTACTTCGACGCATCCACCCCACTGGTCGAAAAGGTCTGGGACGCCTTATCGAACGCGACGGCGCCGAGTTCCTTGCCGTCGGCCACGGCGTGCTCGTCAGTGCCGTTCGTGAGATAGATGTGCAGATCCGGGCCTGCATCGGAGGAGAAACCCGACAGGATGAGCTGGCCGCCGCTGACCGTGGCGGTTCCCGAGACGTGTTTGTCATTCAGACCCCCGAATGTCCCTGTCCGCGTGCTCGAGTCGTTTGAAGGCGCCGAGTGCGTCATCGCCTGTGACATTGCTGGCGCGGGCGGTGCTGCCTGTTTGGAGCTGCTACAGGCCGTGAAAGCCAAAGTAATCGTAAATAGACCTATACCTCTGAGCGCCATGGTGTGCATGTGGTTCACCTTTCACTTCGCGTCATCCCGCGGATCTGTCGTCGGTAATCTTCAGGCTACGAAGCGGTTCGGAAAATCAGTAGGTCCTGTACGACTTCGTCATCACTACGTCATAACTTAGGCGGTCACAAACACCGGTGAACGCCCGCAGGTCTCAACAAGCCGCCCACCGATGGCAGCCGGGATTCGAATGCCATTAATTCGTCAGAATTTGTTCCGGCCAGCGCGACTATCCTGAGAGTTGGTACGACAAGCCGAAACTGGTATCGATCTTCGGGAGCATCGTGGATACACAACGGAAACCCAACCGGCTACTTCTGGCCGCCGTTCTCGCTGCGGCCTGCTTGCAGAGCAGCGCATGCGCGGCGGTGCAGAGCAGCGCGACGCCGGCGACGAGCGTTCCCGCGCCGGCTGCCGATGAACCGCCGGGCACATCCGCAGAACACGAGACGGCCGTGCTGGCGGGAGGCTGTTTTTGGGGTATGCAAGGCGTTTTCGAACATGTGCGAGGTGTGGACCGGGTGGTGGCCGGATACGCTGGAGGCACCGAACCGACCGCACACTATGAGATGGTCAGTAGCGGTGTGACCGGCCACGCGGAGTCTGTCCAAGTAACGTATGAACCGTCCCAAATCAGCTACGGGCATCTACTGCAGATCTACTTCTCCGTCGCACATGACCCGACCCAGCTGAACAGACAGGGCCCCGACGTGGGGACCCAATACCGGTCAGTCATCTTCGCCCAGAACGAGATGCAAAAACAGACCGCGCAGGCCTACGTCACCCAGCTCAATCAAGCAGGGGTGTTCGATACTCCGATAGTCACCCAGATCGACAGCGCGCACGAATTCTTTCCCGCAGAGCCGCACCATCAAGACTTCTTGAACTCCAACCCGACTAATCCCTACATTGTGGTCAACGATCTGCCCAAGCTCGACAGCCTCAAGCGTCGCTTTCCCGACGTCTATCGCGAACAACCGGTTCTTGCCCGCGCGGAGAGCTAGATGAGGCGGCAGGGTAATCGACAATACGACCGATCAGTTATTGTCGGCCAACGGTATTGGGATCTCGATAGCAGCGAAAGACTAGGACAGCCGACATGTTGACGCTTATCACGATCGGCCTCATCGGCGGGCTGATCACGGGCATCTCACCGTGCATCCTGCCGGTCCTGCCGGTCATCCTTTTCTCAGGTGCTCAGAGCGCTCGGGGCTCGGCAGCAAGCCCTGTTGCGACCTCCCCGGTAACGCCGGCTCCGACGCCAGCCTCCCCGCACACATCGCGTGCCGGGTCGCTTCGCCCCTACCTGGTGATAGCGGGTCTGGTGGTGAGTTTCAGCGCGGTTACCTTGATTGGATCGGCGTTGCTGTCGCTGTTGCACCTGCCACAAGCAGCCATCCGCTGGTTGGGGCTTGCAGCTCTCGTCGCGATCGGCATCGGATTGATTTTTCCGCGGTTTGAAGCGGTGCTGGAAAAGCCTTTCGCTATGTTGCCGCAGAAACAGTTCGGCTCGGGCAGCCGCGGTTTCGGACTGGGCATGGCCCTCGGCGTTCTGTACGTACCATGCGCCGGCCCGGTACTTGCCGCCATCGTCATCGCCGGAGCTACCGGTTCAATCGGGTTACCTGCCATCGTGTTGACGGTGGCATTTGCCATCGGCGCCGCGATTCCGCTGTTGTTTTTCGCCCTGGCCGGACGCAAGGTAGCGGAGCGGGTACAGGCCTTCCGTCGCCGCCAGCGCGAGATCCGATTCGCCGCAGGCATCGTCACGATCGGTCTGGCTGTGGCGCTAATTCTCAACCTACCCGCTGCGCTGCAGCGTGCAATTCCCGACTACACCGCAGCCCTACAACAAAAGGTGGGTGGCGGTGATCAACTCCGTCGACAACTCAACCTGAGTACCCAGCTCACCGACGAGAACGCCGGATTGTCGAACTGCACAGACGGCGCTGACGCCCTCGAAAACTGCGGCCCCGCACCGGATATCAAAGGAATTACCGCATGGCTCAACACCCCGAATGGAGCAGCGGTCGACCTCAAGTCTCTACACGGCAAGGTGGTCCTCATCGACTTCTGGGCCTATTCCTGTATCAATTGCCAACGCAGCATCCCGCACGTCACTGGCTGGTACAACACCTACCACGCGAAGGGATTTGAGGTCATCGGTGTCCACACACCCGAGTACGCCTTCGAGCACGATAAGAGCAATGTCGCACAGGCCGCAGCCCAACTCGGGATCAGCTACCCCATCGCAATGGACAATGACTACGCGACCTGGACCAACTATCGCAACCAGTACTGGCCCGCCCATTACCTCATCGACGCCAACGGCACCGTTCGTCACATTAAATTCGGTGAAGGCGACTACAACGTCACCGAAAGCCTAATCCGGCAACTACTTTCACAGTCACACGCCAGTATCTCCCTGCCAGCGCCCGTCGATTCCCCCGACACAACCCCAACATCAGCATTGACCCCGGAGACCTATCTCGGCACCAAGTCTGCTATCAACTACGGCGGCCAAGGCGCCTACCGTCAGGGCACCGCCACCTTCGACTATCCCACCCAACTCCCTGACGATACTTTCGCGCTGCGCGGCCGGTGGACTCTGGATGGCCAAGGGGTCACCGCAGAGGACGACGACGCCATAGCACTGAACTACCATGCCCACAATGTGTACCTAGTAGTAGGAGGTACCGGAACCCTCACCGTAAATAGAAACGGTCACACCACCCGTATCCCCGTTGCCGGACCACCCAACATGCGCCAAATCGTCTCCGACGACACCAACGGATCCGGGCATATCGAGGTGACACTTTCCCGAGGCCTGCGGGCCTACTCGTTCACCTACGGCTGACCTGCCGCCGACACCGATTTACTCGAAGCAAGGGGACCCGGCACCAGGTGAACACGGCCATAGGCGGTTTTCGAAACGCACGATGGACACTTCTGGAGCTACAATTCCATACGCGCAGAATTCTTCATGCGCCGAACCTTCCAGAATCACAGAAGTGTGCGCGCTCGGGCACTTCAGGAGGGTCGGGACGTTTGATTGGGAGCAAAGGAGCGGCCTAATGGACCTCGGCCTGTGGGGCGATCTCACGATCCTTGCCGCGCTGATGGGTGTGAGCTTCGCGGCTTGCGTTTTCGTGTACATCGGCCGGCTGGAGAACCGAACACCCGCTGCGTTGGGTGAAAGAGTGGGTGCCCACAAGGCCGTTCTGGCCAAATTGCGCAAGCGCCAACCGATGTCGCAGGACGAGTTCAACTACGCGACTGAGATGGTGTCGGACGCTCGATCACCGCTCGCGTACGCGATGCCCGCCGTCCTCTTCAGCATGGGCTTCTTCTATGTGGTCGGCTGTCTCTACGAACTCCATGTGCACGGCGGCAATCCCTCGTTCCGAACGTTCATTGGCGGCATTCCCATGCTGACTTCCATGAACATCGCCGCTCAGCTGCGCAGAGTCGCGGGCTTGCAACGGCGTTTACGGGACATTTCCGTGGCACCGCCAGAACCTGCTGATTCGCCTGTCCCGGCCGGTAGGACCTGACCCCGCGCGGGCAATCAGCGAAAGCTACTACCGCCGTTGAGCATTCCCGCTCCTCATGGCGAGCTGCGCCCTGATCCGGTGACTGCCGGATCGTCGTCGTCCCACAGAAGCAGTTGACGCACCGCGTGGCGTGATCCGTAGGGCTGAAGCATTTGGCTGGCCGGACGGGGCCGTACCCTCAGCGGCCACCAGAACCAGCGACCAAGCAGCGCGGCGATGGACGGCGTCATGAACGAACGCACGATCAGCGTGTCGAATAGCAGGCCGAGAGCAATCGTCGTCCCGATCTGACCGAGAATCCGCAAGTCGGCGAACATAAAGGAGGCCATGGTCGCCGCGAACACCAGCCCGGCCGATGTGACCACCGAACCCGAGCCCGCCATCGCACGGATGATGCCGGTGTCCAAGCCGGCAGCGATCTCCTCCTTGAATCGTGAGATCAGCAGCAGGTTGTAGTCCGATCCCACCGCCAACAGCAGGATGACGGCCAGCGCCAACACGATCCAATACAGTTGGATGCCAAGAAGATCCTGCCAAATCAGTACCGAGAGCCCGAACGAGGCGCCCAACGACAACGCCACGGTGCCCACGATGACCAGCGCGGCGACCACGCTGCGGGTGATGAACATCATGACGAGCAGGATCAGGCTGAGCGCGGCGATTCCCGCGATCATGAGGTCGTATTTCGCGCCGTCTTGGATGTCCTTGTAGGTGGCCGCGGTACCGGCAATGTAGATCTTGGATCCGGCCAGAGGTGTGCCCTTGACGGCCTCTTGTGCGGCATGCCTGATGGCGTCGATATGCGAAATGCCTTCGGGCGTAGCAGGATCGCCGTCATGGGTGATGATCATCCGGGCCGCTTTGCCGTCGGGCGATAGGAAGAGCTTGAGCCCGCGCTGGAATTCGGGGCTGGTAAATGCCTCGGGTGGCAGATAGAAGGAGTCGTCGGTTTTCGACGCGTCGTAGGCCTGACCGAGGGCAGTGGAGTTCTGCAGTGCCGCCGCAGACTGGTCGTTAAGACCCGAATTGGTGGCGTAATTCGTCAGCGTCAGGTCACGATTGGTCTGCTGGCTGGCGATCTGGGGCGGAATCAGCGCGAGCAGCTTGGGCTGCAGCGCATCCAGCTTGGCGATGCTGCCCGCGACATCGTTCAGTTGATCGGCCAGTGCGTCGATGCCGTCAAGCGCATCGAAGACGGACCGCAGCGCCGCGCACATCGGGATGTCGAAACAATGCGGCTCCCAATAGAAGTAGTTGCGCAGCGGGCGGAACTGGTCATCGAAGTTGGCGACCTTATCGCGCAGGTCCTTAGTCGTGGCGACGGTCTGCTGAAACGCCTTGGCCTGCTCGTCCGTGATGGCGCCGGACTGCTGCTGCAGCGCGAATTGCTGCCGCAGAACGTCGATCGAATTGTTGATCACGCCCACCTGTTTGAGCAGATCGGCGCTGCGGGCCTGCTGAAAGGGCAGGCTGTTGATCTGACCGGCGTTGCCCGCGCTGATCTGAAACGGTATCGACGTGTGGTCCAAAGGTGTGCCCAGCGGCCGGGTGATCGATTGCACCTGCGCGATGCCATCGGTGTGGAAGATCGCCTTGGCGACCCGCTCCAGCAGGATCATGTCGGTGGAGTTGCGCAGATCATGGTTGGCTTCCACCATCAGCAGCTCGGGATTGAGCCGCGCCGTCGAGAAGTGGCGTTCTGCCGCCGCGTAGCCGATATTCGCCGGTGCGCTGGCCGGCATATAGGGGCGGGCGTCGTAACTCGTTGTGTACGCGGGCAATGCGAGTAAGCCGATGAGGGCCACGGCGATCGTCACCACCAGGACCGGGCCGGGCCAGCGCACGATCGCCGTGCCGATGCGTCGCCAACCCTTGGTGCGTATCGGCCGGCTGGGTTCGAACAGACCGAAATGGCGGCCGATGGCCAGCACCGCCGGCGCCAACGTCAGCGCCGCGATGACTGCGACGAGCACTCCGACTGCGGCGGGTATGCCGAGGGTTTGAAAGTACGGGAGCCGGGTGAACGTCAGACAGAACACCGCGCCGGCAATCGTGAGGCCCGATCCCAAGATGATGTGCGCTGTCCCGTGGTACATCGTGTTGAACGCCGATACGCGATCCTGCCCGGCGTACCGGGCCTCGTGAAAACGCCCGAGAATGAAGATCGCGTAGTCGGTGCCCGCGGCGATGACCAACAGCGTCAGTAGATTCGTCGAGTAGGTCGACAGCTTGATGACACCGGCATTCGCCAGCACCGCGACGACGCCGCGTGATGCCGTCAATTCGATCATCACGGTGAAGATCACCAGAATCACCGTGGTGACCCGGCGGTATATCGAAAACAGCATCAACGCGATCACCCCAATGGTGATCAGGGTCGTCTTCAACGTCCCCTTGCTACCCACCTCGAACTGATCGGTGATCAAAGGCGCGGCGCCGGTGACATAGGCCCTGACACCCGGCGGCGGCGGTGTGTCGTCGATGATGTCGCGCACGGAATCGACGGACTCGTTGGCCAACGACTCGCCCTGGTTACCGGCGAGGTAGACCTGAACCAGTGCCGCCTTGCCGTCGGAGCTCTGTGACCCGGCCGCTGTCAGCGGATCGCCCCAGAAATTCTGGATGTGCTGCACATGCTTCGTGTCCTGTGTCAGCTTCTCGACCAGGCCGTCGTAGTAATGGTGTGCCTCGGCGCCGAGGGGCTGATCACCCTCCAGGACGATCATCGCCGCGCTGTCGCTATCGAATTCCTGGAATACCTTGCCGATGCGTTTACTGGCCTGCAGCGACGGAGCATCTTGGGGGCTGAGCGACGCGTTGTGTGCCTGGGCGACAGTCTCCAACTGCGGCACAAACACGTTCGTCGCCACCGCGACACCCAGCCAGAACAGTGCGATCACCGCCGAGAATCGCCGGATCAGGTCCGGAACGGAATGCCAGGAGATGCCCGGGGTGCTCATCCGGACTTGTCCAAGCAGAAGGTGAAGGCGTTGGCGTTGTTCACGGTTCTCTCGTTCTTGACCTGATCGTCAATGGTGATTCGGCAGCCAATGGAGCTGCTGTTGCCCTGCGCAGAGATATTGACGGCAACCGCCGGTTGGGTGGTGGTCTTGTCGTAGACCCAGGGCAGCGTCACTGCATCGGCGCGCTGCGGCTGGGCGTCCACGTCCAGGTAGGTGATGGTTGCGACCGTGCCCGGCGGCCCGAAAACCTCCAGGACGACGTGTTTGGGGTTGAACGGCACGACATTGTTGTCCAGGCCATTGGGTGTCGACGTGACGTCGCGGGAGGCGAAGACGCCGTGCAGGCGATACACGGCCAGGCCCGCTACCGCGAACACCACGACCGCCACCACGAGCATCCACCGTCGGGCCAGCTGGCGCCCGATCGAAAACCGCTGCATCCGTGACCCTTTCAGTGAACGGCGACAGGCGCGAACGGTATGAAATGCCTTCCCGGACGACTGACCAACAAGGTTGACTGTACGAGACTAGACGCACCGAAGGTATAATTCAATACACACAGAATTCTGTGCTGTGAAATTTAGCCGCACCACCAGTGGATGGAGTCGAATGGCACCGCGAACCGCTAGGAGTGGACGCCGCCTGGGGCCCAGCGGCACACGCGACGCGATCGAGGGAACCGCGCGAAAGCTATTCGCGGAACTGGGATACGAACGGACTTCCTTGCGGCAGGTCGCGCTGCAAGCCGGAGTCGATCCTGCTTTGGTCAGCCACTTCTATGGCAAGAAGCGAGACCTTTTCCTTGCAGTGGTCGAATTGCCGGTCGACCCCTCAGAGGTCATCAGCACAGTGCTCGACGGAGACAAAGACACCGTGGGTCAGCGATTGGCCACAATCATCCTGCATATCCTCGATGACGAAATCAGCCGCCAGCCCTTCATCGGGATTGTTCGTGCCGCCACGGCCGAACCCGAGGCCGCAAAACTGGTAAGAGACCTCTTGACGCGCAAAGTTATCGCACCCATCGCCGAAAGCCTGGGCTCTGCGGATGCCGATTACCGTGCCGCCCTGGCGATGTCGCAGATCCAGGGTTTCACGTTGGCTCGCTATGTCGTCGGACTGGAACCGCTGGTCAACCGCCCGCATGAACAACTCACCGCGGACCTCGGCATCACCTTGCAGCGCTACCTGCTCGGCGACCTCACTCCGCCGCCAACGGGCGACGTCCGAAGCATCCCACCGACCCACTAGCGTTTTAGACACCTATTCACACAGGTCCCCGCGCTCGGGAACGTGTTGAAAACCCCGGTATAGCAAGGGCTCTGCGTCCCGGAACGCGACAGAGCGGAGTGTCAATGCCAGCGACCGCCTCCGCCACCCGGAGCTGAGAAGTTTGGCGCCGGCGCCGGTCGTGGTGCCGGAGCTTGCCGAGGAGCCTGCGGTGCCGGTGCCGCTCGTGGTGCCGGAGCTGGCCGTGGTGCCTGCGGTGCCGGTGCCGCTCGTGGTGCCGGAGCTGGCCGTGGTGCCGGAGCCTGCGGTGCCTGTGCTTCGTGCGCCGGAGCTTTGGGAGTCTGAGCATCCCGCGCAGGTGGTGCCGGCGCTTGGTGCGCCGGAGCCTGCGGTGCCTGTGTTTCGCGCACTGGAGCCTTAGGAGGCGCCTGCGGTGCCGGTGCAACACGCTCGGGCGGCGCATCCTGTCGAGCCGGAGCATCCGCTACGGAATTAGGCGGAGTGGCTGACCTCGGCTTGACCCCCGGTGCTCCGGCAAGACTAGGCGCCACGGCGGAGTTGGGCTCGCCGGAACTTGGTGGGATCACCCTCGCGCCAGGGGATGGGTTCGGGTTTGCTCCCGGCCCGATGTTGCGCGGCCCCGACCCCGACTTTTGTTCGGGTTTGTCGGCCGCGGGCGCGGGCGCGGGCGCGACTTTGGGCACAGTGAAACTCGGTGACACTTTGGACGGAGGCTCAGCAGGTGTGGCTTCTGTCAAAGCCGGTGGCGCGAAGGAGCTTTGGCGGCTCATGGGCGTGGCCGGTTGCTGCCCCCGCGTCGGGGTCAGCGCCTTGATCGGAGTGGTGGTCTGGGCGGTCAGGTCCTTGGTGAAGTTCCGAGTGGACTTGTTCGCAAGGTCTTTCATCAGTGGGCCGGAGGTGCCGGCGGCCTTGTCCTTGGAGATGAACTGTGCCAAGGATGTTTTCGGATTCACTACCGGGGCGGAATTCCTCGCATTGACATTGTTGATCACCGTGGTGTTGTTCACCGTGGTGGCCGACGGCTCCCAGTCGCGGTTGCGCGGATTGTGCCAATCCCGATTCATGTTCCAGTCTCGGTACCGGTCCGGGTTGAATCCGTGCGCTTGGTCCCACTGGGTGCGGTGGTACACCGGGTCGTCGTTCTGGAACTTCCACTGGTAGTACTGCTCGTACGGATGGTGGTGGTCGTACCAATCTTGATTCCGTGGGTCGCTCGGCCAGCCGCGGCGCTGCCCCCATTCGTTGCGACCGCCACGATCCCAGCCGTCGCGGTCGTAGCCGGCCCAGTTGTGGCCGCTCCAGTTGTAGCCCCAGTGGTCGTAACCCCACCGGTCGTAACCCCACCTGTCGTAGCCCCAACGGTTGAAGCCGAGGAAGTCGAAACCGTAGATATTGAAGCCGCCGAGGTCGAAGTTGTACCAGTTACTGGGGTCGTAGCCGTAGAGCTGTCCCCAGGACTGGTCGTAGTAGCCGAGGTCTTCCAAGTTGGGCGTCAGCGGAGGGTCGTACGGTTGTGGCCAGTCATCTTCGGGGTCGACGGGAACGTCGGGCGGCGGCGGAACGAAGTCGTCGGGCACCACGCCCGCCACGCTTTCGGCATCACCAGAGTCCCCGTACCCCCAAGTGGGGGCCGATCCACTCGTCAGCGCGACGGGGTCGGGCGCCAGTTGCCCCGCGGCGGGGTCACTGGGCGCCGGCGGCGCGTCGGGAAGGCCGGGCAGTGGCGGTAGTTGTTGGACCGAGTCGGGTGTGTATTGCAGAAGTTGTTGTGTCAGTTGCAGATAGAGGTTCTGTAGGCTGTCGCGTTGCGGAGAGTCCGACAGATAGTCCAGGTTCTGCTTCGCTTGGTTGAGGTGAGTGCGTGCGTCGGTCAGCTGATCCGCCGTCGGCTGCTGTCCGCTGCCGAGGATGTCCTGAGCCTGTTTCAGATCATTGACCACGGCGGTCAAAGCAACGTCTTGTGCATGCTCGGGAAACACCGACTTCTCGACGCCCCACAGGGTGCCGCCGGGTGAGGTCTCGTACGAGGCGCCCAGCAGGCCCGCCACGAGCAGTCCGGCCAATCCCCCGGCGATAGCGGCCTTGCGTCGCCGTTGACCAGGGAACATTCTGCGCCAGCGGGAGGGCGGCTTCTCCTGGTGCTGGCCCGGAAACCCGACCGGATGCACTATGTCGTTGCCAACAGGTGGGGAACTGGGAGTCGTCATGTCGACCTCCTCAACTACGACCGACGTCGCGATTTCGACGCTCCCGACCGCTCCATTTCGGGTATTGGGTGACTAACCAATGCGACGTGCACGATGCGCCCAGAATCACTACTAAGCACAACTAAATACTAGATATCGTGTTGTGGCGCAGTCCATCATCCACACCGGATTCCCAGAAACCTGGTAGCACTCTTGAGGAGACGCACAGGAAGGTGTTCGGCCAACGACACGCTTTGCGAAGTTTGCGGCAGGCCGGTGCCGCACTGAGCACCTTCGCTAACACACTTCGACTCGCCACGAGCCGACGTCCGATGCTTCCCCACCGACCCACTAGAGTTTTAGACACCTATTCACACAGGTCCCCGCCCTCGTAGCTCAGGGGATAGAGCACGGCTCTCCTAAAGCCGGTGTCGCAGGTTCGAATCCTGCCGAGGGCACAAAGTCCGAAATCCTTGTACCGCAGCTGCTCTCAGTACGCGCCTTCGCTACGCACTACGGCGCCGACCGTCCGCGAAATGATCCGCACGTCGAGGCCCATCGACCAGTTGTCGACATAGGAAATGTCGTGGCGGATCGACTCATCGACCGAGAGATCATTGCGGCCACTGACCTGCCATTGGCCGGTGACGCCGGGCTTGACCAGGAGCCGGCGCCGCATGGTGTCGTCGTAGGCGTCGACCTCCCGCTGCACTTGCGGTCGCGGGCCGACGACACTCATGTCACCGAACAGCACGTTGAAGAATTGGGGAAGCTCATCGAGGCTGTACTTCCGGATGAAGGCCCCCACCGGAGTGATCCGTGGGTCCTCCTTCGCCTTGAAGAAGACCGGGGTGCTTCCTGCCGAGTCAATCATCGCCGCCGTATCGCGATCGGCTCCGGTGAGCATGCTGCGGAACTTGATCATCCGAAATGGCACGCCGTCCAAGCCAATTCGTTCGGATACATAGAACACCGGTCCCGTGCTGGTGAGCTTGATGGCAATCGCGATCGCGATCATTATCGGCGCGGTGGCCATGATGGCCGCCGCGGCGAACGCCATATCGAAGGCTTCCTTGGACATCGACCGCGCGCGCCGATGGCCGGGAGCCAGCATCTCCAACATGTGGACCCGCTCGAGGCCCCGATCAGCCATCGTCACCGCGGTCTCGTCCACGTCTCCCGGTGAGACGGCGAGCTCAATTCCCAGACCTCCAAGGTCAGAGGCTAGGGCGGGAAGCTCCTTACGCCCCAGGTCATCCGTCATCGCGACCGCGACGATCTGGGCCGACGTCCGCTGCGCCGCCTCGACCACATTCCGGTCATCCCCGACGACAGGAACGCGGTGACCACCCACTTCGATCGCCGGTTCGTCGAGCCATTGGGAGGTTGCCGGGGTGCACGCACCAACAACCTCAAAGCCACTGTCCCGATGGCGGCGGAACGCGACAACCATCTCCCGGACGGCATCGTGATCACCGGCCAAGAGCACAGAGGTCCGGCTCTCCGAGCCCCACATTCGGCGCAGGAGGTATCGGGCAACGAAGATACCCAGCAGTCCCAGCGGTATCTCGATGACGACGTGTCGAATGTCGAGCAGCTCGATGCGGGAGATGAGATAAGTGAGGAGAACAATCGTGAACAGCTGGAAGGTCACACTGGCCACCGTCTGCCATTCCTGAAGGACGGCGCGCAGCGCCTTGCCGGGCCCGATAGTGTGCGCCGAGAGCGCCGCGAACCACACAGCCCCAATCGCCACATCGGTCGCTACATACCAGCCACCTAGATCCTGCCTAACGGCCAGAAAGTGATGCGCGAGCTTGTACGAGATGAACGAGGTGAGTGCGATGGCAACCAAGTCAGCGGCCGGCGCCCACCGTCGGTGCAGGTAGAACAGCCCTCCGGGGCGCGCTTCTACCTGCCGTTGAATTCCGTCGCTAATGACGCTCTTCAAAACCATAAGTGCACCGACCCGTTCGTTCATATCGGATGATTCGTATGGACGATTTAGGCAATTGAGCCCGACCTATTTACGCGCTTAGATTTCCATAACGTCTGAAAACATGCCACGTGATGACAGTCACGGTACCTCGCACGCCGTAATGCCACAAATGAAAGCTTTATTGGAGGGAAATAAGAATCATCTAACAAACAACGTTGATCGTCGCTCTTTGCTAACCAGAACTCCAATCACATCCCGCTCACTAGCGAATAACATTTTCATAACATACACAGTTGGAGGCAATGTCGGCAACCTCGAACGTGCCCACCGGCGGAGACTACAGCGTTATCTCACACACCGATCGACCCATGGTTGCCGGCAAATTCTAGTAGGTCGAATTTGATTTCCAGTAAGTGGGACCTATCACCTCGGCTTGCGGAACGCACGTCAGGTGTTGCACCCTAGAAGATGGGTCGACTGGCGGGTTGATGTGAACCGGGGGCATCGAGCATGTTGCGCCTGACGAAATTCTCGCCTCTCGAGCGGCATCACGCCACTCGAGAACAATATTTGACCCACTCGGGCACTATGGGTACTAGTGGTCACCAGGCTGTCAGCGATCACTCACGGGTCTCCTGTGTGGGTTGAACTTTGAACAAGCATGAGATGCGGAGCCGAGGCCCTGAACCAGAACGCGTATTGCAGCGCACGCGGCGATGGCTGACGCTGGACGTCGTCAATAGCGGAGGCGAGGCCTGACATGACATCCCTCAGAGTGCATATGACCGGGTCGGAGTGGTTTTCCTCCATGCCTGGCGGGCTGAATCGGTACTTCACCGACCTGTTCTCCGCACTACGCCAGCAGGACGACATCGAACTCTCGGCCGCCGCGTTCGGCATGCCGTCCGACGGCGGACAGTCCTGGGGAGCGATCGGTGGTTCCACCCGGTCACGGGTTCTCACCGCGTTCAACGACCGATCCGGACTACGGCGCCCAGGCATTCTTGACCGCCACTTCTGCCTCTATGGACCCCCCGCCGTCGGATGGCAACGCCGCAGCCGTCTGGTCGTGCACTTTCATGGACCGTGGGCGGCAGAGAGCCGATTCGCCGGGGCAGGCGCGCTCAGGTCACGTGCCAAGTACGTCGTCGAACGCCTCCGGTATGCGGGAGCCGAGCGGCTAATCGTCCTATCGAATCAATTCCGGGACGTCCTCGTCGAGGACTACCGAATACCCGCGGACCGCATCGAGGTCATCCCCCCAGGCGTTGACCTGGACCGATTCGAGCTGCTGCCGCGATTGGACGCACCCACCGGCCGCCGGACGGTGCTGTGCGTACGCAGGCTCGAACAGCGAATGGGCCTTCACCGCCTCATCGAATCGTGGCCGGCGGTCCTATCGGCACACCCGGACGCCTGCTTGATGGTGGTGGGCACGGGTACCGCCGAGAAGGACCTGAGGACACAGGTGACGTCCGCGGGTCTGGACGACAGTATCCAATTCACCGGGCGGGTCGACGACCTCACTCTGACGCAGCTCTACACGCTCGCAGAGTTCACAGTCGTGCCGTCGGTGGCTCTCGAGGGTTTCGGGTTGATCGCCCTCGAGTCCCTGGCCACCGGCCGACCTGCCATCGTCACCGATTGCGGAGGACTACCCGACGCCGTACGCGATCTGGACTCCTCGTTGATCGTGCCTGCCGACGATGCCGAAGTCCTCGCGGCGCGCCTCATCTCCGCGCTCGACGGCACCCTCCCCACCCCACAGCGATGCCGTCAACATGCCGAGTCCTTCTCCTGGGCAGCTGCAGCGCAACGTCACCACGACGTGTATTCGGAGCTGAGCGCATGATCCGCGCGATATTCGTCGCCCATACAGCGGCCCCGTCGGGTGCGGAACTGGCGACCTCGCGACTGCTGTCGGCGCTACGCAACGTACCCGGCGAGCGCTCGATCGAACCGTCCGTGATCTACACCGAAGACGGCCCCATGGTCGACACGATGAGGTCTCAGGGCATAACAACCCACCTGTTAGTCAACGCTTTTGACAGCCGGAGCGTGACGATCCAGGGTTCCGGGTGGTTACGACGGCTGGCCGGTGCCGCGGCGCTGATTCGTATCGGGTGGGATCTCGGTGCCACTGTCCGAGAGCATGGGGCCGACGTGCTGGTCGCGGGAAGCACGAAGGCCCTCATCATGTCCGCGGTAGCGGCCAGGCGAGCACGAGTCCCGTTAATTTGGCATGTCCACGACCGGATAACGGCCAAATACTTCGGCACCACACTGGCATTCCTGCTCCGCACACTGGGCAAGATGGCTGCCAACGGATACATCGCCAACAGCCGGTCCACCGAGAGCTCGCTGGGACGATGGCGCCGTCGAGGCATCGTGGCATACCCGGGTCTCGACGTGACCGTGGACACGGAGCACGCGCCACAGCGGCCTCCCTCGGAAACCGTTATCGCCGTCGTCGGACGGTTGACGCCGTGGAAGGGGCAAGACGTCTTCCTTCGTGCCCTGTCCAGAACCACCGTCCGGCCGCACCGCGCGTACCTGGTGGGTGGCACCTTCTTCGGCGAGGAGCCCTTCCGCGCCGAATTGGAGGAGCTGGCAAGCGAACTGCAGCTGCCCGTCACGTTCACCGGACACATCGACGATCCCACCGACATCCTCTCCATGGCCGACATCCTGGTGCACTGCTCGGTCATCGCCGAACCATTCGGACAGGTGGTCGTCGAGGGACTGCATGCGGGCTGCGCCGTCATCGCGACGCGGCCCGGCGGGCCCGCGGAAACCATCGAATCGGGCGTGCACGGACTGCTGGTCGACGCCGGCGACACCGATCAACTGACCGCTGCCCTCGACCTTCTCATCGCGGACCGCGACCTGCGCATCGCATTGGCACAAGCCGGCAAGGTGCGGGCCCGGCGATTCGATATCGCCGATTCGGCGCAGGCGGTCGCTCCTTATCTTTCGGACATCGTTGCGAGACGCTGCCGCAATACCCCCACGACATCGGTGGAAAAGCGCAGTGTCTAACGGATTTCGAAATAGCCCCACCACCCCCCGGGCGCTGAGACTGGCCAGGGACTTCGGGGCCGCCGTCTTCGGCAAGTACGGGCAGTATCTGGTCACCTTCGCGACGGTGCCGCTTCTCGCCCGGATCCTGGGCCCGGCGGGAATGGGGCTGTTGGCAGTCGGGATGGCCGCATACTTCTTCGGCTCCATCGTCGTAGATCTGGGCATGACGCCTTTTCTCGCCGCGCGGGTGCCCGAGCTACGCGACACCCCTACCCAACTTCAGCAGGTCCGGGCCGACTACTTGACCTTGAGGCTGACGACCCTGGCCGTGCTTGGCGCCGCATTCGGTATCGGTTGGACGGCCGGAGCCCCTCCCTACGTCCACATGATTCTGTTGGGGCTCTTCGCCGGAGGGCTCTGGGCCACCTCCGACGATTGGCTGCTCATCGGGCAAGGGCGATTCATCGCGTCGGCCATCTACCAAGGCTTGGGGCGCATCACCTATCTTGTTCTCCTCATTGTGCTGCTACCGCACTCCCCTCATGCATCCACCGCAATCCTGTGTCTGCTGGGCTCGTCGATCCTGACGGTCGCCGGCACCTGGTGGGACAGCTGGCGGACCTTCGGTGCCCTGTGCCGCCCGCACACGCCCGGACAGATTGTCCGTACCAGCTGGCCGATTGTGACCTCGCGACTACTCACCACCGGGTACGGGCAAGGGGCCCCGGCCATCTACTCGGCGATGCTGGATGCCGTCTCGCTGGGGCTGTACTCGGCGAGCGATCGCCTCGTCAGAGCGATGCAATCACTTCTGGACATGATCGGTTTGGTCCTGCTGCCGCGGATGGCACGGCGGAGCAAGCACGAACACTTCTGGCGCAATGGTTTTCAAGGATTGCGCGGAGCCGTTGCGGTGGCCGTCGTGGCCGCTGCCCTCCTGTGGGTGTTCGCCGTGCCGATTGTTCAGGTCATCTTCGGACGCGAGTTCCTCGGTTCAGTCGGCCTCTTGCGCGCCGAACTTCTCATCCTTCCGGCGAGCACGATCAGTTCGTACATCAGCACGGCACTACTGCCGGTACGCCAGGACACGCACGGCGTTCTCATCGCATCGATTGTGGGGACCACTGCGTCGGCAGCGGGGCTCATCGCCGCCTCGTGGAGTCACTCCGTGTGGGCGTTGATCGGAGGTACAATCGGCGCCGAATTCTGTGTGGCCCTGTGGTATCTGGCCCGCGTCAGACATTTGGCAGCACGGGAACAGCGTGCGCCCATTCGGCCCGAGGAAGCGGAAGAAGGTGCTCCGCGATGAAGATCCTGTTTATCGGCGATGACTGGGTCGGCAGCAACGCACGTTCGATGGCGGACGGGTTCCGGCAGGCCGGGCACGAGGTCGTGGTCGTCGACACCACATCGGTCACCTTGCCCACCAGGTTGTCGCCGGCGTGGCTGTACTCGAAGGGAATGCGCCGCCGCGCACCGTGGCTCCAGAACGCCGCCCATGACCACATCGACCGCGTTGCACGAGATTTTGCCCCCGACATGCTGTTCGGGTTCAAGTCGATCCATCTGGACCAGGCGCGCCTGATGCAGGTACCGGCATCGGTGCGCGTGCATTACAGCCCGGACGACGTCGGGAATCCTTACAACACAACAGCGGACTACTTGGCGCACGAGAACCAATGGAATCTCGTCGTCACCACCAAACGTCACAACGTGCCCGAATTGCAGGCCCGCGGCGCGCGTCAAGTAAAGTTCGTGCGCAGCGCCTACGATCCGGCATGGCATCGACCCTGCGCCAAACGCGCTGCACGGCAATATCTTGTGGGATTCATCGGAGCCAGACGTCCAGACAGATCTGATCTGATGACGCGTCTTGGGAATGAGCATCGGGAGAATCTGCTCGTTCGCGGCCCCGGCTGGCGACGCATGCCTTCGCTGCAGTCCACCGGAGCCAGCATAGGTGGCGCCGTTTACGGCGACCACTTCGCGTCTACCGTCGCATCGGTCACCGCAAACCTGGTCCTGCTGAATTCCGATAACCGCGATACACATACCTGCCGAACCTTCGAAATACCGGCTTGCGGAGGGCTATTCGTTGGAGAACGCACCGACGAGCACGCCGAGCTGCTCAACGATGGGACCGAGTGCCTCCTCTTCTCCGACGAGGCCGAGCTGCGCGAGATGTTGCACTGGTGCGCACACCACCCCGCACAGACCATCAAGATCGCGGAGGCCGGCCACCTTCGAGTGACCCAGGAACCGCACCGATACGTCGACCGCGCGCGGGAGATCATCGATGAGCTTGAGTGACGCGAAAGAAGTACCCGCCGACGACGCCCCACCGCCCGATTCCAAGGTCCGGCGTAGGCACCGACGAATCACCCTGGCCTGTGTGACGATCATCGTGCTCGTCGCCGGTTTCATCACGATGGGCTGGCGGGTCTATATGCACCCGCAGACCGATCCGCTGCGCCCGGCCGATGCCATTGTCGTGCTCGGCGGCACTGCCTACGAACGTTTCGATATCGGGCTAGACCTGGCGAAGCGCGGATACGCCCCCTACTTGCTGATCTCTCGGTCGACCGGCGCGGACGACCGCAAGATGGACAAATACTGCGATGGCCACTTCACATTCACGGTCAGCTGCTTTATCCCCGATCCCTGGACTACCGAGGGCGAAGCCGAGGAGATCCGCGCCAGGGCACAGGAATTCGGCTGGCATCACATCATCGTCATCACCTTCACCCCGCATGTATCGCGTGCCCGTTACATCGTCGGGAAGTGCTTTGACGGGGAGCTCACCATGGTCGCCAGCCCCCCGCCTTCGGGTATCGCCTTCTGGTCGTGGATGTTCGTCCGCCAGTCGGGCAGCTACGTGAAGGCCTTTCTAACCCCCGGATGTTGAGGAGTTACCTATGCGCGTCGCGATTGTCCACGAACGATTCACCGAGTTCGGTGGCTCGGAGCTGGTTGTCGCCGAATTCATGAAGACTTGGCCCGACGCCAAGGTCTTCGCGCCCATCACCGAACCCGGGTGCCGCCAACAGGTCATGAAGGCAGCCGGTCGTATCGACAGCGCAGGCTATGAGTCCATCTCGGGAACCTGGCTGGACAGCGCCTACGCCCTCTCCGGGCGCAGGTCTCATGCACCGCTGCTTCCGTTGGTGCCCCGCGCGCTGGGCAAGCTGCCACTTGGCGACGATGTCGATGCGGTACTGATAAGTCACCACTCCTTCGCGACCCAAGCGGCGTTCGCCACCGAAGCCCCCGTCATCGCCTACGTACACAGCCCGGCCCGCTGGGCATGGGATCGCACGTTCCGCGACCAAGAGATGGCCAGCCGACCGGGACGAATCGCTCTGTCCGCGTTGGGAAAGCTCGCGCGACGGGGGGAGCTGCGAGCAGCACCCCGTCTGTCGCATGTGATCGCCAATTCGCGGGCCGTCGCAGACAGGATTCGCGATTGGTGGGGTTTGCCGTCGACCGTCATCAGTCCACCCGTCCGCATCGACCGTTTCTCGCCCGATCCGACGATTCCCCGCAAGGATTTCTATCTGTGCGCCGGAAGACTGGTCCCCTATAAGCGCGCGGACCTGGCCATCCGGGCCGCCCAGCGCGCCGATTGTCGCCTGGTGGTGCTGGGCGATGGACGGTTTCGCGATCACTTGGAGGCGATCGCCGGGCCCGAGACGACCTTCCTCGGTGCCGCATCCGACGAGGTTCTCCTGGACATGTACCGACGGTGCCGAGCCCTGCTGATGCCCGGCATCGAAGACTTCGGGATCGTTCCTGTCGAAGCAATGGCGTGCGGGACACCGGTTCTGGCGCTGGGCGAGGGCGGGGCCCTGGACACCGTGGAGCCGGGTGTTACGGGCGAGCACATGCAGGCAGGCCCGGATGAATTCGTCGTCGAGCAGCTGGCCGCTCTCATGCGAGATTTCGACCCGGCCGACTACGACACCGACACCATCCGGGCGCGAGCATCCGCATTCTCTCCGGAAGCATTCCGGAGCCGGATTGCCGATACCGTGCTGGGCGCCACGCGCACCTAACTCTTCGAGTGCGCTCCTCCGCTCGACCCCGACCCCGAACCCGAACCGGAACCGCCTGAGCCACTGCCGGATCCGCCTCCGGCCTTCGATCCGTTCGAGCCACCGCCCGATGGGTCAGGCGCCCGGTGCTTGCCGCCCGACTCGCTCGGCGTCTTGACCTTGACCGTCACCTTGTTGGTGTTCCCGGTTGCGGCGTCGTCGTGATGCTTGCCAGAGTCGCTGTCCTGCTTGGTCTTAGCTTCCTTGGAGTCCTTCGAGTCGTTGGTGACCGACGCCTTGGCCGCATCGCTCTCGGCGGCAGTGACGGACTCGACAGTGTTGGTGACGGTCGAGGTGACGACACCGCCGGTGTTTTTGATGGTGTCGGTGACCTGCTTCTTCAGCGACTGATTCGCCTTGTCGACCTTGTCCTGCAGCTTCTCCTTCACCGCCGGCTTTGCGGGCTCGGCAGCGGGTTGAGCCGCGGGCTCACTGACCGGTACCGCACTCAATTCCGAAGCAGAGGACACGGACGTGGAAACCGGAGCGGGCGTGACCTTCTCGACGACCTTGTCCTTGGCGGTAACGAGGTTCGACGTCAGATCCAGCTTCTTCGGGGCCTCAGGCTTCTTGACCTCGGGCGCCGGGGCGCCAAGTTCCTTCGCGGCGGACGCTGGAGCCTCCACCTGTTTGGTCGCGGATGCAGGTGTCTCTGCCGCCGCCAGTGCACTCGGCGCCGGGGCGGCGCCAATGAGGCCACCGAGCTGCGTCATCACGTCCTGATAGAACTTGGACGCCTGCAGGGTGTTGGACGCCGCTCCATTGAAGAGGTTCCCGTACTGCTGCGTGAGCAGATCAGAAATCGGTGTCATGACGGGCGTGCCCAAGCCTTTGTACAACGGAGTCAGGGCCTTAGCGAGTTCGACTGTCGGGTCAGGAATTCCCAGCGCAGTGCTGATCAGGCCGCTGACCGTGATGAGCTGATTCGGCAGGATCGGACCGGTGGGAATCAGGTTCGGTGGGATGATTCCAAGAGGCGTATTGGCTCCGGGCGCCGTGCCCAGCTGGAAGGTCGGCATGAGGCCGACCCCGAACACCGAGGGCAGGGTGAAGCCCATGCCCTCGGTGCCCATATTGAACCCACCCAGCGAGTAAACGAGCGGAATCGGCAGCGCGCCAGAGAACGGCGTCTGGAGAACCATGACGTTCTGCCCATTGTTGACGTTGAAACCGTTGGTACCGATATAGTTCCCGGTCGTCACATTGAGGTTGGTCGCACCGAGACCGAGAGCCGGAATCGAGAAGTTCGACAGTGTGGTCCCGATCGGCGAGTAGACACCGTTCTGCGTCGGGATCAGGACGTGCGCATTGAACTGACCGGCCTGTCCCAGTCCCAGCGGTGCGGTAATGCCATTGGCCCACATCGGGATGGATAGCACCGTGTCCGGCTGGTTCAACAGGTTCGACAGCATGAGGGTGGGTGCCGCCGCCCACCAACCCGCCTCCATACCCAACGGGAACTTGTAGTTCCCCGCGCCCATCGGGAGCCACGCCGTTGCGTTGGGCAAGGTGCCATTGGGCACGATCACCACCGGCGGAATGTTGATCGGGCCGATGGGTGGAAGGTCGACAGTGATTCCGCTGGGCGTCTGTACAAACGTGTTGGTGACCGTAGTGAGGCCGCTCAGCTGAAGTAGCGGCCAGTTGTATCCGGAAGCAAAGCTATTCTGCTCGGCGGTCAACCCAGGAATGATTGTGCTCAACGCGGGTAACTGGGTGAGGATCGAACCAACCCCAGGCAGGCCCAAGATCCCATCCAGACCATTCGCGATCGACGTCAGGACGCCGGCCCCGGGAATCGTGGTCGGAAGCGGCAGATCCACAAACCCTTGTCCAGGGATCTTGATCGACGGGATGACACCCGGCACCGTGGTGGGCAGAGGCGTGTTGGCGATCGACCGCAGTAGACCGGGCAGTGCGGTGAGCTTGGTGAGGTCCTGCACTCCGGTGTTGGTCGTGAAGAACGTGGGTAGCAGCCCCCCGGACTGGCCCGCGAGGGGATTCCAGGCGCCCCCGGCCGCCGATCCGATCGCATTAGTCCCTGCTAAGTAGTTATTGAGCGCGTCCTTATAGTCCGTGACCGCGCCCTTGTAGTCCGGCGCCGCAGCGGCAGCCTGCGCGGTGGGCCCAACAAAGGCCAGGCTGGCGGTCGCGGCGACCGCCCCGGCAGCCGTCATTGTCCGTTGTACGACGACCTTCTTCGATGACTTTCGATGGCGCTTGGGCATGGCCGCAACCCCTCTCCGTTGAGGAACCTGAAACGTGAGCAGCACTGTAAACAAGTGACCCACCTCATAGTCGTGATTTCAGGGACGTGTCTACCTGGGATTATTCTGATCACAGCGGGCGCCTAGATTCGCCCCGGTCGCTGCGGGCGGCGCACGCAGGGGCCGTACTCACGCAAAGAGGTTGATGAAAGTTAGCTAGAGGCGTCAACAAGCGTTTACGGCGAGCAAGCTCACCCTCGCGGCAAACGCGGAAACCGCCAGCACGCCGGGGTACTACAACCCCAGTAGACGACCGTCAATTTACGTTCGGCGCGGAATCCATTTTCGCGTTTCGCGTGCATCCAGGAACCGAATAGCCCATGATGTCCGAGACGTACTCGTAGATTGCTGGGATTTGTGTTCCAGGTCACACAGGGAGCCGTATTGATCGCCGTAGCCGCAACCACTCTGAGCTGCGTCTGTGTGGGCCACCTGCGATGACCACACAGGACAAGCGCCGCGCCACCACTGATGGCGTCGCGGCCATCCAGGATTGGACCACGGGATACGTCAAGCGTCACCCCCTGGAATCCCTCAAGACCGTCGGCGAGCAGTTCATGCTCGGTGTTCGCACCATCCAATGGTTCTTCGTCGACCTGTTCACCGGACAATTCCAATGGCAAGAATTCGTCAGACAGGGCGCCTTCCAGGCCGGCACCGCCGTCATCCCCGTCATCCTGGTGACCCTGCCCATCGGCGTCACGCTGTCGATCCAGTTCGCACTGCTGGCAGGCCAGGTCGGTGCGACCTCGCTCGCCGGCGCCGCCAGCGGCATCGCCATCATCCGCCAGGCCGCCTCACTGGTGGCCGCACTCCTCATGTCCGCCGCCGTCGGCTCGGCCATCACCGCCGACCTGGGCTCACGGACCATGCGCGAGGAGACCGACGCGATGGAAGTCATGGGCGTCTCGGTGATCCGCAGACTCGTCGTGCCCCGCTTCGCCGCCGCCATCATGATCGGTATCGCCTTGACAGGAGTCGTCTGCTTCGTCGGATTCCTCGGCGCCTACCTCTTCAACGTCTACTGGCAGAACGGCGCCCCAGGCAGCTTCGTCACGACGTTTTCCGCCTTCGCGACTCCCGGCGACATGATCCTGGCCCTCATCAAGGCCGTCATCTACGGCGCCATCGTGGCCGTGGTGGCCTGCCAGAAGGGCCTGTCCACGAAGGGCGGCCCGATCGGCGTCGCCAACTCGGTGAACGCTGCCGTCGTCGAATCCATCCTGCTGCTGATGACGGTCAACCTGGCCATCAGTCAGCTGTACATCATGATGTTCCCGCGGACGGGGCTGTGACATGACCGCATCAACTTATGTACCCCCGATTGCACGGCCCTTCGTCGGTCTCTACAACAAGGCCCAGAAGCCGATCACCCGGCTGGGCCACATCGTGGCCTTCTTCTTCCGCGCGATCGCCGGCGTCCCGATCGTGTTCCGTCACTACCGGAAAGAGTTCCTGCGGCACCTTTCCGACGTCGCCTGGGGCAACGGCTCGCTCGTGGTCGGTGGCGGTACCGCCGGCGTCATGATCGTCCTGGGCGTCATCGCCGGTGGACTGGTGGCCATCGAGGGCTACAACTTCCTGGATCTGTTGGGCCTTGGACCGGCGACCGGGATCATCTCGTCACTGGTGAACACCCGTGAACTCGCTCCGATCATGGCCGCGATCGCGTTCGCCACCCAGGCTGGCTGCCGCTTCACCGCACAGCTCGGCGCCATGCGGATCTCCGAAGAGATCGACGCCATGGACTCCATCGCGATCCGACCCATCCCCTACCTGGTAACCACCCGGTTGATGGCGGCCACCGTCGTCACCATCCCCCTGTATGTCGCCTGCCTTGCCGTCAGCTACCTGTCTTGCCAGATCATGGTGGGGATCATGAGCGGTGGATCCATCGGCTCATACCTGCATTACTTCGGTATCGGTGTGAGCGGTATCGACATCGTGTATTCGGTGATCAAGGCGATCATCTTCGTGTGGCTGGCCTCCGCCATCCAGTGCTACTACGGCTTCTACGCCAGCGGTGGCCCCGAGGGCGTGGGCGTTGCTGCGGGGCACGCCATGCGCGCCGCCATCACTCTCGTGATCGTTGTCAACATGTTGCTCACCATGGCGCTCTGGAGCGTCGATGCCGGTGCGAGGTTGGGTGGCTAAATGGCAGCGAATTCCTTTGAAACGGACGGCCGTGGCCCATCCGAGAAGCTCCTGCTGGGGACCGGCGTCGCGATGATCGTGGTGGCCGCACTGGTCACCGGTCTCATGCTGCTGAAGTCCACGGGACGTCTCAACGACTTCATTCGCGTGGTTGCCGATCTCAACAACGTCGGTGACGGCCTGCCGCAGAAATCGGATGTGAAGTACCACGGCGTTCTGGTCGGCGAGGTGGACGACGTCACCCCGGCTGCCAATGGTCAGCCCAACCTCGTGCATATCAACCTCAAGCCGCAGTACGCCAAGTCCATTCCCAACACCGCCACGGCTCGCGTCGTTCCCAGCAATGTGTTCGCGGTGTCATCGGTGCAATTGGTCGACCGCGGGCCCGGCGCTCCCATTCGTGAAGGCGCGCACATCGCCGAAGACACTCAGCTGCCGACCGTTCTCTTCCAGACGACGGTGAGCAAGTTGCGCGACGTCCTCACTGCCACCGGCCGCGGCCGCGATGACCACTCCACCGGCATCCTCGCGGCCCTCGGAGCCGCCACCGACAACCGCCGCGTCAAACTGCTCACCGGCGGCGCCCAGCTGAACCGCCTCATCGACCAGCTCAACGACATCGTGGTGACCGACACCGGCCCGTCCACAGTCAAGGCTCTGCTCGACGCCACCGAGGGCCTCAAGCAGACCGCACCCGAGCTGCTCGACTCGCTGCACAATGCCGTGAAGCCGATGCAGACCTTCGTCGAGAAGCGCGAGCAGCTGACCGCCCTCGTGAACGGCGGGCTGACCACGGTGGGCACGACCCGGCAGGCCTTCGATAACCACACCGATCAGCTGATCGGCATCACCACCGACTTGACGCCTGTCCTCGGCACGTTCGCGAACAACGCGAACAAGTTCCAGATGATCTTCCAGAAGATCAATCAGATGAATCAGAAATGGTTCGACAACCCATGGAAGTCCGATGTGGACACCGGCAATATGCGGGTGAACCTGTCCTTGACCCCCGGTTCCACCTATACCCGCGCGGACTGCCCGCGCTATGGCGAGCTCAAGGGGCCGAGCTGCTTCACCGCACCCGAGCTCGTGGTGCGTCCCGATATGCCCGAGGAACTGCTGCCGCAGAACTACAAGGTGCCCCCGGATCTACAGCCGCCGCGCGGAACCGTGGTGGGCCCGGACGGAAACCTGATCGCTGTCGGTTCGCCCTATGTCGTGCCGCCGGGCGGCCCGAACCTGGCGGACCCAAACCCGCCGTTACCGCCGTGGCAGCCCCAACCGTCGCCCCGCGTTCCCGGCTCTGCTGACCCCGATCTTCTTGAACCGCCGCCACCACCACCACCGCCGCTCCCGGCCGCGCCAGTGGCTCCCGGCGCGCGAGACGGCGGCGGGGCACCGATCGCGCCCGCGTCGTTCGGTGGATCTGTGGGTCCCGTCGGCAGCAATGTCGAGCGTGCACAGCTCAGCGTCATCACCGATAAGCCGGCAAGCTCCTCCACCCAACTACTGCTCGGCCCGGTCGTACGCGGCACCACGGTCTCCGTCGCGAAGGAAGGTTCCTGATGAAGTTCCGCGGTCCGCTGATCGCGCTGGTCGTCTTCATGGTGGTCGCTATGGCGCTGACGTGGCTGGTGTACGCCACGCTTCGGCGTGACGTGTCCGGCGGGACCACCTCGTATTCGGCGATCTTCAGCGATGTGTACGGGCTGCGCGAAAGCGACGATGTCCGCATGGCGGGTGTGCGCGTGGGCCGCGTCGAGAAGATCGAACTGATCAACAACAACCAGGCCAAGGTCGGCTTCGTCGTCCAGAACGACCAGAAGCTGTACGGCAATACCCTTGCCTCAGTGACGTATCAGAACATCGTGGGTCAGCGGTATCTGGGCCTGTCACTCGGGAAGACCGGGGACACCAACGTCCTGCCCGGCGGGTCGACGATTCCGCTGGAACGCACCGACCCGTCCTTCGATGTCACCACACTGCTCAACGGTTACGAGCCCCTGTTCAGCACGTTGTCGCCCGAGCAGGCCGATAACCTCACCAAAGGTGTCATCCAGTCCCTGCAGGGCGATCAGGCCTCGATTACCTCGCTGGTCGATCAAACATCGGTACTGACAAAGACATTCGCAGGCCGCGATCAGGTGCTGGGCAATGTGATCACCAGCCTCAACACCGTGACGGGCAACCTGGCGCAGCAGAACGACAGCCTCGACAAGGCCATCACCAACACTCGGAAGATAGTGGCAGACTTCGACTCTCGCCGCCCCGAGCTGGTCAACTCGGTGGGTTCCCTGGCACAGACTCTGCGGCGCGTATCAAAGATCACCGATGAGGTGTACCCGTCGCTCGACGAGCTCGTCACGCGCCAGCCCGGGTTCGCCAAACACATGGTCCAGATCGAGCCGAAACTGGCCTTCCTCATCGGAAACCTGCCGCTCTTACTGAAAGGCTTGGCCCGCATCACCGGCGAAGGCGCCTACGGCAACGCCTACATCTGCGATCTGAACATCACCGGCTTCATGCCGGGCCTCAACGACGTGGTGCCCATCATCGTCAACGCGGCGACCCCCGGAAACGTCACCCAACACACCCCGCGATGCAGGAATATGGCAGATGGCTGAGCAATCTAGATGGCAGAAGATCAAGAACCAGCCGCTCGAGAGCTATAACAAGACCTGGCTCGGATTCATCGCGATTGCCGTGATCGGCGCGCTGGTGGGCGGAATGCTGCTCGTCAAGGCCATCGGCATCGGCTACAGCACCTACACCGCCGAATTCGCACAGGCCGCGTCGCTGCGGTCCGGTCAGCCGATCACGGTCGCGGGCATCCCGATGGGAAATGTCACCAGCATGAAGCTGGTCGGCGATCACGTCGAGGCCAAGCTCAAGGTCAGCGATGACGTGAAGCTGGGCAAGGACACCAAGGCCTCGATCCGGGTCACCACAATCCTGGGATCGCGGTTCCTGGACCTGCGTCCAGAGGGCCCAGGGTCGTTGCCCAACAAAACCATTGACCTGGCACACACCGAGGTTCCCTACGACCTGCAGGCCACGCTCAAGGACATCACCAACACCTTCGACCAGGTCAACTTCGATAACGTCGCACAGTCGCTGAGCATTCTGGGTAAGCAGCTCGACGGACTGCCCGAGGTGGTTCCGCAGGCCATGGAGAACATCCAGACGCTGTCCTCGATCATCGCCCAGCGCCGCGACCAACTCGGCATGCTGCTCAAGAGCACGGAGAAGGTCACCAACACCCTGCACCATCAGCAGCAGGGCATCGGAACCCTGATCAACCAGGGCCAGAACCTGATCGGCGAATTCGTGGTACGCCGCGGAACGTTCCACGCCATGATGCAATCGCTGACCAGCCTGGTTGAGCAGCTGAGCAAGATCGTCGTCAAGGACCGGCCGCAGCTCGATGACATGCTCAAGACGCTGCACCAGCTCACCGACATGCTCGGCCAGCATGACGATCTACTGCGCAACATTTTGCAGGTCGCACCCGTGGCACTGCGCGGCGTTACCAACGCCACCGGCACCGGTAACGCCATCGAATTCAACGCACCCAACGGCCTGGCCGTCGACTCGTGGATGTGCGCAATCAGCGGTCGCGCCAAGCAATTCGGCATGATCCAGTACTTCAAGGACTGCAAATGAGTAGCGGGAAAGGCCGGGCTGTCGCGGTCATCGCAACGATCGCGGTGGTGATCGCCGCCATCGTCGGCGCGGGCGCGTACTACGTGAAATCGATGATCGACCACATCACGTTGACCGCACAGTTCGACAATGCCTCCGGACTCTATGAGTCCAATGTGGTTGCGGTGCTGGGGATGCCGGTCGGCACGATCACGAAGATCACCCCGAAGTCGGGGTATGTCGATGTGCAGTTCACCGTCGATAAGGACGTCAAGGTGCCCGCCGATGTGCAGGCCGTCACCTTATCCACCTCGATCCTGACCGACCGCCAGGTAGAGCTGTCCCCGCCCTATCGTGGCGGTCCCACGCTCAAGGACGGCGACACCATCGGGTTGGACCACACCAAAACACCCGTCGAGTTCGACCGGGTGCTGGGCATGCTCGACAAGCTTTCGGTCTCGCTCAAGGGCGACGGTCACGGTCAGGGACCGGTGGGCGACATCATCAACGCAGCTGCCGGAGTCGCCGACGGTAATGGCGACAAGATCAAGTCCGGTCTAGACGAGCTGTCCAAGGCGCTGCGGCTCAGTGCCGAGGGTGGCACCACCACCCGCGAGCAAATGACCACCATCATCAAGAACCTCAGCTCGCTCTTCGATGCTGCCGCCACCAACGACGGCAAACTGCGCGAATTCTCCACCACCATCCACCAACTCAGTAACGTCATCGACGACGAGGCACTCGGGACCGGCACCACCGGACGCAAACTCAACGATCTGGTCAAACAAGCCGGCGATGTCCTGGAGGCCAACCGCGACCACATCAAGGCAGCGGTCCTCAACGGCAACACCGCCCTCAAGACCGTTTCGGACAAACAACGCGAACTCTCCGAAACCCTCGATGTCGCACCGCTGGCCGTGGAGAACCTGTACAACATCGTCGACCAGGACAACGGGTCGCTGCGTGCACGGTTCCTTACCGACAAGCTGCTATTCGAGAGTCAGACCGCCAAGGAAATCTGCAACCTGATGGGCCTGCGCCAACTGGGCTGCAGCACAGGAACACTGGCAGATTACGGCCCCGACTTCGGTTTGACCTACATACTCGACGGACTCGCGGCGATGGGGCAAAAGTGATGGCGGCACGCAAGCGATTGATCGCCGCGACATCTGCGACCCTCGCGGCCGCCACGATGCTGTCGGGATGCGCCACCAACGGCCTCGGTGACCTACCGCTGCCCGCTCCCGGGGTCGGCACCGGCGGCTACCACCTGACAGCACTGTTCTCTAATGTCCTGAACCTGCCCAACAACGCGAAGGTGAAACTCGCCGGCGCCGACGTGGGGCAGGTCGACAAGATGCGGGTGAGCAACTACACCGCCATCACCACGTTGCGCATCATCGACGGAGTCCGGCTCCCCAAGGGCAGCACCGTCGAACTGCGTTCCGCCACACCGCTCGGCGACGTCTTCGTCTCAGTTCGCCCCCCGGCGGGTGCACCGTCGGACGCACCGATCTACCGGGACGGCGACACCATCGGCCTCGACTCGACGACTGCCGCCGCGACCGTGGAGTCGGTGCTGAGCTCCGCCGCGATCGTCTCCAACGGAGGAGCGGTGCGCAATCTCACCAACGTCATCAATGGCTTCGGCAAGGCAACCGGCGATCAGGGTCAGGCATTCGGCGACCTGATCAAAGACTCGAATCGTCTTCTCGGGACTCTAAATTCACGGTCGTCGCAGATCTCGGACGCGCTTACCCAGACCTCGCAGCTGGCTGATCAGCTCGACACCAAAAACCAGACGCTCACCGATATCGTCAAGGAGGCCGATCCGGCCACCGAGGCTCTCGCGGCCAACACGGCGCAGCTCTCACAGCTCGTTCTCCAAATCGGCGCCACCACCAAGCAGTTGGAGAAGTTCCCGTCGATCGCCGGCACCGATACCAGCGGGCACAGCATCATCAAAGATGCGAACACGATCGCCAAGGCATGGAACGACGTCGCGCAGGACCCCACAGTCGATATCAACAATCTCAGTCGGCAGATCACCACCCTCATCAAATCCACGCCGAGCAACGCGATTTCGGTGCGTGTCAGCATCGACCGGCTAGTCCTGGGATCGATGCCGGATGCCGGGTTCAACGGCGATACCGGCTCGCACGGTCCAAAGCGCTACAACTGGGCGCAACTGGTCGGCTCCTTCAAGTACACGCTGTGGCGCCTGCAACAACGCGTCGTGGGCAAGGGTGTGTATGGCGAGGACGTGCCGGTGCGGCCGAGCCCCACCGAACCCGGTGTGATCGAACGCATTCCGGGGCCGCCTCCGGGTGCTCCAGTGCCGCCGCCCCCCGGGCAGGCCGAACCGGCTTCGTCTCCGGCTCCCGGACCCGCGCCTGAATCCGCTCCTGCTCCCCCGCTAGCGCCCGCTCCAGCCCCGGGGGTGATGGGCCAGTGATCAACTCCATCGCCAACGGACTCGTCGGGAGCGTCCGAGCCGCGCACCGAAAGAAGATGCTGCTCTCCGGTATCGCGCTGGGAACCGTGCTCCTTGTCGCAATCGGTTACCTCACGGTGGGTGCATTGCGGGTGAGCCCGTTTGCCGGTTCATACCGCGTCATGGTGCAGCTCCCGGAATCGGGTGGTCTGCTGCCCAACCAGGATGTCGCGCTGCGCGGCGTGAAGATCGGCAGCGTGCAGTCTCTGGAGATCACGCAACAGGGCGTCAACGCCGTCGCCGAGATCCAGTCGAAGTACAAGATCCCCGTCACGGCGAAGGTGCGCGTCACGGGCCTCTCACCGGCCGGTGAGCAGTACATCAACTTCGAGGGCGTCTCGGACCAGGGACCGTTCCTCAAGGACGGCTCCGTCATCTCCGAAGGTGCGCAGGTCCCCGTCACCCTGGCCAAGCTGCTCGCCGACGCCGACGGTCTGCTCGCGCAGACGGACCCCAAGAAGCTCGAGCTCATCAAGAAGGAGCTGAGCCTCAGCAAGGAGGGCCCGCGCAAGCTCACCGAGATCATCGATGGCGGGACGTTCCTGCTCAACACCCTGGATTCGGTGCTGCCGGAGACCACCAGCCTCCTGAAGAGCAGCCGGGTCGTGTTGACACTGGCCTCGGACAAGAACTCCGGTATCAAGGCCACGGCGAACGAACTGGGCCGTGCGTTGCGCGGTATCGACAAGATGCAGAACGGGTACCGCACGCTCGTCGACCAGACCCCGAAGACGCTGAGCGCGGTGGACAACCTGTTCGCCGACAACTCGGACACCATGGTCACTCTGCTGGGGAACCTGACAACTGCCTCAAAGCTTCTCTACCAGCGCGTTCCCGCCCTCAACGCACTGTTCCCGAACTACCGCGCCTCGGTGTTCGATGCTTTGATGAGCATCATGCATGACGGCGGCATCTGGGCCACCGCCGATCTGTACCCGCGCTATGTGTGCGACTACCCGACGCCGAGACTCCCGCTGTCCGCCGCCGACTACCCCGAGCCGTTCCTGTACTCGAACTACTGTGCAGACCAGGATCCAGCGGTCCTGATCCGCGGCGCCAAGAATGCGCCACGACCTGCGGGGGATGACACCGCCGGTCCACCTATGGGAGCCGATATGGGGAAGAAGGCCGATCCGACACCGAAAGGCCGGTTCCAGGTGCCTACCCCCTATGGTGGACCGACACTACCGATCGAACCCCCGCGTTGATGCCTGACCTGCGATTCATATTCAAGGAGCCGTTACCGTGGTCGCTATGACCAAAGAAGACGTCGACCCCACGAGCGACGCCGACACGGACAAAGTCGACGACGCGTCCGACAAGGACACAGAGAACACCGTCACCGATGCGGCCGAGGCCGACGACGTGAAGGACACCGAATCGGCGGCCGAGGAGGCACCCAGCCTTGAGGACTCGGAGGATCCGAAGGATGTCTCCGCGCGCCTGAACTGGCTGCGTTATGCCGCGATCGGCGCTGTCGCGGCGATTCTGGTCGGCGCACTGGTGTTCTCGGGCGTTGTCGGCTGGAAGGTGTGGCGGCAGCATCAGATCGATGCGGCGGGAGAGCAGGCTCAGGCCATCGCCGTCCCGTACACGGAGGTCTTGACGAGCATCGACACCAGCAGCGTCGACGAGAACTTCCGGCAGATCCTCAACGGGTCCACCGGTGATCTCAAGAACGAGTTCACCAAGGCCAGCGTCCAGCTGCGCCAGCTGCTGGTCGACAACAAGGCTGCTGCACACGGCAAGGTCGTGAACTCAGCGATCCAATACAAGTCTCCGGACAAGGTTGTCCTGCTGATGATGGTGGATCAGAGCATCACCAACACTCAGCGGCCCGATCCACGGATCGACCGCAGCCGGATGAAGATCACCATGGAAAAGATCGATGGCCGCTGGCTAGCGAGCAAGCTGGAGTACCTGTAAACCGCCCGAAAGGTCATCTCATGCGGATTTCTCAACTCTTGGTCCGAGGGGTTGCCGGGGCGGTCGTCGCTGCGGTCACCATAGGAAGCGCGCCGTTGGCGTCGGCGTCGGCGCAGTCCTTCTGCGGCGAGCTCGGCGGCAACTTCGACGGGCTGTACTGCCACACGGTGGTGTCCTCGCCGCGTAAGGCCGACCGCGATATCAAGGTCGCCATACCCGAGGTGGTGGACAGCAACCCCGCCATCCGTGACTACCTGCGCAATCTGTACAACAACTGGAAAGCCAAGGGCGCTGACATGATTCAGGACAGCTATGGCGAAGAGAATTTCCAGATCTTCAACCATGGCAGCACCACGTCGATCGTGTTCCATGAGGATTACCACGCCAACGGGCCGCAGGTGAACAACGCGTACCGAACCTTTAACTACGACGGCGGTAATCGGCTGATGCTCAAAGACATTCTCAAGGGCGGCGATTTGAATGCCATCCCGCCGATCGCCGAGCCGTTCATCATCGAGGCCCTGGACCGGTCGGCGCCGGGGCATACCCCGCAGACCTACCCGTTCACGCCCGACCGGTGGACCCCGGACAAGGTGTACTCCGGCGCCTACAAGGCGTGGGCGCTCACTCCGGACGAGCTGATCATCTACATGCCGGATTACCCCGTGGCGCATGACTACCCGATCGACTACTCCCTCGGCCAGCGGGTGTACTCGATGGATGGCGGCAGCGTGGAGGCACATATCCCGATCAGCGCCATCGCGCCGATCCTCAAGCCCGGTTACGGCGGCTAGGGGCTTTCTCGTCGCCGCGGACGCCGAACTCCCATTCGGACGCGAAGCTTCGGCTCCGTATGAGAGTTCGGGGTCCGTCTTGCCGTAGCTCTTAGATGCGTTCCAGCACGGCGCTTGCGCCGTGTCCGCCCGCCGCGCAGATCCCCAGCAGTGCGGTGCTCTTACCGGTGATGGCCAGCTCGTTGGCCATCGTGGTGACCATGCGGGCGCCGGTGGCGCCGAACGGGTGACCGAGCGACACCGAGCCGCCGTGCACGTTGACCTTGTCGATATCGGGTGTACCGACGGCCTCGGAGCGCCCGAGCCGGTCCACGGCCCATTTCTTGGAGCCGAGCGCCTCCAGCACTGAAAGAGTCTGCGCGGCAAAGGCTTCGTGGATGTCGACGTAGTCGACATCGGCGAGGCTCAGCCCCGCCTTCTCCAGCGCGCGGGGCATCGAGATGGCGGGGCCTATCAGCACCTCATCGGCCGGATCGACGCTGACATAGCTCCAGGACCTGAAGGCTGCGAGCGGCTCCAGGCCGAGCGCGCGCGCCTTCTCCTCGCTCATGAGCAGCACTGCGGCAGCACCGTCGGTGAGCGGGCTGGCATTACCGGCGGTCACGGTGCCGTCACGGTTGAAGACGGGCTTCAAGGTCGCCAGTTTCTCGACACTGGTGTTCTCCCGAACCAAGCCATCGCGAGTAACACCGTTGACGGCCACCACCTCACGATCGAAGCGTCCCGACTTGATGGCGGCGGCGGCGCGGTGGTGTGAGCGGACCGCGAACTCGTCCTGCGCCTCACGGGTGATGCCGTGGATCTTGGCCATCTTGTCGGCCGACTCCCCCATCACCTCACCGGTGGTGCGCTCCTCGATTTTGGGCCGGCGCGGCAGCAGTCCGGTGAACGGCGCCAGGCTCCATGCGGCGTCGAGATAGTCCTTCGCCTTGGGCTTACCGAGGGCCAACGGGGCCGCGGCGTGAATGAGCTTCTGCGGCAGATTGACTCCGGCGTTGGAGGTGGAGTCCGAGCCGCCGGCGATCATGACGTCGTACTCGCCGCGTTCGATGGCTGCCGCCGCCGTGGTGATGGCCTGCAGGCCGGAGGCACAGGCGCGGGTGACGGTGTGCCCCTCGACGCCGTGGCCGAGCTTCAGGTCAAGTGCGATTTCGCGGGCGATATTCGGTGCCCCCGCGGGCAGGATCACCCCACCCCAGACGATGGCCTGGATCTCATTCGAGGAGACCTTGGTGTTGTCGAGCAGACCCCGCACGGCCTCGTCGGCCAGCCCGATGGTGTCGATGCGGGTGAAGTCGCCGAAGGCACGAACAAATGGGGTGCGTGCGCCCGCGACGATGACGGCGCGGCGCTTGGCAGGAGCGGTCATGGCGGCGAGCTTACTCGCGAGTCAGTTGCCTGTTTACGCGGGTGCCGATTGCGTAAATCAGCCGGTGCTTCGCTCGGTGAGAGCTGCGCCGGCTGCCAGCTCCAGCACTGCGAAAAACCCTGTGGGCCAGGGCCGGACTCGTCGTTCGAACCCACCCGATAGCAACCGCGTCAGCCCCATGCCGTAGCTGGCGTAGCGGACCGCGGCACGCAGACCCACCGATCGCGGGCTGTCGCCGGCTGCCTGTGCCAGGGCCAACGCGAAGGCCAACGGGATGCCTCCATACACCGCCCGAATCTCGGTGCGCGACTCGCTGGTCGGTGCGTCGCCGCCGAACATCTGTGGCACCAGTGCGGGTTTCACGAGGGCGAAGGCGCCGATGCCCGCATAGAAGGCGGCTGCCGTTTTGCGCAGTGTTGTGTTGTGACTCATGACGGCGATGCTGCCAGCATGACGCGGTCGGGACACTGCCAATCGATGCCAGATCCCGCCGGATGCCTGCCAATCGTCATGCGGTGGCCAAGTCCTTGGCCAATCGGGTGGCGCCGACGCTCATAAAGCCGCCCGTCAACGCGACCAGCGCGACAGCGCTACTCCGCGGAAGATCTCCCCGCGCCAGATGTACCGCGCCGTGCACCGTGTCGGTGATGTCGACCATCAGCGCTAGCCGCTGCCACCGGAATCGCTCCGAGGCGGAGGAGGTGAGGTATCCGAGCCCAAGAGCTATGGCCCGGATACCGAATATCCTTGTCATATAGGTCAGTTCGGGTGTCACGGGGACACGGCTGGCCTTGGCGAGCAGATTGGGCGAGACCAACGAGGCAATACCCGAGACGATGCGCCCTATCGCCAGTCCCCGTAATGCACCGCCGAGGCTGTTGTTGGCAGAATTTAGAGTCATATCTCTGATCGTGCCAACTCGGCGCCCCCGAAACCGACCGCTGTGTGCCAGATGCGCTCGGATTCAGGACATCCGGTCACTCGCCGAAGTAGTGCCCCTTCTCGAGGTCCTCGATGAGACCGGGCTGCACCGGGTGCCAATCCAACCGTTCCTGGGTGACGGCGCTCGACGCGGGCAGATCCAGGGCGAAAAAACCTCCCAGCCAACCGAAGTGGTCGAATGCCTGCTCAATCGGAACCGACTCGACGGGAAGGTCCAGCTGACGACCGATCACCTCGGCGATGTCCCGAACGGGCACCCCCTCCTCCGCGACGGCATGCAGTCGCGCGCCTGCCTGCGCGCCCTCCAGCGCGAGCCGAAACAGCGGGGCGGCATCCAACCGGTGGACGGTTGGCCACCGATTGGATCCATCCCCGGGGTACGCCGAAACCCCCTCGGTGCGAGCAATTTCGATGAGGCGCGGGACGAAGCCGTGGTCCCCTTGGCCGTGTACCGACGGCGCCAGCCGTACGGCCGACACCCGCACGCCATGGTCGGCAAGGTCCAGTGCCTCCTCGGAGAACCGCGGCGACTCGACCGCAGCGGCATCCTCCTCGGTGAGCGGACGCCCCAGCCCAAACCCGGATATGCCCGAGGTGACGACGAATGGTCGATCCGATCCGGTGAGCGCCTCCCCGATGGCAGCAATGGCGCGCCTGTCGAACTCGGCTCCTTCGCCATAATTCTCGAAGTCGTGGACGAACGCCAGGTGCGCAACCGCATCAGCCTTCGTGGCCCCGGCACGCAGACTGTCCAGATCGTCGAGTGATCCTCGGTGGGTGTCAGCACCCAACGCGGTCACCCTCGCCGCCGAGGCATCGGACCGAGCCAGACCGGTCACCTGGTGGCCAGCGTCGATGAGCTCGCGCACAACGGCCGAGCCAACAAAACCCGAGGCACCTGTCACAAAAACCCGCATGGTGGAACTCCTAGAAATCGGTGAAAGTTCAGCGATTTCTAGCCTCCGCGCGGCCGCCGTGTCCGTCCAATTCCCATTCCTCATGGGGCGATACCGTTGAGGTATCACCCCAGCGTCACAGGCTGTTACGCACCCGCACCAGGGCTGGCCGAACCGTCTGCCGTATAGGACTTGGCACCGGTTCCAGCCAACTGGCCGCCCTCGACGATCAGGTACTCGTCACGGATGGGCCGCCGATCGAGGAAGTCCTCGAGAATCTCCCGGGTGCCTGCCGCGTACCGCGCCTGTGCCGACAACGTGGTGCCGGACACGTGCGGGGTCATCGCCTCGTGTGGCATGGTGCGCCACGGGTGGTCGGGCGCCGGCGGTTGCGGGTACCAGACGTCACCGGCGTAACCGGCGAGCTGGCCACTGCGCAGAGCGTCGACCACCGCGTCACGGACCATGATCTCGGCGCGGGCGGTGTTGACGATGTACGAGCCGCGGCGCATCGAGTTGATCAGATTTGCGTCGAAGAGATGGTAGGTCTGCGGGTGCAGCGGGGCGTGAATGTCGACGATATCGACCGCGCTGACCAGCGATTGCACATCCGGGTGGTAGGTGAGGCCCAGCTCCTGCTCCACCTCAGCGGGCAGCCGACGGGTGTCAAAGTAGTGCAGCCGCACGTCGAATGGCTTGAGGCGGCGCATCACGGCCTGGCCGATGCGACCGGCGGCGATGATGCCAACGTCGAATCCCTCAAGGTCATAAGCCCTCTCGACACTGTCGGCGATATTCCAGCCTCCGTCGACCACCCATTGGTGCGACGGCAGGTAATTGCGCACCAGCGCGAGGATCTGCATCACGGCGTGCTCGGCGACGCTGATGCTGTTGCAGTAGGTGACCTCGGCGACGGTGATACCCGCCTTGATGGCCGCGTCCAGATCGACGTGGTCGGAGCCAATACCTGCCGTCAAAGCCAGTTTGAGCTTGGGGGCCTTGGCAATCCGTTCCGCACTGAGGTAGGCGGGCCAGAAAGGCTGCGAGATCACGACATCGGCATCGGGCAGCTCCTTCTCGAATACCGAGTCGGGGCCGTCTTTATCGGAGGTGACCACCAACTCATGTCCCTGCGCCTCTAGGAAACGGCGTAGGCCAAGTTCCCCGGACACACACCCGAGTAGTTCGCCCGGGGTGAAGTCGATTGCTTCCGGCGTGGGCAGGGTCTGCCCGTCGGGGTAATCACCGATTGCCGGGATCGAATCCCGCGCATACACAGGCGGGTAGCCCGTCATCGGGTCGGGATACAGCACACACAAGATCTTCGCCATGACCACTCCTCGTTCGGCGGTCGTACGGGCCGCCAGTCCTGTTGATGCAGAGGCTTTTCAGCCACCAGATGCGCCTCTTATCGACGCATTCTCAGTGTCGAACGTGGGGCGGCGAGGTGTCCAAGACGAAGTTCCGACCGGCCGATAAGCGGCCCCGATCAGGCCTGGTCGAGCGCCACTGTTGCCACCAACGCGCGTGCCAGCAGCGAGGCGGGCTCACCTGCGCTGCGCACCAACGCCACTGGCGAGCCCAGCGTCGGGGCCTGCAGCTCCACGATCCGGGCGCCGGCCGGCGGAGGGACGGTGGCGAACCAGGTCCGCGCAACGATCGCCGCCCAGCGTCCCGTGCCGACGAGTGCCAGCAGGGTAGCGACGGAGTCAGCCTCCAGACGCGGCGACACCGTTAGCCCGTGCTCGGCGGCCGCCTCGTCGATTCGATCGCGGTCGCGCATTCCCTTGTGTAGCAAGCACATCGGCAGCCCCATCGCTTCGGACCAGTCGAGCGGATCGGCGGTATCGCGCAGCAGCCCTTCGCCCGCCACCAGCACGTAGCGCTCCTCGTAGAGGCGAGTCACCTCGAGCCCCTCGGTCCGCAGCCCGTCGTCGTAGACGACACCGGCGTCCAATTCGAACCGCCGGATGCGGTCCAGGATCTCCGCGGACCGCAGGCTGGACTCGATCCGCACCCGTACCAACGGATGCTCGGCGCAGAAGGTGTCGGCGATAAGTGCGATCCGGGTGGCCGCACCGGGAACCACTCCCAGCCGGAGCTCACCGGTGAGTCCGCTGCGCAGCGCCGTCACCTCATGCTCCAGCGCATCTCGGTCCGCGAGAATCCTTCTGGCCCAGAGGACCAGACGTTCACCTTCCGGCGTCAGGCCCTCGAAGTTCGACCCACGCAGCACCAGGGGGACGCCCAGCTCGTGTTCGAGCTTGCGGATGGCCTCCGACAGCGCGGGCTGGGAGACGTAGCAGGCCGATGCCGCCCGGGCAAAGTGTCGTTCCCGCGCCAGCGCCACGAAATATTCGAGCTGACGGAACTGCATAGCCCGTTCTACCACGAGCGATCGGAACCGCCTATCGACTCAGCGGCGATGTGTCTTGGACAAGCGTGGCCGATGCCGCGCTGATCGGCAGGCGGGCGCCTAGAGGATTTCGTCGACGGCCTCGCTTGGACGCGCCATGCGAGTGCCCTTCGCGGTGACGACGAACGGACGCTGAATCAAGCGGGGGTGGGAGACCATGGCATCGAGCAGTGCCTCATCGGATGCATTGGAGAGACCCAGCTCCTTGTACTCCGCCTCACCGTTGCGAACCGCCTGCCGAACCGTCAGACCGGCGTCCAGGATCAGCTTCTTCAGCTGCGCCTTGGTAGGCACGTCATCGAGGTATTTCACGACGGCGACGGAGACTCCCGCTTCCTCAAGCCGGGCCAGCGCCTGGCGGGACTTGGTGCATCGGGGATTGTGGTAAATCGTCGCGTCCACCACCTCAACCTACAGGTCTCAATTCACTTCTGTCACAGTGGTTTCGGTTTCGGCCACTTGTCGGTGAGTGCCGATAGTATTCGCACATGCGTTCGATCGGGCTGTGGGAGGCAGCGGTCGATGCTGTCTGCGATGACTCGTGTGATCAGCTCAGCGCGCCGGAGTTGTTGGCGATGCTGGCCCGGATGGAGGTGGGGCAGCGACGGTTGAGCGCCAAGGGGTTGAGGGTCACGGCGCAGCTGACGCGGCAGGGCTACCCGGTCGAGTTGGGTGGCACGTCGTTCCCGGACGTGATGTCCCGCAGGCTGCATATCAGCAAGGGAGCGGCGCGGCGGCGGATCGCCGATGCCGAACAGCTGACACCTCGACGCGCATTGACCGGTGAACGGTCGGAGCCTGCCTTGCCGAACCTGGCTGCCGCGTTGAGCCGCGGCGAGGTCGGCGATGAGCACGTACGGATCATCCGTAGCTTCTTTGACCGGCTGCCTGCGATAGTCGACATCCCCACACGTGAGGCCGCAGAGGAACAGTTGGCCCAGATGGCGGCGCAGTTCCGGCCCGAACAACTCCGCGTCGGTACCGAACGCATGATGGCCCTGTTGAACCCCGACGGGGAATTCTCCGACGTGGATCGGGCCCGGCGCCGCGGAATCACTATCGGCCAACAGGGACTCGACGGCATGTCCCCGATCTCGGGACTGCTGGATCCGGAAACCCGCGCCTATCTGGATGCAGTGTTCTCGAAGTTGGCGGCGCCCAGCATGTGTAACCCTGCCGACCAAACTCCGACGGTGGACGGGGATGTATCAGCGGAGGCCGCCGAAAGCGACAACCGCACGGGCGCACAGCGCAACCATGACGCCCTGCGCGCGTGCCTACGATCCACCCTTGCGTCTGGTGAACTCGGCTCGCATCACGGTTTACCGGTCACGGTCGTCGTATCGACAACCCTGTCCGAGTTGGAATCGGTTGCAGGCCTGGCCATTACCGGTGGTGGTACCCGGGTGCCGATGCGCGATCTGATCCGGATGGCCGCCCATGCCCACCACTACCTGACGATCTTCGGCGACAACGGCCGTCCCCTATATCTGGGCCGCACCAAACGGATTGCGAGCCCCGATCAGCGGATCGTGCTGCACGCCAAGGACCGCCACTGCACCCACCCCGGCTGCCTGGTACCCGGATACCTCTGCGAAGTCCACCACGTCAACGAATGGGCGGCTGACGGCCCCACCGACATCGACAACCTCACCTTCGCCTGCGGACCACACCACCGCCTCCTCGAGCACGGCTGGATCACCCGAAAACGCAAGGACGGCACTACCGAATGGATACCGCTACCGCACCTAGACCTCGGAGCTTCAGAGCTTTCGGGTCAGGCTGGGCATGATGACGTCGTTCACCAGTGTGCGCACGGTTTTGACGGTCGGCGATCTCACTGGCATCAATGAACGGAACACCAAGTACCCCGGTAACAGATCCCAGAGCTCCTCGTTGATGGCCGCCGCCTCGATCTCGCCGCGTTCGACGGCCGCGGTAAGTACGTCGTCGAGCAACAGCTTGCGCTGATCGATAAATTTCGTCCGAAATGCCTTGGTCAACTCGGCATTTCGCTCGATCTCGATCAGCAGACCACGCATTACCGGTGTGTTGCGCCGAACATCCGCGAGCGCATTGCTGCCGATCTGCAGCAGATCCTCGCGCAGCGAGCCGGTGTTGGGCCGGACCAGCTGCGCACGCATGCCCTCGATGAAGGCTGCCAGCACCAACTCCGCCTTTGACGGCCAACGCCGATAGATCGTCGCCTTGCTTGCCTTCGACTCCGCGGCAACTTCGTCGACCGACAGGCGGTCGTATCCGTGCTGCTGCAGCAGACGCAGGGTGACAGCGAGCAGCTCCATCTCCCGCGGGGTCCACTGGGAGACCTGTCGCTTCTTGGTCGCCTTAGTCAAGCTCGTTGACACACCACTTGTCATGCAAGTACGGTACCGTACCGTTCTACACAAGTCGGTCAGCGACTATCGAGAGGGCGTGGGTGCTGGTGCAAGGCTGGTTCTGGAATCTCCTCAAACGATGGTGGACATTGGTCGTCGCAGCCGCCGTGGTCGCGGCAGTGGCCTTTGGCGTTACGCGGCTACACGGCGTTTTCGGTTCGAACATCGAGCTGTCCCGCCCCGGCACCGAGGCCATGGAGAACACCAATTACAACCCCAAACGTGTCTTGCTCGAGGTCTTCGGTACGTCCGGGAGCACCGCGACCATCAACTTCCTCGACGAAATGGCGCAGCCGCACCGCGTCGACAATGCGCCGCTGCCGTGGTCGCACGAGCTCGTCACCAACGACCCGACCCTGTTCGCCGACCTGCGCGCGCAGGGCACTGGTGACGCAACCGGCTGCCGCATCACCGTGGACGGCATCGTCAAGGACGAAAGGACCGTCACCATCGTGAACGGCTACACCACCTGCCTGGACAAGTCCGCATGAGCAGCGGTCACGCCCAAGAGTCACGGACGGCGCGGATCGTCCGCCGGCTCGCGGTGCCGATCATTCTGTTCTGGGTCGCGATCGCGGGAGTGACCAACGCCCTCGTACCGCAGCTGGAAATCGTCGGTGCCGAACGTTCGGCCCCCATGAACGCGGCTGACGCACCGTCCACTCTCGCGATGCGACATATCGGCAAGGTGTTCAACGAGTTCGACTCGGACAGCTCGGCAATGGTCGTGCTCGAAGGTGACAAACCCCTTGGCGCGCAAGCACATCAGTTCTACAACACGCTGGTGCAGCGGCTGAATGCGGACCGTGACCACGTGCAGCACATCGCGGACTACTGGGGCGATCCGATCACGGCGGGCGGTTCGCAAAGCAAGGACGGCAAGGCCGCGTACGTGCAGGTCTATGTCGCCGGCAACCAGGGCGAGGCGCGCTCCAATGAATCGGTCGACGCCGTGCGCCGCATCGTGGCGGACACGCCAGCCCCAGATGGGATCAAGGCCTACGTATCGGGCGAGGCCCCGACGATCACCGATCAATTCGAGATAGGCAACGCAGACGCCGCGCAGGTCACGCTCATCACCTTCGCGGTCATCGCGCTGATGCTGCTGGTCGTCTACCGCTCGCTCAGCACTACGGCAATCGTACTGGCGACGGTCATGGTGGAACTTTCGGCGGCCCGAGGAGTCGTTGCCGCACTGGGGCATACGGGCGCCATCGGTTTGTCGACGTACGCGACGAACCTTCTCACCATGCTCGCCATCGCCGCCGGCACCGACTACGCGATATTCTTCGTCGGTCGCTACCAGGAAGCACGCTCGGCCGGCGAGGATCGCGTGACCGCCTATCACACGATGTTCAAATCCACCGCGCACGTGATCATCGGATCGGGTTTGACCGTCGCGGGTGCGTTGTTCTGCCTGTCGTTCACGCGACTGCCCTACTTCCAGACCCTAGGTGTGCCCGCGGCGCTCGGGGTACTGGTGGCGCTGGCCGCGGCGCTCACCATGGCACCCGCGGTGCTGGTGATCGCCAGCCGCTTCGGACTGATGGAGCCCAAACGTGCGATGCGCACCCGCGGGTGGCGCCGCATCGGCACGGCAATCGTGCGCTGGCCCGGCCCAATTCTCGTCGCCTCCTGCGTGGTGACACTCGTGGGAGTGCTCGCGTTGCCCGGGTACAAGACCACCTACGACGGCCGCATCTACATGCCCAGCTCGACTCCGTCCAACGTGGGATACGCTGCGGCTGAACGGCACTTCTCGGTCGCGCGACTCAACCCCGAGCTTCTGATGATCGAGACCGATTTCGATATGCGCAACCCATCCGGAATGGTTCTGCTGGAACGCGTCGCCAAGTCGGTTCTGCACGCCCGCGGTGTCGCACTGGTCCAATCGATCACACGGCCCCTTGGGACGCCAATTACTCACTCCTCTATTCCATTTCAGATCAGTGCGTCGAGCGCCAGTCAGCTGATGAACCTGTCCCAGCAGCAGAACCAGGCCCTGTACCTGTCACAACAGGCCGACCAGATGACACAAACCATCGGTGTACTGAAACAACAACTGGCGCTTCAGAAACAAAGTGCCTCCATCACGCATGAACAGACCCAGGGGTTCCAGCAGACGGTGGCCGTCGCGGAGAGCTTGCGGGACAAGATCGCCAACTTCGACGACCAGTTCCGGCCGATTCGCAACTACTTCTATTGGGAACCGCATTGCTTCGACATTCCCTTCTGTGCCGCACTGCGATCCATCTTTGATGCCCTCGACGGAATCGATGAGCTCGTCGACGCACTGAAATCGGTCACCGGGAGCCTCGACAAGCTCGACACGCTTCAACCCAAACTCGTGGATCTCATACCACCCCAGATCGCGATTCAGGAAAGGAACCGCGACCTGACCCAGTCCAACTACGCCATCAACAACGGCACCAATACACAGAATGAGGAATCCACCCGCACCGCAACCGAGTTGGGCAAGGCCTTCGACGACGCCAAGAACGACGATTCCTTCTACCTGCCGCCGGAGGCGTTCGATAACCCCGCGTTCAAGCGCGGCATGAAGCTGTTCATGTCCCCGGACGGCAAGGCCGCGCGCATGATCATCACCCACCAGGGAGATCCGCAGACCTCCGAGGGGATAGCGCACATCGATGCGATCAAGGAGGCGGCCTTCGACGCCGTCAAGGCCACCCCACTGGCCGACGCGAAGATATATGTGGCCGGAACCGCCTCGGCGTACAAGGACATCCAGGATGGTCAGAAGTACGACCTACTGATGGCCGCCCTGGCATCACTCGGCCTCATCCTGCTCATCATGATGTTCCTGACGCGCAGCCTGGTCGCCGCCCTGGTCATCGTCGGGACGGTCGCACTGTCACTGGCGGCATCATTTGGAATGTCAGTGGTGGTGTGGCAGTACATCTTCGGAATTCCGCTGTACTGGGTCATCTTCCCGCTGGCGGTCATCATCTTGCTGGCGGTCGGGGCAGACTACAATTTGTTGTTGATCTCCCGATTAAAGGAAGAAACGGGTGCGGGCCTGAAGACCGGCATCATCCGCGCCATTGCCGGCACCGGTGGGGTTGTCACCGCCGCCGGTTTGGTATTCGCGGTAACGATGTCATCCTTTATCTTCAACGATCTGCGCGTGCTCGGCCAGATCGGTACCACCATCGGCCTCGGACTGCTCTTCGACACCCTGGTGGTGCGGTCGTTCCTGACACCCGCGATCGCCACCCTGCTTGGCCGCTGGTTCTGGTGGCCCCTCAACATCCGAACTCGCCCAGCCCCGAAACCCTTTGGACCGAAACGCTCGGGAGCCGATGACGCCACCGGACCGATCCCGGTGGGCGGGTAATGCTTACTCCGGCTGCGCCCACGGCTCGGTGGGCAACGGCGCGCCAGTCTCCAAGAAGGACTTGAGGTTCGACAACACCGCTGCCCATCCACCGCTCGCTTGTGCGTACTCGGCCGGGTCCGCCAGATCGGCATGCGAGACGGTGAGCCGCACGATGTCTTGGTATGGCTGAATCAGGAAGGTGACCGTGGACGTGGGACCGTCGGGCCCGGACGCCGGATCGGCCCAGGTGGTCACCAGCTTGCGCGGCGGATCGGCCTCCACCACGGTGCCGACCACATCGGCGATGCCGGAGCCATCAACCCTCTGATGCTCCCAGCGTGAACCCTGTTGCCAGTCAGACACATTCGCGTGTCCCCAATACTGGCCGCTGAGCTCGGGATCGGTGATGGCCTGCCACACCTTTTCGGGTGTGCTGTTGATATAGGTGGTGTAGACGAAGGCGGGGACAGACATGCCGTTCTCCTCAGCTCGCTGCTTGATGGCACTCAACGCCCGCAACCGCGGGCGTTCGAACTTGTCGATCCACCGTTCCTGAATCTCATGCAGCGGAACCGGGTTGAGATAGTGCAGCTTCTCCCGGCCCTGTCGCACGGTGCTGATCAGGTTGGCGGATTCGAGTACGCCCAGGTGCTGGGTCGCCGATTGCCGCGTCATCGCCCTCGTGGCGAGACCGTCGCACAGCTGACCCAGAGTCTGACCGTTGTGTTCGTGCAGCCGGTCCAACAACTCCCGCCGAGTCGGGTCGGCGAGGGCCTTGAAGATCAGGTCCCAATGAGAATGGCCGGGTGCTGACTGCACCCGGCCATTATGCAGGTATTTACCTGCCTATTGCAACGGGTGCCTCATGCGAAGCCTCTACCCTGCTGAAACGGACGCCCTTGTCGGCGATCTTCCCGTACTTGAACACGGGCAGCTCACGGAAGTAATTCTGGTACGAACGCCACGGAGCCAGTGGCACCTGGTGCGGCATAGCGTTCTCCGCACGTGTGACGTACCCGGAGACCAGGTCCTCCAGGAACGGCAGCCGCTCACTGGTGTCGGGCTCAACCGGCCACACGACCGTCTGCCCCTGCTTGTCCATGTAATTGAGCAGCCGGCAGGTGTACTGCGACACCAGATCGGCACGCAAGGTCCACGAGGCGTTGGTGTATCCGAACGTGAAGAGGAAGTTCGGCAAGCCGGTCAGCATCACGCCCTTGTAGCTCACCGAGTCCGCGGGGTTCACCTGCACACCGTCAACGACAGGCCTAAGCCCTCCAGCCAACTGCACGTTCAAACCTGTTGCAGTGACAACGATATCGGCTTCGAGCTCCTCACCCGACTCCAGCAGAATGCCCTTCGGCGTGAATCGCGCGATTCGGTCGGTGGCGATCGATGCGGTGCCCTTGCGCAGCGCACGGAACAGATCCGAATCAGGCACCACGCACAGCCGCTGGTCCCACGGGTTGTACTTCGGGGTGAAGTGCTTGTCCAGGTCGAAATCGGGCAGCTGACGCTTCAGCATCGCCCGCAAGATCGCCTTCATCCGGTTGGGGTCGCGGCGGCTCGTCTGGTAGCTGATGAAGCTGACCATCTGGTTCTTCCACTTCACGATCGGGTAGGCGATCGAGGCCGGGACCTTGCCCTGCAGTGCCACCGCAAGTGCGTCGGTGGACGGCAGAGACACCACATAGGTGGGCGAGCGCTGCAGCATGGTGACGTGCCCGGCGGTCCCAGCCATTGCGGGGACGAGCGTCATAGCAGTCGCGCCACTGCCGATGACCACAACCTTCTTGCCTGCGTAGTCCAAGCCCTCGGGCCAGTGCTGCGGATGGATCACCTGACCGGCGAAGTCCTCGATGCCCTCGAACTCGGGCGTGAAGCCCTTGTCGTAGTTGTAGTAACCGGTGCAGCCCAGCAGGAACTGGCAGGTGATCTCGACGGGCTCGCCGTCACGTTCGGCACGCACCGTCCAGAGGCCTTGCTCGGAGGACCACTCGGCACCGACGACCTTGTGACCGAAACGGACCTTCTTGTCCACGCCGAATTCGCGCGCGGTGTCGGTGACGTACTCACGAATGGAGGTCCCGTCGGCGATGCCCTTGGTGCTCGTCCAGGGACGGAAATTGAAGCCCAGGGTGAACATGTCGGAGTCGGAACGGATGCCCGGGTAGCGGAAGAGGTCCCAGGTGCCACCGATGCGCTCGCGCGCCTCCAGCACCAAGAAGTCCTTGCCCGGCACGTCGCGGGCGATATGGCAGGCCATACCAATACCCGAGATTCCGGCGCCCACGATGACAATGTCGACATGTTCGGTCATGACAGCTAGGCTATCGACACAGTGTTGAGAAAGTCAACAGTGTGTCGAGAACTCCACAGAATGCGCAGGTAGACGTGACAATACCGAGCACGAGAGGCCGCAAAACAACGCGCCCCTCCGGGGAGGAACGGATACAGGCCATCCTGGCCACTGCCGAAGCGCTACTCGGCCAACGTCCGCTCAGCGATGTCTCTGTCGACGATCTGGCGCGCGGAGCGGGAATCTCGCGGCCGACGTTCTACTTCTATTTCCCCTCCAAGGAAGCCGTCCTCCTCACCCTCGCCGAGCGGATCATCGAGGAGGCCGACGCCAACGTCGCGGGCATCGACCCGGCCGAGATGACGAGCCCCGCGCAGTATTGGCGGGCGGTGATAAAGGCCTACTTCGATGCGTTCGGCTCGCACCGGTCGCTCACAGTCGCTTTAGCCAGCATGCAGGGAACGAGCAGCGAGCTGGATCAACGCTGGTCTCAGGTGACGGAGAACTGGGTCGTCAATACGACGGTGGGCATCGAGGCCGAACGCGCTCGCGGCGCGGCGCCGGACACCATTCCCGCCCGCGATATCGCCATCACACTCAACCTCATCAACCAGTCGATGATGCGGGCAACCTTCACCGGTCAGCAACCCGCCGTCGCCGACGGTGACGTTGTCGATACGCTGCTCCACGTCTGGCTCAATGCGATTTACGGAGGGGTCTGTGCCTGAGAGTCTTCGCGCAAGCGGCTCATCCATGCGCATTCGTGCTGCGGTGCTGCACGCGGCGCCCATTGAAAGGCCCTACCGCGATACCCAGCCACTGAAAGTCGTTGAGCTCGAGCTCGACCCACCCGGCCCTGGAGAGGTGCTCGTGCGGATCGAGGCAGCCGGCCTCTGTCACTCGGATTTGTCGGTTGTCGACGGAAACCGCGTCCGCCCTGTCCCGATGGCCCTCGGACACGAAGCCGCCGGGGTCATCGCCGAGGTCGGGCCCGGTGTTCGCGACGTCTCCCCCGGCGACCACGTCGTGCTGGTGTACGTGCCCAGCTGTGGGGCCTGCAGATACTGCTCCTCGGGTCGCCCCGCGCTGTGCCCCGACGCCGCGGCGGCCAACGGTCGCGGTGACCTGATCCGCGGCGGTACCCGGCTACGCGATCTGGACGGCGCCGAGATCCGCCACCACCTTGGCGTCTCGGGATTCGCCGACCATGCTGTGGTGGACCGTAATTCGGTGGTAGTGATCGACAAAGACGTACCGTTGGACACTGCCGCCCTCTTCGGCTGCGCCATGCTGACCGGGTTCGGGGCGGTCACTCACACGGCCTCGATGCGCCCCGGCGACTCGGTCGCCGTACTCGGACTTGGCGGCGTCGGTCAGGCAGTGGTGATGTCGGCCGCCGCTGCGGGCGCCGGCGAGGTGCTCGCGATCGACCCCGTTGCCGCTAAACGTGAACTGGCCCTTGAACTGGGTGCCACCAAGGTCTGCACGCCGGATGAGGCTCCCGGCGGTCACGATTGGGTATTCGAAGTGGTTGGATCGGCCGCAGTGCTGGAGCAGGCTTACGCGCTCACCGGCCGCGGGGGCGGCACCGTTTCGGTGGGCCTGCCACATCCGGATGCGCGAATCACCCTGCCCGCGTTGAGTATTGTGGCCGAGGGCCGCAGCATCCTGGGCTCGTACATGGGATCGGCGCAACCGCAGCAGGACATCCCGGCGATGCTGGCGCTATGGCGGGTAGGACGACTGCCCGTGGAGAAACTCAAGTCCGGCGAGCTGCCCCTCGAAGACATCAACATCGCCCTGGACGCGTTGGCAGACGGCCTGGCGGTAAGACAGGTTGTACGCCCGTGAGCAAGCCGGATCTTCCCACCAAGGCCGACTATCCGGTGCACAGACTGCACCAAACCCGTTGGGCCGATAACGATGTCTACGGACACGTCAACAACGTCGTGTATTACGCGTGGTTCGATACCGCCGTCAACGGCTGGCTGATGGACGCCGCCGGCTGCGATATCCGCGACCTGCCTGCCATCGGCGTCGTCGCCGAAACCTCGTGCAAATACCTCTCCGAGGTGTCCTTCCCCGACGAACTGTCCATCGGCCTGGCCCTGGAGCGCCAGGGCCGCACCAGCGTTATCTACACACTCGCCGTGTTCAAGGTTGTTGACGGTGAAGTCGAAAGCGCCCCCTGTGCATTGGGCAGATTCGTCCACGTCTACGTGGACTCCGACGCACGCACCCCCGTCCCCATCCCCGAGCAAGTAGCCACTGCTCTCGAACAGTTGAGGTAACAACATGCCATCCCTGCACAGCGCCGAAGGCGTGTACACCCTCGAGCTCGGGACCGACGAGAACCGATTCACCACAACAAATATCGAGCAGATCAACGCACTGCTCGACGAGGTTCTCGCCGATGAAACACCGTCCGCACTGGTGGTCACCGGCAGCGGCAAGTTCTTCTCCAACGGACTGGACGTTGAATTCCTGGGCGCCAACCCCGACAAGCTCAGCTGGTATATCACCGAGGTGCAGAAGATCCTGGCGCGCTTCCTGGTGTTCCCCACGCCCACCGTCGCTGCCATCAACGGTCACGCATTCGGCGCCGGTGCCATGGTCGCGCTGGCATGCGACTACCGGGTGATGCGCACCGACCGCGGATTCTTCTGTCTGCCCGAAGTCGACCTCGGCATGCCGTTCACACCAGGTATGGCAGCACTGTGCCAGGGCAAGATGACCCCACAGGCGGCATCGGCCACCATGCCCAGCGGACGACGGCTGGGCGGTGCCGAGAGCCTCGGCTACCAGATTGTCGACGGAGCCGTCGCCGAGGACGAGGTGCTTTCTACCGCAAGGAATTTCGTGGCGCCGCTGGTAGGCAAGAACCGCGACACGCTCGGCAGTGTCAAGTACGGAATGTACGGCTCAATTGTCCCACTGCTGCTCGCCGGATTGGGGTCGTGACAACAAGGCCACGATGGCCAGCGCCACCGCGATAGCCGACACCACGATCGCAATCCAGAACCCGTACCCCGTTACGATCGGGGGCTTGATGTTGGTGCGGTAGTACAGCAGTTCCAGCCCCAACAGGCTGAGCGCCAGCACGCCTGCGGCGATCGGAGCGACGCCGTGCAAGATGTGCTGCCCCACCATGCATCCGGCCACCACCAAGAGCGCCGACACCAACAAGATCATTTGTCCTGCACCGAATCCCGGCGGAAGCACCACCGATCCAGTGGCACCACCGATGGCGCTGGCTCTCCCGCCGCCACTGGCCGAGGTTCGTAGCCACGGAAGCCAGACGCTGAAAGCCACCACCAGACCGGTGAACGCAATCAGCCACCCGGCGCGTCTCATGGCAGTTGACTCGGAACGCACTTGGCCAGCATCGCCTTTAATGCCTTGCGCTCATCAACGCCGAGCTTCTCCATGACCTCATTCTCGGCGGCGGTCACCGACTCCACCGCCTTGTCGAGCTGGGTGCTACCTCGCCGGGTCAGACGGGCAGGCAGCGACCGTCCGTGGTCGGCGTTCTCCGGACGGCTAATGAGCCCTTCCTCTTCCAACCGGTGCAGCACGGCGTTCATTGCCTGACGGGTAACCACGGCTTGCCGGGCCAGCTCGGAGTTGGACATACCGGGATAGGCGCGCAAGAACTGCATGCAGATGTACTCGGGCAGGCTGAGGCCGATCGGTTCCAATCGAGCCGCCACCTTGCCCCGCAGTGATGTCGCGGTACGGGTCAGCAAGTACCCCAGGGTCGCGGTTCCGTCGGTTTCCATGTCAATGATGTTGACTTATGTAAGTGCCGCTTACAAGCAGGTCCCCGCGCCGTGTCGGGCGCGGGGACCTTTGAGCTTGCTACCGGCGACTACTTAGCCGACCCCGAGTGCGAGTCGCTGTGCGAGGAACCGGCCGAAGAACTCGAGTGCGAGTCGCTCGACGCAGATGACGAAGCGGACTCCGACTTGCCGTTGGCCGACGCCGCGGTCTCCGGCTTCTTTGCAGGTGACGCCTCTTTTTCAGTGTTCTTCACGGGTGCCGAGCCCTTGGTGTCTTTCGCGTCGCCCTTCGCGCCCTTGGCCGAATCATCGGCCTTGGGCGAGGCGTCAGTCTTCGGCGAAGCGTCAGTCTTGGGCGTGACGCCGCCGCTGACCTCTCCGATCTTGGTGGGTGCCGTGGGCAGCTTGACCTTCGGAAGGGTGACCTTCGACTCCGCGGGCTTGGCAGGGTCAGCCGCGGTGGCAGCCTTCGCCGGATCCGCTGCGGTGGCGGGCTTGGCGGCTTCCGCCGGAGCCGTCACCTTGACCGGCTCCACCGAAACAGCAGGTTCTGCAGGCTTCGCAGGATCAGCAGGCTTGACAGCCTCCGCCGGCTTCGCAGGGTCAGCAGGCTTGACAGCCTCCGCCGGAGCCGTCACCTTGACCGGCTCCACCGAAACAGCAGGTTCTGCAGGCTTCGCAGGATCAGCAGGCTTGGCAGCTTCGGCGGGCTCCGTCGCGGTCCCAGGCTTCGCAACCTCCAATTTCACACCGTCCGCCTTCGCTGCGTCCGATTGAATCGACGCAACGTTTGAGGTCATCTTCGCCGACGGCGTGATCAGCGAAGAAATGCCCGGAATGGTCGGGATGGTCGGCGCCGTCTGCGTCGGAATCCCCGCCAAATACGACAACACCGCAGCCGGAACACCCGGCAACTGACCCAACGCCGTCACAAAATTATTGATCGCCGTCTGATTCGCCGCCGCATTCA
>JBOGDC010000009.1:0-27926 GCA_050701835.1 Mycobacterium sp. | reverse complement strand
TAGGCACCGCTATCGTTGCACTCATCGTGAAGTACACCATTGGCCTGCGCATCAGCGACGAGGGAGAAGCGGCCGGAGCCGACGAATCCCAACACGCTGAAGGCGCATACGACTTTGTCGCACTCGGCGTCGGATCAGTCATTACACGCTCCGAAACCACCAAAACAGAGGGACATCCCCTCACGTCCGATAGAGAGGCGTAGGGGACATGAAACTCGTCACCGCAATCGTCAAACCGTTTACGCTGGAAGATGTCAAGACCCGACTCGAACAAACTGGCAACCCCAGCATGACGGTCAGCGAGGTGCAGGGCTACGGCCGGCAGAAGGGCCACACTGAGGTGTACCGGGGCGCCGAGTATTCGGTCGACTTCGTGCCGAAAGTCAAGATCGAGGTCCTTGTGGACGATAGCGCCGTCGACAAGGTGGTCGAGGTCATCGTGACCGCCGCACGCACCGGCAAAATCGGCGACGGCAAGGTATGGGTAAGCCCCGTCGACTCGGTGGTGCGGGTACGCACCGGCGAACACGGCACCGACGCCCTCTAACATTTCTTCAAATACCATCCGCCTACGGCGAGGCTGGATAGCGGCCGCGCCGTAGGCGGATGATGTTTGTGATCAATCGTTTTCGTATCACTGCCATGCCCGCACTCGATTCGCGGACTACTGGCGCGCCGATGTTGGGAGCAATCGATCTCCGGCACCTTTCCCGCACGAGACCGTTCCTCGGCCGCAAGATGATTCCGGACTTGCGGTACGGAGTGTGAAGCCAGCTTGAACGCGCTAACGTCACCAAGAGTGGAAAGACATACCATCGTCTACGGCAAGGATGCGCTAGCAATCCGCATCGCCGAAGAACTCTGGAGCGCCGGTGTCACCGTCGCCGCTTTGGACAGTGTTGACGCCCTGGGCGCGGCAGGGATCGCGAGTGCCGCCGCGATTGTGTGCGCTGGGTCCGATGATGCACAGAACCTCGAAATTGCGCTGCTGGCAAGGCAACTCAACCCGGCAGTGCGCGTAGTCACCCGTATGGTCAACGACGTACTTCGCGAGGCCGTCGCGGCGGACAGTGGGCCAGGTGCCGTGCTCGGTGTCGCCGATCTCGCTGCTCCGTCGGTAGTGGAGGCATGCCTGCGCCGCACCACCCACACCATCACGGCGGCCGGCGTCGACTTCATCATTTCCGGAACCGATGCACCGCGCGAGGGCACCTTGCGCGAGCTGTACGGCGACCTGGCCCCCGTTGCCGTCGTGCACGGGCACCTCTCCCCCACCCCCGACCAGGTGGTGGCCTGCCCCGGCCGAGACCTGCAGGTCCGACGCGGCGACTGGACGGCCATGATCGGAACCGTCGATGAACTCGCCGCCCAAGGAATTAAACCGACGTCGGGCATGGCACCCTCCCGCGGGCGGCACTCCCGAGTATCGCGGTTACTGCACGGCATGCGGGCCTTCCGCGAGGATATGAACCCTATCTTTTTCCGCGCGCTGGGGATCGCGACGGCGTTGTTGGCCGGAGCTACAGTGCTGCTGCGGTACACCTATCAACGGCCCGGAATGAGTTACGTAGATGCGCTGTACTTTTCAACCGAAACTATTGCCACCGTGGGCTATGGAGACTTCAGCTTCGCTAACCAACCGACCTGGCTGCGGTTGTTCAGTATCTTCCTGATGTTCGCCGGGATCGCCACCACCGCGGTGGTCATGGCGTTCGTTGTGGACCTGCTGCTATCGCAGCGCATCGCCCAGAACTCGGGACGACGCAAGGTCCGCAACCTCACCAACCATGTCATTGTCGTAGGCCTCGGGTCATTCGGCATCCGGGTGGCCCAGGATCTGAAGGCAGCCGGGCATAACGTCGCGGTGATCGAACAGTCCACGAACAACAGGTATTTAGCGACTGCCGCCAATCTGGGGATCCCGGTGATATTCGGCGACGCGACCTTGCCTCAAACATGGGATGCAGCGCAGATCGACGAGGCACAGGCAGTCGCAGTACTCACCCACGGCGATATGGTCAATATCGAGACGGGCATCGTGCTTCGGAACCTGTTGGGCGCCAGATGGTCCGACATCCCGGTGGTGCTGCGAATCTTCGACCGCAACCTCGGCACTGCGGTGGCACAGCGATTCGGGTTCGCCAATGTCCGCTCAACCGTCGATCTCGCGGCGCCGTGGTTCATCGGTGCCGCGATGGGGCTGCACGTACTGGGCACTTTCTCCGTCGGTCAACAATCCTTCACCGTCGGCGGGGTATTCGTGGAAGAGCACAGTGAGCTCGACGGCATACGGATGGCGGATTTATCTACACAGACAAGGGTGATAGCGATCAACCGGAGCGGCGCGCCAACCCGGTTGCACCCCCGCCGAGAAACGCAGTTAGCGGCCGGAGACACCGCCTACATCGTCGGACCGTACCGCGAGCTGCTCGAAACACTCCGCAAGGGGCATGCGGGCCAAACGGAACATGAATCTTTCCCCGCGTCAAAGGCTCGACAGACCTGATCGTATTCCGATAGCGAGACAGTCGGGCAGGTCGATCTCGGAACGCAGCCCGTGCCGGCCAGCCAGTACGTGCGTCCCGCCGTTATTGGGGGCCTCCGCTCTGATCATGTTGGCGGTGTGAGCCCGCGGTTCAGCAGCGTGAAGGCACCCACGAGGAGCGCGGCTCCGAATCCACTTCCAGTTTCGACCGTTCCGGTCTCGAGCAGCCCATCGTGGACCTGGGAGCGCACCATTTCGAGAGTCTCGGACTGGAGCAGATGCAGGGGTGCATCGGGGTTGCTCTCTTTGATATTCCAATGCAGGAGATACAGCTCTACCCAGTCGCCAAGACCCTCAATCGAATCCTGTCCCGCCCTAAGTGGTCTGCGCGCACATCCGCAATCCTAACTTTGCAGTTATCTTCATTCACCATGGTGCAGCCCGTCTGCCGCTTCATCCAACTCGGCTCCAGGAACGGGCCACTGGCCGACGCGAGGCGCCAGAGCCCAGATGGGCAATACCATTGCTCAGTAGCTATCCGAACTGCTAGAACCAGATATATAATGTTGCCCATGTGGCTACATCGGGGGAGCAAAGATCACCGAAACTACTCACCGCGGCCGCCAATTGGCATGGCACTAGTGCTCGGCGCCATAAGCGTGATGAGCCTCGGCGCAACACCGTCCGCAACGGCCGACACCACCCCCGATCAACTTGCACTGTCAATCCTGGACGACATCGTGCGTGGCGATGACACCGCTGTCACCGCCGGCTTTGACAAGACCATGCAGAGTGCACTTCCGGCCGATGCCCTTGGGCAAGCGTGGACCACCTACCAACAAACGTTAGGCCCCTACCAATCTCACGGAGCGCCTCAGGACGTTCAGCGTGGCGAGCTCACCGTGATCAACGTGCCGTTGCAGATGGAACACGAACCCGGACAATTCCGGCTCACCGTTCACCCCGACGGAACCATCGCAGGCTTGTACTTCCTCAAACAAGGCGTCCCGGTCCCCTGATCCCCAAGTGCCGCCGAGGTAAGCACTATCAGCTGACGAATCCCACTGTGCTTCAAACGGATTCTCCTTAAGTACCTGCAGTACGGGCCGCAGCCCAAGATGTATTGCGCGGCACCCTGAATTGAGCACCTCGAGGCGCCCCATGGACTTCACCTGCTTGGCCGATCTTTCGCAGATCATCACCTACGTGCTCACGGCGGCGTCCTTGTATATATCTTCGCGCGGTTCGGGCCGCTGGTAGCTAGGTTGGCCACCCCCGAACTACCGGCAGATCACCAAGGCTCTACGCGTCAGGCCCCAGCGAATCCTGTGATCTTGGATGCTGCGGCTCGCGTGGCCTACCACTTTGCGCAACGCAGCCGGGGACTACCAGGCGGCGGCACCGATCTTGACACTGACACTCCTGGCGGGCTGGTGGCCTTCAGGCACCCGATTCGTGTTCAAAAAGTTCTTGCCGCCGCATTGTTCGGTTTCATCGGCGCCTACTGCGGGATCGACCCGCAACCGCGGGAGGCGCGCAGCGCTGCCGTCACAGGCAGCCTGAAAACATCCCATCAATCCAGTTGACTTGGGGCACAGGGGATCCTAATGAATCCTCTCATTGGGTGATTGTGGGTCTATTTTTCCAGGGTGAACTGGGCTACGTCGATGTAACCCACGCGAAAGTATCTCGCGCATCCGGTGAGGTATTTCATGTAGCGCTCGTAGACCACTTCGTCCTGGATCGCGATGGCCGCGTCCCGGTGATCCTTGAGTGCGGCCGCCCAGATATCCAGGGTCTTGGCATAGTGCAGCTGCAACTGTTGGATACGGCTGCAGGTGAAACCTGCCTTATAGGAGTGCTCCTCAACCATGCCGGTTGAGGGCACTCGTCCTCCGGGGAAGATCTCGGTGACCATGAACTTGATGAAGCGCGCCAGCTCGAAGCTCAACGGCAGGCCCCTGGCGACGATTTCCTTGGGGTGCAGACCAGTGATGGTATGCAGCAGCATCACTCCGTCGGAGGGGAGCGCGTCGTAGGCGAACGCAAAGAAATCGTCGTAGCGCTCGAAACCAAAGTGCTCGAACGCGCCAATCGACACGATCCGATCAACCTTGCCGGTGAACTCTTCCCAACCGTGCAACTGGACGCTTTTTGAGCGGGTGCTCGGCGAGGCCGCAAGCAGCGCCTCGACGTGTGCCTTCTGATTCTTGCTCAATGTCAGACCGATGACATTGACGTCATACTTCTCCAACGCCCGGTTGATCGTGGCGCCCCAACCGCAGCCCACATCAAGGAGCGTCATTCCGGGCTCCAACCCGAGCTTGCCCAGCGCCAGATCGATCTTCGCGATCTGCGCCTCTTCGAGCGTCGTATCCTCGCGCTCGAAGTATGCGCAGCTATAGGTCTGTGTCGGGTCCAGGAATAGCCGAAAGAAATCGTCAGAGAGGTCGTAATGCGCCTGCACATCGTCAAACTTGGGCGTCAACTTAGACATGCTTCACCCAGAATGGTCTTGTCATACCTGTAGTACGAACCGATGCCCCTCACGGTTCAACGCTTCCTATGCTTTGTTCCGCCGGGCAGCTGCCAGCCTCGCCGAACCACCAACCATTGCAACGACTGTTGGAATGTGCCGGGTTTCCCCTGAAAGCATGCAAGCCCACTCCCCTTCGCTGACTAGCGATCGTTTTGGTGTCAATCCGAGTGTTATTGCGAGCTCAGTAAGTCCCGGCATCAAAGCCGTTGATAGTGGGGCGAGTTCGGGATGTGTCCCCGGCTCAGTGCGATCGTCGCAGGGTTAGTCGCACCCGTATCGAAATAGCCGTTGCAGCGACTGCACGGCTACCTGGTCCCCTCCCGCTTCTAGGTGAGCGAGCAGAGCTGTCGCGATCTCCGCGGGGCTCCCGCGCGACACGAGCGCGTCGACGAGTACATGTCTGCCGTGAGCTATGAGTTTCATCTGGAGCGATACACGCCCGCGGACATCAGGCAGCACCGAGAACAGCTGGGGCACAACCTCGAGTACCCACTGACCACGGCGTACCGAGGAACGGCCTGCATGCGCCATTTCACGTCGAGTGCGTGCTCGCCGGTTCCAGTTCGTCCGTTGTCACGGTTTGGGATTGCGTGCGTGTGACTCGGCGCGGGCCTGCTGCATACCACGCTGCCGCAGCCAGGAGTACTCCGAGGAACAGCCATGGCATCAGGTCCGTTGGCCAGGAAGGGACAGGATAGACGTTGCGGTAGAACACATATGCCAGGCAGAGGGTGGCCGTCCCACCGATAAGGACGGCCATCATGATGCCGGCCCCGGGCGCGAGTCGACGCAGCAGCACCGGGATGCCCAGGCCCATGAGCATATAGGCGATCATGTAGCCGAACGTGCCGAGCGTCCCGGTGTAAGAGTAGACGTCCAGTTCGTTGATTCCACTGGCGGCCATGCCGATTGCGGTCACCAGGGCAGCCGCGCTGAGCAGAACAATCGCGATGTGCGGAGTCTTACGCTTTGGGTGGGTAGCAGCCATTTTGGGGTGTACCAGCTTTGATTCACCCATCGACCGCAACACCCGGCTGGCCGCCGTGAGCGATCCCGTGACGCACGCGAAGTTCGACGCCACCGCCCCGAGATCGACCGCCAGACCGAGCCAATGCTCCCCCAGCCCATCCGCCAGCGTGTTCAACGGGGTCGCATCCGCAGCGAGCTTATCGGCGCCGTCGAACCCGACGATCTGCGCATACGAGGCGTACAGGTAGAGCGCTCCGGCCAGCAGCGCGCTGCCGGTCACCGCTCGCGGGATCGTGCGCTGGGGGTCTTTGGCCTCCACCGACAGGCAGGCCGCCGACTCGAATCCGACGAACCCCAAAGTGGCCAGCACCATACCGCCGACGACTTGCGTGGCAGTGATACCCGTAGGGAGCAGCGGGGCCACCGTAAACCCGTGGCGAATCAGCACCATGGTCAGAACCAGCAGGATCGCACCAATGGATAACACCTCAAGCACTACGCCGGTCCACGCCGAGACGCGCACTCCGCGAATCATCATGAATCCGGCGCCGACGACGCACACGATTTCCAGGGTGGCGGTGATACCGATCGCTGTCCCGGGGGCGCCCGCACTGACTGGCGGTGCCACTGCGATAAGCGGTTTCATGTACTGGGAGAACTGGGCAACACAGCCGACCGCGATCAGCAAGTAACCGAAAGCCAGGCCGGTCGAGCCGACGAACCCAATCGCACGGCCGAACGCCGCAGTGATATGCGAAAGCAGGTCCTCCCCCGGCCGCAGCTTGGCCGCCCGCGAGACACACCATCCCACCAGCAGCAGCACACCCAGCGAGACCGCGTAGGAGTACAAGGTCCCCGGGCCCGCACTCGCCGCGACCAGCGTCGCACCGGAGACCATGACAGCGCTCGGCGCGATACCGGCGGTGGACTGCGCAACGAGCTCAACCCCACTCATGCTCCCCGCGGCCAGCCCGACCTCACCCGACTCCTTGGCGTCTTCCAGCTCTTCGAGCCGCTCAACATTCGGCAATGACGGCATCGGTCCCTCGTCTCCTCGATTCGGCGTACACAGCCACGCGAACTGCCGGCGGTCCACGACGACACGGTCCGCCCGATGCGTTAGCCAGCGCATGTCGCGCCGTCCACACCCACCACGACGATCACGTCCGCGGGCAATGGTTCACCGGAACGGGCCAGCTGAGACAACGGACCAGGAGCCAGTCCGTTCGCCTCAGTAGCTGTTCACACGGCAACGGTAAGAGCCCGGTGTTACCTACGGCGACGCGAATGTTACGGACGCGAATGACTTTGGCTGGACCGCCAAGCTGGCACCCGGTTCGGCCAGAACACCCAGACCTGTTACCGCGGTCTGATTACCACAGAGACGCGATGTCGCCCTTGGCATTACGGGCGCCAAAGGCCGATGACGCGCTGCCCGTTGCCGGCGCAGGCACCCGCAACGAGACACGCAAGTCAACATTGCTCCTGATTCACGCTCAGCCGGGGTAAGTGGCGTTTCCCGGTGGTCAACGGAACCCGAAGTGACTTTGAACTCGCAGGTCCCGCAGAAACCCAGCCTGCAGGAGAGGACCACGGTTGGTCAGTAACCCACTCGATGGAGTCGTAGACGTCGTGCTGCTCGGCGTTGGCGAGGCGCCAATACCGAGACGACAGCCGGCTCAGAGGGTCTCCGCACTGCTGCTCGGTGGACAGCTGGAGCAGGTCCCGCACGAACGGCTGGTCGAGCGCATCAACGGACTAGAAGACATCGCCACAGGCCTGCGGTCACAAGCCGAGCGCGAACCTCCCCGTTGGCTCAGCTGACGTCCGATCGAAAACCGCTGCATCCGTGACCCTTTCAACGAGAGGCGACAGGCGCGAACGGAAGCGAATTTTTCCCTGGCTTGACCAATCAAGTGCGTTAGACCGTACGACAAGGGGCCTGGTATCACAACACCAAACTCGGGCCCTTCTCCGCCAACTGCCTGCCTGACGAGCCGTACGTGACTCACCTCAGGTCATCGAGCTCGGCGCTCGCCGTGCAAACGGCTTCGTCGGCACGGATACTCGACCTATGGCTGAGGTTACGGATCTTGCACCGATTGGCGCCGTTACCCGGACACAGGTGGGCCGGGAGGCCACCGAGCCCATGCGTGAAGACATCCGGCTGCTGGGCACCATCTTGGGCCAGACGGTGCGTGAGCAGTGTGGCGACGAGGTCTTCGAACTCGTCGAGCGGGCGCGGGTGGAGTCATTCAGGGTGCGCCGATCCGAGATCGACCGCGCCGAGCTGGCGAAGCTGTTCGACGGCATCGACATCCACCAGGCCATCCCCGTCATTAGGGCCTTCACCCATTTCGCGCTGCTGGCCAACGTCGCCGAGGACATTCATCGCGAGCGTCGTCGCGCCATCCACGTCGCCGCGGGCGCGCCCCCGCAGGACAGCAGCCTGGCCGCCACGTATCTCAAACTCGATGCTGCACAAATAGATTCGAATCGTGTCACGCATGCGTTGACCGGCGCGCTGGTGTCGCCGGTCATTACCGCCCACCCGACGGAGACTCGCCGCCGTACCGTATTCGATACCCAACATCGCGTCACCGAGCTCATGCGACTTCGAATGCAGGGCCTGTCGCAGACCGAAACCGGTCGCGATATCGAGAACGAACTTAGGCGGCACATTCTCACGCTGTGGCAGACGGCATTGGTCCGCTTGTCCCGGTTGAAGATTCAAGACGAAATCGCTGTAGGACTGCGTTATTACCGGGCGGCGTTCTTCGAGGTGATACCTGAGATCAACGCCGAGGTCCGCACGGCGTTACGTCGCCGTTGGCCAGATGCGCAACTGCTCAGCCAGCCGATTCTGCGACCAGGATCCTGGATCGGCGGCGACCGGGACGGAAATCCGAACGTCACCGCCGAGGTGGTGCATCTGGCGACGAGCAGCGCCTCCCAGACGGCCATCGCCTACTACTTCGAACAATTGGTGGCGCTAGAGCAGGAGCTCTCCCTATCGATCCGTCTGGTCAGTGTTTCCGCTGACCTGGCCGCGTTGGCAGAGCAAGGTGGCGAGACCGAGCGCGCAGATGAGCCCTACCGTCGCGCACTGCGCGTCATCCATGCGCGTCTCACCGCGACGGCCGCGCAGATCCTTGACCAGATGCCGGAGCACGATCTAGATCTGGGCCTGAGCCCGTACCGCGCGCCGGATGAATTGCTCAGAGACCTCGACATCGTGGACGCCTCGTTACGTGCGCACGGCAGCGTGGTGCTGGCCGAAGATCGTCTGCGCATGCTACGAGAAGCCGCGCATGTCTTTGGTTTTCATCTCAGCGGGCTGGATATGCGGCAGAACTCAGACGTCCATGAAGAAGTGGTGTCGGAATTACTTGCGTGGGCCGGCGTGCACTCCAACTATCGGTCGCTGTCGGAACCGGAGCGCGTCGAAGTGCTGGTCACCGAACTCTGTACGCGCCGCCCGTTGATCGGCGAGGGTGCGGAGCTCTCCGAGCTTGCCCGCAAGGAGCTCAATATCGTTGCCGCCGCCGCGCGGGCCGTTCAGACCTACGGTCCCGGGGCGGTGCCCAACTACATCATCTCGATGTGCCAATCGGTTTCGGACATGCTGGAGGCCGCAATTCTGCTCAAGGAAGCGGGCTTGCTGGACGCTTCACGACCGCGGCCATACTGTCCGGTGGGCATCGTGCCGCTGTTCGAGACGATTGACGATCTACAACGCGGTTCTGCCATTCTCGAAGCAGCACTGGAACTTCCGCTCTATCGGGCCCTGGTGGCATCCCGCGGCGAGAGCCAAGAGGTGATGCTCGGGTACTCGGATTCCAACAAGGATGGCGGCTACCTGGCCGCCAACTGGGCCCTGTACCGCGCCGAACTGGACTTGGTGGAATCCGCACGCAAGACTGGAATTCGGTTGCGGCTCTTCCATGGCCGCGGCGGCACGGTGGGCCGCGGCGGTGGTCCGAGTTATGACGCGATCTTGGCGCAACCGCCGGCGGCGGTATCGGGATCGCTTCGTATCACCGAGCAGGGCGAGGTGATCGCCGCCAAGTACGCCGAACCGCGCACGGCCCATCGCAATCTCGAGACGCTGCTGGCTGCAACGTTGGAATCGACACTGCTCGATGTCGAAGGTTTGGGAGAGGCGGCCGGCACAGCGTACGAAATACTCGACGACCTTGCCGCGCGCGCCCAGCGCACCTACCGCGAGCTGGTGCACGAAACACCAGGATTTGTGGAGTATTTCAAGGCTTCGACGCCGGTCAACGAGATCGGGGCGCTCAATATCGGCAGTCGGCCCACGTCGCGCAAGCCCACCACCTCGATCGCCGACCTGCGCGCCATCCCTTGGGTGCTGGCCTGGAGCCAATCGCGGGTGATGCTGCCCGGCTGGTACGGCACGGGAACGGCGATCGAACAGTGGATCGCCGAAGGCGACGGGCGATTGGAGGTGCTGCAGCAGCTCTATCTTCAATGGCCGTTCTTTCAGACGGTGCTGTCCAACATGGCCCAGGTACTAGCCAAGTCAGACATGGGATTGGCCGCCCGCTATGCCGAACTCGTCGATGACGAAGCGCTGCGGCACCGGGTTTTCGACAAGATCGTGGCCGAACATGACAAAACCATCGCCATGCATCAGTTGATCACCGGGCATGAGGACCTGCTTGCCGACAACCCGGCACTGGCACGTTCGGTGTTCAACCGCTTTCCCTATCTGGAGCCGCTTAACCACCTACAGGTTGAACTACTGCGTCGGTACCGCTCCGGCGACCAGGACGAGCTGGTGCAGCGCGGCATCCTGCTCACGATGAGCGGTCTGGCCACCGCGCTGCGCAACAGCGGGTAATCGCCAGGTTGTGGCGCTACAGCTCCGTCACACGGCCGCCGTTGACCATCCATGAACGATCGCACGGGTTCGCTTACCGGGTGATCGAGTAGGCATCGGTCGGATCGAACTATGAAGCTGGCGCCGTCGGCGCCCTGACCTCGACTGCGGGCATCCGATCGTCCTCATCCCTTCCGGCACCCTCGACGAAGAGCTACTCACGCGGTCACGCTGGTGGACGCCGGCCCAGACCCGTCAACTTTCCAACACATAAGCTGGCTCGACCCCACAACTGTGAAGGTGAACCGCATGACCGCAACGCAGACCGTCCACGCGGCTGGTCCGCTGCCCCATCCACGGTTTCGCCTGCCCATCCTGGGCGACCTACTGTCTGTCGACTTAGCCAGGCCCGTCCAAGGATTGATCAAAGAAGCGCGCCGCCACGACGGCATCTTCGAGCAACTGCTCGGCAGCTTTCCGTTCGTCATGATCTCCGGCCCAGCCCTGATCGAGGACGTCAACAATGAACAGTTCTGGGAGAAATGTGTCGGCCCCAGCATGCGCAAGATGCGCAGCGTGGCTGGCGACGGGCTGTTCACTGCTGACAGCGGCGAAGCGAATTGGCGCAAGGCCCACGACATCCTGACCCCCGCATTCACCAAAGAAGCGATGACCAACTACCACGCGAGTATCACCAAAACGGTCGGCGAATTCATCAACGCATGGAACACCCACGCCGACAACCGAACCTGGGTCGATATCCCCGCCGATACCAATCGGCTCACCATCGAAATCATCAGCCGCGCCGGTTTCGGCCACTCCTTCAGCAGTCTGACCGATCCCATCGACAGCCCTTTCATCGCAACGATGCTGCGCGAGCTGGACTATGCAAACCGGCGCACCGATACGATCCCCTTCTACGAGCAGCTTTTCGGTGGACCCCGCAAAGCCCAGCACTACGCCGACAAAAAGTTCGCCCGCGCCGAAGCCGCGGACATCGTCGCTGCGCGCCGCGCCAACCCTCGCACCGGGGCGGCCCCCGACATGCTCGACATCATGCTTACCGCTCCTGACCCGGTTACCGGCGAGAAACTAAGCGACGACAACATCATCAACCAGATCCTCACCTTCCTGGTGGCAGGAAGTGAAACCTCTGCCAATGCAATCGCTTTCGCACTTCACTACCTGTCGATACGCCCCGATATTGCCGACAAGGCGCGCGCCGAAGTCGACCAACAGTGGCCCGATCGCCAATTCCCTGACGTCAAATTCGAAGACGTCGCCAAACTGCGCTACCTGCGCCGCGTCATCGACGAAACCCTGAGGCTGTGGCCTGTTGCGCCCGGGTATTTTCGACAAGCCAAACAGGACACCACCATTGGTAATGGCCAGTACAGCTTCAAGAAGAATCAATGGGTGTTCACGCTAGTTGCCGCCGCCCAACGTGACCCGTCGTCGTGGGGGCCCGACGCCGATCAGTTCAACCCCGACCGCTTCATCAGCGAGAACCTGCGCAAGCTCCCCCCGCGCATCTATAAACCGTTCGGAACCGGAGCACGTGCTTGCATCGGCCGGCAGTTCGCCCAACACGAAATGCTGCTCACCCTGGCCGCGGTCCTTCACCAGTTCATGCTCGAACCGCGCCGGGGCTACCAGCTGAAAGTCTCAGAAACCCTGACACTCAAGCCCGAAGACCTCCAATTGCGACTACACAAGCGCAGTTAGTCGGCGAGGGCCGATCTCTAGCCCGGCTGCTCGAATCACCCTGCCGGGGTCGGTGAGGTTAAGCCGAGCCGACCACGACAAGGAAGTAATCGAACGCGAGGGGATGTGGATCATGAGCCAACGACTGATCGGGGCCAGGGCGGATCAGGCTCGCGAGGTGATCGAGGCGCTGGCCGGTCCCGGTGCGGCGCTACGGGAGGATCAAGAGACCGCAGTAGCGGCGCTTCTGGAGCCCGCAGCTCGGGTGCTAGTGGTCCAGGCCACGGGATGGGGTAAATCCGCGGTGTATTGGGTCGCGACAGCGATCCGACGCTCCGAGGGCGCTGGTCCGGCACTGATCGTCTCGCCGCTGCTGTCCCTGATGCGCGATCAAGTCGCTGCTGCCGCTCGGGCAGGGCTGCGAGCCGCAACTCTCAACTCGTCAAACTTCGACGACTGGAATGCGATCGAGGCACGGCTCGTGGCTGGTGACATCGACGTGCTTCTGGTGTCACCGGAACGGCTGGCCAATCCGTCGTTTGGCCGCAGGGTGCTCTCGGCCCTCGAAGGCTCCATGGGACTGCTGGTCATCGACGAGGCGCACGCGGTATCGGACTGGGGGCACGATTTTCGTCCCGACTACCGCCGGGTGTCCGACGTGCTCACCCGAATGAACCCGCTGACACCGGTACTGGCCACTACTGCCACCGCGAACGCGCGGGTCACCGATGATGTGGCTACCCAGCTTGGAAACGCCACCCTTGTTCTCCGCGGACCGCTAGCCCGTCGCTCATTGCAGCTCAACGTGCTGCCACCGATGTCGCCGATGGCACGTTATGCCTGGGTCGCTCAGCACTTGGATGAGCTACCGGGGTCGGGCATCGTTTATGTACTCACCGTCGCCGATGCGCAACGTCTTGTGGACGGCATCCACGCTGTGCACCCGCAGGCGAAAGTCGCCGCGTACACCGGTCAACTCGAAGCGGACACACGAGCCCGGCTAGAGGACGCGCTACGTGAAAACCGGATCAAGGCGCTGATCGCCACCTCCGCCCTGGGGATGGGCTTCGACAAACCCGACCTCGGGTTCGTAGTCCACATCGGCTCGCCGCCGTCGCCGGTCGGCTACTACCAGCAGGTGGGGCGCGCCGGCCGTGCCATCGACCACGCGGCAGTTGTACTGCTGCCATCAGAATCCGACGCCGGTATATGGGACTACTTCACCACCGCCTCGATTCCAGACCCCAAACAGATGGACACAGTGCTCACCGCACTCGCCACCGAGACGCGCGACGGTGTGGAATCAGTATCGGTAAACGCACTCGAAGCCAAGACCGGTATTCGGCGCACACGAATCGAGCTCATGGTCAAACAGCTCGCGGTCGACGGCGCCGTGGAGCGGGTCGACGGCGGTTGGCGCACTACTGGTAGCCCTTGGCGTTTCGACGCCGAGCACTATGAAGGCATCCTCGCCACCCGCCGCCGCGAGGCTGACATCATGCGGGCCTACACGCGGGGAGAACGCTGCCTCATGCAGCTACTCACAGAATCGCTCGACGATCCCCAGGCTGCCTCCTGTGGACGCTGCTCGGTGTGCCTCGGGCGGACGCCCGATGGGCTTGGCCTGCCAGCGTCCGCCGAACTCATGCAGACGGTCGCCGCCACCCTGCGCGCCGACTCCACGGTGCTTGAACCCCGAAAGATGTGGCCTGGTGGGGAGTTCGGGACCCGCGGCAAGATTGCAGTAGGCCTGCTCGCCGAGCCCGGCCGCGTACTGGTCCATGCCGATGCTCCCGAATGGAGCGGGGTAATCGCCGCTGCAGCTGCAGGCGAACCCGCGGCGATCGAGGCTCTGGCCCAGGCCGCCGTCTCCACTCTCGCTCGATGGCGCGACGAATGGGTCGCCCGTCCCGAGATCGCGGTGTCGCTGCAGCTGACCGGTACGCCCAATCTGGTGCAGCCGGTGACCGACCGAATTGCCAGGGTCGGTCGTCTGGAACAAGCAGTGATGCCGGTGTCTGCAGGCAGGGCCCCCAACCGTGATTCATCCGGCGCAGAGGACGCCGCCTACTGGCGTGATGCGATCGGCATGGACGACTCGCTCCGAGACGCGATCGAGGGCCGATGCGTGCTGCTGGTGACAGACTCGACATCTACCCGGTGGGCCGTCACCGTTGCCGCCGCTCATCTGCGGAAGGCCGGAGCGCGAGCGGTGCTACCGCTGCTGATCCACCACCCAGCCTGACGCTGCCCCGGCAACGCCTGCAGGTAGCAATGCTAGGGACGGCTGTTGGCCCTCTGTGTCACATGAGTCTTGTCGACACCCCGGGTACGAGAAAACCCACTGTCTCCAGTGGGTGATGTGGTGGTCCCGGCTGGGTTCGAACCAGCGACCCCTCGCGTGTGAGGCGGCTATCAATTAGTCCACGCTCGTCTGCTCCGAGCGTGCTAGTCAAAAGGGTATCACTGTTAGTCCAGGTAGAACAGGTTCGTCTGACCTTACGGGTCATCGGTGGGTCAACGACATGCGTAGCTTGGCCGTGCCGACGGTTGCCAAGTAGTCTCATGCAGGTCAGCTGTTCTCTCAGGCAGCCCGAGCGCGGGGGCGAGTGCCCACGCCCAGCATGCGCACTGCCGAGCTCGACTTCATAACCCGCGGGCCAGCTCTCCCACGTGCGACCACCTGCCGCACTGCGCAACCAAGCAGGCCTGGGACCACGCTGTGGAGATGGCAGACCCAGCTATCGGCCCTGCCCACCGCTGCGGCCAACGGCCCCGCGCGCCGCTCCGTGTCCACCACCCTGCTCGTCCCTCCAGAGATGCCCTCGTATCGGATGCCGCAGTGGTAGCGGTCTCGGTCAAGGTCATCAGAACCAGCTCTCGCCAAAGGCACTGATGCGTCACCTCCTGAAGGCTGACCGTGATCCGCGCCACCCGTCGCCGACAACTCTGGTAGTAGCGGTGAATCGGATCAGCTTGGGACAGCATCAGACTGGACACGGACACGGGGCACTAGATGTAGCCGCGATGTCCACATAATCTCTTAATCACGATGTCTTTAGGCTCGGGAGAGCGTGATTTTCATTGTTCCGCCAGCCGGACTAATTTGTTCGATATCGATTTCCGTAAGCGAAAATTCTCCCACCCTGCCGATGGTGACATTATCACCCTTATACATTTCGAATGTTCCAGACAGTCCCGTCCTTGCATCGAGGCCGCATCCGACAAAAGCTGTTACGTAAGGAACCGCCTTATTTGGTCGCCCAGTTATTACAATTGGCCCACTCCGCAGAGGCCCTCCTATCCCAACTTCCCACTGCGAGCCTCCGCTTTTGAGATCCGATAGATATGCCTGCCTGCTTGCGGTATCCAACGCCAAGCCCTCAGGGTTCGACACCACCGACCCGAGCGTGACGACTGAAGGTAGATTCGGATCCGGCGAACTAGAGATACCGGTGAAAATAAGGTTGAGCCTGCCCCCGATAGAGCTCGAGATTTCTCCGACCTGCTGATATACACGATAAGTAAAACTATCTCCATTTGAAAAGTCGACATTCACTAGTACCCAATTGCGACCCTGCTGCTGGCCGGATCCGCGAACGGATATGTCGATATCGCCCTGGCCTAAATAGCCTTTCTGCTTGTACACACCGCCAACATTGACATGAAAAAGGTGGTAGGTAAGCCCACTGAGTGTCAGCGTATCGCGTGTCGCCTCCCCATCCTTTGCGGGCGTGTGTACGCCCCCAAAGCATGCGGAAATAAATAAACAGGTGACCAAATAGAGCGTAAAAATGGATAATCTACTGACTGAGAGCGGTGGGGCACCGTTGTTGCGCATTTTAGCCGCCAAGTCCCTAGCAGTGCATTTCACGTCGAACTCCCATACCTAGTCATAAATATTACAACGTGCAGGGCACCCTGTTATTTGCTAAAGCCTCCGATATTGGTGTCGAAATCGCCATATCGTTGAAGGAGTGCTCGATTTGCGCTTTGGGAACCCAGAACTCATTGCCGTGATCAGCCGAGTTGCCCAGCCCCCAGGGATTCCGCACCCATATGCCGTCGTTTTGTACGGCTGTCACTGCATACGCATGATTGCCAACCACTGTTACCGCGTGTCCTGGAGATAGTTTTCCGTTAATTCGATACGTTGTCTCAAATTGCGAAGTATCATCTGTCCCTACAGTAACCGATTGTCCATTTTGGATCATTTTGTTAACCTCGTCGGCGTCTCGAGTTAGACGATCCTGCATCTTGTGATCCCAAGGTGCAGCCGTGTTCATGTGGTATTCGCCATCCCCGCCGGATAACAGGTCTTCTGCGAGCCAAAGTGTGCTACCCCTGCACATTTGGAGTTTTCCTAGCCATCCCTGAGAGGTTGCAGATTCTATGATAGACACCAAGCCCTGCCTCACAGACTGCGCACTTCCAAGGCCTGCGTCGTTCCATGTTGGTGAAACCATTTCCTGCGCGCCTGAACTATAAACTTTGTCAACATAGACAGACTGACTGCCGCATAGAGACCCAAATATGACATCGTAACCGTCCCCTTTCGAGACGACGAGCTTTGATAGGCCCTCGCGCCCTTTCTCGCTCACCTGAAACCCCATTATTGTGGCCATCAGCCAGCAGTCGCCTAATTGTCCTTGCGAGGTAGTTTCTGGCCCGGGCACCGGCCTGCCCATAATGCCTTTAGCGACCGGCGTATTTGGATCCGATGCCTGGAAGCACTTACCTCTCCGAAGTTTCTCATCACCGTTTTCGTCACCTTGATCCCCTTGCCCAGGCGATTGCTGCGGCTGGCTGGGTGACTCCTGTGAGCCTTGCTGCGCTGACGACTTCCCCTGGTTGGGTGATTGCTGTGGCGGGGCACTGTTTGGGATTGACTGAGCACCGGTATATGGCGCCGGCGTGTTGTACTGAATTGGTTGTTGCTCACCATTAGCGGCGCGTTGCCACGATCCGTCGGAGTTCTGGCCGGGTTGGGCCTGGTTGGGATAGGAGTTGCCCCCCTCACTGGGCGCACCCTGACTCCCGGTGTTGTAGATGCTCACACCATTGTTCTGGTCCAGAGGCGGTTGGTTGCCGCCTGCGTAGTCCGGCATCGACGGCATTGAAGGTGGCTGGAACTGACTTCCCCCGCCAGGGGGCCCAGTCATTCCGCCTCCACCGCCGGGCCCCGTCGGACCAGTCGGTTCAGCACCTACGGTCGCAATAGTGGAAAACCCGCTACCCGGATTGGTGTGATCACCAGCAACCTTCGCCCCGCCGATGGTTAGAGCAACGATCGCTACAACCACACCTACCCGGCGCGGTCCATTTGGCGTCCGCCATCTATTGCTCATAACCGTAAGATGCCCTTTCTCTATCATTTGCCGCCTTATCTACCGCACGGAGATTGTCGACGGGTAGACCGAGTTCATTGCATAACAAGGGATACCAGTTCATTGCAGAGCTCATCTGCAGTACCTGTTTCTGTTGGAAGGCAGCAGTGCGATGTTGCTTTGTGGTGTTACGGGTTGGCATAACGGTCCGGTGAGCATGTTGGCTTTGACCCAGGCCACTTCGTCGCTGGCTACCTGCTGGCAGGTGTCGTATTCGTCACCTTGTTGTCCGAACGTCGAGACGCAATTGGTAGACATGTTGGCGAACAATGTGTTGTTGCAGACGTCGGTCGAAGTGTTTGACGGAGTGGCATCCAGACACATCTGCTGCCGCTTACAGGAGACTATGAAATCTGCCGTGCGCCCATCCGCCGACCGGAACTCGTTAGGTCCGCCCGGGCACATCCCTGAATGCCGTTCGGCATACAGCACGGGATCCACTCCAGCGGGCCGGTACTTGCCGTCGATGTCGGTGACGTAATCGGTGGGGACCGTGATGACTTGGGGTGCGTTGATCCCGTTAGGCATGCCGCCCCAGTCCGCGGTCAACGCGCCCGAGGTGGGGGTGTTGGAGGCGCGGTAGGACAGGGTGATCTCGATGGGGAACGCGAAGATGTTGGCCTGGCCCAGGTTGATCAAGATATTGGTCTGCTTCGGGAAGCCCGGCCCGATGCCCGGGGTTACGTCGATCGCGGCGCGATTGGTGTCACGGGCCACCGGGATAGAGAAGGTGCCGATCACCCGCGACGGGGCGCCGGGGTGCGCGTCGGATTCCACCAGAACCACGTTGGTACCTTGACGCAGATGGGCGCCTTCGGGAATCTTCACACCGACGGCCATATCCGACGGGGAGAAGATGGTTTTACGGCGGATGATGATGTCGCCGCCACCGCCAGAAAACGGGACCACCTGGTAGTCAACGTCATTGGAAACATAGGTCGCTCCCCCGTCGCCAGACCAGGCGGCGGCTTGCAGCGTCATCTCGCCCGGTAGGTGGATGGCGATGTTCTTGCCGGCCCAGGTGGTTGGGAAGAAGATGCCATCTTTGGCGAACATCGGCACCGTGAAGTTCGAGAGCTCGCGCGCGGCCGCCAACGGCTGGCCCATGCCATTGCCCTCACCCTGCGGCGCCGAGGACGACACCTTCGCACCACCGATGTTGTTGACACGCGGAGCATCTTGAGGCATCTCCCGCGGCGCCGGTAGCGGCGGCGGGGTCGGGACCGCCGGGTCTGCGTAGACCCGGCTGGTTGTCATGACCGACCCCTCGGCGGGTATGACAACCAGTCCGACAGCAAGAAGCATCAGCGCAATTCTGAAAACCTTAGTCATCACAGATCTTTCGGCTCGCCGTAGACGGTTTGGGTGTCGTTGCCGTTCTCGGTACGAATCCGGAATGTCGCGAAAGACTGGATCTTGACCTGGCCACCGCAGCCGTCGGCTTCCACGTTCTGGGTGCGCACTTGGGACACCGCATGCATGTTCCGGAAGTTGATGCGGTCCATCGGAAGTTGAGCCAAACCACCGGGCTTTAGCAGCACGCGCATGTAGCCGCCGATGTGCTCCTGGGCGCCGACTGAGGCACCGCCGGAGACGCCGCCGAAGCCACCACCCTGGCCGCCGCCACCACCCGAGCCGCCCTGGCCGCCGCCGTATCCGCCGCCATAGGCCTGGCCGTTGAGCTGCTGTGACAGGGTCAAGCCCAGATCACCACCGAGTTCCACACCCGAGGACGAGTCGGTGCGGCAGCCCACGAAGTATCCGGTTTCCAGTTGCGCATCTTGGATAACCGCCGAGCCCGCACCCGAAATCGTTGCCTCGGCGCGGTAGGAGACGCGTGCCTGCCAGGAGTTGCTCGCACCAGCGATGTTGTCGATGTGATCGATGACCTCATTGGTCATCGTCAATCCGACGGTCCACCCGTCGTCGGTTACAAACTGCTGCTGCTGATCGGGCATCACCTGCGGATCGGCAACGGCACAGGGGGCGCCGATCAAGATCACGGTCGCAACGCAAGCAGATGTTGCGACGGCAAGGCAGCCTGCCGAAGGCCCGCGCCTTAATGCACTAGTCAACCGCATATCTCCCCATCTCGACCCGGCCCGTGGGTGGGTGGCCGCGCTTAGTGACGGCACACGCAGATGTATATCAGTCAACGATTACCATAGCAACATTTACTGGCAATACTATGGCTGTAGTGCGGTTACTGGTTAAGGATTGGGGTACGTTGACCGATGGGCGGATAAATCGACGAACGGATGGGGTAAATGGCAGACAAGGATCAGGCCAAGCAGATTGCTGAGGAGGTGCACCAGGAGACCCTGGCCGCTAAGCTCACCAAGTTGTACGAGGTTATGAGCCCGGCAGGCGAGCCGCCGTCAGATATGGCGGTGGCCGACGGAATCTTCGAGAAGACGGCGGTTCAGATGAGTGCGCCCTACCTGTGCCTGTTGCGCACCGGCAAGCGCACCAACCCGACCGTGCAGAACCTGCAAGCCATCGCCGAGTATTTCGGTGTTCCAGCGTCTTATCTCATCGATACCGGCGCCGATGCCGTCATCGAATCCGAGCTGCGTCTCGTCAAGGCCATGCGTGACAATGGAATCCGCGATATCGCCACCAGATTGTCTGGGCTGACACCCGAGTCGATCGGGAATCTGGCCGGAATCGTCGATCGCCTACGCGAGCTGGAAAACCTTCCCCCGATCGGACTCGGCGATGAAACTTCGCCGTAAATCTCTGCAGCGCAACGGCTCATCGGAAGCCGATATGCGCCAGTTCATCGGCCAGGTGCCAGTGTCAGACCCCTGGGACCGGACGGCGTTCGTCCATGCGGTCGAACGGCTGCGCGGTCGCCGGATCACGCTTCTACCCGTGGACGGTGCACTCCTGACAGGAAGCGCTTGCGGGCTGTGGCTGGTCCGCGAACACGACGACATCGTGCTGTATCAAGACGGAACCTCCCGACTGCACGCCGACCAGATCATCCTGCACGAACTCGGCCACATGCTGCTCGGTCACGACAAGAACGCCAAAACCGACACAGCGCAGATGGTCTCAGCGCTCACACCAAACCTGGACCCCGGCACCGTCAAAGCGGCCCTGGGCCGTAGCGCCTACAACACCACCGCCGAACACGACGCCGAGCTATTCGCCAGCCTCATCCTCAGCCACACGCCCAAAGATCGGACCCTCACCGACATCCTCCTAGGGCACCAGTGACCAATGCGATACCGGGCTACATCTCTTGGCCAGTCCTAGCATTTTTTGTGTTGGTGCTGGCATTTCGGCTGCGCTGGCTAGGCACCGGGCTCGCCGCCCGCCACCGCAACAGGGCACTAATCTTCGTTGCAGCCACTCAAGTAGCCACCGAACCGGCCGTGCAGAACCTGCTCGCTGCGTCCGTACCGTTGACTGCGGCCACTGCGTCCCAAATCCCGTTCGCACTGCTGCTGTTGATCAGCCCCGAACTCATCGGATTCATCGCGATGATCGACGACACCGACCCAGCCGCCCTCACCCGCGGCTACCGCCAGTATCGGGTCGCAACCTTTGTCACCATCGCGATACTAGGCGTCATCGCCACCGGCCCCCGCATCCGCAACCAACCCATCGCGCTGGCAGGCGACAACTCCGAAGTCCTCGCCGCGCTTGTGTGGTCGGTCCTATCGGTCACTGCAGCTGCCATGATCTTGCAGCTCCTGGCTGCGAACTTCCGCCGGCCCAACAAAACCGTCGCCGAACGCCTCATCGTGGTCGAACTCATCGGGCTTGCCGGCGCCATCTGTCTACCCGGCCTCGCTATATTCACCCTGGCCTTCCTTGATCGCCTGCAACTGGCCAACACCCTCCAGGTGCGCCAAACCTTCTACTCACACGCCATCTTCTATGCGCTCGCCGCAGTCCTGCCTCTCGCCCTGGGCCCCTGCTTCGTAGCCGCCCAAGCCCTGCTGCACCGCGACACCAACGGCCGCACCTGGCGAAAACTCCAACCCCTATGGACCGACCTCACCACCGCCTACCCCGAAACCATCCTCAACGCGCCCCCACAACAACTCCAACCGGTTAGTGACTTTCAACTACACCGCGTCATCATCGAAATACACGACGCCCTAATACAATTGGCCCCACACATCACCGAACTCAACGACACCGACCAACAACAACTCGCCCGCGCCTGCAGGCCCGGCATCACCGCCGATCAGAGCGCCCAGCACGCGTTGCAGATCGCCAAAGCCATCGCCCACGCCACCGCCGCCAACCCCTCCCCTGTCGGCAGCACACCCCTACCCGCCACCGCCACCCGCGAAGACGAACTCACCCAACTCATCGACCTCGCCACCTGGTGGCCCACAGCCAAAACCATTGCCAGACAAGCATCTACCAAGGTTCCGATATAGCTGCGTGTGACGCTAGCGGTGCCGACTCAGGCATCGCCGCACCCCTCCCTGATGGTGTTTGGTTATTGGAATCCGAACCCGAACTTCTGCGGTTTGGAAGGCGTTGGTGTCGTCCGGGCCGGTGGCGGCTCGGCGGTATCGGTGGGCAGCGGACGTCGCCAATCCATTTCGACTACTTTGATCCGGCCTTGGGTATCTCCATCCCAGTCGTAGTGCAAGCCGTTGTCGGTCAACGAGGCCGTGATGACTTCTGCCAGATGGTCGAACGTGCGCTCGTAGAGCGCCATCAGCGATTCTTCATTGCCTTGTGCGCGTTCAAGTTCCGTCGCTGTGATCCGCGGGTTCGGGCCGAATGACCCATAGCCGAGCCACACCGAAGCAGCCTCGGCAGCAAGATCAAAGGCATCCATTTGCGTGAAGTAGACATAGCCCCATTCCGGGCGCTCACCGCTGCGTTCATCCTTGATCTCCTCATCGGCGCAGGTGCGGCAACAGGTGAAGTTGTGCCGTACCAGCACACCGTGCGCAGTCATCGCATCGCTTGCCGTCTCGAATCGTTCCCAGTCACCTGCCCCTGGCGTTTGGGCCAGGTGGTCCCGATACCGCGACCACTGTCGCTCCACCGACTGCCGGGCGCGCTGCTGAGTTACACCAGTGGACTCAAGGATTGCGACACAGTCGCCAGCACCGAGGTAGCCGGGACGGACCAGATACGACGCGGCCTCGTCAGAATCAAGCTCACCGCGCTCATCCGATGCGAGTATCGCTAACGCACGCGTGAGGGTCCCGTAACGAAGAGCATCTGGAATTACGTTGTTCCGCTGTAAGAATCTATCGATCAGCACAAAAGGAGCGTAATGCAAAACACGTCGATAGCTAACGTAGACACAACCCTCATCGGCAGACGCTGGACCGCCGCTCTAGCATCATTTTGATGATGAGAGCTTTGCAGGCTTCAATGTTGTCTGTTGCATTGCTTGCGGGGTGTTCCGAATCGGTGGAGGGGCGAGCTCTCAGAACGGCTCGTACTGGCACTGAGCAAGCGTTGCCGACTTCTTCTGAACTGTCCCAGGCGCTGGGGATGCCGATGCAGCAGGACGCTGCGGTGCGGGTCGGTGGTGGGGACATCCTCAAGAGCAGCGCGAATGCGCTTCCGCAGATGTGTGTCGGCGTTGCCCATTCTGGCGACCGCCAAACCTACAAGGACGCACACCTGAGCGCTGCGGCACAGGGCTCGTGGATCACATCCGGCGATGGCGATCAAACACGGGTGTTGATCACTGTCGTGGAGTTTAGCTCCCCTGCCGATGCCCACGTTTGGTATTCCAATGCCACCTCTGATTGGCAACGGTGCCAGGGCGTTACGGTTACGGCGCGCACCGAGTCCTTTACCTTCGCTGACAGTGACAACCGCGTAGAGGAATCCGATGGCCTGTTGAGCGCTGAACTGCTGTTGTCGACCAAAGAGGGGTTGTTGACGCCTACACCGCACAGCAGAGCTGTCACCGCCGCGCTCCGTTACGGCGTCGACGTCGAAGTGCTGGGGCGTGTCGAGGGCGGCGACTTCAGCGCGAAAAGCGGCGGCGGCGTTGTTCATGATGGCTCGGTGGATCGGCCTGAGTGGATCGATCTGCGGCGGTTTATCTCTCGTCATGATCTCGTATCGTCCTCCTGACACTCAGAGCAATTAGGCATGCAAGAGCTAGCGGTCGGTGTGATAGCGGATCGAAGTGAGGTCTCCGGCGGCAAGCGCACGGGGGTCGCCGAAGAGGCTGGCCGTGCCGCCGGACCACCAATCGCATAGGTCGCCGCCGCCGATGCTCAACAGCACGGCCGACGCCGGATCATTCACGGCGGCATAGTTTCCCGTACCGCGCACATCTCGCTGGATGAACCTGGGGTGGCCACCAACGTGGTCACCTGACCAGAAGCCGCCCTCATCGCGCAGTCTGTAGTAGACGTGCTGTCCCCAGGCAATCGACAATCCGTAGTAGGGAGGCGGCTTACTCAGTAGATCCTCGTCACCACCCAGTCCCGCGTCTTGGATTGCGGCCCAGAAGGTTTCGCGCTGCTGCTCGGTAAACCGGTCTACATCGCCGGGAAGAGTCCTCACCCGTTCGAACACGATGCGATACGGCAGAGGATTCAACTCTTGGAAGGAGTACGGCGCGTCATACCCAGGGCAACGGCCGACCTCACCGAAAAGCTCTTGGCCGCAGTCGCCGTACGGTCGCGTCGGGTAGGAGACGTACCGAGTGGACGGAGCGCTCAGGTCCGTGATCCACCTGACTTCGAACCCTTTAGTGCCTTGGGTGTCATCGAATGTCATACCCGCCACATCGTCACTGCCGACGAACCATTGCAACAATCCCTCAGTCGGGAAACCCGGCAGCGGCGGGATCTCCGCAAAATTGATCTGGCAGACAAACGACATGGGCTCGCCGCGGTAGTTCGGCCACTGGCTGCCCTCTGGCCAGTACGGATGCCCACCCAGATACGACGACCCAATATCCGGATCCCCCGGCGCAGGTTCCAGACTGACAGCATCGGCGCCCAGGTCGGCAAGCAACCCATCCAATCCCGAAAGAATCCCCATAACCACGAACTATAGCGAATGCCAGCAACCTATCGCACCCCGGTTGCCCCATGCAGGTGCTTGCGTCAACCCAAACCGAAGCCGCCCGCAGCTGATTCCTAGGTCCATGCACTTATGGCGGCGTACTCGATGCGACGCACGCTGAGCACAAACCGTGGGGCACCTAAGATCACCAACTGTGATGAACCTGTGGCAACCTTGCGCAGCGGCGTGTGCCGCGCTGCTGCTGGCCGGCTGCTCGATCGCAGTGAGCGGGCGCGCTGTGACCATCAGCCCGCTGCCCGAACCACCCAGCCGCCCAGTCGCCGAGTTGCTGCCCAAGGAGACCGAACTTTCCGCAGCACTTGGGTCATCGATGCGAAGCAGATACGGGGGCAGACCCGGCGGGGTTGAGGTCTTGCCCAACGGCAAGAAAGGCGCTGCCCCCCTCGAATGTCTCGCAGTCCAGTTCCCGGCGATGCGCTACACCTACAGCAGTGCCCCTGTGCGGGCGGCGATCCAACTCACGTGGGCCACCAACACCGACGTCAACCACTTCCCCACACCCAGTTTCCGTACCACCAGCGGAATCATCGAACTGGACACTCGAGCCAGTGCACGCACCTGGTACTCACAGTTCTCCACCCAATGGCGCCAATGCCAAGGCCGAACCGTGACCCTGCAGCGAAGCGCCAACTACATCCTCACCTTCGAAATCATCTCTGTTTCCGACAGTGGAAACAGAATCACATCAATCGGACTGCTGTCGGGGCCCAATGGCCTCAGACCCGATGTCGTGCAGCGTGTTCTCGCTCAAGAGGGCCGGTATCTCATCGACACCGAAACCATTGACACCACCGAAGATCCCGCCAAGACGCCGCCAACCACCCACGACGCCGAGACCATCACAGATCTGATCGCCCACAAAATCAACACCCCCAAATAGGCCCCCGAGCGCTCCAACACTCGGCAGACGCCCGTCAGCTACTCTCATACATGTTCTGAACAGGTGGGATGAAATTGGGGGTTACGCGATGCAAGACAATAAACCTGACGCTTCCTGGACCCCGCCGCCTTCGCAGCCCAGCTCATATCCGTGGGGCCCTCCCCCTCCTCCGCAGTGGCCCGCTCCCCCTCCCGCCGCGCCACACCGGCCGGCACCGCGCTTCTGGTATGCCATCGCCGCAGCACTGATAGCTGTCGGGCTGCTCTGTGGCATCGGCCTATTCGTCACAGGGCTCATCTACGCCCTCAAAGGACCCACGAGCCAGTTTGACGCAAATAGCTCTGCCACTGCGCGATTCGCCTCGGGCGATTCGATGATCATCTACGTCGCCGATGTCGAACCCGTGCCGAGACTGACCCAGAACACACGCTGCGTGGCCCGCGACGAAAACAATAACGACGCCACCGTCAGCCGCTACAACGGCACTCTGAGCATCAACCAATGGCATGCGCTCTACGTGGTCAGCGCCCACCAGAACGGCAACTACGCCATCAGCTGCGCCGGCTACTCGGACATCACCTACGGACTTGGACCACGCGCCGGCACCGGCGCCATCACAGCCACCTTCGCGGGCCCCATCGGCGGCACCGCGCTCGTCGGCGCCGGAATTATCGTGCTCATCGTCACCGCGTCACGACAGCGCAAACCCACACCACCACTGCCGTACGGGTATCCGTACCCGCACCAGCCTGGGCCCAGGTAGCCGGTGATGGTGAGCAAACACTCTGAGGACGGCACACGGCAGGCACTTGTGTCGAAGAACCCTTACAGTGACTGGCGTCTCGTGATCGCAGTACCTATGTGCACGCTGTTCCTGGCAATCGCACTCACCATGTATCTGCACCCGACGACCTGCAATCACAAACCCATGGGCCAATGGGATCACTGCCACCACCACTGGAGAACCAAAGAGCAACTGCTTACCGGTTCCCCAGAGCATGTGCCCAGTTTCGGATACGACCGGCACGGCCAGATCGTCTACAACCGGATCTTCGCTGGGGCGGCAGCAATCATGGGTACTGCCGGATGGGCACGCGTCATAGTCTGGGCCCGCCGCGAATACATCATCCGCAAAGCCCGGGGACGCCCCGACGACCGGCTAGCAGGATGAAGGGTTAGGTTCAGCGCCTGGGTGTTCCGACGCACGTGATGATCTACAGCGGCAGTAGCGTCGCGGAGATGGGCAGCGGCGCGGGCCCGTTGCAGTTCCTGGGTCCGCTGGGGGCATTCGGGCAAGACGGCAACTGGAGCTTGTTGCTGTACGCGCTTCCCGACGGCAAGGAATACAAGGACATAGCCAGCGAGGCCACAACCGAGTACCTGCAGGCGGCTGGGCATAGTGCATCAGCGATCAGCGTCGAGATTCGTAAGCCGGGCGGCGCCGAGTGGGGCGCGCAGTGGGTGCGGTACACGGTCGGGCATCTACACGACGTCGATGCACCGGTTGACGTTCCGATTGAACTTCCACACGGCGCTGAATATGTCAGCCGCCCAGAGGTTTTCAACTTTCAGTGATTCCAGCACCAAGCCTCAGTCTTCGGGCCAGAGTCTCGCCGAAAGCAAATACAGCCCCCAACTGAATCCTGCACCGTACTGTTCACCGTTCCACTCGAACTGATACAGCTCGTGCGCCGGCAGTACCTTTTGGCCGGGCGAGGAGTTGTAGTTGAGCGTGGTCGGGCCGAACCGCTCTATGAACTCTTGCACGGTCATGCTCCAAGACGGCAGATCCTCGAGAGAGTCAGCCTCGGGCGGTTGGCCTCGCACACGCCGGTAGCGTGCCGACTCGACCACTCCGTTTGAGTCGCGAATAGCTTCAAAGTCGAACTCCGGCCACAAAACACTGGTGAATCCCACAGACGCGGAGTATGCATCGGCAGATAGGCGGTCCCTCAGACCATTGAAGAAGGTCGATTCGTCGCCAAGAGCCTGCGCCACCCGCTCAGCAATAGCTTCGGCATCATGCAACGTGAGTCCATGGTCAGCTAACTTGGCTTCAATTCTTGCTTCTCGATTGA
>JBOGDC010000008.1:0-2136 GCA_050701835.1 Mycobacterium sp. | reverse complement strand
GTGTAGATATCGTGGATCGAATCGAATCCTGTTGCGGCGATGGCGGCAAGCAGGTTACTGATCCCGGGACTCGCGCCCATGCCGATCACCGCACAGACCCCGTGTTCGCGTGCCAACTCGTCGAGATCGAGCATCTGCAACGTCGGCTCCCAGTCGTCGCAGATGTCGAGATAGTGCGTTCGCGTTTCGATCGCCGCACGCAGCACCGTCAATCCAAAACGGAAGTACGGACCAACGGTGTTCAGAACGAGATCCATCGGTTCCAGAACTGCACGCAACGCCGCCTCGTCGGTGACATCGACCTCGACGGCTCGGACCGGTATCCGGCCCTCCCTCAACTGTCGCGCCAATCCCTCGGCAGCACCGAGATCGCGATCGGCGATGACGATCTCCTGGACGCCCGATACTTCGCGAGCGGTACGCACGGCAACAGCACCCATGGCGCCCGCCCCACCCAAAGCTAGAACCTTCATGCACCCATAGTACCTATCAAATTGAAGACGATCGTTTCTAATTAGATAGATACTGGTATTTACCGAGAAATCAACTGACCCCGACGCCGGTGCGGTGCTCGGTAAGTTGGGCGGGGTGACGGAACCGCCCGAAGATCCCGAGATCGACTACCGCTTCACCCTGGCCAACGAACGCACATTCCTCTCATGGATCCGCACGGCACTCGGATTGCTCGCCGGCGGTGTCGCGGTCCAGACTCTCGTCCAACCGTTTCACCATGCCGGAGTCCGGCATGTACTGGCTGCGTCCTGCCTGGCCCTCGCCGTAGTGGTGTCGATTGGCGCATACGTGCACTGGCGCGATGTGAAGGAGCGGATGGACCGCGACCAACCACTCAAGGGCACCCTGCTGGTACCCCTACTCGCCGTCAGCATCGGACTGGTCGCGATCCTGGCATCGGTCGCGGTCTTCTACCGATGAGGGCGGCCCACGAGACCCGCGCCGCCGAACGCACGGCCCTGGCCTGGCTTCGCACCGGGTTGGCCGCCGCGGGAGCCGCCGCTGTCTTCATCACCCACGCACTCATCCACAAACAGACCGCAGGGGCGTCGTTGATCGCCACCGGGGTTGTGCTCGGCATCGTCGCGATCAGTACGGTGCGCCACCACGCGCTGGCCCGGGGGCACTGGCATCACGGCGGCAAGCCCATCGCACTGACCACCCTGACCGTGGTGGTGGTGATTCTGATGTCGGCCGGAATCGATATCTCAAATCTGGGTACGTAGGTATACCTGCGATTCCGCAGACCACACCCCCTCACGACCCCATACTTCTCCTGTTCGGCTCCACCCCTCATCACATATAAGGAGAACGCTATGAAGCGTGGGCTTGTGGTCGCCATTGGCGGCGCGGCGATTATCGCCGCAGGTCTGGTCGGCTGTTCGAGCGATAAGGACAAATCCGAGACCAAGGGCACCACTGTCAGCAACGGCGCCGGCGCAGTTGCCACCAACAGCAGCGCGAAGGTCGTCATCGACGGCAAGGAACAGAAGATCGAAGGTGCTGTCGTCTGCCAGGCCTCGAACGGCAACGTCAACATCGTCATCGGCAGCGGCGCTCAGGGCTTCGGCGCTGTGGTGACGGACGGCGATTCACCGACGGTGAAGTCCGCCGGCCTGGGCAGCCTGAGCGGGCAGTCGCTGGCCTTCTCCGAGGGCACCCCCGGAGCGAGCGCGAAGGCCACCAAGGACGGCAAGAAGTACCACATCGAGGGCACCGCCATCGCGGTGGACATGGCCAACCCCATGCAGCCCACCAACAAGCCATTCGAAATCGAGGTCACCTGCCCATAGGGGCACCTAGTTTTGGTCTAGCGCGCTATCGAGTGCGAGCCTCCCGCGGAAATCACACCAAGAACCCGCGCCAGACTCGCACTCGATTCGCGTTATCGGCACCAAGCCGCCCGCAGCGGCAAACAACATCTGCCACACGCGTCACATAGCGCGAACCGTCCGCAAAAGCAAGTAGCGCCCACCCCCGCGTGTCACCGCAGAAGGGCCCTCTACCTGCACTAAGGTCCGGAGAACTGGGGCATCCAGTCCAGGGCGAGGAGGACATCGTGCGCGAACTGAAAGTCATCGGCTTGTCAGCCGACGGCAAGCGAGTGGTCTGCCAAGACGCCAA
>JBOGDC010000007.1:0-2019 GCA_050701835.1 Mycobacterium sp. | reverse complement strand
GCAGGTTGCGTCCGCCGCAGGTGCGCGAGGGCAGGCGCGGGCTGCGGTGGGTGGCCGAGGTGGTCGACATGCTTACCGCGGCAATCACCGTCGCCCTGCGACGCGCCTCCGAGATGGGGGATGCCATTACCGCGCGCGGTGGCACCGGGCAGATCGCGGCGCATCCGACGCGGCCGGGCCTGCGTGATGCGGTGGCGCTGCTGATCATCATTGCGGTCGGGACCGCGGTCGTATTGTTCGAGGTGCTGTAGCGCGGGGCTAGCGCTCAATAGCCCTATTCGCCGCTTGCTGCGCTTGTTGTAACGCACTGCGCACATCGAGGCGGCCCAGGAACATCTCGGCGAAATACGGTTTCAGCGCGGCGAATCCGGCTCCGAATCCCTGCCCGCCCGGAGCGGCGATCTGCGCACCGTTCAGCACCTGGAAGAACGGGGCGACGTCGACGCCCCTGGCGGTCCAATGTTGGAAGTATGGCTCACGCGCACCCAGCACGGCGGGGATCGCCGAGCCGCTGCGGCCCAGGAAGGCGTTGCCCTCGGTGCTGCCCATCCAGGCCAGCACCCGCTGGGTAGCCTCGAGGTGAGGCGAGGACGAATTAGCGGCGGCCACAATGCCGTTGGTGACGCTGACCCGGCCTTCCGGACCGGCCGGCATCATCGCCACACCCCACGGGAAGTTGGCGTTTGCCTGGATCTGGGCCAGGTTGTAGGTGCCCGATTGAAACAGCGCCATCCGCCCCTGCAGGAACTGGTTGCGCGAGAAGTCGTTGTTGGCATTGGTGTCGGCGGCCGACGGCGCCACCTTGTCGACGTTGATGAGCTGGACCAGGTAGGTGAACGCCATCTCGGCCCGAGGATTGGCGAACGCGAACTTGTCGCCGGCCTGGAAGACGGCACCCGCGGACCCGAGGTAGTTCAGGTAGATGCCCTGCAAGTCGTTGGCGGCGTTGTAGGCCCAATGCCCGGGCCCGGTGAGCCGGTGCAGCATCGGGCGCAGGGTATCGACGGCGGGGTCGGCGTCCCATCGCAGCTCCGCCAGCTCGGCCGGATCCACCTGCGCCTCGTCGAGAAGATTCTTGTTGTAGTACAGCGCAATCCCGACGTCGCTGAGCTGAGGGACACCCCACAGCTTGCCGCCGCGGGTGAACTGGGCGACAACCGACGGATCCCAATCCTCCTGCGGATCAACGGGGACGAGGTTCCCGGTGTCGGCGTAATCGGACAGGTAGGCGTTACTGAGCCAGAAGATATCGTCGGCGCCATGCCCGGCCACATCGGTGCGCAGGCTGTTGAAGTAACTCGCATACGAAGTCACCGAGACCGCGACCTCGATCCCGGGATCGCGCCGGGTGAACTCATCGAACGAGCTGCGGTACGCCTCGGCCACCCGCTCATCCCACACCCGCACGGTGACGACAGTTTTCCCGTGCGGTGTCTTCGGAATCCCGAGCCATCCCGCGATTCCGAACAGCAGCAGCGCGATCAGCCCAAGAGTCAGGGCGGCGCAGGTGGAGGATTTCATCACTTGAGTCCGCTCAAGGTGATGGAACTGACGATGTATTTCTGGAATGCCACAAACAGGATCACCAACGGCACGATCGACACGGTGGTTGCCGCCATCACGATGGGCCACTGCGCGTTGAACTGAGACTGCAGCCCGGCGGTCGCGACGGTGAGCACCCGCCAGTTGTTTCCGCTGGTGATCACCAACGGCCACATGAAGTTGTTCCACTGCGACACCACGGTGATGAGAGTCAGCGTGATGAGAATGGGGCGGCTGACCGGCACCACCACATGCCACAGAATGTCGAGCGTGTTGGCGCCATCCAGGCGGGCCGCGCGGATCAGGTCGTTGGGAATGGTGCGGAAATGCTCACGCAGCAGGAAGATCGCGTAGGGCGATCCGAACATGAACGGGATGACCAACGCCCAGAACGTGTTCCGAAGCCCAACCTGTGTCAGCATCAGATACATCGGCACCACGGTCACCGTCGCCGGAATCATCAGCGTGGCCAGATAC
>JBOGDC010000006.1:0-162142 GCA_050701835.1 Mycobacterium sp. | reverse complement strand
TAGGCACCGCTATCGTTGCACTCATCGTGAAGTACACCATTGGCCTGCGCATCAGCGACGAGGGAGAAGCGGCCGGAGCCGACGAATCCCAACACGCTGAAGGCGCATACGACTTTGTCGCACTCGGAAGTGGTTCGGTTATCGGCCGCCACTCCAGCGGCAGGGAGGAATGAGGGACATGAAGCTGGTCACCGCGATCGTCAAACCGTTCACGCTGGAAGATGTGAAAACTGGTCTGGAGCAGGCGGGCATCCTCGGCATGACGGTCAGCGAGGTGCAGGGCTACGGCCGGCAGAAGGGCCACACCGAGGTGTACCGGGGCGCCGAGTATTCGGTCGACTTCGTGCCGAAGGTTCGTGTCGAGGTTGTGGTGGACGACAGTGCCGTCGACAAGGTGGTCGAGGTCATCGTGACCGCCGCACGCACCGGCAAAATCGGCGACGGCAAGGTATGGGTAAGCCCCGTCGACTCGGTGGTGCGGGTGCGCACTGGCGAGCGGGGCGCCGATGCTCTCTAGCCGCATCGGACGGTAACCAGATGGGCGCCGCAACCGACCTGGTGGCCGCGCGGGCTCAGCTGCTTGGCGATAGTGGCCGGCTTAACGCCGGTGTCATCCGTGAGGCGATGACCGATCTGAATGAGCTGTGGCTGAGCACCAAGGCGGCAGAGATCGGTATCACCGACACCAGTGGATTCGCTATCGTGGCACTCGGCGGCCTGGGCCGGCGTGAGATGCTGCCATACTCGGATCTGGACCTGGTGCTACTGCACGATGAGAGTGTGGCTGCTGAGACACTCAGCGAGGTCGCGGACGGGTTGTGGTACCCGTTGTGGGACGCCAACATTCGGCTCGACCACAGTGTCCGCACGGTGGCCGACACTCTCCATGTTGCCGGTCAGGAGATGTCGGCGGCGCTGTCGCTCCTGGACGCCCGGCATATCGTGGGCGACGCACAGCTGTCGAGTCTGTTGATCGGTGGTGTGCGACAACAGTGGCGTTCGCAGATCCGGACGCGGCTCGACGAACTGGTCGACTACACGCAGGCGCGCTGGCGGCGTAGTGGCGAGATCGCGCACCGCGCCGAACCCGATCTCAAGTCGGGCCGTGGTGGCCTGCGTGATGTACAGCTATTGCGCGCGTTGGCCATTGCCCAACTCGCCGACAGCGGGCTCGCGAAGTCCTTCGACGGCGCACACACTGTCATCTTGGATGTCCGCACCGAATTGCATCGCGTTGCCGGGCGGGAGCGGGACCAGCTGCTGGCCCAGTTCGCCGATGAGATCGGCGCGGCATTGCGCATCGGGGATCGCTTCGACCTGGCTCGGATGCTGTCCGACGCGGCACGCACCATCAGCTATTCGGTCGATGTGGGATTGCGGGCTGCCGCCAATTCCATTCCCCGGCGCGGTATTTCAGCGCTACGGCGTACCGTACGGCGTCCCATTGACGAAGGAGTGGTCGAGCATGCCGGGGAGGTGGTGCTGGCCCGTGATGCCCGCCCGGAACGTGACCCGTCACTGGTCCTGAGAGTGGCGGCGGCCTCGGCGACGACTGGTCTGCCGATCGCCGCGTCCACACTGGGCCGTCTGGCCGAGTCCGCTCCCGAACTGCGTACGCCATGGCCGCGGGAGGCGCTCAAAGATCTGCTGGTGCTCTTGGAGGCCGGTCGTTCTGCGGTGGCCACCATCGAGGCGTTGGATCGAACTGGATTGTGGGGCAGACTTTTTCCCGAATGGGGTCCGGTTCGCGATCTGCCGCCACGGGACATTGTGCACATCTGGACCGTCGACCGACATTTGATGGAGACCGTCGCCCAGGCGAGCGCCTTCACCACTCGGGTGTCGCGGCCCGACTTGTTGGTGCTTGGGGCGCTGGTGCACGACATCGGCAAGGGCCGCGGCGGTGACCACAGCGTCGTCGGTGCGGACCTCGCCGTGCAGATCGGCACTCGGCTGGGATTGTGGCCCTCCGATGTGGAGCTGCTGTCGAAGATGGTGCGGTACCACCTGTTGCTACCCAATACGGCGACTCGACGCGATCTCGCGGACCCGGAAACCATCGATGCTGTGGTCAATACACTTGGCGGCGATCTGTTGCTCCTGGAGCTGCTGCAACAGCTCGCCGAGGCCGACTCGCTGGCCACCGGCCCCGGGGTGTGGGGCGACTGGAAGGCGTCGCTGATCGGAGAATTGGTACGCAAATGCCGGACGGTGATGCGCGGTGAGCAGCTGCCCGAACCGGATCCCATTGATCCGGAACTGCTCTCGCTGGCAGCGGACGGAGGCGTACAGGTAAGGCTGGTGCCCGCTGGGTCGCCGCACATGTACATCGTGAGCATGATCGCGCCGGATCAGCGGGGTCTGCTCTCCAAGGCTGCCGGTGTGCTCTCGCTGAACTCGTTGCGGGTGTTCTCCGCGTCGGTGGCAAGTCACGCCGGTTCGGCCATCAACACCTTTGAGGTATCGCCGCGATTTGGATCACCGCCGGCCGCGGGGCTGCTGCGCCAGCAGTTGATCTCGGCGCTCGACGGAGATACCGACGTCATCGCGACACTCGACGAGCGTGAACGCGAAGCCGCTCAGTTCGGAACCGGCATCGTCGGCGATACCACCCCGGCGGTTCCTACCAATTACGTGCCCGCACCGCCTCGCATCCGATGGTTCGAACCCGCCGGGAACACCGACCAGCAGATCGTGGAGATCCGCACCTCGGACGCGCCGGGGTTACTGGCGCGCATCGCCGCGACCCTGGAACGTCACGGAGTGGACATCGCGTGGGCCAAGGTCAACACCCTCGGTTCGTCGGTGGTCGACACCTTCTGCCTCAGCACCGGACCCGAGCAGGCCGTACTGGAGGCCGCCATTGCCTCGGTACTCCCTGCGACGGCGCCCAAGCCGAAGAAGGCGGCCAGCTAGCGCGCAACTGAAGGCGCTCCGTGAGCACCGCAGCACGGCCAGATAGGCTGGTCGCGTGTTTGAATCGCTGTCTGACCGGTTGACCGATGCCCTTGCCGACCTGCGGGGCAAGGGACGCCTGTCCGACGCCGATATCGACGCGACCTGCCGGACCATCAGGCTCGCGCTGCTGGAAGCCGATGTTGCCCTGCCCGTGGTGCGTACCTTCATCACCCGCATCAAGGACCGTGCCAAGGGCGCCGAGGTCTCCGGTGCGCTGAACCCGGCGCAGCAGGTCGTCAAGATCGTCAACGAGGAGCTCATCGGCATTCTCGGCGGGGAAACCCGCCAGCTGGCGTTCGCGAAGACCCCGCCGACCGTGATCATGCTCGCCGGTCTGCAGGGTGCCGGTAAGACGACGCTCGCCGGAAAGTTAGCGAAATGGCTTAAGGTACAAGGGCATACCCCGCTGCTGGTGGCCTGCGACCTGCAACGTCCTGGCGCCGTCAATCAGCTCCAGGTAGTCGGTGAGCGCGCGGGCGTCTCCGTCTTCGCCCCGCACCCGGGTAGCTCCCCGGGCGGGCTGGAGGTCGGTTCACTGGTCGGCGATCCCGTCTCGGTGGCCCGTGATGGTCTTGCCCATGCCAATGCCCAGCACTTCGACGTGGTCCTCGTCGACACCGCCGGTCGGCTCGGTATCGATGCCGACTTGATGGATCAGGCCGCACGCATCCGCGATGCCGTTCAACCCGACGAGGTGCTGTTCGTCCTCGACGCGATGATCGGACAGGACGCGGTAAGCACCGCGGAGGCCTTCCGCGCGGGCGTCGGATTCACTGGTGTCGTCCTCACCAAGCTGGACGGTGATGCCCGCGGTGGTGCCGCGCTCTCGGTGCGCGAGATCACCGGCACGCCGATCTTGTTCGCATCGACCGGCGAAAAGCTGGAGGACTTCGACGTCTTCCACCCCGACCGGATGGCCAGCCGCATCCTGGGTATGGGCGACCTGTTGTCCCTCATTGAGCAGGCCGAACAGCATTTCGATGCCGAACAGTCCCTGGCCGCCGCCGAGAAGATCACCTCGGGGGAGCTGACACTCGAGGACTTCCTGGAGCAGATGCTGGCGATCCGCAAGATGGGGCCTATCGGCAACCTCTTGGGCATGCTGCCCGGTGCCGGACAGATGAAGGACGCCCTGGCCGCCGTCGACGACAAGCAGCTCGACCGCGTGCAGGCCATCATCCGCGGCATGACCCCCACCGAACGGGCCGATCCGAAGATCATCAACGCCTCCCGGCGGCTGCGTATCGCCAACGGCTCCGGCGTCGCGGTCTCGGAGGTCAACCAGCTCGTGGACCGCTTCTTCGAGGCGCGCAAGATGATGGCCTCGATGGCCGGCCGCATGGGCATGGGCGCCATCAATCGCAAGAGCAACCGCAAGGGCGGTAAGAACGCTAAAAAGGGTAAGAAGGGGTCGCGGGGTCCGACGCAGCCGAAGCCCAGGGGTGGCTTCCCAGGGATGCCTCCGGGTATGCCCGCAGGATTCCCCAATCTCGGTGATATGCCCGAAGGACTGGGTGAACTGCCCCCGGGTCTGGCCGATATCGACATCTCGAAGCTGAAGTTCCCCAAGAACTGATCGTGACGTGCCCGGGCTGCATTTCAGGGGGCTGACGCTCCCGTCCGAAGAGCCCATCGATCTTTGGGTGCACGACGGCATCATCAGTCTGGAACCGATTACCAGACCCGACACAGCCGACACCATCTTCGACGGTGGGTGGCTGCTTCCGGGACTTGTCGACGCGCACTGCCACGTCGGGGTCGGGCCGCACGGGCCGACTTCGCTGGAGGAGGCCGTCGCGCAGGCCGAAGCCGAACGCACCGTGGGTGCACTGCTGTTGCGTGACGCCGGATCCCCGGTGGACACCCGCGGCTTCGACGAGCGAGAGGACCTGCCGCGGATCATTCGCGCGGGCAGACACCTCGCAAAACCCAAGCGATACATCCCCGGATTGCCCATCGATATCGAGGACGAGTCACAGCTTCCGGAAGCCGTTGCACTGCAAGCATGTTGGGGCGACGGCTGGGTCAAGTTGGTGGGGGACTGGATCGACCGTTCGGTCGGCGACCTGGCCCCGTTGTGGTCGGACGCGATCCTCGAACAGGCCATCGAGGCCGCCCACGCCAACGGCGCCCGCGTTACCGCGCACGTCTTCGGTGAGGATGCGTTGCCGGGTCTGATTCGCGCCGGAATCGATTGCATTGAACACGGCACTGGCCTGACCGATGACACGATCGCGCTCATGGTCGAGCACGGCACCGCTCTGGTGCCGACCGTCATTAACATCGAGAATTTCCCCGGAATCGCGGACTCTGCGGCAAAGTACCCGCGCTACGCCCAGCACATGCGGGATTTGCACGCGGGACTACATACGACTTTCGGCAATGCATACGACGCCGGAATCCCGATTTTTGCCGGCACGGACGCCGGCGGTGGGATTGCGCATGGGCGCATCGCCGATGAAGTAGCAGCCCTGACGCGGATTGGGCTCAGTCCCACCGATGCGTTGGGAGCCGCGTCTTGGCGAGCCCGGGAATGGCTGGGCCGACCAGGATTGCAGCACGGTGCGTCCGCCGATCTTGTCGGATATCGAGCGGACCCGCGCACCGGACCGGACGTGCTGTCGCGGCCGGATATTGTCGTGCTACGCGGCAAGGTTCGCTAGAGTCGCCGTTATGCGTTTTGCTGTGGTGCTGACATCTGTGCTGGGCCTGCTATCCGCGGTCCCGGCTGCCGTCGCCACCGCCGACACGACTTGCGCGGAGTTCAACGGCGCCGATGATGCCGGAAAACTGGCAGCGGTTCAGGAGGCGGCAGCTACTGGTAGCGCCATCGCACAGATCTCGCCGCCCGACGCCGTGACGTTGGCTATTGCCATGTGCCGGGTACGTGTTTCGGAGACCGTTGTGCAGGTGTTGCACTCCGACGGTAAGGGCGGATACCAGTAGCGCTAAAGCGTCCCGACGCTGACCTGACCGTCATTGGCGAAGCCCCAGTCGAACAGGCCCGCTGCGTGATCCCAGTACGTGGGGCCGCCCTCGTGTACCAGCCCGTACATCATGGCCACCACGAGCCGCTTGCCGTCACGTTCGGCGGCCACGACGTAGGTCTTGCGCGCGATATCGGTGAATCCGGTCTTGCCGCCGATGACCCCGGGGTAGCGGTACAGCAGTTCGTTCTGGTTGTGCAGCGCGCGCCCGGGGAACGATGCCCCCTGTTCGCGGGTGATCTCGGCGAACACCGGATTAGCCAGTGCCGCACGGAAAATCACCGCCAGATCGCGGGGCGAGGAGCGTATGTCCATCCCGGGGGCATCCAGACCGGACGGGGAGGCGGTGTGCGTGGACGAAGCTCCGAGTGCGGCGGCCTTGGCATTCATCTTGTCGACGGTGACATCGCGCCCGCCCAACAAGTGCGCCATGGTGTTCGCGGCATCGTTGCCCGACTCCAGCAGCATCGCGTCAAGCAGCTCGCGTGCGGTGTAGGTCTGTCCCGCCTTGATTCCGACGCAATTGCATTCCGCATGTGCGTCGGCGGTATCCGCGACCACGGTGGCATCCATGGGCACTTCATCGAGGGCCACCAGCGCGAGTAGCACCTTGATGGTGCTCGCCGGGGCGTGCACCGCGTAGGGATCCTTCGCGGCAAGGATCTGCCCGGAGTCCAGATCTGCCACCAGCCATGCCTGTGCGGGGCCGTCGGGCGGTGGCGGCGCCATATCGGCGCGGGCGACACCCGGAACGGCCAGGGACAGGATCATCGCGAGGGCCAGGGCACGGAGCACTGCCAACACGCGGTTTCGCAGAGAGAACATCGGGTCAGACACTAGCGCAGGTCCGCTTCCACATGATCCAGGTCCAACGATTCCACGAATTGCGGCTGTTGATACAACTCCCGCAGCCGTTCAAGCGGAATGGCTTGTAGCGCAGACTTTTTGATCTTGTCACCGCCGCCGGCCAGCCAGGCGCTATCCCAGATCATCGCCAGGGTGCGCGCGCTGTCGGCCATCAGCTCGACGGTTTGCTCGCCGAACTGGCGCCAGAGACCGTCCTGCGTCGCCACCACCGGTTTGCCGCCCAGTGCGATGTAGGCGTCGATCAGTTCTTTCGGTGCGATCCGCTTAGCGGATCGGTCCATCAGCTCGATGGTGGCCAGGGCGGTATGCAGTCCGTCTGCCACAGTGTCGAGTTCGCCGAGTGCAGTGACGGCATCGGGTATCCCGGCCACCAGGTTACCGGCATGCCGGTCAACCATCTTGGATTCATAGCAGCTGTGCACCCCCGCACCGGACCCGTCCGGGTATCCATCGGCGAGATAGCTTCCGTGCAGCGGTTGCGAGGCGTCGCCCACATAGTGGGCCAGCAGGCCGGCAGCGCATACGAACTGGTCGATCTGCTTCTTCTTGAGGAAGTCGACCATGGCGTCGTAGAACTGCCAGACCCGGAAGGGCAGCAGACCCCGCTTGTCCTGCGTGGTGTGGCCGCGTTCGTCATAGAACTGCTGCCAGCGAGCCACCGACAGATTGGCGATGTCCTGCAGGCACAGGTCCCGCACGATGGATCCGTCCGGCCCCGGTTCGTCGATATCGGCGTAATGGCACGGATGCTCGGGGCCCTGCGATCGATACCCGACCATATGGTCGTCGCGGCCGCCCACGACCTTGCGCGGCAGGTTCTTCCACACCAGATCTGCCACATCGGCGAGCGGGATTATGCCGCCGGGATTCTCCCGGGCCTCTTTGAGCCGCTGCGTGATGGTCTTGGGGTCCAGCTCGGAGAGCGAGAAGCTGATCGCGTTCAGATTGGCCTGCATCAGCGTCTTGAGGTTCGGCGAGCGGATCGCGTCCGGGGTGAAGGTGGCGATGCTGTAGTGGCCGGTCTGTCCCCAGAACGGTCGGGCGCCGTCCTGCTGCCCGATCACGGGCTCGACGTCAAGGAGATTGCAGACCGTGCTCAGGCTGGTGGCGAGCGCGAAGTTCAGCGTGCACCGGGTGGTCCCGTCAAGGAACGCCTGCCCGCCCCACTCCACGGCCAGCGGTGCGGGCCGGGCGCCCTCGGGGCTGAGGTGCCAGACCATGCCGGAGTCGCCGGGAACCGTCTGCGGGCCCTGCGGATCGGGGGCGATGAGAAAGTCCGACACGTACTCGGAGCCGCCCACCGACTTGTACCGGTAGAAGAGCGCCATCACCTTGCCGCCCACCAGTCCCGAACCTCCACCGTGCGCGACGACGGATTGGTCGATCAGGTCGAGCCCGTTGGTCATGTCGCCGGTGTCGACCATCGGGCCGATGTCACCGATCCCGTAGGCGGTTGACGTCCACTCCCCGGCGTCATCGACGTCGACGAGCCCGATGTCCAGGGTCAGGTAGGTGTTGGTCATCGGGAACGGATACACCTCGTCGAATCGCAACCGGGTGAGCTGCTGTCCGCTGGACACCCCGACCCGTGTGCGGGCGACGCCGCGGATCATGTCGATCTCTTGTCCGGCCGGTCCACATACGTGCCTATTGGTCAGTGCGTAGAGGGTGTGCCCGTCCGTAACCAGGCAGCCCGCGGTGGCGGTGTGCGATTGGTTCTGGACGTCCACCACGATCGGCAGGCCTCCGCCGAGAAGTGTGGTGGGCCACCGTGTCGGGGCCGAGTGCTGGGCGCTGGTGGCCACTGGGGCCGGATCGACCTGCACCTTGCACACCGGGACGACGCGGCCGTCGGGCATGAACAGTTGCTTGGGTACGTAGTCGTACGGGGTGAGGGACTTGGGTGCGGCCCAGTCGCTGATGAAGACCATCACACATGGCCACGAAAACCCTTGTTCCACCTGGGAATTAACAAGAGTCCGGGCGCCGCCGGGCGTCTCGCGGATCAGATAGCGGCCGACGGCGGTGCCGACCACGTTGGGTTTGTTGGTCAGGTGGTGGTGATAAAGGTCGCGGGCCGCCAGGAGATCGGTGACCGACAGCGCTTGCAGGTTGTCTGCCGTTGGGTGATTGCTTTCGCGCGAGCGGCTCATCCCTGATTCGTAGTGCCCGCGAACCAGGTGTCGGTGCGCATCAGATGAACACGGGATGAATCGCGGCTGGGAATTCGCACGGGAACATAAGCGGACTGTAGTCCGTTTAAGGTGGTATGACGAATGACGTGCAGTTTGGTTTGGATACGTTCGCCGATATCCCCGAGGGCATGACCAACCCGGAGGCGATTCGTGCTGTGGTCGAAGAAGGCGTGCGCGCCGACCAGGTAGGTATCGACGTCTTCGCGATCGGGGAGCATCACCGCAAGGAGTTCGTGGGCGAGTCACCGGAGATGATGCTGGCCGCCATCGCCGGGCGCACTGAACAGATCAAGCTCGCGACCGCCGTCACGGTGCTCAGCACCGATGATCCGGTGCGGGTGTACCAGCGATTCGCGACCCTGGACGGGATCTCCAACGGACGGGCCGAAGTGGTGCTCGGTCGGGGATCCTTCACGGACTCGTTTCCCTTGTTCGGATACGACCTCGCCGACTACAACGAACTTTTCGAGGAGAAGTTCGACCTGCTAGCGAAGCTGCTGCCCGGGGAGCCGGTGACCTGGTCGGGGAAACTGCGCTCCGCGTTGGAGGCCGTAGATGTGTTTCCGAAGACAGCCGATGGTCTGCGGGCCTGGGTCGGGGTGGGCGGATCGCCCGACTCGGTGGTTCGCAGCGTGCGGTACGGAATACCGATGATCCTGGCGATCATCGGCGGCAATCCCATGCGGTTCGAGCCCTATGTAGATCTCTATCGGCGTGCCCAAGCGCAGCTCGGGGTCGCTGAGCCGATGCCGCTGGGCATCCACAGTCCGGGGCATATCGCCGAGACCGATGCGGAGGCGGTCGCACAGTACTGGCCGGGGTTTCGGGAGCTGCGCACCACGATCGGGCGTGAGCGCGGCTGGCCGGCCCCGCGGTACGAGGAGTATCTGGCCGAGGTGAAGTCCGGCTCGCTATACGTTGGCTCGCCCGACACCGTTGCGGCCAAGATGGCCAAGACCATCGGCGGTCTCGGTGCCGACCGATTCAGCCTGGTGTACCAGGCCGCGCAACCGGGGCTGGGCATGCAGAACGTCGAGTTGTACGGCACCGAGGTCATTCCGCGGGTGCGCGAGCTGCTCGCCCGCGATGAGGCGGGGGCCGCTTAGGCGACTTTTCTTGGCCGCCTAGGCGAAGTTGTAGGTAGCCAACGCCTTCGCCACCACCTGGCCGGTCGCGTCGGACACGGTGACCTCAAGGTGGGATAGTCGCTTACCGCGGCGGACCACCTGGCCCACCGCCGTGAGGTCGGCGGCGTCGGCGGCGGACACATAGTTGACGGTTAACGAAGCCGTTGAACCACCGAATTTTTCGGGCACCACGTCGTCGGCCCACGCTGCGGCCATGGCTGCGGTATCGGCGAGTGTGGCGATTGCGCCGCCGTGCACCGTGTTGCTCATCGTCGCCAGCTCGGGTCTGAACGGCATGGTGAGCACCGCGCGGTCGTTGCCGATCTCGGTCAGGGCGATTCCCAGGTGCTGACACAGCGGAGAGTTCGGGACGAATTGCGTGATGATTTCGGTCCGAGTAGGCATGCTCACAAGCTATGACATCCGCTTGGACCCTCGACGAAGTTTCCGACCGCTTACAGATCCAGCAGCTGTTGGTCGACTACGCCACCGCCATCGACACCCGCCAGTTCGACGATCTGGACGACGTGTTTACCAATGAGGCATACATCGACTACACGGCCATGGGCGGCATCGAGGGGGAGTATCCAGAGGTCAAGGAGTGGTTGGCGAAGGTGCTGCCGGCCTTCCCGATGTACTCACACATGCTCGGCAACGTCTCGATCACCTTTGACGACGAGGTCCGCAGCTCGGCTGCGATACGCAGCCTTTGTTTCAATCCGATGGTGCCGCCGGGCGACACCGAGCAGGTCCTCTTTCTCGGTCTTTGGTACGACGACGCGGCGGTGCGGACACGCCACGGCTGGCGGCTGACCCGCCGCGTCGAGATGAAATGCTTCAACCGACTGGTGTGAGCGCAAGCCGGCGTCCAGGGCGGGGATTTGAGCTGGTAGGTCACGTTCTGGCAGAATGACGAACCGTCCGTCGTGCTGGCCACGGCCACCCGGCGGTCAGACCCACGCGAGGCAAAACCGGATCGTGCATTTCCGCACGTATCGCTGAATTGCCGCGTGATACTCAAGGAGAAGTTGTAGTCATGGCTGTCAAGATCAAGCTCGCCCGCCTCGGGAAGATCCGCAACCCGCAGTACCGCATCACGATCGCCGATGCGCGCACGCGCCGCGAAGGCCGCGCCATCGAGGTGATCGGCCGGTACCACCCGAAGGAAGAGCCCAGCCTGATCGAGATCGATTCCGAGCGCGCGCAGCACTGGCTGTCCGTTGGTGCGCAGCCGACCGATCCCGTGCTGGCCCTGCTGAAGATCACCGGCGATTGGCAGAAGTTCAAGGGCCTGCCCGGCGCTGAGGGCACCCTGAAGGTCAAGGAGCCCAAGCCCAACAAGCTGGACCTGTTCAACGCCGCCCTGGCCGCGGCCGACGGCGCCCCCACCGGCGAGGCCATCCAGCAGAAAAAGAAGAAGGCCCCCAAGAAGGACGAGAAGGCTGAGTCCGCTGAAGCTGAGGCCTCGACCGATGAAGCCGCCGAGACTCCCGCCGAATCTGCCGACGCCGCAAGCGAATAGGGCGGCAGATGAGCACCGTCGTGGTTGATGCCGTAGAGCATCTAGTGCGAGGAATCGTCGACAACCCTGACGATGTCCGCGTTGACCTGGTAACGAACCGTCGTGGCCGCACCGTAGAGGTTCATGTCCACCCCGACGATCTCGGAAAGGTGATCGGCCGGGGCGGACGCACCGCCACCGCGCTGCGCACCCTCGTCGCGGGTGTGGGCGGCCGCGGTATCCGGGTCGACGTGGTGGACACCGACCGGTAGCTTCAGTGGAGCTTGTGGTCGGGCGTATCGCCAAGTCGCACGGCGTCACCGGCGAGCTGTCTGTCGAGATCCGTACCGACGATCCTGACGGGCGTTTCGCCGTGGGTTCGGTCCTGCGTGGCCGGTTACCCCGTGGTGGCGGCACCCGTGAGTTCATCGTCGAATCGTTGCGCGCACACACCGGACGGTTACTGGTCAGGTTCGTCGGGGTGTCCGATCGTGACGCTTCAGATGCGTTGCGGGGCACACTTTTCACGGTGGATGCCGCAGATCTGCCGCCGATCGACGACCCCGACGAGTTCTACGACCATCAGCTTGAGGGGTTGGCGGTGCGGACTCAGGACGGGACCGTCGTCGGAACGGTTTCCGAGGTGCTGCACACCCCGGGCGGCGAGTTGCTTTCGATACACAGTCCCGAGCGCCGGGAGATCCTCGTGCCATTCGTCTCTGCGATAGTCACATCGATTTCGTTGCCGGACAAAGTGATCGATATCGACCCGCCAGAGGGACTGCTGGAGCTGTCGTGAGGATCCCGGCGTGAAAATCGATGTCGTCACGATCTTCCCCGACTACCTGCAGCCGGTTCGGCAGTCCTTGCCGGGCAAGGCCATTGACGCCGGACTGGTCGACGTCGCGGTGCATGATCTGCGGCGCTGGACGCGCGATGTGCACAAGTCGGTCGACGACTCGCCGTACGGCGGCGGGCCTGGCATGGTGATGAAGCCCACGGTGTGGGGTGAGGCATTGGACGAGATCTGCACGCCGGAAACACTTTTGGTGGTTCCGACACCCGCCGGATACCCGTTCACCCAGGAGACCGCCCGCCAGTGGTCCACCGAGGATCATCTGGTGATCGCCTGTGGACGATACGAGGGGATCGATCAGCGGGTCGCCGATGATGCCGCCACCCGGATGCGGGTGCGCGAGGTGTCGATCGGCGACTATGTGCTCAACGGTGGGGAGGCCGCCGCACTGGTGATTATCGAGACCGTATTGCGGCTGGTACCCGGCGTACTGGGCAATGAGCTTTCTGCCCAAGACGATTCGCACTCAGACGGGCTGCTGGAGGGGCCGTCGTACACCAGACCGCCGAGTTGGCGGGGGATTGACGTTCCGCCGGTGCTGCTGTCGGGGGATCACGCCAAGGTTGCCGCGTGGCGGGCCGAACAGTCGCGTCGACGCACAGCCGAGCGCCGGCCCGACCTACTCGCCTTCGATCCGTCCGCCGGGGAACATGGCGGCGACGGCCTGAGTTAGCGTGTTGCGCGCGGTGACGTCATTGGCAACCTGCAGCGACGACACCACCACGATGAATCGCCGATCGGGACCCACGACTCCGGTCGACAGGTGCATCCAGGACGCGCCGATACAGCACATCCAGCCCTGCTTGACCGCGACGGGCTCACCGGGAATGCCGTCCGGGATCCCGAAACGCTGGGGGTAGCCGTCGATGCCGTTGGGGGTCGAACGGGCCAAGTCGTCAACGATGATGTTCGCGCGCTCGGGAGGCAACCCACCCGCGCCGGAAAGCAGCATGTCGTAGTACTGCACCAGGTCACTGGCGGTGCTGATGGTGTTCCACCACATACCGTCGGAGGGCACGGTGGTCGAGTTCAGCCCGTACCGCGCGGCGACGCGGGTGATGATCGAATTGCCGCCCCCACGTTGCCAGAAGATCTCGGCGGCGCTGTCATCGGAAGACTGCAGCATCCTGTCGAAGGAGGCGCGGTCCGCGGGTGTGAGCGTGACATCGCCGGTCGACTCCCGCATCAGCAGGTCGTCGGCGATGAACAGCTTTGCCACCGAAGCGATGGCGATGGTGCTGTTGTTGCCGTTGGAGACGACGGCACCGGAGGCGCGGTCCTTGATCACCGCGGTAAGGGTGGCGCCGGCATTCTTTGCCTGCGCGGTCGCTGCGGTGGTGCGTTCGGGGAGCGATTCGAAGGAGCTCGGGCTGTCCACCTCGAAGACCGGCGGCGGCTCCGCGGGGGCGCTCACGACCGCCAGCGCGGGGGTAGCGGTGTCGCTGCGCACCGACGCCACACATCCGGAGGTCAACGTGGTCGCGGTGAGCGTCAGGCCCACTAGCAGGAACTGGCCGCGCATGACGTAGACCCCCTCTGCGGTCAGTCGCTGGTTTTGTTACCGATTTTTGTTACCGATGTGGCAGGTGTGCCGGTCACGGTAGCTTACTAGTAGGTCCTGCATACTCGCTGTCCAAGGGGTGACGGGGTGGGCGATTTCACTGCGCGGGGCTCTGTCTGGCACAATTACCTAGCTGTCTGCCGCCGTTTCGGCAGAACCAGACAGAACTAAGCAATTAATGAACGGCTGAGGTGCATCTTCGCATGCCACCCGGCCGCGCGAGTGAGTCGAAAGACCAAGAGGAAGTGCACTGATGAACACGCTGGACTTTGTCGACCAGGCGTCGCTGCGCGCGGACATGCCTGACTTCCGTCCCGGCGACACCGTCAATGTGCACGTCAAGGTGATCGAGGGCTCCAAGGAGCGCGTGCAGGTCTTCAAGGGTGTCGTGCTGCGTCGCTCCGGTGGTGGCGTGGGCGCCACCTTCACCGTGCGCAAGGAGAGCTACGGCGTTGGTGTCGAGCGCACCTTCCCGGTGCATTCGCCGAACATCGACCATGTCGAGATCGTCACCCGTGGTGCGGTCCGTCGCGCCAAGCTGTACTACCTGCGTGAGCTGCGCGGCAAGAAGGCCAAAATCAAGGAGAAGCGCTGACCGAGTCGGCGCTTTCGTGACAGCACCGGTGCCGGGCGAATCGGGGTCTCTCGACTCTGCGCAGACGCCCGCCGACGCTCCTGAAACCGATCTCGCCGAGTCGTCCTCTCCCGAGGAGTCATCGAAAGACGACACCAATGGTGGGTCGGGGATGCTCAAGGAAATCGGTGTCCTACTGCTGATTGCCTTGGTGCTCTACTGCATCACGCAGAACTTCATCGCCCGTCCGTACCTCATTCCGTCGGAATCGATGGAGCCGACCTTGCACGGCTGCCGTGGCTGCACCGGTGACCGGATCATGGTCGACAAGATGGTGTTCCGGTTCTCTGATCCACGTCCCGGCGAGGTGATCGTGTTCAAGGGCCCGCCCGAGTGGAACGGCAACTACCGGTCGATCCGGTCGCCCAACACCGCAATCCGATACGTGCAAAATGCCCTGTCCTTCATCGGCGTGGTGCCTCCCGATGAGAATGACCTGGTCAAACGCGTCATCGCGACCGGCGGGCAAACCGTGGAATGCCGCCAGAACACAGGTCTGACGGTCAATGGGAAGAAGCTCAACGAGCCGTACCTCGATCCGGAGACCATCGGGCCGAACGCCGATGGGTGCTGGGGTTTCCCGTTCGGTCCGATCAAGGTGCCCGACGGCAAGCTGTGGATGATGGGGGACAACCGCACGCATAGCGGTGACTCGCGCGCGCATTGCCAGAGCCTTGACCGTGACGCTGGGCTCGACGTCGATATCGAGCACAAGATCTACTGCACCGGCGACCCGAATATCGGAACGGTGCCAGTGGACAACGTCATCGGGAAAGCGCGATTCATCGCCTGGCCACCCGGCCGGTGGGGCGCTGTGACGTCGGTGAACCCGCAGGCCTAGCTGCCGACCTAAGCAACGGTATGACGAGCTGGCCGCCCCGCACGGTAATTCGCAAGGCATCCGGGTTGCGCACCCTCGAATTGACGCTCGACAGGGTGGGTTTGGGGCCGGTCGCCGGTGTCGATGAGGCCGGACGCGGGGCCTGCGCGGGCCCGCTGGTGATCGCCGCGTGCGTGCTCGGTTCCGGTCAGCGCAAAAGCCTTGCCGCGCTCGATGACTCGAAGAAGCTCAGTGAGAAGATGCGTGAGACCCTGTTTCCGCTGATCTGTCGGTACGCCGAGGCGTACCACGTGGTGTCGGTGCCTGCCGAGGAAGTGGACCGCATCGGTGTGCACGTGGCCAATATCGAAGGTATGCGCCGCGCGGTGGCCGGGCTGGGAGTCAAGCCGGGATATGTGTTGACCGATGGATTCCGGGTGCCGGGACTGCCGGTGCCGTCCCTGCCCGTGATTGGCGGAGATGCCTCCGCAGCGTGTATCGCGGCGGCCAGTGTGCTGGCCAAAGTGAGCCGCGACCGCGTGATGGTGGCCATGGACTCCGACCACCCCGGATACGGATTCGCGGTACACAAGGGGTACAGCACGGCGGTACATACCGAGGCCTTGCATCGGCTGGGACCGTCTGCTCAACATCGTCAGTCGTTCGTCAACGTGCGCAATGCGGCCCTGGGAAGTTCATCGATGAGCCGCTTGCGCGAAGAGAATCAGGCGATGAGCCGCTTGCGCGAAGAGAATCGGCCACAGGGGGGATAATGGGAAGCCTATGAGTGCTGAAGACCTCGAAAAGTATGAAACCGAGATGGAACTCTCGCTGTATCGCGAGTACAAGGACATCGTCGGACAGTTCAGCTACGTCGTGGAGACGGAGCGACGGTTCTACCTCGCCAACAGCGTCGAGGTGATTCCGCGGAACACCGACTCCGAGGTGTATTTCGAGCTGCGGCTTTCCGATGCTTGGGTGTGGGACCTGTTCCGGCCCGCACGCTTCGTCAAACACGTGCGCGTGATCACGTTCAAGGACGTCAACATCGAAGAGGTCGATAAACCGGAGCTGCGTCTACCCGAGTAAGTTGCGGGTAGCCGGCTCTTGGCGCCCAGGGCGGAACGTTGCTGCGATGGTGGCCGCGAGATGGCGGCGGTTGATGATGAGACCAGCGACTGCCAGCACGCCGTAGATGCCACACAGGATGAGCCGGCCCTCGGTCGACGTGATGGGGAACTGAACGGCGAATAGCGCCAGCAGCGCCCAGGCGGTGGCGCGGTGAAAACGCAGGGCCAGGATCAGGGCGACACCCATCATGGTCTGCGTCGCGGTGAGCAGCACTTCCTCGATCTGTCGACCGTCCAGGACCAGGGAATACCCGCCGCCGCCCAATAGATGGGCGATGGGCAGCGAGCCGATGAGAAGTGTCCACTGATTGACCTTGGACGAGATCAGGGTCGCGATGGCGGCGGTGCCCTTGCCGCGTGAGGCGAAGATGATGGCGATGATGAACTCGGGCGCTTCGGAGGCCAGCGGGGCCAGCCATTGCACCAAGAGAAACTGATCGATGCCCAGCTGGGTCCCAGCGGCTACCAAGTTGTTGGCGAACGGTTCAGCGCACAACAGGATCACTGATGCGGCCAATACGAACATCGCAATAACCGTGCTGCGCCGCTTCTGCCGAGGCAGTTGCCCGATGGCGGCGGCCGTGCCGACCAGTTCGGGTTCCTCGGGCTCGCCGCGGCTGATCGTGTAGAGGTAGAAACCGAACCAGGCAAGTAGGGCCAGGCCCAGTGCAAGGTGTATGCGGCCGCTGGCGGGGATGATGAAGGCCACCATGCCGGCGATCAGGAGGAATCCAAGCTCCACCCGGTTGGAACGTGCCAGGGGCAGCATTGCGGTGCGGCGCCCGGTTGTCTTGTGCATTACCGCAAGGGCCACCAACACGACGACGGGCCAGCCCAGCCCCATGAGCAGGCGGTTGGACCCTGTCATGTTCGCTGCGGCGTACTGCGTGTACTCAGGCACCCGGCCGGAAATATAGGCGTAGTAGAGGTCGACCGCGTACTCGGGCAGGACTGCGATGAGCGCCAGTATCGCGATTGCCAATCCGCCCGAAACATCGATCTGTGCGGCCTCCGCTGCCCACGCCAGCAGGAAGCTGGCCGCGACCACGGCGCCACCGTAAATCAACAGCGCCACCACGGGATTCAGATGAAATCCGGCGATCCGGGTAACAAGTGCAGGCACGATGAACGCGGAGGTGATCAACACCGACCGCAGCAGCTGCGCGCGCAGGCGGCGGTCTACCGCCGGCGCGACGACAGTGCCGTTCATGGTTCTCCTCGTGGCCAGGCATGACTGAGCCTCCTGGGCTCGGCCTCTGCACGCACAAGTTACCAGCACCGAGGCGGTGCAGCAACGTGTCGCCCACTTGATAACACCTGCCAAATGTTCCCAAAATTGCTGGAAAAGGCGCCCATATTGAATTATTCGGCCTGGCTAAGTTTGATTTGTGGCAAACCTTAGCGAGAGGAATTGGGGTGGCTTAGGGGATGTTGACGCAACCTACGTTGTCGACACAGCCGCTCCCGCCGCCGGGGCCGCCGTGACCGCCACCCACACCGGGGATATTGCCTCCGCCACCTCCGGGCCCGCCACTTCCGGTGGGTCCGCCTGGGATGGCACCTGCTCCACCGTCGGGTCCGCCACCTCCGGTCGGTCCGCCCGGGATGGCGCCGGATCCGCTGTTGGGTCCGCCGGTCCCTGTGGGGCCTGGCGCCGGCGTACCTTCGGGCACGCTGCTGGGTGGCGGGGTCGTTGTTGTTGTCGTCGTAGTGGTCGTCGTGCTGGAGCTCGTCGGGCCGTCGTCATTGCTCGAACCACACCCAACGACGGCTGTGCCGAACACAACGACACATCCGATAAAGAGCTTGGCAGGCTTAACTGTTCGTGTTCTCATCTGATGCTCCCGGATTAGAGGTGTGGGGCTTCTTTGATCTTGCTGTTCTCGTTGCCCAGCGTCTTGCAATAGGCCGTAGCAGAGTTCCGTGCCGCCATAGTCTGCAGACCGCTGGGATCTTGTTGGTTCTCGTCCTTCAGCATCTTGTTGACTGCCTCGTTCTGGGTGCTCTCGTCCTGGGTGAGGAATTCCTTGCATGTGGTGTCGCCGCCTTGGTTGATCACGCTGGAACAACCCGCCAACGAGATCGCTGCGACCGTGCCGACGACCACTGCAAACTTCTTCGATATGGACGAAATCACTACGGCCCCTTTTGTTATGGACTGCTGATAGATGTGAATGATTAACGCCTGCCGCTAACGAGGCGCACGAGGAACAGGAGGATGCAGGCACCCGCTAGCGCGGTGACAAATGTCAGGATCCAGCCGAAGCCGTACGTGCCGACATTGAGCAGGCTCAGCAGAAATCCGCCCAGCAGCCCGCCCACGATTCCGACCACAATGTTGAGCAGGAGCCCTTGTTGGGCATCGGATCCCATGATCTTGCTGGCGACCCATCCGGCGAGGCCGCCGATCACGATCCATGCGATCCAGCCGATGCCAAAGCCCAGGCGGGCCGCTGCCACCTCAGAGGCGAGGGTTGTAATCATCTGTCACTTCCTATTTTGTTGTCGGGGGCGGGCTGCGGAGGGCTGCCTGCGTTACTTCTCGGCTTCTTCCCGGGCCTCGTGTACGGCCGCCTCGGCACGCGCCTTTTCTGCGGCAGCCTCTTTGGCCGCCACTTCGCGCTGAGCTTCGGCCTTGTCCTGCTGTGCCTGGCCTTCGCGCTGCAGCGACTCATCGTCGGTCAACTTGCCCGCGACTTCCTTGGCCTTGCCCTTGACGTCTTCGACGATGCCCTTGATCCCGGCTTCGATTCCGCTGTCCTTGTTGTCATCGGTCATTCGTCGCTCCTTTTTCAGTGCGTCCGTGGTGGAACCGCATCCGTCGCCTCGTGATGAGGCGATGAATCCACCCTAGCAAGGGTTGTGTACTGCGTAAACTACTTAGTAAACAAACCGGTGCTGGCCAGGTGTTTAACTTGCCGAGGTACCTTCTTGTGGACGGCGAAGCCGCCACGGGAGCGTCGTCAAGAGCCCAGATACGCACGGTGGGAGTGACGGACGCATGGACGAGACGGAGAGCCAGGCCGGCGCCGGCGGCAACCCTGAGGGGCGTCGACCGAGGTCGTTGACCCGCGCCGAGATCCTCGATACCGCGATCGCGCTGGTGGATCAGGATGGGTTGGACCAGCTGACGATGAGGCGCCTCGGTTCAGCGTGTGGTGTTGAAGCGATGGCCCTCTACCGCCATGTTCATGGTCGTCAGGACTTGCTCGGCGGTGTTGTCGATCACCTTGTCGACAAGCTCTATGACGACCAGCTCGCCGCCCGTAGGCAGGAAGACGGTTGGCAGGACTATCTGGTGCGACTCGCTCACGGGGTGCGAGCGATCGCCATCGAACATCCGCACCTGTTCCCGACATTGGCAACCCGGCCCCCGGAAGCTCCGTGGGTTCGTCCGCCGCTGCGGAGCCTGAAGTGGATGGAGACGTTCCTCGACACGCTGATCGCCTATGGCTTTGACGATCGCACAGCCGTTACCGCCTATCGCGCGTACACCACATTCCTGCTTGGCCAGCTGCTACTGGAGGTGTCCGCGCGCGGAGCCTCGCTGAGTCCTGTCGAAGACGAGCTGCCGGAGAAGACTCTGCGGAGTTTGTCGAGCTATCCGAACCTGCAGCGAATGCAGCAGGAACTCAGCGAAGACCACAGCGCGACGGAGTTCGAGGAAGCGCTCGAGTCCCTTCTCGATCGGCTCGAGGGCCACGCACCCCGCTAGCGCTGACCCAGCAGATGCTCGACGACTCGCTGGATGTATTGCCGTTCGTTCCTGTGGATCGATGTCGGAATGTGGATAACCGTGATTCGTGAGGCTTCTCTGGCGGCCTTGCGTCGGTACTCGCGCGGACCGTGGCGGCATGACAACTTCCACGCGCGCACAGATCGGTTCCCGCGGAGAGGATCTCGCCGCCGACTATCTGAGAGCGGGCGGATTCGAGATTCTCTATCGCAATTGGCGATGCCGGTATGGGGAGATCGACATCATCGCGGCCAATCGCGAGGTGTTGGTCTTCGTCGAGGTGAAGACCAGAACGGGCCAAGGGTTCGGAACACCGGCCGAGTCGGTGACACACACCAAGCTGCGCAGACTGCGGCGGCTCGTGGGCATCTGGCTGGCCGCGCAGAACGGTTCGTGGCCGTCGGTACGCATCGACGTGATCGAGGTTCGGTTGAGGGGATCGGTGGTGGAGCTGACCCACATCGCCGGGGTGAGTTGAGATGGCCTTGGGAAGAGCGTATTCGGTCGCCGTGAAAGCAGTGACCGGCCAGACCGTCGAGATTGAGGCGGATATCAGCGCAGGACTGCCGGGTGTGCACCTTGTCGGACTGCCGGACGCTGCGCTGCAGGAATCTCGCGATCGGGTGCGGGCGGCGGTGACCAATTGCGGGTTCAGCTGGCCGGCCGCACGTCTCACACTGGCGCTATCTCCGGCGACACTGCCGAAGATGGGCTCGGTGTACGACCTGGCGCTGGCCTCCGCGGTGCTGTCGGCGAACAAGGCGATTCCCCCGGTGCGACTGGAAAAGACCGTTCTCCTTGGGGAATTGGCGCTGGACGGACGCGTACGGCCCATCCGAGGGGTGCTGCCCGCCGTACTCGCCGCGAAAAGAGACGGTTGGCCCGCCGTAGTGGTTCCGGCCGCCAACCTGGGCGAGGCGGGACTCGTCGACGGGATCGAGGTGCTGGGCGCACATACGCTGCGACAGGTCACCGGATGGCTTGCCGGTGACGGTGAGCTCGACCCGGTATCACCGACGGTGTTGTCAGCGCCTGTGGAGGTGCCCGAGTTGGCTGATGTGGTGGGGCATCCCGATGCGCGATTCGCTCTGGAGGTCGCGGCAGCGGGCGCTCACCATCTCATGTTGACGGGACCGCCGGGTATCGGAAAGACGATGCTTGCGCAACGACTTCCGGGACTACTTCCGGCCCTCACCGACGAACAGGCACTCGAAGTGACCGCCATTCATTCGGTGGCGGGACTGCTGACGGCGCAGCAGCCGTTGATCACCCAACCGCAATTCGTGGCGCCGCACCACACCTCGAGTGTCGCTGCGCTGGTGGGCGGCGGCAGCGGCACCGCCAAACCAGGTGCGGTGAGCCGCGCACATCGCGGCGTACTGTTCCTCGACGAATGCGCCGAGCTATCCACCTCCGCGTTGGAAGCGCTACGAACTCCGTTGGAAGACGGTGAGATCAGGCTGGCACGCCGTGACGGTCTGGTGATGTACCCGGCACGATTCCAGCTGATTCTTGCGGCTAATCCGTGCCCTTGTGCACCCGCCGACCCAAAGGACTGCACCTGTCCGGCACCGCTGCGCCGGCGCTATCTGGGGAAGCTCTCGGGGCCGCTACTGGATCGGGTAGATATCCGCATGCGGATGCATCCTGTCCGTCAGCACGCGTTGAGCTCTGACCTGGCTGAGAGCACCGCCATTGTTCGCGAACGTGTGCTGCTCGCCCGTGAACGTGCCGCACAGCGTTGGTTGTCCTACGGCTCCCGCACCAATGCCGAGATTCCGGGTCCATTGCTGCGCAGGCATTTTCGCCCTGCGAAGCCTGCGATGGAACCGCTGCGGCACGCCGTGGAACGGGGGCTGATCAGTGTCCGCGCACTCGATCGGTGTCTGCGCGTCGCATGGACATTGGCTGATCTTGGCGGCCGGGACCTCCCGGGCCTTGATGACGTCAAGCTCGCGCTGACCTTTCGGGACAAGCGATGAGCGGTGAAGAGCTAGCCGACTGGGCCTACCTGTCGCGAGTCGCCGAAGGTCCGTGTGCGGAACTGGCGGCAATGGTGTCGATTTACGGGCCACGCGAGACGGCAGAGCGGGTGCGCCGATTGGATGTGCCGGACCGTCTGTTGCCCAGTGTCACGGCGCGGCACATGATCGACCGTGGGCACGAAGACCTGGAGATCGTTGCGCGACTCGGCGGCCGGCTCGTGACGCCCGAGGACCCGGAATGGCCGGCATGGCAGCTGCAGGCTTTCGCCTTAGTGGACACGAAACAGCTCCCGAACGGACGACAACCGTTGGCACTCTGGGTGTTGGGGGATCACTCCCTATTGGAGGCGACCTCTCGGGCGGCGGCTCTGGTGGGCACGAGGGCATGCACGGGGTATGGCGAGCATGTCACCGGCGAGCTTGCGGCCGGTTTGGCGGGGCGGGACGTGACCGTGGTTTCCGGAGCGGCATTCGGTATCGACGGGGTGGCACACCGTGCGGCGCTGGCCGGTGACGGCCTGACCGTCGCGGTGCTCGCCGGCGGTGTCGATATCCCATATCCCGCGAGCCATTCTGCCCTTCTGTATCGGATCGCCGAGCACGGTTTGGTGGTCAGCGAATACCCGCCAGCTGTGCGCCCGGCCCGGTACCGGTTCCTGACGAGGAATCGATTAGTTGCGGCACTCTCGAATGCGACGGTCGTTGTCGAGGCCGGGATTCGCAGTGGCGCCGCCAATACGGCGGCGTGGGCGCGAGCGCTCGGACGGCCGGTCGGCGCGGTACCCGGACCTATCACCTCCACCGCGTCGATGGGCACCAATCTCGAAATCGGGCAACGCGGCGCGCATCTGGTCGGATCCGTACAGGATGTGGTCGAGTTGGCGGGCAGATTGGGTGAGCTCGCACCGGACCCGCAGCGGCCCGAGACGGTGATCGATTTCCTCGGCGAGGACGAGAAGCGGGTCTACGAAGCGCTTCCGGGTCGGGGCCGCGCCACGGTGCACCAACTCGCCATTGAGTCGGGACTGCCGGCCGGGCGAGTGCATGGGGCGCTGGCGATGCTGGAACTCGAGAAGCTGGTGGTGGATATCGAGGGGGACTGGAAGATAGCTCGTACCAGCCAGACTCGAACGAAATGAGTCGAATGTGTTGTGGATTTGAGTACGCATGTCTTCTGGGAGTTCGCCCAGTGCTGTGAACCCGGCCTGCCCTGCCACGTGGAGCGTGCCATCCACGGCACCCACCTCGACGTACTCCGCGTAGCCGGTCCTTCCTTCGTACTTCCATAGTGGCCCGTACTGAATGTTGACCATTGAATCCTCCGAGGTTTTGACGGTTGGGTATCGACTGTGGGTCGGGTGTGTAGGCAGCACCTGCGAATTGAGCGCAGGCGCCTCCGCCGTGAACAGCAGATTGTCGAACAGCCCCATCTCATCTGGTGGTGGCACCGTGCGGTTCACTGCGGAAGTCATCTCTCGGACAGTGAGACTCGACACCGGCCAGCTGTGCGCGTCGAACCACTCGGAGGCCGGGCGGCGGGATTCATCCAGGTACATCAATGCCGCTACGCCCGAAGCTGACTCGCCGATGTCGACACCGTAGCGAGACCGTTCCAGGTTTCCTGTCGATGTGGTCGCTATACGGAACCATGGGATGTCGGTGTGGCCGAAATCATCTGCTGCTACGCGACTCCCGGGGGCTGATAGCCCGACGATTGTCTCGAACAGTGTGTCTTGGCTACGCGGCTCGAGGTAGGGCAGGAGCCCTTCGACCAGCCACGCTGTCGGGCGCTGCGCGTCAAAGCCGTTGGTCAGCAGTGATTCTGCCCAATCGAAACGAAGGTCCTGCCCGACCTTCCGGTAGTCCGCCATCGAGTGGACTTCGTGACGGAGCAGGGTTGTCTCTTTGAAATCCAGAATCCGGGGCTGATCGACCTCGAAAAGCACCGTGTCGACGGGCCAGGCAAGGCGTTGTGGCCGGCTGGCCAGTCCGGCAGCGAGGGTTACGATCTGGCGGAGGCCATAAGAATCGACACTGGTCATGAAGTAATCGTCGAAGTACTTGGTTCGCGCGACGACGTAGGCGGCGAGGCCTGCCCCGCCGGCTGAGATGCCCGCTTGTGCCATCGTATTCCCCGACGCCCGCAGACATGCCCCATGTGTCATCCTGCGCGCGTGCCATTTTCACTCATGTCCCGTCTCGGCTGAGCCGTTTATCCCGCTGCGCCTTCCATGGTGCAGTGAAATGGCCCAGGAATGCCATCATCTAGATTTTCTGGAAACTAGAAAGATTCGGTCTGAAACCGTGGCTTGCGTCCTTGCGGCGGCATGCCCTACACATGCGAAGTCGATACTCAGCACATCACTCAACAGTCGAAACATGTTCCACGGTAACCTCTTTCGGCGAGAGTTTGTGTCGGCTGCGCAGTGGAGCTGTGGGGCTCCGAGTTCCTTGCGGGAGTGGGTGATTCCCAGCCGATCACGGATGGTCGTTTGCAGGATCTGTAAATTCCAGGCATATTGGAGTTGATTGCTTCAATGTCTGTGGCACTCGATGGAGAGTGCCCGCGGCCCGATGGCGCGGCCGCAAGAGACATCTGTGTCGGGGAGTTCGCTTTCGGCAGTGTGTATTTCGCAGGGCGTGGAGTGGTGTTCCGCGCATCACGTTGTGTCGAGCCTCACATGCATACAATACCCCCGTAGGGTATGAAGAAAGTATGGCATCTGATCCGAAGTCCGCCTGGACGGCACTCAAAGAGGGTAACCAGCGGTTTGTCGGTGGGTCGCCGCACCATCCGAGCCAGAGCGTGGCCCGCCGTGAGGAGCTGGCTGGTGGCCAGAGCCCTGATGTGATGTTGTTCGGGTGCTCTGATAGCCGGGTCGCTGCTGAAATCATCTTCGACCAGGGTCTGGGTGACATGTTCATCGTCCGCACCGCGGGCCAGGTAATCGACTCGGCAGTGCTCGGTTCCATCGAGTACGCGGTGTCGGTGCTGGGTGTGCCGCTGATCGCCGTCCTTGGGCATGACTCGTGCGGTGCGGTGGGTGCGACATTGACGGCCCTGGATACCGGTGAGGTGCCGGGTGGGTACATCCGCGATCTGGTGGTGCGGGTGATGCCGTCCATCCTGAGTGGCCGCAAGGACGGGCTGACGCGGGTCGACGAGTTCGAGGCCCGACACGTGCAGGAGACTGGGACCAAGCTGCTGCAGCGCTCTCAAGTGGTCGCCGAAGCGGTTCGCGCCAAGAAGTTGGCCATTGTGTACCTGACGTACAAGCTCGCGGACGGACGCGTGGTGTTGCACGGTCACGTCGGCGATATCGGGGAGCTCTGAGATGGCCGCCATGAAGCAGAAGAGTGGTCTGCTGACTGCGACTTTAGAGAAGCCCATGGCGTCCAAATCTGCCGATGCGGTCGTGACCCGCGACGCTGCGATCGGCTCCGAGGCCCGGCTTTCATGGTTGCTTGCCGGGCTTGCTGGAATGGTTGGAGCGGTCGCCTTCTTGCATAGCGCAGGATATTTCGTCACGTTCATGACGGGAAATACAGAGCGTTCGGTTCTAACATGGTTCAGGGTTACTGATAAGCAACAAGTAGCGGGAGCCGGCCCTATTGCTGCTATCTCCATGATCGGGGCCTTTCTATTCGGTGTCATAGTGGCGTCATATTGCAGGCGAAAATTTTGGAAGAATCATCCGCATGGCGCCACGGTGCTCACGACATTTGGGCTTCTTGCCGCCGCGGCGGTCGATTTCGCTCAAGACCGGGGCTTCAGCTCGAATGTGGACGTGCATTTCACGCCCATCCTCTTACTGGCCTTTTCGATCGGGGCTCTCAACACGTCATTTGTCAAGAAAGGCGAGACCTCCATTCCCCTGAGTTATGTCACGGGGACCGTCGTCAAACTGGGGCAAGGGATCGAGAGGCACCTTTTCGGCAAGGGTTCTGTCTACGAATGGCTGGGGTATGCGGTGCTATACATATCGTTCGCCTTAGGCGCCGCGAGTGGCGGGGTCATAGCTTCGGTTTACAACGGATCCAAGGTGATCCTCACCGTCGGGTTGATCTGTGGCGCGACGACACTGGTCACGTTTTTCTACTCCGACAGAAAGACCATTCTCGGATGAACGGGGTTGGTTAGTGGATTGAGGATCTGCGCCCGGGGCACGCGCATGGCCCGATCATGTTGAACTCTTGAAAGGAATATGTTGTGGAACCTGGATTTCAGATATACGAAACCCCGAAGAGTAGCGGCTCGTTTCTCTTCGAGCGTACTAATGACCTCGTTATGGCGATGGTGATATCAATTCTGTTTATCGCACTAGGAGTAACGAAGTTCGGGGCCTTCTGGTCTATCAACTACTGACGAGTCCCCGGCTTGCGGCGGCGGAGGCAGCCGTCATTAACTTCTTATCAGGTTTGTCGGATATAGGTGATCTGTATGGAACTCAGGCAGCTTGAGTACTTCCTCGCTGTGGCCGATCACGCGAACTTCACACGCGCAGCAGAAGCTCTTCATGTCGCTCAACCATGGGTAAGTGCACAGGTTCGGCGGTTGGAACGAGAGCTCGGCCACGAGCTGTTCGATCGATCGAGCAGAGTGCTCAGGCTGACTGAATTTGGCAGGACGCTGCTCCCGCTTGCCGGAATGGCACTTCAGACCGTTGGCGAAATCCGAACGACTGCCGACGCCATGGCGGGAGTGCTCTGCGGGAACTTGGCGATAGGAACGGTGTCCCATCCGCTGCCGCTGCTTGCGGATGCGTTGGCCGCGTTCCATGAGGCGCATCCTGCAGTGTCGATCACCTTGACCGAAGCGCGATCGGATCAGCTCACCTCGGCGGTGCTCGAACGCCAGCTTGATGTGGCGGTTATCGGGCGGGCCGCGCCACCTCCGCCTCAACTGTGTGAGCAGGTTCTCGCCAAACAGAACATCGTGGCGATAGTTCATCGCGACGATCCTCTGGCAGGTCGCGCGTCGGTCACCCTGGAGGAATTGCGGAATCGGGCGCTGATCAGTCATCCGGACGGGTCTGGGATTCGGGCGATTCTTGATCAGGCCTGCCTGGCAAGAGGATTCGCGCCGCACATCGCCTTTGAAACGAGTTCAGTCGACATGATGGGCCATCTGGTTACCCGGGATCTCGGCGTTGCCGTCGCGCCGGCGCTTCCCCAAGACCGTCTGGGAGGGCTTCGGCAGATCGAACTATCTGAGCGGGCGATGAGTGTGCTCCTCACCCTCGTATGGAGAGGTAAGGGCGTAACACCCGAAACGGCGGCCTTCGCGGCCTACGTCAGTGAACTGTGCCGCGAGGAGGCCAATCTCGTGAGCGCGCCGTAGCGTGCAGCGGTGTCAGCACACTGTTCTTCATTCCTTCGTGCGTTTGCCGATGGCGGGTCTCCCGCAGGTTTCTTGTTTTGACTGCCTTCGCATCGCCCTGTCCACCTCGCGTTGCCGATAGCCCATCGGGCTACCGCCATCGGCGAGCCAGAGCGTTGCGAGCACCAAGAGCACGAGTAGGACCGCAGAAGCCGCCGTTGTGGACACCACGCCTCCTCACGATGCTGATTCTGGGGTAGTCGCAAACATTTCCAGCTTCCGTTCCGTCTCAAACCATTGCGCGCAGGGGCATCCCTACGCGAAAGCCGTTTGGAGACAAGTCGTGTGGTTGCTCTACAGCCCGCCGATGTGTCGTCGTCGTCGGCATCACCGCCATTGACGGTAGGCGACAGAACGTAAATTGAATAGTCGTTCATATCGGAGATCGCATTGCGTCCCCGCTATGTCGTGGGTCACAGTGGGGACCATCCCTTTGGGTCGGCGTTCGCGGGTTACTGCGGGCCGTCGGCGATGCCGCGTATGTGGATCGTGCGAATTTGTAGACCCGACAAGGGCGTTGATGGGCGCGCGTCGTGAGTGTCCTCTAGCGTCTACTCACTCGTACCAGCCGAACGCGACGTACACCGCCAACGCGATGAGAAAAATGTTGACCGGCAACAGCTTCCATTCGTTTCTTCGCAGGTGTACCCCAAATGCCCCGGCCTGCAACACTGCGAGCCCGGCGGCTGCTAGCGGACTGAGCGCCGGGGCGATACCCGTCCATTGCGGTAACACCACCCCAGCGGCCCCGAGCACCTCCAGCGCCCCGATCGTCTTGACGATCGTTCGGGGAAAAGTCATTCGCCCATGCGAGATTCGGGTTACCGGCGATCTTCTCGTACGGGGTGATCACCTTGAATAACCCGGCTCCGAGGCTGACGATAGCCAGCGTGATGGCACAGATCCATAGCCAGGAGTCCATCGCCTCAGTATTCACCGCACGAGCGCCTCTACGGGTGCGATTCGCGCCCGGCCACGCCGTAACGTCAGGTCTCGGCAATCCCGATAAAGAACTTGACCGCTCTGCGGACTTCGTCGGTGTGGCGTGCATCGAAATAGCGGAATGATGGCGGAATGTGGAGGTGCGGTATCGGCGTCAAGGTCGGGCCGTGACTCTGGGATTGAAATCTAGACCGGAGAGGAAGTGACGTAGGTCGTGGTTGATGCCGGTGACCCGGTGCGGCGCCCCCGTGGCAGGCCCCGTAAGGGTGGCGAAGGGGTGTCCGCCGATGAGATCTTCACTGCGGCATTGCGGGCCTTCGCCACTCACGGCTATCAGGGCATGTCGATGCGCACACTCAATCGTGAGTTGGGCGTCAGTCACAACCTCCTGCACCAGCGGTTCTCGTCAAAGGAACAGCTTTGGTATGCCGCCGTCGACTGGGGTTACGGGTCACTCGTCAAGAAGATCCTTGCCAGCGACGATGAGGAACTGGCGCCCTCGGCGCGGATAACGCGGTTCATCAAGACCTTCACGATGTTCTCGGCCGAGCATCCCGAACTGGTCCGCATTATGGACATCGAGGCAGGTCAGGACAGCGAGAGATTGCAGCACATCTGTCAGAACTATGCACTGCCCATGCAGGAACGGTTGGGGCCCGTGTACGACGAGGCAGTCGCGGCGGGGGAGCTACGCGAGGTTCCGCAGCAGACGATCTTTTTCCTCATCACGTCCGGGGCGGCGGCGCTCTTCAGCAGCGGTGCCATGGCGCGCACCCTGTTCGGCGACGACATCTCGACTCCCGAACAGATCGAACGTCATGCCGAGGCCGCCGCCGGGCTGATCGTCAGGGGCCTGCTGCCGTAACGGAGGCACCCACCGGCGGATATTTCTCCGTATAGTCAAGGCAATTGACATAGAGGAATCGACAGAGGAGGCGAGATGGCGCGTCCATTGCATGAATTGCAGGTGGTCCGGACCGAGCAGGTCACCCCGCACATCACGCGGGTTGTGCTCGGCGGTAACGGGTTTGAAGGTTTCGATACCGGTGTGTGGACAGACAGCTATGCCAAGCTGATCTTCCTCCCGGAAGGGCACGAGGGACCCGGGCCGCGTGATATCGATCAGGCGCGCGAGATGCAGGCCACGGTACGCACCTATACGATCCGCTCCGTCGATGCCGACCGTCGGGAGATCGCGATCGACTTCGTGGTACACGGGGACGCCGGCGTAGCAGGCCCATGGGCGGGGCGCGCCGAACCGGGCGACAAGCTGTACGTCACCAGCCCGAATGGCGCCTACTCGCCCGACCCCGCGGCCGACTGGCATCTGCTCGCCGGGGACGAAGCAGCGGTCCCCGCCATCAGCGTCGCATTGCAAGCACTCCCGGAGCACGCTCGCGCCAAGGTGTTCATCGAGGTGGCGGGTCCCCAGGACGAGATCGAATTCGACACCCGCGGTGACGTAGACATTGTTTGGGTGCATCGTGGCGGTGGCGCCGACGAGGTTGGCGAGGAGCAATCAGGGGACAACGCCCCGCTCGTCGCGGCGGTCCGCGAGGCCGATTGGCTGCCCGGACAGGTCCAGGTGTTCATCCACGGCGAGGCACAGACCGTCATGCACAACCTGCGGTCCTATATCCGCAAGGAACGCGGCGTCGACGCCAAGTGGGCGTCCTCCATTTCGGGATATTGGCGCCGCGGCCGCACCGAGGAGTCGTTCCGGGTCTGGAAACAGGAGCTAGCCGCTCAAGAGTCGGCGAGTTAGCTTGCATCCGAGGGCTTCTGCACGCACCGTGGGGGAGTGATACCGCAGCTGGCCGCGATCCTTGACGAGTTCGCGGAGCATCTGGCGCTCGAACGCGGTCGATCGACACACACTCAGCGGGCCTATCGCGGCGATCTCACGTCGCTGTTCGATCATCTGTCGGCTGCAAATCCCGACGCCACGCTGGCCGATTTGTCGCTCCCGGTGCTGCGGTCATGGCTCGGCGCTCAGGCCAGGCAGGGCGCGGCGCGGTCCACCGTGGCGCGGCGCACCTCTGCGGTCAAGATCTTCACCGCCTGGGCGACCCGTCGCGGGTTGATGGAGATCGATCCTGCGATTCGCTTGCAACAACCCAAGTCTCGCCGGGTACTTCCGGCAGTGCTACGGCAAGACCAAGCTGCCGCGGCGATGGAGGCCGCGATTGCCGGTGCGCAACAAGACGATCCGATGGCGTTGAGAGACCGGTTGATCGTAGAAATGCTCTATGCCACCGGGATCCGAGTCAGCGAACTGTGTGGGCTTGACGTCGACGATATCGACCAATCACGGAAGGTGTTGCGCGTCTTAGGTAAGGGTGACAAGGAGCGCACCGTACCCTTCGGCGGGCCGGCTGCCGACTCTCTGACAGCCTGGCTGGATCGCGGTCGGCCACATCTGGCCGTCGAAGGCTCAGGCGCGGCGTTACTGCTCGGCGCGCGGGGTCGACGCATCGACCCCCGTCAGGTTCGCACCGTGGTGCACCAGACCATGTCCGCGGTACCCGGTGCGCCCGATATCGGCCCCCACGGGTTACGGCACAGCGCCGCAACGCATCTGCTGGAAGGCGGAGCCGACCTGCGGGTAGTCCAGGAACTACTCGGGCACTCCACGTTGGCTACCACTCAGCTGTACACCCATGTCACTGTGGCGCGCCTACGAGCTGTCCACGATCAGGCGCATCCGCGGGCCTGACGGCGCCACGGCTGCTGGCTCGGTCGTGCACCACCACCGGCCACCAGAACCAGCGGCCCAGCAGGGTCGCGATGGCCGGCACGAGGAACGACCGCACGATCAGGGTGTCCAGCAGCAGGCCGAGTCCGACGGCGGTACCGAGTTGGGCGATGTTGCGCGCCGGCGCGACGATCATCGCGAACATGGTGAAGCCGAACACCAGGCCTGCGGTCGTGACCACCCCGCCGGTGTTGGCCATGGACCGGATGATGCCTGTCTTGATGCCCGCGTGTAGCTCTTCCCGGAACCTGGCCACCAGCAGCATGTTGTAATCGGCGCCGACGGCGACCAGGAACACAAACGACAGCGGTGCCACCGACCAGTGCAGCGGGATGCCGACGAGTTCCTGCCAGACGAACACAGTCACGCCCAGTGCCGAGACATAGGACAGCGCGACCGTGCCGATGACCACCATCGCGGCGACGAGGCTGCGTAGCAGGATCAGTATCACGCAGAACACGAAGGCGAACGCGGCCACGGCACTGGTGATGAAGTCCTCACGTGTGAAGGCCTCGATGTTCAGTAGCGTGCCGCCCGGCCCCCCGATACTCACTGTGCTGCCCGCCAACGATGTGCTCTTGATGGCCTGTAGTGCCGTCGGGATGATCTTGGAGCTGAGGTCCATGGCCTCCTGGCTGAACCCCTCCTTTTCCGGAGTGACGACCATCCGAGTCACCTTGCCGTCGGGCGAGAAGAAGTACGGCATAGCGCTTTTGAAGAGTGGATTCTCGAAGGCCTGCGTGGGTATGAAGAAGGAGCTACTCGGGTCGCCGGCCGTGAAGCTCTTGCTCAGGTCATCGGTGAACGCGGTGATCTCGGTGACCTGGGGCAGCAGAACCTGCAGGGTGCTCTGCAGCGGTGCGATGACCGCAGTGACCTGGGTGATGAAGTCCTTGAGCCCCGGCAGTTGCGCCCCGAGTGCCGGCAAGGTCTGTGCCAGCGTGCCGGTTCCGTTCACCAGATTGCCGACGAGTCCGTCGAAACGATGCAAGTCGTCGAAGAGGGAGAAGCCGGTGAGTGCGGCTTGGCAGTAGTCGTTATCCCGGCAGTTCGGGATCCCGCCGATGAAGTCCTCGGCAGGTTTGGCGGTCCCGCGCAATGAGTCGACCTTCTGCACCACGGCGGCCAGACTTGTGCGCAATTCCGTTGCACCTGAATGTATCTGGGTTGCACCCACTGTGCCGGTGTGTAGCGCCTGCTCCAGGCCGCGCACTGTCAGCGATAGCTGGCCCACCCGGCCGCTGAGGGCAGTTAGATCCTCGATGCGCTGCGTGAGCAGTTTGGTCATCTGGGTCAGCCGCCCGCCGACATAACCCGCCTGCGCGGGCAGCGTCCCCAGTTCCAACGGGGCGGCCAGCGGCCGGGTGATGCCCTGCACATTGCTGACACCGGGAATATTCAGTACGGCATTGCTCATTTTCGCCAGCGCGATCAGATCCGCCGAGTTGCGCATATCGTGGTCTGCTTCCACGATGAAGACGCTGGGCGACATGATGTTTGGTGGTAGGTGACGGTCCGCGGCGGCAAACCCCACGTTGGCGGGGGAGTCGCTGGGTTGGGCTTGCCGCTCGTTGTAACTGGGCCGGAACCCGGGCACTGCCAGAAATGCGATCGCGAGCACGGCCAAGCTGCCTGCCAACACCGGCCCTGGCCAGCGCACCACGCAGGTGGCGATGCGCCGCCACCGGCGCTGTGACTTGTCCTCGCGTGGCTCGAAGAACCCGAATCGGCTGCCAACGGCCAGCGCTGCGGGCGCGAGGGTTAGTGCTGCGGCCAGGGTGACCATGACCGCGACGGTGCAAGGCAGCCCGGACGTACTGAAGATGGCCAGGCGGGTGAACACCATGCAGGCCGTCGCTCCGGCGACGGTGAGCCCCGACGCGATGATGATGTGCTGCACGCCTGCCAGTGCTGTGTAGTACGCGTCAACCGGGTCCTCGCCGGCCCGGCGCGCCTCCTGGTATCTGCCCAAAAGGAAAATGCCGTAATCGATTCCAGCCCCCAGCACAATCACTGCCAGCAGGGCCGAGGCGAAGATGGATACACCGATGACTTGATGTTGGCCCAGGAAGGCCACGATGGGCCGCCCGACGGCGAGCCCCGCTCCGGCGACGAGCAGTGGCAGCGCGATGGTGATCGGCGAGCGGTACACCACCAACAAGATGAGGCCCACGAGCCCCGCGCACGCGATCAGCAGGATGAGGATCGAGTCGTTGATCGACACCAGCTCGTCGTTAACCACCGCGGAAGGACCCGTCAGGTGCGCCGTGATTCCCTTGGGGGGCGGGTATTGGGCGATGAGCTCGCGGATCTTCGCGGTCGATTCCATGGCAAGGGCAGTCCCCATATTGCCCTTGAGGTTGATCAGGACATAGGCGGCCTGCCCGTCAGCACTCTCGTTGGCCGGCGCGAACTGCGGGTCGGACCACAGGTCCATGGACGAGTTGACATGATTCTTGTCCTGGTTGATCCGGTCGAGGATCGACGAATAGTACTGGTGCGCTTCGGCCCCGAGAGGCGCATCGCCCTCCAGGAGGAGATAGACGAAGTTGTTGGTCCCGGCGCCGCCGAAGTAGTCGCCCATCTTCGAAATGGCCTGCACGGATGCGGCGTCATCGGGCAGGAACGAGCGGGCATGCTGCTTGATCACCGTCTCCAGCTGGGGCACAGCGAGATTGAGGAGGCCAGCCGCGCCGAGCCAGAGTATGAGAATGGGTATAGAGAACCGGTAGAGCAGCCGGGCCAGGAACGGCCGCCCGGGTGTGGGTGCCACATCGCCGGGGCTTGCCCACAGCTTGTCCCATATGTTCACGCGAAACTTGTCCAGGAGGCTCATGCCACCGCCACCTGACAGGAGACGGCCGATGCAGTGGCCGCGCTTTGATCACGTGTCAGCCCGTCGATCACGATGCGGCACGACATGTTCCCCGAACTGGACTGGGCGACGAGTCCCGCGGGGACGACAAGTTGTTTCGCGTGCAGGGTGGTCTGCCAGGGGAGCGTGCCCGACACTTCGCGTACCGCGCCGTCGATATCCAGGTAGGACGCCGTGACGGTGCTGCCGGCGGGCCCGTCGAGCCGGTATTCGACAACTTTGTCCCGCGGCTTGCCGATGATTGGTGGCTTGGACGAATGGCCGATCGCCGGGTCGGGGATATCGCTCATACGTAAATGAGCGATGTACGCCCCCGCGATACAGAGCGTCGCTACCGACACCAGATACACCCACGCACCACGCATTTCGGAGCTCCTCATTGATCCCGGATTAGTGAGCGTTGACGTTAACTGGCCGATCGTTAATTTAACAGTCGGTCATATCAACGTCACACCGATCGGTCTACTGTGATGCGAGCCACATGAAAATTCGGTGGCGAGGAACAGGAACTGGTACAAGGGACTGGTGACAAGGGCCGGCACCAAGGGCGTTCCGCGTGCAGAGCGTGAGCAACAGATCCTCGACGCCGCATCTCAGGAGTTCGGACGCAGCGGATACGCGGGCATGTCGCTGGCTGCGGTGGCCTCTAGCGTGGGTGTCTCCAAGCCCATGGTGCTGGCGTATTTCGGATCCAAGGAGCAGCTCTACATAGCGTGCGTAGAGCGCGCCGGGGCGATCGTCGGCGACCATATCGAGGCGGCGATGGAAGCCGCCCCGCCCACACTGGCATTGCCACGGGCAGTGCTACAAGCCATCTTTCAAGCCTTAGCGCCGCGTCCCTCTGATTGGCTGGTGATCTGGGATCAGACCGTGCCCGACGACAGCGAGGCGCTGGCCGTTGCCCGGATCGCACGTACTCGACTCGCTGCGCTCGCGGGTCAGGGAGTCGCCGCGGTGGGTGGCGCAGCGACGCAGCTGCGCGACGCCCAGGATATCGCCGTTCTTACCCAAGGTTGGATGGGAATGGTTGGCGCCATTATCAACTGGTGGATACGCCATCCCGAGCAGAGCGTCGAGCAGATGGCTGAACGTGCGAGCCGGGTCATTGCCATCATCGCCAGCGCCGGGGTCGCGGAGGCTCCGGAAGAAGCCCGAGACTCTGCCGGCTCCGCTGCGCCACGGCCCGGGAGTCCGGTGCGTGGGTCCGGCTCCGGCCGGCCGCTGAATGCGACATTCGACCTCTTCGGCCGGCGCTGGGCAATCTTGGTCATATGGGAGCTACGGACGGGGAGTAAGACTCTGTCAGAGCTGCGGAGCGAGATACCGGATGCGTCCAGCAGCGTCCTCACCACGCGCCTCAAGGAGCTGACCGCCGCGCACATCGTGAAGTACCGGGATGAGCGGTACTCGTTGACGACAGTGGGCAAGGGCCTGCTGGTCGCGTTGGCTCCGCTGGAATTGTGGGCAAGAGCCTGGTCGGCATCGGTCCGATGATTAAAGTGCCAGGTATGCGGGGCAGAATTCTGTTGGCGGCTGTGGCCTCCGTCGTGAGCGTCGGGGTCGTGGCCCCGGGAACAGCGACCGCCGATGTCTACCCGCCGTGGTGGGTGTGCATGGCCAACGGCGGCGAAATGCGCGCCTTCTACCAAGTTGTCACCGAGCAGGATGCGCTGGACAGGTTTCACGATGCGGTCACCAGGCTCTCGCAGACCACAGGTAAGCCCACCCACGTGGACATCTGTCAGCCCGCCTGAAGTGGCTTGAGCCGGATCGGCGTCGAGGCCAATAGTCCCAGCGGATCCAGATAGTCCGCGGCGGACGCCGGCCCGCGCAGAGCACCCCAGTGCAGGCATGTCGATGCGGGGCAGCCCGGATGACCTGATTGCAGGGTGCCGATGACAGATCCCTGGGTGACGCGTTCGCCCCATCTCACCAGCGGTGTGATGGGTTCGTACGTGGTACGCAGCCCACCCTCGTGCTGGATCGAGACCAGCGGTCGCCCCGCGAGCGATCCTGCGAACACTACGATTCCCGGCCCGGCCGCGAACACCCGCTGGTCGGCGGAACCCGTCAGATCGACCCCGCGGTGCCCTCGGTTCCAGCGCTCACGCGGCTTGTCGAATGACCGTGCCACTGCAGGTCGGGGACGCATCGGCCAGTCGAAACGATCTTCGGCGGCGGCCGCCGCAGGGGTTACGGCGGCCGCCAGGGTGAGGACCAAGACAGGACTGCCGAGCCTTCTGAGCCACACGACGTCATCGTGACGGGAAGGTGGCGGCCCGGGAAGGGGTTATTCCGGCTTCTGTGGATAACTCTTCGGAGCGCCGGCGCATGGTGAAAGCACTCGTCGGAGCATGTAAACTCATGACCGCAACTCGCCCAGCGGGTTGACTTCGCGCGTCTGCACACGAATTCGTGACCAGCATGCCGGGCGGTCCCATTCCGGGATTCCCTTCGGGGAGATTCCGAGATGGGTTCCGGCATCAGCAGGCGCCAGGGCTCTGGATCACCCGATCCGGGGCGGCAACCGACAACATAAAGGAATGGCCGAATGGCTGTTGTAACAATGAAGCAGCTGCTTGACAGCGGCGCGCACTTCGGGCACCAGACCCGTCGTTGGAATCCCAAGATGAAGCGGTTCATCTTCACCGACCGCAACGGCATCTACATCATCGACTTGCAGCAGACGCTGACCTTCATCGACCAGGCGTACGAGTTCGTCAAGGAGACCGTCGCCCACGGTGGTTCGGTCATGTTCGTCGGCACCAAGAAGCAGGCGCAAGAGTCCATCGCAGAAGAGGCGACCCGTGTCGGGATGCCCTATGTGAACCAGCGCTGGCTCGGTGGCATGCTCACCAACTTCTCGACCGTCCACAAGCGCCTGCAGCGCATGAAGGAACTGGAGGCGATGGAGCAGACCGGTGGCTTCGAGGGTCGCACCAAGAAGGAAATCCTCATGCTGACGCGTGAGAAGAACAAGTTGGAGCGCAGCCTCGGCGGTATCCGCGACATGATCAAGGTGCCGTCGGCGGTGTTCATCGTAGACACGAACAAGGAGCACCTCGCGGTTGCCGAGGCCCGCAAGCTGAACATCCCGATCATCGCGATCTTGGACACCAACTGTGACCCGGATGTTGTCGACTACCCGATTCCGGGCAACGACGACGCGATCCGCAGTGCTGCACTGCTTACCAAGGTCATCGCCTCTGCTGTTGCCGAGGGCCTGCAGGCCCGTTCCGGTCTGTCCGGTGGCGACGAGAAGCCCGAGGCTGCCGAGCCGCTGGCCGAGTGGGAGCAGGAATTGCTCGCCTCTGCCGTCGCTGAGGCACCGGCGGAGTCCGCTGAGGCACCGGCCGAGGCCGTCGTCGAGGCTCCTGCCGAGGCTGCTGAAAAGACCGAAACCGTAACCGAGGAAGGCTAAATGGCGAATTTCACTGCTGCCGATGTGAAGCGGCTCCGGGAACTGACCGGTGCCGGAATGCTCGACTGCAAGAACGCCCTGGCCGAGTCCGACGGTGATTTCGACAAGGCCGTCGAGGTGCTGCGTATCAAGGGTGCCAAGGACGTCGGCAAGCGTGCTGAGCGCGCAACTGCCGAAGGTCTGGTGGCCGCGCGTGACGGTGTGCTCATCGAGCTCAACTCGGAGACCGACTTCGTCGCGAAGAACGCCGAGTTCCAGGCCCTCGCCGATGCCATCATTGGCGCGGCGGTGGCGAGCAAGCCCGCCGATGTCGAGGTGCTCAAGGCTGCCAAGGTCGAGGACGGCCGGACGGTCGAGCAGGCCATCGCAGACCTGGCCGCCAAGATTGGCGAGAAGCTGGAACTGCGCCGGGTTGCCGCGTTTGACGGCACCGTCGAAACCTACCTGCACAAGCGGTCGGCGGACCTGCCGCCAGCTGTCGGTGTGCTGGTGGAGTACACCGGCACGGGTACCGAGGCCGCGCACTCCGTGGCGCTGCAGATCGCCGCGCTCAAGGCGAAGTACCTGACGCGCGAGGACGTTCCGGCCGATGTGGTCGAGAACGAGCGTCGCATCGCCGAGGAGACCGCGAAGGCCGAGGGCAAGCCCGAGCAGGCGCTGACCAAGATCGTCGAAGGTCGGGTCACCGGTTACTACAAGGACGTCGTGCTGCTGGATCAGCCGTCGGTGTCCGATAGCAAGAAGACCGTCAAGGCGCTGCTCGACGAGGCCGGTGTGACCGTGACTCGCTTCGCGCGGTTCGAGGTCGGCCAGGTCTAACCGCCCAGGCATCTTTCGTTCGGCCCCGCCGGGATTCGTTCCCGGCGGGGCCGAATTATTTTCGGGACCACTGAAACTCGGGTAGTCCGCTACTCGCGCGTTGCAGGGTCCGAATCTCCTATCTTGGGATGCGTCCGAGAGGAAGGGGACCACGATGGGAGCGACACCCAGTGCGAAGGTGGCAGCGGGCGGAGTGGCCGGTGCGATTACCGTCATCCTCCTGTTTGTCCTCGGTCTCTTCGATGTGGTCGTGCCGGGAGAGGTCGGGTCGGCGATCACGGTGATCATCACCTCCATGACCAGTTACCTCGTCAGGGAGCAGGTAGCCCTGGAGCGCGTGGGTGGGGATGTGGCGGAAGCGGCCAGTCCTGCCACCGACCGGGTTCCCCTTGCCGACGTACCGACGGCGAGGCTGACCGCACGCCGAGTGCCCGGGCAGCGGATGGCCTATATAGGCCACCGTCCGCCTTATCGGCAGTGAGGTTCGCAGCGTCGGTAGTGAGCTAGCCTCGGGCAATGCCAGCTGTCGAGCGGGCCGCAAAGCGGTATCCGAAAGGTTTAGCCAAACGTCAGGAAATCCTTGCCGCAGCGCTCACAGTCCTGGAGCGTGATGGGGAGGCCGGGGCCTCGATGCGTGTTATCGCCAAGGAAGCAAACATCAGTCTGGCCGGGCTTATGCACTACTTCCCGACACGGGATGTGATCCTCACTGAGATCCAGCGGGACGCCGACGCCAAATTTGAGGAATGGCAACACAATTCCGGGACCGAGGTCGATCCCGGCGAGGTGCTTGCGCAGGCCATGCTCGATAAGGCGAGTAAGCCCGGATCGGGGACGGTGTATCTCTCGCTGGCCGCGGCTGCGGCCGTCGACCCGCGGCATCCCGCCGGGGCGTACCTGCGGGATCGATACGAGAAAATGCGTGCGCTGATCGCCGAGTATGTACGGGGCCGTCAGGCGGCCGGCGTTGTCCCCGCGCATGTGGATGCCGATTTCGCGGCCACCGCATTGATCGCGGCCGCCGACGGTATTCAGATCCAGTGGATGTCGGACCCGTCCATCGATATGGGTAGTCACATGCGGCGGGTGTGGGAGCTGCTGCTCACCTAAAACCATACAGTGTATGGTTTTAGCGTGAAGTGGATCAGGGTGCTGTTTGCGTCTGCTGTCGTGGTTGCGTTGGGCATGTCCGCGTGCGGTTCTCGGCAGGAGAGCGCGAAGGACGATTCCGGGTGGGACCGCAGCTTCTATTGGGGCACCGCCACCGCGGGCTACCAGGTGGAGGGGGATGCCCCCGATAGCAATTGGCGCCGCTATGTGGATCGCACCGCAGGTAAGCCCGTGCCGGCCGACGGTTCCAACCCACTTGCGGACGGACCCGTCGACCCGTACAAGCAGGCCGATGACTTCCGGCACCGCTACCAGGAGGACATTGCCAACGCACATGCCATGGGTGTCAACACATTTCGGTTCGGTCTGGAATGGGCGCGGGTGATGCCCGAGCCAGGCAAATGGGACGAGAAGGAATTGGCCTACTACGACTCCATCGTCTCCACCCTCCGTGAAAATGGCATGACGCCGATGATCACCCTCATGCATTGGGTGTACCCGGGCTGGGTCGCCGACAGCGGCGGATTCACGAACAACATCGCGGCATTCGAAGATTTCGCCAAGGCAATCACCAAACGCTATGCAGGACAAGGTGTGCTGTGGGTCAGTATCAACGAGCCGCTGGCCTTCGGGGCCATGGAGGTCCGCACGGGTGCGATCAAGCCTGACCAATTCGACGGATTCCTCGACCGCGTTGCCGATGCGCATCGCGCCGTGTATCGGGCCGCGCACGAGGCCGATCCCAACGCAAAGGTGACGACTAACGAGGCCTACATCCCTCCGGATGTATTGGCGCAGTTCGCGGGTTTCGGGGTGAAGGGTATTGAGGGGTCGTTCTTCGACCGGGTCAAGGGCAGCCTGGACTACCTTGGGTTCGACTACTACACGGGTACGGCGCAGGACAATCCGGCCTCAGCGCAGAGTATGGCGGCGCGTTGGGATATCAAGCTGCAGCCGGAGGACATCTACTACGTAGCGCGGCACTACGCACAGCAATATCCCGGACTGCCGATCTACATCGTCGAGAACGGCATGGTCACCGACAACGGCACGCCGCGGTCCGATGGTGTGACCCGGTCGCAGTACCTCACCGACACCGTCTTCTGGCTGCAGCGGGCCAAGGCCGACGGCATCCCGATCATCGGATACAACTACTGGTCATTGGTCGACAATTACGAATGGGGAAGTTACCGGCCACGTTTCGGCCTATTCACCGTTGACGCGCTGGGTGATCCGGCACTGAAACGAGTGCCCACCGATGCCGTGAAGACCTACACCAAGGTCACCCGGGATGCGGGCACCACACCCGGCTACGACCCGGTGATCCCGGCAGCGAAATGCTCGACGACGGTGGGTCAGGACAGCTGTGCCCCACTCGATCCGAAGGGTCCGACGGTTCCGCTGCGCTAACCGCTGAGCAGGAAGTAGCGGTCGGGGTCGTCCACGGCCACTACCGGGTTGCCGTCGACGGTGATGTCGGCGCGTTCGGCGGTGGGATCCTGGCGGAAGTGCTCTTCCTCCGCCGCAATCCACAGCCGCCAGAACTCGCGGAGCTCCTCGCCATCGCGAGCCTCGGCGCGGTGACGGCGGGCTGCCTGGTCGGTGTGCACCCAGATCAGCGAACTCAGGTGGACGGCGGCGGCCGAGCGGCCGGATCCGACGCCCTCGAGAATCAGCACCGACGGCGGTGGACACCGATCCCACGGACCGAACTCGCGGGTCTCCCAGTCGTAGCGGCGATAAAGCGCCTGGTCGCCGCAGGCCCAGGGCGTCAGTACCTGCTCCTCGAACCGGGGCCACCACCCGAAGAACGCGTCCCAGGACGCGAAGTCATCGGTATGCAGAACCATTGTCGATGGGGTTGTCGCTGATAATGCGTTGTGTAATCGCGCAGCAAAGGTGCTCTTGCCGGCGGCTCCTCTTCCGTCGATGGCGACGACGCGCACGTTGCCGCACCGTGGCTCGCGCTCATTGATGAGCCCGGCCAGCCACGAGAAGCTCCGCAGTGGAGCCGGTGTCGCCATGGCGCGAGCTTACTGACGCTCGGCTAGCCTGTTGCCGTGGACTGGACGGAGCTAATCGGCAGCCTGGCCGGTGTGTTGTTCGTCGTCCTTGCTGTCCGCCAAAATATTTGGACCTTTCCGGTAGCGATCGTCAGCTCGCTGTTCTACATGGTGGTCTTTGGCCGGCAGACGCTCTATGCCGACGCGGCCCTGCAGGTCATGTTTATCGCGTTGGCCGCGCAGGGTTGGTATCTGTGGCGCCGGGGGAGCCAGGAGCAGCAAGGGGTAACAGTGCGGCGGACGCCGCAACGGGCGTGGCTGCTGTTGGCGTTGTCCCTGGCCGTCCTGGTGGCGGGGCTTTATGCATTCCTGGTGACTTTCACCGATTCCAATGTCCCTCAGCTTGATTCGGTAATCACTGGGCTCAGTGTCGTTTCCCAATTCATGATGAACCGAAAATGGATCGAGAATTGGGCACTATGGATAGTCACCGATACGTTCTCCGTGGGTGTTTACCTGTTCAAGGGGCTGAACCTCACGGCGGGCTTTTACGCGTTCCTGAGTGTTATGGCCGCGGTCGGCCTGTGGAGCTGGCGAAAAGAGCTGCGGACGGTGGCGGTCGTCGGTTCGGTATGAAATAACCTGCCCCTTAAACGTATATCGCATAGGGGGTCTTGCGGCAAGGCCCCGGTCATGCCGCACAATCGCTGCCGAATGTCAGACGCCATGGACTAGAAGGGAAATGGGGAGAAGCCAGGTGCCGACCCATGAAGAAGAACTGCAGTCCGAGCGGGACTATATCGCCGTGCTCTATACGCGGCTCGATGCCGAACGTGCCCGTGTGAGGGGTCGATACCGCACCGCGTTACGCGGGGAGGTCGATCTCCAGAACGGAGCGGCGATGGTTGAGCGCGACGACGAGGTGCGCGCACTGGCCAGGAACGCACGGCGTTTGGATGTCGCCGACGACGGACTGTGTTTTGGCCGACTGGACGCCATGACGGGGGAGCGCTACTACGTGGGCCGTATTGGCCTGCTCGATGAGACGAACGAGTATGAGCCGCTGCTGGTCGACTGGCGGGCACCGGCTGCGCAGGCCTTCTATACCGCCACAGGCGCCAACCCGGAAAATACGCGGCGGCGGCGTCAATTCCGGACCCGGGGACGTCACATCGACGACTTCACCGACGAGATCTTCGGCCGCTCGGATGACGAAGAGCGTGACGGCGAACGCGGGACCATGAGCGATACGGCGCTGCTCGCGGCCGTCAACGCGCCGCGCGGTGACGGGATGCGCGACATCGTGGCGACCATCCAGGCTGAGCAGGACCGGATCATCCGACTCGATCATCCGGGCGTGCTGGTGATCGAGGGCGGCCCCGGTACCGGCAAGACCGTCGTGGCGCTGCACCGTGTTGCCTATCTGCTGTACACCCAGCGCAAGCGGATGGAACGCCACGGTGTACTGGTGGTCGGGCCCAACGCGGCCTTCCTCGGCCACATTTCGCGTGTGCTGCCCTCGTTGGGAGAGACCAACGTGGTGTTCACGACGGCGGGCGACTTGGTGCCGGGCATGAAGGTCACGGTCGAAGACGATGCGGACACCGCGCGTCTCAAGGGCTCGCTGCAGGTTCTCGACGTGCTCGCCGCGGCGGTCGCGGATCGCCAGCGCACCCCCGAAGAGCCCTTGCGGATCGACCTGGCCGACGTCTCAGTGCGCATCGATGCCGATGTTGCCCAGTGGGCCATCGAAGAGGCACGTGCGAGCAAACTGCCGCATAACGAGGCCCGGGCAGTTTTCACCGACGTCATCACCTGGGCGCTCACCGAACGGGCGATCCCACGCATCGGCAAAGGTTGGCTCACGCGGGAGGACCGCAAGGCCTGGGAGCATCTGCGCGCCGAGCTGCTCGACGAGCTTGGGGACCACGAGGGGTTCGCCGCCACACTCGACAGGCTGTGGCCGATGCTGACGCCGGAGACGCTGTTGGCGGAGCTGTACACCTCACCTGAGCGTCTGCGCGCGGCCGGCGCCGACCAGGCGCTGGCGCGTGCCGTGGGTGACGCGTGGACGGTCTCGGACGTGCCTCTGCTCGACGAGCTGGTCGAGCTGCTGGGTCGCGACAAGGCGGCAGAAGAGGCCGCCGAACGAGAGCGCAGAGCCGAGGCCGAGTACGCCTCCGGGGTGCTCGACATGATGACGGGCCGCGAGGACATGATGGACGACGAGGACCATCTCTTCGCCACCGATCTGCTCGGCGCCGAGGACCTAGCGGAACGATTCACTGAACGCGACACCCGCGATCTCGTCGAGCGTGCCTCCGCGGACCGGGACTGGACATACGGCCACATCGTGATCGACGAGGCACAGGAGCTGTCCGAAATGGATTGGCGAGTGCTCATGCGGCGCTGCCCAAGCCGTTCATTCACAGTGGTCGGTGACCTAGCCCAGCGCCGATCGGTAGCTGGAGCCACATCCTGGGACTCCGTGCTGCAGCCGTACGTGCCCGGCCGCTGGGTGTACCGGCCGTTGTCGGTGAACTACCGCACTCCGGCCGAGATCATGGCCGTCGCCTCGGCGCTGCTGGCCGAGTTCTCACCGGGTACCCAGCCACCGGAATCTGTCCGCTCGTGTGGCGTCCAGCCCTGGTCCAGGCAGCTTGCCGAGGACGAATTACCACAGGCCATAGACGAATTCATCGCCGATGAGGCGGGCCGCGAGGGCACCAGCGTGGTGATCGGGCCTCCGGGTGTACCGGGCACCGTCCCCGCGTCGGAAACGAAGGGTCTCGAGTTCGATTCCGTCCTGGTGGTGCAGCCGGAAAAGATCCTCGCGGACGGCCCGCGTGGTGCGGCCGAACTCTATGTGGCGCTCACCCGTGCGACCCAGCGGCTGGGGGTGCTGCACGTGGCACAGTTGCCGCGGGTCCTCGTCGGCCTCACCGAAACCACAACCGGCGGAGATTCGGTTCGCCGGGTCATGCCAACGAGCGTCGCCCAATAGGGCAGGATAGACAGCGCCGTCGCGGCGCCGGGGATTCTCGGAGGGCCCCGATGGCTGTGCTTTGTGTGATCCGGTAACCAGGAGGCGTGATGACTCGCGATATGAGCCGGAACGACCGCACCGGATATAAACGGGTGCTGCTCAAGCTCGGCGGCGAGATGTTCGGCGGGGGAGCGGTTGGCCTAGACCCCGATGTGGTCCACCGGGTGGCGAGCCAGATTGCTGAGGTGGTTCGCACCGGAGTCGAGGTTGCGGTCGTGATCGGCGGCGGCAACTTCTTCCGTGGCGCGCAGCTGCAGCAGCGCGGCATGGAGCGGACTCGCTCGGACTACATGGGCATGCTCGGTACCGTCATGAACAGCCTTGCGCTACAAGACTTCCTGGAGAAGGAAGGCATTGTCACGCGCGTGCAGACCGCCATCACCATGGGTCAGGTCGCCGAGCCGTATATCCCGTTGCGGGCCAGGAGACATCTGGAGAAGGGCCGCGTCGTCATCTTCGGCGCGGGTATGGGGCTGCCGTACTTCTCCACCGACACCACCGCCGCGCAGCGTGCCCTGGAGATTGGCGCGGAGGTGGTGTTGATGGCCAAGGCTGTCGACGGCATCTTTACCGATGATCCGCGCGCCAACCCGGATGCCGAATTTCTGCCGGAGATCACACACCGCGAGGTCATTGACCGCGGGCTGCAGGTCGCCGATGCGACGGCATTCAGCCTGTGTATGGACAACCGGATGCCGATCCTGGTGTTCAACTTGCTTACCGAAGGAAATATCGCCAGGGCGGTTGCAGGTGAGAAGATCGGAACACTGGTGACACCGTGATGAGCCGCACGCGCGAAGAACATCACGCACAGATGGGAGATCAATCGTGATTGACGAGGTTCTTCTCGACGCCGAGGAGAAGATGGAAAAGGCCGTAGCCGTGGCCCGCGACGACTTCGCGACCATTCGGACCGGGCGTGCCAATCCCGGTATGTTCCAACGGGTCGTCTTCGACTATTACGGCACCACCACTCCGATCACGCAGGTCGCCGGGATCAACGTGCCCGAGGCGCGCATGGTGGTCATCAAGCCCTACGAGGCCAATCAGCTCAAGGCCATCGAAGACGCCATCCGCAACTCCGACCTGGGCCTCAATCCGAGCAATGACGGCAGCATCATTCGTGTCGCCATCCCGCAGCTCACCGAGGAGCGTCGCCGCGAGCTCGTGAAGCAGGCCAAGGGCAAGGGCGAGGACGCCAAGGTGACCCTGCGCAATATCCGCCGCAAGGCCAACGACGAGCTCAACCGGATCAAGAAGGATGGCGAGGCCGGCGAGGACGAAGTAGGCCGCGCCGAAAAGGACCTGGACAAGACCACCGCCCAGTACGTGACCCAGATCGACGAGCTGGTGAAGCACAAAGAAGGCGAGCTACTGGAGGTCTAGGGGCCTCCGGTAATGACGACCATGGGAGATACCGACTCGGCTCCGGCGCCCGATGCGCCCCCGGAAGGGGCGAAATCTCGGGCCGGCCGCAACCTGCCGGCGGCCATCGGCGTCGGCGTTGTCCTGGCCGCGCTGATCATTTTCTCGTTGCTGTACCAGAAGGAGATCTGGGTCGGCATCATCTCGGTCTTCCTCGGGATCGCCATGTGGGAGGTGACCAAACGGCTGCGTCAGGCCGACATCTCCGTGCCGTTCATCCCGCTGTTGGTCGGCGGGCAGGCCATGATCTGGCTGACGTGGCCGTGGGGGACCGCGGGCTCTCTCGGTGCCTTCGCCGCAACCGTCGTGGTGTGCATGATCTGGCGCCTGGTGGGGCACGGACTGAACCAGCAGCCGGTGAACTACCTGCGTGATGTGGCGATCACGGTTTTTGTCGCCGCCTGGGTCCCGCTGTTTGCATCATTCGGTGCACTGTTGGTCTATCCGAAAAACGGTGCGGAGCAGGTGTTTTGCCTGATGCTCGGTGTCACGTTCTCCGATATCGGCGGTTATGCGGCGGGCGTCCTGTTCGGCAAGCATCCGATGGCGCCCGCGATCAGCCCCAAGAAGTCCTGGGAAGGACTGGCGGGCTCACTGCTCGTGGGGACGACCGCGTCGACGCTCGCGGTGACGTTCCTGCTCGGACATCACTGGATCGTCGGTATTGCTCTCGGAATCATGTTGGTCATCACCGGGACACTCGGAGACCTGGTCGAGTCGCAGGTCAAGCGCGACTTGGGTATCAAGGACATGGGCACGCTGCTACCGGGTCATGGCGGCATCATGGATCGGCTGGATTCCTTATTGCCTTCGGCCGTCGCGACCTGGATTGTGCTGACGCTGTTTATTTAGCTGGGACTTGCCTGTTCAGCGAGTTCGGAGCGACTGATTCAGGTCGACGCCCGCGAAAGCATCGGGCACCCTTCCGTCGGTGGTGTAGCGGTATAGAGCGGTCTGGAAGATTCCGCTGAGTGCGGCGCCGACGACCACGGCCGTCACGATCAAGAGCGCTCCCAGCGCCAGGAGCACCGGTGTCACCACGCTGGTCCACAGGCTCACCGCCAGATACACGAGCGCGACGCCCGGGAATACCAGCAGGGCCGAGAAAAGGCCCAGGCCCACTACGCCGATGACGTTGTCGCCCCAGGCGCGCTTGAGCGTCTCCTTTGTTTTCTTGATGGCGTCGATGGTTCCGAGGTCTCCCAGCACGAGGGTGGGCAACACCTGATATGAGATGGCTCGCCATGCCACGTCGAGGAGTTGACCGATGAAGGGCACTCGGTCTTGGATCTCGCCGAGGATCCACGATACGACTCCGCTGATGAGCGTCCAGGGGATGAGTCGTACGCCGTGTCGTGCCGCCACCGCGATACCGTCGGCGACGCGGGGATCACCACCTTCCAGGGTGATGTTCGCCTGCGAAATCAGGGCCGCTTGCCAAAAGATCGTGATGTACGCGAGTACGAAGTAGGCGAGGGCGATGAGCGGGTAGAAGGTGGGGGGCAGGGTATCGCTGCCCGCAGGCATCAGCAGGGCGGCGATGATCACCATCGTGAGTCCCACCAGAAAGGTGGTGAGGCCCGACAGGATCGGAAACACCGCGAGTTCCTTGCGTGAGCGCAGGATTCGCGCCGATGTCTTGAAGATCTGCCAGGAAATAGACAGTCTCGCGCTAAACCCCATGTAGGTCCCCCCGGGTCATCGATGGATAAGTGACCCCAAGATAGCAGTGGTTATATGGAGCAAGCCGGTTACGAAAGCAGGAGGATCATGTCCCGTCGCGATGTCCTGATTACCACCCCCGATGGGCAGTGCCCGGGGACGCTGCACCTACCGGAGAGCGTTCCGGCGCCCGCGGTGATCTTGTATCCGGATGCCGGCGGTGCACGCGAGGTCATGCGAGAGATGGGGGACCGGCTCGCCTCCCTGGGGTACGTCGCTTTGGTGCCCGATGTGTACTACCGCGAAGGCAATTGGGCGCCATTCGATTTGTCCACGGCCTTTGGCGATTCGGAGGAACGCGCCCGGCTGTTCTCGGTCATGGGGACGCTCACCCCCGAGCGGATTGACGTCGATGCGGGTGCGTTCCTGGACTTCTTGGCGCAACGGCCCGAGGTGACTGGGGACAGGGTGGGGCTGACCGGTTACTGCATGGGTGGCCGAATCTCGTTGCGGGTAGCGGCGGCTCACGCGAGCGGGGTGGCCGCCGCTGCGTCATTTCACGGCGGAAATCTCGCTAACGCCGATGACCCGAAGAGCCCGCACCGTATTGCCGACCGGATCACTGGCGTCGTGTTGGTGGCCGCGGCAGAGGAGGATGCCTCGTTCCCTCCGGAGCAGGCTCAACTGCTGGAGCAGGTGCTGTCCGATGCCGGGGTGCAGCACACCATCGAGACGTATCCCGCCAAGCACGGCTATGCGGTCACCGATAACGCCACCTACGACGAGGCGGCGGCGGAGCGACACTGGAAGGCTCTCGAAGCGCTGTACGGCTCAACACTGGGGGTCTAATGCTGTTTGAGCCCAGGTTGCGCGCCGGAATCCACGACGGCACCATCTCGGTGGCCTACCGGCGTTGGAAGCGGCCGCAGGTGAAGGTGGGCGGTCACTACCGCGTGGGATCGGACAGGATTCGATCGATTACTCAATTCGACTTCATAGAGGTCGATGCGGTCGATGAGATCACCGCACGCGATATCGACGACGCCGACGCGCACCTGGCCGGGTATCCCTCTGCCGCGGCGGCGCGTAGTGATATCGGCGCTACGGGGCTTGAACCTTTGTACCGCTTGGCATTCCGCAAGGTCGCCATGGCCGACCCGCGTGCGGAACTGGCTTGGTCGGCAGCTCTTTCGGCCCAGGACGTCGTCGATATCGATGCCCGGCTGGACCGGATGGACCGTAGCGCCAAATCCGGACCCTGGACTCGTGAGGTACTGCGGGAGATTGCCCACCGCCCCGAGGTTCGGGCCAAGGACCTCGAATCTTGCTCCCGCTGGCCTGATTTGGCGACGTTCAAGGTGCATGTGCGCAAGCTCAAGAACTTGGGCCTGACACTGAGCCTGCCGGTTGGCTACCGGCTCTCGCGCCGGGGTGAGGAATATCTTGCCCGACTAGCCGAGGGCTAGCAGCTGAATTCGCGACCGTTGCCCTCGGTGGGCGTAGCTTCCTTCAGGCAGCCGAAGGGCTCAATCCCGGCATCGCTGATCCGAATGGCGGACTTAGTCTTGGTATTCACACAGAACAGCCCGGAAGTTTCACTGCGGCAACCGAAGTTGCCGAACGTCAGACGGCCACCGTAGTCGAGCGGATTCCCGTCACCGCTCTGGAAGGGGCCCGGGTCGCCATGCAGCCCGCCGACCGTGACCTTGGTGCCACTGAAATCTGTCCAGCCACCGACCCAGTTGCCCTCCGTGTCGGTGGGCCGTTTCGGGGGATTCGTCAGGTTGACCAGGCAGGACAGGGTGCCCGGTTCGATACTGCTCGTCATGCATCGGGTCTTACCCGACGGAGTCTTGAAGGCGACGTTGTCGCCCAGATCGGTCTTCTGCCCGTCCTGGCTGATGGCCGAGTGGTAGTTGGCGGCGTCTACCGGGGCTCCCTTGGAAATCCACTGAGCCACAGCGTCATACGGTGCGCCCTTGGCGGGCTCGGGCAGATCGATGGCAGTCTTCGAAGTGGTCGTGGTGGGCGCCTTGTTGCTGGCGCTGCCGGGGCTGGTCGCGGGTGGCTGGCTCGAGGAGGGCGCGGTGGGAGACACCGATGCTCCCTTCGAGCATCCGGGCACAACGAGCAGTGCTCCGAGCAGGATCAGACCACCGAGCAACAGGGCACGCATGCAGCCAGGCTAGCTGGCCGCTATCTGCCGACCGGTAGGCGCGGCGGTTGCCACTTCGATTGCGGGATTCTCATCACTGTTGTCGGGCCGGCCTGCCCTCGCGTTAAGCCAGCAGGCCAGCGCACCGATCACCAGGCCGATTCCCATTCCGATATCCACGCGTTGGCCCAGCAAGACCCAGGACAACAACCCCGCGACAGCGGGGATGACGCAGAACAGCATGGCGACCGCTGCCGCGCCGAACTTGCTCACCGATCGAACGTAGAGCGAGGTGCATAGGGTGGCGTTGAACAGCACCACTGCCGCGATCGCGCCCACCGCCTTCCATGGATCGTGCACCGTACTGGGCGTCAGTAGGGCTAAGGCGCCGGCGGGCAGTAAGCCGGCGAGGTTCTGGATTGCGCTATTGACGCGGAAGTCGACATCGGCGCAGAAACGCTGTTGATACACCCCGCCCGCGGCCAGACCCAACAGCGCGACGAGCAGCAGCACCAGCACGGTGTCGACGCCGCCGGTACCGAGCAGCCGGTTGGCGCATGCGGCCACCACGGCCAGCACTCCCAAGCCGAGGGCCAGGAGCCGCGGGCCATTGAGACGTTCACCCAGGAACAAGGCGGCCAGCACAGCGGTGACGACGGGATTCATCGAGATGACGACGGCGCCCAGTACGGCGGGCGCCCCGTGCTCAAGGGCTTCGTACAACGCGCAGAACTGCACGGCCTGCATCAACAGCCCGGTGACGATGACATGGCCGAGCTTGCGGCCCGTCGGCCAGGCGACCCGCGCAAGGAGAGCCCAGGTGGCCAGAATTGCTCCGGCCAGGGCGAAGCGGGCGACCAGGACCAGCATCGGGGTAATGGCCGATACCGAGAATGCGCCGATGGGGTATCCGAGTGCGTACAGAAACGTCAGTGCGACCGCGTAAGACGCCGGCATCTTCTGCATGACTGCCATGGTCGCCGGTCCCGGTGGGTGATGTCCAACGATAATTACTGATCAGAATCAATCAGTAATTGTTATCAATTTCTCGTCCGGTTGCCTGCCCAGGCGATGTTCGTTGAGTGATTGGGAAAATATTGATCAAGGTTTGTGATCGGACTACGGTGGCGGCATGGCGAGTTCAACACTCGATATCGCGCCCCTGCGATCGCTCGTCTCGGTTGCGGACTGCGGGGGTTTCCACCGGGCCGCCGCGGTGTTGCACCTGACTCAGTCCGCGGTCAGTCAACATGTGCGCAAGCTGGAGGCTGCGGTCGGCGAGCCGGTGGTCCGGCGATCCGGTCGGGGGGTGGTGTTCACCGACAAGGGCACACTGCTGCTGGCGCATGCCCGCCGCATCCTCGCCGCGCACGATGAAGCGATCGACGATCTGATCGCCGGTCAGGAGCGCACCCTGGTTCTCGGCGTCACCGAGCACGGCGCGGATTTGATCCTGCCGAGCATCACCACGGCCTTGCGTAACCATCTGCCGGACTGGTCGATGCGAGTGCGTTTCGATCGCAACGTCTATCTTGCCGAATCCGTCGACCGCGGGAGCATGGACCTGGCGGTGATTCTGGACGGTTCGGGCCTGGATCGCGCCAATGCAGTGGGCACCGTGCGCCTGCAGTGGGTGGCGGCACGCGGTTACAAGGTAAGCCCCGGCGAATCCCTGCAGATCATGACCTTCACCGAACCCTGCACGCTGCGCGCGCCCATGTTCAGCGCGTTGCACACGCTGGGGCGTCCGTACCAGATCATGGGCGAATCGCCGGATTTGTCGGGGCTGTATGCGGGGCTGCGGTCAGGTCTCGGGATGGCGCTGCTGCCGATCATCGGCTGGTTGCCCGACGGCATCGCACCGGTGGATGCCATGCCCGCGGCGAACCTGGCGACCCTGTCGGTCGTCGGCCGCCGCGGGCTGAATCCTGATGTGCTGTCTGCCGTGGAAGGCGCTGCGCGCGAGGCGCTTTCGGGTGAATCCGCAGCTATCGCCTAAGTCGATTGCTCCGACGGCTTTCGCTCGGCCCGCAGCACGGTGTCAGCGATCGAGAATTCCTCGCCATCGCGGGTGAACGCCCGATCGCGTGACTCTGCGACAAGGACGTTCCACTGGTCCGGGTTGAGGGTGTCGGCGATATCTTCGGCGGTGAAGTACCAATCGGGTAGGTCCGGGCGCGCTATCGCCGCCTGCATATCCGACGGATGATGCCCCACGATCAGCAGCGTGCCCCCCGGAGCAACGGCGGTGGCCAGCGACGCGAAGACGGGTTCGCGGAGTCTTGTCGGCAGGTGCATGAAATGCGATGTCACCACCTCGTATTGGCGACTCGGCTGCCAGGTGGTCAGGTCGGCTTGCACCCAGGTGATCCGGTTGGCGAGCTCAGGATCGGCCTTCACGGCGTTGTCGGCGGCGCGGCGCAGCGCGGTCTCCGAGAAATCCATGCCGGTGACTTGCCAGCCCTTCTGTGCGAGCCATATCGAGTCGCCCCCCTCGCCGCAGCCGGCGTCTAGCGCGGTACGCGGTGGCAGCGTCGAAATCTCTTTAACCAGCTGCGGATTGGCATTACCGCTCCATAGCGCGTCATGTGACTGGTAGAACTCTTCCCACGATTTCTCGTCGGACGGCGGGTTGTTGTGGTCATGCATGGACGGACTCCTTACTGTCGGCGAGAGCGAGATTGGCGTTGATGATGGCGGCGACCTCGGTTCCGGCCGCCGCCGATGTGATGACTTGGGCCTTGATATCGGTGACATTTCCGGCCGCGTAGATACCCGGAACCGCCGTGGCGCCCTGGGTGACTGGCAGGAATGTCCCAAATAAGTGATCCCCGAGTCGCATCTCCTGCGTGGTGAGTTGCACGGGGGCCAACATGTCGATACGTGCCGAGACCACTGTGGCGACGACGAGCGCCTCGCAGGCCATCGTGGCGCCCGTCTCCAGCTCTACCCCGCTGAGCGCGTCCTCGGTGATGCGGAGCCGGGTCACCGGCCCGTCGATGACTGCGATATCCCGACGGGCCAGCTGCGCTGCCTCAACCTGCGACAATGGAAAGTCGTTGTGCCGCAACAGGGTGACGTTCTCGCTGAGCTGGCGGAAGAGGAGTGCGTGGTGGACCGCCAAGGGGCTGGTGCCCAGCACGGCGATGGCACGGTCCCGCACCTCCCAACCGTGACAGTAGGCACAGTGCAGAACGTCGCGGCCCCAGCGCTGCGCCAGCCCGTCGATCTCGGGAAGTTCATCCACCGCACCGGTGGCCACCAGCACGCGGCGGGCATGCACCACCGACGCTGCGTTGTCCTGCAAATCCACCGCTACGTCGAAATGGTTGTCCGCGTGGGAAACCGAGGTGACGCTTCCGTCACTGAAAGTGGCTCCGTACTGCGTCGCCTCGTCGCGCCCGATGCCGAAAAGCTCGGTCGGTGGGGTCGACTCGCGTCCGAGGTAGTTGTGAACCCGATCCGCCGGCGCGTTACGTGGCCGGTGATCGTCGATCACGACGACCGAACGGCGTGATCGCGCGAGAGTGATGGCGGCGGAGAGTCCCGCGGCACCGCCACCGACGATGGCTACGTCCCAGAGCTTGTTCATGACACCACTATCGAGGCGATCCTGCGATATGCGCAAGTATTCTTGCCAAAGTGGCAAAATGGTGGATATGGACGACCAGAACCAACGGTTAGAAGCCGTGCTCGATGCGCTGGGGCCGCGGCTGCGGGCGCTGCGTCTGCATCGTCAGGTCACCCTGGCGCAATTGTCCGAGACGACGGGCATCTCGGAGAGCACACTGTCCCGGCTGGAATCCGGTCGGCGGCGACCCACCCTGGAGCTGCTACTGCTGCTCGCCGAGGCGCATCAGGTCCCGCTCGATGAGCTGGTGAATGCGCCCGCCACAGGCGATCCGCGCATCCACCCCAAACCATTCACACGGCACGGCTCGGTCTATCTGCCGTTGTCGCGCCGGCCCGGCGGAGTGCAGTGCTACAAGCAGATCATCCCGCCTCGCTCTCCCAAGGGGGAACCGAGCCTGAAGGTCCATGACGGCTATGAGTGGATGTACGTGCTCGCCGGGAAGGTCCGCCTGCTGCTCGGTGAGCTCGATCTCACCCTGCCCGCCGGTGAAGCCGCCGAGTTCGACACTCATATCCCGCATTGGTTCGGCAATCCGACCGATAAGCCCGTCGAGGTGTTGCATATTTTCGGCCCGCAGGGGGAGCGGATGCATGTGCGGGCCCGCTCGGCTACCAGGGATTAGGGCAGGCCTGGGATACTGGAAGCACTATGTCTGTCGAGAAGTCGCTCCCGTTGGTATTCGACGCACCGCGTCGGGGCATGCCGCCGCGCCATCTGGCGGATATGACGGCGGCGGACGGTCGCGAAGCGGTGCAAGCTCTGGGGCTTCCGGAATTTCGCGCGAAGCAGATCGCCAACCAGTACTACGGACGGTTGGTGGGCGATTCGGCAGCGATGACCGACCTGCCGGCAGGCGCGCGAGACGGTGTGGGTGAGGCGTTGTTCCCCCGACTGCTCCATCCGCTGCGCCAGGTGTCCTGCGATTCCGGGGACACCCGAAAGACCCTGTGGCGCTTGCATGATGGCAGCACTGTCGAATCGGTGCTGATGCGCTATCCGGACCGCAACACGCTGTGCATCTCCTCTCAGGCCGGATGCGGTATGGCCTGCCCGTTCTGTGCCACCGGCCAGGGTGGTCTCACGCGCAATCTGTCGGCCGCCGAGATTCTGGAACAGGTCCGTGACGCCGCGGCGTCACTGCGTGATGGCCAGTTGCCGGGCGGGCCGGGCCGGTTGTCGAACGTCGTGTTCATGGGCATGGGGGAGCCCCTGGCCAACTACAACCGGGTACTCACGGTGCTGCGCAAGATCACCGCGCCGCCCCCCGACGGTTTCGGTATATCGCAGCGCGGCGTCACCGTCTCCACGGTGGGGTTGGCACCGGCCATCCGGAAACTTGCCGATGAGGGGCTCGGTGTCACCCTCGCGGTCTCGTTGCACTGCCCGGATGACGAGCTGCGCGACACCCTGGTACCGGTCAACACCCGATGGTCGATCGGTGAGGTGCTCGATGCCGCGCGCTACTACGCCGATGCCACCGGACGTCGGGTGTCGATCGAATATGCGCTCATCCGCGATGTCAACGATCAGCCGTGGCGTGCCGACATGCTGGCCAAGAAGTTACGAAAAGCCTTGGGCCAGTTGGTTCATGTGAACCTGATTCCGTTGAACCCGACACCGGGCAGCCAGTGGGATGCCAGCCCGAAACCTGTCGAGCGAGAATTCGTGCGACGCGTCCGCGAGCATGGGGTCTCCTGCACGGTGCGTGATACGCGCGGCCGAGAGATCGCCGCCGCATGCGGCCAATTGGCGGCCTCCGAGCGCTAGCCAGCGGAAGCGCAGCTGCTCGAGCGTGCGCTTTACGTCGCTTCAGGACCTATTTCGACGTAATCGGCACACTCGGCGTTGCCGAATGACTCCGCTAGCGGATACGGCCCGAGCGACGGCCTAAGTAATCGTTGACGGTGAACGCCAGCACGATCACGGCGAATCCGACGAGGAAGATGTCCTCGACCTTGCCGACGTGGTTGCCCTTGAGCATCAGCAGCAAGAAGCCTGCGATGGCGATGCCCAGGACATGGAAGATGCGGGGATTCTGGCCGGACAGCCCGCGCCCAAACGCGGCGGAAGGCACATCTTCGGGATCGACACCGTCGTGCTTGACAACCTCGGTCGTGGCCACCGCCAGCCCTCCTCAGAATCTCAACCCGAACTCTTGACCTTTATCGGTGGTCAGTCTGCCATGTCGTCGGGCGAGTCTACGGAACCGGTAGTAGATATTCGGGATTCGTCGGGCTTTGTCACGGTGACACTTGCGATGACGTCAATATGGTGTCACCATGACACCATGGACTTGCAACCGTACGTCGACTCGGTCCGCCAGGATCTTGCGATCGCCGCGAAGGCGGGGGGATCGGAGGCCGAGGAGCTTGCCGAGCGGCTGACAGCGCCCTTGGACTCGGCGATTCGCCTGGCGCTACTAGATGCACTTTCGGCGGCCGCCGAGGAGATCACCCGTGAGCTCGCGCCCACGTCGGTGGACGTGAGATTGCGTGCACGCGAGCCCGAGTTCGTGGTGACGCGACCCGCTGAACAGACTCAGTCGCAGCCTCCCGCCGTATCCGAAGACGGGGGCGGTACCTGGCGCGTCACGCTGCGGCTCCCGGAAAGCCTGCGCGTCACCGTCGAGGCCGCCGCCGCGCACGACGGGATTTCGCTGAACGGCTGGCTTGTGCGCGCCGCCACCGAAAAGTCAACTGGTTCAAGAACATCCCACCGCGGAAACACCATCAGCGGTTGGGTCCGGTAACACCACCACAGAGAGGAACGTCATGACTGCTTCGCCGAGGTTCGACACGCCCCACCCCATCACCGCCAAGGTTGAACTGGCCTATGGCACTCTCCGGGTCATTGCCAGCGATCGTGCCGACACGGTGGTGAGCATCCGGCCGCACGATGAGTCCAAGGCGCTCGATATCAAGACCGCCGAGCGCACCCGCGTGACGCACGACCAGGGCGTGCTCAGGGTGCTTTCTGGGCGGGGTCTAACTTTCCGTACCGGCACCATCGACATCGTCGTCGAGTTGCCCAGCCTCTCGATAGTGGACATTTCGGTGGCCTCGGCCGAGGTTCGCGCCGATGGAGACTTCGCCGACGTTCGCTTCCGATCCTCCAGCGGTGATCTGATCATCGACACCATTACCGGCGCGGCCAAGGCTGATACCGCCTCGGGCGGGATATCGATCCGCGAACTCAACGGCAACATCGGGTTCAACGCAGCCAGCGGTGAGCTCGCAATCAAGGCGCTGCGTGGCCATGTGAAGGCCGCCACGGCGTCGGGATCGATCTCCATCGGCTCGGCGGTCACGGGCGGGCTCATCTTCGACACCGCGAGCGGGAACACCTCCCTCGGAATCGCCGAAGGCACCGCGGCCCACCTGCAGATCGACACCCGCTCGGGCGTGATCACCAACGCCCTGGACGCTGCCGACGGTCCGGCTCAGGGGGATCAGACATTCCAGTTGCGCATTCGGTCGGCCAGTGGCGATGTCGACCTGCACCGGCCGGTGGTGCTCGCGGGCTAGAGCAGGCCCCACAATGGGTAGGTGACACGTAGTTCAGGGGTCTGCCGCGTGCTGCTACTCGGCAGCACCGGGTCCATCGGCGCCCAGGCGCTTGAGGTCATCGCCGCCAACCCTGACCGATTCGAGGTTGTCGGCTTGGCTGCGGGTGGCGGCAATATCGACCTGCTGCGTCAACAGGTCGCAGCCACGGGCGTCACGAATATTGCGGTGGCCGACGAGCGTGCCGCAGCGCAGCTCGATATACCCGCGCTGAGCGGGCCCGATGCCGTCACGGAGCTGGTGGAGAGCACTGAGGCCGATGTGGTGCTCAATGCCCTCGTCGGGGCCCTCGGCCTGCGTCCCACCCTGGCCGCGCTGAAGACCGGAGCGCGGCTGGCCCTGGCCAACAAGGAGTCGTTGGTCGCCGGGGGACCGCTGGTCACCAAGGCCGCTTCCCCGGGGCAGATCGTGCCCGTCGACTCCGAACATTCGGCGCTCGCGCAATGTCTGCGCGGTGGAACCCGTGGTGAGGTCGCACAGCTGATCCTCACTGCCTCCGGCGGCCCGTTCCGGGGTTGGACGGCAGAACAGCTTGAGGACGTCACCCCGGAACAAGCGGGAGCGCACCCCACCTGGTCGATGGGGCCGATGAACACCCTCAACTCGGCCTCACTGGTCAATAAGGGGCTCGAACTCATCGAGACACACCTGCTGTTCGGCGTGCCCTACCGCCAGATCGGTGTCGTGGTGCATCCGCAGTCGATCGTGCACTCGATGGTCACCTTTGCCGACGGATCGACGCTGGCGCAGGCCAGCCCGCCCGATATGAAATTGCCCATAGCCCTGGCCCTGGGATGGCCCGACCGAGTGCCCGGCGCGGCCACCGCGTGCGATTTTGGCACCGCATCTACCTGGACGTTCGAGCCATTGGATGCGCAGGTGTTTCCCGCCGTTGACCTGGCACGGAGCGCCGGCGAAGCGGGAGGATGCATGACCGCCGTCTACAACGCCGCGAATGAAACGGCCGCTGCCGCCTTCCTGGCTGGACGTATCGGATTCAGGTCGATCGTGCGAACAATTGCCGATGTTCTCGATGCGGCAAGCCAATGGGAGGGAACCTCCGCGGAACCCGCTACCGTTGACGATGTACTTGACGCGCAGCACTGGGCTGACCAGCGGGCTGCGCAATTCATCATCTCGGAGGAAAATCGAACCTGATGGCTGCGTACGCGATCGGAATTGCGTTATTCGCGCTGGCGATCTTGGTATCGGTGGCGCTGCACGAGTGCGGGCACATGTGGGTGGCGCAGGCCACCGGCATGAAGGTGCGCCGCTACTTTGTCGGCTTTGGGCCGACGCTGTGGTCCACCAAGCGGAAGAGTAACCGCGGTGCCAACGACGTCATCGAGTACGGCCTCAAGGCCGTCCCGTTGGGCGGCTTCTGCGATATTGCGGGCATGACCTCGGTCGAGGATCTCCTTCCGGAGGAATCCGACCGCGCGATGTACAAGCAGAAGGTGTGGAAGCGGGTGGCGGTGTTGGTCGCCGGGCCCGCCATGAACTTCCTCATCGGCATCGTGGTGTTCTACGTCGTGGTCTTGACGTGGGGACTGCCCGACAACAACGCGCCCACTCACCCTGAGATCACTCAAACTAGTTGCGTGGCACCGCAAAAGAGTGCCGATCCCAAGGACATGCCCGTGTGCACGGGGGCAGGACCGGCGGCGATCGGCGGCCTGCGAGTCGGTGACCAGGTGCTTACCGCCGGCGGTAAGCAGGTCAGCACGTCGAGCGATTTGGTCACGGCCATTCGAGGGCTGCGCGGGCCGCAGACATTCGAGATCGTGCGCGACGGTCAGCGTCAATCGGTGATCGTCAATGTGACCGAGACGCAGCGCTGGGACGCGAAGGCCGGGAAACTCATTGCGGTGGGCGCGGTGGGCGCCTCATTGGGAACCTATGTCCCGCAGATCCACTACAACGTGGCGACGGCCGTCCCCGCCACGGCGAACCTCATCGGAACTGTATCCGTCGAAACCGTCAAGGCCATTGGGAAGATCCCCATGAAGGTCGGTGCCCTATGGGATTCGATCACCGGTAGCGAGCGCGCCATGGACACACCGATGAGCATCATCGGTGCGAGCCGCATGGGTGGTGAGACGGTCGAGCACGACATGTGGATCATGTTCTGGATCCTGTTGGCCCAGCTCAACTTTGCCCTCGGTGCCATCAACCTGCTGCCCCTGTTGCCCTTCGATGGCGGACACATCGCGGTGGCGACTTACGAGAAGATCCGCAACATGATCAGGTCGGTGCGCGGCCTGACGGTGGGCGCACCCGTCAACTACCTGAAATTGATGCCGGCGACATACCTCGTCCTAGTGGTGATCGTCGGTTACATGCTGCTGACCATCACCGCCGACATCGTCAACCCGATTAGACTTTTCCAGTAGGAGACACATGACCAGTCTGGGCATTCCGAGTGCACCGCCGCCGACATTGGCGCCGCGGCGTAAGACACGTCAGCTCATGGTCGGAAACGTCGGGGTGGGCAGCGATCACCTGGTGTCGGTGCAGTCGATGTGCACCACCAAGACCCATGACATCAACTCCACGCTGCAGCAGATCGCCGAGCTGACCGCCTCGGGCTGCGACATGGTGCGGGTTGCCTGCCCGCGGCAGGAGGACGCGGACGCGCTCGCAGAGATCGCCCGTAAGAGCCAGATCCCGGTCATCGCCGATATTCACTTCCAGCCCAAGTACATTTTCGCGGCGATCGACGCCGGATGCGCCGCAGTGCGCGTGAACCCGGGGAATATCAAGGAATTCGACGGCCGCGTCAAGGAGGTCGCCAAGGCGGCCGGAGAGGCCGGCATCCCGATCCGGATCGGCGTCAACGCCGGCTCTCTGGACCCGCGCATTCTGGGTAAGTACGGCAAGGCCACGCCGGAGGCGCTCGTCGAATCGGCGCTGTGGGAGGCCGGGCTGTTCGAGGAGTGCGGTTTCGGCGACATCAAGATCAGCGTCAAGCACAACGACCCGGTGATCATGGTCGCCGCGTACGAACAGCTTGCCGCGCAATGCGATTACCCGCTGCACCTGGGTGTCACGGAGGCCGGTCCGGCGTTCCAGGGCACCATCAAATCGGCCGTCGCCTTCGGCGCGCTGCTGTCCAAGGGCATCGGCGACACCATCCGGGTGTCTCTCTCGGCGCCGCCCGCCGAGGAGGTCAAGGTCGGCAACCAGATCCTGGAATCGCTCAACCTGCGACCACGGGGGTTGGAGATCGTGTCCTGCCCGTCGTGCGGACGTGCGCAGGTGGACGTCTACACCCTGGCCAACGCCGTCAGCGCCGGACTGGAGGGGCTGGACGTGCCGCTGCGGGTCGCCGTCATGGGATGCGTCGTCAATGGGCCGGGAGAGGCTCGCGAGGCCGACCTGGGTGTGGCTTCCGGGAACGGCAAAGGGCAGATTTTCGTAAAGGGCGAGGTCATCAAGACCGTGCCGGAGGCGCTGATCGTCGAAACGCTGATCGACGAGGCCATGCGATTGGCTGAAGAGATGGGCGTGGAGATCGGAACCGACGGAACTCCTACTGGTCAGCCGGTAGTCACCGTAAGCTGAAAGAACCTCGACGCGACGGGACACACGGGAGCGATTGCCGATGACGACAACACTGCCGGCGCCTGGCTCGCGCGGAGCGTCGTCCTCCGATGCGGTGCGTGTGCTCGGGTTATCGGACACGGATGCGGTCCTCGCTGTTCTCAATGTCGACCCGGTGTCTTCCTGCATGCTGGCGGCTCGCGTGGAGGCCCGGGGGGCCGATCCCACGGCCATCGGTGGCGAAATCTGGTCGACGGGCGCCTTGTCGGACTCCCTGTGTTTCGTCGGGACCACGATCATTCCGCTGGCAGGTGGGCCCGAAGCGACCCGGCTATTCGCCGAACGGGCCATCGAGCAGCACCGGATCTGCCCCTCCTTGGTGGGTCCGGCCGATCTGGTTCTCGACATGTGGTGCCACCTCGATCCGGTCTGGGGTCCTGCGCGTGAGGTTCGCCCCAGCCAGCCTCTGCTGGCAATGCTGGAGGCACCGGCATGCACCATTGATCCCGCGGTCCGGCGGGTGCGCGCCGAGGAGCTGGACGAGTATTTAGAGGCTTCGGTCCAGATGTTCATCGGTGAGATGGGTGTCGACCCGCGTAACGGGGACGGGGGGCGCGGGTATCGGCGTCGAGTGGCCGGTCTCATCGACGCGGGCAGGGCGTGGGCGCGATTCGAGGATGGCCGGGTCATCTTTAAGGCGGAGATCGGATCACAATCGCTGAGCGTCAGCCAGATTCAGGGTGTGTGGGTTGACCCCGAGTTTCGTGGCCGCGGGCTCGGCACAGCCGGGGTGGCCGCCGTCGCCGCGGCGATCCATCGCGGCGGACGGATCGCCAGCCTGTACGTAAACAGCTTCAACGAGGTGGCCCGCGCGTCCTATGCCAAGGCGGGATTCGCCCGTATCGGCACCTTCGCGACGGTTCTCGTCAGTTAATTCTCGCGAGCTAGCGCTCGCTAGCCCCGTGCGCCTCCGGGGTTTTGGCGGCTCGCGGTCATAGCATCGACCCGATGTTCAGACGTGTGTGGGCCCAGCCGTTGTTCGGCGTCGTGCTGCTGGCGGCCGGAGCGGTCGCGTGTACCCCGCGACCCGACGGGCCCGGTCCGGTGGCGGAGAAGTTCTTCGAGGCGCTGGCTGGCGGCGACACCGCCGCTGCAGCCAAACTGACCGACGATCCGAATGATGCGAAAGTGGGTCTGGACCAAGCATTCTCGGGCCTGCAGGCGACGTCATTCAAGGCCGTTGTCAACGGTTCGCAATACACGCAGGACACGGGTAGTGCGGACGCGACGTACACGTGGCAACTTCCCAGGAAGCGGGCCTGGACATACAACGGGCGCCTGGAGATGCTGCGCACGGCCGGCAGCTGGCAGGTGCGCTGGGCGCCGAGTGACCTGCATCCCAAACTCGGTGAGCGCCAAACGCTCTCGTTGCAGACCGAGCCTGCGAAGCGCGCGACAGTCAACGAAGCCGGCGGCACCACCGTGCTGGCACCGGCCAACCTGTACCGGATCTCGTTCGACGCGTCACAGGCCGGTAAGTCGCTCATGGGCACCGCCACCGCGCTGGCCGATGCCATCAGGCCCTATGACGACCAAATGAATGCCGCCTCCCTCGCGGAGCAGGCAAGCGCGCAGACCACACCGATGAACATCATTACCCTCCGCAAGGACGACTGGGACAAGGTTTCCATCGCGCTCGAGACCCGGCCGGGAGCCTTGCGGCCGGGCGTGGTGATGACGCCTATCGCGGATCTGCTGCCCACCGATGACACCTTCGCTCCCGATATCGTCGCGCAGGTCAAGAAGGCCGTGCTCGACGAACTCGACGGCGAGGCCGGCTGGCGGGTTGTCAGCGTCAACCAGAACGGCGTCGATGCCGCAGTCCTCAGCGAGGTGAAATCGACCCCCGCTCCGTCGAAGACGATCAGCCTGGACCGGCCCGTGCAGAACGCTGCGCAGAACGCTGTCAACATGCGGGGCCAGAAGGCCATGATGGTGGTCATCAAACCGTCGACGGGTGCGATCCTGGCGGTCGCGCAGAATGCCGCCGCCAACGCGGATGGTCCGCTGGCCACCACGGGGCTGTTCCCGCCGGGTTCGACGTTCAAGATCATCACCGCGGGTGCCGCACTCGATCACGGAATGGCCACCCCGGACACCATGTTGGGCTGTCCCAAGCGAATCACCATCGGCGACCGGAGCATTCCCAATTACAACGAGTTCGATCTCGGCACGGTGCCGATGTGGCGGGCCTTCGCGAATTCGTGTAACACCACCTTCGCCAAGCTCGCCAGCGAGATGCCGGTGGACGGGCTGACCGTTGCCGCGTCCCAATTCGGCATCGGTCCCGATTACGACGTCGCGGGCATCCCCACCATCACCGGGGAGGTGCCGGCCACCGTGAACCTGACCGAACGGACCGAGGATGGGTTCGGACAGGGCAAGGTGTTGGTGACACCCTTTGGCATGGCGTTGGCCGCAGCCACCGTCGCGAATGGCAAAACACCCGTACCGCAGCTGATTTTGGGGCAGACCACTGGAGTGACGGGGGAGCGTCCGCCGGCGACTTCCACGATGATCGACGGCCTGCGCGGGATGATGCGCGAGACGGTCCTCACTGGTACCGCGATGGACGTCAAAGGTGAAGGCGAGATCTACGGAAAGACCGGTGAGGCGGAGTTTCCGGGCGGATCGCATGCGTGGTTCGCCGGATATCGCGGGGATATGGCGTTCGCCACATTGATCGTCGGCGGTGGTGGTTCGGAGTCGGCGGTGCGTGCCACTAAGATCATGTTCCAATCGCTGCCCCCGGGCTACCTGGCCTAGTCAGCCTGCGATGCCAGGATGCAGAACTCGTTCCCTTCGGGATCGGCGAGCACAATCCAGCTCGAATCGCCCTGCTCGATATCGATTCGTCTCGCACCGTGTTCCAGGAATCGACCGACCGCAGCCTGCTGGTCGGGACCCCGAAAGTCCAGGTGCAATCGGTTCTTGGCCACCTTCTGGTCAGGGTTTGCCAGGAAGAATAATGAGGGCGGGTGCCGGTCGGGCTGAAACACCTCGACGTCCCCGTCCTTGTCGACCGTGTGCGGCCATTGCAGTACCTCCGCCCACCACTGACCCAATGCAGTGGGGCTATGGCAGTCGATCACGATGGCTTCAAAGGTTAGGCCCATGTATGTGATTGTGTGCCCAGTCGCTAACGTTCTGCTCGCCGATAACGAACTACGATGTATAAAACAGGATCCTGGGAGGATTGTGAGCTTGCGCAGAGCATTTCGGAGTGTGCTTGTAGTGACCGGGCTCGCCAGCCTTCTGATGAATGTCGCGATCACAGCACCGATGTCCCTCGGTCACGCGTCCGCCGCGTCCTCTGGCGGGGTCGCCTCGATATCGCCGACACCCGGGCAGACGGTCGGTGTGGCCATGCCCGTGACGATTCATTTCGCCGCTCCCGTCGCGGATCGAGCGGCCGCCGAACGGTCTATCGATTTCTCCGCACCGAAGGTGCCGTCCGGGGCGTTCAGCTGGATCGATGATGCGACGGTCCGCTTCACGCCGCGTGAGTACTGGCCAGCACATTCGCCGATCACCGTGTCGGTGAGTGGAATGAAGTACAAGTTCCAGACCGGCTCGGAGGTGCTGGGCATCGGCAGCATCAGCGCCCATACCTTCATCGTCAAGATCGACGGGACGGTCATGCGTACCATGCCCGCATCGATGGGAAAGCCCAAGCACCCCACGCCGGTTGGGTCATTTACCGCGTTGGAGAAGCAGAGTCCCGTGGTGATGGATTCGCGGACCATCGGCATTCCGCTGAATGATCCAGAGGGCTACAAACTGACCGTCTACTACGCGGTGCGGGTCACCTGGGGTGGCGTCTACGTGCACAGTGCCCCGTGGTCGACGGGATCGCAGGGTAATTCGAATGTCAGCCACGGCTGCATCAACCTGAGCCCCGATAACGCGTCCTGGTATTACAACACCGTGAGCGTCGGCGACCCCATCGTCATCAACGCTTAGCCGCCTCGGCGGCCCGGCTACGCTGCTCCTATGACTGTTCGTGTCGCGTTGCAACCGGGTTCGCTTAGTCCGGAACGCAAGGTTCCTCTGTCGATTGAACGCCCGGAGTACGTGGGCAAGGCCAAGGTAGCCGAGGCCATCGGGGAGCCGTACGTCCAGACGCCCGAGGTGATCGAGAAGATGCGCGTCGCCGGGAGGATCGCGGCGCAGGCACTGGCGCTGGCCGGTGCGGCCGTGGCCCCCGGTGCCACCACCGATGAACTGGACCGGATCGCCCACGACCACATGGTTTCGCAGGGCGCCTACCCGTCGACACTGGGGTACAAGGGGTTTCCCAAATCGTGCTGCACATCGCTCAACGAGATCATCTGCCACGGGATACCGGACTCGACCGTGATCCAGGACGGTGACATCGTCAATATCGACGTCACCGCCTACATCGATGGTGTGCACGGCGACACCAATGCAACATTCCTGGCCGGGACCGTTTCCGAGGAGCACCGGCTCCTGGTCGAGCGGACCCGAGAGGCCACCACGCGAGCCATCAATGCTGTGAAGCCGGGCAGGGCCCTCAGTGTCGTCGGCCGGGTAATCGAGGCCTACGCAAAGCGGTTCGGTTACAACGTGGTTCGCGCCTTCACCGGGCATGGCGTGGGTCCGACGTTCCACAACGGACTCATCGTCCCGCATTATGACGATCCCAATCTGGACATCGTCATCGAGCCGGGTATGACGTTCACCATCGAACCGATGATCAACCTGGGGTCGCTAGAGTACGAGATCTGGGATGACACGTGGACCGTGGCGACCGTCGACAAGAAGTGGACGGCACAGTTCGAGCACACCATGGTGGTCACCGAGGACGGAGTAGAGATTCTGACCGTCCCGTGAGCGGCGCGCTGCTGGTCGGCGGCGTGAGCTCCGATGCCGGTAAGAGTCTGGTCGTCGCTGGACTGTGTCGGCTGCTGGCCCGCAAGGGGATTCGCGTCGCGCCATTCAAGGCTCAGAACATGTCCAACAACTCCGTGGTGACGGTCGACGGGGGAGAGATCGGACGGGCGCAGGCACTGCAGGCCCGCGCCTGCGGGCTGGAACCGTCGGTGCGATTCAACCCAGTACTTCTCAAACCCGGCAGTGATCGCACCTCACAGCTGGTGCTGCGCGGACGGGTGGCGGGAAACGTTAGCGCGCGTTCCTACATCGAACATCGTGAAGAATTGCGGCAGGTAGTTGCCGATGAATTGCATTCGCTGCGTGATGAATTCGATGTGGTGATCTGTGAGGGTGCTGGCTCGGTCGCCGAGATCAACCTGCGGTCAACCGATATCGCCAACATGGGGTTGGCGCAGGCCGCCGGGCTGCCCGTGGTGCTGGTTGGCGATATCGACCGCGGCGGTGTGCTGGCGCACCTGTTCGGGACGGTGGCCATCCTGGAGCCCGAGGATCAACGGCTTATCGCCGGGTTCATCGTCAACAAATTCCGCGGTGATCGCGCCCTGCTGGAGCCGGGCCTGGAGCAGCTGTCGGCGCTGACCGGCCGGACCACCTATGGTGTGTTGCCCTATGACGATCAATTATGGCTCGACGCAGAGGATTCGGTGTCCGTGGTGGCGTCGGCTCATGTGGGTCGCGCCGCTGCTCCGATCGGAAGCGAATGGTTGCGGGTGGCCGCGGTGCGGCTACCCAGAATCTCCAATTCCACCGATGTGGAGGCCATCGCCTGCGAGCCGGGCGTGAGCGTGCGATGGGCCGCGCACCCCTCCGATATCGTCGACTCCGATGTCGTCGTCATACCGGGCACCAAGGCAACCGTCGCCGACCTGGCCTGGATGCGACAGAACGGGATCGCGGATGCCATTGTCGCGCATGCCCGCTCGGGGGGGCCAGTGCTGGGTATCTGCGGTGGATTTCAGATGCTGGCCACGAAAATCGATGACCGTATTGAATCCGGGGTCGGGATCGTTCAAGGGCTGGGCCTGCTGGATATCGACATCGCCTTCGAACCGGCGAAGACCCTGCGCCGCTGGCAGCCCCCGGGCCTCACCGGCTACGAGATCCACCACGGCACGGTTACCCGCTCAGCAGCGGCGCACTGGCTGACCGACCATGAAGAAGGTGGCGTCAGCGGTGCAGTCTGGGGCACCCATTGGCATGGGGTCCTGGACAACGACGACTTCCGCCGCGCATGGCTGACCGAGGCGGCGGACGCGGCGGGGCGTTCCGGATTCGTCATCGCTGCAGATACGAACGTCGCTGGTTGCCGCGCGGCCCAGCTGGACAGGTTGGCTGACCTCGTCGACACCCACATCGACGTCGACGCCCTGTCGGCTCTATGGGGAAAATCTGGGACGCAGGGATCCGCCCCGTCGCACCCTGTCATTGCGCACAGTCGGTAATTACGGCAGCGGTCGAATAATCTGTGCAAGTGCACCGGGGCCTCCGAAACATCACAGCTATCGCAGCATCCGCACTCACACTCGGCGGCTGCACGGATTCGGTGGCAGGGACCGCCACATGGCCGGGAGAGCGCATCGCGAAGTCGCTGCTCGTCGCCGACGAACTGCCTGCGGGCGCCAAGTACGACAGGGTGATCGCCGACCCAGGCCCGGTGACCGTTAACCACCAGCAGGTGGTCGGGGGCATGCTGTCGAACCCACCGGGCTGTGCGGACGGTATGTCGCCCAGGTTGGCCAATGCCGGCCGGCCCGGACCGGAGAACACGGCGCGGTACATCGCGCGGTTCAATGGCGCGAACATCATCGTGAGCCTGTTGCGTGACACCATCGACCTGGCCAATGTCAAGGACGTTGCGACTCGATGCGCCAAGTACGAGGTGTTCTTCGATAAGAATTCGCCGGGAACGCCCATGACCACCGAACCGGTACAGGGCGGCCCCGCCGGAGTCCTCACATACAAGCAAACGATGATCATGCCCAAAGGCACCACCTCGCGGTACATGACTTTTGCGAACGTGAAGGGTGTGGCGCTCGTTGCGACATCGTTCGACCTGCGAGACCCGACGGTCAAGGCCACGGCGACAATGCCTGAGACCTTCTTGGAAATAGTCGACGCACAGGTCGCCAAGATTCAGCACAATTGAACTGACTCGCTGAAAGTTTCCTGAAAGGGCTGGTTAAAAGCCCAACCGGAAGGGTCGCACTCAGGTACCGTGCGCCCATGAGTTCGAGGCCCGAGCTTCGCCGCCCACGCCCGGGGCCCCCGCCGACACGCGACGGCGAGCTGCATCAGGTCGTCACGATCGATGGCCGAACGGTGCAGGTCAATGTGTCTGGGCCGGGTAAGGGCACCACCGTGGTGATGCTCGCCGCCGCCGGGCATTTCGCGCTCAGCTATCGCGCCGTGTGCGAGCGGCTGCATACCGCCGGGCTGCGTACCGCGGTGATCGGGCACGACCCTCACCTGCACGCCAAGGCCATCACCGGGGTGCTCGACGATATCGGCGTCAAGGTAGCGCTGTTGGTCGGAGACCGTGCGGGCGGCGAACTGGCCTGGGATCTAGCGGCAACCAAGCTCGACAGGTTCATCGGCCTGGTAGCGATCGACCGCGGACACCCGCGGGTCGCCGACCGAGCCGGCCTGATCCGTGACAAGCATTGCCCGCCGGTGGAGATCAACACCACGGTGTTGGTGACGTCGGAAGCTACCCGGGCGATCGCCCGCGCGAGTCAGCGTTTCGTGTACGGCGACTACCGGATCGTCGAATTGATGGGACGCCGGTCGGCCACTCGTGACCTCACCCCGGAGCTGGCCGCCGAGGTGGTGCTGCGCAGTAGCTCTTGGTAAATATCTGAGCGAGCTAGCTGCCCGCCTCGTACCAGTCCAGCCAGGAATTCAGCTCTTGGTAGGCCCGTACACGTGGGTCTGCCGTTGACAGGAACACATCGTGTTTGGCGTCGGGGATCGGCACGATCCGCTGATAGTTGCCGATGCACCCTGCCCAGAGCGCGATCTGCTGGACATCCAGGACCGCGTCGCCGTGCAGAGCCGCCGCGGGGTCGACGTCACCGGGAAGACTGCGGTCTGAGCGCAGAATCAGGTTGGGCACACCGACGTCCAGGCCGCGGTGTAACTCGGCATGTCCACGCCGGATCGCACTGATCCACCCGAACCGCACCGGGAACCCACCCACGGGTTTCCACTCCAGGTTGTAGTCGAACTCGCCGTGGAAGTCCTTATGCAGGCTCGCCCCGTACGCGCCCTCGTGCGGTAACGGGATCGCTTGTTTGGCACGGAATCTCGAAATCGCCTTGACCGCGGCAGTGGTGCTGCCGCTGCGTAAGAGGGGACGGCCTTGCAGGTCCAGCCAGGGGCTGTTGAGGATCAGCCCGGAGATGTTTCCGTGGAGGAGCCGGTCGGCCACCCGGAGTCGGTTGAGCCATAGCGACAGGATGAGGCCGCCGGCGGAGTGCCCGTACACGAGCAGCGGCGCGCTACTGCTTTCCTTGTGGGCATCCTCAGTGGCGCTCCGAGTGATGAGGCCCACCGCGGCGTTGAGCTCGGCGTCATAGAGCGACAGATCGCTGATGTAATGCGGGGTCTGGTGTTCATGGCGAGAGCGGCCGCATTTGCGCAAGTCGAGTGCGAAGAAGCGGTAACCGCGGGCTAGGAAATGTTCGGCAAGCGTGGTGTGGAAGAAGTAGTCGGTATATCCGTGCACCATGAGCACCGCGCGCCCGGTTTCCGGTTGAATTTCCGGTCGCACCAGTGTGGCGGTAATTACACCTTCGCCGTCAGGGTCCAGGCCCAGGTCAATGGTCTTTCGGAGGTAGCCATCGAGGACATCCGATTCCCATGTCACGGGCATAGCCTAGTTGACGGAATGATGGAATTACTCGCGCGATAACCTGTGGGTACTCACCAGTAGTTGAGGAAGCATCGCACCCCCATCAGATTCGAAAAGGACAGTGAACCGGTGTCAAAAGCGCAGGTGGAGCAGACAGACGTTGCCCTAATTGGGTCAGGGATCATGAGCGCAACGCTCAGCGCCCTGCTGCGGTTGGTCGAGCCCGACCTGTCGATCACCCTGATCGAGCGCCTCGACGCGGCCGCCAGCGAAAGCAGTGACCCCTGGAACAACGCGGGCACTGGCCACTCGGCGCTCTGCGAGCTCAACTACACCCCGCAGAAGGCGGACGGCTCGATCGATATCAGCAAGGCCATCACGGTCAACGAGCAGTTTCAGGTATCCCGCCAGTTCTGGGCCTACGCCGTGGAGAACGGTGTGCTGCCGGACGTGCGCGGCTTCCTCAACCCCATCCCGCATGTCAGCTACGTGCACGGCGCCGACAAGGTCGAGTACCTGCGCAAGCGTCATGACGCGCTGGTGGGCAACCCGTTGTTTGCGAAGATGGAGTTTATTGACGACGACGACGAATTCGCCCGTCGCTTGCCCCTGATGGCGGCAGGGCGCGATTTCGCCGACCCGGTGGGATTGAACTGGAGTCAGGACGGCACCGACGTCGACTTCGGTGAGCTGTCAAAGCAGTTGGTGGGCTACGGCGTACGTACCGGCACGTCAGCAGTTTTCGGCACCGAGGTACGCAACATCAGTCGTGACAGCGACGGCGGCTGGATTCTCAAGCTCGTCAACGGACGCACGGGTGAGAAGCGAAAGCTCAAGGCCAAGTTCGTCTTCGTCGGCGCCGGTGGTGGTGCGCTGGGTCTGCTGCAGAAAGCCGGAATCCCGGAAGCCAAGGGCTTCGGCGGGTTTCCCGTCAGCGGTGCATTTCTGCGCACCAACAACACGGACCTCACCGAGGGACACAAGGCGAAGGTCTACGGATTCCCGCCGCTGGGTGCGCCTCCGATGTCAGCCCCACACCTGGATACCCGCGTGATCAACAGGAAGGAATGGCTGCTGTTTGGGCCATTTGCTGGATGGTCGCCCAAGTTCCTCAAGATGGGCAAGGTCACCGATCTGCCGGCGACGGTGAAGCCCAACAACCTCGCCTCGATGGTGGGCGTGGGTCTCACCGAGTTCAAGCTGGCAGCCTTCCTGCTCAGTCAGCTGCGTCTTACCCCGGCTGACCGGATTGACATGCTGCGCGAATTCGCGCCCGAGGCACAGCGTTCCGATTGGGAGCTCATCACCGCCGGGCAGCGTGTGCAGGTCATCCGGCCGGCCAAGCGCAAGGGTGGTGCGCTCGAATTCGGCACGATGGTTCTCAATTCGGCCGACGGCAGCATCGCGGGTCTGCTCGGCGCCTCCCCGGGTGCCTCCACCGCGGTACCGGCCATGCTCGATGTCATGCAGCGTTGCTTCCCCGACCGTTACGCGAACTGGATGCCCAAGCTCAAGGAGATGATCCCGTCGCTGGGTATCAACCTCTCTGAGGAGGCGTCGCTGTTTGGCGAGGTATGGGACTGGGGGACACAGGTTCTCGGCCTGGAGCAGTGAACCCCGCACAGTCCGGGGTGGCGTGGTCCTGCTCGGTAGATCTGGACACCAGGACTCTCTACGGGCTCCTTCGGCTCCGAGCCGAAGCGTTCATCGTGGGCCAGGACTGTGCCTATCAGGACCTCGATGGTCGTGATCTCGATCCCGGGACCCGACACTTCTGGATCAAGAACGATGGCGGCGACGTCATCAGCGGGTTGCGTCTGCTGGAGGATCCAGCGGGAGCGGGTTTCTGGATCGGCAGGGTGTGTACGGCCGTTGATGAACGTGGTCGCGGGCATGCGGCGCGATTGGTTGGCGCTGTGTTGACCGAGATCGGCGGTGCACGCTGTCGGCTGAATGCCCAGGCCCACTTGGAGGACATGTATGGCAAGCTGGGATTCGTGGTCAACGGTGACGAGTTTCTTGAGGACGGGATACCGCACGTGCCCATGACCTGGGTGGCCAGAAATGTCTAACACTGCAACAACTCCCGGGTTTCCGCTGAGCGCAATTGTCGGGCACGACCAGTTGCGTCTGGCGTTGGTGCTGTCGGCGGTGCGGCCCGATATCGGCGGTGTACTCATTCGTGGCGAGAAGGGCACTGCCAAGTCGACGGCGGTGCGCGCTCTGGCCTCGGTGCTGAGTGCGGCGGACGCCACCGGTAGCGCGCGACTTGTGGAGCTGCCGATCGGCGCGACCGAGGATCGGGTAGTCGGGTCTTTGGACCTGCAGAAGGTGCTTCGGGACGGCGAACATGCTTTCTCCCCAGGACTTCTGGCGCGTGCCGACGGCGGTGTGCTGTACGTGGACGAGGTCAATCTGCTGCACGATCATCTGGTCGACGTGATCCTCGATGCGGCGGCCATGGGCCGAGTGCATGTGGAACGCGACGGCGTATCTCATTCCTACGACGCGCGATTCGTGTTGATTGGCACCATGAATCCGGAGGAGGGGGAGCTGCGTCCGCAGCTGCTCGACCGCTTCGGATTCGCGGTGGACGTACACGCCTCTCGCGATGTGCCGGTTCGTGCCGAGGTGATTCGTAGGCGCCTTGCGTACGAGGCCGATCCGGAGGGGTTCGTGGCACGGTATGCATCCGAGGAAGCCGATTTGGCCACTCGGATCGCCGATGCCCGACGGCTCCTGCCCCGGGTCACGTTGCCGGACGCGGAATTGGAGCGGATTGCCGCCCTGTGCGCGTCGTTCGATGTGGACGGGATGCGTGCGGACCTGGTGGTGGCGCGTGCCGCCCTCGCACATGCTGCGTGGCGTGGTGCGCAGGTGGTGGGCGAGCCCGATATTCGGGTAGCCGCCGAACTGGCGCTGCCACATCGGAGACGCCGCGACCCGTTCGACGAGCCGGGGCTCGATCCAGAGCAGCTCGACCAGGCGATGCGCGATAGTGCACCGCATGAGAATCAGGGCCCGGACGATCCGGATCCGGATGGCCCCGGTGGCGGTGCCCCCGAGTCAACCCCCGGCCCCACTAAAGCGACTGATTCACAGCAGGATTCGGCTTCTGCGCCCGCGCCCTCCCGTCCCAGCCCTGCGCCGTCGGCAACATTCCGCACCAAGACATTGCGGGTGCCCGGTGTTGGCATGGGGGCGCCGGGCCGACGCTCGGCCGCACGCAACCGGGCGGGCAAGGTGATCGCCCCGACCTCCGGCGAGGGTTTCGGAGTGCACGTGATCGGCACGTTGATGTCGGCGGCAGGCCGGATTACCGAACCCGGCAGGTTGCCGAAACCGGTGGTTTCCGATGTGCAGTGGGCGATAAGGGAAGGGCGCGAAGGCAATCTGGTGGTCTTCGTGGTCGATGCCTCCGGGTCGATGGCGGCACGCCAGAAGATGTCGGCGGTCAGTGGAGCCACGTTATCGCTACTGCGCGATGCGTATCAGCGCCGCGACAAGGTCGCGGTTATCACCTTTCGCGGTCAGGACGCCGCGACGCTGTTGGCGCCGACCAGCTCGACGCATATCGCGGGCCGTAAGCTCCAGCAGTTCAATACCGGCGGCAAGACGCCACTGGCACAAGGCCTCCTGGCCGCGCGTGACCTCGTCGCGCGCGAGCGCGGACGCGACCCACACCGTAGATCGTTGGTCGTCGTACTCACCGATGGCCGCGCCACCGGCGGGCCGGATCCGCTGGGGCGTACTCGTCGCGCCGCGGCGATGTTGCGCGCCGAGCGGGTGGCCTCTGTGGTTGTCGACTGTGAGACATCTTTCGTGAGAATGGATCTGGCGGTCACGCTGGCTCAGCAGCTGGACGCGCCGGTTATTCAGCTGGATCACCTGAACGCCGACCGGCTCGCGGGCGTGGTGCGCGGCGCCACCGCCGCATGAGATAAGCGGAGGAGGCCTCAATGCCACAGGGACAACCGTCAGTGGTGCCCGACGACGGGCTCACCACTAAGGCGCGTCGCAATTCGCCGATCCTCGCCGTGCATACCGGTGCTGGAAAGGGTAAGTCCACCGCCGCTTTTGGCATGGCATTGCGGGCCTGGCATCACGGTGCGGATATCGCGGTGTTTCAGTTCGTCAAGAGTGCCAAGTGGCGGGTGGGCGAGGAGTCGGTCTTCGGCGAACTAGGCAAGCTGCACGATGAGCAGGGCATCGGTGGCTCCGTGCAATGGCACAAGATGGGGTCGGGGTGGTCGTGGTCGCGTAAGGCGGGCACCGACACCGACCACGCCGCCGATGCGGCTGCTGGGTGGGCGGAGATCGCGCGACGCTTGGCCGCGGAAGAACACGGCTTCTATGTGCTCGACGAGTTCACGTATCCCCTCAAGTGGGGATGGGTTGATCTAGAGGAAGTAGTCGAGGTGCTCCGCTCCCGTCCCGGGACGCAGCATGTTGTCATCACCGGACGCGATGCGCCACAACAGCTTGTGGACGCTGCCGACCTGGTGACCGAGATGACAAAGGTCAAACATCCGATGGATCAGGGCCGTAAAGGCCAGCGCGGCATTGAGTGGTAGTCGGATGGCTAGCGTTCCCGCGATCGTGATCGCCGCGCCCTCCTCGGGGAGCGGTAAGACCACGGTGGCAACGGGTTTGATGGGGGCGTTGCGCCGGGCCGGACATGCGGTGGCGTCGTTCAAGGTGGGACCGGATTACATTGATCCCGGATATCACACCCTGTCGACTGGCCGGCCGGGCCGCAATCTCGACAGTGTGCTGGTGGGCAGTGATCTCATCGGGCCACTTTACGGACATGGCTGTCGGGGCACCGATATCGCTGTGGTTGAAGGGGTGATGGGACTCTTCGACGGCCGGATCATCGATGCGAAGGGGTCCACCGCAGAGATCGCGGCCTTGCTTGGCGCGCCGGTTGTGTTGGTGGTCGATGTAAAGGGATACAGCCACAGCCTGGCCGCATTACTGCATGGTTTTGTGGTGCACGCCGCCGAGGCGGGAGTCAGGATCGCGGGCGTCATCCTCAACCGGGTGGGATCGGCGCGGCATCGGGAGATACTCACAACGGCGGCCGATTGCGCCGGGCTTCCAGTGTTTGGGGCGTTGCCTCGTACCGACGAATTATCTGTTCCATCAAGGCATTTGGGTCTGGTGACGGCGGCCGAGCATGGGCAGGCGGCACTCGATGCGGTGGAGGCGATGACTCAGCTGGTCGCTGCGCACGTCGACGTGCCCGCGATCGTCGCGGCCGCTCGCAGCGGTGTGACTGGCCCCGTGTGGGACCCGGCTGACGTCGTCGGGAGGGCGGCTTCGGGGGAGCCCGTGGTGGCACTGGCAGCTGGCCACGCGTTCACCTTCGGGTACGCCGAGCATCGCGAGTTGTTAGCGGCGGCGGGTGCGGTGGTCGCCGAATTCGACCCGCGCCGTGACGAACTGCCCTCCGAGACGGCGGCCCTGGTATTGCCCGGTGGATTCCCGGAACAGTTCGCCACCGACCTGTCGTCCAATGAACCACTGCGCCAACAGGTCCGTGAGATGTCCGGGCCCATTCATGCCGAATGCGCCGGGCTAGCGTACCTGTGCAAGGACCTCGATGGTGTACCGATGTGCGGGGTGCTCGTTGCCCGGGCGCGGTTCACCGACACGCTCACCCTTGGTTACCGAGAAGCGGTGGCGATCTCCGGTTCCGTGTTGTTTGACGAGGGGGAACGCGTGAACGGACACGAATTTCACCGGACCACGGTCGACCACGGCGGAGACAACAGCCCGGCCTGGGCGTGGAGCACCGCCGACGGCATCCGCCGCGAGGGCGCTGTGGCGGGAGGTGGTCGCGTCCATGCCTCGTACCTGCACACCCATCCCGCGGCGAGTCCTAAGGCGGTGGCGCGCTTCGTGGCGCGGGCGGCGACGGTATGAGGTTTTTCGCATTCGCCTTATAGCCGATTACGTTCCTCGGGTGTTGTAGCGCCCCAAATGCCGTGTGGCTCTGCCGAGTCCAGTGCGAACTGGCGGCAAGGGGTCAGTGCCGGGCACGACTGGCACAGTTTCTTCGCTTCATCTTCCCGCAGTACACGGCTCGAATGCGATTCGTTAACGGAGGGGAAGAAGATGCCGGGTCTTTCGCGGCATTGGGCGTCCGATCGCCACTCTGGGTGCAGTAGGGACGGCGGACCCAGTGGTATCCGGTGCGTGTGGACATGCGTCGTCGGCACGTGACCATGCGAAGACGCCGATGCCTTGTGCGGTGAAGGTGACAGCGCGGCGACGGTTGCACGTGCTTCCGTCTCGGTGCAGTGCTGCAACTGCATGAGCAAGACGATGGCCCGATCGATATCTCGGGGAGACCGACGGTTGACGAGTCGGCGAATATCGGTCATGTGCGCCTCTCCGATCCGTGATCTGGCGACGCCGGCCCACGAGTCGGCCGAGCGTCTGCAATACTAACTATAATGAAAACCATTATCATCATGGCGAGTAGGGCCATGTCGGCGCGTGATCGAGGGTAGGTTTTGTTGAGAAGCAGCGGACGTGCGACAAAGTGTGACCCAAATACTTTGAGCTGAAAGGTGATTGGCTGATGGTATGGCATGGAGTGTTGGTGAAGGCCGCGTCGACGGTGGTGACCGGTGCGGTGGGGGTGGCGGCCTACGAGGTGGTGCGCAAGGCGGCGGCAAAGGTGCCTGTGCGCGATGCCAGCGTGGCCGTTACCGCCTTGGGCCTGAGAGGTGTGCGCAAGGCCGAGGAAGGCGCCGAACGTGCACGGTTGGCGATCGGTGATGTCGTTGCCGAGGCGCGGGAGCGCATTGGGGAAGAGGCCCCGCCGCCGGTAGTGGGGGAGGCCGCTCACGACCACGAGCACTGAGCCGCGCATGGTCACCGTCGTGTCCGATGCCGCCGGGCGCCTGCGGGCAATCGCAACCGAGTTCAGTGGTGATGTGCGGCGGGCGGTGCTGATCGAGGACACGCTGCTGGATGTGCCGGGAGTTCGCGCCGTGCACGCGTATCCACGCACGGCCGCGGTAGTCGTCTGGTATTCGAAGACAAGTGTTGAGGCCGCCGATATCGTCGCGGCGCTGCACGGTGCACTCAATGCACCGGAACCGCAATCGCTCACCCGCGCCCCACATTCGGCCGATGTACGTAATGCCGATGTCCTCCGTATGGCGGTGGGCGGCGCCGCTCTTGTGGTCCTCGGAATTCGTCGATATCCACTTCGGCGGCCACCCGTGCTGGGGCCGGCTAGCCGGATGTTGGCAACGGCAGTAACGATTTTCAGCGGCTATCCGTTCCTGCGAGGAGCACTTGCCGCATTGCGTAGCGGCCGCTCGGCAGGCACCGATCTGTTGGTGTCCGCCGCCACTGTCGCTAGCCTGGTGCTGCGCGAGAACGTGGTTGCGCTGACCGTGCTGTGGCTGCTGAACATTGGCGAGTATCTGCAGGACCTCACGCTTCGCCGGACCCGCCGCGCCATCACGGATCTGCTGTCGGGCAGTCAAGACACTTCGTGGGTCCGTCTTGCCGATGGCACCGAGGTCCAGGTGTCCACCGATTCGCTTGCCGTTGGCGACGAAGTGGTGGTGTATGAGCAGGTGGCGATCGCTGTTGACGGCGAGATAGTGGACGGCGATGCCATCGTCGACCAGTCGGCAATCACTGGTGAAACTCTGCCGGTCAGCGTCGCTGCTGGGGGAAGGGTGCATGCCGGTTCGGTTGTTATGCGCGGGCGGATCGTCGTGCGAGCAGCGGCCGTTGGGGGACAAACGATTATCGGCCGGATCATTACCCGGGTGGAGCAAGCGCAGCATGACCGTGCCCCGATTCAGACCATCGGTGAGAACTTCTCACGGCGCTTCGTTCCCGCGTCGTTCTTGCTTTCCTTGGCCACCCTCGTGGTGACCCGGGATGTACGACGCGCGATGACGATGCTGTTGGTCGCCTGCCCGTGTGCGGTGGGCCTGGCGACCCCCACCGCTATCAGCGCCGCCATCGGGAACGGTGCGCGCCGCGGAATCCTTGTCAAGGGTGGGTCGCATCTCGAACTGGCAGGCAGGGTTGACGCCTTCGTATTCGACAAGACCGGGACGTTGACCATCGGGCGGCCGGTAGTGACGAACATCGTTGCCTTCAAGGACGGCTGGGAACCGGAACAAGTGCTCGCCTATGCGGCGAGTTCTGAGATTCACGCCCGTCATCCCCTGGGGGAAGCGGTCATTCGCTCCACCGAGGAGCGCCATATCGCCATCCCGCCACACGAGGAGTGTGAGGTGCTGGTTGGCCTCGGAATGCGTACCCGCGCCGACGGTCGAACACTGCTGCTCGGCAGCCCTGCCTTGCTGGCCAAGGAGAATGTCCAAGTAAGCCCGGAAGCCAACGAGTGGGTGGCCAAGCTCCGGCGCCGCGCGGAGACGCCGCTCCTGTTGGCAGTGGACGGTAGCCTCGTCGGACTCATCAGCCTGTGCGACGAGATCCGTCCGGAGGCCTCCGAAGTGCTTGCAGCGCTGCGGTCGTCGGGGGTCAAGCGGGTGGTAATGCTGACGGGGGACCACGCGGAGACCGCGCGCGCCGTGGCCGAGGAGCTGGGAATCGCAGAGTGGCAGGCAGAGGTGCTGCCGGAGGACAAACTCCAGACCGTAAGTCGACTACGCAGCGAAGGGCATGTTGTCGCGATGGTCGGCGACGGAGTCAACGACGCGCCCGCGCTGGCGGCGGCCGACATCGGAATTGCGATGGGACTCAATGGAACCGATGTGGCCGTGGAAACAGCCGATGTCGCCCTTTCCAGTGACGATCTGCGCAAACTGCTTGACGTGCGCGGGCTGGGAGCCCGGGCCGTGGGTGTTATCCGCCAGAACTACGCAATGTCGATCGCCGTCAACGCGATCGGGCTGATGGTGGGCGCCGGAGGTGCGCTCTCACCGGTTCTCGCGGCAATACTGCATAACGCGTCGTCAGTCGCGGTGGTCACCAACAGTTCGCGTCTTATCAGCTACGAACTCGACCGAGCCGATAGGAGCCTGCACCAACGGCAGGATCACGTCGTCGACCATGCGGCGCATGTAGGCGTCGTCGATGACGGTCCGCTTGAGGGCCGCGGTCAGGCTCAGGCCTAGAGGTATGTCATAGACGAGTGACAAGTCGCGGTCCGGCGCTATCTCGCCGCGCTCGACGGCACGGGCGAATACCTGTTCCATCCGTTTCTGGGTCTGTGACACCAACAGGTCATCCAACGCCGTGGCCAGCGTCGGATCATTGACGGCTTCTGCGATGATCCCCGCAAGCAGGTTGCCCGTGAGAATGTCGTTGTCGCCCAAATCCCTTGCCGCATAGAGTGCGTGCAAGTCGCTGCGGAGGCTTCCGGTGTCGGGTGCGTCGTCATGTTCGCCGAGCGAGGGGCGCCCGTGCAGGATCGCATCCGCCGTCAGCGCCGCCTTTGAAGACCAACGCCGGTAGATGGCCGCCTTGCCCACGCCGGCACGAGCGGCGATCACGTCCATATTCATCGCCTCGTATCCCTGCTCGGCGAGCACGACGAATGCTGCGTCGAGGATTGACACATCCAGCGATCTGTCCAGGCGGCCGGTCGTTCGTTGTCGTTGAACCGCTGCGGTTTTCGTCATCGGAGCGCCCCGTGAGCACGGACGTTCAGCGGCCACCAGAACCAGCGGCCGAGTAGGGCCGCGATGGCTGGGGTCATGAAGGATCGCACGATCAGGGTGTCGAAGAGCAGACCCAGGCCGATCGTGGTCCCGAGCTGTCCGACGATGCGTAGATCGCTGACAACCATGGCGCACATGGTGAATGCGAACACCAGACCGGCATTGGTCACCACCTTGCCACTGCCACCCATGGCCCGGATGAACCCGGTCTTGAGCCCGCCATGGAGTTCCTCCTTGAATCGGGCGATGAGCAGCAGGTTGTAATCCGAACCCACGGCCAACAGGATGATCACCGACAACGGGACCACGAACCAATGCAGGTCCATTCCCAGCAGGTCCTGCCAAATCAGTACTGACACCCCGATGGAGGCGCCGAGCGATATCGCCACCGTACCGACGATGACGAGAGCAGCGACCACACTGCCGGTGACGAGCAACATGATGATGAAGATCAAACACATCGACGCGATGCCCGCGAGGATGAGGTCATATTTGGCCCCCTCTTGCAGATCCTTGTTTGACGCGGCGGTTCCGCCGAGATAGATCTTCGCGTTTTCCAGCGGTGTGCCCTTAACCGAATCTGCCACTGCCTCTTTGATATTGCCGACAGTTTCGATGCCTTGGACCGAGGCCGGGTTCCCTTGATGGGAGACGGTCATCCGGACAGCCTTCCCGTCGGGGGACAGGAACATCTTCAATCCGCGTTTGAAGTCGGGGTTGTCGAACACCTCGGGAGGCAGATAGAACGAGTCGTCGTTCTTGGCCTGGTCGAAGTACTTGCCGATCAGGGTGGAGTTCTTGGTGCTCTCATCCATCTGGTTCATGATCCCCGACATGGTGCTGTGCATGGTCAGCAATGTGCCGTGCATGGACTTCATGATCGCAATCATGGGTGGGAACTCGGCGAGCATGCGCGGCATCAGGACATCGACTTTGTCCATGTTCACCAGCATGCCGTCCATGTCCTCGACCATCGCGTCGACGCCGTCGAGAGCATCGAACACCGTCCGGCTCGCCCAGCAGATCGGGATATCGGCGCAGTGCTTCTCCCAGTAGAAGTAGTTGCGAATCGGCCTGAAGAAGTCGTCGAAAGTGGCCATCAGGTCACGCATGTCGTGCATCTTGCCTTGCATTACCTTCATCTGGCCGGTCATATCGTGCATGATGTCGGTCAGCTCGCGCATCATGTCGTAAACACGTTCCATGGTGCCGATCAAGGTTCCCATTTGGTCGGCCATGGTCAACATGTCCGCCATGCGGTCTTTCATGAACTTCATGTTCTGGATCTGGCCGGCGCCCTGCAGGCCGATCTGGAACGGTATCGAGCTGTGTTCGATGGGCGTCCCCAGTGGTCTGGTGATCGCTTGCACTCGGCCCACACCACGGGCATGGAATGCCGTCTTGGCGATTCGGTCTATGACGAGCATGTCCGCCGGATTGCGCATATCGTGATCGGTTTCGATCATGAGCATTTCGGGGTTCATTCGGGCTGGCGAGAAGTGCCTTTCCGCAGCTGCGTAACCAACTTTCGAGGGCACGTTATCGGGCATGTACTGACGGTCGTCGTAGCCCGGGGTGTAGCCCGGCAGGGTGGCCAGCCCCACGAGCGCGATGGCAATTGTCACGACGAGGATCGGGCCCGGCCATCGCACCACGGCGGCGCCGATACGCCGCCAGCTGCGTTCGTCGTACTTGCGTTTGGGCTCGAACAGCCCGAAACGACTACCCACGGCCAGGACCGCGGGCGCCAGCGTGAGTGCCGCCGCGACGATCACCAGGATGACCAGCGCGCACGGTACGCCCATCGACCGGAAAAGCGGGAGACGCGTCAAGCTCAGGCAGAGCGTGGCGCCGACGATCGTCAGCCCAGACCCCAGGATCACATGGGATACACCGGAATACGCGGTATAGAAGGCCTCCTCCCTGTCCTGTCCGCGGTGGCGTGCCTCGTGGTAGCGGCCGAAGAGGAAGATTACGTAGTCCGTCCCGGCGGCGATGCCGAGCATCGTGACCATGCTGACGGCATAGGTCGACAGCCCGATCACATTCGTGTTGCCCAGTGTCGCGACCACACCCTGCCCCGCCATCAGTTCCACCCCGACGATCACCAACGCCAGAAGTGAGGTGATCAGGGAACGGTAGACAAGCAGCAGCATCAGGAGGACAACACCCACCGCGATCAGGGTCGTCTTCTGCATGCTCTTATTACCTGCCGTCCCCGTGTCTGCACTCGCGGCGGTCGCGCCGGTGACGTACGCCTTGACGCCGGCAGGCCCCGGCGTTTCGTCGACGATCTTGCGGACGGCATCGACCGATTCATTGGCCAATGTGGTGCCTTGATCACCGGCCAGGTTCACCTGAACGTAGGCGGCCTTCCCATCGGCGCTCTGCGCGCCGGAGGCGGTCAGCGGGTCTCCCCAGTAATCGGAGATGTGCTGGATATGAGCCGGGTCGGCCTTCAGTTTCTTGATGATCTCGTCATAGAACCGGTGCGCCTCGTCTGCCAGTTCCTGCTGGCCCTCCAGCACGAGCATCACCGAGCTGTCAGAATTGAACTCCCCGAACACCTTTCCCGCGTGCATCATGGCGATCATCGACGGGGCATCCTTGGGGGACATCGATACCGAATGCGCCTTGCCGACCTCGTCCAGGGAGGGTGTGAGGACGTTCAGGAGGATCGCGAGGGCAAGCCAGAAGAGAATGATCGGGACCGATAGAACCCGGATCAGCCGTGCGATCCGCGGAGGCCGCGCGTTGTGGCCGCTCATGCGGACTTCACCAGGCAGTAGATGTAGGCGTTGTGCTCGTTGGATACTCGCTCCACCTTGACTTCACCGTTGACGGTGATCCGGCAGCCGATCTGATCGCCGTTGCCCTGGGCGACGATGTTTCCGCTCAATGACGGCAAGATTGAAACGATCTTGAACGACCAAGGCAACTGCACCGCATCGACGCGAGTCGGCTGTGCGTCCTCGTTGAAGTAGTTCACATCGGCCATGGCGCCGGGTTCCCCGAAAATTTCGTAGACCAGGGTCTTGGGGTTGTACGGGGCGGCATCCTTCGCGTTGTTGTCGGCCGATGAGGCCGACGACTCCGACCCGAAGATCCCCCGAACCCGCAAGACTGCGAACCCGCCGATCGCGACGACAACTGCGATCAATAACGGCATCCATATCCGCCTTATGATGCGAAGCACCCAAACCCCTTTGCGCTCAATAATATTGGCACATATCTGGCACGCTCCCGGATGGTGCGTGCGCAGCTGGTCGAGATGGGCGACACTGCCCGGACGGCACGCGGAACTAGAGTTCCGTGTGATGCCGGGGACGGTACTGCATTGCGATCGTGTGCGCGACACGAGCGATCCCGGTTGAGACCGGCGGCATAGTTTGTCAGATCCGTTGCGATAGGCCGTGTTTGCGTCACGTGCGTCGTACGTCCCGGCTGCATACCGCCGCAGCTGCGCTTTTCATGCTCCGCTCGCGATCGCATACCTGAGTGGGGCGACGATGTTCGCCTGCGGCAGATACGTCAGACCCGGCCCCGACGTCCCTCTCTGCACGTTTCGGCAAACTATAACGCGATCAAGATTGTCCGTGTGCGCATGCCGGCTGGCCCTCGGGTCACACACGGGCATCGGCGGTCGATGCCCAGGATCCAGCAGTGTCGTCAGCACCCCGTTGGCCGCGGAATCAGCGCGACGATCGATGCCGGTGAATATCCACAACATTTGGATCTTGATAGCGGGGGAGCGAGCACGGTTATTCAGATTCATGATGAATAAATCTCATAAAGATTCCGTATACAAGGTTAGCCGGTCAACTCTGTCAAATTGCGTCCGTGGCAAACTTTGAGAATTTCTATAGGTATCCCGCGTCTAGGCAGGTTGCGAAGTGCGGTCAAATCACACCAGCTCAAGGCGCAGTTTATGAGGATTCTGCGGTAGTTTGGAGATTTTCAGAGGTTGCGGGCGTGTAGGTGGCTAATTGTTAATAACGTCGATAAATTTGTGAACACTGCGTTTCCCGGCCGTCAATGGGTAGTTAATGAAGCGGCATATCGGACCGCGAATATGACCTTTTTTCGATGTCACGGGACGTTCCACTAAGAGGCGGTGTGACGCTGGTCTCTCGACTCGCGAATTCCCTTCGCACGCCTTATCTTTAGCCGTAACGGGCTCTACTGTTGGTTATCTCCAGCTCTACTACCAGTTGGATTGTCGATGCTTGAGGAGGGCGTAGCAAGATGACGGACGCGTCTGTAACCCCAGTGGCAGTTATCGGGATGGGGTGCCGACTTCCCGGAGGGATCGAATCTCCCGAACAGTTCTGGCAGGCGTTGCTACGCGGTGAAGACTTCATTACCGAGGTCCCGCCGGACCGGTGGGACCTGAGCGAGTACTACGACCCCGAGTCCGGTGTGCCGGGCAAGTCGCCCTCCAAATGGGGGGCCTTCCTGGACGACGTGGGGGGTTTTGATGCGGACTTCTTCAGCATCAACGAGCGGGAAGCCACCTCGATAGACCCTCAGCACCGGGTCTTGCTCGAGACCTCATGGCAGGCAGTGGAACACGCGGGTATGAACCCGCGGTCGCTGGCAGGTTCGCAGACAGCAGTGTTCGTCGGGGTGACCCACAACGACTACCAGCTGCTGGCCGCCGACGCGGGCGACCTGGGCGCTACCTATGGCTTTGCCGGCACCAATCTCAGCATGGCGTCCGGGCGAATTTCCTACGCGCTGGGTGTCCATGGGCCGTCGTACGCGGTGGATGCGGGGTGCGCTTCCGGCCTGCTGACAGTGCATATGGCAAGCCAGAGTTTGGCATCCGGCGAGAGCGACCTCGCACTTGCAGGCGGTGTGAACCTGGTGCTGGAGCCGCGCCGATATGTCGGGGCCTCGCAGCAGCGCATGCTGTCGCCGACCGGGCGTTGCCACACATTCGACGAGCAGGCCGACGGTTTCGTGATGTCCGAAGGCTGCGTCGTGCTCCTGCTGAAGAGGCTGCCGGATGCGGTGCGTGACGGGGACCGGATTTTGGCGGTCGTGCGCGGTAGCGCCTCAAATCAAGACGGCCGCACGGTGAATCAGTCCACTCCGTCATCGGAGGCCCAGACGGCGGCCTGCCGTGCGGCGCTGGCGGTGGCAGGCGTGGACGCCGACACCATCGGGATGGTCGAAGCGCACGGCACCGGGACGCCGGTGGGTGATCCCATTGAATTCAAGGGTCTTGCAAAGGTATACGGAGTCGGCGGGCCCTGCGCCGTGGGCTCGGCGAAGACGAACTTCGGGCATACCATGTCGGCAGCCGGCGCGCTGGGGTTGATGAAGGCTGTTCTCGCCGTGCAGCACGGCGAGGTTCCGCCAAACCTGCACTTCAACGGGATATCGGGCAAGCTCACCGATGTCGAGACGAATCTTTTTGTACCGCAAGCAGTTACCCCCTGGCCTGGGCAGGCAGGCATTCCGCGCCGAGCAGCGGTGTCGTCGTACGGGATGTCGGGTTCCAACGTGCACGCGATCGTGGAGCAGGCCCCGCCCGTGGTTTCCTCCGGTGCTGCCGCGGATGATGCCGTCCTGGAGTCTCCGCTGGGTAAACAGCTACTCTTTCCGCTGTCCTCCACCTCGGTCGACGAATTGCGTCGGACCGCAGGTCAGTTGGCCGATTGGGTGACGGAGGAAAGCGAGCAGCCCGATTTCGTGCTCAAGGATGTTGCGTACACCCTGGCGCGCCGCAGGGCGCACCGGTCGGTGCGTGCGGCCGTGGTGGCCAGCGGAGTCGAGGAGCTGCTCGAGGGACTGCGGGAGGTGGCGGGCGGGGACGCTCCGCACCAACCGGCGGTCGCCCAGGACGACCGCGGCCCGGTGTGGCTGTTCTCGGGCCAGGGTTCCCAATGGGCGGGCATGGGCGCCGAATTGCTCACCAAGGAGCCGGTATTCGCCGCAACGATCGCGCGGCTTGAGCCGCTGATTGCGGAGGAGTCCGGTTTCTCGGTCACCGAGGCCATCTCGGCACCCGACACAGTCACGGGTATCGACCGGGTCCAGCCAACCTTGTTCGCCATGCAGGTGTCGCTGGCCGCGGCCGTGACGTCCTACGGGATCACTCCGGGCGCTGTCATCGGCCATTCGATGGGTGAAGTCGCCGCCGGGGTCGTGTCCGGGGCGCTCTCGCTGGAGGACGGTGTGCGTGTCATCTGCCGTCGCTCAAAGTTGATGTCTCGTATCGCGGGTGCGGGCGCGATGGCCTCCGTGGATCTGCCCTCCCAACAAGTCGTCGCCGAACTCGCGGATCGCGGGATCCACGACGTCGTTCTTGCCGTGGTTGCTTCGCCGCAGTCGACGGTCGTCGGTGGTGCCACCGAAACAGTCCGTGAGCTGATCGCGCAGTGGTCGGACCGCGGGCTTATGGCCCGCGAAGTCGCCGTCGATGTCGCGTCGCATTCGCCGCAGGTTGACCCGATTCTCGATGACCTGGCCGATGCGCTCGAAGACCTCACACCGCAGACACCTGTTATCCCGCTTTACTCTTCGGTCACGTTCGACCCGCGTGAACCGGCCGTCATGGATGCCGACTACTGGGTGGACAATCTGCGCCACACAGTGCGGTTCGCCGCGGCGGTACAAGCGGCGCTGGACGACGGCTATCGCGTGTTCGCGGAGCTGGCGCCTCACCCGCTGTTGGTGTACCCGGCAGAACAGACCGCCCGGGGCCTCGATATCCCCATGGTGGCTCTCGCAGGAATGCGCCGCCAACAGGAGATGCCACATGGGCTCCGCGGATTCGTCGGGGACTTGCATGCGGCCGGCAGCGCCGTGGATTTCTCGGTGCTCTACCCGTCCGGCGAGCTGGCGGATGTCCCGTTGCCCACCTGGACCCGTCAGTCCTACCTATTGAGCTTCTCCTCCTCGGCGCAACAGGCCCAAGGTGCCCATACCGTTGCCGTGCATCCCTTGCTCGGTGCCCATGTGCGCCTGTCCGAGGAGCCGGAGCGCTATATCTGGCAGGCCGACGTCGGTACGGTCGCCCAGCCATGGATCGCCGACCACCAGGTACGTCACGTCGCGGTGTATCCGGGTGCTGCATATTGCGAGATGGCCCTGTCGGCGGCCCGTGTCGTCTTTGGTGAATCCGCTGCGGTTCATGATGTTTCGTTCGAACAACTGCTGACACTGGGTGAAGCGACGCCGATATCGGCGACAGCCACCGTGAAATCCCCGGAGGCTGTCGATTTCGTGGTGGAAACCCTGAGTGAGGGCGACACCGCGAAACGCGCTACCGCCGTCTTGCGGAGCGACGGCGAGGCAGAGGTCCCCGAGGTCTACGACCTGGCGGCCCTTCGGGCGCAGCATCCGCACCTCGCGTCGGGCGACGGCCTGCGAGAGTCGTTTGACGAGAGAGGCGTTCAGTACGGACCGGCCTTCCGAGGGCTGGCCGGGGCATACAGCGGCGACGAGTCCGTCCGGTCGGTGCTCGCCGAAGTGGCACTGCCCAGAGCCATTCGCGCACAGCAGACCAGCTACATAGTGCACCCGGCGCTGCTGGATGCCTGCTTCCAATCCGTCATCGCCTTGCCGGATGTGCAAGAGGCCAGCAGGAATACGCTGCCGCTTCCCAAAGGTGTGCGCAGTCTGCACGCCTACGATTCCGCGCGCCAGGCGCACTACTGCTACACGCGGGTGACCCGGGTGGACGCGAACGAAGTGGAAGCCGATATCGACGTATTGGATGAGCACGGCGCCGTGCTGCTGGCGGTGCGGGGCTTCCGTTTCGGCACCGGGGCGTCCGAAGACGAACAACGCGATCAACTGCTCAACAACCGGCTGTTGGCCATCGAATGGCAGCAGCAGCGGTTGCCGGAGGAAACGCCGAGCGGCCGACGCCGGTGGCTGCTGGTCAGCACGGGCGAGACGGTAGATCCCTGGGCAGCGGAGTTGATCGACTCGCTGAAGCTAAGCGACGGCGAGGTGACTCCGGTGCAGTGGCGGCCGGACGCCGATCATGCTGCCGTGCTCGAACTCCTGCGTGAGCAGCTCGCGACGGGCAGCTTCAACGGTGTGCTTATCGTGACCGCACCAGCAGACGACGCCGGCCCGGCCGGTGCCGCAATCCAGGGTGCGGTGCAGGTACGGCATGTGGTGCGCATCAGCAGCGAACTCGTGGACCTGCCCGGCGAGTCGCCGCGGCTGTATGTGGTGACCCGCGGTGCACAGACGGTAGTGCCCGGCGACGTGACCAACCTTGAGCAGGCCGGTCTGCGTGGCTTGGTGCGCGTCATCGGTGCCGAGTACCCGCATTTACGGGTCACGCATATCGATGTCGACGGCCACACCGCCGCCCTGAATGTGGCGGGGGAGTTGGTCTCTGGCTCCGAGGAGGACGAGACGGCGTGGCGCGGAGGCCAGTGGTACCGGGCGCGCCTGAACCTGGGGCCGCTGGGGCCCGACGAATGGCACACCACCAGTGCGTCTCCGGATAGCGAGGGCGTGCAGTTCGAGGTGCGCACACCAGGGGATCTGCAGTCGCTCGGATTCGTCGCGTTTGATCGGGTACCACCGGGGCCGGGGCAGATCGAGGTTTCGGTCACGGCCACCAGCATCAACTTCGCCGACGTGTTGAACGTGTATGGCAAGTACTCGAGCTTCGAAGGTCGGCAGGAGCTCGGCGTCGATTTCGCGGGTGTCGTGACGGCCGTCGGGCCCGGTGTCACCGAGCACCGGATCGGCGACCGCGTCGGCGGTATGACGCCCCACGGCGCATGGAAGAGCTTTGTCGTTGTCGATGAGAACCTTGCCGCGACACTGCCCGCTGAAGTACCCGATCAGGAGGCCGCTGCGGTTCCCGGTGCCCACGTCACCGCCTGGTATGGCTTGCATGAGCTGGCCAGGATCTCCGCACAGGACAAGGTGCTGATCCACTCCGGTACCGGTGGTGTGGGGCAGGCGGCGATAGCCATCGCGCGCGCCGCGGGTGCCGAGATCTACGCCACCGCGGGCAGTGCCGAGCGCCGTGACCTGTTGCGCAGCTGGGGTATTGAGCATGTTTATGATTCGCGCAGTACGGAATTCGCGGAGTTGATCCGCCGTGACACCGACGGGTACGGGGTCGATATCGTGCTCAACTCGCTCACCGGTGCCGCGCAGCGGGCCGGCCTGGAGTTGCTGACCTTTGGTGGCCGCTTCATCGAGATCGGCAAGCTCGATATTTACGGTGACACCCGGCTGGGTCTGTATCCGTTCCGTCGCAATCTCGCCTTCTATGCCGTCGACTTGGTGCTCGTGGCGAAGACCCGGCCAGAAGTGATTCACCGGACTCTGAGTGCGCTGTATCAGCAGATGGCCGATGGTGTGCTTCCGCTGCCGGAGATCTCACCCTCCGCGTTGCAGGATGCTGCCGAGTCGATCCGCGTGATGGGCGCCGCCGGGCACACCGGCAAGCTGGTGCTGGACCTGCCCAAGGTCGGTCAGGTCGCTGCGGTGATACCGCCGTCGAACGCGCGGGCTTTCCGGACGGACGGTGCGTACATCATCACCGGAGGCCTCGGCGGCCTGGGCTTGTTCCTCGCGGGAAAGCTGGCGGCATCCGGGTGCGGACAGATCATCCTCAACGGCCGCAGTGCCCCTAAGCCCGAGGCGCTCGACATCATCGACGGGATCCGGGAGCACGGGACTCAGGTCGACGTGGTCCTCGGCGATATCGCCGAACCGGCAACAGCGCGGCGGCTGGTAGCCACCGCGACCGAGTCGAGGTTCCCGGTACGTGGTGTGCTGCATGCCGCAGCACTGGTCCACGATGCCACGCTGACCAACATCACCGACGAACTGATCACGCGTGGTGACTGGCGCCCCAAGGTGCACGGCGCATGGAACCTGCACGAGGCCACCGCGGAACAACCGCTGGACTGGTTCTGCTCGTTCTCGTCGATAGCGGCTCTGGTGGGCTCTCCGGGACAGGGCGCCTACGCGGCGGCCAACAGTTGGTTGGACGGATTCACGCACTGGCGGCGGGCACAGGGTCTGCCGGCCACGGTCATTGCCTGGGGTGCGTGGTCGGAGATCGGGCAGGGCACCCACTTGGCGCAGAACGCGGACGCCGCCATCCTCCCGGACGAAGGCGCCTATGCCTTTGATGCGGTGCTACGGCACGACCGTGCCTACACCGCGTACGCGCCGATGGCCGGAATATCGTGGTTGGCCGACTTCGTGGAGCGGAGCCCATTCGCGCAGGCATTCCGCGCATCGGGCCAAAGTCAAACGGAGACAAACAAGTTCCTTGACGAGCTCAAGGCATTGCCTCGTGAGGAATGGCCCACCTTGCTTAGGCGATTGGTCGGTGAGCAGGTCGGTCTGGTGCTGCGCCGCTCGATCGATCCGGACCGCTCGCTTCCGGACTACGGCCTCGACTCGCTGGGCAATCTCGAAATTCGTACTCGTATCCAAGCGGACACCGGCGTCCGCATCGGCCCGGCCGATGTGTCTACCGTGCGTGCCTTGGCGACGCACTTATACGACAAGTTGGCGGAGCAGGAATCGCAGGAAAGTGCCGTAGCGCCAACTTCCTGACGTGACCGCAACTGAAGATCAGACAAGGGGAAACAATGCGTAGCGGACCAGTAACAGTGTCTCTGACCGACAAGTGGGAGCCCGCTCCCGGCTCGGTTATCTCCTGGCAGCCCTCGCCGTCGTCGTACGCGAAAGCACTCGAGGCGCCACTGAGCGACGTACCGCCGAGCTTCATGCAGGTACAGCATCTGCGCACCTATATTCGGCAGGCGAGCAAGGGTCTCGATTTCTCGCGGGTGCTCGTCTTCACCTTGGATATGCCCGGCCGCTGCGACAAGCGCGCCATGGGTCACGTGATCAACGCTCACCTTCGCCGGCACGATACGTACCGCAGCAGGTTCTCGCTCGATGACGAGCAGAACATTGTCCGGCGAACTATTGCCGATCCGGCAGACATCCAGTTCTTACCGGTCAAACTCGGCGAGATGACGTCGGCAGAGGTGCGGGACCTAGTCGTCTCGGGGACGCCGGATCCGTTCCATTGGGACTGCTTCCGCTTCGGGATCGTCCAGAGCGCAGGTCATTTCACCTTCTACTTCAGCGTCGACCATCTCCACTTGGACGCAACCTTCGCGCGGTTGCTGATCATGGAGATCCTCATGGGGTACAACGCGTTGGTCCAAGGCGGCGCCCCCATCGATCTCCCGCCTGCGGGCAGCTATGGCGATTACTGCATCCGGCAGCACGAATTCCTCTCCAACCTGACGCCGGATTCCTTGCCGGTGCGTGATTGGGTCCAGTTCGCAGAGAACAACCGCGGCAGCCTCCCGGACTTCCCGCTGCCGCTGGGGGATCATTCCGTCCCGTGCGGGACGGCGATAGTAACCGAACAATTGTTGGACGAGCAGCAGGCGCTGCAGTTCGAGTCCGCATGCCTGGATTCGGGTGCACGCTTCATCGGTGGAGTGATGGCGACCCTGGGCTTTGTCGAACGTGAATTGACCGGTACGGACACGTATTACGGGATCACTCCCAGTGATGCCCGTGACGAAGTGGACATGTTCACTACCGGCTGGTTCACGGGTCTGGTCCCGATCACCGCTCCAGTGGACGGGTCTTTCGGGGCCGCGGCCCGGGCGGCACAGGAGTCCTTTGACCGGGGCAGGCAACTGGTGAATGTCCCGTTCTACCGCGTATTGGAGTTGGCGCCACAACTGAACTGGCCTCGGCCCTATCATCCGATGATCAACTTCTTCGACGGCGGCGCACCGCCGCTGTCTCAGTTGTTTACTAACCCGCTGCTGGTCAACAACCCCATCGGTCTCTATGCCGAGAGCAAGTCGGTATACCAGCTGACGATCTTCATCTCGCGATTCCCCACCGAGACCGCGCTGACCATCGCGTATCCGGACAACCCGATCGCACATGAGTCGATCCTCCGCTACGTGGCACTGCTGAAGTCCATGTTTACCCGTTTCAGCCAGCAACGGGAGGCGGCGCCCGTGCGGGCTGCTGTCCGTGCCTGATAGCAAGAAGGAGCGCAAAGCGCCTCTTGGCGAATCGGATTCACTTTCAGAGAGGGCGCCATGTGGACCGTTGTTCTCTTGATGGCGCTTGGGGTCAGCGTTGAGCCCACCCGGCTAGGTCTGACGGTCCTGATGTTGAACCGGCCTCGACCGCTGCTCCAACTGTTCGTGTTCCTGTGCGGGGCCTTTGCCATGGGATTGAGTCTGGGCCTGACATTGCTGTTTGTTCTGCGGGTCTCGCCACTGGGGAACACGAACATTTCCGGGGCACATATACAACTCGGACTTGGCGTGCTGGCACTGGTGCTTGCGGCGGTCTTGGCCGTCACCTACTGGGCTCGTCGGAGTCCAGCGCCGCCGTCCGCGCTCGCCGGGAAGATGTCAACGCGGGTACGCGCCTTCCTGCAGAACAACTCACTCTGGGTGGCGGGGGTGAGCGGATTGGGAATTGCCTTGCCGTCAGCGGACTTCCTCGCGGTCATCGCGCTCATCCATGCCTCGGGTGCCACTCAGTCGATCCAGACCGCGGCACTGCTGTTCTTCAACATGGTGGCCTTCTCAATGGTGGCACTGCCACTGGTGAGCTACGCGGCCATGCCGGGCAAGACCTACTCGATGTTGTCCGCCCTTCATGCTTGGGTTCGTTCACGCACGAGGATCGACGTCGCGGTCCTTGTCGCGGTACTCGGCCTTATCATGCTCACGCTCGGCGGGATCGGCCTGCTGCACAGCTGATATCAGCGCAGTACCACCGCGAGCGCGAAGACCCCGACGAGTACGGCCACCGCAAGAGCATCGCGCCACCCCGGATAAATCGGGTGCGCCGAGATCCGGCCCACACCGCCCCGTGCCGTGATGGCGTCACCCATCTCGGTAGCCCGCCGCAGCGAAACGACCATCGCAGCGGTGCAGAGGTCGACGACTTCCGCGCGCCGCGTTGGCTTCTCCGGTTGGGGAGGCTGCAGTCGGCGAGCGGCGGCCAGCAGGCGGAACTCCTCAGCCAGCATCGGGAACATCCTGAACGCCAGGGAAATGGTGACCGCCCAGTCGTCGACGGGCACCCGCAGGATGCGCAGCGGCCGGCACAGGAGTGTCACCGCGGGTGCAATGTCGGCGACGTGGGTCGTCCACGAGATCACCGCACCTAGCCCAATCAAAACCAGGCCCAGTGAGGTGACACGCAAGAAACTCAGGAAGCCGCCTACACCGATGGTGGCCGGTCCGAGCTCGAGCACGGGGGCGCCCCCGTTGACGATCGTGAACAAGCTGCCCGCCACGACCAGTAGCCATACCCATCGCGGCACCGACGGGATGCACGTGTACGAAACCCCGGCGAGCAGGCCGGTACTGAAGATGAGCAGTGCAACAAGCCCGATCGCCGTCCAGGACGGCATGACGGTTAACAGTATCGATATCGCCAGCACGGCAATGAGTTTCGTACCGGCCCACAGGTCGTGGATGGGCGAAGGGCCGGGGACCGGCCGCATCAGCATCAACGGGCGTCGCGGGCTCATCCGGCGCTCACTAACTCGCCTTGTTCGAGACGGATGGTGCGAGGGCACAGGGGGGACAGGCTGTCGGTGTCGTGGGATATCACGATGACGGCCTGCCCTTGGTTGCGGATACGTACCAACAGATCGATGAGGTCGGCTTGCGCGTCGATGTCCAGACCCGCCAATGGCTCGTCGAGAATCAGCAGGCGTGGCGAGCGGGCCAGCAGTCCGGCCAGGGCGACTCGCCGCAGCTGTCCGCCGCTGAGCCGATCGATAAGCACCCCACCAATGTTCGGGTCCAGGCTGACCGATGCCAGCGCGCGACGGATGCTCTCGGTGTCCGAAGCGGAGTACCCGGCCAGTGCGGCCACCGCCGCACCCGCGTGTCCACGCAGTAGTAGTAAGCGTGCGGCCTGGAAGCACAATGCCACCGCGCCAACCTGTTCGGCGGCAGGGCGGCCATCGAGCAGACACTGGCCGGCCGACGGTTCCAGCAGACCAGCCATGATCCAGGCCAGGGTGGACTTGCCGGAACCGTTGCCGCCGCAGAGCAATATCCCGTCGCCGGAATGAACCTGGAAGGAAACATCTCGCAGCACAGGTTGAGACCACGGTGTATCGACCGCGTAGTCGAAAGAAACTCCCTGCACATCGAGAATCGCTTCTCCGCGCACAGATTCGATAGGGGATGGGCGTTCCGTAGGTTCACGCACCCCCGCACCGCCGAGGGCCACGACGCGATCGGCGGTGGCGGCTTCCTCGGGGTAGTGGGTGATGTGCACCAGCCCCAGGCGGTGATGTGCGGTGAGCCCGTCGAGCACGTTGATAAGGGTCTCTCGGCCGCCCTGATCCACCATGGTGGTCACTTCGTCGGCGATCAGCAGCGCGGGTTCACGAGCCAGCGCCGACGCAACCGCGAGCCGCTGGAGTTCGCCGCCAGAAAGCCCCGCGGTATCCCTGTCGCCCATGGCGTCCAGGCCAACTTCGGTGAGCAGACTGTCGGTGTCGATCTGCCGGTCGTGCGGTAGTCCCCAGACGATGTCGTCGCTCACCCGTAATCCCAGCACCTGACTCTCGGGGTGCTGCAATACCAGCGCGGTCCCGCCCACTTGGCCCAGGCCTACGCCCCCCGGGCGCTCGACGGTTCCGGTGGTGGGCGTGACACCGGCCAGAATGCGCATGAGGGTGGACTTTCCGGAGCCGTTGGCACCGGTTACCGCGATGTGCTCGCCGACGTCGACGCGCATGGTCACCGGGGCCAGCGCGTCCCGGTCTGCCCCGTCATAGCGGTATCCGGCGTCGGCGAGGACGGTGGGCAGCGGCTCTGGCGCGGACTCCTCATGCCCGACGGACAGCATTCCCACGGACGACAGATCGGTCACTTCCTCGAGCCTGCGCAGCACAGGAGTCAAAACTCGCCACCCGAAGGAAGTGCCGAAGATGACGATGAGCCACACCGCGATGCCAAAGAACCACGGCCAGTGCACAAGCCATGTCTGCACGGCATGATCGAGCCCTGCCGCCGCGGTGCCGAGCACGGGCACACCCCGCAGTAGCGTCGCGAATCCGCCGACATTGGCAGCGACGGCCCCCAGCACAACCTCGCGCAGATTCGTCAGCGCCGCAAAAACTCCCACACAGAAGGCGGAGACCACCACGCCCCACGCCATGGCTACGACGAACATCGTTGCAGCGCCGCGATTGCTGCGTTTCACCTGGCCGGAGATCGCGCCCATGTATGCGCATGTCAACACCGAGACCAGGCCCCCGAAGCCGGCAATCAGAAAGCTGATGAGGCTGGCGGCAACGGCCGCGGCCAACGCGACCCGGAGCCGGTGCCGGTAACACAGCACTCCCATGGGGACGGCGCCCAGCCAGGCGAATACCACCGCGCCGGGCAGCACGATGGATACCACGGCGATCGCGCCCATGAGGGCGGCGGTCATGGCAGCCTGGGCCAATTCTGCCGGTTGCATGCGATTCGATTGCCGTGTCGCGATGCGCCCGTCCTCCTCGTTCCATGTCGGTGACCAGCTCCGATTTCGACCGATTACAGCACGGCCTCCACGATGCGTCCATATGTGAGGACGCTGGTGCCCACATGCTGACCGATCGCCATCGAAGTAAGCTCGCGCGGTGACTCATGACGCCTACCTCGTCGGCCTCCGCCTTGCGGGACGCAAGGTCGTGGTCGTCGGTGCCGGTTCCGTGGCGCAGCGGCGCCTCGGCCTGCTAGTGGCCACCGGTGCCGATGTCCACGTGATTGCCCCGACCGCCACCCCGGCCGTCGAAGGCATGGCCTCGATCACCCTCAACCTCAGGCCATACGAGGAGGGCGACCTCGACGGTGCCTGGTACGCCATCGCGTGCACCGACGACCCCGCCGTCAATGCTGCAGTCGTCGCGGAAGCCGAACGGCGTCATATTTTTTGTGTCCGTGCCGATTCTGCCCGCGAGGGCACCGCGGTCACGCCCGCATCGTTCAACCACGATGGCATCGCGGTCGGTGTCCTTACCGGTGGTCAGCACAAACGCTCGGCAGCACTCCGCTCGGCCATCTACGAGGCGCTGCAGCGCGGGCTCATCACCGACGCCACCGACGCAAAGCCCGAAGGCGTCGCACTTATCGGCGGGGGACCGGGTGATCCTGATCTCATTACCGTCCGCGGTCGCCGCCTCCTCGCGCAGGCCGATGTGGTCGTCGCCGACCGGCTGGCTCCCGCCGAGCTGCTCGCCGATCTAGGCCCGCACGTCGAGGTCATCGATGCCGCGAAGATTCCGTACGGGCGCGCGATGGCCCAGCAGGAGATCAACCGAGTGTTGATCGAGCGGGCGCAGGACGGCAAGTTCGTCGTGCGCCTCAAGGGCGGCGACCCGTTTGTCTTCGCGCGCGGCTACGAGGAGGTGCTGGCGTGCGCCGAGGCGGGGGTTCTGGTGACCGTCGTACCCGGCGTAACCAGCGCAATCGCCGTCCCTGCGGCGGCCGGGGTGCCGGTCACCCACCGCTCGGTGAACCACGAATTCGTGGTCGTCAGCGGACACGTCGCACCAGGGCATCCGGAATCGTTAGTGAATTGGGACGCGCTCGCCGCCCTGAAGGGAACCATCGTGCTGTTGATGGCTGTCGAGCGCATCGAACAGTTCGCGAAGGTGCTCATCGAGGGCGGCCGACCTGCCGATACCCCGGTGCTGGTGGTGCAACACGGCACCACCGACGAGCAGCGCGTGCTGCGCGCCGACCTTGCCACCGCGCCAGAACGCATTCGCTCACAGGGCATCAGGCCGCCCGCGATCATCGTCATCGGCCCTGTCGCTGCTTACGGTAGATAAGCGCACGTTAAGAGGACGGTAAGGTGTCCTCCATGCCTGCCCTCAGCGTCGAGCAGCTCACTCAAAAGGCGCGAGAACTCCTGCCGTCCCGGCACTATCTGTATGCCGTCATCGCGATTGCCGGGATGCAGTTTCTGGCCACCATGGACGGCACCATAGCGGTTGTCACGCTGCCCAAGATTCAGGCCGAGCTGCACCTCAACGATGCCACCCGAAGCTGGGTCATCACCGCGTACATGCTGTCCTTCGGCGGTCTGATGTTGCTCGGCGGCCGCCTCGGTGACACCTTCGGCCGCAAGCGCGTATTCATCGGCGGCATTGCGCTGTTCACCCTTGCCTCCATCGGGGTGGGCATCGCGCAAGAGGACATCGGTTTGGCCGTTTTCCGTCTGATCCAGGGTGTTGGCGCCGCCATCGCGTCTCCCACGGCGCTGGCGTTGGTGGCGACCACCTTCCCCAAGGGGCCGCTGCGCACCGCCGCCGTTGCGGTGTTCGGCGCCATGACGGGAGTGGGTTCCATCGCCGGACTGATTGTCGGCGGTGCGCTGGCCGAAGTGTCGTGGCGTCTGGCCTTCCTTATCAATGTGCCCGCCGGTGCGCTGATGATCTACCTTGCCGTGCGGTCACTCACCGAGACCGAACGTGAACCGATGAAGCTGGACGTCACGGGTTCGGTCTTGGCGACGCTTGGCTGTACCGCCGCAGTGTTCGGCTTCACCCAGGGGCCCGACCGCGGCTGGGATTCCCCCTACACGATCGTGGCGTTGGCGATCGCCGCCGTGCTCCTGATTGCATTCCTGCTCGTGGAACGCACCGCGGAGAACCCGGTGCTGCCGCTCAGCCTGTTCAAGGATCGCAATCGGGTCGCCACTTTCGCGGCGATTTTCCTGGCCGGTGGCGTGCTCTTCACACTGACCATCACCATCGGCCTGTACATGCAGGACCTGATGAAGTACAGCCCGTTGCGTACTGGAGTCTCTGCTATTCCCTTCGTCGTCGGCATGGGGATCGGCCTAGCCCTGTCATCCCAACTTGTGACACGAATGGCGCCTCGGGTGCTGATTTTGTGCGGTGGTGTGGTGGTGTTCGCGGCCATGCTGTACGGCTCGACGGTTGACCGGGCCATCGATTACTTCCCGGATTTCGCGACGCTTATCTTCGTCGGTGGACTCGGCATTGGCACCATCGTGGTGCCGGTGATCCTGTCGGCCATCACCGGTGTGGATGCCGACCGCATCGGGCCGTTGTCTGCCATCTCTCTCATGCTGCAAAACCTGGGTGGCCCAATAGTTCTGGTGATCATCCAGGCGATCATCACTTCGCGGACGCTGTACCTGGGCGGCGCCAAGGGGCCGGTGCAGAATATGAACCAAGCGCAGCTGCACGCCCTCGACCACGGGTACACCTACGGCCTGCTGTGGATTGCCGGCACAGCCGTACTGGTGGGAGTGGCAGCGCTGTTCATCAGCTACACCGCTGGCGACGTCGCACATGCGCAGCAGGCGCAGTCCGCGCACGACCAGGGTCTGGACGAAGAACCGGCCTAGCAGTCTTGCGGGGTGTCGTCCCCGGCATGGAACACCAGTCCGTTGGTGACCGGGACGCCCTCATTCACTGTGATGTGGCATGACATTCGGAACACGCTCGGCGGTCCTACGGCCGTCACGCGAAGGACCGGCGGGGCTCCGTTGAGTGTCACCGTGCGTTCCCAGTAGTACCCGGCGAAGGTGTGTCCCGGCTCCTCTCGGAGCTGGTTCCCGTCTTGGTAGGAGACGGTGAAGTCGGCATTGCCGATACCGATCGCCGACAACGAGTACTTCACGGTGGCGGGGGCCGCGTTGGCCGGTGCCGCGATTCCCAGACCAAGTACCGCCACCGCCGGAATGACCGCCCACGCATGCATGCATCGATGCTAGTCCGGGCCGCCGATATGCTGTGCAACCGTGATCACCCGACTTTCCGAGCTATTTGTACGCACGCTGCGCGACGACCCGGCCGATGCCGAGGTTCCAAGTCACAAGCTGCTAATCCGCGCGGGATACGTCCGCCCCATCGCGCCGGGCGTGTATAGCTGGCTGCCGCTCGGGCTCCGGGTCTTCCGCAAGATCGAGAATATCGTCCGCGAAGAGATGAATGCCATTGGCGGCCAAGAGATTCTGCTGCCCGCGTTACTTCCCCGCGCCCCATACGAGACGACCAACCGATGGACCGAGTACGGCGACACGCTGTTCCGGCTCAAGGACCGTCGTGGCAACGACATGATGCTCGGCCCCACCCACGAGGAGCTGTTCGCGCTGACGGTGAAGGGGGAGTACAGCTCCTATAAGGACTTTCCTGTCATCCTCTACCAAATCCAGGCCAAGTACCGGGACGAGGCGCGCCCCCGCGCCGGCATCCTGCGTGGTCGTGAATTCGTCATGAAGGACTCCTACTCCTTCGACACTTCCGACGACGGGCTCGAGACGGCCTATCAGGCGCACCGCGCGGCGTATCAAAAGATCTTCGCCCGGCTGGGACTCGACTACGTGATTGTCGCCGCCACCGCCGGCGCCATGGGCGGTAGCGCATCCGAGGAGTTCCTTGCCGAAAGCCCCACTGGGGAAGACACTTTCGTGCGTTGTGTGGAGTCGGGATACGCCGCCAACGTAGAGGCCGTCATCACCCCCGCACCGGCGGCGCAGCCCATCGAGGGTCTTCCGGAAGCCGTCGTGCACGAGACGGGTGACACCCCAACCATCGCGACCCTGGTGGACTGGGCCAACTCGGCCGACGTACCCGAACTGGCAGGCAGGACCGTCGTCGCCGCCGACACCCTCAAGAACATCCTGTTGAAGACCCGGCAGCCTGGCGGCGAGTGGGAGCTGCTGGCCGTCGGCCTGCCCGGGGACCGCGAGGTCGACGAGAAACGCCTCGGCGCCTCCCTGGAGCCCGCCGAATACGAGATGCTCGGCGACGCGGACTTCGCCAAGCACCCGTTCCTGGTGCGCGGCTACATCGGCCCGAAGGGGCTCAACGCCAACGGGGTTCGCTACCTCGTGGATCCGCGAATCGTCGAGGGCACCAGCTGGATCACCGGGGCCGACGCTGCCGGCAAGCATGTGGTGAACCTCGTCGCCGGGCGCGACTTCACCCCCGACGGCACCATTGAGGCCGCCGAGGTGCGCGATGGTGATCCGTCACCGGACGGCGCCGGCCAACTGGTGTCGGCACGCGGCATCGAGATCGGCCACATCTTCCAGCTGGGTCGCAAGTACACCGACGCGTTCACCGTCGACGTGCTCGGCGAGAACGGCAAACCGGTGCGTCTCACTCAGGGTTCGTATGGCGTCGGCGTCTCGCGGCTGGTGGGAGTCATCGCCGAACAGCAACACGACGAGCTCGGGCTGCGGTGGCCGTCGGAGGTGTCCCCGTTCGATGTGCACGTGGTCATCGCCAACAAGGACGAGGGCGCGCGGGGGGGTGCCGAAGCGCTCGCGGCCGACCTGGACCGGCTGGGCCATGAGGTACTGCTTGACGATCGAACCGCGTCACCGGGCGTCAAGTTCAAGGATGCCGAGCTGCTCGGGGTGCCCTGGATCGTCGTGATCGGCCGCGGGTGGGCCGACGGAACCATTGAGCTGCGCAACCGCTTCACCGGCGAGGTGCAGTCCATTGCGGCCGCCGACGCAGTGACGTCCATCACTGAGGTGATTCGGTAGGGCGATAAGGTAATAGCCATGCCGTCCTTTAAGCTCGCCCCGCTGGTCGAAAGCGACTTCAACTCAAGCGATTTCGCATACAGATTGTCCACGCCGCTGCCCAAGGATGCGGCCACGGTGTGGGCCGAACTGAATGGCGAAAATCCCCTGCACTGGTGCAAGGCCATCGGCAAGATCGGCTGGACCTCCCCGGCACCGCACGGTGTCGGCGCAACGCGTACCGCCAAGCTCTCGCTGCCCGGTGCCGCCCTCAACGAGCGGTTCATCCTGTGGGAGGAGAGCCCGGAGCGCTACCGCAATGCGTTTATGGTCGAGGCAGCGACCTTCCCCGGAGCCAAGCGATTCGGTGAGCTCTACGAGGTTGAGGGAACGGCGACGGGATCGTTGTTCACCTGGACCTTCTACATCGAACCGTCCCTGGGGTTCGCCCGGTACCTCAAGCCCGTGATCCGTCGCGGGCTCTCGGGCCTGATCACCGACACCCAGAAGCATTTCGCCTAGGTTTCGGTTCCACCCGGGAATGCGACGGTCGCGGGTGTGAGGTCGGCGGCCAGTCGCCACCGGGCCGCGCGCATCGCGCTCTCGGTCAGCATCCGGACCGCGAACCCGCGGTCATCGCCGTTACTGGCCTGCTCGACGACGGCGCGCCAGGACGCCGCGGTGTCGGCCTCAACCTGCAGGGCCAGCTTGGTGGCGTCGGCGGGCGTATTCACCGGAAACGGGACCTTGTAGCCGGCGGCGGCCACGGGTGCGACGACCGAACGGCCGCGCAGCTTGGCGATGCACTCCTCACGGCAGTCGCGGTGTTCGATGATGCACTGGGTCACCAGCCAGTTGTTGTCGGGTAGCGAATGCGCAGAGACCAGGCCGTACGAGTAGATGGCCGCGTGTTCGTTGGCGAGGGCATCGGCCAGCGCGGTGTCGTCTGGCGATGTGGCCGGCTGTGGAGTGGGCTCGGTCGATGTCATGGCAGATCAACCTCCGCGGCCGAGGCGCATGCCGCACTGATCGAGGCGAGCAGCCCGGCGCGGTATCCGCTGTCTTTGATCGCCAAATCCATTGCAGAGCGCGACGACTCCTTGAGCTGAGCCTTGACCTGATCGAGCTGCGGCGCCGGGGCCGCTGCCGTGGTGGTGCTGGAAGCCCGCGTGGTTGTCGTCGCACCGGGGGTGCGGTTCAGTTCCGTGATCAGCGCGCTGACGTGTGCGCGGCGAATGGCAGCGACGGCCGTCAGTGCGGGTGCCAGCTGTGCGTTGGCGCCGGCCGCGGCGGTCGCCGTCGCCGCGTCACGCTGGGCGAGGGCGATCTGGCTGAGCAGGTCGTCTACCTCTGGTTTGGTGTCCGGTGTCTGCTGGCACGCGGCGGCCACCACGGTGACGCCGAGTGCGGCGCCCCCGATCAACACCGCACGGCGTGACAGGCTTCTGGGCATCCGCCCATCCTGCCAGTGCGCGCGGTTGCGGCATGACAGCCCTCGCCGGGCGTAAGGTGGAGTGCTGGTCAGGACGACCGTACGACTAGTGTGTGCAAGCCGAACCGCCCGACAACTCAAGATGAGGAGCCACAAACGCTATGCCGGATCCTCTTCACCCGAGTCGCTCATGGGCGGGACTGCCATCCGACGACGAGGTAATCGAGCTGCTTGCTGCCGAGTTCGGCCGATCTGGCGTCGAAATCGAGAGTGTCTCGGTGGTCGCAGGAGCCAGCGAAGGTAACCCGGCTCGCATCACCGTGGTGGTTGACTCGGATTCTCCGGTGGACTTGGACGCGGTTGCGGCGCTGAGCCGTACCGCGTCGGCACTCTTGGACGAGATGGATACCGGCTCGGAGGCTTACGACCTGGAGGTCACCACACCCGGCATCGACAGGCCTCTGACCACTCCGGCGCATTTCCGACGTGCACACGGGAGGTTGGCGCAGATTCGCCTCGCTGATGGTGACGAACTACTTGGGCGTATCGGCATCGCGAACGACGACGGGGTGCAGGTGGTGCTGCGCAAGCCCGTCAAGGGCACCGGCTGGACCGTGCGCGATCTTGCGTTCTCCGATATCGAGAACGCCATCGTGCAGGTGGAGTTCAAAACGCCCAACCCGCAGGAACTCAATCTGGCTGGGGCAGCCGAAACTGGAGGTGGCGCATGAACATTGATCCCGCAGCAGTAAATCTGATGGCCGCCGATAAGGGCATCACGGTCGACGAGGCGATCGACATCATCAAGTCGGCGCTGCTGACTGCCTATCGGCACACCGTCGGTCACGAGCCCAATGCGCGTATCGAAATCGACCGCAAGACGGGCGTGGTCCACGTGATGGCACGGGAGACCGACGAGGACGGCAACCTCATTACCGAATGGGACGCCACCCCCGAGGGATTCGGTCGCATTGCGGCCACCACCGCGCGGCAAGTGTTCCAGCAGGGTGTGCGCGACGCGGAGAACGAGCACAAATTCGGTGAGTTCTCCACCCGTGAAGGGGAGGTCGTCGGCGGAGTGATCCAGCGCGACGCGCGCGCCAATGCGCGTGGGCTTGTCGTGGTCCGCATGGGCAGTGAGACGAAGGGTTCTGAAGGGGTGATCCCGGCGGCCGAGCAGGTGCCGGGCGAGGATTACCGCCATGGAGACCGGCTGCGCTGCTACGTCGTTGGCGTGTCGCGTGGTGCACGCGAGCCACTGATCACCCTTTCGCGCACCCACCCGAATCTGGTGCGCAAGCTGTTCTCGCTCGAAGTGCCGGAAATCAATGATGGCTCGGTAGAGATCATCGCGGTGGCCCGCGAAGCGGGGCACCGATCGAAGATCGCCGTGGCGTCGAAGGTTACCGGGCTCAACGCCAAGGGGGCCTGCATCGGCCCTATGGGACAGCGGGTGCGCAATGTGATGAGCGAGCTTGCCGGCGAGAAGATCGACATCATCGACTACGACCCCGATCCCTCGCGGTTTGTCGCGAATGCGCTATCGCCCGCCAAGGTGGTGTCGGTATCGATCATCGATGAAGTAGGCAAGGCCGCTCGTGTTGTCGTCCCGGACTTCCAATTGTCCCTGGCGATCGGCAAGGAGGGGCAGAACGCCCGGCTGGCCGCACGTCTGACTGGATGGCGGATCGACATCAGGAGTGACGCAGATCCCGCTGAGTAGTACCGAATAAGGCAGATTAAGGCGCAGATACGGACCAAAGTCCCTATCGAGACATAACTTGCATCTCATATACAAGTTATGTGCAGCTGACGCGATTCACCGATCTGGGCTTGCGTATCGTCATGCGCTTGGCCGTCGAGGGGCCGGACGCGCAGGCACATACCGTTGATCTGGCCGCGCAACTATGCGCGTCGTATACCCACGCCACGAAAGTCGTTGCCCGGCTTGTGGCATTGGGGATTGTCGAATCCGCACGTGGACGACACGGGGGAATCTCCATCACGCCCACCGGCCTGCACCAGCGCGTGGGCGCGCTGGTGCGACAGCTGGAGGGCAGCGGTGAGGTCGTCGACTGCGTAGGGACCAACCCCTGTCCGCTGCGACAGCGCTGCCGACTGCGTACTGCGCTGCGTTCGGCGCAGGAGTCCTTCTACATGAATCTCGATCAATGGACGGTTGCTGAAATCTCCCGTCCGGCAGCACATCCGAAAATAGGAAGGAATAGTTAAGTGCTATCCGCAGAGTCACTGGCCGTCATCCGTCAAACACTTCCCGCCGTGGCGGGCGCGATCGATGAGATCACACCGCTCTTCTACGCCAAGATGTTCAAGGCGCACCCGGAACTGCTTCGTGATCTGTTCAATCGCGGCAATCAGGCAGCCGGCGAACAGCCGCGCGCGTTGGCCGCCTCTATCGCCGCATTCGCCGGCCTTGTTCTGGAAGGCAATGCGGCTCAGTTTGATTCCGTGCTCGACCGGATCGCGCACAAGCATGCTTCATTGGGGATCGTCGCAGGGCAGTACCCGATCGTCTACGAGCATCTGTTCGCCGCGATCGCGGAGGTTTTAGGGAATGCGGTGACCGCGGAGGTCGCGGCGGCGTGGACGGAGTTCTACTGGCTGATGGCCAATGGGCTCATCGCTCGCGAGAATGACTTGTACGAGACGGCCGGTGTGGCGCCGGGGGAGGTGTGGTTGATGGCCACGGTAATGCGCCGTCAACTGGAGTCGGCGGATGTGGCCGGATTCGAGCTCCGCGGGTCAGTGGGCGTATTGCCCAGTTTCCTTCCGGGGCAATACATATCTGTACAGGTGACCTTGCCGGACGGCGCGCGACAAATTCGGCAGTACAGCCTGGCGCGCGGTGCTCATCAGGGTAACTGGCGGATAGCCGTGAAGCGGATCCATGGGGGCGGCAATCCGGTCGGCGAGGTGTCGAATTTTATCTACGACAACGTCTTTGAGGGGCAGCAACTCCGAGTGTCGGTCCCGATGGGTGAGTTCACTCTCGATGATTCGGCTGATCCGCTGGTGCTGGTGTCGGCCGGCATTGGCTGCACCCCGATCATGGGCATGCTTCAGGAGCTGGTGGCTCAGCAGTCGCCGCGTGAGGTTGTGGTCCTGCATGCCGATCAGTCAGCGTCGGCGCACGCGTATCGGCAAGAGTTGGCGGATTTGGTGAGCAGTCTTCCCGCCGGCCGACTGCATACGTGGTACGAACGGGCACATGCGACGCACCCAGCAGAAGGCACCGGGCGAATGAGCCTGGAGCGCCTTCCGCTCGATAGGACCTCCACAGTGTTCGTGTGCGGGCCACGGCCGTTCATGTCCGGGATCAACGAAGACCTGGTGTCCCTGGGGATTCCGCAGGAACGCATTAATCACGAGTTGTTCGGGCCGCTGGCGTCGGCAGTGGCGTGACGCGCGTAGATGCCGTGACAGTTGCGCTGTCCGCTTTCTGGCTAGGCATGGTGGTCGCGATCTCGTTTGTTGAGACGCCCCTGAAGTTCCGGGCGCCGGGTGTGACGATTCAGGTGGGGCTCGCGATCGGACGCCTCGTGTTTCGCGCGCTCAACATCGTGGAATGCGTACTGGCGGCGGCATTGGTGGCTCTGTTCGTGGCAGGCCACGGTTCGTGGGGCGTCGTGGTGGCCGGAATCGTAGCTTCAGCGTGCCTGGCGATCCAGTTGGTGGTGATCCGGCCGGTGATGGGCAGGAGAACTAACGCGATTCGCGCCGGCGCCACCTACACCGGCCGCAGCCGCGTGCACCTGGCCTATATTGCGGTGGAAGTGGTGAAGGTACTGGCGTTGATCGCGGTCGTGCTGGCGGCCGTATCGACCCACTGAACGATCGAAGAACAGCCTTGTCGTTCCCCGATGTGGGGCGATTCATAAATTGGGACCCGCGGACGGTAGACTAAGCCGTGATCCAGCGTGAGACTTCGGCCTCCGCACGGGCCCATACCGGTCAGCCGGTGCGGACATGTGTCGGATGTCGAGGGCGAGAGCTGGCCGTGGATCTGGTTCGTGTGGTTGCTGTGCTTGCTTCGGATGATCGGGAAGTTGTCGTCGACGTCCATTGCAAACTGCCCGGCCGCGGTGCGTGGTTGCACCGTTCGGCGCAGTGTTACCACCTGGCGGTTAAGCGGCGAGCCTTCGGACGAGCACTTCGGATCACCGGAAACCCGGATACCACCGCGGTCTTCGAACATGTTGAGCAATACCAAGAGATTGGCAACGACAAACAATGAGCACACCGTGAAGCGTCGATGATGATCGTCCATCACAGCTAACACGAGGCGCGGCGCCTGAAGCCGCTGCCTCGCAGACAGGAGAGCAGTGGCAGGCAAGGCCCGGGTACACGAGTTAGCAAAAGAACTCGGTGTGACCAGTAAAGAAGTTCTCGCCCGATTGAGTAATCAGGGCGAATTCGTTAAGTCCGCATCGTCGACGGTGGAAGCCCCCGTCGCGCGGCGTCTTCGTGAATCATTTGGTGGCGATAAGCCCGCCGCCGCACCCAACGGTGCGGCCACGGAAAAGGCGGCTCCCGCCAAGACGGCGTCCCCCAAGCCCTCGGCGCCTAAGCCTGCGCCGAAGAAGGTTGCTGAGCCGGTTGCCGAGGCACCCGCCCCAGCGGCGCCTCTGCCCGCTCCGGCAGCTGCCCCGGCCGCGCCTCAGCCGAGCGCCGCTGCGCCACCCGAGACGGCGTCACCCACTCCGGCACCACGTCCGAGTGCGACACCCGGCCCCAAGCCGGGCGCCCGCGCGCCGCGGGTCGGCAACAACCCGTTCTCCACGGTGCAACCGGCCGAGCGTGCGATTCCGCGTCCGCAGGCGCCGCGTCCCGGAGCTCCCCGTCCCGGTGGTGCTTCCCCGAGTAACATGCCGCCACGGCCGTCCCCCGGATCCATGGGTCCGCGTCCGCCGCGTCCCGGCGGCGGTAGCGGTCGCCCGGGTGGTCCCGGTGGCGGTCGCCCGGGTGGTCCCGGTGGCGGTCGTCCGGGTGGTCCCGGTGGTGGCGGCGGCGGTAACTACCGCGGCGGCGGTGCCCCCGGTGCTGGTACAGGTGCTCCCGCTGGTGGTCCTCCCGGTGCTGGTGGCGGCGGTTTCCGCGGTCGCCCCGGTGGTGGCGGCGGCGGTGGCCGTCCCGGACAGCGCGGTGCCACGTCCGGTGCGTTCGGTCGTCCCGGTGGTGCCCCGAAGCGGGGTCGTAAGTCGAAGCGGGCAAAACGCGCCGAGTACGAGAACATGCAGGCTCCCGTCGTCGGTGGCGTCCGGTTGCCGCACGGCAATGGCGAGGTCATCCGGCTTGCCCGCGGTGCCTCGCTGAGCGACTTCGCCGAGAAGATCGACGCCAACCCGGCATCGCTGGTGCAGGCTCTGTTCAACCTCGGCGAGATGGTGACCGCCACCCAGTCGGTGGGTGACGAGACCCTGGAGCTGCTGGGCGGCGAGATGAACTACGTCGTGCAGGTGGTATCGCCCGAGGACGAGGACCGCGAACTGCTGCAGTCCTTCGACCTCACCTATGGCGAGGACGAGGGCGACGAGTCCGACCTGCAGACCAGGCCGCCAGTGGTCACGGTCATGGGTCACGTCGACCACGGCAAGACCCGACTGCTCGACACCATCCGTAAGGCCAATGTCCGCGAGGGCGAGGCCGGCGGTATCACCCAGCACATCGGCGCCTACCAGGTGCTGACCGAACTGGACGGCAACGAGCGACTCGTCACTTTCATCGATACTCCCGGTCACGAGGCGTTCACCGCCATGCGTGCCCGTGGCGCGAAGGCCACCGATATCGCGATCCTGGTGGTCGCCGCCGATGACGGCGTAATGCCGCAGACGGTGGAGGCCATCAACCACGCGCAGGCGGCCGATGTGCCGATCGTGGTGGCGGTCAACAAGATCGATAAGGAAGGTGCCGACCCGACGAAGGTCCGTACCCAGCTCACCGAATACGGTTTGGTGGCAGAGGACTTCGGTGGCGAGACGATGTTCGTCGACATCTCGGCACGAGAGGGCACCAATATCGACGCCCTGCTCGAGGCGGTGCTGTTGACCGCCGATGCCGCTCTGGACCTGCGGGCGAACCCGAATATGGAAGCCCAGGGTGTGGCGATCGAAGCCCATCTGGACCGTGGTCGCGGCCCGGTAGCCACCGTCTTGATTACCCGCGGCACGCTACGTGTGGGTGACTCGATCGTGGCAGGCGACGCCTACGGTCGTGTGCGACGCATGGTCGATGAGCACGGCGAAGACGTCGAAGAGGCGCTGCCGTCACGTCCGGTTCAGGTCGTCGGCTTCACCTCAGTACCCGGTGCCGGTGACAACCTGCTCGTCGTCGACGAGGATCGCATCGCCCGGCAGATCGCCGACCGGCGCAGCGCGCGTAGGCGCAACGCACTGGCGGCACGCAGCCGTAAGCGGATCAGCCTGGACGATCTGGATGCCGCACTGAAGGAAACCAGCCAGCTGAACCTGATCCTCAAGGGCGACAACGCCGGTACGGTCGAGGCTCTGGAAGAGGCGCTGCTTGGCATCGTCATCGACGACGAGGTGCAGCTGCGCGTCATCGACCGTGGTGTCGGTGGCGTCACCGAGACCAACGTCAACCTGGCTTCGGCCTCGGACGCCATCATCATCGGCTTCAATGTGCGGGCCGAGGGTAAGGCGACCGAGCTGGCCAACCGCGAGGGTGTCGACATCCGGTACTACTCGGTGATCTACCAGGCCATCGACGAGATCGAGAGCGCGCTCAAGGGCATGCTCAAGCCGGTCTACGAAGAGGTGGAGCTCGGCCGTGCCGAGATCCGGGCCATGTTCCGGTCGTCCAAGGTCGGCAACATCGCTGGCTGCCTGGTCACGTCGGGCCTTATCCGGCGCAATGCCAAGGCTCGGCTGCTGCGGGACAACATCGTGGTCGCTGAGACAGTCACCATCTCATCGCTCAAGCGTGAGAAGGATGACGTCACCGAGGTCCGTGACGGTTACGAATGCGGTCTCACCTTGACGTATAACGACATCAAGGAAGGCGACATCATCGAGGCGTACGAGCTGCGGGAGAAGGAGCGGGTCTAGTGGCCGATCCCGCCCGCGCACGCAGGCTGGCCAAGCGGATTGGGGCCATCGTCGCCTCGGCGATCGAGTATGAGATCAAAGACCCGAGGCTGACGATGGTCACGGTCACCGATACCCGGGTGACCAACGATCTGCACGATGCGACCGTCTACTACACCGTGATCGGGCAGACTCTGTCCGACGAGCCGGACTATGCCGGCTCGGCCGCCGCGCTAGAGAAGGCGAAGGGTGTGCTTCGAACCAAAGTGGGGGCAGGGACCGGCGTGCGCTTTACGCCGACCCTGACCTTCGTGCTGGATACGATCGCCGATTCGGCTCGGCACATGGAGGACCTGCTGGACCGCACGCGTGCGGCCGATGCCGCGCTCGCCGAGGTCCGGCACGGAGCCGTCCATGCCGGTGACACCGATCCCTACAAGGCTTCGCCGGTCGACGAGGCCGCGCATGATGAGGACGATGAGCGCCCTACCGCCGATTGACTCCGCCCGGACGGCTGAGGTGGGGGCACGCGTAGACGCAGACGGTGCGGTGGCGCTTCTGGACAAGGCCAGGACAGTGGTGATCATCTGCCACGTCCACCCCGACGCCGACACGCTGGGCAGCGGGCTGGCGCTCGGACAGGTGTTGCTGGCCAAGGGCATTGACGTCCAGGTGAGTTTCGGGGCGCCGGCGGAGCCTCCGGAGTCGCTAGGCACCCTGCCGGGTGCCGAACTGCTGGTGCCCCCGCACGAGGTGCGGACGGACCCGGACCTGGTAGTCACCGTCGACAGCCCGAGCGTGCGGCGGCTGGGGCAGCTGGGCGAGCTCGTTGTAGGAACTACGCCGGTGCTGGTCATTGACCACCATGCGTCCAACGAGCTCTTCGGTACCGCGAACTACGTTGATATCAAGGCCGATTCGACGACGATGATGGTGACCCAGCTGTTCGACGCCTGGGGAGTGGACATCACCCCTGAGATGGCGCATTGCCTGTATGCCGGTCTGGTCACCGACAGCGGATCATTCCGCTGGGCGACCGCGGACGGACACCGGCTGGCTGCCCGCCTGCTGGACTTGGGTGCCGATGGTGTGAATATCGGTCGCACGCTCATGGATTCGCATCCTTTCCTCTGGTTGCCGATCCTGTCGCGCGTGTTGAGCACCGCGCAGCTGCTACCCGACGCTGTCGGGGGTGCGGGACTGGTCTATGCCGTTGTCGTCCACGATGTGTGGTCGTCCGCTCGGGCCGAGGAGGTCGAGTCGATTGTCGACATCGTGCGCACCACCACCGAGGCCGAGGTTGCGGTGGTGTTCAAGGAGATTGAGCCCGAGCATTGGTCGGTATCGATGCGCGCCAGGTCCGCGGTAGATCTGTCGGCGGTGGCGGCCACTTTCGGCGGTGGGGGACACCGGCTGGCCGCCGGGTTCTCGGCAACCGGCCCGGTCGGCGAGATTGTGGCGGCATTGCGTCGCGCCCTTGACTGAGACCAGTGGCCTCATATCGGCGCGGCGGATTGCGGCTCTGGCGCTGCCCGCGTTGGGGGTGCTGGCGGCTGAACCGCTATACCTGCTCTTCGATATCGCCATGGTCGGCCGTCTCGGTGCAGTGCCGTTGGCGGGTTTGGCCGTTGGGGGACTGGTGCTTTCGCTCGTCGGAAGCCAGCTGACATTCCTTTCGTACGGAACCACGGCGCGCACTGCTCGACTGTTCGGGGCCGGTGATCGCACCGGGGCGGTGCATGAGGGCGTTCAGGCCACGTGGCTGGCTCTGCTCATCGGAGCCGCGCTGGTGCTCGTCGTGCAATGGGTGGCGGCGCCGGCAGTACGGGCCATTGCCGCGGCACCCGATGTGTCCTCACAAGGCCTGAGCTGGTTGCGTATTGCCATCTTCGCCGCTCCGGCCATCCTGGTGTCGCTGGCCGGAAACGGGTGGATGCGGGGCGTGCAGGACACGGTCCGGCCATTGCGCTACGTGATTGTCGGCTTTGCGATCTCGGCTGTGTTGTGTCCAGTGCTGGTGTACGGACTGTTCGGGGCGCCCCGCATGGGGCTGGCGGGTTCTGCCGTTGCCAATCTGGTGGGACAGTGGTTGGCGGCGGTCCTCTTTTTATATGCCCTCTACGCCGAACACGTTGGGCTGCGGATGGATCCATCGGTGTTACGCGCGCAGCTGAAGCTGGCCCGCGACCTGCTGGTGCGCAGCCTGGCCTTCCAGGCCTGCTTCATCAGCGCGGCGGCAGTGGCCGCCCGGTTTGGCGCGGCAGCGCTGGCCGCACATCAGGTAGTGCTGCAGGTGTGGAGTTTCCTTGCGCTGGTTCTCGATTCGCTCGCCATCGCAGCGCAGACCCTCGTCGGATCTGCTCTGGGCGCGGGTCGGGTGCCGGATGCCAAGTCGGTGGCATGGCGGGTAACTGCATTCTCGCTCGGATTCGCCGTGCTGCTGGCGGCCCTTCTTGCCGTCGGCGCTCCGGTCCTGCCAGGGTTATTCACGTCCGATGCGGCGGTGCTGCATCAGATGCAGGTGCCCTGGTGGTTCCTCGTATGTCAGTTGCCGATTTCCGGTCTGGTGTTCGCGCTGGACGGTGTGCTGCTGGGAGCGGCCGACGCCCGGTTCATGCGCAATGCCACCATGATCAGCGCGTTGTGCGGATTCTTGCCGTTGGTGTGGTTATCGCTCGCGTTCGGGTGGGGATTGGCCGGAATCTGGTCCGGGCTCACCCTTTTCCTTGTGCTGCGGTTGGTATTGGTCGGCTGGCGCACAGTGTCAGGCCGCTGGGCAGTACCGGAGACATAACGTCCCTCCTGCCTCCTCCGTCCGGGCGAGCTCGACGTTGTGCGCGCTATCTGCGGCGTGTCGCGAGCACTAACGTCTCGCTCGCGGGAATGGACACCGCTCAGTGCGCCGGCGGCGGGTACGGGGGCTGTGGGTATGGGTACCCGGCCGGTGGAGGTGGGTAGCCCGTCGGAGCCTGACCCTGGTATGCCGGAGGTTGTGCGGCCAACCGCCGAATCTGATTGATCTGCCCCATGTTTCCGAATATCGCGATCCAGTTCATGACGAGGATCGATAGGAAGCTCCACCATCCGGCCGCCAGATTATGGGTCTGCGCGTCACGGTACGCGGTCTCGCATTGCTGCAGCGTGCCGGTGATCGTGTAGCTACGGGTGCTGAACATAATGAGCATCCCGGTGTGCTTGGTCAACCGAAGCTGAAAGTACCTGGGCGCCGCCCCCGGATACTGCTGTGGATACGACATGATTCCTCCCCTGATCGTGTAGACCCCACCCGAATGATATCGAGCCTTACTGGAGATCCACCTATGTGATCCAGGTCACTTGCGGCGTATTCTGAGGAACGTGGGATAAGGAGGTGTTTCGAAGATGAATCTCGACCGATTCGCCGTATGGACCGGCTACTTCCTCGGATTGATGTCGATCACGATCACCGCGCTAGGGCTTGCGGCGCTGGCCTCCGGCCATCATGGATGGGGAATGGTCGCGGCCATCGCATTACTGGTCGCCGCCGGGCTTGGATTCGCGGTGGTGGGCGGCACGGTGCACCACGACCACAAGACCCATAAGGAGACGCCGCACTTGATGTAGGGGCGAAGCTCAGCGGCCTGGGAGTCCTCCGTAAAATGGGCCTGGCTAAGTAAGACCTATCGATGGAACGGAACTCCCTGCCCGATGAACATCCCCGCCGGCCACCACATCGGTCGTGAGATCACCGATGTGGTGGCCGAGGTCATCGAAGCCGGGCCGCCCCCGCTGCCCTCGTTCGAGGGCACCCGCTATGGGCTGCGCGCGGTAGATCCCGACGGCGCAGATCCGGAGATGCTCAGCGAGTGGTTCGCCCGGCCGCATCTGGTGGAGACCTGGGAACAACCCTGGTCGGCTGCCCGCTGGCACGAGGATTCCGCATACCGGCTGGCCGGGCACTACTCGCTTCCGTGCATCCTCTCGGTCGACGGCGCCGAGGCGGGTTACGTCGAGATCTACCGTGCCGCGCGCGACGAGATCGCCCGGATCTACGATTCTCACCCGCACGACACCGGATTTCATATCGCGACAGCAGCCACCGAGTATCTGGGCCGCGGCATCATCTCCCAGTGGATCCAGCTGTTGCCGTTCGCGGTGTTCGCCGCCGACCCTGCGTGCCGACGGATGATGGCCGATCCAGCGGTCGGAAACCCACCGATCCACAAGGCGTTTACCCGTCTGGAGTGGACCGGCATGGGCGAGTTCGATATTCGACCGGATCGACGGATCACCCTCTACCGTTTCGATCGCTAGGCGTTCTGGCTGCGGCCGCGCTCCATGATCGCCGCACGCCGCGCTTCCACACCCTCGGCGATGGAGTTCTGCTCGATCCACCGGTGAGCATCATCGAGGGCAACCTGCAACCCGTCACCGATCAGCTCGGATTCGATGCGTCGGTAGGAGGCCAGGATCTCGCGCACCGCGGGCTGGTTGTTCCCGGCAATCGTCGTGGCCAGGCGCTTGGCGGCCGGTAGCAGCTCGTCATGGGCAACCACCTCGGTCACCAGACCGGCGCGCAGCGCATCCTCGGCCGACAGGTAGTCGCCGGTAAGGCTCATACGCCGCGCCAGTCCGCGTCCCACCGACAGCGGCAGCAGGGTGGTCAGCCCCCAAGTGGGCAGAATGCCAACGCGCGCATGGGTATCGGCGAAACGCGCCTTCTCTGAGGCGATCAGGAAGTCGCAGGCCAGCGCCAGCTCCAGGCCGCCCGTCACGGCGGCTCCGTTGATGGCGCCGATGACTGGCTTGGACAGCTCGGGCCACCACGGGTCGAGGGTGTCGGCGCGGTCGCCGCTGCCCAGTTCCTTGAGGTCGACGCCCGCGCAGAACACGGGGTCGGCCGCGGTCAGGATCATGACGTCGACGTCCTCATCGGCGTCGGCGGCGGTGACCGCCTTAACGATTTCCTCACCGAGCGCCTTACTCAGCGCGTTGCGGGCCTGTGGCCGATTCAGTGTGATGGTGCAGATTCGGTCTTCGGTCTGCGTCAACAATATTGGTTCGGTCATGCGTCGATAACCTCCTTGGCTATGCGTTCGGCGTGTACGGCACGGCCTCCGAAGAGTGCCGAGTTGCTAACGGCCCTTTTGTAATACAGGTGGGCAGGGTGCTCCCAGGTGAATCCGATGCCGCCGTGGCTCTGGATGGCCTTGGCAGTCACCTCGACGGCACCGGCGGACGCTACTTGCTGGGCGATGCTGGTGGCCAGCGTCGGATCGTCCAGGCTCGGATCGTCATGCGACCAGGCCGCGTGATAGGCGGCGCCGCGCACGTTCCCAGCCGCCGCAGCCATATCGGCAAGGCGATGTTTGACGGCCTGGAACGACCCGATGGTCCGCCCGAACTGGATACGCGACTTGGCGTATTCGGTTGTCACGTCCAGCATGTAGGCAGCGATACCGGCCTGCTCGGCCGCCAGTACGGCGGCGGCGACATCGAGCGCCTTGGCCACCGCTTCTCCGCCCTGGCCCTGTTCGCCGAGCAAGCGCGCGGGAGCGGCGCCGAAATGGATATTGGCCTGACGGCGGGTCAGATCCAGGGTGGCCAGCGCGTGCCGATCGACGCCGGACGCGTCGCCATCGACCGCGAAAAGGCTTGGACCCGAATCGGTATCGGCCAGAACAAGGATCACGTCGGCTGTGGCACCGTCGGGAACGTGCTCGCTATCTCCGGTGAGCTTCCATCCGTCCCCATCGGATTCGGCGGACACGGTGATTGCGTCGGCCAACCGGGTGCGACCGCCGGCGAGAGTGATTGTCTTGTCACCGGAGACCAGTGCGGGCACCAGCTCGGCGAGTGCGTCCTCGTCGCCGCTGGCTACCAGCGCCGTGGCGCCCAGGGCCGCGCTGGATATCCACGGCAGGCAGGCCAGCGCGCGTCCCAGTTCCTCAGCCACGATGGACAACTCGATGACACCGAGACCGTCGCCGCCCTGCTGTTCGGGCAGGCTCAGACCCACCACGCCCAACTCGGAGCCCAGCGCGCGCCACGCGGCCAGGTCGACGGTGCCGGCATCGGCGATCTCACGCACGTGCTCAGGTGTCCAGACGCGGTCGCACCAACTGCGCACCAGGGTGCGCAGGTCACCATGTTCCTCAGTGAACTCGAATTCAGCCACGGGGCACGTCCTTCCAGGCCTTGTCGGTGTCCACCCGGATATCTCCGGGCAGCCCGAGTACGCGTTCTCCGATGATGTTGCGCATCACATCGGAGGTGCCGCCCTCGATGGTGTTGGCCTTCGAGCGCAGGAAGGCCCACATGGTGTCGGCGCGGCGATCCTCCTCGACGACCCGTCGCATGTCGTAGGAGGCGTACAGGGTGGCCTCGATGCCCAGCAGTTCGACGCAGAAGTCGTAGATCTGCTGGTTGAGCTCTGCGCCCATCAGCTTGCCGATCGATCCCTCCGGACCCATGGGCTGATCGCCCTGAGCGGCGATCCGCATCTGGGTGCCGTAACGGTTTCCCTCCGAGCGCACGAACAGACTCGTCAGTTTGGCGCGCAGCTCGGGTGTACGCAGATCGGGACGCTGTTTCCACAGGTTCAGCGCGTGCCCAATCGATCCGCCACCGCGGCCGTGGTCGAATGCGCCGCCCAACGCGCTGCGCTCGCTCATGAGCGTTGTCATGGAGACCCGCCAGCCATCGCCCTCATTGCCCAGACGATGCGCGTCGGGGATGCGGACATCGGTGAAGTACACCTCGTTGAACTCGGCGTCACCGGTCATCTGGCGTAGGGGGCGGACCTCGACACCGGGATCGGTCATATCAAGCACGAAGTACGTCAGGCCGCGGTGTTTGGGCACATCGGGATTGCTTCGGGCAACAAGGAGTGCCCAACGCGCCTGGTGAGCACCCGAGGTCCACACCTTCTGGCCGTTGATGACCCAATCGTCACCGTCGCGAACCGCGCGGGTGGCCAGACCGGCCAGATCGGAACCGGCGCCCGGCTCGCTGAAGAGCTGACACCACAATTCCTCGCCGGTGAACAGCGGACGCAGAATTCGTTGAGTCAATTCGGGCTGTCCGTGTGCGAGCACCGTGGGCGCCGCCATGCCGTACCCAATCACGTTGATGAACAGGGGATCTGGCATGCCTGCGGCGCGCAGGATGGTGTCGGAGACGGCCTGGAGCGCGGGCGGGGCGTCGAGACCGCCGAGGCCGACGGGGAAATTGACCCAGGCCAGGCCGGCGTCGTAGACGGCACCCAGCAGCTCGGTGACCGGGGTCGTGGCGGGGGGATGCTTGGCGAGAACCTCGTGCGCGGCGGCGGCAAGGCGTTCGCGTAACGCGGTGGACGGCTCCAATGACGTCGGTGGCATGGATTACGTATACACGCGCAGGGGAACTAACCGGTGGGTGGGGCATGGCCAGTACCCGCATCGTCTCCCTATTGTCGAAGCATGTGCAGGAACATCACCGAACTACGTGGGCTTGAACCCGCGGCGACCGATCAGGAGATCGAGGCGGCGGCGCGCCAATACGTTCGCAAGATCAGCGGAGTCCAGAAGACCTCAGATGCCAATCGGGATGTCTTCGAAGAGGCAGTGGCAGAGGTGACGGCCACGACGATGCGGCTGCTGGCCGCACTGCCGACGCGCCGGCAGCCGCCCAAAACGGTGCCCCCGCTGCGGCGCCCCGAGGTGCTAGCCCGTATAGCGGCCCGCGGCTAGAACTTGTACGCAGGCGCGAGAATGTTGGCGACCCGGCGGTTTTCGACCAGACAGCCGGGGCCGTCGGGGGAGTACTTCTGCGATGCGTAGTACAGGGACTGCTGAACCACGCCGTAACTGGTCTTGAAGGTGATCATGCAGGACACCCACCACTGGTTGTTCCAGTCGGTGGGCTTCATGATGTTGTACTCCGCTGCGCGGTGGCCGGCGATGGTGGTTTCGACGCCGTCGGCGGGTAGCGAGTCCTCGTAGGTGCGCCATACGACCGCCTCGACGGCCAGCTGGTAGTTGTTGCGCGAGTCGTACCGGCAGCGCAGTCCCTCTTCAGGGGCGGGCGGCGTCTGGTCGAGCCCCGCTGCGGCGATGACCGAGCCCGGGATGTCATAGCAGGGATCGAAGGGCCGCGGATCCGTGGTGGCAACGACAGGCCATTTGATCGTGGTGGTGGCGCCGCCGGTCATGGGTGCGGTGGAGAACCGCAGCTGGACCGGCGCGTTCATGGCGTGCTCCGCGGGTGCCGTGCGCCAGACGACAAGACCGCTCAGCGTCAGCGCCATCAGGACTATGAGAAGTCCAGCCCTTCGGGCCATGCGAATTCACCTCAATCTGATCGGCCGCGGTGCGCCGAAGTCTAGCCGTGCGCGTCATGACCTCTTTACGGAACTTCGAAAACACTAGAACACGTTCTAGTCCGGGAGTATCGTGACGCTATGGCACGAATTGGAAACTATGCGGACGACGATGTGGCCGGCTGGCTGATGGCGTCACCCGAGATGGCGCCGGGCTTCGCGGGGTTTTCGGATGCGGTGTACAACCGCAGCCGCCTCCCGATCAGGGTGCGAGAGCTCGCACGCATGGCCGTGGCGTTCGCGAACGAATGCACGGTCTGCCAGAACACCCGCTTCGTCCAGAGCGGGGAGCTGGACTTGGACTTCTACGAAGACGCCGACCAGTGGCGCACCTCGCCGCGATACAGCGAGGCTGAGCGGACCGCCGCCGAGTTCGCGCACCGCTTCGCCACCGATCACGTCGGGCTGCGTGAGGACGACGAGTTCTGGGAGCGGGCGCGGGAACACTTCGACGACGGGTTATTGACCGATCTGGCGCTGTCCTGCGGGTTCTGGGTGGGAAGCGGACGTGCGCTGCGGGTTCTCGATGTCGGGCAGAGTTGCACGCTAACGCTCTAGGTACATTGGCCGGATGACGCAGGAACGGGAGCCCACTCTGTGGGCGATCAGCGACCTGCATGTCGGGCAGTCGGCCAACAAGTCCGTTCTCGAGGAGCTGCACCCGGCCTCACCCGAGGACTGGTTGATCGTCGCCGGCGATGTGGCCGAGCGCAGCGACGACATCCGGGCGGCACTGGATCTGCTGCGGCGGCGGTTCGCCAAGGTGATCTGGGTGCCGGGAAACCACGAGCTGTGGACCACGGCGCGCGATCCGATGCAGATCTTCGGGCAGTCTCGATACGACTATCTGGTCAACATGTGCGACGAGATGGGCGTCGTCACGCCCGAGCATCCCTATCCGGTGTGGGTGGAACAGGGCGGTCCGGCGACCATCGTGCCGATGTTCGTGTTGTACGACTACACATTTCTGCCGGAGGGGGCCAACACCAAGGCCGAGGGTCTGAAGATCGCGCGTGACCGCAATGTGGTGGCCACCGACGAGTTCCTGCTCTCCAGTGAACCTTTCGCGACACGTGACGCCTGGTGCCGGGATCGGTTGCGGTACACCAGGAAGCGGTTGGAGGACCTCGACTGGATGACGCCGACAGTGCTGGTCAACCATTTTCCGTTGGTCCGCGAACCCTGTGACGCCTTGTTTTACCCGGAGTTCTCACTGTGGTGCGGTTCCACCGCGACTGCTGACTGGCACACCCGCTACAACGCGGTGTGTTCGGTATACGGACACCTGCACATCCCACGGACCACCTGGTACGACGATGTCCGGTTCGAGGAGGTGTCGGTTGGCTACCCGCGGGAATGGGCACAGCGCAAGCCGTATTCGTGGCTACGTCAGATCCTGCCCATCCCGCACTATCCGCCCGGCTACCTCAACGAATTCGGCGGTCATTTCGAGATCACCGAGCAGATGAGGGTGGCGTCCAAGCGATTCCGCGAAAGGGTTGCCAAGGAGCGTGCCCGTGACTGACCAGTTGATTGCGTCGGTGGTACCCGACATGCTGTCCTCGGCGGAGCTCTATGAGGACCCGCCCGGGCTGGCGCCGCTGCCCGAGGAGGAGCCGCTGATCGCCAAGTCGGTGGCCAAGCGGCGCAACGAATTCATCACTGTGCGGTACTGCGCGCGGCAAGCCCTTTCCGTCCTCGGTATCCCCGAAGCCCCAATCCTCAAGGGCAACAAGGGGCAACCGCTGTGGCCCGACGGGGTGGTAGGCAGCATGACGCATACCGAGGGTTTCCGCGGCGCGGTGGTCGGACGCGTGGGGGAGGTGCGCTCGGTGGGAATCGACGCCGAACCGCACGATGTACTGCCCAACGGTGTGCTCAAGTCAATCACTCTGCCGGTCGAGCGCGATGAGCTGGCCGCGTTGCCCGAGGGTACGCATTGGGACCGATTGCTTTTCTGTGCCAAGGAGACCACCTACAAGGCGTGGTTCCCGCTGACCACTCGCTGGTTGGGGTTTGAGGACGCACACATCACGCTCGACCCGAACGGAACGTTCACATCGCGAATCCTGGTCGACGGCAAGGCCAATGACGGCAGTGTGTTGTCTTCCTTCGAGGGTCGGTGGATCATCGAGAAGGGTCTGATACTGACCGCGATCGTGGTGCCGTGACCGATCCTCTGAGCCGTGCGGGCCTCGTGATCGTGGACAAGCCCGCCGGGATGACGAGCCATGACGTGGTGTCGCGGTGCCGCAGGCTGTTTTCCACCCGCAAGGTGGGGCATGCCGGAACGCTCGATCCAATGGCGACGGGGGTGTTGGTGGTCGGCATCGAGCGCGCTACCAAGATCATGGGCCTGCTGACGTTGACCACGAAGTCGTACGCAGCGACCATCCGGCTCGGGCAGAGCACCACCACCGATGACGCCGAAGGCGATGTGCTGCAATCTTTTCCGGCAGACGCAGTGACTGATACCGATATCGAGGCGGCGGTGGCGCCGCTGCGGGGAGATATCGAGCAAGTGCCGTCCTCGGTGAGTGCGATCAAGGTCGATGGGCAGCGTGCGTACAAGCTGGCACGAGAGGGGCAGTCGGTTGAGCTGGCGGCCCGACCGGTGCACGTCTCTCGATTCGATGTGTTGGCGGTACGGCGTCTCGACGGTCTGATTGATGTTGACGTGGAGGTGGATTGCTCGTCGGGGACCTACATCCGGGCGCTGGCGCGGGATGCGGGCGCGGCACTAGGTGTGGGCGGTCACTTGACGGCATTGCGGCGCACCAGGGTCGGCGATTTCGAACTGGATCAAGCGCGGACGCTCGAGGAGCTGGCCGAGGATGCGACACTGAGCCTGGATCTGGACACCGCGTGCCGAGACGGATTCCCTCGGCGTGATCTGGATGCGGCCGAAGTCGACTCGGTGCGTAACGGTCGGCCACTAGCGGCCGCGGGCATCGAGGGCACCTATGCGGCGGTAGATGCCGATGACCGGGTCATTGCGTTGTTGGCGGACAAGGGTTCTCGTACGACATCGGTCGTGGTGTTGCGCCCGGCGAATTTGTAGGGTTACCCGAAAACCAGCTCAGCCGCGGATCCATTGGCTCGGTGGGTGATGCTCCCGTGGCATCCACATCAGCGGCTGCCGGTCGGCGAAATGCGGATCGAGGTCGGGATGCCCGGGGAAATGTCCCTCAGCGTCGGGCCACAGGATCTGCAGATACCGCACATGGTTGGTCCGGTTGAACCACAGCCCGAACCCAAATTCGTTGTGATACCAACTCGGGTCGATAGGGGAAAGTTTCACCCGGTAGTGGTCCACAGCCGGCAGCGCCAGCACATCGTCGAACGTTTCGCCCACCTGCAACGTGCGCCCGTCCTGGGCTTGCTCGGCAACCGCGTTCAGCGCCCGCTGCATCATCGTGATGTCGTTTACCCCATAGATCGCCAGCTCGGGCGATCGCATCGAGTGCCACAGCCCAACGGTGTAGGCGAATGGGGGGCTTTCCTCGGATGATGTTGGCCCGATTCCCAGTGCGCTCCAGCCGTATTCGGTCACGCTGCCGATGATGTCGCTGTCGCTGGAGTTGTAGTCATCGCGATCGCCGTAATCGACGCACAGCAGGCACTCACACGTCGCGTGATCGGACATCTCAGTCCAGTACAACCCAAATCGATTGTGCTGCGGGGTTTCCCAATTCCAACTTCTTCTCGCCGCCATCGCCGTCGATTGACACCGAGATCGTTCCGGCAAAGTCTCGACGCTCGTCGACGGTCACTCGCGCATCCAGCGCAACTCCCACAGTGTCGAAGTAGCGCAACATTTCCGGGTCGGCGTCGGATATCCGTGCCACCACACCGGCGTCGCCGTTGACGCAGTCCGACAGCTGGCGTGCCGGGGGAGTGGGTACCTGACCATCCGGCCCGGGAATGGGATCGCCATGCGGATCACGTTGTGGGTAACCAAGTTTGGCGTCAATCTTCGCCAACAGCAGGTCGGAGACCGCATGCTCAAGCACTTCGGCCTCGTCGTGCACCTCGTCCCAGCCGTAGCCGAGCTCGTTGACCAAATATGTCTCCAGCAGCCGGTGTCGGCGCACCATCAGCACCGCAGCCTTGCGGCCCTGGTTCGTCAACGACACCGCCCCGTACTTTTCGTGATCCACCAAGCCCTGGTCTGCGAGCTTGCGGATTGATTCGGAGGCCGTGCTAGCTGACACCCCCATCGCCTCGGCCAGCATCTTGGTGCTCACCTTTTCACGCGACCACTCTTGCGCAGTCCAGATCACCTTGAGGTAATCCTGGGCGACCGTCGTCAGGTCGGCATCGGCGGATCCGGCAGGACGGTCGGATCGAGTAGGGCTCACGAAGCTCAGCCTAGCGACGCGTGGACGTGCCGCTTGCGCGAAGACCGAAAGCCACGTCGGCCATCCCGTGTCTTCCGAAGTAGGCTTTATCCCGTGCAACGCTGGCGCGGGCAAGACGAAATCCCGTCCGACTGGGGTCGGTGCGTCCTGACGATAGGCGTATTCGACGGTGTGCATCGAGGTCACGCCGAACTGATCGGGCGCGCGGTGAAGGCCGCACGCGAGCTCAACCTCAAGAGCGTCCTCATGACGTTCGACCCGCACCCCATGGAAGTGGTGCACCCGGGAAACCACCCGGCCCAGCTCACCACCTTGACGCGGCGGGCCGAGCTTGCCGAGGAATTGGGCGTCGACGTCTTCCTGGTGGTGCCATTCACTCCCGAATTCATGAAGCTGTCACCGGAGCGGTACGTGCACGAGCTGCTGGTCGAACGCCTGCACGCTGCCGAGGTAGTAGTCGGGGAGAACTTCACCTTTGGCAAGAAGGCTGCCGGAAACGTCGGCATGCTGAAGAAAGCGGGTGAGCGCTTCGGGTTCAAGGTCGATGCCGTCACGCTTGTCGCCGAGCACGCCGTCACGTTCTCCTCGACCTACATCCGGTCCTGCGTGGACGCCGGGGACATGGTGGCGGCCACTGAAGCCCTCGGGCGTCCGCACCGGGTCGAGGGCGTCGTGGTCCGCGGTGACGGACGTGGCCGGGAATTGGGCTTCCCGACAGCCAATGTGGCACCTCCGATGTATTCGGCCATTCCCGCAGACGGGGTGTACGCGGCCTGGTTCACACTGCTGGGGCACGGACCCACCATGGGCACCGTCGTGCCTGGTGAGCGCTATCAGGCCGCCGTCTCGGTAGGCAGTAATCCGACGTTCTCGGGGAAGGCCCGCACCGTCGAAGCGTTCATCCTGGACACCACTGCCGACCTGTATGGCCAGCACGTGGCCGTCGATTTCATGGCGCGGGTCCGCAGCATGGAGAAGTTCAATTCAGTGGACGAACTCGTGGACGAAATGGGGCGCGATGCCCAAAAGGCCCGCGCGATTTTGGCGCGAGGCTAGGCCGCCGGTACACTCGAAGCCGGTGTGAGCTGCAGTTCGCGGTGGCCCACTAGAAACATTCGACGCGAACCCCAGTGATGGAGAAGCTTGCCGTGGCATTGACTACCGAGCAGAAGAAAGAAATCCTCACCCAGTACGGGGTGCACGAGACCGACACCGGTTCTCCCGAGGCGCAGGTCGCGATGCTGACCAAGCGGATTGTCGATCTGACCGAGCACCTCAAGACTCACAAGCATGATCACCACAGCCGTCGTGGTCTGCTGCTGCTGGTCGGCCGTCGTCGCCGCCTGCTCAAGTACATCGCGAAGGTCGACGTCGCGCGCTACCGCTCGCTGATTGAGCGCCTGGGTCTGCGCCGCTGACTTTGGCCTCCGTTCTATTGGGTCGCCCTGGAATCTCAGGCGCGATATCCGTAGCTGCATTCGTCATCGGGGCCGCGCTGTTGTCGGCGTGTTCGGCAGCAAGCGCCACCGATGACCTGGTCGTCGGTGACTGCGTCAACCTCAGCGGCAACGACCAGCAGGCCAAGCTCGTCAAGGAAACCTGCGGCAGTCCCAAGTCTAATTTCAAGGTCTTCGCCAAGACCGCGACGGATGCCGACTGCCCGCGGGATGCCGACTCCTCCTATTACGCCAAGCGTGGCTTCGGTCGCAAGAGCCAAGCTCTGTGCCTGGATATCGATTGGGTGGTGGGCAGCTGCATGAACGTCCCCGACAAGTGGGATGGCGACCCGGTGCGGGTCGACTGCAGCGACGGCAACGCCCAGAACAAGAAACGCGCCACCCAAGTTCTGCAGGGGGTCTCGACGGCGGACGACTGCATCACCGGACTTGGCTATCCCTACGTCGACCGCAACTTCACCGTCTGTGTGGAGGAACTGCCCTGATCAAGCCGACCGGCCGCAAACGCCGCAGGTGATAAGGTGTCGGGGTTGTCATGCTGGTCCCGCCGGGTAACGGGCGGTCTTCGGTAGTGGCAGCCGGGCTGCGGCTTGCGCTCTTCGCGCAAGCGGCTCATCGCAATTCCCGGCCGCTTCGATCGAACGGCCGTGGCCGATCACCTTTCCGGGTCCACTTCGCGCTGGTACGTCCGCGCGCTGACCGCGTGATGGCACACATGCCCAACGCAGCAGATGCTGCTAACTGAGAACGTATGAGAGGTATTCCAGAACCCATGTCTGTAACTGAAATTGATGAAGGCGTCTTCGAGTCCACCGCGATCCTGGACAACGGGAGCTTCGGCACCCGCACCATCCGGTTCGAGACCGGACGCCTTGCCCAGCAGGCCGCCGGCTCCGTCGTCGCCTACCTGGACGACGAGACCATGCTGCTGTCGGCGACGACCGCGAGCAAGAGCCCCAAGGACCATTTCGACTTCTTCCCGCTGACGATCGACGTCGAGGAGCGGATGTACGCCGCAGGCCGGATCCCCGGCTCCTTCTTCCGTCGCGAGGGACGTCCCTCTACTGACGCCATCCTGACCTGTCGTCTCATCGACCGGCCGCTGCGTCCGTCCTTCGTCTCGGGCCTGCGCAACGAGATCCAGGTCGTGGTGACGGTGCTGAGCCTGAACCCGCAGGACCTTTACGACGTGCTGGCCATCAACGCCGCGTCGGCCTCCACCCAGATTTCCGGTCTGCCGTTCTCCGGCCCGGTCGGTGGCGTCCGGGTGGCATTGATCAACGGCCAGTGGGTCGCGTTCCCCACCGTCGAGCAGCTGGAAAATGCCGTCTTCGACATGGTTGTCGCGGGCCGCAAGGTTGGCGATGATGTCGCGATCATGATGGTCGAGGCCGAGGCCACCGACAACGTCATCGCCCTGATCGACGGTGGCGCCGGCGCGCCCACCGAAGCCGTTGTCGCCGAAGGCCTTGAGGCCGCTAAGCCGTTCATCGCCACCCTGTGCACCGCACAGGAAGAGCTGGCCGAGAAGGCCGCCAAGCCTGTCGCTGACTACCCGCTGTTCCCGGACTACCAGGACGACGCATTCGCCGCCGTGGCCGCAGTGGCCACCGAGCCGTTGTCGCAGGCCCTGTCCATCGCAGGCAAGGTCGAGCGCGACGAGAAGACCGACGAGGTCAAGGTCGATGTTCTCGGCCGGCTGAAGGAGGGCTTCGAAGGCCGCGAGAAGGAAATCGGTGCGGCATTCCGCTCGCTCACCAAGAAGCTTGTGCGCCAGCGCATCCTGAAGGATCAGTTCCGCATCGACGGCCGCGGTGTCACCGACATCCGCGCACTCTCGGCCGAGGTCGCGATCATCCCGCGCGCCCACGGCAGCGCGCTGTTCGAGCGCGGCGAGACCCAGATCATGGGTGTCACCACTCTCGACATGGTGAAGATGGCTCAGCAGATTGACTCGCTGGGGCCGGAGAAGTCGAAGCGCTACATGCATCACTACAACTTCCCGCCGTTCTCCACCGGTGAGACCGGACGTGTCGGTTCGCCGAAGCGTCGCGAGATCGGGCACGGAGCTCTTGCCGAGCGCGCCCTTATGCCGGTGCTGCCGAGCGTCGAGGAGTTCCCGTACGCCATCCGCCAGGTCTCGGAGGCGCTGAGCTCCAACGGCTCCACCTCGATGGGTTCGGTGTGTGCCTCGACCCTGTCGCTGCTGAACGCCGGTGTGCCGCTCAAGGCCCCCGTCGCCGGTATCGCCATGGGCCTGGTGTCCGATGACATCGAGCTGGCTGACGGCACCACTGAGCGCCGGTTCGTTGCGCTCACCGACATCCTGGGCGCCGAAGATGCCTTCGGCGACATGGACTTCAAGGTCGCCGGTACCAAGGACTTCGTCACCGCGCTGCAGCTGGACACCAAGCTCGACGGCATCCCCTCCAAGGTGCTTGCCGCCGCGCTGTCACAGGCCAAGGACGCCCGCTCCACCATCCTCGAGGTGATGGCCGAGGCCATCGACGCACCCGACGAGATGAGCCCGTACGCACCGCGCGTCACCGCGATCAAGGTGCCGGTCGACAAGATCGGCGAGGTCATCGGGCCCAAGGGCAAGATGATCAACTCGATCACCGAGCAGACCGGCGCCAGCATCTCGATCGAGGATGACGGCACCGTGTTCGTCGGCGCCACCGATGGCCCGTCGGCGCAGGCCGCGATCGACATGATCAACGCGATCGCCAACCCGCAGCTGCCCAAGATCGGTGAGCGGTTCCTCGGAACCGTGGTCAAGACAACCGATTTCGGTGCGTTCGTGTCGCTGCTTCCGGGCCGCGACGGGCTGGTGCACATCAGCAAGCTCGGTAAGGGCAAGCGGATCAACAAGGTCGAGGATGTTGTGAAGGTCGGCGACAAGATCCAGGTCGAGATCGCCGATATCGACAACCGCGGCAAGATCTCGCTGGTTCCGGTCGCTGACGACGCAGAGGCCGCTGCACCCGCCGATGATGCTCCCGCGGAGGCCAAGCCGGCCGATGCCGTCGCCCAGTAAGGTCCCCAACGCGGGGTCTGAGCCTCTTCGCGCAAGCGGCTCATCGGTCCGTCGCACAGTTCTTCCTGGCGGTCTCCGAGTGGTCACCGAGGCGATGCCCTCGGTGCGCTCGGCCTCCGTCGGGGTATGGGTTGACGTCGGTTCGCGTGACGAGGGACGGAGCGTCGCCGGTGCGGCGCACTTCCTCGAACACCTGCTGTTCAAGTCCACGCCGACCCGCTCGGCGGCCGATATCGCACAGTCGATTGACGCCGTCGGCGGGGAGCTGAACGCCTTCACCGCGCGCGAGCAGACCTGCTACTACGCGCACGTGCTGGACACCGATCTGGATCTGGCCATCGACCTGGTGGCCGACGTGGTGCTCCGCGGACGGTGCGCGAGCGATGATGTCGAGGTCGAGCGAGATGTCGTACTCGAAGAAATCGCGATGCGCGACGATGACCCGGAGGATCTGCTGGGGGAGGCGTTCCTCGGGGCCCTGTTTGGCGACCATCCGATCGGCCGCAGCGTGCTGGGCAGTTCGGAATCGATCTCTGCGATGACCCGCAGCCAGTTGCGTTCGTTCCATGTGCGCCGATACCGGCCTGAACGCATGGTGCTGGCCGTCGCCGGAAACGTCGAGCACGATCGGGTTGTGCGGTTGGCCCGCAAGTACTTCAAGTCGCATCTGGACCCTGCTGCCGAGACGGTGGCACCACGCACGGGGAACGGCCGGGTCGCGGCCAAGCCCAGCCTCGAGTTGGTGTCCCGTGACGGTGAACAGGTGCACCTCTCGCTGGGTGTGCGTACCCCGGGACGTGGGTGGAAGTACCGCTGGGCGCTCTCGGTGCTTAACAGCGCTCTCGGTGGCGGGCTCAGTTCGCGCTTGTTCCAAGAGATTCGTGAGCAGCGCGGACTCGTGTACGCGGTGTACTCGACGGTGGATACCTTCTCCGATACTGGAGCGTTGTCGGTGTATGCCGGGTGCTCACCGGAGCGCTTCGACGAGGTGGCCAAGGTGACCGCGCACGTGCTGGGCTCGGTGGTCGAGGATGGGTTCACCGTAGCGGAGATCGATCGTGCCAAGGGCGCACTGTCCGGTGGATTGGTTCTGGGGCTTGAGGATTCAGCATCGCGCATGAATCGAATGGGTCGCAGTGAGCTCAACAACGGTAAGCACCGCACGATTTCGGCCACGCTGCGGAAGATCGAGGCGGTGACGGCAGATGAGGTCAATGCCATTGCACGTCAGCTGCTCGGCGGGCACGCCGGGGCGGCCGTCGTCGGCCCGTACCGGTCAAAGCGGACGCTGCCGCGTGCGCTACGAACGATGGTTGAATCCGCAAGCTAGTCGACCGCCGGGGAGATATTCTCAAGTTGATGGTCGCGAACGGGATGCAGCGAGTTAGGGAACTAACGGCTGGTAGATACACAGGGATTACAGCTGCGGTAATTCTTTTGTCGTGGTTGGGTTTTGCGTTCCTCCCGCAGCACGGGGCCAGTCATACGTCGGCGCCATCAGCCGAACACATGCCTGGCATGCACCACGCGAACATGGCACCGATGGCCGCCCCGGTGGTACATCAGCCCGCATTGTGGATGGCGATCGTCTCCTGGATCGTCATGACGATCGCCATGATGGGGCCGGCCACACTTCCCGCAGTTCAATACGTCGAGCAGAACACCCTGCGGGGTCGGCGCGGTGCGATGGTGGCGCTCTATGCGGCCATCTGGATCCTCGTATGGTGCGTCGTCGGCGTGGTCATCACCCTGGCTCTGTCGACGACATCCCACCTCAGTCGATGGTGGCTCTTCGCTGCTGCCTTGATGCTGGCCGCGCTCTGGCAGCTGACCCCGCCCAAACGGTGGGCGCTGGGGGACTGTCACCGATCGACGCCATTGTCGCCGCGCGGTTGGCCAGCGGCCAAGGGGGCGATGCGATTCGGCGCCTTCAACGGATCATCATGTGTGAGGTCATGCTGGGCGGTCATGCTCGCCATGGCGGTGGCCCCGTCTGCTCATCTGGTGTGGATGGTCGTACTTACCGCGGTGGTCACCTATGAACGATTCACCCAGCGGCCACGGCAGATGCTGCGCTTACTGGGAGTCCTGCTCGCCCTGACCGCCGCAGGGGTCGGCGCATTCGCCCTCCTCCAGTAGCCCCGCGCTAGGGTCCACGTATGGATATCAACGGCAGCGTCGCCATCGTCACCGGAGCCGGCTCGGGAATCGGTCAGGCACTCGCCTGGGGGCTGGCGGATGCCGGAGCTGCGGTCATCGCCTCCGATATCGATGGAGATGCTGCCGCCCGCACCGCGTCAGCACGAGAGGGCCGGATCGTCGCGCAGCGAGCCGATGCCAGCTCGATCGCCGATATCGAGAGCCTCATCGCTCTGGCGGAGAAGGAATTTGGCCCCGTCGATCTCTACGCGGCCAACGCCGGTATCAGTGGTGGCCTTGGGCTGGATATCGGCGAGGCCGCATGGGACCTCACCATCGATGTGAACCTGCGCGCACACATCCGAGCGGCGACCCTGCTGACGCCGCAGTGGGTGGAACGTGGACGCGGCTACTTCCTGTCGGTGGCATCGGCAGCCGGGCTGCTCACTCAAATCGGTTCTCCCGCTTACTCGGTGACCAAGCACGCTGCCGTCGGATTCGCCGAATGGATGTCGATCACATACGGCGACAAGGGAATCGGGGTGAGCTGCCTCTGCCCGATGGGCGTGAAGACCGCTCTGCTCGACGGCCTCACCGAATCCGACGATCCGGCTACCAAGGTGGCCGGTACCTCCGTCACTGCCGCCGGCGAGGTGCTGCAGCCCGAGATGGTCGCGGCGATCACGCTGGACGCAATACGTGCTGAGACCTTCCTGGTCCTGCCGCACCCGCAGGTGCTCGACATGTACCGGCAGAAGGGCGCCGACTATGACCGGTGGATCGCCGGCATGCGTCGCTACCGGGGTGCACTCGAAGGGCAGATCAAGTCCTCGTAGCGCGAGCACTGTCCACTAAATTGTGATGCAGATCACTTATCTAAAGGCAATGTGACTAACTCTGCTCTTGTCGTATCACGCCCGCAACCTGCTAGCGTTGACGTAAGTTAACAATTCGTCAACGAAGATGAGGGTGGTAACCGCGCACATGGCAGTCGATAACCCCGTTGACGTAGTGGTCATCGGAGCCGGTATGGCGGGGCTGGGTATGGCCGCCAGATTGCGTCAGGCACGGGTGGAAAGCCTGCTGATTCTCGAGCAAGCGCCCGAGGTAGGCGGCTACTGGCGGCGCAGCACCTTCGCTCCCGTCGTTGGCGATGAGTTTGCCGTCCAGCAGTCCTATTCCTTTTCGCCCAACGCGTCCCCCCGCTCGGTGTGGGCTACACGTGAAGGTGTTCTGTCCTATCAAGACGACCTCATCGCCCGGCATGACCTTGAGCAGGTGCTGCGACTGCGACATCGCGTGACGGCGCTCGCGTTCGAATCCGCGAAGGCCACCTGGCGGATCTCGGTGGCGGGTAAGAAGTCGATCTTCGCGCGACGAGTCATCCTGGCGGTCGGCGCCGGAACACCGCCGGTGCCGCCGGAACTCGACGGTATCGAGCATTTCGACGGCGCCGTGCTGAGCACCGCGGACTGGGACCCGAACTTCGATTTCACCGGCCGTAATGTCGCGGTGATCGGGGCCGGAGCCAGCACCGTGCATGTGGTGCCTGAACTGGTCAAGAAGGCGGCGCGCGTGCGGGTGTTTCAGCGCACCCCCGACTGGGTGCTGCCTCGCTGGGGCGGGGAATCATCGAGCATGGTCGGACGCCTGCTCTCCCTGGCGTCGGGATCGATTGCGGGGCGGGTAGCTAGCCGTCCGCATGAGGTACTGCGCCGCGCGCTGGTGTGGCGCGGAGTGGGGACCAGGTTTGTCGAAGCGGTCGCCGAGAACCACCTCAACCGCAATGTGAAAGATGCCTGGTTGCGTCGCAATCTGCTACCGGCCTACCGCGCGGGCAGCCGCCGGATCCTGTTCTCCGATGACTTCTATCCGGCACTGCAGCAAGACAATTGCAAGCTGGTACCGTGGCCCGTCACCGGGGTGAGCGCCGTCGGGGTGCGGTCGGCGGACGCCATGACCCACAAGGCCGACTGCCTGGTCTTTGCACTCGATAGCCCCGAAGTGCTCATCGAAGCTCCATTCACCATTCGGGGGCTCGATGGATCCACGTTGGACGAACATTGGGGTACCCAGCCGAAGGCGTTCCGCGGTGTGAACGTGCCCGGATTCCCCAATCTGTTCCTGCTTACCGGCCCAGGCTCGGGCTCCCATGCGTTGGCGGGGCTATCGCATATCGAGGCCCAAATCGATTATGTGACGGCTTCTTTGGCCTTGGTCGATTCGTTGGCATTTGTCTCCATCGAGGTGCGCCGGGAGTCTCTTGAGCGTGAGCGGGCACGGGCGACGCGACGATTAGATCGGACCACCTGGCGTGACGGTGCGTTCCGCTGGTACAAGCCCGCTGAAACCGTCGCCAGCGAGCTCTTTCCGGGTACGACAAGCGAATTCAGGCGTGTGTTGGCCGATGTCGACGCCGCCGACTACAAGATCCTCACCCAGCAGGAACTCGATTCCGCCAATTCCGCGAAGTTAGGAGTAGCTCAATGACCGCCGTACTCCCAGACGAACTGACCAGAGAGAACACCCAGGACGTCTCGAAGAACGACGAATTCTTCGAGAATGTCCTCGTCAAGATCAAGGCCAGGCAGTGGACACTTGCCGATTTCGATTGGGACAAGCCGGGTGCCGAGACCATCCAGCCCCAGCAGTTCGACGACCTCAAGCAGTTTATGTCGGATCTGGTGTGGATTGAGCACATCGGCGGCCGGATGATGGGCACGTTGGGTATCACCGCGCCGAGCGACACGCTGCGGGAGATCTACAGCTATTTCCACGCAGAGGAACAGCGGCACGCCAATGCCGAGATAGCGCTGATGCGCCGGTGGGGCATGTTGCAGGATGGGGAGATTCCGCCGCAATCGGGGGATATCAAGGCCCTGCTGCAGGCCCTACGCGGGTTCGACAACCTCGGTGACCGGCGTCTCCCGTTCGTCTACATGGCGACGGCTATCCCGTTCTTCGAGGTGGGGCTCGATGGTGCCGTGCTGAAGTTCCTCTCCGGTGAGATCGAGGATCCGCTGTTCCACGAGGTATTCGCCAAGATCAACTCCGACGAATCACGGCACCTGGCAATCGGTTTCGCGGTCATGGACATGCTGGGCACCCGGAAATTCTCCAGAATGCTGGTGGAGGACGTGGCACCGCTACTCAAGCCGGTCACCATTGTCCGCGCGTTTGGCTTAGCCAACCCGCACGTCATCCGGTTCGCAGGTTTCCTGACTCGGGTGGGTGACGCGATGCGAAACATGGGTATCGACACGATTCTCATTCAGCGAGCGTTCGATCGTTATGCGGAATCGGGCGGCCGGAAGAGCAGCAATGCCAGCCGGCTGCCGATCTTCCGAGTGCTGCGGTACCCCATCGTCAACAGCACCTACTTTGCTGACTTCGATCATCCGCTGCACAAGGTGGGTCGTGCGGTGAACAAGTTCAACGATAAAGTGCCTTACCGCAAGAAGATCAAGATGCCGACCTGGACCAACGATCTCACTGCCGAGACCGCGGTGTAAGCGGCGGGCACCTCGGAGCATGTCTTCTAGACCCGCAGTTCCGCGGGATCGGTGAAGGGCAGCCCCAGGTCGTGCGCGACGTGCGCGTTCAGCAGCGCACCGTCATGCGTCGAGAGGCCCTTGGCCAGCGCGGCATCGTCGCGGCAGGCCTGCTGCCAACCCTTGTCCGCGAGTGCCAGCACATACGGCATGGTGGCGTTGGTCAAGGCGAAGGTCGACGTCCGCGGCACGGCCCCCGGCATATTGGCCACGCAGTAGAACACGCTGTCGTGCACGGTATAGGTCGGTTCGTCGTGAGTGGTCGGACGCGAGTCGGCGAAGCAGCCGCCCTGGTCGATCGCAATATCCACCAATACCGAACCCGGCTTCATCTGGGCCACAAGTGAATTCGACACCAACGTGGGAGCCTTGGCGCCGGGGATGAGTACCGCGCCGATCACCAGGTCGGCCCGCTTGATGGCCCCTTCCAGCTCCAAGGTCGAGGAGTAGCGGGTTCGTACGCGACCACCGAATTCCGCGTCGATCTCGCGCAGCTTGGTCAGGTTGACGTCGAAGACCGTGACATGAGCGCCCATTCCGGCGGCGATCCGTGCAGCGTTGTAACCGGCCACGCCGCCGCCTATCACCACGACATCGGCGGGGCCGACGCCCGGAACGCCGCCCATCACCAGCCCGCGTCCGCCTACCGGGGTCATCAGGTGGTACGCGCCGACCTGCGCGGAGAGCCGTCCGGCGACCTCGCTCATGGGTGCGAGTAAGGGGAGCGCGCCATCGGCGGTCTGCACCGTCTCGTAGGCGATCGACGTGGTCCCCGACGTGAGTAGCGCGTCGGTGCACGGCATCGAGGCGGCCAGATGCAGGTAGGTGAAGACGGTCTGCCCGCGGCGCATGAGCGCGTATTCGGGCTCGATGGGCTCCTTGACCTTCAGCAGGAGATCGGCCTCGGCCCAGATCTGTTCGGCGCCGTTGATGACCTGAGCGCCGGCCGACTTGAAGTCCACATCGGATATCGACGAACCTTCTCCTGCACCCGATTGGACGATCACCTCGTGGCCGCGGCGGGTTAGCTCGGCGACGCCGGCCGGAGTGGTGGCCACCCGGAACTCGTTGTTTTTGATCTCGGTAGGGATTCCTACGCGCATGATGTTCTCTCCTGTTCGGGGATCGCCCTGTCCACATTCAAGTGTGAAGAAGCGTCGGCAAACACGCAATATCCATGAGGAAGATTCGGTACATTACGGAAATGTATGCAAAATCGCCGGAATCACGGTTCGACATGCCCCCCACGCCGAATGATGTTCGGCAGGTGGCGCTCGATGACATCGACCGTCGAATCCTGCTGGAATTGCACGACGACGCTCGTGTACCCAATAGTGCGCTCGCGGATGCGGTGGGTATCGCCGCGTCGACATGTCATGGACGTGTCAAACGTCTGCAGGAGACAGGGGTGATCCGTGGATTCTTCACCGATGTCGATCCGGCGGCGATCGGCCGGCCGCTACAGGCGATGATTTCGGTCAGCCTGCAAGCCAACGCCCGCGGCAAGATCCGGACCTTCATCCGCGATATCCGCCAGCTGCCGCAAGTTATCGACGTGTACTTCCTGGCCGGCGCAGATGACTACATTCTGCACGTGGCGGCCCGCGACACCGAGGACCTGAGGTCCTTCGTCGTTGAGAAACTCAACGCACAGCCTGATGTCGCGGGCACGCAGACGTCACTGATCTTCGAGCATCTACGCGGGGGAGCGCCCCTCTAGACTCCGCCGATCAGCTGGTGGCCGGTGCGGGGTTCTCCACGATGCCGTTGGCATTGCCGTCCTGGCCGACGATTCCGTTCTCGTCCACCTCGTACACGTGTGCCTCGGCGATGTTGAAGAACGTGCCGACGACGCGCAGCCGGCCCGCCACCACGGCCCCAGCCAGAATCGGGTGGTGGACAAGCCTTTCCACCTGCACTGCCACATTAACGATGCCGAGCTGGTCGACCTCGTTGAACCCGCATGCCTCCGCGCTCGCCCGGGCCGGATGGTGCTCCTCATAGGCGATGAGGCTGTCGCGGCCATAGTCGAGCCATCGGCCCACGGGGGTGGTGGGCGCGTCGGTGGACTCGGTCAGCAGCGCCTTCATGGCTCCGCAGGACGAATGCCCGCACACCACAACCGAACTCACACCCAACTGGTTGATCGCGAAATCGAGCGAGGCATCCACCGAGCCGTCGGCGGGATCGGTGGGCACCAGGTTTCCGACATTGCGCACCGTGAACAAATCGCCCGGGCCGCTGGCGGTGATGACATTCGGCAGGATTCGCGAGTCCGCACACGTGAGGAATAGCGCGTCTGGATTCTGGCTGTCGACGAGTTCGGCGACGTGCGGACGCAATGCGTTCGATCCCCGCGCGTTGTATTCGTTGATGCCGTCGATGATTGACGCACCTGCTCCGTTGTTCTCGCTGCGGCGCCAGGACCGCCAGGGCACCAAACCGACAGCGCGAGAAACGAAATGGCGCTGGGGTCGCTGCTCGTGCGCATGATGCAGCTTGGCGTGCGAGGACTCGACGATCATCACCGTGCCGCCCCCTGCCTCATGGGCGCGCTTCCAATCGGAGATAGCCTCCGAGATGGCGTGATCGACATAGTCGGCATTGATGGCCAGCGTGACATGAGCACCTAGAGGAACGGTGCTGAGCGTCTTGGTCAGTCGCGGCATCGACAGGAAGCTCAGGGTGCCGTCCAGCTCGACATGCCACTGGCGCGACCCTTCGGTGCCGAACGGCCGGGCATCCATATGTGCCCGCATGACCCGGCCTACCAGGATTCCGATGGCCACCAGCAGTCCGATGCCCACGCCTTCCAAGAGGTTCAAGAACACGACACAGACCATGGTGATCGCGTACACGGCCAAATCGCCTGTGCGCCAAGCGAGCCTCATGTGCGCCAGCTTGACCAACTGGATGCCGATGACGATCAGCAGGCCCGCGAGGGCGGCCTTGGGGATGAGCTGCACCAGATTGCTGAACAGTGAGGCGAACAGTAAGACCCACACGCCGTGCATGATCGCCGACGTCCGGGTCTTTGCACCTGCCGCGACGTTGGTGGAGCTGCGGACGATCACACCGGTGATAGGCAGACCGCCGAGGAAGCCGGACGCGAGGTTGGCGCTTCCTTGACCGATCATCTCGCGGTCAAAGTTGGTGCGGGGACCGGTGTGCAGCTTGTCGACGGCAACTGCGGACAACAGCGACTCAACGCTCGCGATAAGGGCGATGGTCACCACTCCCATGATCACCGAACCCCATTCGCCGTTGGCCGGTCCGATCAGTGTCGGCAGGCTCAGTGCGTCAAAGAAGTTGCCAGATAGCGTGATTCGCTCTGCCGGCGAGTTGGTGACGTAGGCGAGCGCCGTTGCCGCGACGATCGCAATCAGCGCGCCGGGGATCATCCGGATCTTGGGTGGCAGTTTGGGCCACAAGAGGAGGATGGCGATCACCATCAGGCCGATGATCACATCGGGTAGGTGGTGGTTGAGGACGCCCTGCGGCAGCGCCTTGAGGTTTAGCCAAGCGGAGCTCTGCGACGTGCCACCCATCAGGACGTGGATCTGCTGCAGCGCGATCGTGACGCCGATACCGGCGAGCATGGCGTGCACCACCACGGGTGCGATGGCCAAGGCGGCGCGGGCCATCTTGCTTAGCCCGAACAGGATCTGGAGAACTCCCGCGCCCATCGTGATGAGGCAGGTCATCTGCCAGCCGAATTCATTGATGAGCTCGGCGACCACGACGGTGAGGCCGGCGGCCGGGCCGCTGACCTGCAGAGGGGAGCCGCCGATGGCGCCGGCGACGATGCCACCGACCACGGCCGCGATGAGGCCCGCCATGAGCGGGGCGCCGGAGGCGATCGCGATACCGAGGGAGAGCGGTAGCGCGACGAGGAATACGACGAGGGAGGCCGGGAGGTCGTGCCGCAGGTTCTGCAGGAACGACGCTTTCGGGGCCTGCTCGGTGACAGGTGACGTCATGAAAGTAAGCCCTATCGGGAATTAAGGGTCGCGGAAGCTGCAGCTTTATGCGCGTGCGCGACTAATGGATAGATGATGAGGCGCGTATGACGGCGTCTTTGCCGTCACGGCGACGGCTCAGCGTCGATCTATCCCGATGGTGATGAGGCGTTGTCGTCCTAAGTTGTCGGGTGCGCGAGAAAACAGCACGCCTCGTGCGGCCAGAAGTGCTAGCAGAGCGGCGCCCAGAAGGGCCGACATGTAGAGGGCTACGGGGAGTCGAAGCGAGAGCGCGGTGGGCTGCTGCCGGATTCGTGTGGCGGTCGTGTTCAGCGAGCTTTTGACGTGCTCGTGAATCTCTTCGGGAAGCATGTTCGATACTGGCGAAGTACCGACGACGGCGGCACGCCAGCCGAACATCTGCCCGTGGGTGGCCGGTCCGAGGAAGCACAGAGCCGCCAGGAGGACGATCGCGACACCCCCCACACGCGTGATTCGCTTGCGGCCCGACATGGGCCCCAGGGTACCAGTGGATGGGTGATCTTGTTGGTATCGCAGCTAGGGGTATGTTTCTGAGAGAAACCTGAGAGCATCTCCTCACATCGGCAAATGGTTGCCAGAGTCGTGATTACGGTCACAAGCAACCGCTGCGGGAGGTGAGTTCACAGCGACTTGCGGGCCGCCACAAGGGGTCAACCATGAGTTGACCTACTCGTCTGGCAAATTGATTGGATGATAGGTATTGACGCCCTCCGGTGAACTTCCGGAGGTTTGATCAGACGCCGAGGATTAGGGTGACCGGCGTGACTATTACGACCGGAGTGCTCGGGGCCCAGGGCAAGGTGGGTCAGGCCATGTGTCAGGCGGTCGACGCCGCCGTCGACCTTGACTTGGTGGCTGCCGTCGACAAGGACGACTCGTTGGACGCGCTCGCCGCAGCCAGTGTCGTCATCGACTTCACCCACCCCGACGTCGTCATGGACAACCTGAAATTTCTGATAGGCAATGGCATTCATGCCGTCGTCGGTACCACCGGCTTCACCGATGAGCGCCTGGACCAGGTGCGCGCCTGGCTGTCGGAAAGCCCGGGCACGGGCGTGCTGATCGCTCCCAACTTCGCGATCGGTGCCGTGCTATCGATGAAGTTCGCCCAGCAGGCCGCCCGATTCTTCGAATCGGTCGAGGTCATCGAACTGCACCACCCCAACAAGGCCGATGCCCCGTCGGGAACGGCTACGCGTACTGCTCGTTTGATCGCCGAGGCACGCAAGGGATTGCCGCCGAGTCCCGATGCCACCAGCACCGGGATCGAGGGAGCCCGCGGTGCCGATGTCGACGGAGTGCGTGTGCATGCGGTGCGCGTTGCCGGGCTCGTCGCGCATCAGGAAGTGCTGTTCGGCACGACGGGTGAGACGTTGACCATCCGGCACGACAGCATCGACCGGTCGTCCTTCGCGCCGGGGGTGCTGTTGGCTGTGCGCAATATTGCGGCGCGTCCCGGTTTAACCATCGGCATCGAGCCCCTGCTGGAGCTGGGATGAGCTGCTCGCGCGAAGACCGTGGGGCCTGAGCATGTCTGCGGCTGCCCGGGTCAAGATTCTCATCGCCTTCATGTGCGTGGCGATGGTGGCGTATTTCCTGATTCTGGGTCGCATGGGTCTGGCATTGATCGACTCTGGAAAGCCCGCAGCGATGGGCATGGGGATCGGGGTGCTGATCCTTCCGTTCATCGGATTGTGGGCCATGATCGCCACTCTGCGTGCGGGTTTCGCGCATCAGCGACTGGCGGCGCTCGCGGCGGCGCAGGGCCGCGATCTTGATGTGAGCGCATTGCGCAGGACGCCGTCGGGACGCGTCAACCGTGAGGACGCCGACGCACTCTTCTCGACCGTGAAAGCCGAGGTTGAGGCGGAACCGGACGATTGGATCGGGTGGTATCGGCTGGCCCGTGCCTACGACTACGCCGGGGACCGTGGCCGCGCTCGGGACATCATGCGCACCGCCGTTCAGATGCAGCAGGAAACCGCGACCACGTGACCCGCTTACTGGTCGTCCACCACACAGCGTCTCCGGCTACCCGCGAGCTGTTGGAAGCTGTGTTGGCGGGCGCTCAGGACCCCGACATCTCCGGTGTCGAGGTGGTGGTTCGTCCCGCGCTGGCCGCGACCATCCCGGACATGCTCGATGCAGACGGCTACCTGTTCGGCACCACGGCGAACTTCGGGTACATGTCCGGTGCGCTGAAGCACTTCTTCGACACCGTCTACTACCCGAGCCTCGATCACGTCGCCGGCCGTCCCTACGGCCTGTGGGTGCATGGCAACAACGACACCGTGGGCGCAGTGTCGGCGGTGGACAAGATCGTGACCGGGCTGGCGTTGGAGAAGGCGGCGGATGCGCTGGAGGTAGTCGGTGCGATCGACGCGTCCGTACGCGAGGACGCCTATAACCTTGGCGGCACACTCGCCGCGATCTTGATGGACTGAGGAGGCCGATGGCATGCCCGGACTTGCCGAACTCGCCCTGGGGGCAGCACCCATCGCAGGTGGCGCCCTGCTGGGAGCGGTCGCAGGCAATCTCAAGCCCCCGGATTTCCGGGCGTTGATCGCCAAGGACTTCGACCTGCTGGATCGCATCCCCGAAGGCCAGACCGAACGGCGCGCGGCGTTCCAGCGCAGTATCGATCGGCGCATCGACGATTTGATCGCCACCTCGGATCGCAGCCGTTCGCTGCGCGATGCCGCGTTGTCCTACGGCGGAGGCTGGCGGGATGTCATGGTGTTCATCGGTGCCGTTCTGTTCACCGTGATCTGGTGGAACGTCGAGCACACGCGTTCGAACTGGCTGCTCATGTTCCTGGTGATGTTGGTGTTGACGCTGGTCGCTGGGTTTTATGCGGTGCGCACCGTTGTGCGCAGTCTGCAAAGCGTCGCGGGGCGGGCACGACGTCGTCCCCGGGATGGTCAGGGGTCCGACGTAAGCTAGCTGGGTGCTCGTACCCACCCCCTACGAGGATCTACTGCGCCTCGTGCTCGATGAGGGCACGCCGAAGTCGGATCGCACCGGCACCGGCACCCGCAGCATCTTCGGCCATCAGTTGCGCTACCGCCTCGAAGATGGCTTCCCGTTGATCACCACCAAGAAGGTGCACCTCAAATCGGTGATCTATGAGCTGCTGTGGTTTCTGCGCGGCGAGTCCAATGTCCGCTGGCTGCAGGAGCGGGGAGTCAGCATCTGGGACGAGTGGGCATCGGAGACCGGAGAGCTGGGGCCGGTGTACGGCGTGCAGTGGCGTTCCTGGCCCACCCCCTCCGGTGAGCACATCGACCAGATCAGCTCCGCCCTGGAGCAGTTGCGCACCAACCCCGACTCGCGCCGCAACATCGTCTCTGCCTGGAATGTCGGCGAGATCCCGCAGATGGCGCTGCCGCCGTGCCACGCCTTCTTCCAGTTCTATGTCGCCGATGGCAAGCTGAGCTGCCAGCTGTATCAACGCAGCGCCGACATGTTCCTCGGGGTGCCGTTCAATATCGCCAGCTACGCACTGCTGACTCACATGATGGCGGCGCAGGCAGGGCTCGGCGTCGGTGACTTCGTGTGGACCGGTGGTGACTGTCATATCTACGACAACCACGTCGACCAGGTCACCGAGCAGCTCAGCCGCGACCCATACCCGTATCCCAGGCTTGTTCTGGCGCAGCGTAATTCAATATTCGACTACGAGTACGAAGACATCTCTGTCGAGAATTATCAACATCACCCGGCGATCAAAGCGCCCGTCGCGGTATGACCGGAACCATCGGACTGATCTGGGCGCAGTCCCGCGACGGCGTGATCGGTGCGGACGGCGCTATACCGTGGCGACTGCCGGAGGACCAGGCTCGTTTCAAGCGAATCACCTTGGGACACACGGTAATCATGGGCCGTAAGACCTGGGAGTCGTTACCTGCGAGCGTTCGGCCGCTGCCGGGCAGGCCCAATATTGTGCTGACCCGGGACGCACTGTTCGAACCCGATGGAGCATTGGCCGTTGGATGTACGGATGCCGCGCTCGCCGCCTCCGACGAGGCTCCCTGGGTCATCGGGGGCGCAGAGATCTATCGGCTGTTCCTGCCCCTCGCGCAGCGCTGCGAGGTGACGGTGGTGGACGCCGACGTGTCGGGCGACGCGCTTGCGCCGGTGCTCGACGAGAGTTGGGTTGTCGAGGAAAATAGCTGGCAGACAAGTGAATCCGGACTCCGTTATCAGTTCTTGAGCTACCGGAAGGCCGACGTGTGAGGCGTGTGCTGCTCCTGGCGGTGCTAGCGCTCTTAGTGCTTGGGGGTTGCACCCGCACCGTGGACGGCACTGCCTCGGCGCCGGCGGGAGCAGCAGGTTGGGGGAGTAGCCAGGGAGCCGGGGTGACCGTCGGCGGCGCGGGAGACGTCGCGGCGGGTATCACCGTGTTCCTCGACTTCCAATGCCCGTTCTGCCAGCGGTTCGAGGCCGACTACAGCGAGGAGATCACCAAATACGTCACCGAAGGCCGCTTGCAGGTGACGTACCGGCCGGTGACCTTCCTTGACCCGATCTCAGCTAGCGGCGACTACTCGTCACGCGCAGCGGCAGCACTGTTTCTGATCGATAAGTCGGGTGCCTCCGATGCCGTGGTCCTGGGTTTCATCGGTGAGATGTTCCGTAGGCAGCCCGCCGAAGGCATCGGGAACCTGACCAACCTGCAGATCAGCGAGATCGCCGCCGGGGCCGGAGTCACGGGCGAGGTGCTGCGCGAGATTTCGTCTCTTCAAATCGCCGACGCGGATCGTCAACGCACGACCGGTAACGAGCAGCAGCTGAGCGACCACGGCCTGGCAGGCGTTCCGGGTGTCGTCGACGGCTCGGGGGAGATCGTCGACCCCTCCGATCCCGACTGGTTGGCCCGTCTCGTGGGAACCCGGTGAGCCGGTCGACGTTGACCGTCGCGCAGGCACGGCGCATCGCGATTGCCGCTCAGGGCTTTACCGAGTTACCCGCCGCCACGGTCACCCGCGCGCATCTGCGCAAGCTCATCTCCAGAATTCAGGTACTCCAACTGGATTCGGTGTCGGTAGCGGTGCGCGCACACTATGCGCCGGTGTTCAGCAGGCTCGGGCCCTACGATCGCGCGCTTCTTGACGATGCAGCCTGGAGTCACAGCTCGCGAACGCCGCGGCTGCTCATCGAGTATTGGGCGCACGAGGCGGCACTGATGTCCATCCAGGACTGGCCGCTCATGCGTTGGCGGATGCGCGAATACCGGCACGGGCGGTGGGCGCGCAAGTTCGTCGAGGAAAATCCGCAGCTCGTCGACGATGTGCTCGGCGCCGTAGCCGAGCTCGGGCCGTGCACCGCCGGGCAGATCGAGGCATACCTGGAGCGGGAAGCTCCGGGCCGCAAGGGCCCATGGTGGGACCGCAGCGAGACCAAGTGGATTGCCGAGGCCCTGTTCTCGTCCGGTGAGCTGACCACCGACAAACGCATCGGGTTCTCGCGGCATTACCAGTTGGCGCACAAGGTAATTCCTGCCGACATCTACCAACGCGAGATCTCCGATGAGGAGGCGGTGCTAGAGCTGGCCCGTCGCGCGGTAGGGGCGCTCGGCATGGGGACCGAGGCCGACATCCGGGATTATTTCCGGCTGTCGGCGGGGCAAATCAAACCCGCGCTGGCCGCACTCGCCGACGCCGGTGAAGTCGAGAAGGTCGCCGTCGACGGATGGAGCGCTCCGGCGTATCTGGCCGCCGGTCAGGCGATTCCACGTGTCGATCGCGGGACGGCACTGCTGTGCCCTTTCGATCCGCTGATCTTTTTCCGCCCGAGGGTCGAGCGGCTCTTCGGTTTCCACTACCGCATCGAGATCTATACGCCGGCGCCCAAGCGGCAGTACGGGTACTACGTCTGGCCGTTCTTACTCGACGGGCACCTCGTCGGCCGGGTGGACCTCAAGGCTGATCGCGCGGCGGGAGTTCTCAATGTCGTGGGCGCGTTCGCCGAAGACGGGCAGGATCCGACACACGTCGCGGGCCCCTTGGCCGAGCAGCTCGGGATGATGGCGTCCTGGCTCGGTCTCGACGCTGTCACGGTGGGCAAGCGCGGTGATCTGGTCAGGCCCCTTGGCGGCGCCCTTCGAATGACACGGTGACCAGGTCGGCGACCTTCAGCGATCCCATCGCCATCGAGAACGGCTTCACCTGATAATCGCGCTGAGAGATCTCTGTCGTGAGGCTCAGCTGTTGGTCAGCGCCGTCCCCGGCAACGTCGAGGTCGAAGTCGACTACCTGGGTTTCCCCGTGAATCGTCAGTGGACCGTGCATCCGATAGCCCGTGCCTGTTGGGGTGATCTTCTCTGCATGGAATTCGATGGTGGGAAATCGCTTGGCGTTCAGTGTCTTTAACGCGTTCGCCTTCACCATGGCCTTCTCCGGCGCGGTAAGGGGTGTCAGTCCGCCCTCGCCGCTGTCGACGCGCAGGGAGTCCACGTCGACAACGAGGCTGCCCGACGACGGCCCACCGTGGGCGTCGTTCACGGAAATGGTCCACGACTCCATGATGATCGTCAGTCGGTGGCCCATTCGGGCCGCGCGCCCGGTGACGCCGGTCTGCAGAGTCAGCGTGCCGTTCTCGGGTCCGAACGTCCAGGAGCTCACTGGCTGATCGTAGGTGTGACTGTTCTCGCCGACACGCCGCGTTCTGTCTGGGTTCGCGGCGTGTGGGCCCACAACACGGCGTGTCGGCGCGGAGGGATGGGGAAAGTAGGGTGTTGCGCGTGGCTGAGATCGTGCCGCTGCGCGTGCAGCTGATAGCTAAGACCGACTTCATCGCACCTCCGGACATCGACTGGAGCACCGATGCCGACGGTGGACCGGCGCTTGTCGAATTCGCCGGGCGCGCCTGCTACCAGAGCTGGTCCAAGCCCAACCCGCGCACGGCGACCAATGCGGCCTATCTGCGCCACGTCATCGAGGTGGGGCATCTTTCGGTGCTCGAACACGCCTCGGTCACCTTCTACATCACCGGTATCTCCCGCTCCTGCACCCACGAGCTGATCCGGCACCGCCATTTCTCCTACTCGCAGCTCTCTCAGCGATTCGTCCCCGAAGCAGACTCCAATGTGGTCCTGCCCCCGGCCGTCGAGGACGACCCGGAGCTGGTTGCGCTGCTCCGCGAGGCCACCGATGCCAGCCGTGCGGCCTACGTCGAACTGCTGGAGAAGCTGGAATCCAAGCTTGCCGACGTCCCCAACGCGATATTGCGGCGCAAGCAGGCTCGGCAGGCCGCTCGATCGGTGCTGCCCAACGCCACCGAGACCCGCATCGTGGTTACGGGGAACTATCGGGCCTGGCGGCATTTCATCGCGATGCGGGGCAGCGAGCACGCCGACGTGGAGATTCGTCGCCTGGCGATCGCCTGTCTGCGCCAGCTCACCGACCTGGCACCGTCGATCTTCGGGGACTTCGATATCGCCACCCTGGCCGACGGCACGGAGGTCGCGATCTCCCCGCTGGTCTACGAGGGATAAGACACACGGGTCACGGCATATTCGCTTGGACGGGGCGGGTATTCTCGTGCCGTGACAGCAGGTGAAACAGTGGCGCGGCTCGGCAGCGTGCTCACCGCGATGGTGACCCCGTTTGATGCCGACGGCGCCCTAGATGTCGACACCGCGGTCCGGTTGGCCGCGCATTTGGTCGACGCCGGATGCGATGGTCTTGTGCTCTCCGGCACCACCGGGGAGTCGCCCGTGACTACCGATGTCGAGAAGCTGACCTTGTTGCGCGAGGTAGTGGCCGCCGTGGGCGACCGCGCCCGCGTCATCGCCGGGTCGGGCACTTACGACACCGCGCACAGCGTCAAGCTCTCGCGCGAGTGCGAGGCCGCCGGAGCCGACGGGCTGCTCGTCGTCACCCCCTATTACTCAAGGCCCTCGCAGGCCGGGCTGCTGGCGCATTTCACCGCCGTCGCGGATGCGGTGAATGTGCCCGTCATCCTGTACGACATCCCGCCGCGCTCCGTCATCCCGATCGATTTCGGCACCATCCGCGAACTGGCATCGCACCCAAACATCGTGGCCGTCAAGGACGCGAAGAGTGACCTGCATGGCGGTGCGCAGATCATCGCGGGCACCGACCTCGTCTACTACTCGGGCGACGACCCACTGAACCTGCCTTGGCTGTCGGTGGGGGCGGTCGGATTCGTCAGTGTCATATCGCATTTCGTCGCCGGACCGCTGCGGGAGATGCTGACGGCCTACAACGCCGGCGACGTCGAGACCGCCCGCAAGCTCAACGCACAGGTTGCTCCCGTGACCGAGGCGTGCAGACGGCTGGGTGCGGTGGGGGCTGTCAAGGCCGGACTTCGGTTGCAGGGCATCGAGGTTGGCGATCCTCGCCTGCCCAATGTCCCGCCCAGCCCGGAGCAGATCGAGGGATTGGCTGCGGATATGCGCGCTGCCGGGGTGCTGTAGGTGCCGCTAACACCTCACGAGAATCTGCGCGCGCCCGGACCGCTCGCCGATGGTGCACTGCGTGTGACGGCGCTCGGCGGTATCAGCGAAATCGGCCGCAATATGACGGTTTTCGAGCTCCGCGGTCGTCTGCTCATCATCGACTGCGGAGTGCTTTTTCCGGGCCATGAGGAGCCGGGCGTCGACCTGATCCTGCCCGACATCCGCCATATCCAGGACCGTCTCGACGATGTCGAGGCGCTGGTCCTCACCCACGCTCATGAGGACCACATCGGGGCAATCCCGTTCCTGCTGAAGCTGCGCCCCGATATCCCGGTCGTCGGTTCCGCTTTCACGCTCGCATTGGTGGAAGCCAAGTGCCGGGAACACCGCATCACCCCGCGGTTCGTGAAGGTCGCCGAGGGGGAGCGGTCCACGCATGGCGCGTTCGAATGCGAATACTTCGCGGTCAACCACTCCATTCCGGATGCCCTCGCCATCGCTGTGCACACCGAAGCCGGAACGGTCCTGCACACCGGCGATATCAAGCTCGACCCGCTGCCGCTGGATCGCCGTCCCACCGACCTTCCGGGCCTTTCCGGGCTGGGGGACCGGGGCGTCGACCTGTTCCTCGTCGACTCCACGAACTCCGAGCTGCCCGGTGTGGGTCCCTCGGAGAGTGAGATCGCCCCAACGCTTAACCGGCTCATCGAAACCGCGCGTGGGCGCGTGATCGTGGCCTGTTTCGCGAGCAATGTGGCCCGGGTCCAGCAGATCATCGACGCGTCGGTGACGCATGGCCGCCGTGTCGCCTTGGTGGGCCGTTCGATGGTGCGCAATATGGGCATCGCACGCGATCTGGGCTTTCTCGAGGTGAAGGATCGCGATCTCATCAACGTGGAGGCAGCGAACGATCTTGCGCCGCAACGTGTTGTGATGGTCACCACCGGTACGCAGGGTGAGCCGATGGCGGCGCTGTCACGCATGTCGCGCGGCGATCACCGCCAGATCACGCTGACTACTGATGATTTGGTCATCATGTCTTCGTCGTTGGTGCCCGGTAACGAGGAGGCGGTGTACGGCGTCATCGATTCCCTCGCGAAGATGGGGACCCGCGTGGTGACGAACACTCATGCACGGGTCCATGTTTCGGGCCACGCCTATGCCGGGGAACTGTTGTACTTGTATAACGCGGTGCGGCCCCGCAATGTCATGCCGGTGCACGGCACCTGGCGACACCTGCGCGCCAACGCCGGACTGGCGGTCAAGTCAGGTGTGGACGAGGACCGGATCGTGTTGGCCGAGAACGGCGTGAGCATCGACCTGCACAACGAGCGCGTCCGGATTTCCGGCCGGGTGCCGGTGGGCAAGATGTTCGTAGACGGTCTGGTCGACGGCGACGTATCCGATGCCACAGTGGGTGAGCGCCTGGTTCTGGGTAACGGCGGCTTCATCGCAGTCACCGTCATGGTGCGCCGCGACGGGCGCGCGGTCGGCAGGCCAGAGCTGTACTCGCGGGGCTTCTCCGATGACACGAAGGCGCTTGACTCGGTGACCGAAATGGTGATCTCGGAGTTGAATTCGCTTGCCGAACAGTCGGTTACCGATACCAATCGCATCGCGCAGGCCGTGCGGCGGGTGGTGGGCAAGTGGGTTGGCGAGGTCTATCGGCGCCAGCCGATGATCGTGCCGACCGTACTTACGGTGGACTAGATCTCGACATGGCGATCCTCGGATTCGACCACCTGGTCCTCCGTGTGAGCGATGCCGAGAGATCGCTGGAGTTCTATACCGGAGCGCTCGGTTTGGCTCCGGTGCGCGTGGATGAGTGGCGCGGCGGATCCGCGCCCTTTCCCTCGGTGCGGGTCACCGATCGCACGATCATCGACCTCGTAGAGGGCGATCCAGCTCCGCTTGATCATTTCTGCCTGGTGGTTGAGCGGGGCGATGCCGAGGCGCTGCTCGCAAATCCGCGGCTGACCTTCGCGGACCGCACGGCTGCCCCGCGATACGGTGCGCAAGGTGAGGGAATGTCGCTGTACACGACCGATCCCGATGGCAACACCGTTGAACTGCGTTGGTATTCGAGCTAGTCCTTTTCGGCGAGCACGGTCCGCTCGAGCTCGGTCGTGGATAGCCGACGCCCAGCGGGTGCGAGATAGCGCTCCCGGAACTCCGGACCGCTGACATCCTCGACCACGCGCCAGCCGTACTCGGCAAGCAGGGGCGCCACCGCATCGGGCGAGAGTCCGAACATCCACACTTGGCTGCGCACCCGAAATCGCTTGTACAGGATTGTGTTTCCGTACGGATTTGAACCGTCGATGAAGTCGCGCTGTATGTATGTGAAGGCCATCCGGCTGCCCGATGCGGCTGTGCTCAGGAATGCGAGCGTCGAACGGACCGCGGGCTCTGGGAGGTACTGCGTGACGCCCTCCCAGATGAAAAAGGTGCGTGCCGCGATGTCGTGCCCGGCCTCTCGCAGCGCGTCGGCCAGATCGTCACGCTGAAAATCGACAGGTATCAGGTGAACCGACGGTGGAACCGCACCGACGGCCTTCTCGATGGCGCGCCGCTTGACGGCGGTGTTCACCGGCTGGTCGACCTCGAATACCGGGACGGGCGAGGTTCGGGCCAGTCGGCATCCCCGGGTGTCCAGCCCGGCGCCCAGGTCGACTATTGAATCGAATGTGCCTGCAGAAGAGGCGAGTTGGTCATCGATATAGCGCTTACGACAGAAGAAGATCGACCAGGCCCCTTGGCCGCTTCGCTCGCCAAGCCGCACCAAGAGGTTCCGCAGTGACGTCCAGGCCATGGCCCGGACGAACCACCGGTAACCGCCGGGCAGGATCCGGGCCGCCAGGTCGTCGTCGACGATCCGGGATCCGTGCGGTTCATGCTGCTCGATCGCCGCAATCACCATGGGGCCGTAAGCAGTCTGCGCCGCAGGATTGGACCGGGCCACGGGCTAACGCCTGTTGGTGAAGCCGGCGTCGATGGGGAGCGCGACGCCGGTGACGTATCGGGCGTCCTCGGACACCAGCCACGCCACCGCATTGGCCATGTCTTCGGACTCCATCAGCACTACCGGTAGCGCGTGCCCTGTGTCGGACATGCCCTCAGGCACGCCGTTGACGAACACTTCCTCGGTCACCGAATTGACGAGCATCGGTGTAGCGACACCACCCGGGTGAATGGTATTCACCCGAATATTTTGTGGTGCAAGCATATTGGCATAACTGCGCATCAGGCCCACCAGCCCGTGTTTGGCGGCGCTGTATGCGAGACCGCCCGGTGTGTTCATCACCATTCCGGTCAATCCGGCCACCGAGCTGATGATCACGATCGAGCCGCCGACGCCGCGGTCCACCAGCGACGGCCGGGCCACCTCGATCGTGTGGTAGACGCCGGTGAGGTTGACATCGAGTACATCGGTCCAGCCGGCCTCGCCGCTCGCCGGCGTCAGGGTGGCGATACCGGCGTTCGCGACCACGATGTCCACCGGCCCAAGGGCCGCGACTCCCGCATCGAACGCTGCCTGCAGCGCATCCCGGTCACGGACGTCGGCCTGGTGCGCCGAGATGGCCCGTCCCAGGGCATCAACCTCCTTGACGGTGAGGTCGAGATCCTCGGGGGTGGCCATCGGATACTCCACGGAGGCGATCTGCGCACAGATGTCGACCGCGATGATGCTGGCGCCCTCAGAAGCTAGCTTGATCGCGTGGGCGCGGCCCTGACCGCGGGCCGCGCCGGTGATAAAGGCAACCTTGCCATCGAGTTTGCCCATATCAGCGGACCAAATCGCCTTTGGCGGGGTCTCCCGCGGGAATAGGTTCAGCGACAACGATTTCCGGCGGTTGACTCAGGAGCGGTCCCACTTTGCCGAACATCGCGCTAACCGCGGGAGCCTTGCCGTGCTCCGCCAGTGCCTCGTTGCTCGCCCAGAACTCGACGAACACGAAGCGATCGTGAGCTTCGTGCAGGGTGTACAGGCCGCAGCCAGGTTCGTCATGGACCTGGGGGATCGTTTCGAGGAGCGCGGCGCGAACTTCGTCGCGCTTATCCGGCTGGGGATATAGGAACGCCACCACAGTGGGCATGGAACACCTCTCGTCGTTGGGAGTGGATCGGTCTCCACCGTACCGAAGTGGATGTGGATAGGGTTCGAGGCAAACCAGGGACGTGGGGGAGACGATGACCGATCAAACGTTGACATCGGGATTGCCGATCCGCACCGAGGTTGTTCTCACCGGGGACGGACTGCAGAGACTGACTAAGGGTGCCTTCCGGGCAGTCCGGCGGTCGCGGGCCGTCTGGATTCTCCTGGCTCTGGCCGTCGCGTACGTCGCATTCTTCTTCACGCTGGGTATATCCGCGGGCGTCATCATCCTGATTGTCGTGGTTGCGGCGGGAGGACTGATCGCCACGGTGATTCGCTCCCGCACCCGGCGGTCCTTACAAGCGGTACCGGTCGGCACGGTGCAACGTGCCGAGTTCAGGTCGGCCGATTTCACCTTCTGGACCTTGCGTCCGACGACGAATACATTGCTCGGGCAATCGTTTCTGACTACCCGATTCATGATGCTGCGCGACTACGTCGAGGTTCAGAATGTAGTCGTCAACGACGACGCCGTTGGGATTCTTTTCTCCGCCCGACCGGCGACCCGCGAGGTCTTTCCTCGTGAGCTGATCCCCGATGATGCGCTCGCGCTCATGGCCCGGTACACCAAGGTCACCGGGAAGTGGTCACCTCCGCCGGCACCGACGAATTGACCCAGACCGAGTACTCGTCGATTGATGCGTTGAGGCGCTTGCGGTCCACCTGGGTGCCGATCTGCTGGGCACCGACCAGAATGCTGAAACCAATGCGCGCCAGGGTATCGGCGCGGGTCGGGTCAAACCCGGCCTCGATGTAGTGGCGCGTGAGGTGCTTGTGCCTTACCTGGTCAACGCGATGCTTGGCCGCCGCGACATACCGATCTGCCAGGGACCACGCGCGAATGGCCTTCTCCACCTCGTGGTCCACGTCCCGGGCGGCCTGCTCCAGCACGGCCAGCCGTTCCCGAGGATCGGTCACCGCATTGGCGCGTTGCATCTGGGAAGCCGTGACGTCGTTCTCCCAGTAGTCGATGACCGCGTTATAGAAGTCCGCACCGCTGCCGAAGTGGTGGTAGAGCGAGCCCGTCGTCACGCCGATCCGTCGGCACACGGCGGTCGTCGTCAGGGCTGGTTTTCCGCCCGTTGCGAGTAATTCGAACGCGGCCTTGAAGTAGTCGTCGCGTGAGACCTTCTCGGTCATTCCCCAACCATAGATGAATCTATGGGCCAGATAAAGGGTGAGTTTTAGCGCGGTGCGTGCGGCACCGGGCATCCAGCCGGTGTCGCCGCCGTCGCGTCGTGGTGTGTGTACGACGTGTCGTTCATGCCCGCGAGCTTGGCCAGTGCCCGATTGAGCACAGTTGCCGACCACCACAGCAGCTCGCCATTGCGTTGCTGGGCACGATGTTTGGCGCCCGGCAACCTATCGGTGAGCCGTCGCAGCTGTACATTCGCGCGCACGGCGATGCCGGCAAGCGTGGTCCAGGGTTGAAGGCGGGCGTCGCGCAGGGGAGTGGCTCGTACGAGAGAGCGGGTCAGCTCTTCGCCTCCGTAGTAGGCCGCGACGCCGAGTGCTGGTGTTAACACCAGTCGGCCAATACGTCCGGTAATTCCCTTGTCCACGAAGCCAAATGCCGCACCCATCATGACGTCGGTCCACTCCGACGGGCCGCCGGCATAGGCGACCATGTAGTCCATCGTCTCCATGCCCTCGGCCACCGTCTTGGGAATAAGCTCCTCGGCGACACCGAAGATATAGGCGATATACGCCCAGTACATCACTGCGGCTTCGAGATCGGCCGGAGTGCGCGTGCGTCCGTGCTGATGGTCGATGAGCGGCGGGATGAGGCCGAATGTCATCGCCGCGCCCATCATCATCGAATTGGAGATCGGGTTTCCGTGATGGGTGAATTGCTCCTCGCCCCAGGACCGGCGTAGCCCGGCTCGTACCTGTGAGTGCATGAGGCGCACCCGCACCGTGTCTTTGAAGGGTTGCGAAAAGCGTTCCAATGCGCCGCGAAAGGTCATCTTCCGGAACCATGCAGCGGTCTCGAGGTTGCGCCGCAGCGTGTCGTTGACGAATCGCCCGGTGGCGCCGGTGGCGTACGCGACCTCGTCGCCGACGAAGGTTCCGAAGGTGTCTCCGAAGAGCATTCCGTACTTTGCCGCGAGTGACGAGTCATTCCACAGCTGACGTCCTCGCTCCCAGAGTGCCGGGTCGTACCAGTCGGGTGGGTTGTCGAGATGCGCAAAGAGTGCGACCAATTCCCGTGGGGGACTGTCGACCGTGTCGATGCCGTGATCGAGCGCCTGGTCCAGCATCGCGCGGCCGTCGCCGTCGCGCATTGTCCGGAATCGGGCGACCACGGCATCCATGAGCTCATCGCCCTGCCACAAGTGATCGGTGAGTAGCCGGGTCCGCGGCGTTTCGCGCGGAAGTTCGTGGAAGTCCATCCAGGGTTCCAGGATGTCCTTGCGTGACTGCGTCCACATCGAGTCATACCGGAGCCGCGGCGGTGCGGGCCGGAGGGCCATGCCCGGACGCCAGTAATAGTCGTACTCGTGGCTCTCGTTGGCCTGCGGTTGGGTGGCGGTGACAACGCTGTCAGTACTCACACCAGCAGACTACGAGCGATCGATGATGTTGGCAATAGAAGTTGTCAACATGCCGAAAGATCTCGGAACGGTCTCAGCCCGGTACCCGGAAGGGCACGGATCGGTTGCCAGGGTGCCCATGACTTGGCTGTTTGGCCGTGTGGCACATGGTGCAGATGTGGCTGTTGCGACTAGGCTGTCGCCCATGGCGAGTAAGACTGTCAGCCGTTCACGTGGCCGGAACACCAAACCGGGAGCCCGGTCGCGAAACACCGCGCCGACCCGGCGTCCGGCCCCGCGCCGCCGTAACCAGCGTCGCAACCAGCATTGGTCATCTCCGCTGGTAGCGGTAGGTCGCGGTGCGCGTTCCGGATGGCATGCCTGCGCCCACGGTGTCGGTACCTTGTTCCGGTCGGTGGGCCGTACGCACGACATCGAACACGGCCACCGGCGCGACGGTGTTGCGCTGGCATTGCTGGGTCTGGCGTTTGTGGTGGGTGCGAGCTCATGGTTCCACGCCGCAAAGCCCGTGGGCGGCTGGATCGACGACACCTTCCGGGCAGTCCTCGGATCTGCTGTCGTGCTGGTACCGGTGATCGCTCTCGTCGTCGCCGTGTTCTTGATGCGAACCGAGCCGAACCCGGAGGAGCGTCCGCGTCTACTCCTGGGCTTCGCCATGGTCGCCTTGCCGGTTCTCGGCCTGTGGCATCTGTTCTCCGATTCCCCCGATTCCGCACAGGGGCGTTCGGCCGCAGGAGGATTCGTCGGTTTCGTGATCGGCGGACCGCTCGCGCAGGGGCTTACTGCGTGGATCGCCGCACCGCTGCTCGTGATGGCGATCGTCTTCGGAGTGCTGCTGCTCACCGGCACTACCATCCGCGACGTACCGGACACCCTTCGGAACATGTTCTCGCCCAGGGACTACGACGAGTGGGACGAGGACTGGGACGACGAGGACTACGAGCCGGAAGACGAGTACGAGGCGACTCGCGAATTCAAACGCGGGGCCACGCCAATGGACAACTACCCGCTCGAGGAGGATGTGGAGGAAGTCGCCGAGGCTCCGGCGCCCGCACCCAAGCCCGCGCCGGTGGTCAAGTCCACTAAGAAGTCCAAGCCGAAACCGCAGGTACCCGTTGTTGATCGGGTGATCGAGGGTCCCTACACCCTGCCGTCGTTGGATCTGCTCGTCGCGGGAGATCCGCCGAAGGAGAGCAGCGCCGCCAACGACGACATGATCGCCGCGATCAGCGGGGTGCTGGAGCAGTTCAAGGTCGACGCCGCGGTCACCGGATTCAATCGGGGGCCCACCGTCACCCGCTATGAGGTGGAACTCGGCCCCGGCGTCAAGGTGGAGAAAATCACCGCGCTGCAACGCAATATTGCCTACGCGGTCGCGACGGACAGCGTGCGCCTGCTGGCGCCGATCCCCGGCAAGTCGGCGGTGGGTATCGAGGTGCCCAACACCGACCGTGAGATGGTGCGTCTTGCCGATGTGCTGACCGCGCCCGAAACGCGTGGTGACCACCATCCGTTGGTGATCGGTCTCGGCAAGGGCATCGAGGGTGATTTCATCTCGGCCAACCTGTCCAAGATGCCGCACCTGCTGGTCGCCGGCTCCACGGGCTCGGGTAAGTCGAGCTTCGTCAACTCGATGCTGGTGTCATTGCTGGCGCGGGCCACGCCGGAGGAGGTCAGGATGATCCTGATCGACCCCAAGATGGTGGAACTGACACCCTACGAAGGCATTCCGCACCTGATCACGCCGATCATCACGTCGCCGAAGAAGGCGGCGGCCGCCCTGACGTGGCTGGTCGAGGAGATGGAACAGCGCTACCAGGACATGCAGGCCAGTCGGGTCCGGCATATCAACGACTTCAACGCGAAGGTGCGTTCCGGCGAGATCACCGCACCGCTGGGCAGCCAGCGCGAATACCGGCCGTACCCCTACATTCTCGCGGTCGTCGACGAGCTCGCGGACCTCATGATGACCGCGCCCCGCGATGTCGAGGACGCGATCGTCCGCATCACGCAGAAGGCACGTGCGGCGGGCATCCACCTGGTGTTGGCCACGCAGCGTCCGTCGGTCGACGTCGTCACCGGCCTCATCAAGACGAATGTGCCCTCGCGCCTTGCTTTTGCGACGTCATCGCTGACCGACAGTCGCGTCATCCTGGACCAGCCCGGTGCCGAGAAGCTCATCGGTATGGGTGACGGACTGTTTCTGCCGATGGGAGCGGGACGGCCCCTCCGCATGCAGGGTGCGTACATCACCGACGAGGAAATCTCCGCCGTCGTCAACGCCTGCAAGGAACAGGCCGAGCCGGAGTACACCGAGGGTGTCACTAAGGCCAAGGTCGGCGGAGGACCCGGCAAGGACGATGTCGACCCCGATATCGGTGACGATATGGACGCCTTACTGCAGGCCGTCGAGCTCGTCGTGTCAAGCCAGTTCGGTTCTACGTCAATGCTGCAGCGCAAGCTGCGAGTCGGCTTCGCCAAGGCCGGCCGTCTCATGGACTTGATGGAAACGCGCGGAATCGTCGGTCCCAGTGAGGGTTCGAAGGCCCGCGAGGTGATGGTCAAGCCCGAGGACCTGGGCAGCGTCATTGCATCGATCCGCGGCGGCGGAGGATCCGATGAGGATGACGAAGACGACGGCGCAGTTCCCGAAGACTTCTAGGATTTGTCGTCCCGTCGTAGCGCAATGGCGTCGCCGACATCGAATGACGTGAAGCCCTCGGGCGCAGCGATCTCCACGATCGGCTCGTCGCGGTTGTCCCACTCCAAACGCAGCGCGGTGCTCATCACGGCATGCATCTCGTACATTGCCGTGATGTAGGTGAGCTCCAGGATCTCCTCATCGGAGAGGTGGGCTTGCAGCGCGGCGAACACACCGTCGGGTACACGTCCGCCGTCCAGCACCAGACAGTCGGTGTAGGCCAGGACGGCCCGCTGCACCGGCGTGAAGCAGTCAGCCGTACTCCAGGATGGGATCGCGGCGATCATCTCCTCGGTCATCCCGACGATGCGGCACGATTTACAGTGCTGGGAGAAGACGAACTGGCTGCGGCGAGCCCAGCCTGCCCGTGTCTGGCCGAGTTCACGCAGCACGGGATCCAGCTTGCGATCGGGACTGCGGTAGAAGGCGAAACCCTGGACCGAATGTTTGAGCGCGTCGGGTACCAGTGCGAAAACCGTCCACCAGTCACCCGGTGTGCCGGTGGTTGTGCCGGGCTCGGTGACGGGGTCACGGTCGCCGAAGATCTGGTCGTACATGCGATGTACGAGTTTGTCGTCGGTCTCGGCACGGGCAACTTGGCGCAGTCTTGGCATGTTCCGATCATGGACGACCACCGTGCCGAGAAGGCACTGATGTACAGAAATCGCACCAATTGTGTACTTGAGTGCCTTCTCGGCACGGTAATTCAGAGGTGCACAAGCATCCGGGTGTTACCCAGGGTGTTCGGCTTCACGTAGCTCAGGTCGAGGAACTCAGCCACACCGGTGTCATAGGACCGGCACATTTCCTCGTACACCTCGGCCGTCACCGGGGTGCCCTCGATCTCGTCGAACCCGTGCTTTGTGAAGAAGTCGACCTCGAACGTCAGCACGAAAACCCGGTTGAGCTCGAGTTCCCTGGCCACATCGAGCAGTCGGGCGACAATCGCATGCCCGACACCCGCACCTTTCAGTCGGGGGTGCACCGCGATGGTGCGGACCTCACCGAGATCTGACCACAGCACGTGTAAGGCTCCGCAGCCGACGATTTCTCCGTCGACATGAGCAACCCAAAACTCCTGGACCGCCTCGTAGAGCGTCACCAGGTTCTTCTCCAGCAGGATGCGTCCGGCGTAGACGTCGATGAGCGCCTTGATGGCGGGGACATCGGAGGTACGGGCACGACGAACGGTCACCGCGGGGGCCGTGTTCATCGTCGTGCCGGATGTACCTTCTGCGCTCATGCGTGAACAGTAGCCAGCTCCGGAACAGATAGGGTGTTTGACGTGCCGATGCCGCCGGAAACCCAGCCTGATTCCGAGGCATCTGCTGCGCCGGTGCCCGTACTGAACATTGCCAACATCCTGACGGTGCTGCGCATCGCGTTGGTACCGGTGTTCATCGGCGTCCTCTTCACCGAGGGTGGGCACCAAACTTCCTGGCGTATTGCCGCTTTCGGGGTATTCGCACTGGCCATCGCGACCGACCGATTCGACGGCGTGCTCGCCCGCCGCTACGGCCTGGTCACCCCATTTGGCCAGCTGGCCGACCCCATCGCGGACAAGGCGCTCATCGGCGCTGCGCTGGTGGGCCTGAGCATGCTCGGTGATCTTCCCTGGTGGGTCACCATCGTCATCCTGGTCCGCGAGATCGGGATCACGGTGCTGCGGCTCTCAGTGCTACGCCGCGGCGTCATTCCCGCCAACCGAGGCGGCAAGCTCAAGACGATGGTGCAATCGCTGGCGATCGCCGGTTATCTGTTGCCCTTGACGGGGTACTGGCATACCGCCGCCGTCGTGCTGATGGGGTTGGCAGTGGCCCTCACCGTGATTACCGGTGTCGACTACCTGGCGCAGGCGCTGCGTCCGCGACCGCAAACCCCGTGAGCCACGGTTAGACGCCGGCGGCGATGTCCTGATCTTTGAGGCGTGCGGTCTTGCTCCGCCGAGTCAAACGGGTGAGCAGCGTTCGGGTGAATGATGTTTGGATCAGCCGAACCAGGCCCTGACGGAAGAGCAATTCCGTGCGGTTCTCGGGTGTGAAGAAGAGACGTTGTTTTAGCCCGTAGCTCTGATACGCGTCGATGACCGGCCGCAGAACGCGTTCCCATTCGACGAACGCCTTACTCAGATCGGTGGGGTAGCGGTCGAGCAAGGTGCCCAGCAGGTCGGGCCCGGCCAGCGCTGAGGACACCCCGAGCCCCGAATACATGGTTTCGCACCAGGCCGCGTCGCCGACGAGCACCACGCGATTGTTGTGCCAGCTGTTCATCTGGACTTGCTCCACGGAATCGAAAATGTACTGGTCAGCGGATTCAAATGCGTCAAGCACTTCCGTGAGCATTCGGCCGTATGGTCGCGATCCGAACACCTTGCGTAGCCGTACGGCGGGAGGTTCGGTGAATTCCGCATCGACGTCGTTCGCCCGATAGGAAAGCTGAGCCGTCGGCATGCGGTCGCGCATGGGATAGATGATGAGCGAGCGTCCCGATTCGACCAGCCACGCGCCATCGTCGATGGCCAAATCGCTAAGCCTATGCGGCATCTCGAATGTCGCGACAATGTGATTGAGGGGCCTCATGTAGTTCTCGTCCGGTCCGAACGCCAGTTTTCGTACCGTGGACCGCAATCCGTCGGCGCCCACCACGAGGTCGAAATCCTCGTCGTAGACGGCGGAATCAGCGCTGTTGGACAGCGTCACCGATACACCGACCGCGTGCTGGTCGATCTTCATGGGAATGGTGCAGTACCGGATCTCCACGTCATTGGGAAGCGTCTGGAACGCCGCGGCTTCCACGTCGCCACGAAGCACCATCCAGGCCTCGCCCGGGAGGTCGGTGAAGTTCATACCGGCATGACGGTTGTCCTTCCGGTCGTACTCGTATGAGACCCCGGTCGGGCGCCGATCCTGCAAATGCGGAGTGATGCCGAGCCGTGTCGCGGCCGACCTGCCCGATCCGAAGACGATGACGAAATTGCCTCCCGTGCGACGTGCCGGGGCGCGTTCGACGATGACCGACTTCCACCCGATCTGGTGCAGACGTATCGCCGTCGCCATACCGCTGATTCCGAGTCCAACGATGAGAGCTCGCCGACCGTTCCCGGGGGGCTCAACCATCTGTGCACCCTTCACCGGAATGCGAATATGTATTCGTCACAGCGGGTCACATGAATCGACGGTTCGGCGTGAACTGCATGGTGCATCATGCCTTACCTTTGCCTGTCCGGTCTAGCGATTAGGCACGGTCGGATTCACGTATTTTAGTGCGCCTGCCCAGTGCGAATGCCTACCGGTCCGGAGGGCTCTGAGGTAGCGTGCATCAACCGATTCGATAGCACCAATGGAATAGACATACAGGAGTGGCCAAATTAGGGGTCAAGGTGAAACTGTCTCCAACCCCTGGAGCAGATCCTGTCGTTGCCGAGATTTAGGGTCCGGCAGATGAGAACGCTGCTCATTGATAACTATGACTCGTTCACCTACAACCTGTACCAACTCATAGGCGAAGTGTGCGGTCGGCCGCCGACGGTGGTGCGTAATGATGTGCAGTGGTCGCAATTAATGCTCGACCAGTACGACGCGGTCGTGATATCCCCGGGGCCGGGTCGTCCCGATCGTGCTCGTGACTTCGGCATCAGTGCTCGCGCAATTGTGGAAAGTGGGCTTCCCACGTTGGGCGTGTGCCTCGGCCATCAAGGTATCGCCCAAATATTTGGCGGATCGGTCCGCCATGCCCCCGAGCCGATGCACGGACGAACGTCAAAGGTGCGGCATACCGGAGTTGACCTGTTCAAAGGTCTTCCATCGCCGATGTCGGTGATTCGCTACCACTCGTTGCTCGTGGTGGACACGCCTTCGGATCTTGAGGAGATCGCGTGGACCGACGAAGGCTTGGTGATGGGGCTCCGCCATCGAACCGCACCGATTTGGGGAGTGCAGTTTCACCCGGAATCCATTGGGACCGAGTTCGGTGCCGAGCTTATGAGCAACTTCCGAGATTTGGCACTGGCATCGACGCAGCGGCGCCGGGTTGAGCTACCCGCGCGGAGCACTTATACAGTGAAATCGCGGGTCCTCTCGAATTTCCCCGACGCGGCCGCCATCTATCAAGAATGCTTTGCGCAGTCACCGGTCTCTTTCTGGTTGGACAGTAGTGCCGCAATCGAAGGTCTATCGCGCTATTCGATACTGGGGAGTGGGGGCGGCCCACTGTCGGAGTTTGTTTCCTACCGAGTGTCGGAACAAAAGGTCCGGGTGGTGTCATCGGCAGGGCGAGAAGAAATGTTCCCAGGTTCTATTTTCGACTACCTAGACAGCTCGTTGAGCACGCGGTTCGTGGAAAAGCCCAATGGCCTGCCTTCTGACTTCAATCTGGGATACGTGGGGTTCCTTGGCTACGAGCTGAAGGCCGACCTCCACGGGCCGAACACCCATGCTTCCCAGACGGTAGATGCGGCAATGTTGTTCGTCGACCGAGCGATAATCATCGATCACGAGCAGGAGAACTGTCATGTGGTTGCGCTGGTCGCGACCAATGATGATTCCGCTGCCGATCCATGGATGGATGCGGTGGCGCGGCAGATCGAGTCCCTGACGGAGCACGAAACAGCGCCCGAGGCGCCGGCGATATTGACGCCCACGCCCGATGTGTTTGAAAGTCACGGTCTACTGCGTCCCCGGCACAGCAAGAGCGTCTATATCGAGCGAATTGATCAGTGTCTCAAAGAGATACATGACGGCGAGGCCTACCAGATTTGCTTGACCAACGAGGTTGAGGTCGACACCGGAATTGATCCGCTGGCCACCTATCTGCAACTTCGTAAGATCAGCCCGGTGCCCTACGGTGCGCTGCTCCAATTCCCCGGAGTGTCCGTTCTCAGCGGATCCCCTGAGCGGTTCCTGGCCATTGGCCCAGATCGAATAGTCGAATCCAAACCGATAAAGGGGACCCGTCCAAGGGGATTGACGGAATCAGATGACGAGCAGCTGAAGCTTGAGCTCATGCACAGCGAAAAGGACCGTGCAGAAAATCTCATGATCGTCGATCTGGTGCGCAATGACCTCAACGCCGTCTGTGAAGTGGGCTCGGTGCACGTTCCGGACATGATGTTTGTCGAGTCTTATTCCTCTGTCCATCAACTAATCTCGACTATCAGGGGGACGCTCCGCGGCGAGGTGAGTGCGGTGGATTGTGTCCGTGCCGCCTTTCCGGGTGGATCCATGACTGGCGCGCCAAAAGTTCGTGCGATGGAGTTGATCGACAAATTCGAGGAAGGACCACGCGGTGTGTATTCGGGCGCCCTTGGCTGGTTTTCGCTCTGCGGCGCAGCGGATCTCAGCATCGTCATCAGGACGTTGGTGGTGACGGACCGTGCGGTGACGTTTGGGGTGGGCGGGGCCATTGTGGCGTTATCGGATCCGCAACGTGAGTACGAAGAAACCGTGGTGAAATCACGTGCCATCCTCAGTGCGCTTGCGGGGGCCCAAAAGGATCAGCGGCAATGCTGAACCCCCTGACGAACCCCATCGAGAACGGGATCGTCGTCGGCGGCGCCGGGGCCGTGGGGGCCATGTTCGCCGAGCTGTTGGCGGCAGGCGGGCTGCGGATGACGGTGGTGGACCTGCCGGGTGTGGCGAATGGCGCCCGCGGGCGCCCCTTCGAGGTGATCGAGGGAGACATTCTGGAGAGCGGTCCGCAGCTACGGGCGGCCCTCGGCGATGCGGACCTAGTACTGCTGACCGTGCCGGAGAACGTTGCGTGTGCAGCGATCCCGGCGCTCGCTTCACTGGTGAAACCGGGAGCGTTGCTTGTCGACACGCTCTCGGTGAAAAGCGCCATGGTGACCGCCTGGGCATCAGTCGATGCCGAGGTGGAGGTGGTCAGCCTGAACCCGATGTTCGCGCCATCACTGGGGGCAGAAGGTCGGCCGATCGCGGCGGTGACGCTGCGCGATGGACCGAAGGTAAGGGCGCTCGTGAAGATCATCGAGGACGGGGGATTCCGCGTTGTGCCGATGGGTCCGGATGAGCATGATGCGATAACTGCGAGCGTGCAGGCCGTGACGCACGCGGCCATCCTCAGCTTCGGCATGGCGTTGCGGGAAATCGATACCGACATCGAGCAATTGGCGCGCGTGGCGCCGCCCCCATTCCAGGCGATGCTGGCGTTGTTGGCACGTGTGGCTGGTGGAACCTCCGATGTCTACTGGGATATCCAGATGGCCAACCCCAACGCGCCGGAGGCGCGCAAGGCGTTGTCGACTGGACTGCTCCGGCTGAATGAAGCTCTCGCGGAAGGTGAGTCGAGCTTCGGCGCACTGTTCACGCAGATCAACGATTTCCTGGGGTCAGCTTCGTCCGAACTGCGTAGTCAAGGTCAGGCAATGCTCGAGGCGCTGTCCGCGCCCGGAGGCACTTCGTCGGAATATCGAGAGTCGGGCAGAGAGGAATGAAGTGACTGCACAGGTAACTCCAGAGGGCAATGAGATGACTGCGCGGCTCGAATCGCTACGTGCTGAGCTAGATGTGATCGATGAGCAATTCCTGGACGCATTGCGGCGGAGAATTGAATGTTGCGTACGCATCGGTCTGCATAAGACAGATTCCGGGGTGCCCGTGATGCAGCCGCGTCGTATCGCGTTCGTCAAGGAACGAGCGGCCCGCTACGGAGAGCAGCACGGTATTGATGAAGAATTTCTCGACAAGCTCTACGATCTGATCATCGGTGAGACATGCAGAGTGGAATACCTGGTGGTAGGGCACGCGGCCGAGTAACGCGCCGTGAGCTCACCACTGGTCGGCTTCGATCGCGCCGAAATATCTTGTGGGAGTTATCGGCTGGGGCAGTAATCGGGTGCGCCGGGTTGGCCGCCACACGTTTCTGGGAAGCAGGGTTATGAAATCGCTCATCGTCTGTGTGTCGATATCGAACGGCAGTACCCGCCGGGTGGCTGATCAGATGGCCGAGGTGCTCGGCGCCGAGGTCGCGGAGCCAGAGGCGGTCGACGTGGATACGCTGGGCCAGTACGACCTCGTCGGCTTCGGGTCTGGCATTTATTTCATGGCTGCACATCCAAGGTTGCGGCGGTTTGTGCGTGATCTGCCGCGCGTCGATGGTCTCGCAGCGTTCACCTTCTTCACCAGCGGCCTGGCTGAGCGTCCGTTGTTGGGCATCCGTCGCGGGCTCGCTTCCAAGGGCATTGATGCGGTCGATTCGTTCTCTTGCCGGGGCCTTGACACCATGGGACCTTTCAAGGTCATCGGCGGGCTCAACAAAGGACGGCCCGATGATCACGATCTTGAGCAGGCCGCGGCGTTCGCGGCGCGCCTGCGTGGGCGGGTTGCGGGCACGTAAGTCGTTTCACTGCGCGGGCGTTTCGTCGATGTCCAGGACTGTTACGAGTGTGCGTATCCACCATTGTCGGTGGTGGTTTGCTTCGGGGTCGTCGATGCCGGCGCTACGACGAAATGCCGCCCCGTAGGCAGATTCGGTCGCGAGTGCCTGATGCAACGCCGCGACGGCCAGTCGGGTATCGCCGAGGGCGGGGGGAGTGCGGCCGGAGGTTCTTCGGACGGCGTGCAGGGCATCGACGACGGGATTGAGAAGCCCGGTTCCGTCGTCGCGCCATCCGGCTGCGTGAAGGGCGATCGCCAACTCTCCGTAGCCGTCTGCGTAGACGTCGGCGATGCAGCCCACGAGTTCTGAGACCCGGGCCCCGCGGCGGATCCAGTCCTGGGTGGCGTGCTCGACTGCGGTGCGGATTCGCCCACCGCCATGACGGAGCAGTGCCACAAGCAGACCGTCGCGGCTCTTGAAGTGATGGGCGACACCGGCGTCGGTCATGCCGACGCGGTCGGCGACGGCGCGTACCTGGACCGCGTGTGGACCGCCCTCGACAAGTAGTTCCTCAGCGGCCTTGAGGATTATCGACTGCGCCTCGGCAGGCTGTCGGCGCTTTCGTGGCTGGCTCACGAAGGACAGTTTACCTTGACGCATCAATGTAGTCGGCTATACCTTGACATGACAAGGTATAGCCGGCCGACGAGGAGGACCACTGATGCTGCGAGTCAAGGAGCAACTTCCGGGTATCGAAAACGAGATCGCTTTGGTCCCGCTCTTTAGGGGTGCGTGGCGTCTGGCTCCGTACGTGATCTTGCCCAACACGCCGGCCGGGACGCGGGCTGTCATCGAAATACCAGACGGCAGGCTGCAGGGGCGCGGCATCGTCGCGCAGACCAAGGGCGGCGCGAACGCCGATTGGTTCGTCATCGGACCGGATGGAACTGGCACAGCAGACTTTCGGGGGACAATGGAGACCGAGGACGGGGCAGCGATCTATGTGCATGGCCACGGTCGCTGCGACATGTCGGCGGGCTTTGCTGGCGGAACGATTCTGCGGGGCTATGCGCACTTCGACACCGGCAGTGACAGGTACCGCTGGTTGAACAAGGTGCACTCAGTGTTCCGCGGCGTCGTTATTGGTGACAGCGCGGCGGGCAACGGCATCTACTACGACGAATACTTCGAAGTCCTCTGACCCGGTCCTAGTGGTCAACCGGTGAGAACCTGGCCGGGGGACTGAGGCGCCCGTCACCCAAACCTCCGGGAACCTCTCGGTGCGTGGCAACGTTGAGTAGGGCAGACTCAACTGAGACGTACTATGGACGTGGTCGGACATGTAAGGAGTAGGACATGGCGCTACTGCTTCGAGAAGCGATTGGCGACAGCCTGCGGCGTACCCGCGCCGACCAGGGACGGACCTTGCGTGAGGTGTCGGACACCGCGCGAGTGAGCCTCGGATATCTCTCCGAGGTGGAGCGCGGACGCAAGGAAGCCTCCAGCGAGCTGCTCGCCGCGATCTGTGGTGCGCTCGAGGTCCCGATGTCCGAGGTGTTGTCTGAAGTCAGCCAGAGACTGGCGCTTCGCGAGGCTCCGGCGCACCGTCCGGGTTCCGGGGCTGGTTCGGTCGGTGGCATCGACGTCGCCACCAAAGTGGTCATCCCGCAGGTTCGCGCAATGGCGGCCGCCTAACTACTGTGGCGCTCGCATTGTTTTGCGCCCAGTAGGGGGTGTGGGGATCGGCATGCAACAGATAAGTTGGGACCCACGCACTCCTAGATAGTGACGACTGCGACAGAAAGCGGATCGATCTCATGGCTAACCCGTTCGTCAAGGCGTGGAAGTACCTGATGGCACTGTTCAACGCGAAGATCGACGA
>JBOGDC010000005.1:0-90420 GCA_050701835.1 Mycobacterium sp. | reverse complement strand
GGAATACTGCGATGGAAGAACTCATCCGCGCCTACCACGCCATGGGCAGCACTCACGAGACCAACACACTCTCGATGCTTGCCCGCGACATGGCCGAAGGGGCCAAGTGGGGCGCATAAACGCCCTTCCTGATCTTATCAAATCTGTTGTGAATAAATATTTTAGGAGGAAACACACCATGTCCGAGCAGACCTTCGCCATCAGCGGAATGCACTGCCAGTCCTGTGTCATGGGCGTAACCGACGCGCTGACTGCGCTCGATCCAGTGCATGACGTGTCGATCGATCTGGATCCCCAGGGCGCTTCGACGGTGCGCGTCGTCTCTGACAGTGCACTGTCGGTCGAGCAGGTTCAGGAGATACTTGTCCGGGCGGGTGGGGATTTCGCCGTCGCTGCCGGATAGTTCGCGCCTGGGTAACCTCGGAAGTTTCTTGGGGTTCAGCCGAACTCGACGACAGTATGCGGAGCTCGGAACCGGTCGAGGCCGGGGAGCGCATACAACATGGGACCGGCCCATCGTAAGATCTTGCCCCGCCCCGCCGGCATCTTCAGCTCACGCACCGAGCGGACGCCGGCGAGGGCGCGGAGCTCGTCGTATTGATTGGCGGTGAACGAGAACGGCATTGGTGGCACGGTGTAGTGCTCGCTGAGCTTCATACCGCGTTGCGAATGCTTACTCAGGAACCGCGGTATGGAGTCAAAGATCAGCCGTCCACCAGTAAATCGCTTGGCGCAGGCTGCAATCAAGCCGAGGACCAGGTCACGTTCCAGGTATTGGAACAGGCCCTCAGCGGTGATCAGTACGCCGTCGGTGTCATCGACCATGTCCATCCAGGAATAGTCGAGGGCGGACTGGCCGCAGTAGTGCAGCCGGTCCGCGAGCGGGAGCAGCTGTTGACGCAATCGCACAATGGGTTCGAGGTCCACCGATAGCCATGTCAGCTCACCGTTGTCGATGCGCCAGAAACTAGTCTGCAGTCCTTCGGCCAGCGCGACCACTGTGGCGCGTGGATGAGTACTCAGGTACTCCCGCGACGCATCATCGAATATCAAGGCCCGCAAGGCAGTAGCTTGATGGGTGCGGCCGAAGTTCCGATAGTCGTAGTCGAGGCTGCGGTGCAACGCGATCGCCATCTGGTCGTCGATGATGCCGTCCGGCCGCGCTGCCTCGGTAGCCCGTTGATGCAGTGTGAGGAGCGCGGTTTCGGATACGCCGTCGAGGTGACGAGCGTCGATGACTGGCATGGGCCGACTGTACGGTACGGCGACATTGCGTGGGAATTCCTGGCGCGCAAAGGTAAATGTGATCTCGGACGCTCATTCTGATTCTGCGGGAACTATCCGATGGACAGTCCGACTACTCCTATGGTGACGCGAAACTGCTTGCGTCCATTCATCGGGAGGCGGGGGCGTGTCGGCACCGATTTGGATGGCTGCGCCTCCCGAATTGCATTCGGCGCTCCTGAGTTCCGGACCGGGACCTGGAGCGGTGCTGGCGGCCGCGGCGCAATGGCAATTGCTCGCCTACCAATATGCCCAGACAGCGGTCGAATTGATCCAGGTGTTGGCCGGGGTGCAGGCGGGCAGTTGGCAGGGGCCCAGCTCATCCCAGTATGTGGCTGCGCACGGACCTTACTTGGCATGGTTGGAGCAATCCTCGGTCGAGAGCACAGCTCTTGCCGCGCAGCATGAAACGACCGCCGCGGCCTATGAGGCTGCCTTGGCGGTTATGCCCACGTTGATGGAGCTGGCCGCCAACCACGTCCTACATGGGGCGCTGATCGGCACAAACTTCTTTGGTGTCAACACCATTCCCATTGCGCTCAATGAAGCCGACTACATGCGTATGTGGATTCAGGCCGCGACCGCCATGAGCATGTACCAAGCGACCAGCGAGGCCGCGACCTCGGCGATACCTCCCACACAACCGGCGCCCCAGATTCTCGGGCCCGGCGGTGAAGAGCGCAGTGACCAATCGGACGTCCTGGGTTCACCGGATCAGATCGCACAGATGCTGCAGGGCTTCCAGGAGTGGTTTGAGAAGCTGGGCTTCAACCGGGCGACATCGGCCGTCCTGGCCGTCATCATGCTGTTTCTGTATGACCTTCTCTGGTACCCGTATTACGCCTCGTATCTTCTGCCTTTCCTCATCCCTGCCCTGAGTGGGTTGAGCGGGTTGGCCGCGCTGCTACACGTGCGCCCGGAAGCCGCGCCGGTCCCAGCGCCGGCATCGGCGCCGTCGGGAGACCGGTCATTGCCACACCCCGTGCACCATGTCGAGTCGAACCTGATTGCCGGGCCGGTATCTGCCATGTCCGCCCTTCCTTCCGGGGGCTCGTCGGCGGCCACGCCGGCACCGGCAACACCGGCCTCGACCGCATCCGCGACGCCTGCGCCCGCCGCCGGAATCAGTTACGCCATACCTGGTTTGGCGCCGCCCGGGGTGAGCTTTGGCCCCAAGAGCACCGAGAAGTCATCGGACGACGCCGTCGATACCGTCGACGCGAGTGCTGCGGCGGGTATCTCCGCCGTGGTGCAGGCCCGTCGCCGACAGCGCAGCAAGAGCAAGGCTCGTGTCGGTGGTCGGCGCTTCGAATTCCTCACAGAAACAGCAGATATGGGCGCGACCGTCGAAACCCCTGCCTCTGTCGCAGATCGTGCCGCGACCAATCGGGGTGCCGGTCCCCTCGGTTTCGTCGGAACCGCCCCTACCTCGCCTGGCACCGATGCTGCGAGAACCGTCCGATTCTCGTCAAGTGACGGTCGACAGGTGATTCCGATGCTCCCGAGCACCTGGGATGTCGATAACCCGGAACAGTCGTAGCCCCGCTACCAGCCTTTATAATCCAGGCTTAGGACCTACTTCTGGATTCATCACTACTCAGATCCGCCTACACGTCGAACAATCGATGACAGACACCGGAAGCAATACCGGTGGTGGTCTTGATTTTCCTCGTAAGGAGGGCGGAAGAGTGAGTGAGTACGGGTGGACAGTGGTAGGTGCGGGTCCCGCGGGAATCGCGGCCGTGGGAAAGCTTCTCGATCACGGAGTGCCACCCGGTTCGATCGCGTGGATCGACCCGGCATTCGCCGCGGGTGACCTGGGCGCGAAATGGCGTGCAGTACCGAGTAATACGTCGGTGAAGCTGTTCATCGGCTACCTGACGGGTGCGGCGTCCTTCCGCTTCGCTCACGCACCACATTTCGCGCTGAACGACCTCGCGCCCACGGACACGTGTCTGCTCGGGGACGTGGCGGACCCGCTGCTGTGGGTAACCGAACAACTGTGTGCTCAGGTGAACGCCCTGCGCACCACCGCGACGGGCCTTTCGTTGCACGGCGGCCGGTGGACCGTGCAGACGGGATTGGGCGACATCACCTCGAAGAACGTGATTCTCGCGGTCGGGTCGGTTCCCAAGAAGCTCGACTACCCCTGGTTGAACGAGATCCCGATCGAGGTGTCGCTGGACCCCGAGAAGCTCGCAGCGCAGCCCTTGGAGGGAGCCACCGTTGCGGTGTTCGGCTCATCGCACTCGAGCATGATCGCGTTGCCAAACCTGCTGGCGGGCCCGGCGGCCAAGGTGATCAACTTTTACCGCGGCCCGCTGCGCTATGCGGTGGACATGGGCGATTGGACACTCTTCGACGACATTGGCCTGAAGGGCGAGGCCGCGCGCTGGGCGCGCGAGAACATCGACGGCGAGCTGCCCGACCGGCTTGAAAGGTGCTCGGTCGACAGCGCCGAATTCCCCGAGCTGCTGCAGAGTTGCGATTACGCGGTATACACCGTCGGGTTCAGTCCCCGGGAGCTTCCCGCCACGCCGCAATGGGGAAACCTGGAATGCAATACGTCCAACGGGATCATCGCGCCCGGTTTGTTCGGCGTCGGAATTGCGTTCCCGGAGTATCGGATTGACCCGATGGGCTTCGGTGAGCACCGCGTGGGACTGCAGAAGTTCATGGAACGCCTGACTAGGGCACTTCCGCTGTGGCTGAAGTACGGGTCGTGACTGCGAGCGAGCCTGTGGAGACCGAACCCGATTACCGATTCACTCTCGCCAATGAACGGACGTATCTCGCGTGGGTTCGCACCTCGCTGGCCCTTATTGCCAGTGGGGTGGCGCTGATGCAGTTCGTTCCCGAGTTCTGGATTCCCGGAGCCCGGCACGCGACGAGCATCGTGCTGGTCACCACGGGGGGACTGCTGGCCATGTCGGCAGCCCGGCGGCGACGCCGGGTGCAGGATGCGATGCGCCGCGACGACGCCCTTCCTCCGAGTCACATGCCGACATTCCTCAGCGTCCTGCTGCTGGGAATGGTCGTGCTGCTGGTGGCCATGCTGATCAACGGGCAACGCTGAGATTGCGCAGTTCCCCAGGTGGGACTCGGCTGGTAAGGCGGACCGTCCTGGCGTAAGAATTTGGCGGCGGACTGAACGATATTTTCGGGCCAGGGGCTTCGGCGTTAGCACGAACCGAGCGGGTCTATCGACGATAGTGGACCGTCTACGCATGTGGCGCACACTGGAAAGTGAGCGGTTCCCCTGCAAGTGGCGCCTGCAACTGGTGCGCCAGGTAGGTCGCCTTTCGGTAGACGGGATCCACCCCACGCGCCTGGTGTACAAAAAGTAGGCAACCCGCTCATAGCGGCCGCAGGCAGTATCGACGACGACCGCTAAGCTGTTCGACGTCCATCGCCTCCGTAGCTCAGTGGTAGAGCACCCGCCTTGTAAGCGGAAGGTCGTCAGTTCAATCCTGACCGGGGGCTCCACACGGTATCCGAGTTGTCAGTGCCGGCCGGTAATTTCAGCCCATGAGAATGTGCCTCGGCTGCGGTGCGTCACTTTCCAAGCGCAGTCAGAAGGTCTATTGCGGCAACACCTGCCAGGCGATGACGAGGCGTGACGAAAGCATCAAACTCTGGCTCGTATCCGGCGAGGCATGGGTCGATAGTCGTCGCGGACATTACATCCGCTCGTTTCTCGGTGAGGCTCAATCGGGCCGTTGCGCAATCTGCGGCGGAGCGAGCATCTGGCAATACTCTCCGCTCGTACTGGTCTTGGACCACATCGACGGAAACTCGGCGAACAATTGTCGAGAGAATCTGCGACTCGTCTGCCCGAACTGCGACTCGCAACTGCCGACCTACAAGAGCCGCAATCGCGGCAATGGCCGTAGTTTGCGCCGGCGGCGCTATGCCGACGGAAAGTCGTACTAGCCCGTCCGCTAGACCTCTCCCTCGATTACCCGCTCGGAACGCACCGGGCGTGGCGAGCTCGATGGCCGCGACGGGCGCCGACGTGGCAGGAACCCGCCGAGTGGGCTGACCACCGAACTGAGCGCCGAGACCGTGTCGGTCAGCAGCTCGATGGTCGGGGTGAGCGCGTCGATGCTGGGTGCCGCCTTCGTCAGTACCTCTGACAGGTTGGCCAGCTGCTGCAGCGGTCCATCCTTGGCGGTGAACTTGTCCAGGACTCCCTCCTCGCGCATCAGCCGCTCAAGGATCCCGTCCTCGGCAAGCAGCTGATCGACCAGCCCGCCCGGGGCCAATGCCCGATCGAGGGCGCCCTCTTGCGCGGTCAACCGGTCGACCGGTCCGTCCTTGGCGAAGAGCCGGTCGAGCACACCTCCGGGCTCGGTGAGCCGGTCGGCCAGTCCGCCGGATGCCATGATGCGGTCCACCGGCCCACCCGGACGCAGGGCTCTGCCCAGCGGCTTGTCTTCTTCCATGAGCTCGGCGACCTTCATCGCCGACAGCAGGGGACTTTTACGACCCACCAGGCCCAGCAGGGATTCGACGGTGCCGACCAGGCCCGCGCCCGGGGCGTCGCCTTGACCGTCGTCCGGCCGTCCATCGGGGAGTTCGGCGAGGATCTCGCGCCCGGTTTCGATCGACTTGGACGCCACCGCCAGGCCGGTGTCAGCAATCGCCAGCGACACCTTGAGCGGCACGGTGACCAGCGATAGCAGCCTCATGGCACAACTGTAAGGCGAGTTGGCGCGCCTGGCTGACAATCTCCTGTGAAGAATTCACAGGAATCTCACAGCGAAGATCCAGCCTCTCGTAAATTTTGAAGAGAAGATTAGCGATGGTGAGCATCACGACAGAGACACAGCAGGGCACATATCCCACTAACGGCACCACGCCATCCAAGGTGCTGGTGGTCGATGATGAATCGAACATCGTCGAGCTGCTCTCTGTCAGCCTCAAATTCCAGGGGTTTGACGTCTATACCGCCGATAGCGGTGCCGCCGCTCTCGATCTCGCGCGTACGGTTCGCCCCGACGCCGTGATCCTCGACGTGATGATGCCGGGAATGGACGGATTCGGAGTCCTGCGTCGTCTGCGGGCAGACGGTATCGATGCCCCGACCCTGTTCCTCACCGCTCGTGACGGGCTGCAGGACAAGATTGCCGGATTGACCCTGGGCGCCGACGATTACGTGACCAAGCCGTTCAGTTTGGAAGAAGTCGTCGCGCGGCTGCGGGTGATACTGCGACGCTCCGGACTCGGTTCGGAGCCGGCACGCAAGTCCAGGCTCAGCTTCGCCGATATCGAACTCGATGAGGACACCCATGAGGTGTGGAAGACCGGTGAGCCGGTCGCGCTGTCGCCGACCGAGTTCACCCTGCTGCGCTACTTCATGATCAACGCGGGCACCGTGCTCAGCAAGCCCAAGATCCTTGACCATGTGTGGCGGTATGACTTCGGGGGCGACGTCAACGTCGTCGAGTCCTATGTCTCGTACCTGCGGCGCAAGATCGACAACGGTGAGAAGCGGTTGTTGCATACCCTTCGTGGCGTGGGATACGTATTGCGCGAGCCGCGCTGATGGCAGTCCCCGGCAATAGTCGGGGTGTACCGCTGCGGGTGAGCCTGGTGGTCGGAACCTTGGTTCTGGTCGCCCTCGGCTTGGTGGGATCCGGTATTGCCGTGACCACCACCATGCAGCGCACCATGATGAATCGTGCCGACCGTGAGGTGATAGACGCCGCCAACGGATGGGCGACCCGTCCTCCGCCCCCACCCCTGGGTCTTGACACCAACCGTCACCGGCCGCCCTCGTTGTTCTTCATCCGCACCACCGACGATCGCGGGCGGGTGGTCATCTTGCTCAACGACCGCGGCCGCACCGACCCCGCGCTGCCGCCCGACAACGATGTGGGCGGCCGCCCGGTGACCGTGAGCTCGGAGGACGGATCCGGGATCTTGTGGCGGGCAGTCTCCCGCCACAACCCACTCGGCGGGTACACCACCGTCGCGCGCGATATCGCGGATGTGCGCACCACGGTGCGGGACCTGCTGTGGCTGCAGGTTGGAATCGGTATCGCGGTGCTGACGGTGCTCGGCATTGCGGGGTACTGGCTGGTGCACCGGAGCCTGCGCCCGCTGGCCGAGGTGGAGGCGACGGCTGCAGATATCGCGGCCGGCCATCTGGACCGCCGGGTACCCGAGCGCGACCCGCGCACCGAGGTGGGGCGGTTGTCCTTGGCGCTCAACGGGATGCTGGCCCAAATCCAGCGCGCGGTGGCCGACTCGGAGAAGTCCGCGAAGACGGCGCGCACCTCCGAGGAGCGCATGCGACGGTTCATCACCGATGCCAGCCACGAACTGCGTACGCCGCTGACCACCATCCGCGGCTACGCCGAGCTGTACCGGCAGGGCGCGGCCACCGATACCGAATTGGTGCTGGGGCGCATCGAGGGGGAGTCAACCCGCATGGGGCAGCTCGTCGAGGACCTGCTGATGTTGGCGCGTATGGATGCGCACCGGCCCATGGACCAGCGCCTCGTCGATCTGCTGGTGCTGGCCACCGATGCCGTGCACGATGCGAAAGCGACTGCACCCGAACGTGATATCGAGCTGGCGGTGTTCGACGGCCCCGGCACCCCGGAGGTTATCGGCGACGAACTGCGGCTGCGGCAGGTATTGGGGAACCTGGTGAGCAACGCGCTCGGGCACACCACCGCGGCCATCAGGGTCAGGGTCGGAACCGAAGGGGACGACGCCATCCTGGAGGTCATCGATGCCGGACCCGGTATGACAAAGACCGACGCCGAACGTGTCTTCGAGCGCTTCTATCGTGCCGACTCGTCGCGCACGCGCAGTAGCGGTGGCACGGGGCTAGGGTTGTCGATCGTCGATGCCCTCACCGCGGCACATGGCGGCACGGTCGCCGTCCACACCGCGCCCGGAGAAGGCTGCCGATTCGAGGTGAGGCTGCCGCGTGCAGACATAACCGACGACGATCTAGAGGTCGACGATTCCGATGTCGACGTGCCGGAGCCAAAGATCGTGCGCGCTAGCCGATCTGAGCCAGCGCAGCCTTGATCTTGGCCTGCGCGTCGTCGAGAGATTCCGGCGCCGGGTTGGGGTCTGCGCCGGCGAAGCTGAAGTCTGTCAGCGAGTACGCCGGGAACACATGCAGGTGCAGGTGCGGCACCTCCATCCCGGCGATGATCAGGCCGGTGCGCGGCGCGTCGAACGCCTTACGGATGGCTCGGCCGACTTTCTGAGCCACCACGTTGACCTTCGCGAAGGTGCTCCCGTCGACGTCCTGCCACTGGTCGATTTCGGCACGTGGCACCACGAGGGTGTGCCCCGGAGCAATCGGTGCAATGGTCAGAAATGCGACGACTTCGTCGTCCTCGTAGACGAATCGACCGGGCAGTTCTCCGTTGATGATCTTCGTGAAAACACTCGCCATGGTTCGAGCTTACGGGCGTGAGGATTTAGGAGTGCGCGCTGTGTTCCCGGATGTGTTCCAGGACCAAGGCCACCGTCTCATCGGGTCGCTCCTCGGCGATCCAATGAGACACGCCCTCGAAGACTTCGAAGCGGTAGGGCGCGTCAACGTACTTGGGATTGGCGTCCGCGGCCGCGCGCGTCACCGCGGAGTCTCCGTCGCTCCAGATGAACAGGGTCGGCACCCGAACTGCCGGGGCCGGTGACCGCAGTGAATAACGCATTGCCCGATACCAATTGACGGTTGCGGTGGCAGCTCCGGGCTCGCTCAACAGTTCCCGTGTGCGTTCGGCAAGCCGATCAGAAACTTTCATCCACTTCTTGCTAAACCGGGCGAAGGCCTCCCTGTCACTGAAACTGAACAGCCACTCGGGAAGTCGCGGGACCTGGAACACGAGCATGTACCAGGAATGCAGAATTTGGCCGCGCGGCATCGCATCCCGAAATGCGCGTGGGTGCGGAACCGACAGTACCGACGCGGTGTGCACCCGGTCGCCGTGATTTCCCGCCAGCTGCCAGGCCACCGCAGCGCCCCAGTCATGCGCCAACACGTGGAATTTCGGAACCCCAGCCTGATCGGCGAGGGCGAGGATGTCACCCTCGAGTTTGTCCAGGGCGTAGTTCCGGACTCCGATGGGGCGGGCGCCGGGGGAGTAGCCCCGCTGATTGGGCGCCAATACCCGGAACCCGGCGTCCGTCAGTCCTGGGATGACAGTCTCCCACATCGTCGCGCGTTCAGGAAACCCATGCAGCGCAATGATTACCGGTCCGTCGAGCGGGCCCTCGTCGATAACGTCGAAGGTCAGCCCGTCATTGGTGAAGGTGGTGAGCCTGCTCATCGGACGGCGAGCTTCTCACCGGCCTTCAGGTACCTACCGGTCTGTTGGTGATGTCCGTAACCCTCGATGAACTCGCCGAGGCGGAACACCACCTTGCCGCCGATGCCGGTGGACACGACGGTCTCGTCGTTGCGGTTGACCATGCGCGACAGATTGTCGAAGAAGGGCGCCTGCGCCTCGTTGTAGGCGTCCACCGTGTCGTCCAGCTTCTCGGGGTCGACGATGACGAAGTCGGCACGGTCACCCTCGCGCAGGTAGCCGGCGTCCAGGCCGAACCAGGTGCCCAGCTCTCCCGTCAATCGGTGCACGGTATGGCCAAGGGAGAGAACGGGTTTTCCGGCCTTCTGCGCGTCGTTCATGCGCTTGAGGAAGCGCAGCGCGAAGTTATAGAAGGCCATGTTGCGCAGGTGAGCGCCGGCATCGGAGAATCCCAGCTGGAAATTGGGGTCCTTGGCCATCTCGTCGAGCACCTTAGGGCGGTGATTGCCGACGACGGTCGTCCAGCGGACGTTCTTCTCGCCGTTCTCGACCAGCACGTCAAGGAAGGCGTCGAGCGGTGCAATACCGCGTTCGTCACCGATCTTGCCGAAGGTCTTGCCCACCACCGAGGCATCCGGGCATTCGACGATGACGGCGTCGTAGAAGTCCTTGTGCCACAGACCCGGCTTGTACTTCTTGAGGGCGAACTCGCGGCGGAACTTGCGGCGATACTCCTTGTCGGCCATCAGCTTGTTGCGGTCAAGCTGTTCGCGGATGTGCAGCGCCGCGGTACCGGCGCCGAACTCTTCGAACACCGGCAGGTCAATGCCATCGGAATACAGCGTGAACGGCACCGGCAGGTGCTGGAACTTGACGTTGGACTTGAAGAAGCTGTTGCCGATCCTCGCCGCGGCGCTGAAGAACAGATGCGCGCCCTTGGCCGACTTCGAGTCGGCCGCCACCAGCAGGCTGACGGGAACCGCCTTGCGACGCTTGAAGAAACGGGTACCGGTGGACAGGAAGAACAACACCGCCGTGAGGGGGTTGTTGATGTTCGGGGCGCTCTGCAGGATGCGGTCGCGCTTGCGCAGCACGTTGATCAGGCGCCAGCGCTCATGCCACCACGCGTAGGTGGAGGGCAGCGCGCGCGAGCGGTAGCGCTCGCCGTCGAGCTTGTCGATGGGGGCGTCCATGCCGGACATGCCGAGCATCCCGGCCTCGAGGGCCTTGTCCAGCATGTCGGCCATCCGGTCGAGTTCCTTGCGGGTGGGGAACGACCAGTTGTTGGTGGCCCGGCCCAGTCCCATGACAGCGGTGCGCAGATCCGAATGCCCAAGGAAGGACGTCACATTCGGGCCGAGCGGGAGGGCGTCGAGCTTCTTGACGTAGCTTTCGGGGTCGGTCCAGTCTTGGAACTCGTTGAGGGCGCCAACCACGTGCTTACGGGGTACTGCCTCCACGCGGCTGAAGAGGTCGGCGGCATCGTCGGGCTTGGCGTAGACGGTCGACATGGAACAGCAGCCCAGCACGATGGTGGTGACGCCATGGCGCACCGACTCGTCGAGACCCGGGTTGAGTAGCACCTCGGCGTCATAGTGGGTATGGATATCGACGAACCCGGGAAGTACCCACTTGCCGCCGGCGTCGATCACCTCGGGGCAGCCGGTCTCGTCGAGTGGCGCGTCGGATCCGACGGACACACGAGCGACGCGCCCATCTTTGATACCGAGGTTGGCCTTGCGGGGCTCGGACTTGGTGCCGTCGAACCAGAGGCCGTCGCGGATGATGAGGTCGTACATGAGGGCTGCCCTTCGTTGGGTGTTACTGCGAGTCTAAGAAAGATGGCAACCGATCACAATGTTAGTGATGGGCGCCACATTCGTGTCGCGTTCCTCTAGTGTGCACCCGTGAGCCCCACCCAGGCTGAGCGTCGAGAATCGACTATCGCGCGGCTGCTCGATTCAGGTATCGACACCATCGCCGAGCTGGGATATTCACGTGCTTCCGTACAGCGGATCGCCAAGCGGGCCGGGCTCTCCTACGGGGCGCTGTTCCGGCATTTCCCGTCCGTTGGCGACTTTATGGCTGCCGTGGCACGCGAGACCTTGCGCCGCCAGTTGGCGACGGTGCGGGTGCAGTTCGACGAGGCGGGCGATCGTCTCGTCGAATTCGAGGACGTGATGGCCGTGATGCGGGCGCTCAAGGAGGAGCCCATCAATGCGGTTCTGTACGAACTCATGGTCGCCGCGCGCACCGACGAGCAATTGCGGGAGACCTTGCAGGTGGCGGTGGCCGAGTACGGGGCCCAGATGGTTGCGCTGGCGCGATCGGTGCCGGGAACCGATCGCTTGTCCGAACCGGAGCTCATCACCTTGGTGTTCATGATCACCGACATGTTCGACGGCGAGGCGCTGGTGAAGACGCTGCGCCCCTATCCGGAATTGATGGCTGGACGTGACGCCCTACTGGCCAAGCTGCTGCGGGGATACAACCCGGATGCATAGCCTGCCCCGTTACCGGGGCTACCCCGACCGATAGGGTTCGGGGCATGCGCGTCCTTGTCATTGGATCCGGTGGCCGTGAACACGCTTTGGTACTCGCCCTGCGACGCGATCCTCAGGTCGACTATGTGGCGATAGCGCCCGGCAACGCGGGGACCTCTGCCTTCGCTGAACAGCATGCGGTGGACGTGGGCTCCGGTGCCGAGGTTGCTGCTCTGGCCGCCAAGCTGAACGTCGACCTCGTGGTCATCGGACCCGAGGTGCCACTGGTGCTTGGTGTCGGTGACGCCGTGCGCGCGGCGGGTATCGCATGCTTCGGCCCGTCGGCCGCAGCCGCACGAATCGAAGGATCCAAGGCATTCGCGAAGGATGTCATGGTCGCCGCGGGTGTGCGTACGGCGCGTAGTGAAATCGTCGACAACCCCGCGCATCTAGATGCGGCACTGGACCGGTTCGCTGATGAGCCGGCCTGGGTGGTCAAGGACGACGGGCTGGCCGCCGGTAAGGGTGTTGTCGTCACCGACGACCGCGCCGCCGCTCGTGCCCACGCCGCGAGCCTGCTCGACGGCGGGCATCCCGTGCTCCTGGAGTCGTTTCTGGACGGCCCCGAGGTCTCGTTGTTGTGCATCGTCGACGGTGAAACGGTGGTGCCGCTGCTGCCGGCTCAGGACCACAAACGGGTGGGCGATGGCGACACCGGCCCGAACACGGGTGGCATGGGCGCCTACAGCCCGCTGCCCTGGCTACCCGCGGAAACGGTGGCCGAGATCGTCGACTCCGTCATCAAACCCGTTGCAGCCGAACTCGTTAAGCGTGACAGCCGGTTTTCGGGGGTTTTGTACGCCGGTCTCGCCATTACCTCGAACGGGCCCGCCGTCATCGAGTTCAATTGTCGCTTCGGCGATCCCGAAACTCAGGCGGTACTGGCACTACTGGAATCCCCGCTGGGTGGGCTGTTGAATGCCGCGGCGACGGCGACTCTTCAGGACTTTGGGCCGGTGCGTTGGCAGGACGGCAGCGCCGTCACCGTGGTGCTGGCCGCCGAGAACTATCCGTTGCGTCCGCGCACCGGCGACGTGATCACCGGCTCGGAAGCCGAAGGCGTCCTGCATGCAGGAACGACCCGTCGTGAGGATGGTGCCGTCGTTTCCTCGGGTGGACGGGTGTTGTCGGTGGTGGGCACGGGCGCGGACCTGCAGGCCGCGCGCGCCGATGCCTACGCGAAGATCGAGACGATTCGTCTGCCGGGCAGCCACTTCCGCAGCGATATCGGACTGGCCGCCGCAGAGGGGCGTATCAGTATCTAGGCGGCGAGTAGCGGTGCGATCCAGCCGAGCGCTGGGGTCACCTGAGTGTCCCAGTAGTCGCCGTCGTGCCCACCCGGGCTGAAACCTCCTGCAGGCGGGGTCCTGCGTTGCTCCGCGAACGTTTTTGAGGCGTTGTAGAAACGGTCCTCGGTTCCGCACGAAACCCAGAGCGGAATCGTGTCGAGCTGAGGGAGATTGAGTGCCGAGTAATCGGACCAGTTCTTGGCGTCGTCGAAGGCGTCGGGCGTGGCCTCTTCGTACGTCGGCCACAGTGCCGGGGCGACCGCGGCGATGGCGGCGGTTCGCGGAGACCCAAGGCGCGCGCCATTGAGTAGCACGCCGTATCCGCCGGCCGACCATCCGAGGAACGCCACCCGTGAGGTGTCCAGGCCTTGCTCTGCAAGTAACGGCAGAAATTCGTTGATGATCATGGCACCGGGGTCGTCGCCTGACTCGTGCGGATGCCAGTAGCTGTTGCCTCCGTCGATGGCTGCCACTGCCACCGGTGGTGCTCCGGTGCTATCGATACCGCCCAGAATGTTCTCGAAGCCCCAGCCGATCATTCTGTCGGCTGTCTCGTCGCGGCCATGCAACAGGATGACGGGGCGCAGTGGCCCGTCTGCTCCTGGTGGGCGGGCAATCTTGTAGCCCGTCTCGATACCCTTGCGGGCCTCCGATACGAACGACCCGGTGGTTACCTCACCAAAGGCACGGGCGGGCGGCGCGATCGTCGGAAGAAGCGCAGCGCCAGCACCTAGAGCAGTGCCAGCCCGCAATAGCTGACGACGGGATAATGACGACACCTTCGCCATAATGCCAGCGAATGGCAAACCCGTCGAGGGGGTTGGTTGGCCACCCATCAACTCTTCGAGCAACCTCAGGGTCTTTTGCGGCCGGCCATCAGGGAAGCGTCAGGCGGTGAGCAGCGGTGACATCCATGCCAGTTCCGCGCCGATTTGCGAGCTCCAGAAGGAGCCGTCGTGCCCGCCGGGACTGAAGCCACCCGCGGGCGGCGTCGCAAGCTGCCCGATGAACTGGTTGGTGGCGCTGTAGAACGGATCGCTGTTACCGCAGTCGATGCGCAGCGGAATCGAATTCAGCGCGGCCAGCCCCCATACCGAGTTCGCGGCGTAGTCGTCGGCACCGTCGAAAGCACCGGGGGCGGTCGCCCCCGAGGATGTCCACAGCGCCGGGCTGACGGCGGTGATGGCGGCGGTTCGGCCCGCGCCCAGGCGTGAGCCGAGCAGCATGGCGCCGTATCCGCCCATCGACCAACCCAGGAACGCGACGCGTGACGTGTCCAGCCCCTGCGCGGCCAGCAGCGGAATGAATTCATTGAGCACCATGGCGCCGGAGTCTTCACCCGAGGCCCGCTTGTGCCAGTAGCCACCGCCACCGTCCACGCTTGCCAGGGCGAACGGTTTGGCGCCCGAGGCGACGGCCTGCGCCAGCATGTTCTCCACCCCGCCCTCCATGACACCGGCGGCCGTTTGCCCCTTGCCGTGCAGGGCGATGATGGGCCGGATAGGGCCGGTGACACCGGGCGGCCGAGCGATACGCCATTCGGTACCGACACCGCCGCGCGCCGCCGAGACGAAGGAGCCGGCGGAGATGGCCCCGTCCGCGCGGGCCGGGAAAGTCCCCGTGCCAGGGAGAGCGGCGAGTGCGGCGCCGGCGCCGGTTGTCGCGCCGAGCTTCAGCAGGGAGCGTCGAGACAGATCACGCATGGGGCTCATCATGCCCGCCCCGTCCGATAGCGTCGCAACCGTGGCAGGTCTCTCGCGGCGTTCAGACGTTCCGCCCTTCTACGTCATGGACGTGCTGACGGCGGCGGCCACGCGACAGCGCACGCACGGAGACATGATCTCCCTGGCCGCCGGCCAGCCGTCGACGGGCGCGCCAGCGGTAGTTCTCGACGCAGTGCGGGAGGCCGTTGGCACGCACGTGCTTGGGTACACCGAAACGCTGGGCCTGCCGGAGCTGCGTGTCGCCATCGCCGACTACCACCGCGAGCGTTCCGGGATTGACGTCTCCGCGGACGATGTCGTCGTCACCACCGGGTCCTCGGGTGGGTTCATGCTGCTGTTCCTCGCGGCCTTCGATATCGGGGACACCGTGGTGATGACGCGGCCCGGATATCCCGCTTACCGCAATTGTCTTGCCGCACTGGGCTGTCGGATCGTCGAGATCGACTGCGGACCCCAGACGCGATACCAGCCGACGGTGGCGATGTTGGAGGCGCTGGATAAGCCTCCGGCCGGTCTCATCGTCGCAAGTCCCGCCAACCCGACCGGCACCATCATCGACTCCGCAGAGCTGGAGGCACTCGCGAAGTGGTGCGAGGCGAACGGCACCCTGTTGATATCCGACGAGATCTACCACGGGATTTCTTACGGTGAGCAAAAGACTTCCAGTGCATGGGAATTCAGTCGCGAAGCAGTCGTGATGGGCTCGGTGTCGAAGTACTTCTCCATGACGGGTTGGCGACTGGGATGGATGCTGGTGCCGCCTCGGTTTGTGCGGGTCATCGACAGGCTGTCCTCCAACTTCACGATTTGTCCGCCTGCCGTCTCCCAGTACGGCGCGCTGGCGGCGTTCAGCGCCGCGGCGCGCGTCGAGCTCGACGGACATGTGCGCCGGTACGCGGCCAACCGGACGCTGCTCATCGACGGTCTTACTGCCGCGGGTATCACCAAGATCGCTCCGCCCGACGGCGCGTTCTACGCGTACGCGGATATTGAGCACCTGACCGATAATGCCGAACAGTGGTGTGCGGACCTGTTGGCGCGCACGGGGGTAGCCATCGCACCCGGTATCGACTTCGACACGGCGCGCGGCCACCACACCGTCCGGCTGAGTTTCGCCGGAAGCGGCGCAGAGATCAGGGAGGCGCTGGAGAGGCTGGGGACGCGACTCGGCCGGGGCTGATGCCGACCGCTTGCACGAGATAGCGCAAAACGCTCGTGGGGAGGCGTCGCTGCTGGCAGCATGACATGGCGTGACGGTCAGGCAGCAGGAGGAGGTGTTCCCCGACGGGAGCGCCATGCACCGTCCGCAGGCGACCCCCAAGGGTGAGCGTCGGCGGCGTGCACTGATAAGTGCTGCTGCTGATCTCTTGCGGGACAATGGTATTGACGCAGTTCGTCACCGTGCTGTGGCGCAGCGTGCCGGCTTGCCGCTGGCCTCCACCACGTACTACTTCTCATCGCTGGAAGACCTCATCGCACGGGCGGTCGAACATGCGGGGACCCACGAGCTGGAACAGATCCAGGAACGGCTGTCCATGGTGCAATACCGGCGCCGTGGAGCCGCTGCCACCGCGGAGGCGGTGGTGGAACTGCTGTTCGGTATGCCGGGCTTTGGCGGCGGGGAACAACTGGTGTCGCGGTACGAGCGGGAGCTGGCGTGCAGTCGCCACCCCGACCTACGCGAGGTGCAGAAGCGGCTGCGCGAGCAGCGCGACGAGGCGGTAGCGCAGGTGGTTCGCCGATCCGGACGTTGCATCGACAACGACCATGTCGCGGTGCTGATTTCGACGATCGACGGCGCAATGGTGGGGGCGTTCACCGAGGCCGCGACCAGTCCGCAGGCGACCGCGACATCGATGCTGGTAGACGTCATGGACGTGCTCGCCCCATTGGAAGCAGAACAGATGGCCGAGTCGATTTCTTATCCCACCTAGACTCTTGGTGTGCAAATCCCTAACGTTCTGGCATCCCGGTACGCGAGCGATGCCATGGTGCAACTGTGGTCGCCACGGTCAAAGGTGGTGCTGGAGCGCCAGTTGTGGATCGCGGTTCTGCGTGCACAACGCGATCTCGGCATAGCTGTTCCCGATGGTGTCATCGAGGATTACGAGCGGGTTGTCGAGGATGTCGACCTGGATTCGATCGCCGCGCGTGAGCGCGTCACCCGCCACGATGTGAAGGCCCGCATCGAGGAGTTCAGTGCGCTGGCCGGGCATGAGCACATCCATAAGGGCATGACCAGCCGCGACCTCACCGAGAACGTGGAGCAGCTGCAGATCCGTCGCTCGCTGGAGTACGTGCACGCCCATGGTGTCGCGGTCGTGGCGCGGCTCGCGCAGCACGCGGTGGAGTACCGCGATGTGGTGATGGCCGGGCGCAGCCACAACGTGGCCGCGCAGGCCACGACGTTGGGTAAGCGGTTCGCATCGGCCGCCGATGAGACCCTGCTGGCGCTGACCCGTCTGCGCGAGCTTCTCGACAGGTATCCGTTGCGCGGTATCAAGGGCCCGATGGGTACGGGGCAAGACATGCTCGACCTGTTCGACGGGGATACCGGGAAACTGGCGGAGTTGGAAGCGAATGTCGCCGGCTTCCTGGGGTTCGCCAACACCCTGACCAGCGTCGGTCAGGTCTATCCACGCTCTTTGGACCACGATGTGGTGTCCACACTGGTACAGCTCGGGGCCGGGCCGTCCTCGTTGGCGCACACCATCCGCCTGATGGCCGGCCACGAGCTGGTCACCGAGGGCTTCGCGCCCGGGCAGGTGGGCAGCTCGGCCATGCCGCACAAGATGAACACCCGCAGCTGCGAACGCGTCAACGGCTTGCAGGTGGTGCTGCGTGGGTACGGGTCCATGGTCGCCGAACTTGCTGGGGCGCAATGGAATGAAGGCGATGTGTTCTGTTCGGTGGTGCGTCGCGTAGCGCTACCCGACGCATTCTTTGCCGTCGACGGGATGATCGAGACCTTCCTGACGGTGCTCGACGAATTCGGTGCGTATCCGGCGGTGATCGACCGGGAGCTGCGTCGCTACCTGCCGTTCCTGGCGACAACCAAGGTGCTGATGGCAGCGGTGCGCGCCGGGGTCGGTCGTGAAGAGGCGCACGAGGTCATCAAGGAGCACGCCGTCGCCACGGCGTTGGCGATGCGTGAAAAGGGCGCCGAGCCAGACCTTTTGGGCCTGTTGGCGGAAGATCCACGGCTGCCGCTCGATGCCGACGCGTTGGAGGCCGCGCTGGCCGACCGGGCCTCATTCACCGGAGCCGCCGCCGATCAGGTCGATCGGGTGGCGGCCGCCGTCTCGGTGCTTGTTGACGCCTACCCTGAGGCCGCGGCGTACAACCCGGGTGCCATCCTGTAGTCCATGGGCCGCGCTGCTCTCGACGGGATCGACCTAACCGATCTGGACAACTTCGCCAGTGGGTTCCCGCATGAGTTGTTCGCCCGCCACCGGGCGGAGGCGCCGGTGTACTGGCATGAGCCCACCGAGAACACCCCGGACAATGAGGGTTTCTGGTCGGTGGCCACCTACGCGGAAACCTTTGAGGTACTGCGTGATCCGGTGAGGTATTCGTCAGTAACCGGAGGCGATCGCGCCTACGGAGGCACCCTCCTGCAAGATCTGCCGATCGCCGGGCAGGTGCTCAACATGATGGACGATCCGAGGCATCGTCAGATTCGCAAGTTGGTGAGCTCGGGTCTGACCCCGCGCATGATCCAGCGTGTCGAGGACGACCTGCGGGTGCGGTGCAGGGCGCTATTGGACATGGTGGAACCATCAGTGCCCTTTGATTTCCTGGTCGATATCGCCGTCGAGCTGCCCATGCAGATGATCTGCATTCTGCTCGGGGTGCCGGAGTCGGACCGGCACTGGCTGTTCGAGGCGATAGAGCCGGGATTCGATTTCGGGCATGCTCGTCGCGCCCAGGTCACCAGCTCCCTTGGCGACCCAAGTTCCGGTATGTATCAATACGGTTCGGAGATGATCGCGCGCAAGCGCGCTGACCCCTCCGATGACATGCTGTCGGTGGTGGCCAACGCCACGGTCGATGATCCGGAGGCGCCCTCGCTATCGGATGCCGAGTTGTACCTGTTTTTCTACCTGCTGTTCAGCGCCGGGGCCGAGACCACGCGCAACGCGATTGCCGGAGGGTTACTCGCGTTACTTGACCATCCCGGCCAATTACGTTTGCTGCGTGAGGATCTGGTGTTGTTACCGACGGCGATCGAGGAAGTGCTGCGATGGACCTCGCCGTCGCCGTCCAAGCGCAGGACCGCGACCGTCGATGTCGCTCTGGGTGAGCAGAAGATCGCCGCGGGACAGAAGGTGGTGGTGTGGGAGGGCTCGGCGAATCGAGATCCGCTGGTGTTCGAGCGGCCCGAAGTCTTCGATATCGCGCGCAAGCCCAATCCCCACTTGGGTTTTGGACAAGGCGTGCATTTCTGTCTGGGCGCGCATCTCGCGCGTCTGGAGCTGCGGGTGGTGTTCGAGGAGCTGCTACCACTTTTCGAATCGATGCAGCTGGCCGAGCCGGTGGAGTGGACGCGTAGTAACCGGCATACCGGCATCCGGCACATGGTGGTAGTCGCCTCCTAACCCGCCGACACGCCGCGTTCTGTCGGCTTCGCTCGGCATGTCACGGCGTGTCGACGCTGGTGGGCTTCCAGGCTTTCGGCGTGCTGACGCCCGTCGCGTTCAATTCGATGGCGGCGAGGCCGCGTATCGCCGCGGTGTCCTGGGCTCGCCAGGCGGCCACCGGGTCGACGGTGACCACGGCCAGCTTCTTCAGCGGCCGGTTGGCGAGCGCCCGTAAAGCCAACAGCTGCTCACCCGCCGACGTGGCAGCCAGCTGCACCGCAACGAGCTTGCGGCGAAAGAACCTGATCCGCAAAAAGATCCACGGACCGGCGAAGGCCAGGATGGGCGGTGCGGCGACGGCGATCGCCAGCACGATCGCCAGCCACGTTGCGGTGGTGTCCAGATTGTGGCCCGCTCCGGCTAGGTCCGCGGCGGCCTCGCTGGCCGCGCGCAGCGGCGCGCCCACCTTGTCGCCCACCAACGGAATCCTGTGCGCGCTATCGCCTGCGGAGTTGAGGTTGTCCGAGATACCGTCGGCACCGCCCTTCACCTGACGCCCCACCTCGGCGATCGCCGAGACGGCGCCATGCACCGCAAGCCCGACGAACACCCAGATTGTGGTCCATATTGCCACCGCTACATCGCTGAACAACTGCGCGAGCAACCGTCCCGGTCGGGTGGAGTAGGGCAGGAATCGCATGAATCGTAGGATGGCACGATGTCTCCAGCGCTGTCCGATTACCAGCATGTGGCCAGCGGGAAGGTCCGTGAGCTGTACCGAGTCGATGACGAACACCTGTTGTTCGTGGCCACCGACCGGATTTCCGCTTTCGATTTCATCCTGGAAACGCCGATACCCGATAAGGGGCGCATCCTCACTGCGATGAGCGTGTTCTTCTTCGGGCTGCTCAAGGCACCGAACCACCTCGCCGGGCCGCCCGACGACCCGCGCATCCCCGAGGAGGTGCTGGGCCGGGCGCTGCTGGTGCGCCAGCTCGACATGCTTCCGGTGGAATGCGTGGCCCGCGGATACCTCACGGGGTCCGGGCTGCTGGATTACCAGCGCACCGGCGCGGTGTGCGGTCACGTGTTGCCGCAGGAGCTCGTGGAGGCCAGTCGTCTGGATCCGGCGTTGTTCACGCCGGCGACGAAGGCCGATATCGGCGAGCACGATATGAACGTCGATTTTGCGGCGGTGGTGGACCTGGTTGGCACGGAGCGTGCCAACCAGCTGCGCGACGAGACCCTCAAGATCTATGCCGTCGCGGCCGCCCACGCGCTACACAAAGGAATCATCCTGGCCGACACCAAGTTCGAGTTCGGAGTCGATACCGAGGGCACGTTGGTGTTGGCCGACGAGGTATTTACCCCTGACTCGTCGCGATACTGGGATGCCGCCAATTACCGGGTCGGTGTGGTGCAGGACAGCTTCGACAAGCAGTTCGTGCGCAACTGGCTCACCGGACCCGAATCCGGATGGGATCGCGCCGCGGATACCCCACCGCCGCCCCTGCCGCCGGCGGTGGCGGAGGCTACGCGAGAGCGGTATATCGAAGCATACGAACGCATTTCGGGACTGAGCTTCGCTGATTGGATCGGGTCGTCGGCGTGAGCGGGCCCCTCCGCCCGCCCTCCGCTAACCGCGTCGACACTCTCCGCGAGTATCACGGCGATACATTCGTCGACCCATACGAATGGATGCGTGACAAGGAAAGCCGGGCGCTCATCGCGCATCTGGAGGCCGAAAACGCCTACGTTGATGACCAACTCGCGCATCTGGATGGGCTCCGCACCGCCATCTTCGGTGAGATCAAGTCGCGCACCAAGGAGACTGACCTCTCGATTCCCACCCGAATGGGGCAGTGGTGGTACTACGCCCGCAGCTTCGAGGGCAAGCAGTACGGCGTTCATTGTCGGTGCCCGATAGGCGATCACAATGACTGGATGCCCCCCACGCTGAACCACGAGGTCCCGGGGGAGCAGATCCTGCTCGACGGGAACGCGGAAGCAGAGGGCCACGACTTCTTCTCGCTCGGTGCCGCCACCGTCAGCCCCGACGGGAACACGTTGGCATTCTCGGTCGACGTCGTCGGGCACGAGATGTACACGCTACGGTTCAAAGACCTGAGCACCGGCGAGATGTACCCGGACGAAATCGCCGATATCGGTGCCGGTGCCACGTGGGCGATGGACAGCCGCACCCTGTACTACCCGGTGATCGACGAAGCATTCCGCCCGTATGCAATTCGCCGTTACATGCTGGGCAGCGGTGAAGAACCGGTCGAGGTGTTCTCAGAACCCGACGAGCGTTTTTGGATCGGGGCCGGCCGCACCCGTAGCGATCGCTTTGTCGCCATCAGCGTGCACTCGTCCGTGACCTCGGAAATCCTGATCGGCGACGCGGCCGACCCAGTGACCACTTTCTCTCCAGTCTGGTTGCGCCGCAACGGGATCGAATACACCATCGATCACATCGTGGTCGGTGGTGAGGATCGACTTCTGATCCTGCACAACGACGGCGCCGTCAACTTCGAGCTGGCTGAGCTGCCGGTGTCGGCGGTCGCAGACGGTCCCGCTGACCCTGCCTTGGCACGTACCCTGGTCGCTCACCGTGACGATGTCCGTTTGGACGGAGTGGAGGCATTCGCCGAGCGGTTCGTGATCGGATACCGGCGAGAAGCGTTGCCCCGCATCCAGGTCTGGCCGATCGGTGCCGACGGATACGGCTCGCCTCAGGAGGTTGAGTTCGACTCGGAACTCATGCTGTCTGGGCTGGGCGATACCCCCGAATGGAACTCGCCGCTGCTGCGCGTGGGTTGTACATCGTTCATCACGCCGACCCGGGTCTACGACCTCGACGTTCATACCGGGCACCGCACGCTACTCAAGGAACAGCCGGTGCTTGGCGGCTACCGCCGCGAGGACTACGTGGAGCGGCGGGAATGGGCGGTCGCCGAGGACGGCACCCGAATTCCGCTATCGATCGTGCACCGCACGGACACCGAAGAACCGGCGCCCACGCTGCTGTACGGCTACGGCGCGTACGAGATGTGTGAGGATCCGCAGTTCAGCATTGCGCGGCTCTCCCTGCTGGACAGGGGAGTGGTGTTCGTCATCGCCCACGTGCGCGGTGGAGGCGAGATGGGCCGTCTGTGGTACGAGGACGGCAAGATGGGGCACAAGAAGCACAGCTTCACCGACTTCGTCGCGGCGGCACGTCATCTCGTTGACTCAGGGGTCGCGATACCCGACCGGCTCGCGGCCTGGGGAGGTAGCGCCGGCGGCCTGCTGGTGGGGGCCGCGGTGAACCTGGCGCCCGAGCTTTTCGCCGGTGTGCTGGCCCAGGTGCCTTTTGTCGATCCCGTCACCACCATCTGTGATCCGTCGCTGCCACTGACCGTCACCGAGTGGGACGAATGGGGAAATCCTTTGGAAGACAAGGATGTCTACGACTACATCAAGTCCTACTCCCCGTACGAAAACATCCGTGCCACCGAGTACCCGACGATTCTCGCGATGACATCACTGCACGATTCGCGGGTCCTGTATGTCGAACCCGCCAAATGGGTGGCGGAGCTGCGGCATACCACCACCGGTGACCGCCCCATCCTGATGCGCACCGAGATGACGGCAGGTCACGGCGGTATCAGTGGGCGCTATGAGCGCTGGAAGGAAAGCGCCTTCCAGCTGGCCTGGATACTGGATGTTCTTGGGGCAGAAGGCGAGAAGGCAGATGTCTGACGAGGTTGTCGTTGTCACTGGCGTCGGTGGAATGGGCAAGGTCATCGCCCGCCGTCAGGGAATCGGTAAGACACTGCTGCTCGCCGACTACAACGAGGAGACGCTGGCGAAGGTTGTCGACGAGCTCAAGGCCGACGGGCACAACGTCATCGGGCACCGCGTCGATGTCTCATCGCGCGAGTCGGTGGCTGCACTGGCCGAGACGGCTACGACACTCGGGCGGGTGACCCAGGTGGCGCACACCGCCGGTCTCTCTCCGGCGCAGGCGCCGACGCAGGCCATCCTCGCCGTCGACCTCGTGGGTGTCGCAGTGGTGTTGGAAGAGTTCGGCAAGATCGTGGCGTCCGCTGGTGCCGGCGTGGTGATTGCCAGTATGGCCGGGCACATGCCACTGGACCTCACCGCCGAACAAGAACAGGAACTGGCCACCACTGCTGCCGAGGATCTGCTCGCGCTGCCGTACGTTCAGAGCATTGAGTATCCCGCCTCGGCGTACCAATTTTCGAAGCGCGCCAATCACATTCGCGTTCGGGCGGTGGCCCGGCAATGGGGTGCACGGGGCGCTCGCATCAACTCGATTAGTCCGGGGCTGGTGTCTACCACGATGGGTCACCAGGAGCTCGCCTCCGAGACCGGCATCGTGGCGAAGTCCCTGATCGACGGTTCGGCGACCAAGCGGATCGGCACCTCCGACGATGTCGCCGCAGCTGCGGCCTTCCTGCTCGGCCCCGAGTCATCCCAGATCACCGGGACCGATCTTTTGGTTGACGGCGGAGTGATCGCCGCGGCACGTTCCGGCCAGCTATTCAGCTGATCTCGGAGCCTATGTCTTCGAGGCTTTGGCCCTTGGTCTCCTTCACCCAGCGCGCGACGAAGACGAGGGACAGCACCGCACACACGGCATAGAACCCGTAGGCGATTCCCAGTGCGTCACGCAAAGCGGGGAAGGTCACGGTCACCAGCCAGTTGGCCGCCCAGTTCCCCGCGGTGGCAACGCCCATGGCGGCCGCCCGGATTCGGTTGGGGAAGATCTCGCCGAGCAGCACCCAGACCACCGGACCCCAGGACATTCCGAATGCCACGACAAACAGGTTGGCGGCAATCAACGCAACGGGCCCGGCCACGGGCCCCAGGTGTGGCTTGCCGTCCACAACGGCGGCCAAACTGAAGAGGACCGCCATGGCGCCGAGGGTCGCGGCCATACCGGCCGAACCGATGAGCAACAACGGTTTCCGGCCGACTCGGTCGATCAACGCGATCGCCACCAGCGTAGTGGCGATATTCGTGACCGAGGTGATGACCGTGATGGTGAACGACGAGCTCTCCCCGAACCCGACGGCCTGCCACAGCACGTTCGAGTAGTAGAAGATCACGTTGATGCCGACGAATTGCTGGAACACCGCCAGCGCCACGCCGATCCACACGATGGCGTATAGACCACCGGTGGGCTTGCGTAGATCCCGCCATGAGGGCGCAGTGTTCTGATCTAGCGTCTCCTGGATTCGGGTAATCGTGATGTCGAGATTCTTCTCGCCGAGCAAGCGCTTTAGCACCGTGCGTGCTTCGGAAACCCGTTGTGTGGCAACGAGATATCGTGGAGACTCCGGGATCGTGTACGCGAGCGTGCCATACACCAGCGCCGGCAGCGCCATTAAGAGAAACATCCAGCGCCATGCGGGCAGACCCAGCCACAGTTCACCGCGCGAACCACCCGCGAGATGCGCCAGCAGCCAGTCAATGGTGAGCGATAAGAAGATTCCGGTGACGATCGCCAATTGTTGTAGAGAACCCAGCCGGCCTCGGATATTCGATGGGGAGGTCTCGGCGATATATGCCGGCGCGATAAGCGATGCGACACCCACCCCCACACCACCGATCACGCGAAAGCTGATGAGCAGCTCGATATTCGGTGACAGCCCGGCCCCGACCGCACTCAGGAGAAACAGTGCAGCGGCGATCTTCATGACCGCCACGCGTCCGATCCGGTCGGCGATGCGCCCCGCGGTCATCGCGCCGAGAGCGGCCCCCAGGAGCGCCGAGGCCACCGCGAATCCCAGTTCAGCGTCGCGGATCACGAACTCGTCCTGAATGGCTTGCACAGCGCCGTTGATGACCGCGCTGTCGTACCCGAAGAGCAGTCCTCCGAGCGCAGCCACCGAGGCGATGCGCAGAGCACTGCGGCCAGAGGAGAATTCGTCCTCCGCGCTCATGTAACCTCCCGCAACGTTGCGCAATATGCGCACAGTCAACCATCGCAACCCAGGTACCGTGGTCGGCATGACCGATCTCGCCTCGATCCCGTTGACCGCCCTCGACGGCTCCGAGCTCTCACTCGCCGATTTTGGCGATAACGCCGTGCTCGTCGTCAACGTCGCGTCCAAATGTGGTCTTACCCCGCAGTACGCGGCTCTGGAGAAGCTGGCCACCGACTATGGCGATCGCGGCCTGAGAGTGCTCGGGGTGCCCTGTAACCAGTTCATGGGCCAGGAACCCGGGACGGCGGAGGAGATCCAGACGTTCTGTTCCACCGCATACGGCGTGACCTTCCCGCTGCTGGAGAAGATCGACGTCAACGGTGAGAACCGGCATCCGCTGTACGCCGAGCTCACCAAAACCGTGGATTCCGAAGGTGCCGCCGGCGATGTGCAGTGGAACTTCGAGAAGTTCTTGATCGCGAAGGATGGTGCTGGGTCCTTCCGGCCGGTCAACCGATTTCGGCCGACGACGGTGCCGGATGCGCCCGAGGTGATCGCGGCCATCGAGAAGGAGCTGAGGTAGCGGGCCGGAGCGTTCTTTTCGATGCGGGGTGTCTGACACCTTGCGTACATCTGAAGTTGCCACACTGGCGGCATGGCAGGACAGCTGCTGGTATCTGTGTCGGGAATCTGCGACCGCACTCTCGATGAGATCGCGGTATTCACCGAGGAAATGGATAAGCGGTCGATTCCGCTGTCATTCCTTGTAGCTCCACGCCTGAAGGGCAAGTACCGGCTCGTGGAGGACCAGCCAACGGTCGACTGGCTGGCGGCACGCAGGTCTCATGGTGACGCGATCGTCCTACACGGATACGACCAAGCCGCTACCAAGAAGCGTCGCGACGAGTTCGCGGCGTTGCCCGCGCACGAGGCCAACCTGCGTCTGATGGCCGCCGACCGCGTGATGGAGCAGACCGGGTTGCGTACGCGCCTCTTCGCGGCACCGGGTTGGATGGCCTCGGCGGGAGCCATCGAAATGTTGCCGCGCAACGGGTTCCGACTGAACATCGGACTATCGGAGATCACCGACCTGGTCCGCGGCACGCCGGTGCGTGCTCGCGTGCTGGGTATTGGCGAGGGATTCCTGTCCGAGCCGTGGTGGTGCCGAATGCTGGTGCTGTCGGCTGCGCGCACGGCCCGGCGTGACGGAATTGTGCGGGTCGCGATCTCAGCCAAGCACCTTCGCAAGCCCGGCCCACGGCAGGCGATGATCGATGCGATCGACCTATCGCTGCTACACGGTTCGAGGCCCGGCGTTTACGAATGGTTGCCCAAGCAGGTATTGCACAGCGTGGCCTAGCCTGGACGGTTTGCTTCATGCTTCGCGTATGGATCTCGGAGCGGGTCCTGGCGTGGAGGCACCTCCCGCGTTCGAACCACGGGGCAAGTGCGTAGATACATGGCTTTGTGCTTTCACCGCAAGGAAGTTGGACCTTCTCATCGGGCGGTGACCCCGCTACGGTGAACCAGTGGGCGACACGAGTACGGATGTCATCGTCGTGGGCGCGGGTCTCGCAGGGTTGGTAGCGACCTGTGAATTGGTGGACCGCGGCAAAAACGTCATCATCGTCGAGCAGGAAAATGCCGCCAATCTCGGCGGCCAGGCCTACTGGTCGTTCGGCGGTCTGTTCTTCGTCAACAGTCCCGAACAGCGTCGACTCGGCATCAAAGACTCCCACGAGCTGGCCCTGCAGGACTGGCTCGGCACCGCGGGTTTCGACCGGCCGGAGGACCACTGGCCGCGTCAATGGGCGCATGCCTACGTCGACTTCGCTGCCGGTGAGAAGCGAAGCTGGTTGCGTGCCAGGGGATTACAAACATTCCCCGTGGTGGCTTGGGCTGAGCGCGGTGGCAAGGACGCGCTGGGGCCGGGCAATTCTGTACCGCGTTTTCACATCACGTGGGGCACCGGTCCAGGTCTGGTGGAGATCTTCGCCCGGCGCGTGCTTGCCGCGGTCGACCGTGGGCAAGTGCGCATCGCCTACCGCCATCAGGTAGATGAGCTGATTGTCGAAACCGGTGCGGCTGTTGGTGTCCGCGGCACCGTGCTGGAACCTTCGACCGTCCCGCGGGGTGTCACATCGTCTCGAACAGCAGTGGAAGAGTTCGAACTCCGGTCGCAGGCCGTCATCGTGACGAGCGGCGGTATCGGCGGTAACCACGACCTGGTACGGGCCAATTGGCCCGAGCGCCTGGGTCGCATTCCGTCCCAGCTGTTGACTGGGGTACCGGCCCACGTAGACGGTCGAATGGTAGGGATCTCGGAGGCCGCCGGGGCGCACCTGATCAACCGAGACCGGATGTGGCATTACACCGAGGGCATCACCAACTATGACCCGATCTGGCCGGGGCACGGGATTCGCATCCTGCCCGGGCCATCGTCACTCTGGCTGGACGCCAACGGATCTCGTATTCCGGCGCCGCTTTTTCCCGGATTCGACACGTTGGGCACGCTGGAGCACATCTGCCGCAGCGGACAGGATTATTCGTGGTTCATCCTGAACGCACGGATCATCGCCAAGGAGTTCGCGCTATCCGGGCAAGAGCAGAACCCCGACCTCACGGGCAAGGACGTGCGTGGGGTGCTGCGGCGCGGTAAGGCGGGACCGGCGGGGCCGGTGCAGGCTTTCATCGACAAGGGCGTCGACTTCGTCACTGCCACGAACCTGCCGGATCTCGTCGCCAAGATGAACGCATTACCGGACGTCACGCCGCTGGACTACGCGACGATCGCCCAACAGGTGGCGGCGCGCGACCGCGAGGTGGTCAACCCGTTCGGCAAGGATCCGCAAATCGCCGCTATCCGTGCGGCGCGTGCCTACCTCGCCGACCGGTTCACCCGTGTGGTGGCACCGCACCGTCTCACCGACCCCAAGGCGGGGCCACTTATCGCGGTGAAGCTGCACATCCTGACGCGAAAGACCTTGGGCGGACTGGAAACTGACCTCGACTCGCGGGTTCTGCATGCCGATGGCAGTTGCTTTGAGGGGTTGTACGCGGCCGGAGAGATTGCCGGGTTCGGTGGTGGCGGTATGCACGGGTACCGCGCACTGGAGGGCACCTTTTTGGGTGGCTGCATCTTCAGTGGACGGGCCGCCGGCCAGGGTGCGGCCGAGGACATCGGCTGACCTGAGCGGCGCCACCCGCCGACACGCCGTGTTCTGCGCGAGTTACTCGGGAAACAGAACGAAATGCGGCGTGTCGGCGCCTAGAACTCGACTGCGTCCTCGTGCGGCAGCACCTGGAAATCGGCGTCCGACATCTCGCGAAATCGGCTGTAGAAGAACGGGTACGCCGCCTCCTGCAGGATGCCCTGGTGGATCGGCACTGCGCGGGCCGGATGCACCGCGCGCAGGTATTCGATCGCCTCGGACACTTTCATCCACGGAGCCGCGGCCGGTAGCGCCAACACGTCGACATCCTCACCGGGGGTGAAGAGCGCATCGCCGGGATGCATGAGCCGTGCCGGGTGGTCACCGTCGCCGATCAGATACGAGGTGTTGTCGATGAGCGGGATCTCCGGATGGATCACCGCGTGCTGCCCGCCGACCCCGCGCACGTTCAACTCGCCGACCGCGAAGCTGTCACCCGCGTGCACCGCGCGCCACGGGTCGCCCAACTGCGCTGCGGTCATCGGGTCGGCATAGAGCGCCGCACCCGGATTGGCGTCGACCAGTGCGGGGAGCCGCTCGAGATCGACGTGGTCGGGATGTTGATGGGTGATCAGGATGGCCGACAGTCCGGTGATTCCCTCGAATCCGTGCGAGAAATTGCCCGGATCGAACAGCAGGGTGGTGGTCTTATCTCCAGACGAGAAATCGGCCAGCAGGCACGAATGCCCGAAGTGGGTCAGCCGCATAAGGGGAGTCTAGAGGGGATGTGGTCCGTCCCACACGGTAAAGTCAGCGCGTGGCCCGAGTCGTCGTAAACGTCATGCCGAAACCCGTGATCCTGGACCCGCAGGGACAGGCGATCGTTGGGGCGCTTTCCCGCCTTGGCTACGCCGGAGTCGCGGACGTCCGACAGGGCAAGCGCTTTGAACTCGAGTTCGATGGAGATATCTCCGATGACGCGCTGGAGTCGATCGCCGAGGCGCTGCTCGCCAACACGGTCATCGAGGACTGGGAAGTGGTCCGGGAATCATGACCGCGCGCATCGGGGTCATCACCTTCCCCGGCACCCTTGACGACGTCGACGCCGCTCGTGCGGCACGGCTGTCCGGCGCGGAGGCCGTCTCGCTGTGGCATGCCGATGCCGACCTGAAGTCCGTCGACGCGGTGATCGTGCCCGGCGGCTTCTCCTACGGCGACTACCTGCGTGCCGGTGCCATCGCGCGCTTGGCCCCGGTGATGCGTTCGGTGGTCGACGCCGCCGCGAATGGTCTACCAATCCTGGGAATCTGCAATGGCTTCCAGGTGCTGTGTGAAGCCGGGCTGCTGCCGGGTGCATTGACGCGCAACGCCGGCCTGCATTTCGTCTGCCGCGACGTGTGGTTGGGAGTCGATGCCAACCACACCGCCTGGTCGTCCCGGTACGAACAGGGCGCCGACATCCTGGTGCCGCTCAAATCCGGCGAGGGCCGTTACGTTGCCTCCGAGGACGTCCTCGACGAGCTGGAGGGCGAGGGTCGAGTGGTGTTCCGCTACCGCGAGAACCCCAACGGCTCGATGCGGGATATCGCCGGAATCTCCTCGGCCAACGGCCGCGTGGTCGGGCTGATGCCGCATCCGGAGCACGCCACCGAGCCGCTCACCGGTCCCAGTGACGACGGGCTCGGCATCTTCTTCTCGGCGCTCGACGCCGTACTCGCGGCCTAGATCTCCGTCTCCAGCAGGTATTTGCCGAAAGTTTGGCATGCCGACCGCGCACTCGAAGGCCTCTTGCGGCGACGGGTGTCATCGTGCCCGCCGCGCCTACTCGCCCGTGATGGGTAATGGCAAAGCTGCCATCGGGTTCGATATGGGGTATTGCCACTGCAGTTGTGCAGTTTGCATCTCTTCCAGCTATGCTCCCACTAATTGAGGGGGAGGCATGTCCATGGGTCGGACGATCAGGGGTAAATGGCGAAGCACGGTGGTCGTCATGTCGGTTGTGATCGGGGTTTTAGGATTTGCGGGCCCGGCAAGCGCAGACAGCGGTTTGGCGGATAAGCCGAGCGTTGAGTTGATGTCGCTGCTTCCCGACGATGCCATTCCGGCCGACTGGAAAGTGGAGAAGGACGATCTTGCCAGCGCAACCAGTAGTGGTGACCAGTTGTGTCACCACGCTGGGGACGCGAATGGCGCCAAGGTCAACTTTCTGGTTCGTTTGCAAGCGTTGTCGCACTGTACGGAATCGATCGATGTCCTTTACGGCAAAGAGAACCCCGGGGCCGACATGATCGCCTGGGCCAAGTCCATAGTGCCCGCGCAGGGGTTCAACACCCTGGAGACGGGTACCGCGTCGGTGCAGGTTTCGTCCGCACCCGGCCCGAACACTGCGCCGTATCCTTCGGTCACGGCGCTGATGCGGCCGGCCGACATGGATCAGGAGATTCCCGGGCAGCTGGTGACGTGGGTCCGAGTACGTGGGCTGCTGGTTGTGGTGCGATCGTTCGCGTGGGATGCGGGTGAGGGCCGGGCGAGGCTCGACCAGGTGGTGCACTCGGCGATCGGGAAACTCCAGGCCGTTTGATCTTCCAGTTGCCCGCCTTTGAGCGACAAGCAAGATAGCGAATTGCTTTGTCGCTCAAAGGTGGGCACACATGAGTCTGTTCGGAGCCGGGGTTCGCCTAGGGGAGCAGCGCGACCGACGCCTCGGCGGTGTAGTTCAGGAACGTCAGCGTCTCCTGGAGGTACAGCTGCACGCTATCCGCGTCATGGGACAGGTAGCCGATGGTGACGTCGGTACCCAGCTGCAGGTCGAAGTCGCCACCACGGCAGCTCAGCACGAAGGCGCCGTCGATCGCCGGTGCCCAGAGAATCTCCCCGGTCACCAGCCGGCCCAGATGCTCGCGGATGGGATACCCGTGATCGGAGGTCTCGCTGACCTTCGTGTACTCCTCGGCTGATAGCAGCACCGAATACGGACCGTCCACACCAGCCAGGCGCAGCTCCGAAAGGGCCTGCGCGACGATATCCGGGTATTCGCGGACATCCGCGGGCAGCGTGAGTTGGGGGTTGGAGCTGGACTCGCGGATGCCGACGATCGACGCCGCGGGGTAACCCTCGAAGATGGCGCGGTCCTCGGCGAACGCCAGCTTCTTGGCTGCCTCCTTGACTGGGTCCCAATCGGAATCCTGGGCACCGCGCTCCACATCATCGATGGCGGACCGGCTGATCGTGAACGGGACACGCAGCCGCACAAGCGGTTTACTCTCCCGTAGCTGTGCCTGCACACCCTCCGCGGGTGCCGATACATCCAGTAGATGGCCGGTGCTCACGGCCGCGCTGGCAGGCCCGCCCGGCTCGCTGACATCGACGACTCGGCGACCGGCGATATGGCGTTTGAAGGTGCGGGCGGCCTCGGTCCCGATCTCCGCCCACGCCTCGTCCGTGATGGGGGCGAGTTCGCGATACAGGTTGTTCATGGCGAGATTCCTTTCAGGCTGCCGATCAGGAGAGACCCTTGGTATTCAGGGTATTCAGTAGATTCCGCAGCCACCTGTTCCGGCAGCGGTGGGGGTGTGTCAAGGAAATCGGCCGACGGGGCGAAGAACAGGCCACCAGTGACCGCTGTCGAGAAATCCAGGATGCGGTCGGTGTTCCCGGGCGGGCTCCCGATGAACATGTTGTCCAACATGCGTTCCGTGATGTCCGGGGTGCGTGAGTACGCGATGTAGTAGGTGCCGAATTCGGCCTTGCCGAGCTCCCCGAAGGGCATATTGCGCCGCAGGATCTGTAGCTCGTTTCCCTCGTCATCTTCGATGACATTCAGTGCCACATGCGAGTTCGACGGTTTCACGGCGTCGTCGAATTCGATGTCGTCGAGTTTGGTGCGCCCGATCACCTTCTCCTGCTCGTCCACGGTCAGGGCGCTCCAGGCCGCCATATCGTGCAGATACTTCTGCACATGTACGTAGCTGCCGGCGGCGAAATCGGGGTCCTCGGCGCCAACAAGGGCGGACGAGGCCGCTTCGTCGCCGTCGGGATTCTCGGTGCCATCTACGAAACCGAGCAGGTCGCGGTTGTCGAAGTACTGAAAGCCGTGCACCTCGTCCACCACCGTGACGGCACCCGCCAATGCCGTGGTGATGCGCCCGGCCAGTTCGAAACAGCGGTCCATGGTGGCGGCGCGAATGTGGAACAGCAGGTCACCGGGTGTCGACGGGGCGATATGCCGCTCACCGCGCACCTCGTGAAACGGTCGCAGACTCGCGGGACGCGGGCCCGAAAAAAGCCGGTCCCAGGCGTCCGCTCCGATGGCAGTGACCAGCGACAATCGGCGTGACGGGTCGCGGAACCCGATGGCCCTCGCCAGGCCCGACAGATCGGGCAGGGCATCGTGAACTGCTTGTTCTGCGCCGTCGTCGAGGGTCACCACAAGAAAAATGGCCGACGAGGACAGCGGCTCGAGAACCGGCTGTGGCACGGGATCGGTCACGCTTCGACCCTAGACCGAATCCGGTCAGCCATCATGTGAAGGGTGACCGCGACCGCAATAGGACTGTGCCAATTCATCGACGCCTCGCCGTCGCCGTTTCACGCCGTGGACACGGTGGCGCAGCGGCTCCGCCAGGAGGGCTTCACCGAGTTGTTCGAGGCGCAGCGCTGGCCCGACCACTCGGGCGACTACTTCACGGTGCGGTCGGGCTCGATCGTGGCCTGGCGTGGCGTTGACATGGGAGACGAGCACGCCGCCTTCCGGGTGATCGGCGCCCACACCGACAGCCCGAATCTTCGGGTGAAGGCCAATGCCGACCGCGTGCAAGCGGGATGGCCGATGGTCGCCCTGGAGCCCTATGGCGGTGCCTGGGTGCAGACCTGGCTGGACCGCGATCTGGGTTTGTCCGGGAGGGTGCTGGTGCGCGATGGAGATGCGGTGCGGTCCACACTGATTCGCGTCGAGGAGCCGATCCTGCGGGTGCCGAACCTGGCGATCCATATGGTCAGCGCGGAGGAACGCAAGAAGTGGGTGATCGACCCGCAATGGCATGTGAACTCGGTGTGGAGCGGTAAACAGGGTTTCGATGAGTTCATCGCCGAGCAGCTGGGGGTCGCCCCGGCCGACGTGCTCGGGCGTGACCTGATGACGCACGATCTGACCCCGGCCGCGCTGATCGGCCCCGACCAGAGTCTGGTCAGTGCCCCGCGTTTGGACAACCAGGCCAGCTGTTATGCCGGTGTAGAGGCCTTCCTCGCCGCCGAGTCGACGTCGACGACAGTGTTGGCGCTCTTCGACCATGAGGAGATCGGTTCGGTGTCCGATCATGGTGCGCACTCTGACCTCTTGTCGACAGTTTTGGAGCGAATCGTGCTGTCCAGCAATGGTACCCGGGAGGATTTCCTACGCCGGGCGGCTTCTTCGCTGATGGTCTCGGCCGATATGGCGCATGCCACCCACCCCAACTATCCGGACCGGCACGAACCGGGCCACCACATCGCCGTCAATGCCGGACCGGTGATCAAGATTCATCCGAATGTCCGGTACGCCACCGACGGGCGGGGCGCCGCAGCTTTCGTGATGGCATGTGAGCGGGCCGAGGTTCCATTCCAGCGGTACGAACATCGGGCCGATATGCAGTGCGGTTCCACCATCGGTCCGTTCGCGGCGTCACACACCGGCATAGTCACGGTTGACGTGGGAGCGGCAACGCTGGCCATGCACTCTGCGCGCGAGCTCATGGGCGCGCACGATGTTCCGATGTATTCCGATGCGCTGCAAGCGTTTCTGGAATTGCCCGCTACATCGTGAAGCGCAGATTGGCGACGATCCTCCAGCCAAGGTCGGGATCGCCGTCGAGGGTGAAGCCGTTGCGGCTCGCGCTGGCCCGTCCGCCCAGGTGACGGGCAAACTCACAGGTATCTGCGGTGAGCGTCACGTGTGGGGCTTCCGGGAGTGTCGCCACGATGCGTGCGCGATCGGGAATCTCGATGTTAATGGTCTGTGCGCCAATCCCGGTGAGCACGAAGCGGATCCGGCTGCCCTGGGGTGCGCCCGCCCGTTTCCCGACGAGGAACGGCAGCGCGTTGACCAGCTCGGTGAGCGCGGGCGTTGCCGTCACCGGGTCGGTCGGAGCGGGCAGCCCGAGACTGTCGCGGACATCTAATTCATGCATCCAACAGTCGAAGTCGCGAATCTGCATGAACCGGCCATAGCTCTCCGGGCCCACGGGCGTTGCGGTCTCGGCGTTGAACTCCTCCTGAGACAGGCCCTCGAGGAGGGCCAGGCGCGCGCTGGTCACTGTGCGCAAGTCGTTCAGCACCGCGACCGGTGGCAGCTTGCGGTAATAGGTGAGCCACCGTTCGTTGAGGACGCCGACGGGATTGTGCACATGCGGCAGGTGGGCGACGGCCTCCTCGGTGCTGGGGATCGGGTCGCCCGAGAGCAGGCGTTCGGTGCTCACCACATGTGCGATGACGTCCTTGACGGTCCATCCGGGAAGCACGGACGGCGCGGCCCACTGTTCTTCGGTCAGCGTGGCGCCCAGCTCGTCCAGTGCGGACCACTGCGCGGCGAGCGCGGCGACGACGGGTTGCTTGGCGACGATCGTGACGGTCATGTCCCGAGCCTACGAGAGCTCCCGGAGGCCCGGGCGATGAATTTCCCGGATTGTGTCGGTCCGTCTCTCTACAGTTGTTCTATCGGGACAGTTGTTCCATCGGGGATTTCGAGAAAGGAATCTCATGTCCGTTACATCCACATTCAGCGAGAAGCCCGCGCCCGAGAAAATCGGCATCGCGCTGAGCGGCATCATCCTGCTGTTCCTGCTGTTCGATGCGCTCCCCAAGATCTTCGGCGCGGAGATCGTCCGTAAGGCCACCGAGGACCTTGGTTTTCCGTCATATCAGACCGCACTCATCGGCTGGGTCCTCTTGGCATGCACCATCGTGTGGGCCATTCCGCGTACCACGGTGCTGGGCGCCGTGGGGTTGACGGCATACCTGGGTGGGGCGGTCACGATCGATATGCACGAGGAGGCGTGGTTTCCCGTCGTCTTCGCGATTGGCTTCGGACTGCTGATCTGGGCGGCGATGATCCTTCGCCGGCGCGAACTGTTGAAGGTGCTGATCGGTTAGTGCGGGCAGGTCTCGAAGTGCCGCCCGACATGGTCAGGATGGCGCGCAGAGAGCACAAGCTGAGCTCGACGTTAGAATCTGCTGGTGACTTCACGGGTTGATACGGTCGATAACGCAACAGCCACCCCCGATCACCCACAGCCATTCGCTGAGCTAGGTCTCAAGGACGACGAATACGCCCGCATCCGCGACATCCTGGGCCGCCGTCCTACCGACGCCGAGCTGGCGATGTACTCGGTGATGTGGAGTGAGCACTGCTCGTATAAATCCTCCAAGGTGCATCTGCGCTACTTCGGGGAGACCACCACCGAGGAGATGCGCTCAGCCATGCTCGCGGGCATCGGCGAGAACGCGGGCGTGGTGGACATCGGAGACGGTTGGGCTGTCACCTTCAAGGTCGAGTCGCACAACCACCCGTCCTACGTCGAGCCCTACCAGGGCGCCGCGACGGGTGTGGGAGGCATCGTCCGCGACATCATGGCCATGGGTGCCCGGCCGATCGCCGTTATGGACCAGCTGCGTTTCGGCGCTGCCGACGCACCCGATACCCGTCGCGTCTTCGACGGCGTGGTGCGTGGGGTGGGCGGCTACGGAAACTCACTGGGGCTGCCGAATATCGGTGGCGAGACGGTGTTCGACGCGTCCTATGCCGGTAACCCGTTGGTGAACGCGCTGTGTGCCGGGGTGTTACGCAAGGAGGACCTGCACCTGGCCTTCGCTTCCGGCACCGGCAACAAGATCATCCTGTTCGGTGCGCGCACCGGGCTCGACGGCATCGGCGGTGTGTCGGTGCTCGCCTCGGAGACCTTCGGCGGCGACGAGACCGAAGGTGCTTCGCGTAAGAAGCTCCCCAGCGTTCAGGTTGGCGACCCGTTCACCGAGAAGGTGCTCATCGAATGCTGCCTGGAGCTGTACGCGGCGCATTTGGTGGTCGGCATCCAGGATCTTGGCGGCGCCGGATTATCTTGTGCCACGTCAGAACTGGCATCCGCCGGGGATGGCGGCATGCACATCGACCTGGACCAGGTGCCGCTGCGTGCGACCGGGATGACTCCGGCCGAGGTGCTCTCCAGCGAGTCCCAGGAGCGCATGTGCGCCGTGGTGACGCCCGAGAACGTCGACGCCTTCATGGCGGTATGCCGCAAGTGGGACGTGCTGGCCACCGTCATCGGCGAGGTCACCGAAGGCGATCGGCTGCGGATCACATGGCACGGCGAGACCGTCGTCGATGTGCCCCCGCGGACCGTCGCACACGAGGGCCCCGTATATCAGCGGCCCGTGGCCCGGCCCGATACCCAGGATGCGTTGATCGCCGACACCACAGCCGGTTTGGTGCGTCCGTCGACCGGTGACGAGCTGCGGCAGACGCTGTTGGACATGATCGGCAGCCCTCATCTATGCAGCCGCGCCTTCATCACCGAGCAGTACGACCGGTACGTCCGTGGTAACACGGTGCTGGCTGAACATGCCGACTCGGGTGTTATCCGGGTGGACGAGCAGACCGGTCGCGGAATCGCCTTGGCCACAGATGCTTCCGGGCGTTACACCGTGCTCGATCCGTACACGGGCGCCCAACTGGCACTTGCCGAGGCGTACCGCAATGTGGCGGCCTCCGGGGCCACCCCGGTCGCGGTGACCAACTGCCTGAACTTTGGCTCCCCCGAGGATCCGGGTGTCATGTGGCAGTTCGCCGAAGCGGTCCGTGGCCTCGCCGATGGCTGTGTGACGCTCGGCATCCCGGTCACGGGCGGCAATGTCAGCTTCTACAACCAGACCGGTACCACCCCCATCCTGCCCACGCCCGTGGTAGGGGTGCTCGGCGTGCTTGACGACGTCAATCGGCGTATCCCCACGGGATTCGGGACCGAACTTGGTGAGACGCTGATCCTGTTGGGCGATACCGCCGACGAGTTCGACGGCTCGATCTGGTCGCAGGTGGCGCACGATCATCTGGGCGGTACACCACCGAAGGTGGACCTTCTTCGCGAGCAGCTGCTGGCTCAGGTGCTCACCGCGGCATCCCGGGATGGACTGATCTCAGCCGCGCATGATCTGTCCGAAGGCGGCTTGATCCAGGCCGCGTTGGAGTCCGCGCTGGCGGGTGAAACCGGTTGCCGCATATTGCTTCCTGAGGGCGCTGATCCGTTTACCTTCCTCTTCTCGGAGTCGGCCGGACGAGTGCTGGTGGCCATTCCGCGCACCGAGGAGAGCCGGTTCCTGTCGATGTGCGAGGCGCGTCAGCTCCCCGCCGTGCGCATCGGTGTCGTTGATCAGGGTTCGGATTCCGTTGAGGTGCAGGGCCAATTCTCGGTAACTCTGGCCGAGTTGCGTGAGGTTCATGAAAGCGTGCTGCCCAGGCTATTCGGATGAGCGAGGCTCCTGGAGTCCCGGTCACGACGAGCACCGTCGATCCCGATGACTGGATCGGCCGCAGCTGGCTGGCATTTCAGGAGCTTGAAGAACTCGTCGAGAATCGGCACCCGCTGGTGGCCTGGGCGTGGAACCTGCTGCGGCTGGATTTCTGCGGAATCGCATTCGGTGCCTTGTTCTTCTGCCTTTCGCTCACCCCGTCGCTGATGCCGAGAACCTGGTTGTTCCAGGGGCTGATCGGCGGCGCTACCGCGGCCATCGGCTATGCCATCGGTGTCGTTGTCTCCAAGCTGGTGTTGCGCTTCTGGCTCCGCAATCAGAAGTGGTGGCCACCACGTGACCGGGTGCTGGCGACTGCCAAGCTGGGAGTGGTGGTGCTCGCGGCGGTGTGCTCGCTGGCGATGATCGTGCCGGCCGCCCGTTGGCAACGCGAGATCGCCGCGCTCATGGAGGCGGAAAGCCCGTCCACATTGCTGTACTCGCGATGCTTCGTGGTCTCGATTGCCGTTGCCGCCCTGTTTATCTCGGTGGCCCGGGTCCTGCGTGACCTGATTCGGCTGGTCGCCCGGTTCCTCATCCGACGCCTGCACCTGAGCCGTGAGGTGTCGTTACTCATCGGCACCGCGATCGTCGTGGTGCTGGCCATCATGCTGTTCAACGGTGTGCTGGTGCGCGGGTTCTTCGCCGCAGCCAACGCCTCGTTCGGTCCGCATAACGACACCACCCGGGCCGGCGTCGAACAGCCCATCCAGCCGGAGCGTTCGGGGAGCCCCGCGTCGCTGGCCTCATGGGAGAGCCTGGGATTTGAGGGGCGTAACTTCGTCTCCGGCGGTTTGCATGCAAACCAGCTGACCAAGGTGAGCGGCCGCCAGGCCAAGGAGCCCATTCGCGTCTATGCGGGGTTGGAGACCGCCGACACCGCCGAGGAACGTGTTGACATTCTGGTGCGGGAACTGGAGCGCACCAAGGCATTTGAGCGCAAGGCTCTGATCATCGTCCCGACCACCGGCACCGGCTGGGTGACGCCAAGCGCCGCCCGCGGTATCGAGCTCATGTACAACGGTGACACCGCGATAGTCGCCACCCAGTACTCATTCCTGCCCAGCTGGATCTCATTCATGGCCGACAAAGCAAAGGCGCAGGTCTCCGGCAAGCTGTTGATCGAGACCATCCAGAAGCGCTGGGCGCAGCAGCCCGAAGGGCATCGCCCCAAGCTACTCATCTACGGCGAAAGCCTGGGATCGTATGCGGGACAAGCTGCATTCGATGGTCTCGGCGATATCCGCGCGGCGGGCGTCGACGGTGTGTTGTGGACCGGTCCGCCGAACTTCAGCTCGATCTGGAATGAGCTGGTATCGAAGCGGGACCGTGGCACGTTAGAAGCACTTCCGGTCTACGACAGCGGATTCACGGCGCGCTTCGCGATAGGTCCGGATATCGACGCTCTCGCCAAACCGCAATGGCAGACCCCGCGGGTGCTGTTCGTGCAGCATCCGTCCGATCCGGTGACGTGGTGGTCGACCGATCTGCTGTTCAGTGAACCGGATTGGCTCAAGGAGGCGCCGGTCGGCGACCGGTCCAGCACCATGCGGTGGTACCCCATCGTCACCTTCTGGCAGGTGGCAGCGGACCTGGCCAACGCAGTCGGAGTGCCCGACGGGCACGGCCACAACTACGGCGCCTCCTCCGTCAACGGCTGGGCCGCCATCGCCGCGCCCCCCGGCTGGACCCCCCAGGACACCGAACGCATCCGGAAGGCACTCGACGACACCGCGTCGCTCGACGGCCCCGACACGTGAGTTTCCGCGCGCGCGAAGACCGTCTGGCACTGCTCGTGAGCATCGGGCTTGCGGCCTGGCCGGTGGCGCTGGAAAGGGTCCCGCACCACTGGCGGCCGCTGATCGCGGCGGGTGCCAGCACCGCACTCGCTGGGGCGGCGGATACCCCGCTGGGTCTTCGGGCACCCCACCTCGGGGCGGGTCTGCGGCTCGGGGGAGCCGTCGCATCCGCGATCGCCGCCATCGTCGGCATCTCACCGGCACTGCAGCCGGTGCGCGCCTCCATGCGGGAGCGGGACATCGACCTGCATCCCGCGGCTTGGCTCGGATTGCATATTCCGGTGGGCACGGTGTGGTCGGAGGAGCTTGCATTTCGCGGGGTGCTGCAGCCGCTGGCCGTGCAGGCATTCGGGAAACGGCTGGGTGGTGTCCTCCAAGCCGTGGCATTCGGATTGGCGCATATTCGGCCCGCACGTGCCGCGGGAGACTCAGTCGCGGCGACGGTGCTGGTCACCGGGTTCTTTGGTTGGCTGTTGGGCTGGTTACGCGAACGATCGGGGAGTGTGGCGGCGCCGATGCTGGCCCACCTGGCGCTCAACGAAGCCGGGGCGGTGGCGGCACTAGCGGTGCAACGGGCAGGGCGTCGACGGCCCCGACCGTAGATGTAGTGCGGTATTTCCCCGAATCCCGGACTACTGGGTATTCGCTGTACATAATCGGCGGATGGCCTCGAATTGGAGAAGCAGCGTGCGGCGGGCCGGTGCCGCGCTGGCGGGTGCGGCAGTCGCCGCCGCAGTAGTACTGACCGGACCCGCTAGCGCCGACCCCGGTCAGGGGGCGTCGCTGCCGGTATTCGTCCCGCACTCCTCGGACTGGTCGCCGAACACCGCGGTGTTCCCGTACAACATGTGGCAGAACCGGGCCTCCGATGAGCAGTTCACCGCGCTACGGGATTCCTGTCAGTGGTTCAACGCCCAGTACGACACCTTGATGAGCTCCGTGTTCGGGTTCCAGAATTATTTGCGTGACCACCGCGACGTATGGGCGGCCTCGGGGTCGGACACCGTGGGAAATGTGGTCACCGCCAACCTGGACCAGTCGGCTGCGTTCCTCGATCCGCGGGTGCACACGCTGTACATCACGAACTACCCGGACCAGAGCCAGTACTCGCCGCTCTACAACGGTGACTCCTTCTATCACCTGTGGTTCCAGTTCAATCAGATCAGCGACAAGATGAAGCAGCAGCTGCCGTCCGGCGTGATCAACGCCAATATCGCCACCGCCAACGTCTACGGGAACACCATCCGCGATTCCGGGGTGTGTGACGGCGCGTAGCGGCCTGTCAGTGCCCAGATAGGCTGGCCGACATGCCAGCTCGTGCGCCGGATGCCGCATCTACGCGGATGGCGGTGCTCGCGGTGGCGGAATGGTTGCGTGACCCGCAGGCGCCCGAGCCGGGGCGCGCGGCGCTCGCCGATGCCGTCCGGTTTACCGCCCGCACCCTCGCCGCCGACGCACCCGGCGCCTCCGTGGAGGTGCGGGTGCCACCATTCGTTGCGGTGCAATGTATCTCGGGTCCGCGTCACACCCGTGGTACCCCGCCCAACGTTGTGGAGACCACCCCGCGCACGTGGCTGCTACTGGCCACCGGACTGTTGACCCTGGATCAGGCCATCGCCGATCGCGCGGTTACCGCGTCCGGATCCCGGGCCGGTGAGGTCGCCGACTGGTTGCCCGTGGTGTCCGTCACCTAACGGAAGTATGGGTATTCCTGCACCCAGTGGAATCCGCGGCTGCGCACGGTGAAGCTGTCCGGGTCCACGCGCGCCAGCGTGATCAGTACAGGGCGGTCGTACAGCTTCCCGCTCAGCATGAGCGTGTTGATATTGGGCTGGCTATACGTCAGATCAGCGAAAGGTGGCTGTGTCCCGGCCGCGACGTCCAAGGTGTTGGTGAGCTTCACATGGCCATCCCGGAATTCGGACAAGACCGATACGAGGCCGCCGCTCATGTGCTGATAGGTGGCCATCCCGGGCCGATCGAAAATCAGCTTCTGCCAACGATTCGGGTCGGTGGTGAACGGGGGAACCGGCTTTCCGTCTACGAGAAACCACTGCACCGACCAGATGCCGTACAGCTCAGATTTGGGGCTGCCGCCGCCGTATTCGTGCCAGGTCACCCAGCCGTCGTAGATGCCACCGAACGCGACCCAGATACCGATGGCCACCTGGACCCATGCCGCGATGCGATTCCTCCGGCGGTCGGCGAACAGCGACGCCTGCGTCAGGGGCCCGCAGGTCCCTTGCCGCACAAAAACATTGATGAGCCCTCTCAGATAGGGGGCCAGCAGGATCAGGCTCAGCAGCAGGAGATGAAGAGATAACAGTTTGACGGGTACGTCGAACGTCATGTTCATCAAGAAGACCTGGGCCATGCTTGCCAGGCTCAACACCGCGCCCAGCACCGCGGTCCTCGGTATGAACAGCAGCAGCCCGGCCACGACTTCCACCGCGCCCAGCGCCATCTCGTACGGGTGCGAGCTACCGATCTGTAACCACAGCACCGAGGCCGGGCTCAAATCCCCGAACGGTTGCAACAGCTGCGCCAATGGCGGCGACGGCATCTGAGTGGGGATGAGCTTGGCGAATCCGTAGAAGAGCATCTGCCCGCCCAAGCACAACCGCAAGAGCAGGGTGAACCACGCCAGCAGCCGCGGGTAAGCGGTCCGGCGGTCGAGCGCCGTCCACAGGACGGTTGCGACCGCTGACACAACCAGGATGCAGAACACCAGCACCCAGATAGCAGCCTGATCACCGCTTCCGGAGTCCTCGTGCAGCACGGCGTCGACACCGAACAGCGTTCTGCCCACCCGGCCGGTGAGGGGATTCATGAGGGCCATCTGCCAGATGGCTACGCGGCCGCCGCCCCACCTGCCGACGATGCCTAGTAGCGCCATCGGAATCTGCGCGAACAGCAGGCAGAACAAGCCGAAGTAGAGGACGCAGAAGCGGAACGCGACCCGCGTCAGGGGGCGCCATGTTGCGGGCGTCACGGTGAGCTCGGTCACTTCCGCGATGCTACCGACGGACTCTTCCGACCGGCCGGGCCAGCCGATTCCCCGTTCAGCAACCTTCCCCGTAGACTGATGAAGTCACCCACCCCCCACCAGGGAGCAGCCATCGTGACCGCACAGCCGATTGAGCTCGAAAACGACCCCCGCGAGGAATGTGGCGTATTCGGAGTCTGGGCCCCCGGTGAAGAGGTAGCCAAGCTCACCTATTACGGCCTGTACGCGCTGCAGCACCGCGGCCAGGAGGCCGCCGGTATCGCGGTGGCGGACGGCTCGCAGGTGGTGGTTTTCAAGGATCTCGGCCTGGTCAGCCAGGTGTTCGATGAACAGACCCTGGCGGCCATGCAGGGGCATGTCGCCATCGGACACTGTCGCTACTCCACCACCGGCTCTGTCACCTGGGAGAACGCCCAGCCTGTTTTCCGGACGACTGCCGCCGGCACCGGAGTCGCGTTGGGGCACAACGGGAACCTGGTCAACACCGCCGAATTGACCACGCGTGCCCGTGAGGCCGGCCTGATCAACTCGAAGACACCGGGCCTGGCCACCACCGATTCGGACATCCTGGGCGCGCTGCTGGCGCACGGCGCGGCCGACACCACCATCGAGCAATCCGCCATGGCGCTGCTGCCGACCGTGCGGGGGGCCTTCTGCCTGGCCTTCATGGATGAAAACACCCTGTACGCCGCGCGCGACCCGCATGGAGTGCGGCCACTGTGCTTGGGCCGCCTGGACACCGGATGGGTCGTCGCCTCAGAGACCGCCGCCCTGGACATCGTGGGCGCTTCCTTTGTCCGGGATATCGAGCCCGGCGAGTTGCTCGCCATCGACGCCGACGGGGTGCGTTCGAGCCGCTTTGCCAACGCGACGCCCAAGACATGTGTCTTCGAGTACGTGTACCTGGCCCGTCCCGACAGCATGCTCGATGGGCGGTCCGTGCACTCCACCCGTGTCGAGATCGGGCGTCGGCTGGCCGCCGAACACACGGTTGATGCCGACTTGGTGATCGGCGTTCCGGAGTCCGGCATACCCGCGGCGGTCGGCTATGCGCAGGGTTCGGGCATCCCCTACGGGCAGGGCCTGATGAAGAACGCCTACGTGGGCCGCACCTTCATTCAGCCGTCGCAGACCATTCGTCAGCTCGGTATTCGCCTGAAGCTCAACCCTCTCCGCGAGGTCATCCGCGGCAAGAGGCTCGTGGTCGTCGACGATTCGATCGTTCGCGGTAACACCCAGCGGGCGCTGGTGCGGATGCTGCGCGAAGCAGGAGCGGCCGAGGTGCATGTGCGCATCGCCTCCCCGCCGGTGCGCTGGCCATGCTTTTATGGCATCGACTTCGCTTCTCCCGCAGAACTTATCGCCAACGCGGTGGAATCGGAAGATGAGATGATGGATGGTGTCCGCACCGCGATCGGTGCCGACACTCTGGGCTACATTTCGGCCGAAGGCATGGTCGCGGCCACTCACGAACCGCGCTCACGGTTGTGCTGCGCATGCTTCGACGGCAATTATCCGATCGAGTTGCCCAAGGAAACTGCACTGGGCAAGAATGTGGTCGAGCATATGCTCGCGGCGACCGCACGAGAGACATCAAGCGACAGTGGCGATTCCGTCCGGACGCACTAGCTAGCTCTGAACTTCCCTCATATCCCTGAGGACCGTGAATCGTTTTCTGGCGGTTGCGATAATGGCATCTATCTGGTGTTCCATGGCCGTCTCAATGGAGTGCTGGAGGTCGCCGGCGAGGATGAGTTCGTCGATGAGAACGAAAAGGTCTGCCATGACAGCGGATCCGCGTTCGTAGATATTTATGACGATGGTTGCGGTCGCGCCCAGCAGTCCTTTCGAGACCACCTGATACCGGCCGCGCCGGTTCGCGAGAAGCTCTCTGTGGGTTGTCTTTTCGACGATCGTCCACTCGATAGGTGCCACCACTCCCACGAAACCGGTCAATGTGGTGAAACCGTCTCCGGGCTTCAGCTCGTGGATAGTTTGACGTTGGTCGGCGAATACCTGTGGAGTGTTGATGCCGGGTTCGATGCTGTCGGCCGCCGGGAGGTAGATATTGGCGAGTCTGCTTATTTCTCTAAGGCTGCGGAAAACCTCGAAATGCCGCTCGGCCGATAGCAAACTTTCCCCCCTCGGGAACTTGGTTGTGCCCGAGGTTATGTGACGGCTGGGACGTGTGCGATGACCGAATTGTGCGAATTACTTGACCGAACGTGCGCTATCTCGGTAATGGGCCGGTGATTCGCCGGTCCATCGTCGAAATGCGCGGGTGAACGCGCTGACTTCAGAGAAGCCCAGGCGACTAGACAGATTGGCCAGCGATTCTGCCCCGCCCGTGAGGCTTTCGACTGCTTCGGCACACAGAGTGATATCGCGGATCTCGCGCACCGAGGTGTCGAACTCGTTTCGGAGCGAACGTTGTAGGGCCGAGGTGGTCATGTTGAGTGTTGCGGCGATCTCGCCAGCTGTCGGGATATGTTGTCCGATAGCGGCCTTGACGACACGACGAACCCGATCGGGCAGCAGCCGGCGGTGCTGGGGCTTACCGAGTAGCAGCTCGTCGGTTCGGTCGAGAATCGTGGTGATTTCGCCTTCGGTCCGCAGGATAGGGGCATCCACATGGCTCCCGTCGACGAGGAGAACAGCAGCCCCGCAATCGAATTCCGCAGGAGCCTGAAATATGCCGCTGTAGCCCGAGTGTCCCTCGGGTAGGGGGTGTGGGAGCTGGATGCCGTGGACATTGATCTCACGCATGGTCAACCAGGCCATCATGCGCCAGATCACGGCCAGGAGCCATTGGGTGAGCGTGAGGTCGGGGAGACGCAGTGCGGACACATCCAAGCTGATCACGGCGTGATCCCTCGACCTGACCACGGTCACGTCGGGCACGGATGGAACCGCCTCCCGGAATGCGGACCAGCGGGCAATGGCGGCCCCTACGGTTTCGGACGATGCGAGGCTGAAGAGAAGCAACTTTGTGGTTCCACGAGGTATGGGTATATCGCTGATGCCGAGCGATTCCTCCTCGGCGAGGGCGATTACCGTGCGCACGATATTCCGAACTTGCTCACGTGAGAATGGTGTCGGTTCACCGGCGAGGAACCGTGGGGAAACCTGTGCTTCCATCAGGATTGTGGCGGCATCCCACCCTTGCCGCTTCGCCATGTCGGCGGCCACGGCTCCCCAGCGGGGCGGAATGGACAGGTCTCTCACGTCACCTCCGGTCATGTGCGTATGGCAAAGAATCTTGGAAACGCTATATTGCCAGATTCAACTACCGGGCGACCGGTATCGACGCGCCGTGCCGGTGCACATCCGTCATTTATGAACGGCGCAATCAGTATTCAGGTCTACCGCTGATGCACTCGGGCCTGGCCCACGAGTTCGCGGCGCCGGTCCGAGGCTTTCTGTTGCTTGATGGCAACATTCATAGAGGCGGGTGGCTAGTTCCCGGCATAACGGGGAATATCGATTCCCCGCGTGCGCAACGAGTCGGAGACCTTGCCCAACAGACGAAGCAGGTCGTCCTGATCTTTTGCACTCAGGTCATCGAAGAGTGCCGCCGCGGCAAGCTGGGAAGGGCCAAGCTCGGCCAGCGCGAACCGTCTTCCGGCATTGGTGATTTCGACGCAGGTGATCCTGCGGTCACGCTCGTGCGGAATCCTGCGGACCAGACCCTCCTTCTCGAGTCCGTCGATCAAGACGGTCATACTCCGCGGTGACATGCCGAGATACTCGCCGATTTCGCTCATGCCGGCCGGATCGGTCCGGGTGATCAATCCGAGGAGAACGTTGGCGCGGGGAAAGGTCATGCCGCCCTCGGTCGGGATGTTCATCCGCGACCATGTGGTGATCGCCTTCGTGGCTTTGACGAACATGAAGAGCAGCTCGAGAGTCCGATCGGTCCTTGACATTCCAACTCTTATCAATTGATAATATCCCTGTTGTTAAATTCACTTAAATCTTAGACCTCATTGGAGGGTAATCGTGTCTGAATCGCCGCAGAGAGTCGTCGTGATGACCGGGGCGACCGGTGGCCTCGGCGCCCAGGCAGCCAAACTCCTTGCCGAACAACCCGATACCCGCTTGATCGTGGGTGCGCGCGGTACCGGACGGAATGTCCCGGGTGCCGAGGTGCTCGCGCTCGATCTGGTCTCACTGGACAGCGTTCGGGGCTTTGTGCGCACTGTGCAAGAGCTGCTGGGTGACACTCCGATCGACGCGCTGGTGCTCAACGCCGGACTGCAGTACCGGGACGTGCAGCACCGATCAGAGGACGGCTTCGAGGCGACCTTCGCCGCCAATCACCTGGGGCACTACCTTCTGGCGCGACTGCTGTTGCCCAACGTCGCCGAGAAAGGCCTGGTGCTCATCACCACCAGTGACACCCATGATCCGGCGATCATCCCGTTCGCGCCGCGCGCGCTTGACCCGCAAAAGCTGGCATATCCCGACGCCGGAGGTGCCGCGGCGGGCTTCCGCGCCTACGCGGCCTCGAAGCTGTGCAATCTGCTTACCGCCCGGTCCTTCGCCGCGGATGAGGATGTGAGAGGTCGCGATATCCGGGTGATTGCCTACAACCCGGGCCTCACCTTGGGTACCTCGTTGGCGGTCTCCGACTCTGCCGCGGTACGGCTGGTCAGCACCGTGCTGCGTCCGGCAATGCGGTTGATCTCCAGGTTCCGCCCACAGTTCTACCCCGGAACCCCCGAACGCGCGGGGGAGGCGCTCGCCGACCTCACGCTCGGAACTGTCACACCGCCTGCCGGTCGCGTCTATGCGTCATTGGTCAAGGGCGACATCACTTATCCCGACCCCGCGCCGTTGGCGCAAAGCGGCGAGGCAGGCGATCGGCTGTGGCGCGCAAGCGCCACCATGGTGGGGCTAGAGGCGTCCTGAACTGACGAAGAAGTCGACGAGCTCGGTGACCGTGGTTTCCGTCGAGCGTGGGTCATAACCCAGCTCGGTACGCGCCTTGGTGATGTCCATGGCGGCCGAAACGGTCAGCTTCTTGATAGCGACCCGATTGAGCCCCTCCTGCTTGAGTAGCTTGCCGATGGGCTCGAGGACGGGGACCGCCGCGGTGAGCAGCGACACGGGCACTGCGAACCGCGGGCCACGCTTGCCGACATGCTGGGCGGCTTGACGGCACACCTGGAGCAAGCTGCCCAAATGCCCACCCAGCAGATAGTTCTCTCCGGTGCGGCCCTTCTCGCCGGCCAGATACAGACCGGCGGCGACGTCACGGGCGTCCACCAGGTCGTACTTGCTGTCGACCATCGCGGGCAGCCGGCCACGGGCACTGTCGAAGAGCAGCTTGTTGATGCGGGACAGATTGGGCAGATCCACCGGGCCGTATACGCCGGTGGGGTTGCCGATGACAGCGTCGAGCCCGGACTCGATGACCTCACGTACCGCAACCTCGCCGCCCCATTTGGATCGCTGGTAAACGGGGAGGTCGGCGCCCGTCGAGCGTGGCGCCTCCTCGTTGATAGTCGTCACGCTGTTGGAGTACGAGTCGACGGAGCTGCAATGCACCATGCGGCGGGCGCCGACCGCGAGAGCGGCCTGCGCGACGGTGCGGGCGCCCTCGGTATTGATGCGCCAGCACAGCTCGTCCTCGTGTTTGAGGGTGATGACAGCCACCAGATGGTAGACGACCTCGACACCGTCGAGGGCCTTCGTCATCGAACTAAGGTCGAGGACATCACCCGAAACCCAGGTGACGGCCTCGCGGGTCTCCGGTGTGCTGGGCACCGCCCGGTCGATGGCGACAACCTCATGGCCGTTCTCCACCAGGAGATTGACCAGGTTGGTGCCAATGAATCCGGCGGCTCCGGTGACGGCAGTCTTCATCGTTGTCCCTCGTGTGGCTTCGGTATTTGTCGGTCAGGCGCTCGCACGGCCGATGGTTGGCACCCAACCTACCTAACGCTCGCTTGGGCGCCCTTGTGGCATGTATTGCATCGCACCCAGGCAGGTTGGGGCAAGTGTTGCCATACTCTTCGGATGCGCAAACTGGCAGTGGCCGCATCTGTGCTGCTCGCCGCGGGGTGCGGGATCGGACGGCCACCAGGAGCCGTCGACGGGGAGTACCTCACAGTCGGCACGACCGACCGAGTGTCCACGCTTGATCCTGCGGGTGCCTACGACAACGGATCCTTCCAAGTCGAGAACCAGGTCTACCCGTTTCTCATGAATTTCACGCCGGGGACCGGTGACCTCAAACCCGACCTGGCCGCCTCCTGCGGATTCAAGAACCCCACGCTGTACAGCTGCACACTCAAGCCCGGGTCGGTATTCGCGAACGGCCACAAGCTGACGTCCTCGGATGTGAAGTACTCGTACGACCGCGAACGCGTGATCAACGACCCCAACGGCCCGCAGTCATTGCTGGCGAACCTCGACCGCGTCGAGACACCCGACGACCTGACGGTCGACTTCCGGCTCAAGCTCGCCAATGACCAGACCTTCCCCCAGGTGCTGGCTACCAACGCCGGGCCGATCATCGACGAGGAGATCTTCCCGCCCGACCGGCTCCTCGACGATGACGCCATCGCCAAGGCCGAGCCCTTCGCGGGCCCGTACACCATCACCTCGCACAGCAAGAACCAGTTGATTGGGCTGCGCGCCAATCCCCACTACGTCGGCGGGCTGGGTAAACCGCAGTCCGAGCTGGTGGGCATCAAGTACTACACCGGCGGCGAGAACCTCAAGATCGATATCGAGAACCGGGCGATCGATGTGGCCTACCGGAGCCTGTCGCCCAACGACATCGAGACACTCCGTGTCAATCCCCGCTTAGCCGTGCACGAGGGCCCCGGCGGGGAACTCAGGTACATCGTCTTCAACCTCAAGACCATGCCGGGTGGTACGGCTGCTCAGAAGCTCGCCATCCGCAAGGCTGTCTCGTCGCTGGTCGACCGTGAGGCATTGTCTCGCAACGTATACAAGGGCGTCTACACCCCGGCCTACTCGGTGGTGCCCGACTCCATGCCGGGTGCCGTGGAATCGTTCAAGAACCTCTACGGAGCCAAGCCGTCCGTCGAACTGGCTCGAAAGTTTCTGTCGGATAACAATATTCCGGTCCCCGTACTGATAAACCTGCAATACAACCCGGATCATTACGGGGGAAACTCGTCGGAAGAGTACGCGGCGGTCAAAGGCCAGCTCGAATCCTCGGGCCTATTCCGGGTGGACCTGCAGTCCACCGAGTGGGTGGCCTACCAGGAGCGGCGGTCATCGGACTCGTACCCGGTGTATCAGTTCGGTTGGTTCCCCGATTTTCCGGACCCGGACAATTACCTGACGCCGTTCTTCATGCCGGACAACATGGTGGTGAACCATTTCCAGAGCGACACCATCACCCGTCTCATCACCGCCGAGACCGTCGAACCGGACCGCGCCAAACGTCTGAACATCATCGGCCAGATCCAGGATCTGATGGCGCGCGACCATATTTCGACCCTTCCACTGCTCACCGGCAAGCAGATCGCGGTATCGGTCAAGAACGTCGACGGGATCAAGCTCGGCCCCTCATTCAAGTTCCAGTTCACTCCGCTGAAGAAGACGGATGGCACTGCATGAGCGCCACGCTGTTGCGCTATCTCGGCGTGCGTCTGGCGCTCATCGTCCCGACCGCATGGATTCTTATGACGCTGGTGTTCGTGCTCATGCGCGGAATCGGCGACCCCATCACCGCGTCGGCCGGCGGCCGCCTCGCCCCGGCCGAGATCGCCAAACGCAAGGCCGAAGCGGGATTCGACCGTCCGATCTGGACCCAATACTGGGAGTACCTCACCGGAGTGCTGCGCGGCGACTTCGGACGCACCCTGACCGACAAGAGGTCGATCACCGACATCATCGTGGTCAATGGCGCCGCCACCCTGGAGCTAGCGGTCGGCGCAATCCTCTTGGCGCTTCTAGTGGGAATTCCGTTGGGGCGCCTGGCCGCAACCCATCGCGACAAGATCACCGATGTGTCCTTGCGGCTAGGGGCGGTGCTGTTCTACGCCGCCCCGGTGTTCTTCGTGGCGATCCTGCTCAAGCTGGTGTTCTCCGTGAAACTCGGTTGGCTGCCTGCCTCCGGACGCAGTACCGTCGGCACGGAGATTGCGCTTGATGCCATGCCGCACCGCACCCACCTCTTGCTGGTGGACACCGTGTTGTACGGCAACAGTGGATATTTCGTGGATGCCCTCAAGCATCTGGTGTTGCCGGTGCTGGCACTGGGGCTCCTTACCGCCGGGGTGTTCCTGCGGCTGGTACGGGTCAACCTGTTGCAGACGCTGCGAGCCGGATACGTTGACGCCGCTCGGGCGCGCGGCCTGCCCGAGCGAGTGGTGGTGGGCCGGCACGCATTCCGAAACTCACTGGTACCGGTGGTCACGGTGATGGGCATGCAGATCGCCATGCTGCTCGCCGGTGCCGTGCTCACCGAGACCGCGTTCGAGTGGAACGGTTTGGGATCCCAACTGGCGCACTATCTGTCGGCACGTGACTTTGTGGCCGTCCAGGGCATTGTCACCGTGATCGCGATCATCGTCGCGGTAATGAGTTTCGTCATCGACATGGTGGTCGCGTTCATCGACCCGAGGGTGAGGTTCTGATGACGACATCGGTCAAGGGTCCGCTCGCGGCCCGGCTGCCGGGAGTGAACCTGCTGCGTTCCACCCACGGCCTACAGCGATTCACGCTGGTGGCCGGACTGGTGCTCGTGATCGGTTTCGTCCTCGTCGCGATACTCGTGCCGCTGTTGGCGCCGTATGGGTTCTCGCAAACCACCGCGGACGGCGTCGATTTCGTGCGACAGCAGGCGCCCTCCTGGCAGCACTTGTTCGGCACCTCGGTGCGGGGTGAGGACGTGCTCTCGCGGGTGCTGTTCGGTGCTCGCACCGCGCTACTGGTCATCCTGGATTCGCTCGTGATCTCGTTACCGGTGGGCGTGGCACTGGGCCTGACCTCCGGATATCTGGGTGGTTGGCTGGACCGTGCACTGGTCCTAGTGACCGACGCGTTGTACGCCATGCCCTCGCTGTTGCTTGCCATCGTCGTATCGATAGCGGTCACCGGCGGGCAATCCAGCACCGGCGGAGGCATTCTCGCGGCCGCCATTGCCATCATGGCCGTATTCGTGCCGCAGTATTTCCGGGTGGTGCGCAACGCCACCGTCAGCATCAAGCACGAACCATTCGTCGACGCTGCTCGGGTCACCGGCGCCAGCACCCCGCGAATCCTGTTCCGGCACATCCTGTCCAATGTCACCTCGTCACTGCCGGTCATCGTCACTCTTAACGGCGCCGAGGCCATACTCACGCTAGCCGGGCTCGGATTTCTTGGGTTTGGCATCGAACCCACCCAGGCCGCCGAATGGGGGTACGACCTGAACAAGGCGTTATCGGATGTGGCGAACGGCATTTGGTGGACAGGGGTCTTCCCCGGTACGGCCATCGTGCTCGTGGTGCTCGGCATGACGTTGGTGGGCGAGAGCCTCAACGAAGTCATCAACCCACTGTTGCGCACACGGAGGAGCGACTCGTGAGTATCCCGGCGCTTTCCTTCCGGTCGCTCTCGGTGACCTTCAGCACCGACAGCGGTCCCGTCGCCGCGGTCGAGGACGTGTCCTTCGACGTCAAACCGGGTGAGGTGCTGGCCGTCGTGGGCGAGTCGGGTTCGGGCAAGTCGGTGTCCTCGCGCACCGCGATCCGGCTGCTGCCGGAGACCGCACGCATCACCGGTTCGGTCCTGTTGGATGGTCGTGACGTCACACAATTGTCGAGCCGTGAGCTGACGGCCATGCGCGGCAAGGACATCGCGATGGTGTTTCAGGAGCCCGGGGCGGCGCTGGACCCGTTGTTCACCGTTGGATACCAGATCGGTGAGGCCGTTCGCGCGCACTCGGATATGAGCCGCCCGCAGGCTCGCGAGCGGGTCATCGAGTTGATGAAACTTGTCCAGCTGCCCGACCCGGAGCGCCGTTACGACTGCTATCCGCATCAGCTCTCGGGCGGTCAGAAACAACGAGTGGTCATCGCGATCGCCATCGCGTGCGATCCCACAGTCATCATCGCCGATGAGCCGACCACCGCTTTGGATGTGACGGTGCAGGCCGAAATCCTGGACCTGCTGCGGGACCTGCGTGATCGGTTGGGCAGCGCCATCGTGCTCATCACCCACAACATGGGCGTGGTCGCCGATATCGCCGACCGGGTGGTCGTCATGAAAAACGGCAAGGTCGTCGAAATAGCGCCGGTGGAACAGCTTTTCGCTGCACCGGCCGAGCCGTACACCCGGGCGCTGCTGGCGGCGGTGCCGCACCTGGGTCAGGGAGATCCCGAGCAGGCGGTAGCGGATGCCGAGTCGTCCGAGCCCGTGCTGGAGGTTTCACACCTTGTGGTGGAGTTTCCCGGGCCGCTGGGCCGCGCCTCGTTCCGTGCGGTTGACGATGTGAGCTTCAGTATCGGCCGCGGGAAAACCCTTGGACTGGTGGGGGAGTCGGGATCTGGCAAGTCGACCATCGGCAGATGTGTGGCCGCGCTGCAGCAGCCCGCCTCCGGATCGGTAAGGATGCTCGGGCAGGAAATCGTCGGCCTGAGCCAGCGCAAGCTGCGCCCGCTGCGCGCCAAGTTCGGGTTCGTGTTCCAGGACCCGGCTACCTCGCTGAACCCGAAAATGCGTGTGGGTGACTGCGTCGCTGAACCCATGTGGGTGCATCGGTACGGTGATCGGCGCACCATCCTTACTCGTGTCGCCGAGCTGATCGACGCCGTGCAGCTTCCGGCCGGTACCGAAAAGCGGTATCCACATGAGCTTTCCGGCGGGCAGCGCCAGCGTGCCAATCTGGCCAGGGCGCTTGCGCTGAGCCCGGATCTGCTGGTCGCCGACGAACCCACCAGCGCGCTCGATGTGTCGGTGCAAGCCGCCGTTTTGGACCTGTTCGAGGAGCTGCAGCGCCAGTGGCAATTCGCCTGCTTGTTCATCAGTCACGACCTTGCCGTGGTAGACCGGCTCGCTGACGAGGTTGCGGTGTTGCGTCACGGGGTTCTCGAAGAGATGGGGCCGCGCGGCCAGATTCTGCGTAACCCGTCGACCGAATACACCCGCGCGTTGGTCGCGGCCGTCCCGGTGCCGGACCCGTTGGAGCAACGAGCGCGCCGGCGTAGCCGCTAGGAGCCGCCCGCGCTGTGTTCGTGCGACGACGCGGCGGCGGGTTTCTTGTGCTCGCCCGAGCCCGATCCAGAACTTGCCGATCCGGAGTCTGAATGTCCCGGCTTGCTATCGGTGGTGCTGGCCGCTGACCCCGACCCCGCCGCCTCCGGGGAGCCATTGCTGCTGGAGGTGCGTTGGCCGCCAAGCCCGTTCGATGAACCGGGGTGTGCGGAGGTGCCGTTGATGGTGTGCGCACCGGCCGCGGTGCCAGCGGATGCCGTGGCGTTCTTCTCGGGCGTGGTAGGTGGCTTCGTTGTCCCGCTGTGGCCGGTTATCCCATTGGCGCCGATGCCGATTTTCGGCGTGATTCCGTTGGTCTCGCGTGCCGTCGGTTTCTTGTCGGAATCAGCTCTGGCCGGCGACTCTTTCGTATCACCGGCCGTCGGAGGGGATTTGGCCGTGGTTACGCCGGCGTTGGTGCTTCTGTCGACCTTCGGTGGGCTTGCGGGGCGGTCCGTCTGCGCGGACCTCTTGATGCTCGGTGCCTGATCTGCCGGACTGTTGCTGACCGTCACACCGTTTGTGTCGCTTATTGACACCGATTGGCCCTTGCGTGTCAGCGTGACATCGCGCCCCGCGACCTCAAGGGCCGCTCCGGACGGCGTGATGACCGTCGTGCCGGTAGCGGCCTTGCCGGTTGATTCACGAGATTGTTTGGCAGCGTTCTCCTTTGCGGGTCCGGGTCGATCGTCGATGGTCGCGACGACCTTCCCGCCCTCGGACACGGTGGTCGTGGCCCCATCCTTGGTGAGAGTGGTACCGGGATTGGCCTTGACCTGGTCGAGGGAGCGCTGCGCCGACTGGCTGGATTTGAGGTAGTTGGTTACTGCCGAGATGACGTCCCCGGTGTTGAGACCGTGGTCTACCTGCCCGTCGCGCGGCACGCCGGGCAGCGAATGTACCTCGATATTGACCGTGGTGGAACCTGGTGCCGCGGTGATGAATTGAGACTTGTACGGCGTGGCCACCACATCATCCTTGGTACTCACCACCAGGTAGTCCACGCCGGGTTTGGTATCCGGCAGCTTGTCGAGCTTGTCAAGAAAGGGGCTGCCCACTGTTTGTTGTGACAAGGACGGCCAGGCCAGTGCGCTCGCGGCCGAGTAGATCACGTCTTTGACGGGCTTCCAGCCGTTGATATCAACCGAATTGCCGACGGGGCCGATGAAGTCGGCGAGCCCACTGAAGGTGGTGCCATGGGTTGACGGTGCCAATTGAACGACATTGGCCACCCTGTCAGTTTTGTCTTGCGCCACAAAATTTTTGATCAGTAGGCCACCCTGCGAATGGCCGACGAGGTCGACCTTGCCTGCCCCGGTTTGGCCCAAGACCGTGGCGACCTGATTGGCCAGCTGTTGTGTGGATACCTCCACATCCCCGAACCCGCGCAGGCCGATCTTCTTTCCGATCGACCCGACGAGGCCCTGGAATCCGTTCTGGCCATAGTCGAAGGCATAGGCCTGCATGCCGGCCACCTGCAGGCTGCTCTTCATCGCATCCCAGTACTTCTGATTCTCGGCGGTGCCGTGAACGAGGATGACCGGGATGCTGCCAGGTGCGGGTGCATCGGCCTGCGCATTGGGGGCCAAGGTTTCGGCCTTGATCACTGTGTCGAGGCGGTGGCCGCTATCGCCCGGCGCCAAGGAGACGGTGGCACGTTTGGTGATGGTCAAGGTTCCTGGGGCTGCAGCTGTATCGGAGCCGAGCGGTCCCTCGCTGGCGGCCAGGGAGATGAACCCGGACTCGACGGTAAATGTCACCGGAGTAGGAATCGCCCAATGGGGAACCGAGCGGTAGGCGGCCGGTGCCGTGCCCGTCGCGATCAGGGACATCGCGAGCAGAACTCGGGTGACGCCATGTGCCCGGTGCCATGCCGTCGCCATGGTCCAAACGGTAAGTGCTCAACAGGCTGCCCGCATGTCGAGAAACCACACCGAGATGACATCTATGCGGGTATTTGGTCGAGAATCACCCGCATGAATGTCATTTCGGCACTAGGGAAGTGAAGGGTTGCGCCTCCTCGATTTCGAGCGCGAGCTCGAGCAATGTCCGTTCACTGCCACGGCGGCCGCTGAACATCACCCCGATGGGCAGCCCGTCTTGATCCAGCCCGAGCGGCAGCGATATCGCCGGCGCGCCGGAGGCGTTGTGCACCGGGGTGAATCCCACGTATGAGCTGAGCTTGTCCAGCAGCTCCTCGGGATCCTGGTCGGGTGTCAGGTATCCGATGCGCGGCGTGGTGTGGGTGAGCACCGGGGTGAGCACCACATCCACGTCGGAGAACCCGCGCTCGTACACCCGAGCGGATGCGGCCAGCCGGGCCAGGAACAGCGGTAGGCGATAGGACCGCCTGACAAACCTGCGGCTGAGCCCGAGCGTCAGTGGATCCAGCTGGGAAGCGTCGAAACCGTCGAACATTCTGGTACCGCCTTTGGCGATCGCAAAGGCAAGAAAGGACCAGTAGTCCTCGAAGTCGGTCTTGAACGAGGGCAGCACCGCGGGCGTATAGGGCTCGACCTGGTGACCCAGGGATTCGACCACTTTCGCGGCGGAGTCGACCGCCTGCCGGGTGGCGGTGTCGGTGGCCGGAGTAAATGGGGAATCCATGCACAGCCCGATGCGCAGCCTGCGCTGCACGGGACGATCCACGCTGCCTATCGGTGTCAGCTTCGGGTTGCGGTAGTTCAGCTCGGCAGCCTCGAAGAAGCGTGCGCAATCGCGGACGCTACGCACAAGCACCCCTTCGGCGACGATCTTCACCGGGGCGGAGCTGCTTGAGGGGTCCCCCAAAAGTCTTCCGCGACTGGGCTTGAGACCGACGAGCCCGCATATGGCGGCGGGGATCCGGACGGATCCGCCGCCATCATTACCGTGCGCGATCGGCACCACACCCGCGGCGACCAGCGCCGCCGCCCCACCCGAGGACCCGCCCGCGGAGAAGTCGGTGTGCCACGGATTGCGGGTGACCGAGCCGCCCGAACGTTCCGTGCTGGCCGACCAGCCGTACTCCGGCATGGTGGTCGACGCGATGGGGATAACCCCGGTGCTGAGGAACTGTTGGGCGAACGGTCCGTCGACGGTCTGCAGCGTCGGTGGGATCGCCGCGGAGCCTTCGGTCAGCGGCATCCCGGCGACATGGATATTGCATTTGGTTGCCGTGGGTACGCCACGAAAGGCGTTGGCTGCACCATCCGAGGCATCCGCGCGTTCACGTGCCCGCGGAAAGTCCTTGAACTCCACCGCATTGAGTGACGGGTTGACCCGCTCGAGACGGACGATGGCCGCCTCGACGCATTCGCCCGCAGTGACCTCGCCAGTGGCAATCCGTTCGGCGACCCCGGTGGCATCCAGGTCGCCAAGGGCGTCCTCGGTGAATGCATGGATGCGCGTCATGCGTGACCTCCTAGGTAGGCGACGATCGCGTTGGTCAACCCTCGGCGGGCTTCCTCGAGATCCGAATAGGTGCCCAGCTGTTTTTCCGAAACGAGCCCGCGCATCGCCCCTGGGATGAAGGCCGCCACTTCGCGTACCCGGATCGGATCGACCTCCAGGCCATCGAACGCCTGCTGGCACGCATGCGCCCAACGATGCTTCCATGAGGACAGCTCGGCGGCGGTATGGGGGTAGTGCCGCTCGAGCTCCTTCGGTTCGGGCGGCAGCGTGCGGCGCAGATTCTCGATCGCCCGCGAGTCCGGTGATGTCAAACCCCGGTAGAGAGTCTCGACGATCGCGCTGACCCGCCGATCCAGTGGGCCTTCCGGATCGTTTCGCCAGGGTTGTTCGCCCCGGCGCTCGGCGGTGCGTTGCAACACCGCGGCCCACAGACCGTCGATATCGCCGAACTGATACTTCACCGCGCCCCAGGTGGCGCCGCATTCTTTGGCGATTCTGTTCGCCGACACGGCCGCTGGGTCGCCCGAAGCGAGCACGCGCAGCGCCGCGTCGAGCATGCTCTCGCGGGTCGCCAGGCCACGACGATTTGCCCGCCTCCCCCCAGCCACCACTTCGCTCATCTCCACGATGCTAGCGGGCGGAGAGTTTTTCATAGAAGTGTCTGTGAAAAGTGGCAGGATGGGATTACTGTCACCGCGTGAGGAGGTTCCGATGCCGAAGCCGCCGTTGTCGATGAAGCCCACGGGATGGTTCCAGGTCGCCTGGTCCGCCGAGATCGCGGTCGGCGATGTGCACCGGATGACCTACTTCGGTCGCGAGATGGTGGCGTGGCGCGCTGAGTCGGGGGAGCTCGCGGTGCTGGAGGCGTATTGCGAACACCTCGGCGCTCATCTCGGGTTCGGTGGCCACGTAGAGGGCGACCGGATCGTCTGCCCCTTCCATGGCTGGGAGTGGAACCGAGATGGCAAGAACGTATGCATCCCCTATGAGAAGCGGCCAAACCCGTTGCGGCGCATCAGGAGTTACCCGGTAATCGAACGCAACGAGGCGGTGTACATCTGGCATGACCTCGATGGGCGTGAGCCGTACTTCGACGTCCCGGACGTGTTCACCGGATTCGGGGACGGCAGCGGCGCCCAGGACTACTACCCGGGATATCCGCTCAGCACCCTGTATCGCGAACGCCTGCAACTACATCCGCAATATGTTCTCGAAAACGGGGTCGACTTCGCGCATTTCAAATACGTGCATAAGACACCGTTTATCCCGAAGTTCACCCGGCAGGAGTTCGAGAGGCCCATCTCATATGTGGACTTCACCATCGCCTTCGACGAGATACCGGGCATGTCCGCCGAGGACATGAAAAGCGGGGTGCAGGCCATTAACGGCGGCTTGGGTGTCGCGGTCACCAAGAGCTGGGGGATGATCGACAACCGCACCGTCTCCGCGGTAACCCCGGTGGATGACGAGACCTGCGACGTCAGGTTCACCGTCTTCATCAGAAGGCGGCCCGGGGACGATTCCGACGCGTCCAGGGAACTGCCGCAGCACGGAAAGGCATTCTCGCAGGCCATCATCGACCAGTTTCTCGCCGATATCCACATTTGGTCGCATCAGCGTTACTCGGATCCGCCCGCCCTGGTGCGTGCCGAATATGAAGGTTTTATCGCCATACGGAAATGGGCAACCCAGTTCTATCCGGAAGAGGTCGGAACATGAGCGCAATCAGGGTATTTCAGGTCGCCACGGGCAACGTGGGCACCGAGATGATCAAGCGCATCGCTGCGCATCCCGATCTAGAGCTGGCCGGATTGCATTGCTACTCAACGGAAAAAGTCGGTCGAGACGCCGGTGAACTCGTCGGGCTCGAACCCAACGGCATCATCGCCACCGGCGACGTCGACGCGATCATCGCCGCCAAACCCGACGTACTGACCTTCCACGGTGTGTTCCCAGACGAGGACCTGTATGTGAAAGTGCTCGAGGCGGGCATCGACATCGTCACCACCGCGGACTGGATCACCGGGCACCACCGCGACCAGAACCATCCGCACCCCTCGGGTCGTGCGACCACCGAGGTGCTCCAGGAAGCGTGTGAACGTGGCGGATCCACGTTCTACGGGACCGGTATGAACCCGGGGTTGACGCAGATCCTGGGCGTCATCCACTCCTGCGATGTCGCCGAGATCGAGAACGTGACCGTCATCGAATCGGTGGACGTGTCCTGCCACCACTCGGTGGACTCCTGGGAGATGGTCGGGTACGGGCGTCCCATAGACGATCCAGACATCCCGGAACTACTGGAGAAGGGCACCCGCGTCTTCGCCGACGGTGTGTATTTGATGGCTGACTGTTTCGGCCTCGTACTCGACGATGTCATCTTCTCCTACGAGCTCGGTGCCTGCACAGAGGACATCGACCTGGGCTGGTACCGGCTGCCCAAGGGATCGCTGGGCGCCAACTACATCAAGTACCAAGGCATGGTCGATGGGGTGCCGAAGGTCGAGGTGCACGTCGAATGGCAGATGACTCCGAAGACGCAGCCGCACTGGAATATCAAGGGCTGCTACATCACCAAGATCCAAGGCGACCCCTGTATCTACAGCAAGCACATGGTCATTCCCAAACCCGGCACGGACTTCTCCGATCCCGCCGCGTTCGCATCCGTCGGGATGACCGTCACCGGTTTGCCCGCGCTCAACGCCATCCGTAGCGTCATCGACGCGCCGCCGGGAATCATCACCTCAGCCGACCTGCCGCTGCGCGGATTCGCGGGCCGGTTCAAATAGTCCCGACCCTCTCGGGCCGCGCACGGTCGCAGCGGCAGACGGGTACCGTAAGGCCCGATATGAGCGAACGATCCGACAAACCCAGTAATTCGTACGCCGCGGCCGGGGTGGATATCGAAGCCGGCGACAGGGCCGTCGAGTTATTCAAGACATCTGTCGCCAAGACACACCGGCCCGAGGTGCTGGGCGGAATCGGCGGTTTCGCCGGTCTGTTCGCCCTCAAGGGCGGGTACCGCGAACCGGTGCTGGCTGCCTCCACCGACGGCGTCGGCACCAAGATCGCCGTTGCACAGGCGATGGACAAACGTGACACCGTCGGCCTCGACCTCGTAGCCATGGTCGTCGACGACCTCGTCGTCTGCGGTGCCGAACCGCTTTTCTTGCAGGACTACATCGCCGTCGGCAAGGTGGTGCCCGAACGCGTCAGCGAGCTGGTCGCCGGCATCGCCGAGGGCTGCGCCATCGCCGGCTGCGCACTGCTGGGTGGCGAGACCGCCGAACATCCGGGCCTGATGGCACCCGATGACTTTGACCTATCGGCCACCGGTGTCGGCGTCGTCGAAGCTGACCGGGTGCTGGGGCCGGACCGGGTGCGCCCGGGCGATGTCGTCATCGCCATGAGGTCCTCGGGCCTGCATTCCAACGGGTACTCGCTGGCCCGGCACGTGCTGCTGGAAATCGACAGGATGGACCTCTTCGGGCAGGTTGAAGAGTTTGGGCGGACGCTCGGCGAGGAACTTCTGGAACCGACGCGCATCTATGCCAAGGACTGCCTGGCACTGGCCGCGGAGACCGAGGTCCGGACCTTCTGCCATGTCACTGGTGGCGGGCTCGCGGGCAACCTGGCCCGCGTCATCCCCGACGGACTGGTCGCCGAACTCGACCGTGGCAGCTGGACCCCCGGCCCCATCTTCGCGATGATCGCCCAACGCGGACGCATCGAGCGCGCCGAGATGGAGAAGACCTTCAACATGGGTGTCGGCATGGTCGCCGTCGTCGCACCCGAAGACGTAGACAGGGCGCTCGCGGTCCTGACCGCACGGCATATCGACTGCTGGACCCTTGGCACTATCAAGAAGAAGTCAGGCAAGGATGCGGGCTGCGAAAGTGCCCTGCTGGTAGGTCAGCACCCGAGGTTCTAAGAGGAGACGTTGTGGCCTGGCCGCCTAGCGGCGCCAGGCGTCCTCGTCTTCCGTCCAGCGCTCGCCGGTGCGGTCCTCATCCGGCTGAGATGACGGACCGCCGGAGAGTTCACCGCCGGAGAGTTCACGGCGGAGCTGCTCAAGATCCGTGTTTGGGGAGCTGTATTTCAGCTCGCGAGCAACCTTGGTCTGCTTTGCCTTTGCCCGGCCGCGGCCCATGGGGGAACCCCCTCGCGCAATAGCGGAGCGGCCCAATATTAGGGCGGCTCCGGTGGAGTGTTTTTATCGATCCTGACGATAGTTTAGCGTGCCGATCCGGCGACTGCTGCACGCCCTAACTAGCCAGGTGGCCCTACCCTTGGCGGAGCCGGTTGACGGCCTCGCGCCCGCGCTGTTCGCCGTCCAGCTCGGGCAGTAATTCGAGGTCGACGGCGGCGGGTGACGGACCAGCCGTCAGGGGTGCCGGATTGCCCTTCGCGAGTGCCTCGACAACCGAGCGTTTGACCAGTGCCAGGGCGATGGGGCCCAGGTCGACATGGTCGACCACCGAGCCCACCCGACCGACAACCCGGCCGCCCGCGGTCACCTCGTCTCCGGTGGAAGGCCGATCCACGGAGCCGTCCAGATGTAGCAACACCAGCACTCGCGGCGGCTTGCCCAAATTGTGCACCCGGGCCACGGTCTCCTGCCCGCGGTAGCAGCCCTTGGCCAGATGCACGGCTCGGGGATCGTCGTGGACGGCGATCCAGGCCACTTCATGCGGGATGGTCCGCTCATCGGTGTCCAGGTTGAGCCGTGGGCGCGTGGCGGCCACCCTGAGCGCCTCGAAGGCCCACAGACCCGCCGGGCGTACGCCCAGACGCTCGGCGAGGCCCTGCGCGGAGGGAACCAGGAGATCGAACGTCGCCTCGGGCAGTGGCCACGGCATGCGTCTGATGAGGCCGCCGCCCGGTAGCGCCACCGCGCGGCCCTGTTCGGGGAGTCCGGCAATGCCCAGCTTTCCGGCCAGCTCGCCAGTGTCCGGGCCGATCAGGGTGAGGACCTTTAGATCGGACTCGGCGACCTCTACCTTCGCCCAGAACACCATCTTGGCGAGAAAATCCTTCAACGCCTGGCCCCGCCACGGCTCGGTATCCAGGTACGTGATGCCGTCCAGATCGGTTTGCACCCAGTGGTCTTCGACGCGCCCCTGTCCGTCGAGGCTCAGATTCTCCCGTGTTGCGCCGTCCTGCAGATTCGCGACGTCCTGACTGGAGATGGTGTGCAGCCAGCTCAGCCGTTCGGGACCGGACAGGGTGATGACGGGGCGTGTCGATCGGTCGATCAGTACGGCACCGGTCAGGGCGGCGCGTTGCTCACCGAGAGGGTCGCCGTAATGCCAGATCGCACCGGCGTCGAGTTCACCTTCGGGTACATAGACGGCTGTCATCGGTGCCTATTGTTCTTCACGCAAGCGGCTCATCACATCTTCAACTCTACGACCGCTAATCTCAATGCCCATGGCGGTAGCGGTACTGGTCACACTCGATGGCGAACTCCATGACCCGGCGGTGCCGCTCTTGCACGCCGACGAGCTTGCCGCCGTTCGCGGCGACGGGGCCTTCGAGACGCTACTGGTGCGCGGCGGCGCCGTCTGCAAGTTGGACGCACATCTGGAACGCATGGCCGTCTCGGCCGCGTCGATGGATTTGTCCGAGCCCGATAGTCCGGCGTGGCGCGCGGCCGTCGAGGTCGGTGTGAAGCAATGGAACTCGGTATCGAGCGACGATGCGATGCTGCGCCTCGTGTACACCCGTGGACGCGAAAGCGGTGGGGACGCAACGGCGTATCTGACGATTGCGCCGGTTCCGGAGCGATCGCTGCTGGCGCGGCGCGACGGCATTTCGGTGATCACGTTGGACCGTGGGCTGCCCGCACAACCTCCCCAGCCGCTGCCGTGGCTGCTATCGGGGGCCAAGACGCTGTCCTATGCGATCAACATGTCCGCCCTGAGATATGCCGAACGTGAAGGGGCCCAAGACGTCATCTTCGTCAGCTCGGACGGGTTCGTGCTCGAGGGGCCGCGCTCCACGGTCATCGTGAACAGCGGCGACGCCTTGATCACCCCATACCCGGAACACGGCATCTTGCACGGAACCACACAGCGCGCCTTGTTCGAGGTGGCCGCAGCGGATGGCATTGAATGCCGGTACGAGGCCGTGACTCCCGCTGACCTGGTTGCCGCCCAAGATATTTGGATGCTGGCGAGTATTACCCTCGCGGCCCGGATACATACGCTCGACGGTGTGACGCGTCCCGCGGGGCCGCTGGCAGCGCACTTGCCTGAGCTGGTCGACAAGGCCATCGCCCATTAGTTCTGAACGCCGGAGAATAAATCGGTTGTCGCGCAGCTTCTTGCGTCGTACCGTCGTCGGTACACGAGGAAGGAGGTGGTCCGACACTTTGATTGCATATTGGACATGTGAGGTGGCTGCCCGCTAGCTGCAGCCATGCGCTGCCGCGAGTAAATCCCCGGCAGCCACCCGGCCCCCGAACCCTCGATGAGTCCGATCGAGCCGAACGGTTCGGGGGCCGCCCCATATATAGGGGCGGCAGATCTAGGGGCAGCTAGCCGACGAACCGAGATAACCGCGCCGATAGATGCGGCTCCAGGCCGCCGTCAGCCCCCACCCGCTCCTCGACATAGGCCAGGTCGCCGCCGTCGACGATGCCGTACAGGCGCTTAGCCCCGCCGATCAACGCCCCGGACTTGCTGCGGGCCAACGCGTCGGTCACCAATTCCCAGGACGAGGCATTGCGCGGCTGTCCATAGAACAGCTCGACGAAACCGGCGGCATGCGCCAGCACCAGCTCGATGGCCTGCTTCTCGTCGGGATCGTCGGGATCGGGCGCGAACCGCCAGAATCCGCTCTCCCGCAAGGCCAGCCGGTCGAATTGTCCCTCGGCACCCAACCGCCACGACCGGGAATCCCAGGTCAGATAGTCGCTGCCGTCATGAGCGACGACGATCTGCTGACTGAATCGGTAGTCACCGTCGGCATCCCTGCCCTCGCCCTCGCCGCGCCACACCCCGACGAGGGGCAGCAGCGCAAGCATTGCGTCATGGAGACCCGGGCCCTCACGCAGATTCGCCGTATCGGCAGGCACCGGGAGGTCCTGATAGGTGGGGATGTTTCGACCCACCGAAGGCCGCGGCTCGGCGGCGGTCGGATCGGGTTCCGTCACGACTCGTCGGTGATCAGCCGGTACAGCGCGTACAGCGCGAACCAGGTGATGACAAGCACCGCGGCTACCAACATGATCTCGAAGAAGAGCACCACGGGGAGAGAGCCTACCTGGGATAACAGTGTGACCCACAACTCGCCGGGTAACGTCGGCCCCAGCTACCACGATGGAGGGGTGTGATGGTCTTGCCGGGGCGATTGGCAGCAGCGTTTTTCGCTTCGATCGCGGTGTCTGCGGGGCTCGTCGCTGCTCCCGCAGCGAATGCGCAGCCACCCAGGTTCCCTGATATCGACTCGTACCCTGCCGTGGATCTCGACGAGTATCAGGTGATTGGTGCGCACCCGAGCATGTCCGGTTGGGTGTTCAGCACCCCGGGCGGCCTCAAATGCCAGGACAGCATGATCGCCGACCTCGGGGTGTCCTGTAGTGGTCCGATAGTCGGTACCCGGTCCCCAATGAACTCGGTGGGTGTGTCGCTGAGGAGCGAGGGCCAGTTCCGGTATTCGGACAACGAGTCAGACGACGGCCACCCCTACCCCGTGGTGGCCGCTGGCTCGAAGATCGCGCCGGGCAATGGCGTCGTATGCGCCGTGCTTACCGACGAGTCACTGGCCTGCCGGGCCAAGAAACCCGATTCGTGGCCTAAGGACACCCCGGACCCGCCGGATCGGCATTACGGGGAGCACGGGTTCGTCGTGCAGCCCTCAGGCAGCTGGGCGTACTGAGTCCAAAACGACGAGAAGGCACTCAAGTACGGGAATCGTTGAGAATCCGTACCTGAGTGCCTTCTCGGCAAGAAAAAAAGAGGCTAGGCCTCGATCTTGATGTCGACCTCGTGGATGCCGGCGCCGGTCGGGCTCACCGTCGCGGTGCCGTTCCCGGCCGAGGACAACGCCCGCAGTGTCCAGTCGCCCGGCGCGGCGAAGAACCGGAAGTCGCCGGTCGCAGACGCCACCACCTCGGCGGTGAACTCGTCCGAGGAATCCAGCAGGCGCACAAACGCGCCGCCCACCGTCTGGCCGTTACCGTCAACCACACGGCCGGTGATCACGGTTTCCTTCTCTACGTCAACGCCTGCCGGAATGGCCAGGCCCTGCTTCGGTGCACTGCACATAGCTAGCTTCCCAACTCGATCGGGGCCCCCACCAGGGAGCCGTATTCGGTCCAACTGCCGTCGTAGTTCTTGACGTTCTGGTGTCCCAGGAGCTCCTGCAACACGAACCAGGTGTGCGAGGAACGCTCACCGATGCGGCAGTACGCGATGGTTTCCTTCTCGCCATCCAGCCCCGCATCGGCGTAGAGCTTGGTGAGCTCGTCATCCGATTTGAAGGTACCGTCCTCTTGGGCGGCCTTGCTCCACGGCACGTTGATGGCACTCGGCACGTGGCCGGGACGCTGGCTCTGCTCCTGCGGTAGGTGCGCGGGCGCCAGGATCTTGCCGGAGAACTCGTCGGGGGAGCGTACGTCCACCAGGTTCTTGGCACCGATCGCGTCGATCACCTCGTCGCGGAAGGCGCGGATGGTGTGGTCGGGCGCAGCGGCCTGATACGAAGTCGCCGGCCGGGCAACGGTATCGGTGGACAGCGAACGGCCATCCAGCTCCCACTTCTTGCGGCCACCGTCAAGCAGCTTCACGTCCTGGTGCCCGTAGAGCTTGAAGTACCAGTAGGCGTACGCGGCGAACCAGTTGTTGTTGCCGCCGTACAGGACCACGGTGTCATCGTTGCCGATGCCCTTGTCGGACAGCAGCTTCGAGAACTGCTGCTGGTCGACGAAGTCACGCTTGACCGCATCCTGCAGATCGGTCTTCCAGTCCAGTTTGACGGCGCCCTCGATGTGGCCGACGTCGTACGCGCTGGTGTCCTCGTCCACCTCCACGAAGACCGTATTGGGGGTGGAAAGGTTGTCTTGCGCCCATTGGGCGGAGACCAGTACGTCAGAGCGTGCCATGCAGGGTTTCCTTTCGGGGATTACTGGGCCGACGGTTGTGTGCGGCGAAAACGGGTGATGAGGGGGTACAGCTGGCAGCCCAGGCAGATGCCGAAGGCGGCGTTCAGGAAGGCGGCACCGAGCGCGAAGGCGGTCGCGATCACGCCGAGCAGTGTGACGCCGGTGGCGAATCCGATGGCGCCGACCGACGCGAATGTGAACCCCAATAGCTGCGCGAACTGCAGCGGCGGAATGGGCTCGCGCTCCGTCACCGGGCTCAGCCGCGGCTGAATCACTGTTCGGAAGAAGGTTCCGTAGGGCGCGCGATGCGGTCCCAGCAGCGCGCCGATGGCGAACACCACCGCCTGCACCCCCAGGATTACCGCGGCCGCCGCCGGCGACACTGCGGACACCGCCAGGGTGACGATGAGAACGGTGGTGGTGACCCAGGCGACGAAGCGGGGGCCGCGGACGTCAACCTGCGTTTGATTGTTGGCAGTGGTCATGGGTTGTTGTGCTCCTAGGGGTGGCGGACATGGCTACACCTGTACGGCACACTCGAAGGTGGCCGCGGTCAGCAGCAACAACAGCAGCAGCCCGCGACGCGGCACAGATCGACGGCGCGTCGTTTGGTGAGCATCGGCTCAAGGCGGGCTTGCACGGCGACGAGTTTACCCCGGCTGGGTTAAGCCCTGCAGCGCAGTGCGCAGGTCGGCGGCCTTGGGCACCCCAGAGACTCGATAGGCCTGCCGTCCGGCTGCATCGAAGATGAACGTCGTCGGCAGCGAGAGCACCGATAGTTCCCGGGCAGCGTCCGGGTTTGCGTCGATATCGACCTCGACATGGCCCACCTCGGGGGCACTCGCGACGACCTGGTCGACCACGCGGCGTACCGAGGCACACGGTCCGCACCACACCGCGCTGAAATGCACGATCGTGGGTCCGGTCGCAGATAGTGCGATACCGGCCGGCGCCTGGACACCGGCTTCGTCGGCACGCAGCTTTCCCGACCGGCTCTTGATGGCCACCGCGATAAGGCTTGACGCCAGTAGCGCGACCGCTATGGCGACCACGACCGTGGCTAAATCCGGACTCATGACTGTTTGAACGCGTCCAGGGAGATCGTTACTCCCTTGGCGATACCTTCGATGATCACATCTGATCCACGTGCGCCGACCCTTGTCGGTTCGATGGCGAATGGAAGCTTCTGTCGCGGGATGACCTTGGTGAACGCGGCGAACACGCCGGCCTGCTGGTTCTCGGGCACATCGCGATCGGCCGTACCCGGTCCCGTCACCACCGATGTGGCCACGAGTTCGAGGTCGGTCTTGCCCGGCCCTCCGACGGCTACGTCGACGGACACCGTCACCTTGTGATCGAAATCTCCCGTCTTCGGGGTTCCGGTGAACAGCAGACCGGTCCCGCCCGATATGCCGGACTCGGTGGTGCCGCCGGTGGCGTCGTTTTGCTCCTTCGGCGGAGGTTCGACGGCAAGGTCGTTGATTCCCATGAATCGGCCCAAGTGATTGGAGTCGATGATGATCCGGCTTTCCACCCGGTCCACCCGCAACGGCGAGTCAGGGCGGATCACCCACGAGGACTTGGACACGTCGATGCCGTGCAGGGTGCCTTCCAGGGTTGCCTTCCCTGTTTCGGCGTGGTCCACACCGTGCGCTTTGATCTCGATTTCCCGGTAACGGTGTGCGGCTGCCTGCGGAATGAACGGAAATACCAGAATGGCCACCGACGGATCTGAGGTCAGGTTCGCCTCGGCACGCAGGGTCCGGGACAGCCGATATTCGGCATAGATCGCAAACCCGAAATCGGTGGCCGTGGCCAATATCGCCAGTGCACAGACCGTGGCAATAGTGGCGATCAGGGGCTTGCGCATCTGCACATTCTGGCGTACCACCGCGCGTCGGTCGTTCTCGGCCGGGCTCACCAGCAGGTGGCGCGGTACATTATGGAGCACCTGGCGACCGAAGCACCCGGGTGTTGGAGGGCTCGTTGGACCTGTTGCTGTTGACCGCTGACCCAAACCCGGACGCGGTGCTGCCGTCCCTGGCGTTGCTCGCCCATACCGTGCGACCGGTGCCCAGCGAGGTGTCCTCGCTGTTAGAGGCGGGCTCTGCCGATGTAGCGATCGTCGATGCGCGGACCGATCTGGCCTCCGCGCGTGGACTATGTCGGCTTCTGGGTGCGGCCGGATCCTCGGTCCCGGTAGTCGCGGTGGTCAATGAGGGCAGCCTGGTGGCGGTCAACGTCGACTGGGGTCTGGACGACATCCTGCTACCCGGAACGGGCCCCGCCGAGATCGACGCACGGTTGCGCCTGTTGGTGGGCCGTCGCGCGGGGGCCGTCAACGTGGAGAACGCCAGCAAGGTGATCCTCGGCGAGCTGGTTATCGACGAAGGTACCTACACGGCGCGGTTGCGCGGCCGCCCGCTCGACCTCACCTACAAGGAGTTCGAGCTGCTCAAATACCTGGCGCAGCATGCCGGCCGGGTATTCACGAGAGCTCAGTTGCTTCAAGAGGTGTGGGGATACGACTTCTTCGGCGGCACCCGCACGGTGGACGTCCATGTGCGACGGCTGCGCGCAAAGCTCGGTGGCGAGTACGAATCGCTCATCGGCACAGTGCGCAATGTTGGCTATAAGGCGGTGCGGCCGCCCCGCGCGAAGGGCGAGCCCGAAGGCCCCCAAAGCCCTGTAGTCGCGGATGACGTGGACGACGACACCACCGATGAGGACCTCGGCATCGAACCAGGGGCCATCAACGCAGGTTAGATTCCGCGACTAGCGTGGCGGCATGACCGAATGGGTCCTTCTTCTCGATGATCAGCGTCAACTACAGATACGTGAGTTGATCGTTGAAGCCACGCGTGCCGACGGCATCGCCCCGGTGGGGGAGCAGGTGCTGCGGGGGCTGAGCGGAACCCGGACCCGCCACCTGGTCGCCGAAGACGGCGACCAGGTGGCGGCCTATCTCGACCTGGTTCTGCCCGACGAGAATGGCGTCGGCGGGGACGTTGACGAGAGCGCCACGGCGATGGCCGAACTGGTGGTCGCGCCCGCGGCTCGGCGGCGTGGAATCGGGTCGGAAATGGTTCAGCAGGCCCTTGTCGCGGGCGGTGAAGGCACCCGCGTCTGGGCTCATGGAGACCTGCCGGCGGCCAGGGCGCTGGCCGCCAAGCTGGGCCTGGTTGCGCTGCGGCGACTGCATCAGATGCGCCGCCCCCTTACCGATCTGCCTCCGGCAGTGGAGACCTCTGGCGTCACTTTGAGGCACTACGTTGGGCAGCAAGATGATTCGGAGCTGTTACGAGTCAACAATGCCGCGTTCTCCTGGCATCCGGAGCAAGGAGGCTGGACGCAGGACGACCTTGACGAGCGGTTCGGCGAACCGTGGTTTGATCCGCGCGGATTGTTCCTCGCACACGACGCGCGTAGTGGTGAACTTCTCGGATTCCATTGGACCAAAAGGCATTTGGACAAGCCGGGAGTCGGCGAGGTGTATGTGGTCGGGGTGGACCCTGCCGCGCAGGGCCGCGGTTTAGGTCATCTGCTGACGTTGGTGGGACTGCATCATCTGGCGGATGCCGGCCTGGACACCGTAGTGCTGTACGTCGAGGCGGACAACGGCGCGGCCCTGCGGACCTACGAGCGTCTGGGATTCCAGGTGTTCCTGACCGACGCTGCCTACGGTCGGCCCTGACACGGGCGTTTACCTGCGATAACGGCCCGCCTGTCAAGTCTGTGAGTTCACGCTCCGTTCACCTGCGGGCGGGTACCCGTCCATCGTCTGCCTTTAGTTTCCGGGGTGCGCGTATGTAGATCACTCCACATCACCCGTTCTTCCATCACTCATGCGAGAAAGCGAGAGCCGTGAATCTCAAGGCCGTGAACCTGAAAAACACCGGCACCACGATCTTCGCGGCAGCCGCCGCAGTCGCTCTGACCGCCGGCCTTGCCGCCTGCGGTAGCGACAACACCACCGGAGGTTCCTCCGCCAGTGCCTCCGGTTCCGCTTCCGCATCGGGCGACTGCGCAGGCAAGACAAAGCTGAGCGCCGAGGGCTCGTCGGCTCAGAAGAACGCCTTCGACATCTTCGCCAATGAGTACTCGACCGCCTGCTCAGGAAAGTCGATCAACTACAACCCGACCGGTTCGGGCAAGGGCCGCGACAACTTCATCGCCGCACAGGTCGACATCGGTGGTTCTGACTCGGCGCTGTCCGAGGAAGAGGCGGGCAAGGCCAAGGTGCGCTGCGGCGGCAACGAGGCGTGGAACCTGCCGGTTGTCTTTGGGCCAATCGCCTTGGCGTACAACGTTCCCGGTGCTGACAAGCTCACCCTGAACGCCGACACCGCCGCCAAGATCTTCACCGGTGCCATCACCACCTGGAATGACCCGGCCATCGCCGCGCTCAACCCGGGCGTCACGCTGCCGGACACCAAGGTCACCCCGGTGTACCGCAAAGACAAGTCCGGCACCAGCGAGAACTTCGGCAAGTACCTCACCACTGCCGCGCCCGAGAGCTGGACCAAGGGCAGCAGCGGCACCTGGGAAGGCGGCGCGGGTGAGAGCGCCGAGAAGTCCTCGGGTGTGGCCGAGAAGGTCAAGGCTCTGCCCGGCGCCATCACCTACGTGGAGAAGGGCTACGCCGATGACCTCAAGATGCCGTACGCCCAGATCGACAGCGGTGCCGGCGCGGTCGCGCTGACCCCGGAGACCGCCGCCGCCTCGGTGGAGACCGCCAAGTTCGCCGGTGAGGGTAACGACCTCAAGCTGGACCTGGCCTCGATCTACGGGACTAAGACCGCCGGTGCCTACCCGATCGTGCTGGCCACCTACGAGATCGTGTGTTCCAAGGGATACAAGGACGCCGACGTCGCCGCCGCGGTGAAGTCGTTCCTGACGGTCGCGGTGAACCAGGGACAGAAGGGTCTAGCCGATGTCGGCTACGCCCCGCTGCCCACGCAGTTCAAGTCCCGCCTCGAGACGGCCATCAAGGCTCTCTCCTAGCAGGCGGTTTCGGGTCCCCACCCGGGAAGCCTTGGCAACCCGGGTGGGGACGTACCATCAACCACAGATAGACAGCGAGTCCAATGAGCAGCCAGACCAGCGGGATTGATCCCGCAGGGGTAGCCCGTCCGGCCGATCATGACCGACCGGTCTTGGAGGAGATGCCACAACCCATGAGCGATGACGACGATCATCAGCAACCCGCTACGGCCGCGAAGACAATTACTCGCCCGGGTGACCGTGTCTTCTCTGGACTCGCGACAGGGTCGGGCGTATTCGTCGTCGCGCTGATCGGCCTGGTGGCGGTATTCCTGATCCTGCGCGCCGTTCCGGCGCTGAACAACGACGACGAGAACTTCTTCCTCTACAACGGCCCGTGGCGCACCGACAACACGGCGCACATGCAGTTCGGTGTTCTCGACCTGTTCCAGGTCACCGTCTTCGTCTCGGTCTTTGCGCTGCTGCTCGCGATGCCGGTGGCACTCGGCATCGCGATCTATCTCACCGAATACGCGCCCGCACGCGTCCGTGGACCGCTGGCCTACGTCATCGACCTGCTCGCCGCGGTGCCGTCCATCGTCTACGGCCTATGGGGTATCTACGTGCTGGCACCGGCTATCGCGCCGATTGCCTTGTGGCTCAACGGGAACCTCGGGTTCATTCCACTCTTCGCCGATAGCCCCGTCAATATCGGGGGCGGCGGCAACCTCTTCACCGGCGGCATCGTGTTGGCAGTGATGATCCTGCCGATCATCGCTGCGGTCACCCGCGAGGTCTTCATCCAGACCCCCAAGGGGCAGATCGAGGCCGCGCTCGCCCTGGGTGCCACCAAGTGGGAAGTGGTGCGCACCACCATCATTCCGTTTGGTATGTCTGGATTTGTCAGTGGCTCGATGCTCGGGCTCGGCCGCGCACTGGGTGAGACCATCGCGTTGATGCTGATTCTTTCCGGCACCTCGGTGGCGTTCGGCTGGTCACTGTTCGACAGCGGAAGCACCTTTGCTACCCACATCGCTTCCAACGCCTCGGAATTCAACAACGAACTGGAGGCCGGTGCCTACATCGCCGCCGGGCTGGTGCTGTTCGTGCTGACATTCCTGGTGAACTCGGCGGCGCGTGCCGTCGTCGGCGGAAAGGGCCGAGCATGACCGCGACACTTGACAGGCCCGTCAAGGAGCCCGCCTTTCATCCGGTCTCAGGCAGGCGTAAGGCGACCAATGCCATTGCCACTGCGCTGGTCTCGGCTTCCGTCCTGATCGCCCTGATCCCGTTGGTGTGGGTGCTGTACACGGTGCTCGACCGCGGATTGGGCGCCATCCTCAGCTACGACTGGTGGTTCACCTCGCAGAACATGATGACCAACCGGATCGCGGGCGGCGGCGCCTATCACGCGATCGTCGGCACCCTGCTGCAGGGCTTGTTCTGCGCGATCATCTCGGTGCCGATCGGCATCTTCGTGGCCATCTACCTTGTCGAGTACGGGGCCAACTCCCGGCTGGCCAAGCTCACGACCTTCATGGTCGACATCCTCACCGGTGTGCCGTCCATCGTCGCTGCTCTGTTCATCTACGCCCTGTGGGTCGCCACTCTCGGGCTACCGCGGTCGGGCCTGGCGGTGTCGCTTGCGTTGGTGCTGCTGATGATTCCGGTGGTGGTGCGCTCCTCGGAGGAAATGCTCAAGATCGTCCCGAACGATCTGCGCGAGGCCTCCTTAGCCTTGGGGGTGCCCAAGTGGAAGACCATTGCACGCATCGTGCTGCCCACGGCGCTCTCGGGTGTTGTCACTGGTGTGATGTTGGCGCTGGCTCGTGTCATGGGCGAAACCGCGCCGCTGCTGGTGCTTGTCGGCTACAGCAAGCTGATTAACTTCGACATGTTCGGCGGGGAGATGGCCTCGCTGCCGGGCATGATGCTCGACCAGCGCAGCGGCTCGGTGGTGGGACTTGCCGAGTCCCGCCTGTGGGGTGCCGCCCTCACCCTCATCCTGTTGGTCGCGGTTCTCAACGTGGTCGCCAAACTCATTTCGCGCTTCTTTGCGGTAAAAAAGATCTAGAGAAGGAACTAGGAAGGCATCATGGCCAAGCGTCTCGACCTCAAGGACGTCAACATCTTCTACGGCAAGTTCCACGCCGTTCAGGAGGTGGCGCTATCGGTTCCGCCGCGTAGCGTGACGGCCTTCATCGGCCCGTCCGGTTGCGGCAAATCGACCGTGCTGCGCACCCTCAACCGGATGCACGAGGTGACACCGGGGGCCCGTGTCGAAGGGTCGGTGCTGCTCGACGGCGCCGACATCTACGGCGTCGGGGTAGACCCGGTATCGGTGCGTAAGACCATCGGCATGGTATTCCAGCGTCCAAATCCGTTCCCCACCATGTCGATTCGCGACAACGTGGTAGCAGGTCTGCGGTTACAGGGCGTGCGCAGCAAGAAGACACTCGATGAGATCGCCGAGCGCTCGTTGCAAGGCGCCAACCTCTGGAACGAGGTCAAGGACCGTCTAGACCGCCCGGGTGGTGGACTCTCCGGCGGTCAGCAGCAGCGTCTGTGCATCGCCAGGGCCATTGCGGTGCAGCCGGATGTGCTGCTGATGGATGAGCCGTGCTCGGCGCTGGACCCCATCTCCACGCTGGCCATCGAGGATCTGATCTCCGAGCTCAAGCAGGAGTTCACCATCGTCATCGTCACGCACAACATGCAGCAGGCCGCGCGCGTGAGCGATCAGACCGCATTCTTCAACCTGGAGGCCGCCGGTAAGCCCGGCATGCTGGTGGAGATCGACGACACCGAGAAGATCTTCTCGAACCCCAGCCAGAAGGCCACCGAGGATTACATCTCCGGCCGTTTCGGCTGAGTTCGGGGATACCCCGGGCCGTGTGACTATCTTAGTCGGCATGACCAAGGCAGTGCAGTTCGACCAGTACGGCGGAATCGACGTCCTGGAAGTGCGTGATATCCCGCGCCCGGTCCCGAGGGATGCTGAGGTCCTTGTAGAGGTCCGTGCCGCGGGCATCAATCCCGGTGAGGCGAAAATCCGCACGGGGATGCTGCACGACAGGTTCCCCGCAACCTTCCCGTCCGGGCAGGGCAGCGATCTGGCGGGTGTGGTCGTCGAGATCGGATCGAGAGCTAGCGGGTTCGCGGTGGGTGATGAGGTATTCGGCTTCACCAACAGCCGGGCCAGTCACGCCGAGCTGGTTGCTGTACCAGCCGATCAACTGGTCGCCAAGCCCGCGGGTCTGTCATGGGAAGTGGCGGGCGGCCTCTTCGTCGCCGGTAGCACCGCACATGCGGCGGTCGGTTCAGTGGGCCTGCGGGCAGGCGCCACAGTCATCGGTATTGCCGGGGCTGGGAACAACGAGTGGCTTGCCGGGCATGGCGTGATCCCTGTGAACTACGGTGACGGGCTCGCTGACCGGCTGCGTGCGGCGGCTCCCGGTGGGCGGCTCGATGCCTTCCTGGATTTCTTCGGCGGTGGCTACGTCGAGTTCGCACTCACCGAGCTCGGTATCGCGTTGGAACGAATCGACACCATCATCGATTTCGCCGCGATAGAGCGATTCGGGGTGCAGAGTGTCGGCAACGAGGAGGGGGCAACGGCTACCATCATCGCTGAATTGGCCGACCTGGTAGATGAAGGCAAACTGGAAGTGCCTGTGGCGGAGGTGTTTCCGCTAACCCAGGTGCGTCAGGCCTTTGAGTTGCTCGAACGGCAACACACCCGGGGGAAGATCGTCCTGGTGCCGTAAGCAGGCTAGATCGCGGTGAGGTGGTCGTGGCCGTCCGAAGGAAGGCTCCCGGTCACCTGGAAGATGACGCGACGCGCGACCTCGACCGCATGGTCGGCGAACCGCTCGTAGAACCTGCCGAGCAGGGTCACGTCGACGGCGGCGGCGACTCCGTGCTTCCATTCGCGATCCATCAGCACGCTGAACAGATGCCGATGCAGGTCGTCCATCGCATCGTCTTCCTCATTGATGCGGGCGGCCTTCTCCGGGTCGTGGGTCAGCAACACTTCCTGTGCGCTGTTTCCCAAATCGACTGCAACACGGCCCATTTCGGCGAAGTACCCGTTGACCTCTTCCGGCAGCGCATGCTGCGGATGGCGGCGCCGGGCAATCTTGGCGACATGCAGGGCCAGCGCGCCCATCCGATCCACGTCAGCGACGATCTGGATACTGCTCACGACCCCGCGAAGATCGCCGGCCACCGGGGCCTGCAGGGCTAGGATGGCGAAGGCGTTTTCTTCGGCCGCGGCGCTCATCGCGGTGATCTGCTCGTGGTCGGAGATGACCTGCTCGGCGAGGACGAGATCTGCCTGCAACAGTGCGCGAGTTGCCCGCTCCATCGCGGCGCCGGCCAACCCACACATCTCGCCCAGCTGAGCCGATAAAGAGGACAGCTGCTCCTGAAACGCGGTACGCATGGAGTAAGCCTACGGACCCACTGGCGGCGAGTCATGGCCCTGGTGTGAACGGCGAATGAATGCCGCTACGAATCCCCTGGACAAAAATGCCCACTGTGTCTAGATGAGGCGACTATCCGCAGGTAGCGTCGCCGGCGTTGACGACCGTCAGGTCCATCGGAAGTTCCGCGGGAGCCATCGCGCCCTTCGAAAGCTGCAACGGCACGGTCGATCCGGCGGCGGGTGGGGCCTGCAAGACCGCAGTCGCGGCGTAGTCGCTGCCGAGCACCACGCGCACCGCGGTTTGGGCTCCGTTGATCCGCTGGAGCTTGGCGCCACCGAATGCGGCGGCCACCGTTGCGGCCTGCTGCTCGTGTCCCGGCGAGAAGAAGACCGTGGTGGTCGGCAGGACCGACGGATAGTCGTCGGTGGTGCTGATGCCGAAGCCGTACTGCGTCAGCTGACTGGCCGCAGACGCCGCAAGTCCGGTCTGGCCGGTGCTGTTGGACACATGCACGTTGATCTCGCTGGGCTCGGTAGTGACCAGATCGACCTGCTCGGTCGGTGTGGCGGGGCTGTTCTCGGGGGTCGGTGTGGCCGTTGATGTTTCGCCGAGTGCAGTCGCGGAGCCGTGCTCGCTGGACGCCAATGTGGTGTCCTGCGTGGTAGTGCCGGGCATCGGGACGCGGGTGCCGTCGGGCTGCAACTCGCCGGGTAACGGATCGTCGTTGATGATGGCGTCGAAGATCTTCCGGATGTCCGTGGGGCGCGGGGTCTCGTTGCCCTCGGCGTCGGTGCCATCGGTTGGCACCGTCAGGAAGGTGATCCGGCCGGCCTTCACGTCTTGGAGTGATTGTCCAAGGTCCACAAGGTCTTTCGTTCTGATGTTGTCGACATACGAGTCGTCGATGAAGGTGTTCACCACGTTGTTGAGCTTGCTCAATGAGAAGAAGGTGTTGTGCGAGATCATCGAACGCAGCAGGGAGGACAGGAACAGCTGCTGTCGCTTGATGCGCCCGTAATCGCCGTTGTACTCGGTGGTGACTTGCCGGGCACGCACGTACTGCAGGGCTGTGTGGCCGTCAATCGTTTGGCGCCCAGCGTTTTGCAGCACGGTGCCGAGCTCGTAGTCCTCGATCGGTGTGGGCGCGCACACCTCGACCCCGCCGAGTGCGTCGACCATCTTGGAAAAGCCGGCGAAATCCACCCCGAGGAAGCGGTTGATGTTCAATCCCGAAATCTTCTGGATGACCTTGACCAGACACTTGGGTCCGCCAAACGCGAATGCCGAATTGAGTTTGGTTTCGGTATAAGCCTTATCGGGACCGTAGGACCGGGTGTCCTCGTTCCAAACCTCGCAGAGCGTCGGCTGGATCGCCAGGTCACGCGGGAAGGACACGACCGCGACGCGTTTACGGTTCGCCGGGATGTTGACGAGCATGATGGTGTCGGAGCGGGTGCCGCCGGCGTCGTCGGTATCCCCCGCACCCATCGCGCTGTTGGCACCCGAGCGGGTGTCGACGCCGATGATGAGGAAGTTTTCGTCGCCGTACTGGCCGTTCGGATCGCGAATATCGCGGGAGTTCGGGTCCAGCGCCTCAACACGATTGAGCCGGTTGTTCTTGACGTTGCTCCACTGCCACGCTCCGCCGGTGAGGGCTAGCGAGCACACCGCGATGATGGCGGCAATGGACCGCCCGACATAGATGGGTCGCCGCGAGCGTTTGTGTTCCGGTTCCGCGGCAACGGCTTCCGGATTACCTACCCGGATGGGGATGGCGCGGGTGTCGATTGCGTCGTCCAGATTCGATGCCCGGACGCGACGCGCGGCGGCCTTGTCATAGAGGGGGGTGTCGTCCGGATAGTCCAGCGAGTCTGGGTACTCATCGGCGCCACCGAGGTCGGGTGCATCTTCGTACACCTGGGGGATGACGTCGGTGTGGCTTTCATCGACGATTTCCGCCGGTGCGGGGCGGGGGGCGGCGTTTTTGGGTTCCTGTGGTTCCTCGGCCTCGGTGCGAGCGTGCCGACGTGACCTGCGGCCGCCGCCGGCGCCCTCGCGGGCCAGCAGCTCGGCCACCGATAGTGAGTGCGAGCCGGTCTCGTGTGCCGACGACACCGGTGGTTGCGGTGCTTTAGCAGGAGCCGATCTCTTGGGGGCCGCTCCGGCCGGTCGCCCTGCCTGCCTCGGGGAGGGTCGAGGCCGCGCCTGCGGCACCTCGGGCTGGGCTTCGCGCGCCGCTTGTTCGATCTCGAACCGGCGGGTCCACTCGTCGTCGGTGGGATCGGGCAGTGAGCGATTCAGCGCCGGAGGCGGTGTCCACGGTGTGTTGGACGCTCCGTGCGTCACCTCGATGTCAGGATGACTGCCAACGGGTTCGCTCTGCCGTTCCCACGGGGCCGCGCCATACGCGCGCGGTTGCTCAGGAGTGGCGTTGGGGCCATCACCCATGTTCAACCTCGCTCAAAACGTCTGGACAGTTGCAAGTACACGGCACACCGGCAGCACATAGCGCCGTGCCCGGGGCACGGTCGTCGTCACATGCTACTGAGCATTGCCGCAGATCACCATGCCCAGTGACCTAGATGTGACCCCACATCACCCACCAGAGTGCATGACATCGGCGGCCAAGGGAACCGTGCAATCTTCTGGGTCGTCGAGCCAGCCTTCTGGCAGCGACACCTTCCCTGGTGACCCCTGACGCCCCCGCGGCCCGTTTCCGCCGTCCGGGAAGGGAGCGGTCGGGTCTAGCTGATTGAGCAGGGTGTCCAGCTCGGCAAGGGTGCTGACAAGTGCGAGCGCCCGCCGGATGTCTCCGCCTGCCGGGAACCCGTGTAGGTACCAGGCGATGTGCTTGCGCATATCGCGCAACGCCTTGTCCTCGCCAAAATGATTGACGAGCAACACGGCGTGACGTCGCATGATGGCCGTTACCTGACCGAGATTTGGGGGTGTAGGAATCGTCTGGCCGTTGAATACGGCACTCAGCTCCGCGAAAAGCCACGGCCGTCCGAGGCATCCGCGGCCGATGACGACACCGTCGCATCCCGTCTGTTCCATCATGGTGACCGCGTCTGCGGCGTCGAAGATATCGCCGTTGCCGAGAACGGGGATGGTCGTCACGTGGTTCTTGAGCGCGGCGATTTGACGCCAGTCGGCGGTGCCCGAGTAGCGCTGCGAGGCAGTGCGGGCGTGTAGCGCGACGGCCGCGGCGCCCTCGGTCTCGGCGATGGCGCCGGCATCCAGATGGGTGTGGTGATCGTCATCGATACCGACGCGGAACTTGACGGTCACCGGAATGTCGGTGCCTTCGGTGGCCCGCACCGCTGCCGCGACGATCTGACCGAAGAGGCGCCGTTTGTACGGCAGGGCGGCGCCTCCACCGTTTCGGGTGACCTTGGGGACCGGGCAGCCGAAGTTCATGTCGATGTGGTCGGCGAGGTTGTCGTCGACGACCATCTTGGCGGCCCGATAAGTGGTCTCCGGGTCGACCGAATACAGCTGCAGTGACCGCGGCGACTCCTCTGGGGAGAAGCTCGTCATGTGCAGCGTCGTGGGATTGCGTTCGGCAAGTGCACGCGCGGTGACCATCTCGCAGACATACAGGCCGCTGACGGTTCCGGTGGTGGCTAGTTCCAGTTCGCGGCACAGCGTCCGGAACGCCACGTTGGTGACGCCGGCCATCGGCGCCAACACGACGGGGCTGGGCAATGCCAAAGACCCGATCCGCAGCTCGCGAGATCGGGCCTTCGGGAGATCGAAGGATGTAGTCACGGTGTCATTCGATTAGACGCTGACGGCTTCCTTGGCGGCCTTGGCGGCGTTGCGCTCGGCGCGCTTGGCCTGGCGGTCCAGATACTTGGCCTTGACCTCCTCGAAGTCGGCGGACGTCTTCTTGAGATCGCCCACGATGCGGGCGATGTCCTCGCGGAGTGCCTCGCCCTCGCCGCTCAGATCGGTGCGTTCGAAGACGCGCCACTTGCGTAGCACGGGCATCACGACCTCGGCCAGATGCGACTCTGGGTCATAGACGCCGCCGGTGGCGATGATGACGGCGCTCCGGCGGAATCCGGGGATGGTGTAGCCCGGCATCTTGAAGTTGTCGAGCACCCGATGGATGGATCGCATGGCCTGATCCGGGGCGATCTCGAGGCTAGCTTCGACCAGGTTGCGGTAGAAGATCATGTGCAGGTTCTCGTCGGTGGAGATGCGCTTGAGCAGCTCATCGGCGATGGGCTCGGCGCAGGCCTTGCCGGTGTTGCGGTGCGATACCCGGGTGGCTAGCTCCTGGAATGTCACGTAGGCGACAGAATCGAGCATGTACTGCGCGAACACCTGTTGCCCGCCCTGCCGGTTCTGGCCGGGGGAGAATCCGCGGGTCATCTGCTCGACGCGCAGCTTCTCCAGCTCGAACGGATCGACCGCGCGAGTGACCACCAGGTAATCCCGAATGGCGATGCCGTGCCGGTTTTCCTCGGCGGTCCAGCGGTTGACCCAGGTGCCCCACGGTCCGTCCATGGTGAAGTTCATGGCGATCTCACGGTGGTACGAGGGCAGGTTGTCCTCGGTGAGCAGGTTGGTGATCATGGCGACCTTGGCCAGCTCGGAGAGCTTCGACTGCTCCGGATCCCAATCCTGGCCACCGAGCGCCTTGTAGTTCTTGCCGTCCGACCACGGGATGTAGTCGTGCGGGCTCCAGTCCTTGGTGACACCGAGATGGCGATTGACATTCGCTTCGACCACAGGTTCGAGCTCATGCATGAGCTCGAGGTCGGTGAATTCCTTCTGCATGCGCATCCCTCGAATTATTCCAGAGTTATCTGTATCTGGCGGTTGCAGTCAATATATCTGTATACGGCGGTTGCACACAAGTGGACATACCACGGCACACATCCACCGCTCCGCATGCACTCCGACGTGCGGATTAGCAGTTTCCCGCTCGACCTGCGAGGCAACTACACCGGCAGTATGCTTCCTGACAACCCAAGGTGGAGGTCTAACCAGTGAAGTCGGTAGTCAAGGCGGTGACGGTCGTCATCGCGGGCACGGGTTTCTCGTTGGCGGCGGCCGCTCTGGCCCACGCGGGTGGCCCCACCGACACCACCGGACAGTTCTATAGCGATGCCTCGTCGACACTCAAGGGCGAGGGCTACACGGTGGTGGTGGCAGGACGTTCCGGCGATCAGGTATCGCTCGATAATTGCCTTGTCTCGCATCAGGAAGCGTTCACCGTCAAGAAGGGGCAGGACGACCGCGGCAAGATGGTGCATGTGACCTTGCGCTGCTACAAGGCTGAAGTCGCCGCCGCTAAGAAGGCCGCTGATGAGAAGCAGAAGGCCGCGTCGACGTAACCGTCGACGGCGTCGCAGTGGCGCCCTGCACCAGTATCTGCACGCAGTAGTCCACGAATCGCTGCCGATCCACGTTCAAGTCCTCGTTCAGATATGCACTGAATAGGCTCGTCAGCGCGCCCACAAGACTGGTTGCCACCAGCTGTTGCTGCACCTCATCGGTGAGATTGGTACTGAGCTTTCCCTGCAGCAGCGCCACGAATCTGGGCAGCCAGTCAAAACCGGACTCTTGCAGTGTCGATTCGAAGGTTGGCGCGATCAGGAGGACACGCCCCATGGTCGGTTCGTCGACCATGAGCCGCACGAAGGCGTCGACACCCTCATGCGGGGTGCGTGCGCCGCTCAGCGCCTCGATCGCCCGAAAGCCCACGTGGTCGTAAACGGCCCGGACGAAGGTATCGCGGTCGGTGAAGTTTTCGTAGAAGTACCGCTCGGTCATGCCCGCGGACCGGCATACCGCTCGGACGGTGACGGCTGGTCTGGGGCTGAGCCCCAGCAGACGCACGCCGGCCGCCATCAGCTCGCGGCGCCGCGCGTCGGCCCGCTCGGCAGGTGAGACTCCCGCCCAGCTACGTCGCTGCGCTTGACCGTTCGCCACGGGTCTCCTAACCTGATATCAAAGTTGACAACCTTGATTGTCACTATACGTCGAACTGCAACGGAGCGTTCCGAATGGTCAACGATATGTCCGAGCTTGTCGAGCAGGAACCCGGCGCCTTCGTGGCGGGTTGCCCGGTGAGTCACGGAACGGGTCCGGCGATGCCGGTGCCGTTGGGGCCGGAGTCGCTGACGTGGAAGTACTTCGGCGATTGGCGCGGCGTGCTGCAGGGGCCCTACGCCGGGTCCATGCAGAACATGCATCCTCAGCTGGGTGCCGCGGTGGAGGAGCATTCGCTATTTTTCCGGGAACGCTGGCAGCGGCTCCTGCGCTCGCTGTACCCGATTGGCGGCGTGGTCTTCGACGGAGACAGGGCCCCCAGGACGGGCGCCGAGGTGCGCGACTACCACATTGGTATCAAGGGTGTGGATGCCCAAGGGCGGCGATACAGCGCGCTCAATCCAGACGTCTTCTACTGGGCGCACGCCACCTTCTTCATGGGGACGATCGTCGTGGCGGACTGGCTCAGCGGTGGGATCGGTGAGGCCGAGAAACGCCAGCTGTTCGACGAGCATGTGCAGTGGTATCGGATGTACGGGATGAGCATGCGCCCAGTACCGGCGACCTGGGAGGACTTCCAGGTGTACTGGGACGGCATGTGCGCGAATGTGTTGGAGGACAACAAAGCTGCGCGGGATGTGCTTGATCTCTCATCCCTCGCGGTGCCCCCGTTCGCGCCGTGGATACCCGAGCCGATATGGCGGTTCCAACGCCGATTGGTGGCCCCGCTGTTCGTGTGGCTGACCGTCGGTCTCTACCACCCCGCCGTTCGGGAACGCTTCGGGTACACGTGGTCTGCGCGCGACGAATGGCTGCACCGCAAGTTCGGTCAGGGTGTCAATCTGCTGTTCAAGTTCGTCCCCGAACGCAAGCGGCGCCACCCGCGGGCTCGGGCAGGGTGGGACCGTGCCACTGGCAGGATTCCTGCCGACGCCCCGTTGGTGCAGACTCCCGATCGCAACCTGCCGCCGCTGGACGCCTGGGGCAGCCCGAAGCACTACAACCCGAAGGTTTCTCAGTAACGGAGCATTGCGTATGGCCAGTGAATTGCCGGACATCGCGGAGACGGGCGCGTTGATATCGGGCTGCCCGGTGACGCACGGTGTGGACCGCCCGCTGCCCATGCCGCTGGGACCCGACTCGCTGACCTGGAAGTTGACGGCAGACTGGTCCGGGATGCTGATGGGTACCTACGCGACAGCGATGCAGAACATGCACCCGAAACTCGGTGCGGCCGTTGAGGAGCACTCCACTTTCTTGCGTGAGCGGTGGGAAAGGCTCTTACGATCGTTGTACCCCATCACCGGCGTGGTGTTCGACGGAGATCGCGCACCGGTTACCGGTGCGGAAGTGCGGGGCTACCACGTCGGCATCAAAGGCGTTGACAGCCAGGGGCGTCGCTATAGCGCACTGGACCCCGACGTCTTCTATTGGGCGCACGCCACCTTCTTCAAGTCATTGATGCTGTCCGTGGAGCGATTTGGCGGGGGCCTCACCGAGGCGCAGAAGCGTCAGCTCTTCGACGAGCACATCGTCTGGTACCGGATGTACGGGATGAGCATGCGCCCGGTGCCGGAAACCTGGGAAGGATTCCAGGTGTACTGGGAACACATGTGTGCGAATGTGTTGGAGGACAACAAGGCAACACGCGATCTGCTGGACTTCGCCCAACTGCCCAAGCCGCCGTTCCTGCCGCTGATGCCGGACTGGATGTGGCGGTTGCAGCTTCCATTCTTCACTCGGTTCTCCACCTGGATAATGGTGGGGATGTTCGACGATCCAGTGCGAAAACGCCTGGGGTACAGGTGGACCGACCGCGACGAGCGGCAACTTGAGCGGCTGGGCCGGGTAAACCACGCGGTCTTCAGGCTTGTTCCGTTCCGGTGGCGCAAGCATCCACGCGCTCGTGCCGGTTGGGACCGGGCGACTGGGCGGCTACCCGCCGATGCGCCGTTGCCGCAGGCCTCTGCCCGTTACCTGCCGCTGGTGGAGCTGCGTCACAGCCCCCATCACTACAGTCCCAAACCGTCCTAGCCGCGCACCGGCAGCGGTTCGATGCCGACGAGCTCGCAGCTCTTGGCGTAAAGGTCGTCCTGCGCCGCTAGGTTTTTCGCGTACCTGCGCACCGGGTTCGGATTCTGCGCGGTGAGATATTGGCCGGAGTGGTCCTTGTGCTCGGGCGCGGTGGCCATCTCGGCGATGAGTGTGGCGGGACGTTCGACCGGAATCATCGTCTTGAGGATCAGGCCGCGCACCGGCTGGGGCACGTCGCGGTAGATGTCGGACGCGACGCCTCCGGGGTGCAGCGCGTGGGTGCTCACTCCGTCCGGGAGACGGCGCGCCAGTGCGTAATTGAACATGAGATTGCCCATCTTCGATTGCGCATAGGGGGGCATCACTAGATAGAAACGTCTTCCCCGCCAGGTCTTTTCGTTGATTCTGCCGATATTGTGGGCAACGGAGGCCAGGTGGATGATCCGGGAATCGCCGGTATGCGCCGCCAGGAGCTGAGGCAGGACGAGGTGAGTCAGCAGGAAGGGGCCTAGATAGTTGGCGCCCCATTGGAGTTCGAAGCCGTCCTCGGTTTTCGCCTGCCGCACCGGCGAGGCGCCCGCGTTGTTGATCAGCGCGTCGACCTCAGGATGTTGGGCGGCGAGCTCCCCGGCGAATCGGCGGATGTGCTCAAAGGAGGACAGGTCCAGCGACATGATGTCGAGCTCGGCGCCCGGCGTCGCGGCCAGGATCTGATCTCGTGCCGCCTGGGCCTTCTGCCGGTTGCGGCAGGCCATCACGATGGAATGTCCGTCGGCGGCCAGTCGATGCGCCGTAGCCAGGCCGATTCCCGCGTTCGCACCGGTGATAACGATAGTTTTGGGCATGAGATCTCCTCGTCGAGACGTCCGCGACAGGAGGAAGTCTCACACGGCGGCGGTCGGGTGTCGAACGGACGACTGCCAAACAAGCCGCAACGCCCGGAGCGCGAACAGTAGGGCCACGGCGGTGAGCACTACGCGGACGAGGTTGAGCACATTCCATTGGAGGGCGAGATCATGCAACTCCCTGGGAGTTTCCCCGAGAGAGCCGAAGAAGAGCGTCATATTGAGCTTGACGATGACGTAGACGGACAGGATGACCGCCGCGATCTCTGCGACGCAGGCCAACAGCAATGAGACCTTCTCGGGGGCCCTGAAGGGGGTCCGCACGAACCAGACGATCAGCGTGATGGCGGCGACCAGGGTGAGCGGGACGTAGTAGTACACCGGGTTGGTCACCTCGGTGAACTGTTGGAAGGCCTTCAGCTGCTCCTTGGAGTCGCCGGCGATGTTCGGCCCTATCACGATGGCCTCATAGAGGTTTCCGAAGAACCACATTGCGATCCCGAACACGGTGAAATACATCAGTATTCGACGGCCCATTGCCACATGATCCCAAGATTGCGGCCCGATACGGCCGAAAGTCGTCGAAATATGGCCAGTGGCACGCTTTCGGTCGGACGGCGGGACCGATACCGTCAGCCCGTGACCAAGGTACTGCTCTCGATCCACGTGCTGGCCGTGATACTCGCGGTCGGCCCAATCGCTGTGGCGGCCAGTATGTTTCCAGCCTTCGCCCGCCGGGCGGCGGCCTCTCCGGAGAGCGGCGGAGAGTTGGGCGGCCTGCGTACATTGCATCGGGTCTGCCGGGTGTACGCCGTGGTGGGGATTGCGGTGCCCATGTTCGGTCTGCCACTGGCCGACGTGATGGGTGTCCTGCGCACCCCGTGGTTGATCGCATCGCTGGTGCTCACCGGTGCGGCGGCAGCGGTGCTGGTGTTTGTGGTGCTGCCGCGGCAGCAGCGGGTGTTGGCCCAGTTGGGAGATGGCGCATCACTGGATTCGCGTGTGTACGCGCGTCTGGCTATGTCCACTGGGATCTTCAACCTGCTGTGGGCTGTGGTCACCGTGCTGATGATCGTGCGCCCGGGGTCCAGCACTGGTGTATAGCTGCTGTGACGGAAAACCGCTAGCGCCCGCGGGCGGTGGTCCTGTGAAATCGCTAGGTGGACATTGCGACCATCGCCCCGGCCCGCAGCCGGTGGCTTCCCCTGCAGTTCGCGACTCTTGCCCTGGTGTGGGGTGCGAGCTTCCTGTTCATCAAGATCGGGTTGCACGGGTTGTCGGCGTTGCAGGTGGCGGCGGCACGTCTTGATTTTGGTGCCCTCACACTCGTATCGCTCATTGTGCTGCTGCGGGTCTCGCTGCCGCGCGAGCTCAAGGTGTGGGGGCACATCGCCGTCGTCTCGCTGACCCTGTGCGTCCTTCCGTTCGTGCTGTACCCCTGGGCCGAGCAGACCATTGATTCCGGGCTGGCGAGCATCTACAACGCGGCGACTCCGCTGATGACCACCCTGGTGACACTCGCCGCCTTGCGCGCCGAGCGGCCCGGCCGGATACAACTGCTCGGATTGGCGCTCGGGTTCCTGGGTGTTTGTGTGGTGCTGGCTCCGTGGCAGTTGATTGGTCGCGGGGGCCCGGTGCTTGCTCAATTCGCTTGTTTGGGAGCGACTCTCAGCTACGGGATCGGCTTCGTATATATGCGCAAGTACGTCACGCCGCTGCGCCTGCCCGCGCTGTCGGTCGCCGGGATCCAGGTGGGTCTGGGGGCGGTATTGCTGACCGCCGTGGTGGCGATCGTGGACCACCATCGGATGGTTGCGACGCCTTCGGTGGTGCTGAGCATGCTGGCATTGGGCGTGCTGGGCACGGGGCTGGCATACGTCTGGAACACCGACATCGTCAACAGCTGGGGCGCCACCGCCGCGTCGTCCGTCACCTATCTCACCCCGGTCGTCGGAGTACTCCTTGGCGCGCTCATCTTGAGTGAGCGGATCGGCTGGAACGAGCCTATCGGCGGGGCGATCGTGGTGGCGGGAATCGTGCTGAGCCGCAAGGGCAGCCGCTAGGGCTGCGGAGCCTCGGTGCTTCGGGATTGGCGTTGTTGCGTCCGCCAGCGCAGCGGAGGCTCGCCGAATCGCCGCCCGAACGCGCGACTGAATGCTGCCTCGGAGGTGTATCCGACGGACCGGCCGATATCGCTCACCGCGTCGGTGGTGAACCGCAGGAGATGTGCCGCACGGTCGAGCCGCCGGTCCGCTATGTAGGAGGCGGGTGGCTGTCCCAACAGAGCGGTGAACCGCTGTGTGAAGGCCGAGCGTGACTGCCGCGCATGCTGGGCGAGCTCGTCGACCGACCACGGGTGCTCGAGGTTGTTGTGTATTGCAGTGAGCACGGGGGCAAGGCGGGGGTCCATCGCCGCGGTGAGCCAGCCGGGTTCTGTCTGATGGGAGGTCGACCATTCCCGCAATGCATGGATGAACAGCAGGTCCAAGATCCGCGAGAGCATCACCCACGAGCCTGGGCTGGGCGTGACAACCTCGGCGAGTATGAGCTGAAGAGATAGTGACAGCCACTCGTGGCCGGGTTGGGCGGCGTGAACGACGATGGCCGGCGGCAGCACCGACAGGAGCGGGTCGGCGGCGGTCTTTTCCGCGGTGAACCTGCCGCTGACCCAACGGGCGGTACTTGGGGTCGCCCGCGCACACGTGGGTTCGTATCCGGCGATGCGGTGCGCCGTGCCGCGCGCGAGGAGCACCATGTCCCCGGCGTTGAGGGTGCATACGAGATCCCCGTCGATATACAACCGGAGCCCGGGAGTCTCCGCGATGTGGAGCACACGATCGTTCTCGGAGATAGCGATATCGAACGGTGGTTCCGAAGAGCAACGCATCACGGTTTCGCCCCGCAGCCGGATTGCGGACAGGATGCTGGAGAAGGCGTCGATATCCGGCGAGCCTGAGAACCAGATGTGTGGTTCTGTGCGATCGGCAAAGTATTCCGGATTTTTGGTCATACCACTTGCTCCATTGTCCGAATATGTTGGTAGAGCCCCGATAAGTCAACAGGGCCGCCCACGGCGGATATGGCGGGGTTGAGATCGTCCAACATCGAATGAGAGGCAGATATGTCCAGCAAACCGGCTATCGTCCTGGTCCACGGATTCTGGGGAGGTGCCGCGCATTGGGCGAACGTGATCGTCGAGCTGCACAATCGGGGCTACGAGGAGCTCTATGCGGTCGAGAACCCGTTGACGTCACTGGCCGACGATGCTTCCCGCACGCGACAGATGGTGGAGCAGATCGATGGGCCAGTGCTTCTTGTCGGGCACTCATACGGCGGTGCGGTGATCACCGAGGCGGGTGACCTCCCGAACGTGGTCGGCCTGGTCTATGTGGCAGCCTTCGCCCCCGATGCGGGTGAGAGCCCCGGTCAGCTGACTGAGCAGCTCCCACCCGCGGCGGCAGCCAACCTGGCCCCCGACAGTGATGGCTACCTGTGGATCAAACAGGACAAGTTCCGCGAGAGCTTCGCGCAGGATCTGTCCGAGGATGCGGCGCTCGTCATGGCCGTCACGCAAAAGGCGCCGTTGGCATCGACATTCGGCGATGCCATCACCGCACCTGCGTGGAAGGTCAAGCCCTCCTGGTATCAGGTATCCACACAAGACCACATGATCAACCCGGACAACGAACGAAAGATGGCGCAGCGGATGAACCCCCGCAAGACCATCGAGCTGGATTCCAGCCACGCCTCCCTGGCGTCCCAGCCCGTTGCCATCGCGGACCTCATTTCCGAGGCTGCCGAGGCCGTCGCCGGCTAATAGCCCTAGGCGGGTGGGGGTGTCGGCAGGTGCTGCTGGCACCCCCGCTCGGGGGTGGCCAAGTCTTCGGTAAAAGCCTCGCCGGCAAGGTCTTCGAGCTCCTTGCCCTTGGTTTCGGGCCCGAGGAGGTACCCGATTATCGTCAAGACCCAAAGCCCGCTGAGTGCCAGATAGGGCGTCTGAAGTCCGTAATGCGTTATGGCCCAGCCCACTACGGCCGGAGCGGCAATGGAGACCACGCGGCCGCCCCCGACCGCCATACCGAACCCAGTCCCGCGCAGCACAGTGGGGAACAGCTCGGCGACGTAGGTGTCGCCGACACCCCAGAGCCAGCCGAGCGTCGCGATCGAGACCGCGCCGAACACCAGGTACTCCGGGAGCGTGTCGGACGTCGCTCCCAGTGCGGTCGAGACGATTTCGATGACGGCGGCCAAGATGGCCGAGGGGCGTCTTCCTAGCCAGTCGGCCAACGCGGTGCCAATGAAGACGAATACGGCCTGCAGTAGGAAGAAGACCAGGGCGTAGCGGATCGCGTCGATCGACGTGGCGTGGAACTTCTTGACGATGTAGGTAGTCAGGAAGAGCGTCATGCCCCAGTAGCCGACCGCATTGGCGGTGTAGACGAGCCAGCCGACGATCAAGCGCCGCCGCACTCCGGGCAGATGCCACAGCCTGGGTTTGGTGGCACCGCGCTCAACCTTCTCTTGTGTCTCGGTGTAGCGGTGCGATTCCTTGATGCCTTGCCGGGCAAGGAAAAGCACGGCCGCAGGGACGATCGCGACGATGAATGCCGCCTGCCACCCGAAGCGCGGCACCAGTACCAGGGCGACGCCGGCGGCCAAGACGTAGCCCAGCGAGAAGAGCGAGAAGATCACGCCGCCCACACCGATGGCGCGGGTCTTGGCAGGCCACACCTCGGCGGTGTACGGCGCGCCGACCGCGAGCTCACCGGCGCCGCCGACACCCGTCAGGAACCGCAACCCGGTGAAGGCGGCGACATTCGTGGTGAGGCCGGCAAGTGCAGTCGTGATGCCGTACAACAGGATTGAGACGCCGAGCGTCGTTTTGCGCCCCCACCGGTCCGCGGCGAGGCCGAAGCCGATGGTGCCGATGGTGTATCCGAGCAGGAAGATCGATCCGATGTATCCGGCTTGGGCTTCGGTGATGTGCAGCGTCTTCTTGATCTCGGGAAGCACCAAGCCGTAGATGTTGACCGCGTACGAGTCGAAGCCGTAGCCGAGCCCCGCCGTCACGGCGACGAAGAGCGCCTGCCTGAACGTCGCGGGGCCGGGCTTGGACGTCCCGGCCGCGGTGGTGTCCTCGGCTGTCGACGTCATTGGCCGAACGGTATGAGGATGGGGATCGCCCGGTAAGGCTCCCGCTCCCGTTGATTACAACCGGGATCAGCAGCCGTGGTGCCCCCACCAGGGCTCGAACCTGGGACCTGCGGATTAAAAGTCCG
>JBOGDC010000004.1:0-61157 GCA_050701835.1 Mycobacterium sp. | reverse complement strand
TCGCCCTGAGAGTCGGCGAAGACCACCAGTTTGGTGCCGAAGGCGTCAATGGCATGTGGCTCGCCGTCGCGGAACGACTCGGCCACACCCAGGCAGTGCCAACCGCGCGCATAGCGCGTGGGGAGCTGGCCCACATCTATCGTCCGAACGTTCGCATCGTGGCTCATGGCTGGGCGACCTTTCTCATGGCTGCGGCCGCAGTACGCCCTGCCCGGCGACCGAAGAACGAACCGGCGCCCAACTGGGTGCCGCTGGAATACCCTTTGGCGTCTTGAGCCAGGGTTGATGCGCACGCACCCGCTGCGAACAGTCCGGGTATTGCACTGTTGTCTTCCCGGAGCACTTCGCCATTGATGGAGATCGCAAGGCCGCCGAGGGTGAATCCGCTGTAGAGCGCCTTGCCCAGACTGAGGTCAAACGCGGCCCACGGGCCCTGATCCTGTGGTTCTACGTAGGTAGACGCCTTGTGAAAGTCTGGATCCTCGCCACGCAGGGCGTTCTTGTTGTACCGGTCGAGCGTGGCATTCAGACGCCCAGCCGGTATCCCGAGCGCGGTCTCCATATCGGATATGTCTTCCCAGCCGTCAATGAACTGGATCAGAGGAAGTGGTGGCAACTCGACGTGCCGGGAATCGACGATGAGATAACCGGCAGCTTGGGGTTGTTCGAGTGTGAACGCCGAAGTCCTTGCGTGATAAGAGTCTTCCGCGACGAACCGGTCTCCGTTGTTGTTCACTATGACGCCGGTTACGAGTCTTGCGGGTGGGTATATCGGCGCGGTGATGAAGGCTTGATCCATATGCTTGGTTGCCGCGCCGGCAGATTGACCGATCGTGATCCCGGCTCCGTCGTCGTAGCTGCTACCCAAAGCAAACACCCGATCAGCCAGCTGGGGCACATAGTGTTCGAGCATCTGCTGGTTCATGATGAACCCACCTGTTGCGAGCACTACGGATTTTGCCCGGACTGCACCGGTCTGGCCGAAGTGCTTCCAGGTGGCTCCGACAACGTGCCCGTCTTCGACCACCAGCCCGGAAATGCCTGTCTCGTAACGAATTTCCACGCCTAGTTGAATGGCCCGGTCGAGGAGGAGGTCGATAACCATTGCCGCCCCACCGGTCTCGCCGGGAACGGGGACCTTGTGGCCACGGGGCGCAGCTAGGGCATCCTCGCGATGAGGCCACACGAGCTCGTTGCCCGTGTACATCAGTCCCTCTGTGCCGGGCTGGATGACGGCCTTGTGCGGGTAGTAACTGCGCTCGAACTCGAAACCCAGCGACTCGAGCCATCGGAAATGCTCGACACTGCCCTGGCAATAGGCGCGGATCATCTCCGGGTCAGCGGCTTTCGACACCGAGGTGAGATACGCGGCCATGTTGTCAGGGGAGTCCACGTGACCGCCGGCCTGTTGGACCGGCGTGCCACCGCCGAGGTAGAAATGGCCGCCGGCCAACGCAGATGTGCCGCCGGCAGCAGAGGCGCGTTCCAGCACCAATACTCGGGCACCCTGCTGTGCCGCCTCAACCGCGGCACATCCTCCCGCGATGCCGAATCCGGCAACAAGGACATCTACGTGGTCAGTCCACGAAAAGTCTTGTGCTGGTATTTGCTCCGGGACAAAGAGACTCATGACGCTTGCTCCTTGACGTAGTCGAAGAAGGCACGCATGTCGGGGCCGACCTCTACCAGTTCGACGTATGGCACACCCGCACACTGTCCGTCGATATAGGCAAAACGGAGCCCACCGGGCATATCGCCTTGCTGCAGTACCGCGAGGTCCTGTGCGTGCGCCGAGGCTATCGCCGCGCCGAAGTCCTCTGGTTCGAAACACACGTGATGGAGCCCCGGTCCGGATCGTTCCAGGAATTCCGAGTAGATACTCTGCCCGCTCACCGGCTCAATCAGCTCGAGCTGCAGGTCCGCTAGGTAAGACAACGAAATATGTGCGGTGAATTCAGCCGGCCCACCCCGAAGGGAACACGTTTCTGGTCCGAACTCGATGCCAGGCAGCCGAGTCCATTTACCCACTCCGAACGCCGTGCTCAGGAACCGCTCGGTGGCCCCGATATCACGAGTGACCCAAGCGATTTGGCGTATGGGCCCATGCGATGAGGTCATCTGCTGCCTTCCCTTTCGTGCCGAGGTGGTGGCGCCCTCCGGCTGTACGTTAAGTCGATAAGCTTAAATAATCAAGTCGACTGTATCAATTTATTGAATCAGCTGAGTTACAATCGGTCGGTGAATCGTCCGGACGCACGTGCGCAACTGCTGCTCGCCGGAGAGCGCCTGATCGCTGACTACGGTCCGGAAGTGTCTCTCCGTGACGTCGCTGCGGCAGCCGGCCAGCGCAACAATTCGGCAGTCCAGTATCACTTTGGATCACGTGATGGCCTGATCAAGGCCATCATCAGCCACCGGCAAGGGCCCATGGAACAAGCCAGATTGGTGCTGCTTGCCGAGCGCGAAAGCGCGGCACCTTCGGAGGGCGACGTCGTCGCTCTCGTGACGATCCTGATGAGCCCGTTGTTCGACGTTCCCTACAGCGACGGATCCGCTCATTACGCACGATTTCTTGAGCGGGTCCGGAACCACCCCGCCATGAAGGATCGCGACATCGCGATCGAGCAGTGGCCGGCCACGCGGGTACTTACCGCACAGCTCTATCGGGCGCTGTGCCACTTGCCGGAAACGCTGCGCAACCAACGGCTCGCCGCCATGGCGTCAGTCGCCTTTACCCTCCTTGCCGATCACGAACGTCACGTCAGTGAGGGCTCGGCCAGTGATACCGAGGCAAGGGGGAACATCATCTCGATGGTCGTCGGCTTGCTTACGGCACCTTCGAGCGTGACTGCGGAGAAACCTGGGGAACGCGGGCGAGCACTACTGCGCTGAGAGCAGCCCGTGCGCCCGCAGATCCGAGAGGTACTTGGCGATGAGCGCACGGTCGATCTGCGGAATGTCTGCGTCGTGGCCGATCTTGTTGTCCTGCACGGCCTTCCGAAATACATCGTTAGGTACCGCGGCACCGCGGCGTGGGTTACCCGGGACGCGGTAGGCGTCCAGGAGTGGAAGCACCGAGCTGCGCCGCTGTTCATCGGGCAGGCCCCGCAACGCCGTCTCGAACCGCGAGAGCCATTCGTCATAGTCGTCGATGATGTCGATGGAGTGCCCGTCTTCGATCATCCAGTCGACGAACGTGTCCACCGAAATACCGTCGTCATGCGGGTTCATGACGTCGTACGAACGGAAGCCCTCGATGGTGGCCAAGCCCAGTGTGGTGATGGCCTCGGCGACGAAATCGACTGGTAGTCCCTCGTAGTGGGCGCGTGGCCGATCGCCGCTGCCGTCGCCTTGGTAAAAGCTGCGCGGTGCGATTCCGGTCAGAGCCAGGCTCAGCAGCATGCGGGTGAAGGCGTCGGTGACGTTGAGCTGACCACTGTATCGCCGGTGAGTGAGGATCATGTCAGAGCGGAAGACGCTGGCCGGCAGGCCACACAGATCGTGCGCTTCGCGCAGCAGTACCTCGCCGGCCCACTTGCTATTGGCGTAACCGTTAGCGTATCCGTCATTTATCGGCCGCTCGGGACTGACGGCGCGGATATCGCGGTCCTCGGCGAAATCAGGCACCGCCATGGCGACTGCCATGGTCGATAGGTAGGTCACCGGCTTTATCCGGGTAGTCAATGCCAAACGGATAATCTCGGCCGTACCAAAGACATTGGGCTGGAACAACTGGTTGTAGGGCAGGACGTGGTTTACCAGCGCGGCCGGGTGAACGATCTTGTCGACCTCGCGGGCCAGCTGCTCCCAGGTCGCGTCATCGAGGCCGAGTCGGGGCTGGGCGATATCGGCCGCGATCACCCGCAGGTGTTTCTGCGCCAGTTCCCGGAACTCTTCGAGCAGGACCGGATCGGTATCGCCGTACGCGGCCTCGAGCCGTGCGAGGGCATCGCCGTCACCATCGCCGCGGATCAAGCAGATGAGCTGTCCACCGGACGGTGCCAGCCGTTTTAGCCACTCCAGGCAGAGGAACCGGCCGAGATAGCCGTTGGCGCCGGTGAGTAGCACGGTGCCCACCGCACCAACGGGTGGCGTCAGTGATGATGCGGTACCTAGAGTTTCGGAGTCAATGAACTTGTCGAGGGTGAGATCGGCGGCGCTGATTACCGAGGCATCCGGCCCGTGAACACTGGTGGCGGTGGCGGTGTTGCTTTCGCGTTCGGTCTCGATGTAGTCCGCGAGGGTTTGAAGGTCCGCCGCCGGACCGGTGATCACGCCGACCGGCACCTCGACATCGAAAAGATCTCGCAGCAGGTTAGAAAAGGTCAACGCGGACAGCGAGTCTCCGCCGAGGTCGATGAAGTGGTTTTCAGGGCGTACGGCATCCGAGGACAGCAGTGCCTGGGCGGCCTCGGTGACGGTTTCGATGACGGGGCGCTGCTGCGCGGTATCGCGCAACTGTCGCAGCTCCTCGACACGGGCATCGGCGAGGTCGACATACAGCTGTTCGAGCCGATCCCCGTAGTGTTCGACCATCCTGGGCCGGATGGGCTTACCGACGGCGGCGAGCATTCCACTCTCGATGGTGAACGGCGTGGTCTCGATGATGAAATCGGCCGGAAGTTCGTACGAATGGAGATGGTTGGCGCGAGCGGCGTGCCGCAGCGACTCCCGGATCGCGTTCCTCAAGTCGATGGGATCAGGGTGCGCGCGCAGCGCGTCCTCGGTGGGCACGACGACGGCCAGCAGATAGGCCCGCTCGCTATTGCCATAGACGAATATTTGGCGGATCAGGGGTGCGCCGGCGTACACCGTCTCCAGGTTCGCCACCGCGACGAACTCGCCCTGGGCAAGCTTGATGACGTTATTGCGCCTGTCCACGTACACCAGCTCATCGGGCGCGATCTCGGCCATGACGTCGCCGGTCCGGTAGTAGCCGTCGGCGTCGAACACCTCGGCGGTGACCTCGGGACGCTTGTAATACCCCGGCGTTGCGGTGGCGCTCTTGACGAGTAATTCGCCACGCGGATGGGGCTTATCGGTCGTGTAGTACCCAAGCTCGGGTACATCGACAAGCTTGTAGTCGAGCACCGGCGGACGGGAGATCTTGCCGTCCCGGAATACGCCGCCCACCTCGGTCAAGCCGTACAGATCGAGCAGATGGAAATTCAAGGAGGATTCCAGGAAGGTCTTCATCTCGGGGGACAACGGCGCCGTGGCGAGCATGCCCGCGACCACGCGTCCACCCAGAACGTCCTGGCGCAGTTCGGCTTTGGCTATACGATCGGCGGACGGGGCATCGGCCCCCTCGGCGATGAGTGCATCCATGCGCGTTTGATGGTGTTGGAAGAGCATGTCGACTACCCGAGGGACCACACCCATGTGGGTGGGGCGCACCAGCTGCCAGTCCTCGAAGAGAGTGGACAGATTGCTCTCGGGTACGAAATAGCATGTCCCGCCGGGTATGAACGCAGTGAGCAGCGCGACGCGGCCGGCGAGGTGGTTGAGCGGCAGGAAGTTGACGTTGATGATCGGGGTGTCCCGGTTCGGAGCCGCACCCGAGGACCAGAATCGGGTGACGGTCCACTCGGTGAACATCGCCCCCTTGGGTGCGCCGGTACTGCCCGAGGTGTACATGATCAGCGCGGTGCCCTGATCATCACCGTCGGTGTACAGCGCGGGAGCGGGAAGTTGGCGCCCGTTCGCGATGACCTCCGCGAGCGGTTCGACGGTGACCGCCATGCCCGCCGCATGAAGACGATCCCGTGCCGCGGCGAGCTTCTCGCGGTGATCGTCGGTATCGGGACGGTAGTCGAACACCACCACGCGCTGCAGATCGGGTAGCCCGAGTGCGGCCTCCACCGCGAGATCCAGGCTGTCGGCGCTTGCCGCCACCAGACGGGGGCTGGTCTCTTCGAGCATTGCCCGCACCTGAGATACGGATGCGTTGTGTTGCAACGGGATCGACACCGAACCATTCATCAGAGTGGCCAGGTCGATGGTGACGTAATCGGGGCTGGAGAAGCCGATGGTGGCGACGAAATCACCTGCGCCAATGGCATTGTCGCCGTGCTGCCACTCGGACAGGATGGCCGATATGTCGCTCAGCAGTTGCCCGTAGGTGATCGTCGCGAAGGCAGGCAGCAGACGGTCGACGGTGCGACCGGTCGCAGGGTCCAGGACCGATTCGCGGGACCGGAATCCCATCACCGGCCGGTCGGAGTAGCCGGTCATCAGGGAGTGCAGCACCTGCGACAACCGTAGGCCGGGCACCAGCAGGGAGTCCATGACATCCGGGTCGGGCATGGCCGCCTGGAACTGCGGGTCGGACTCGACCAGTGTTGCCGCCAGGGCCGCCGCATCGATGTCGTTGTTGGCTTGCGTGTGGGCGGTCATGTGCGGCCTCTTTACCGGTCCGGTAGCGGACGTTCGACGATGACGCTGCGCCCCAAGGGCTCTCGTTCGCGCCGCTTGGCTGCTAGGTAGACCTGGGCCGTTTCGTTGGCGACGGTGGCCCAGTCGAAGTCCGCGGTAAGCCGTGCGCGCGCCGCGACGGCGCGCTCCGCGGCTGCCGCGGGATCATCGAGAGTCTGTTTCACGGCGTCCGCGATACCCGCGACATCACGGGGAGCGAAGGATAATCCGGTTTCGCCGTCGATGACGGCCTCGCCGAGTCCGCCCACGGTCGAGGTCACCAGGGGAGTGCCGGCGGCTGCCGCTTCCAGTGCCACGATTCCGAACGGCTCGTAGTGGCTGGGCAGCACGATGGCGTCGGCACGGTGCAGCCATTGCAGCAATCCCTCGTGATCCAGGTTGCCAAGGAACTGCACAGCACGCATCACCTTGTACTTGCGTGCCTGTTCGAGAAGCCAATCCTGTTGCGTGCCATCGCCGGCGACCGCCAGCACGGTTCCGGGGTGGGCGCGGCGGATCTTGGGTAGCGCCGCGATCGCGTCGTGGATCCCCTTCTCGTATTCCAGCCGGCCCACGAACAGCAGCAGGGGCGGGGACCCCTCTGACGTCACCCGGGGTGCAAATACCCAACGGGTGCCATCGATTCCATTCCGAATGACGTGGACCTGCGGCAGCTCGGGCCCGAAAAGTTGCGTCACCTCATCGAGCATCGATGCCGAGCAGGTGATCAGGGAGTCCGATTCGCGGGCCAGCCACCATTCCACCGAATGGACCTGACGGCTGATGCGGCCCGACACCCAGCCGCTGTGACGGCCCGCCTCGGTGGCGTGCAGCGTGGATACCAGCGGCACATCGAAATGCTCGGCCAGGGCAATCGCAGGATGCGCCACGAGCCAATCGTGGGCATGGACTACGTCGGGACGCCAATCGCCAGATCCCTTGAAACCCAAGGCTAGTCCGGCGCGGACCATCGCGTGGCCCATGGCCAGGGTCCAGGCCATCATGTCGGTGCCAAAGTCGAAATCGTGCGGATCCTCGGCCGCCGCGACGACCCGAACGCCTTCGGAAATCTCGTCGGTGGTCGGGTGGCTCGCCGGGTCGGTGCCGGATGGGCGCCGGGTGAGCACCACGACATCGTGCCCGGCCGCGGCCAGCTCGGTGGACAGGTGATGTACGTGCCGGCCCAACCCGCCGATCACCACCGGTGGGTACTCCCAGGAGACCATCAAGATTCTCATAGATGAGCCTCTCGGGCGAAGACCATGTTCATCGCGGAAGCCTCCTGGCATCGAGGTCGGCGAACAGTCCGTCCGCGCGATTCCAACCGTCCGCCAACCTGACCGCAGCGTCGTGCCGTCCGCTGGCCAGCGCCGCAGCAATCTCCCGTGTGGCGTGTGCGTGTAGATGTGCCCGATAGCGCGCGTAATCGGCGGCCGAATCCTTGCTGACCATGAAGGGCCAGTCACTTGACACGGTCAGCAGCGCTTCCCGCAGGATCTGATCGGCGACCCGATTGCGGGTATGCGGCGCGGGCTGTTCATTCAGCGCCTTGTCGACTGCGGTGAGCGCGGTGTCGACGACCTCGGTATTCAGTTGCACCAGGTCGGTCACCTTCTCGCCGTTCCAGACATGCCAGTCCTTACCGGAACCCCATGAGCTGGCGGGCAAGTCGAAGGGCTTTCCCACATAGCCCTGCTCACGGGCCTGCTCCAACGTGCCCACCTGCACGCCGGCCTCGGGCAGTGCGCGCAGCACGCGTTCGAGCCAGGCGGGCCCCTCGTACCACCAGTGCCCGAACAACTCGGTGTCGAAGGCGGCGATGACATGCGCGGGCCGCCCAATGCGGTCGGATTCGGCGATGAGGCGCTGGCGGACGGTGTCTACGAAATCGCGGACATGGACGTCGATGGCGGCATCGGCGCGCTCGGGGTCGTACGGTGCTTTTGCTTCCGGGGCTACGTTGCGGCCTGTGACGCGAGCCGGCTTCAAACCGGTGTCGTGGTCATAGGTGTGGAAGTCGCGGTACGCGGCGTTGCCCGGATAACCCGACTTCGGCGACCACACGCGGTAACTCACCGTCAGGTCGCGGCCGAATGCCACCACATCGGTGTCGCCCACCGGGCGACCCAGCGACGTATCTCCCTGTAGAGATGGCCCGTCCACCATGAAGTGGTTGACCCCACCTGCCGCGTAGCCTTCCTCCATGCCCGGCGCATAAGCGCATTCGGGTGCCCAAATACCGGTCGGCGCATGCCCGAACCGTTGTGCGGCATCGGCCAGCCCCTCGCGCAACGCGAACTCGCGCAGCCGGGGGTGCAGTAGCGGCTGGAACGGATGTGCCAGTGGACCGCCCAGCAGCTCAATGGCTTTCGCGTCGATGAGACTGCGCAACGGACCACTGCCGCCATGGCGCCAGTACACGTCGAATTCATCGAGGGCGGCAGTAGCGCTGTGATACTCACGAACACCAAAGGCGCGCAACATTTCTGAACTGGACGCGGTCCCCGGCTCGGCGTCGGTCTTGCCAATGGTGGCGGCCTCGAAGGCGCGCAGCTGCCAGTTGGCCAGCCAGCTGTATAGCCCGGTGAGGCAGTGCGGATCGTCCAGCTGCGCGGCCACCACGGGGGTTATGCCCAGGGTGATCAGGCTTTCCCTCCCCTCGGCCGCGAGTGTCCGCAGCACCTTGAACAGCGGCAGATACGAGGCGGACCAGGATTGGTACAGCCATTCCTCGCCGACGGGCCAGCGCCCGTGATTGGCCAGCCACGGCAGGTGCGTGTGAAGCACCATCGTGAATAGCCCAGGAACCTTCTCTGTCACGTAATCACCGCAATGGCAACCAGATCCAGGCTCTGGTCAATGTCGCGTTCCCCGGCGTCGATGATCTCGAAATCCTCGGTGGTCAGTCCCGCGATATCCGCGAGTAGGTCCTGCGGCCACGGCGCATTGGCGACCGCGCGCTCGATCTGTGCGTCGATGATCGAACCGCCGTACTTGGCGTCGAGCTCACGCAACCGCGGTCCATGAAAGACCCCGTTCATCGACTGCACCGAAAACCCAGCCGCCACAAGGAGTTCGGCGAGCTCGGCGCCATGGAGCTCGCGGGTGTGGAACGGATTAAGTGGGGTATCGCGACCGGGGGAGAAGGTGATTCGGTTCGGCGTGCTGATCAGCAGCGAGCCGCCGGGAGCGAGCACGCGGGCACATTCGGTGAGGAACTGGCCCTGATCCCACAGGTGCTCAATCACCTGGAAGTTCACGACCACGTCCACCGCACCCTCGGCCAGGGGCAGGTCGGCCAGGTTTCCGGCGCGCATGTCCACGCGGGGATAGCGGGCCTTTACATGGTTGATCGCCGACTCGTCATAGTCGAGCCCGATGACGTGCTTGGCCACCCCGGCGAGCATGTTCGCGCCGTACCCCTCGCCGCTGCCTGCCTCCAGGACTCTGCGGCCCGCGCAGAGGCCGCTGAGCCGCTCGTACACGACCTCGTGACGGCGGAACCAGTAGTTCTCCTCGGCGATGCCGGGCACGGTCCGCTCCCCGGTCAGCGCCAGTGCGGCGTCCGGGTCTCCGGCGGGCGGGTCGGTCAGGTGCGAGTTCATCGTTTGGCAGGCTATCGGGTGAACGCCGTGTCTTAATACTGGTGGCCCAGATCACAGGCCGGAAACCAGGGGTGAACCGGCTATGGTGAACGGGCGAACTCCGTATGTTACCCGTAAGTAATATCGTTGGCCGGGTTAGTCACGATAAACGTGACAGTGCGACCGGTACAGCGTGGGTACGCATGGAAGCACCAAGCTAACAGCTAGCAGACAGCGAAGAGGAAGGACGATCGGACACTCATGACGAATATCGCGGTTCTGATCAAGCAGGTTCCAGACACCTGGTCGGAGCGCAAGCTCACGGACGGTGACTTCACGCTCGACCGAGAGGCCGCCGATTCGGTACTCGATGAAATCAACGAGCGCGCCGTCGAAGAGGCGCTGCTCATCAAGGAGCGCGAGGGCGGCGATTCTGTCGTGACCGTCGTGACGGCCGGTCCCGAGAAGGCCGCCGAGGCCATCCGGAAGGCCCTGTCCATGGGCGCCGACAAGGCAGTGCACCTGCTCGACCCGAATCTGCACGGATCCGACGCCATCCAGACCGGCTGGGCCCTGGCCCGCGCTCTGGGGCAGGTCGAGGGTGTCGAGCTGGTCATCGCCGGTAACGAGGCCACCGACGGTCGTTCGGGTGCCATTCCCGCGATCATCGCCGAGTACCTGGGTCTGCCTCAGCTGACTCACCTGCGCAAGCTGACCGTCGAGGGTGGCGTCGTCAAGGGCGAGCGCGAGACCGATGAGGGTGTCTTCGAGGTCGAGGCCGCTCTGCCGGCCATCGTGAGCGTCACCGAGAAGATCAACGAGCCCCGCTTCCCCTCTTTCAAGGGCATCATGGCCGCGAAGAAGAAGGAAGTTGCCGTACTGACTCTCGCCGAGATCGGCGTGGACGCCGAAGAGGTGGGTGTCGCCAACGCCGGTTCGACCGTGCTGTCCTCGACCCCTAAGGCCGCCAAGACCGCGGGCGAAAAGATCACTGACGAGGGCGAGGGCGGCACGAAGGTCGCCGAGTTCCTGGTTGGCCAAAAAATCATCTAAGACCCCCTAAATACAGAAACGAGAAAGCAAAGTTATGGCTGAAGTACTTGTGCTCGTTGAGCATTCAGAGGGTGCGCTGAAGAAGGTGAGCGCCGAGCTCATTACCGCCGCCCGCGTCCTGGGTGAGCCCTCGGCAGTGGTGGCCGGTCCCGCCGGTACCGCCGCGCCGCTGATCGACGGTCTCAAAGAGGCCGGCGCCGCCAAGATCTACGTCGCCGAGTCCGATGTCGTTGACAGCTACCTGGTGACCCCGAAGGTCGACCTGCTGGCCTCGCTCGCCGAGACCGCCAGCCCCGCGGGCATCCTGATCGCCGCGACCACCGAGGGCAAGGAGGTGGCCGGACGCCTGGCCGCGCGCCTCGGCTCCGGCTTGCTCACCGACGTCATCGAGGTACGTGAGGGCGGCAAGGCCCTGCACTCGATCTTCGGTGGCGCATTCTCCGTCGAGGCCCAGGCCAACGGCGACGCGCCGGTCATCACCGTGCGGCCGGGTGCCGTAGAGGCCGCCCCCGCCGCGGGTGCGGGCGAGCAGGTCACCGTCGAGGTGCCCGCTCCCGCCGAAAACGCCACCAAGGTCACCTCGCGCCAGCCGATCGTCGGCGGTGACCGTCCGGAACTGACCGAGGCCAACATCGTCGTATCCGGCGGTCGTGGAGTCGGCAGCGCAGACAAGTTCAGCGTTGTCGAGGAGCTCGCCGATTCACTCGGTGCCGCCGTCGGTGCCTCGCGTGCCGCCGTCGACTCGGGTTACTACCCGGGCCAGTTCCAGGTGGGCCAGACCGGCAAGACCGTGTCGCCGCAGCTGTACGTCGCCCTGGGCATCTCCGGCGCCATCCAGCATCGTGCCGGTATGCAGACCTCGAAGACCATCGTTGCGGTCAACAAGGACGAGGAAGCTCCGATCTTCGAGATCGCCGATTTCGGTGTGGTGGGCGACCTGTTCAACGTCGCACCACAGCTGACCGAGGCAGTCAAGGCTCGCAAGGGCTAAATTGCCCTGATGGAGCCTTGGGGGACACAGCTAGCGCCTGAGAGCTATCCAACGCCTGAGGACTATCCAGAGCCTCGACCACCGCGTCGAGTGCCCTGGATAGTCCTTTCGGTGTTTATGGGGCTACTCATCGTCGGGCTGGTGGCCGCTGTCGTCATCGTCGGCTCCACTCGCACAGTGGCGGGGATGGCTGTTTTGGCGCCGGGGGAGACCGCAATGACGCCCACCCAGACGAGCGCGCCCCCGTCGGGGGCCCCATCGGTGATTCCGCCTTCCAACGGGGCACAAGCGCCGCTCGGGGGACCGACCTATGGGCCGGGCGAGAAGCTCCAGCCCATTTCGATGCACAAATATGTGCCGTTCGACTTCAACCTGCCCGCGGGATGGGGATGCATGCATACCGAGAACAAACCGCTGGATACGCGGGTCACCTGCATGGACGAGGTCAGTAAGGGCGGCGCGGCGGGTTGGATCGGGTCCAATCGGTGTGCGGACGGATGTGGGCAGCCCGCGCAAGACGCGGTGCGCGCCAAACTGCCGATCGATCGCAAATTTTGGAAGCCCATCGACGAGGTCACGTCCTATGCCCGGGTGACGGGCACCCTCGGAAATGGTCAACGAGTGGTCCGTATCGCGATGACATGTGCCTTCGCATCGGTGCCCGGGGGAACTCGCAACACCCTGGCGGTGGCCATGATCACCGGTCCGCCCGAAACCGAGGACACCCTGCAGAAGGTCGCGAACGAACTACGCTCGCGCGTGCCCGCTTGAGGTCCGGAGCTGTCGACGCGAGGTGATGCCGCGCTTGGCGAACACCTTCCGCAGGTGCCATTCGACGGTGTGCGAGCTGATGAACAATTGGGCAGCTATTTCCTGATTAGTCAGACCCTGACCGGCCATCCGGGCGATCTGCGCCTCCTGGGCCGTCAGCGCTTGTGCTGACGCGGCAGATGAACCGGCAGAACGTCTCCGAACCTTCGCGCCCGTCGCGAGAAGCTCGCGTTCCGCGCGCTCCGCGAAAGCCGCCGCACCCATGCCGACGAAACTCTCATGTGCCGCCTTGAGTTCGATCCGGGCATCGGCTCGTCGATGGCAGCGGCGTAACCACTCTCCGTAGATCAGGTGCGCACGGGCGAGATGAACGGAAATCCTTGTGTTCGTGAGCCGTTCGATCGCCTCGCGGTACCAGGCTTCCGCATCTTCGTCGACGGCGAGCAGTGCTCGGGAGCGTGCGACCATGCCAAGAGCCCAATCGCTTTCGCCGGCCAGGGCTCGCTCCTCCAGTTGGTCGAGAGCCTTCGTGGCGGTGTCATGTTCTCCGCAGCGCACGGCCGCCTCGATCAGCTCGGTGAGGGACCAGCTGTACAACCCGAGATCCTCGTGTTCGCAAGCTCTTCTTGCCGCGTGAAACGCGAGCTCGTAGCGGCCGAGGCCGTTGTTGAGCACTCCTGCCGCATAACCCATCGCGCCGAGGAGTCTGCCTTCGCCCCTGGCCGCTCCATCATGCATGGCGGCATCGATCAGTGGTATCGCCTCGGGCTCCGTACCGCGCCAGGCCGCCAAGACCAACGAGTGGTACCTGATCGGCGCATGGCCCGTGGCGGCGGAGATGGCGTCGGCCTCCTGGACAAGCTCGGCCGCCGCATCGAGCTCGCCGGCGTGCACATGGACACCCGCACGGTAAATCAGTGCGGCCGGGAGAACCGACAGCGCACCGACATCACGGGCGACCTGTACCGCGCGGGTGGCGAGGTGGTGCCACATGTCGTCGTCCCACACCTCATGGGTGGCCGATTCGAGCGCTATGGGGAACGCCTGCCACATCCAGCTCGTATTGCCCGGACGGTCGGCCTCATGTCGGATCAGGGCGAGGGCGTCACGCAGTGCCTGCGCACTTGCCGCCGGACCGTGCGTGATGCGCATTGCCAGACCGTCGAGCAGAAGGTCGGTCGGCCGTGGGGGTTGTGACCCGGCCGGCGCCAGGCGAGCCGGCTCGGCTACCTCGATCGCGCCACCGCGTGGACAGAGCCGGCCGCCGTACATGGCCGCTCCCACTGCGTCCAAATAGGTCTCGCGGGCGAGGTCGTCATCCAGGTTCTCCAGGCCCTTTGCGGCATCCAGCAGGCCGATCGCGGCGTCAGACACCGTCGTGGAGCCATGGGTGCCGACACGACTTTCCGCGAACGTGATCTTCGCGCGCAGGCGCGCCGCCCGCGCCCGTGCAAGCGAATCCAAGGGGTTCATCTCCGCGATGGCGAGCAGCTCGCGGGCGGCGTCGAAGGCTGCCGCATCATGTTTCGACTGAGCCGCGGCCAGTGCCCGCGATCCGCGGGAGGCTGGATCCGAGGTGAGCTCCGTGGCGCGCTGCAGGAAGGCCGCCGCTGCCGAGATGCCGCCCCTGGCCTGCGCCCGGTGGGCCGACTGCTCTAGCTCGGTCGCAATCGCCTCGTCGGTGCCGGCGGCAGCATGAGCACGATGCCAGGCCCGACGATCGGGATCGGTCACCGGATCCGTCGCCTCTGCCAGCGCGCCGTGAATTCTTCTGCGGTCCAGTGGGTTTGCGCTTCGATAGATGGCTGACCGCACCAGCGGATGACGAAAGCGGACCCGGGTGCCCAGTTGGATCAGATCAGCAGCTTCCGCGGGCGCGACCGCATCCATCGAGATTCCGAGTTGTCCCGCCGCACGCGCCAGCAGTGCCGCATCGCCCAGCGGGTCAGTCGCGGCGGTGAGAAGCAGTGTTTGGGTCTGGGCCGGCAGCTGCTGGATTCGGCGTAGAAATGCCCCCTCGATCTGCCCGGCCAGCCGGCCCGCATGGGGGTGCCCGAAACCACCGGCGAGCTCCTCGGTGGTCATATCCCGCGGGAGTTCCAGCAGGGCCAGTGGGTTGCCGTGTGTCTCGGCCACAATGCGATCGCGGACCCGTTGATCGAGGAGCCCCGGAATCGCCGAGTCCAACAGCGCGCCGGCATCGACCGTCCGCAGGCCACCCACCATGAGTTGTGGCAGTCCTGCGAGCTCTTCGTCGGTACCGCTGCGCACTGCGAAGAGCATGGCGATCGGTTCGCTGGCCAACCGCCGCGCCACGAAGGCGAGCGTCTGCAACGACGCCCGGTCGAGCCATTGAGCGTCGTCGATCACACACAGCACGGGTTGGTGTTCGGCCGCCGCCGCCAACAGGCTCAACACCGCCAGACCGATCAGAAAGCGGTCCGGTGCGGGCCCACCGCTGATCCCGAAGGCGGTGTCGAGCGCCTCCCGTTGTGGGCGGGGCAATGCCTCCATGTGGTTGGACAAGGCCCCACAGAACTGCTGCAAACCGGCGAAAGCAAGTTCCATCTCGGATTCGATACCGGCCGCCCGGGCGATCTGAAACCCCGATGCTTGCGCAAGCGCGTATCGAAGCAGTGCCGTCTTGCCCACGCCCGCTTCTCCGCGCAGCACCAGTACCTGATTCGGCCCTGACCGCGCGGCCGTGATCAGACGGTCCAGTGACCCGCATTCTTGAGTGCGACCGCATAAACGCGATTCCGGATAGCTGTTGATCACGTGGCTCCGCCGAATTTGACTAATAGGGCAGGAGTTTACCGAGCTGCCTCACTGCGTGAACGACTACGGACTTTCCAGGGTTCGAATCCGGCGCAGACCTGCGAGCGTTACTGAGGTAACGAGAAAGGTAATCACACAATGAAAATCACAGTTGTTGGTGCCACCGGTCAGATCGGTTCCCGGGTGGTCTCTTTGCTCACCGCTGACGGCCACGAAGTGGTGCCGGCATCGTTGTCTACTGGCGCGAATGTATTGACCGGAGACGGATTGGTGGAGGCGCTCACCGGATCAAATGTGGTTATTGACGTTGTCAATTCTCCGTCGTTCGACGACGGACCCGTCATGGACTTCTTTACCGCCTCGGCACGGAACCTTGTCGACGCCGCGAATCAAACCGGCGTCGGTCACTACGTCGCACTCTCCATCGTTGGGGCGGACGGCCTGCCCGACAGCGGTTACATGAGGGCCAAAGTGGCGCAGGAAGAGATTATTACCGAGTTCGGGCTGCCCTATACGATCGTGCGCGCCACGCAGTTTCAGGAATTTGCCGAAGCGATCACCGACACACTCGTCGTCGGCGACGAGGTACGCGTACCCGACGGCAGGATTCAGCTGATCGCGGTGGACGACGTGGCCGCGCAGGTGGCTCTGGCCGCGGAGGCCTCACCCCGCAACGGCATCATCAATATCGGTGGGCCCGAGAAGTTTTCGTTCGCGGATATGGCGCGGACCGTGCTCGTCGCGCGCGGTGACGACAAGCTGGTGGTGGTGGATCCCAACGCGACATATTTCGGGACGCCGGTGGATGATTCCAGCCTGGTCACCGGTGATGATGGCGTGCTGACCGAGACCCGGTTCGCCGATTGGCTGGCCAGCCGATGACCGACGAAGCCGACCTGATGAGTGCATTGACGGTGTTGCAGACCGTGACACCGCCGGTGATCCCGTCCGACGCGGAGGTGATGACCGTCGTGGTCGAATGGCCGCCCGGCAGCCCGGGTGCGCCGCCGCACCGTCATCCCGGTGGTCCGGCCTTCGGGTATGTGATCGAAGGGGAGATGCTGTTCGAACTCGAAGGCCACGCGCCGCGCCTGGTAGCGGCGGGTGAGGCGTTCTGGGAACCGGGCGGCGAGGTCATTCACTACTCGGATGCCAACAACCGCGACGATTCGGTGTTGCGCTTTGTGGTCACCATGATGTGCAGGCCAGGGGAGCCGATGTTGGTGGTGCTGGACGAGGAGGAGCTTGCGCAGCGGGCCAGCCAGCGGGTGCGCGCGTAGCATCTGTTCGCTCCGCGTTTGCTTTTCGGATTCACTACCGCAAGCAGGCATTTGGCGTACTGAACGCCGCAATTAACGGATCGTGCATGGACACGACACGCTTCCGATGCCGTTCCGCCGCATAGCTCGGCGAATCTCGCAGTTATGAGCACAGCATCAGTTCTCATCGCCGCAGATCAGTCCATGCCAGAGATAGCGGGGAAAAACGGGGAGTCTCCTTTAGGACCCCAATACACCCTGCTGCTGTCGAACGATCCCGCTGATATCGATGCCGTACAACGACTTCGCTACGACGTGTTCAGCAGTGAACCCGGTTTCCAGCTCGCCAGCACGCCTGCCGCATTTGAGGGACGCGACGCCGACCGTTTCGACGAGCACTGCGATCACCTGCTGGTCCGTGAAGACACCTCAGGTGACGTGGTGGGCTGCTACCGGATGCTCCCGCCGCCCGGTGCCATCGCCGCCGGAGGGCTTTACAGCGCAACGGAATTCGAGATCAGCGGGCTCGATTCGCTGCGTCCCCAGCTGGTGGAGATGGGTCGCGCTGTGGTACGCAACGATCACCGCAACGGTGCGGTGGTGCTGCTGATGTGGGCGGGAATCCTGGCCTATCTCGACCGCTGCGACTACCAGTACGTCACCGGCTGCGTGTCGGTGCCCATGCAGGACAGCCCCGAGAATGCTCCGGGCAGCCAGGTGCGTGCGGTGCGCGACTTCGTCATGAAGCGGCATTCGGCGGCCCCCGAATACACCGTGCGGCCCTACCACCCGGTCGTCGTCGACGGGATGGGGCTGGACGACATCGCGCCGCCGGCCAAGGTGCAGGTGCCCGCCTTGATGCGGGGATATCTGCGACTGGGCGCGAAGATTCTCGGAGAACCGGCACATGACCCGGACTTCGGTGTCGCCGATTTCATGGCGCTGCTGAGCAAGGACGAAGCTGATGTGCGCTACCTCAAACGGCTGAGGTCCGTCGGGGCGGCGGCCGAAGCGGTGTCCGGCCAGGAGTAGTGATGGCACCCGAATATGCTCACGCCTGGCTGCCAAAGGCGACCTGTGACGACAGCTGCATGCGGGCCAACCCCATCGACGAAACCGGCCGAGTGACGCGCACCCTGCGCACGACGTCCCGGATTGTTATGGCGATCACGATGTTGACGCTTGCGCCCCTGCTGGGGATACCGCTTCCCGGCCGGGTGCGCTGGCAGCGTGGTTACTGCCGGCTGATGCTGCGCTGCCTCGGGGTAAGGATTTCGGTCTCGGGTGGTCCGATTCGCGATATCCGCGGCTCCCTCGTGGTGGCCGGCCATGTGTCCTGGGTCGACGTCTTCGCCATCGGTGCCGTACTCCCGGGCTCCTTCGTCGCCCGAGCGGACCTCATCGATTGGCCCGGCCTGGGGGTAATCGCCCGCATGATGCGGGTCATCCCCATCGAGCGCGGGAACCTGCGCACCCTGCCGCGGGTAGTAGACACCGTCGCCGCCCGACTGCAGGCCGGTCAGACCGTGGTGGCGTTCCCCGAAGGCACCACCTGGTGCGGCCGCGCCTATGGGTCCTTCCGGCCTGCGATGTTCCAGGCCGCCATCGACGCCCAACGCCCGGTACAGCCGCTGCGGCTGACCTACCACGACCGGGGCGGCGAGCTGTCGACCGTACCGGCCTACGTGGGCGAGGACACCCTGATGGCGTCGATCCGCCGGCTTACCGCGACACGGATGACCATCGCGCATATCCAGGTGGCCGGGCTGCAATTGCCCGGTGAGAGCCGCCGCGATCTGGCCAGCCGTTGCGAGGCCGCCGTGCGGGCCGGCGACAGGATTCCGCAGATTCACAGCCACCCGGAGCACCCGGAACCCATCGCGGCCTGACGCGATTGGACGGACCCACCGGGGCGGGACCTATCCTGGATGCGTTATGCCTGCCGTTCGACCTTCCGTTTACCTGGATCACGCCGCCACCACCCCGATGCGCCCCGCGGCCATCGAGGCGATGGCTGCCACCCTGGCGCAGACCGGTAACGCTGCCTCGTTGCATGGATCCGGCCGGGATGCGCGGCGGCGGGTCGAGGAATCGCGTGAGTCGATCGCCGCGGCGCTGGGCGCCCGGCCCTCGGAGGTGATCTTCACTGCAGGCGGCACCGAGAGCGACAACCTCGCCATCAAAGGCATCTACTGGGCGCGCCGCGACGCCGACGCACGGCGTAGGCGCGTCATCGCCGGTGCCGTCGAACATCACGCCGTGCTGGACGCCGTGCAGTGGCTCGCCGACCACGAGGGGGCCGAGGTGACGTGGCTGCCGGTGAACGACGACGGCACCGTCACACCCGCAGAACTGCGCGCGGCCCTCACCGAGCATGACGACGTGGCGCTCATTACGGTGATGTGGGCCAACAACGAGGTCGGCACCATCAATCCGATCTGCGAGTTAGCCTCCATTGCGGCCGAGTTCGATATTCCCATGCACAGCGATGCCATCGGCGCGGTCGGCCAACTCGAGATCGGCTTCGCCACCAGTGGACTCTCGGCGATGAGCGTGGCCGCGCACAAGTTCGGCGGCCCCATGGGTGTCGGTGCGTTGCTGCTGCGACGTGAAACCGCTTGTGTGCCACTGCTACACGGCGGCGGTCACGAACGAGATATCCGATCCGGCACACCCGATACTGCGGCCATCGTGGCGATGTCGACCGCCCTCGTCGAGGCCGTCGCGGACCGGCCTGAACGTGCGGCCGAGTTGGCGACGCTGCGGGACGCACTGATTGATCAGGTGCTCGCCCAAATCGAGGGTTCCACCCTCAACGGTGCGCCCGGAAGTGGCAGATTGCCCGGAAACGCGCATTTTACTTTTGCCGGCTGTGAGGGCGACTCCCTGCTGATGTTGTTGGACGCCAACGGTATCGAGTGTTCTACGGGCTCGGCGTGCACGGCAGGCGTGGCGCGGCCCTCGCATGTTCTCATCGAAATGGGTATTGACCCGGAGGTGGCACGCGGATCGCTGCGCTTCACTTTCGGTCACACCTCTGCGTCTTCGGATGTGGAGCGCGTGGTCGAAGCTCTGCACGCTGCCGTTCCCCGCGCGCGGGCTGCCACGCTTGCCAGTGCCGGGGGCCGGTCATGAGAGTGTTGGCCGCCATGAGCGGGGGCGTGGACTCCTCGGTCGCCGCCGCACGCATGGTGGATGCCGGGCACGATGTGGTCGGTGTGCACCTCGCGCTGTCGGCAACGCCGGGCACCCTGCGCACGGGATCGCGAGGGTGCTGCTCCAAGGAGGACGCCGCCGACGCGCGCCGTGTCGCCGATATGCTCGGAATCCCTTTCTACGTATGGGATTTCGCCGATCGATTCAAAGAAGACGTTATCGACGAGTTCGTTGAGGCGTATGCCGAGGGTCGCACTCCCAATCCGTGTGTGAAATGCAACGAGAAGATCAAGTTCTCGGCGCTCGCCGACCGCGCCATCGCGTTGGGCTTCGACGCGGTGGCCACGGGGCACTACGCACGGCTACAGGACGGCAGACTGCGCCGCGCGGTCGACGGCGACAAGGATCAGTCCTATGTGCTCGGGGTCCTGAGGCCGGATCAATTGAGCCGTGCGCTGTTCCCTATCGGCGACAGCCCCAAGACAGATATTCGCAACGAGGCACAACAACGTGGTCTGCTGGTCGCGAATAAGCCTGACAGTCATGACATCTGCTTCATCCCGTCGGGAGATACTCAGGCCTTCCTTGGGGCACGGATCGGCGTGCGTCGCGGGAATGTGGTGGACGCCGACGGCAGTGTGTTGTCTACCCATGCGGGTGTGCACGAGTTCACCATCGGTCAGCGCAAGGGGCTGGGGCTGATGGGTCCCGCCGCGGACGGCCGACCTCGATATGTCACGTCGATCGATGCCGACACGGCCACCGTGCGAGTGGGAACGGTTGAGGATCTTGAGGTTTGGGAGTTCGGGGGAGAGCGCGTGGTGTGGACCTCCGGTCAGACTCCAGTAGGTCCCATCGAATGTCAGGTTCAGGTGCGTGCCCACGGATCGGTGGTCGATGCCGTCGTAGACCCAAGCGGGCCTTGCCTTCAGGTCCGTCTGCGTACGCCCGTGCGCGGTGTCGCCCCGGGGCAGACCGTGGTGCTGTACCGGCCTGACGCCGAGGGTGACGAGGTGCTCGGCAGCGCCATCATCACGCGCGACTAAGACCACGCTGTCATAGCGCCGGCGCGAGCTGTAGTTGCGCTGTGCGGAGAGTGTTTTCGAGGTGCGCGAGTTCCAGCATGCTGTTGCGCCCCAGGCGGATCTGGATCTGATACTCGGGCAGCTGGGAGCGCCCGAATATTGGAAGAACCACGAATTCAGTAGCGGGCAGGTCTGTTTCGAGCGTGTCGGTCACTGACTGCAGACCCACGATGGTCAGCAGCGTGGTGAGCTGGCGAGCGAGACGTGTCGTTGATTCGACAGAGTCCAGCATCACGGTAAGTCGTTGATGCAGGCCCGGGTTGTCGTCATCGAATCGCCAGGCCCCATAGCCTCGATTTCGGACCGCCGCGAGTACACCGATATTTCTCTCGATATCGGTTCGTGTGAGCCGCGGCTCGACCTGGCGCAGCCAGCTTTCGACGGTCGACTGATCGTGCCAGGCCATGGCAACCAGCCCGAATGGCGGGTCGATGGGAAACTGCTGACCTAGATCGAATCCGGCGTCGTTGGGGTGCCCAACCGCGTCGATTACGGTGAGATGCCTTGTGCCGATTCGGGATAGCGAGCATGCGGCGTCGAGCTCGCTATGGAGAAACGATAGGGCGTCGTGGCCGCGGTCGAGTAGTGGGAATCGGGTGCGCAGACCGTGCACTACGGACAGTAGGCCACTGCCCAGGACGTAGTGACGGTCCTCGTATCGGTGTACCCAATGTCGTTGTTCCAAGTCGTGGAGCAGCAACGAGCACGTCGATGTGGTGATGCCGCAGTCGCGGGCCAGTTCGGTCAGAGTCGCTCCGCGGGCGGCATTGGCCAGCGCGGTAACGACGTCCATCACTCGTTGAGTTGGTGGTGATTTGACCGTTGACACCATCTGGGTGTGCCCCTAACATCGCTCCGATTATTTTGAAATGACTCTAAATATTAGGAGAATGATGGTCAAGGTGGGTGTTTGGGGACCCGGTTCCATGGGGGTTATCGCGCTGCGGGCGGTGATCGACAATCCCGAATTGCAATTGACCGATGTCGTCGTGCACAGCGAAGCCAAGGTTGGTCGCGATGCGGGTGAGCTATGCGGAACCAGCGCGGTGGGCGTCCTCGCGACCGCGGATCAAGAGACGCTGATCAACGGGGACGCCGATGTCGTCGTCTATGCGGCCGCCGCGAATCTGCGCCCCTTGGAGGCCATCGCGGACATGGTGTCGCTTTTGCGGGCCGGTAAGAACGTCGTCTCGTGTTCCGTGGTGCCGTTGGTCTATCCCGAGGGAGTTGACGACGCACTGACCCGGCCGCTCGCAGAAGCGGCAACCGCCGGCGGAACATCATTCTTCACCACCGGCATCGACACAGGGTTCGCCAATGACGTTCTGCCCCTGGCTCTTTCCGGAGTGTCGCGCTCCATCCGTTCGATCCGGATTACCGAGATGTTCAACTATGCGACGTATCCGGACACGGGCGCGGTCTATGAGATTCTCGGATTCGGAAAGCCTCCCGAGTTTGAAGCCTTCGCGGCCTCCCCGGGCATCTTCACCTTCGGATGGGGCCCGGTGGTGCACCAGATCGCCCATGGTCTCGGTTGCGAGGTCGACAGGATCGAGGAAAGCGTCGAACGGCTCGTCGCCGAAGAATCTTTCGACACCCCCACAGGGCGCGTCGAAGCCGGAACCGTTGGTGCGATGCGATCGGTGCTCATCGGGTATATCGATGGCGGGCGAACCGTGATAGTCGACCATGTCAGCCGAATGCACGATGACCTGGCGCCGCATTGGCCTGCGCCGCGGATATCCATGGCGCCACGCGATCTCGGGTTTGGTGGTGCGAGTGGCCAAGGTGTCTACCGTGTCGAAATCAACGGGTCGCCGGATATTCTCTGCGAGTTGGAGCTGGCCGAAGATCATGATCACGATCTTGGCGCGCGTATCGCGGGGGCCGCGCGCATGGTCAACGCGATCCCAGCCGTCTATGCCGCCAAGCCAGGGTTGTTGTCGGCGTTGGATATTCCGATGATCACCGGCGTGGGGCTGATGGGAGTTGATCCAGGGCAAGCGCCCGACAGCCGCTTGGTCGGAGGCGAGGCGAGATGACGACCAACGACGAGATTGTCCGCGAGTTTTGTGGGCTGTGGGCAACGATGAACGTGGAGCGGATGATCGGGTTCTTCACCGAAGACGCTGTTTACCACAACATGCCGATGGAGCCGGCTGAAGGCCGAGAAGCAATAGCGACACTCCTCAAAGGATGGGCCGCCGTACTCGAAGGCATAGATTTTGAGATCCATTGCCAGGTGTCCGCAGGGAATGTGGTGATGAACGAACGCACGGACACAATGCGGGTCAACGGTGCGGCGGTTCCGCTTCGGGTGATGGGGGCCTTCGAGATCTTCGACGGAAAGATTCGGGCATGGCGTGACTACTTCGACATGAGTGCGATGACGAAGGCGTTCTCAGGGTCCGCCTGAGCTCGCCGCGGCTAGACCCCGGATGAACGCATGGCGATCGCGACGCGTTCGGCGACGTACTGGCGTCCGGGTGCGGTGGGATGCATCGGAATCCCCTCGTCCCCGGCGCCGGTACCCGTCATCGACACATATCGCTGATAGTCAGGCGCGCAGACACTGTGGTCGCTGCTCGTCTCGGGCATGACGGGGGTGAAACCAGCCCTATTGGACTCGGCGACGATGGTGTTGTTCAGCTGACGCTGCAGACCGTTGAGGAACGTGATCGTTTCCTGGCTGTTGATCAGCCCGACCAGGCATCCGCTGGCGTTCGCGGGCAGGATCGGCAGATAGCCGATCGTGAACACGCGCGCATTCGGCGCTGCCTGGCGGATTGCCGCATACGCGCCGGTCAATTTCGCCCCCACCGAGGCCACGTTGGCGCTGAATTGTGCCTTTTTCTCCGGGGGGCAGGTCAGTGCGAACAGGCAATCGGTGGCGATCTGTTCGAAGCCGGCGTCATTTCCGCCGACGGACACGATGGCCACCTTGGTGGCGGGGGATAGTCCCGTGTTCTGCGGGCCGCGCATGGATGGTGCATAGACGTCGGTGGCGAGCGCGCCCACGCACGAGTAGTCGGCGAACGTCATCTGTGGGAACGAGGCGGACACCAGGTGTGCGACATCGTCTGTGGCCTGATTACACGCGGTACCGACCGGTCCGGCAATGCTCGCGGCGGTCGATCCGGCCGCCATGAACGAATCTCCGACCGCGACCAGCTGGGCGCCCGAGGCGGGCTCGGCGGAGGCTGTCGACGGGCTGATCACTGTGGCCGCTGCCGCCGTGACAAAAGCGACAACCGCCGCGAGGGTCCTGGGCGCGCGCATGAATTCCTCTTCTCCCCGGTGGCCGTCCAATGGCTGGATCAATGCTACTGAACGGCATATCGCGGTTTGCCGAGGTCGACGTTACGAGGGCACGATTGCCTTGGCGGCCTGGCGTTCGGCACGTTTGGCTTGGCGCTCCAGATACTTGGCCTTGACCTCCTCGAAGTCGGCGGAGGTCTTCTTGAGGTCGCAGACAATGCGGTCCAGATCCTCGCGGTACCACTCGCCCTCTGCCGTGATGTCGTCGCGCTCGAAGATGCGCCACTTGCGCAGCACCGGCATCACGACCTCGGCCAGGTGCGATTGCGGGTCATAGACGCCGCCGGTGGCGATGATGACGGCGTTGCGACGGAATCCGGGGATGGTGTAGCCGGGCATCGTGAAGTTGTCGAGCACCTTGTGAATCGACTTGACCGCCTGGTTCGGTGCGATCTGGAGGCCGGCTTCGACCATGTTGCGGTAGAAGATCATGTGCAGGTTTTCGTCGTTGGAGATGTGTTTGAGGAGCTCCTGGGCGATGGGCTCGGCACATGCGACGGCGGTGTTGCGGTGCGAGACGCGGGTGGCCAGCTCCTGGAACGACACGTACACCACCGAGTCGAACAGGCTGTCGGCGAACATATGGTCACCCCCCTGGCGATTCTGGCCGGGGGAGAATCCGCGGGTCATCTGCTCCATGCGCAGCTTCTCCAGCTCCACCGGGTCGACCGAGCGCGTGACCACGAGGTAATCGCGGATCGCGATGCTGTGGCGGTTCTCCTCGGCGGTCCAGCGGTTGACCCAGGTGCCCCACGGCCCGTCCATGGTGAAGTTCATGGCGATCTCACGGTGATAGGAGGGCAGGTTGTCCTCGGTGAGCAGGTTGGTGATCATGGCGACCTTGGCCACCTCGGAAAGCTTGCATTGCTCCGGATCCCAATCCTGGCCGCCCAGCGCCTTGTAGTTCTTGCCGTCCGACCACGGGATGAAGTCGTGCGGTCGCCATTCTTTGAAGATGCTGAGGTGGCGATGGATGTTTTCCTCGACCACGGGTTCGAGCTCGTGGAGGAGCTCGAGGTCCGTGAATTCCTTCTGCGGCATGAATGCGGTCCTCAGGTTCAACAGAGTTATCTGTATCCGGCAGTTGCATTAACATTCTCGCGTGTGGCCCACCCCCTGCCCCAAGTGATGAAGGTCCTCTACCTGGGGGCGGAAAGTCCCTTCTCCCCAGTGATTCCGGCGAGTGGTTCCGGCGGGCGACCGGCAACCAAGACGGGTACGTTCAACGGCTATGCAGCAGGGCCCCCTGGACCGGATCTTCCGGATCGCCGAGCGGCAGTCGACGGTGGGGCGGGAAGTTCGCGGTGGGATCGTCACCTTTTTCGCGATGGCCTACATCGTGGTGCTCAATCCGCTCATTATCGGCGGGGAACCGGGACGCGCGCACAACGCTGATGTGTTCGGCCATGTGCTGCCGGTCGGTCAGGTAGCGGCAGTCACCGCCCTAGCCGCCGGGGTGATGTCGATCCTGTTCGGGCTGATCGCGAACTACCCCTTCGCGCTCGCCGCGGGGTTGGGCATCAACAGCCTGCTCGCGGTGTCGTTCGCGTCTCAGATGAGCTGGCCCGAGGCCATGGGATTGGTGATCGTCGACGGTCTGATCATCGTGGCGCTGGGCATCTCAGGGTTCCGTACCGCGGTCTTCCACGCCATTCCCGACGAGCTGAAGGCGGCGATCGCCGCGGGAATCGGGTGCTTCATTGCGTTCATCGGTTTCGTCGACGCCGGCTTCGTCCGGCGCATTCCCGATGCCGCGAACACCACGGTGCCGGTGGGATTGGGCATCGACAATTCGGTGGCCACCATCCCGACCCTGATCTTCGCGGTGGGGGTGCTGCTGATGGGAATCCTGGTGGTGCGCAAGGTTCGTGGTGGCCTGCTCATCGGCATCGTCGTAATGACCGTGGTCTCCATGATCGCGCAGGCGTTGAGCGGACGCGGCGCACAGCCCGCCGACACCAAGGGGTGGAATCTCACCGTCCCCGACTGGCCGTCCTCGGCGGGCGGGATGCCCGACCTGACCCTGCTCGGTCAGGTGGATCTCTTCGGGGCCTTCACGCGGGTGGGCGTGCTCTCGGCGACGGTATTGGTGTTCGCGTTGGTGCTGTCGAACTTCTTCGACGCGATGGGCACGATGACCGGTCTGGGTAAGGAAGCGGGTCTGGCCGACGGACACGGCAACCTACCGGGAATCGGACGCGCGCTGGCAGTCGAAGGGGTGGGAGCCGTAGTAGGCGGCGTCTCGTCGTCCTCGTCCAACACGGTGTTCGTCGAGTCGGCCTCGGGGATCGCGGAGGGAGCCCGCACCGGGCTGGCCAACGTGATCACCGGCCTGCTGTTCCTGGCGGCCATGTTCTTCACCCCGCTGTATTCGGTTGTGCCACTGGAGGCCGCGGCACCCGCGCTGGTGGTGGTGGGCGCCATGATGATCGGTCAGCTTCGCAGCATCGACCTCACCCGGTTCGACTATGCGCTGCCCAGTTTCTTGACCGTGGTGACCATGCCGTTCACGTACTCGATCGCCAACGGCATCGGTGTCGGGTTCATCAGCTGGGTGGTACTCGCGGTTGCTCGTGGCAGGTTTCGGTCGGTGCATCCGCTGCTGTATATGGTGGCGGCGCTGTTCGTGGTCTACTTCGCCAAGGGGCCGATCGAGGATCTCGTAGGGGGCACCGCCTAACGTCTTGTTCGTGACCGATGAGCCGCTTGCGCGAAGAGAATCAGACGTTGATGAGCCGCTTGCGCGAAGAAGCACCGGCACGGCGTGGGCTAAGGGAACTGGTGTTGGGTCCTGGCCGGGGCTCGATGTGCGTGCCGCGACCGAGATTGTGGCGGCCGAACTTCCGCTCGCCCATATCGTGGAACTGCCGGCGCGTGGGGTGGGCGCCGACCTGATCGGCCGGGCCGCGGCGCTCCTCGTGGATATCGCCGTCGATGTGGCACCTACCGGATACCGCACCACGGCCCGCCCAGGCGCGGTGGTGCGGCGGGCGCGCGGTTTCCTGGATCAGGACATGGATGCCCTTGAGGAGGAGTGGGAGCGCGGCGGGCATCGTGGGAGTGATCGGGTGGTCAAGGTGCAGGGCCCGGGGCCGGTAACGCTCGCGGCGCAGCTGGAATTACCGAACGGTCACCGCGCGATCACCGATCCCGGTGCGGTTCGGGACCTGGCGGAGTCGCTGGCGGAGGGTTTGGCCCAACAGCAAGCCACCGTCTCGCGTCGGCTCGGTGTTCCCGTGGTGGTACAGATCGATGAACCGTCCCTAACGGCGGCGCTGGACGGACGATTGTCCGGGACAAGCATGTTCTCTCCGGTGCATCCCGTCGACATCGCCACCGCCACAAGACTTCTTGACCTCTGCGCACTGGCCGTGGGTGGTGAACTCCTGGTCCATTGCTGCGCAGCGGATCTCCCCTGGGAACTGTTGCGTGGAGCAGATATTCGCGGGATCGCGGTGGATGCCGCATACCTGACGGACGCGCAGGCTCTTGATGGTTTGGCCTCGGTCCTGGATACGGGCAAGACCGCGGTGCTCGGTGTGATTCCTTCTATCGCACCGTCCGTGCCGATATCGGCAGAGGTGCTGGCGACGCGTACCGCGGCGCTCGCCGACAAACTGGGTTTCGGGCGTGCGGTGTTACGCGATCGGATCGGCATCAGTACGGGATGTGGGCTCGCAGGTGCAGACCTCCAATGGGCGCGTACTGCAACTGAATTGACGCGCAAGGTCAGCGAATTCATTGAGTCCGATCCGGAGGCGCTGTGATGGACGTCTATCAGGCCATCGCCACCCGGCGCGATGTTCGTGCTGAATTCACCGGCCAGGTCGTCGACGATTCGACGTTGATGAAACTGCTGCAGGCCGCGCACCGCGCGCCCAGCGTCGGGAACAGTCAGCCATGGGACTTCGTAGTGGTGCGGGAGCCGGAGGCTCTGGCGGCCTTTGCGGCACATGTCGCCCTGCAGCGACAAAGCTTCGCCGACAGCCTGCCCGATGAGCGGCGAAACACCTTTGATCCCATCAAGATTGAAGGAATCTGCGAGAGCGGCACCGGCGTGGTGGTTACCTACGACCACGGACGTGGCGGACCGCATATCCTTGGCCGGCACACCATCGCCGACGCGGGCTTGTTCTCGGCGGTGCTTGCGATCCAGAACCTGTGGCTCGCCGCGGTTGCCGAGGGGATCGGCGTCGGCTGGGTGTCCTTCTATGAGGAGCAGTTCCTCGCCGAGTTAATCGACGCACCAACGCATATACGGCCAATTGCCTGGTTGTGCGTCGGACCCGTGCGCGAGTTCGCCGAGCGACCCGATCTGGAGCGGTTCGGTTGGCGCAGCGGGCGCCCGCTGGAGGAAGCCGTGCACTGGGGCCGTTACCGGCAGGCCTAACGACCTTTGAACTCGGGTGCGCGCTTCTCGAAGACCGAGCCGATGGCTTCTTGCAGGTCCTCCGAGGGCAGGAACGCGGCGTTCCAGGCCGAGACGTACTTCAGGCCGTCGGCAACGACACTCTCGCGTTCGCGGCCCAACACGTCCTTGACGCCCTGCACCACCAGCGGAGGATTGGCCGCGATCTCGACTGCGGTGGCATGCGCGGCGGCCAAGGTGGCTTCGGGAGTGTCGAATACGTCGTTGACGAGTCCGATCTTCTCGGCCCGCGCGGCATCGATGTCCTTACCGGTGAACGCTAGCTCCCGTAGGTGGCCGTCACCAATGATCGGTGGAAGGCGGTGCAGCGAGCCAATATCGGCGACGATCGCGACCTTGGCCTCGCGCACACTGAACTTCGCGTCCGTGCTGGCGTACCGGATATCGGCGGCCGCGATGAGGTCGACGCCACCGCCGATGCACCAGCCCTGAACCGCCGCGATCACCGGCTTGCGGCAGTCGGCGACGGCGGTCACCGAGGCCTGTAGCCGACGCACCTCATCGAGGAAGTCGGTGCGCGGCTTGGCTAGCGCCTTATCGGCCAATAGCGGCATGAAGGTGCCGGCCATGGCAGCCAGATCCAGTCCATAGCTGAAATGCGACCCGGCTGCCGCGAGAACGATCGCCCGCACTTCGGGGTCGGCGTCGAGCGCGGTGAAGATCAGCGGCAGCTCATGCCAGAAGTCGGGTCCCATCGCATTGCCCTTGCCGGGGCCGATGAGGGTGACCTGGGCGATGTTCCCGGTGGTCTCGACAGTGAAGGCTTTCCAGTCAGGCATGGGCCTGAGCCTACGGGCCCATAATTGGATGACTCAGCCGGGCAGTAGACCCCTGCGGTCCTCGCGGAGCTGTTTGACGACCGACGGCCAGGACATCGCCCAGGACTGCACGTCATCACCGGATTGATTGGTCATGAAACCGCGGATGATGCCGACGAGCACGGTGCGGTCGCCGACGTGGGTATACACCGGGCCCCCGGAGTCACCCTTGGCGATCACCGGGCCGTCAAATCTAAACCAGCCGTTACCAAGTCGCGTCACGGATCCGCACGCGTCACCGGTGGTGAATCCGGTACGGCACACTGGCATGCCGACGTCGGGAGTGACCGTGTCATCGCGTTCGAGCCGTTGACCGTTGGCCAAGATGTCGTTGAGCGGTAGTCCGTCATCGATCGAGATGGCCTCGTAGTCGATGGTGTACTCGTCGTCGTACACCGGCCCCTCGGGGGGCCGGTTGTCATGGGCCAGGATCTTGTGGCCCACCGCGGCGCCGTCTCCGTTGCGGACGATGCCGTCACCGTTGAAGCAGTGGCCGGCGGCGATGCCGACACGAAGCCGGGGGTCGACATAGCCGAGCGTGCAGCTGAGCGTGCCCTGGTAGATGAGCATGCCCGGATACACCAGCGGCGGGTCGGCCTGTGCCTGTGCCGGATTCGCGGCAGGGAACACGCACAACACCGCAATGACGGTCGTTATCCAGAAGAACGGGCGCATGACGGTTAGGGAACGACCATTCTCGCGGGGCCGGTAGGCCGATCATCGGAGGGCGCCGGCGGGAGGACCATCGGCGGCGCCTGGGGATTGGCCATCGGCGGGTTCGCGACCTCGGGCCGCTGGATGGCAGCGATATCCTCCCGAATCTGCTGCTGCACCGTCGGCCAGGACAGTGCCACGGTGGACTCCCGGTGGGTCTGGTTGGCGGTGAACCGCGCGCTGACGATGCCGACGATGGCCGCGTTGCCGGGTGAGGTGACGGTGTACACGGCGCTACCGGAGTCTCCGTGGTCGACGGGCAGGCCGTCAACCAGGAACCACCCGTTGCCGATTCCGGCGATCGAGCCGCAGGCCTCACCCGTGGTGATGCCCACTCGGCATACCGGCAGGCCCTCTCGGGGAACGACAGCCGGGTCGACTCCAAGTCGGAGCCCGTTGGGCAGCACGTTGTTGATCGGCACGCCCTCGTCGAAGGCAATGCCCTCGTAGTCGATTCGGTAGTCGTCTCGGGACAGCGGCCCCTCGGGCTTGATATTGGACTGGGCCACGGCGAGCTGCCCGATGCGGAACCCATCGTTGGTGAACACCGGCCCATTGCCGCCACAGTGACCCGCGGTGACCCCCACGCGCGCAGCGGGATCGACGAAACCGAGCGTGCAGCTCAGCGATTCTTTACCGGGTGGGCGTTGGATGATCTCCATGCCCGGGTAGATCAGCGGGTCGGCATGCGCCGCAGTCGGGTTCGCAAGACCGAGGCCGGCCAGTAGGCCGATTGGCACGGTGAGGGCCGTGACCAATAACGTCAACCGTCCCCACCGGCGGGTACGTCGACTGTTGTCGCCGACACTGGTCACGCCGTAGCTCTCCGTCTGCCACGTCCACCGTCAATTGAGCCCGACCAGCGCTAGGAGAGCACGTGGCATGACTCTCCGTGTGTGACGAGCCTATGCGAATCAGGCGTCCAATGCTGGCGGTAATGCCTCGGAAGGGGGCAAATCACGAGGTGGCAGTGCTGGCGTAGCGGCCGACGGCGGGGATTCGGCTGCGTGGTCAGGCACTTTTTCGATGTCCCCGCGCAGCTGGTTGAGCACCGCTGACCACGCGATGGCGGTGGTCCGAACCACGCCGGTCTCCACGTCGGTGGTGGTGCCGCGGGCAATTCCCACGATGGCTCCATGGCCGGGGGAAGTGATCGAGTAGACGGCGCTGCCGGAGTCGCCGTGGTCGGCAGGTAGCCCGTCGATTTCGAACCAGCCGTTGTAGATGCCGGTCACGGTGCCGCATGCCTCGCCGGTAGTGACCCCGTTGCGGCACACCGGCAGGCCGGTGTTCGGCTGGATCCCGCTGCCGCGCTCCAGCCGAATCCCGTTGGGAAGTATGTCGTTGATCGCTACGTCGTCGCGGAATTTGATGGCCTCGTAGTCGACCATGTATTTCGAGCTGTCGATTCGGTCGCCGTCCTGCAGGTTCGAGCCGGCAATGACCAGGACGCCGATGGCCTTGCCGCCCGAGTCGTACACCGGGCCGTCCGTGTCCATTGCACAGTGGCCGGCGGTGACGCCCAATCGTGCCTCTGGGTCCACGAATCCGAGCGTGCAGCTCTGGGTTCCCTGAATGATTTCCATCCCGGGAAACACGAGGGCGTCATCGGCGAGCGCTGGAGGCGCCACGGCGATCGCGGCCAAGATGGCTGCGCCGAGGGCACTGCACATTCTGTTAGCAACAGACAATTTGCATCCCGGCCTGTCTCTCCGAGTGGTGGCAAAGCGTGAGACAGAGTGTAGGGATTGTCGAAGGATCAGTTGTGCTGATCGAGCAGCTTGATCAGACGCTTGGTTGCGACCAATCGATACGAGGCATCGAGAAGTTCGGCAACCTCGTCCCAGTCCACATCGGTGGCGCCGAAGTCCAGCCCGAGCCAGCCAAAGGGCCCCATATACGCCGGGTAATAGAAGCGTTCGTCCTCCAGCAGCGCGGGCCGCTCCGAATCGTCCACCTTGACCAGCACCGAGTAGGGGAAGGCAATCATTTCGCCCTTCGTTGTGGCCTTACAGTTCCCGCCGAACATCGCGAAAATCTTGCCCGCCTTTGCGGCGCCTGCCTTAAACACGGGGCGGCCCCAGGAGATCTGTTCGGCCGCCTCGGGCAGGGCGAGCGCCAGCCGGCGTAGCTCTGCCAGACCGGGATCACTCTCGGTAAACATCACGGGATGGCCGATGAGCCGCTTGGGCGAAGAGGATCCAGCAGAGCCCATGGGCCCATCGTAGGGTTCGGGGCCTGTCGGGTGGGTGAGTTAGCCTGCCGAGGTGGATCCCGACGTGCAGCGCCAGTGGAGTGAGCTCGCCGACGAGGTGCGTGGTCACCAGTTCCGCTACTACGTCAAGGACGCCCCAGTCGTCTCCGATGGTGAGTTTGACGAGCTCCTGAAGCGGTTGACGGCGCTGGAAGAGCAGTACCCCGAACTGCGGACCCCGGATTCACCGACACAGCTTGTGGGTGGCGCGGGTTTCGTCACCGAATTCACCTCGGTCGATCACCTGGAGCGAATGCTCAGCCTGGACAACGCCTTCAGTTCCGAGGAGCTGACGGCGTGGGATGCCCGGGTGCGGGGCGATATCGGGGAAGAACCGGAATACCTGTGCGAGCTGAAGATCGACGGTGTGGCGCTCGCACTGGTCTACAAGAACGGCATGCTGGTTCGGGGGGCAACCCGCGGCGACGGGCGTAGCGGCGAGGATGTCACCCTGAACGCCCGGACCATTGAGGATGTGCCGGAAAAGCTCACGGCCTCAAAGGAATATCCTATTCCCGCGCTACTTGAGGTGCGTGGTGAGGTGTTCTTCCGGCTGGAGGATTTCGAGGTGCTGAATGCCTCGTTGGTAGAGGAAGGCAAGCCCCCTTTCGCCAACCCTCGTAACAGCGCCGCCGGCACCCTGCGGCAGAAAAACCCGGCAATCACCGCCAAGCGACGCTTGCGGATGATCTGCCACGGACTCGGCCGCACCGAGGGCTTCGCGCCGATCAGTCTGCACGACGCGTATTTGGCGTTGGGGGAGTGGGGATTACCGGTCTCCACCCATACCACCAAGGTGCGCGGTATCGCGAAGGTTCAGCAACGCGTCGAGTATTGGGCAGAGCATCGCCACGATGTGGAACACGAGATCGACGGCCTCGTCGTCAAGGTCGACGGAGTGGCGCTGCAACGCCGTCTCGGCAGCACCTCGCGCGCGCCCCGCTGGGCCATCGCGTACAAGTATCCGCCCGAGGAGGCGACGACCGAACTGCTCGACATCCGAGTGAGTGTGGGCCGCACCGGACGCGTCACCCCCTTCGCCTATATGACCCCGGTCAAGGTGGCCGGATCTACCGTGTCGCTCGCGACACTGCATAACGCGTCCGAGGTCAAACGCAAGGGTGTGTTCATCGGCGACACCGTGGTGATCCGCAAGGCCGGTGATGTCATCCCCGAGGTGTTGGGGCCGGTCGCCGATTTGCGGGACGGTTCCGAGCGCGAATTCATCATGCCCACAACGTGTCCCGAATGCGGGACTACACTTGCCCACGAAAAGGAGGGTGACGCCGATATTCGGTGTCCCAACTCGCGAAGCTGCCCGGCGCAGTTGCGTGAGCGGGTATTCCACGTGTCGGGGCGCGGCGCCTTCGATATCGAGGTGCTGGGCTACGAGGCGGCGATCGCACTGCTCTCGGCCGGTGTCATCGAGGACGAAGGCGATCTGTTCTCGCTGACCACCGATGCGCTGCTGCGCACCGACCTGTTCACGACCAAGGATGGTGCACTGTCCGCCAACGGAATTCGGCTATTAGACAACTTGGACAAGGCAAAGCAGCAGCCACTGTGGCGGGTGCTGGTGGCGTTGTCGATCCGCCATGTCGGGCCGACCGCGGCGCGGGCGTTGGCTACCGAGTTCGGTGACCTACAGGCCATCGAGGAGGCGTCCGTCGAGCAGCTGGCGGCCGTCGAGGGTGTGGGGACCACCATCGCGGCCGCCGTGGTGGATTGGTTCACCGTCGATTGGCATCGCGCCATCGTCGACAAGTGGCGTACCGCGGGGGTACGGATGGCCGATGAACGCGACGAGTCGATACCGCGCAACTTGGAGGGGTTGTCGATTGTGGTGACCGGTTCGCTTCCTGGCTTCTCGCGTGATGAGGCCAAGGAGGCCATCATCACGCGCGGCGGGAAATCCGTCGGCTCGGTGTCCAAGAAGACCGCGTTCGTCGTCGTCGGCGATGCGCCGGGCTCCAAGTACGACAAGGCCGTTGAGCTCGGGGTGCCGATCCTCGATGAGGACGGCTTCCGCGCGCTACTGGCCGACGGCCCACCCGCGTAGCGCGGATGGGCCGAGCGGCCGGGCACCCTTACGGTTTCGGAGGAACGGACAGGTCGAAGACGCGCAAGTCTCCGTAATCCTTTGAGGCATAGTGCGCAGTCACCCATTCCTCGATTTCGTCCGCCACCCGCTTGGAGTCGCTATCCCGGGAAGGCTGGTCTCCCTGCTTGTCCTTGTCCTTGACGGATTCGGCGTAGAACGCAACGGTGCCGTCCCGCGTGTAGTCGATGAACTGCTGCAGGGTGATGGGGTTATCGCGTCCGGAGAATCCACCGATGGCCATCACCGGAGCATTCGTCTCCAACTGGATGGGCGCGGCGGTGCGGGTATTGGTGGTCGCCACCGGCCACCTAGCGGCCGAATCCTTGATTAGCGCCGCAAGTTGGGGGTCCAGCGGCTTTGGCTCCCGGCCGCCGAACTTGTCGTTGTCGGGCATGGCCGGGCCGGAGGTAGAGAGCCCACCGACCTTGGGCGTGGTGACGTTCGCAATGGTGAACGCGATCGATCCACCCATTGAAACGACAAGTGCCAGTGTGGCGATGCCAACACGTAGTCGCGCGGAGCGCTGCAGCCCGCCGAGAACCAGCGCCACCGCCGCGGCGATCCCGCCGATGAGCAGCACCCAACGTAGCCAAGGCAGCCATGCGGGGTCGCGCCGCAGCAGCACCCATCCCATGACAACAGAGGCAAAGGTCGTCGCCGCGAGTCCGTACCGCCCGATGGATTCAGATCGCTTTTCCCACAGCACGACTGCGCCAATCGCGATTGTGCCGGCGATACCGGGCGCCATGGCCGAGGTGTAGTACGGATGGAACTGCTGCTTCATGTACGCGAGGATCACATACGTCGAGACCATCCAGCCGCCCCACAAGATCAGTTCCACTCCAGCGGGATTGGCGATCAGGGCGCGGTACCGCGCGGCAAGTACGGCGACGATTCGCCGCCAACCCGTGGTCTGGGTGAGTTCCGCGGTGCGGCTGGTGATGACGAATCCGAGAATCAGCGTGACGAGCGCCGCGGGGATGAGCCAGGCCACATGGAACGCCTGGTCGTCTTCGAATATGCGAAAGAGGCCGGGGGTTCCCGAGAAACTGGGACCCGAATGGCCCCCGCCGTAACCACCCATGCCGCCACCAGACTCCTTGCCCAGCAGGCGATCCAAGCCGTTGTAGCCGACGGCCAGCGTCCATTCGCTGTTGTCGGTCGAGTTGTCCACATACGGCCGGCTAGCGGCGGGAGTCAGAGCGACCGCTGCCATCCACCAACCGGCCGAGACAAACAGGCCCGCGGCCGCTGATGTGAGGTGTAGTGCCCGCGTCTTCCAGCCGAACTTGGAGGCCAGGATGTAGACAAGGATCAGTGCGGGCGCGACGAGCAGCCCTTCCAGCGTCTTGCACAGGAACGCAAAGCCGATACCGACACCGGCGAGCGCCATGAAACCGGCCGCGGCCTTCGAACGGTCGGTGTCGAGAGCACGGGTGATGAAGTAGGCCGCGACGACTGTGCCGAAGACCATGGGGGCATCGGGATTTGAATGCCGGAACATCACCGAGACGACGGGGATCAACGCGAATACCGCGGCGGCCAGCAGACCCGCCTGCGGTCCGGCCAGGCGTTTGACCGCGGCACGGATAAGGGCCGCGCTGGCGACCGCGAGCAGGGCTTCGGGGATAAGCATGCTGGCGCTGGAGAAGCCGAAAATCCTCGCGGACAGGCCCATCAGCCAGAGGCCACCGGCAGGCTTGTCGACCGTCACATAGTTCTGCGGATCGAAGCTGCCGAAGAACCACGCCCTCCAGCTCTGACTGCCGGACTGTACGGCAGCCGCATAGAACGAATTGGACCAGCCGTTCTGGCTGATGTCCCAGAGGTAGACCACGGTGATCGTCAGCAGGATGGCGGCGAAAATGAGCCGTTCACGAGTCCGGCTCATCGAGGCGTCGATATCAGTCACGTCAGTGAGTGTGCCGGGCCATTCCGGGAATCCGCTGTACCGTTGCTGTGAGCCTGCCGCTACCGGTGGCCACGCTCTTCGTGCTAGCGGCTCATCGCACCAAGGTTGCGACGATCCCGGCCAGGTAGCCGAGGCGGGCCACTTCAGAGGGCCGGAACTCCGGGCCGCCGGGGCGTCCTAGCACTACGGCCGTGTCACCCGAGCCCAGCGGCGCGGCGGCCAGCGTGGTGTCCATGTCCTTCCACAGCTGCGGCACCCATTCGGCGGTGGTGTCCAGGGCCTGCGCGTGGTCTAACGGGAGCCACGGCGCAGAGGTGGCCTGAGTTTCCGGGGCTCCGCTGCTGCCTGCCACCCGGGTGAAGCCCTCACCGGCCTGGCGCACCACGGTGCACCAGTTGGCTCGCAGCACGTGGGGGGCTTCCTCGGCCAGCACCGCGAGGCGTTCGGACGCGGCAGCGACGGCCACCCGGTCGATGAGCTCGAGCTCTCGGTGGGTGTCCAGCAGACCGGTGTGTGGGCGGATGGAATGTATGCGCACCCCGCTCAATGCCTCCGCGGCGGTGATCACCGAATCGGGCAACGCGCCCGGGGGCATATCGATGACGAGATCGTCGATGGCATAGCCGGGACCGCGCTCGACAACGTCGAGGGACAGGATGTCGGCGTTCACGGTGCCGAGTGCGACAGCGACGGACCCCAGACTGCCGGGGCGGTCAGCGAGCTGAATGCGCAGGAGATAAGACGGCACGTCGAACACTGTGGCACAGACGGCCACGCGCCGCCCTCTAGGCTATCTAGCCGTGACAGGTTCTGATCCTCTTCCCGCAAGCGGCTCATCGACTATTTCCCGGGACGAAGTTGCGCACCTTGCCAGGCTGGCCCGCCTCGCGCTGACCGATGCGGAGCTGGATGGGCTCGCCGGTCAGCTCGACGCGATATTGGGCCACGTCAGCCAGATCAGCGAGGTTTCCACCGATGAGCTCGATGAAGTCGAGGCCACGAGCTCTCCGCTGGATGCGGTGAATGTCACACGACCCGACGTGATCGCTGACTGCCTCACCGCTGATGAGGCGCTCGCTCAGGCTCCGCGGGTGGCCGACGGGCGTTTCGCGGTACCGCAGATCCTGGGGGAAGCAGAGTGACCGACCTCATCAGGCAAGACGCCGCGTCGCTGGCTGCGCTGATCCATTCGGGTGAGGTGTCATCCGTCGAGGTGACGCGCGCGCATCTGGATCAGATCGCCAGTACCGATGAGACCTACCAGGCCTTTCTGCATGTGGCAGGGGAACAGGCGCTCGCCGCCGCCAAGGACGTCGATGACGCCATATCGGCCGGCAACCCCCCACCTTCTCAACTCGCAGGCGTTCCACTGGCGCTCAAGGATGTGTTCACCACTCGGGACATGCCGACGACATGCGGTTCGAAGATCCTGGAGAACTGGGTACCGCCTTACGACGCGACGGTGACCGCGCGCCTGCGCGAGGCCGGGATCCCGATCCTGGGTAAGACGAATATGGACGAGTTCGCGATGGGTTCGTCCACCGAGAACTCGGCGTACGGACCCACGCGCAACCCCTGGGACATCGAACGGGTACCGGGCGGCTCCGGCGGCGGTAGCGCTGCCGCGCTCGCGGCCTTCCAGGCCCCGCTGGCCATCGGAACCGATACCGGTGGCTCGATCCGCCAGCCCGCGGCACTCACCGCGACCGTCGGCGTCAAACCCACCTACGGAACGGTGTCCCGCTACGGTCTGGTCGCCTGCGCCTCATCGTTGGACCAGGGCGGGCCCTGCGCGCGCACCGTTTTGGACACGGCGCTGCTGCACCAGGTGATCGCCGGACATGATCCGCGCGACTCCACCTCGGTCGATGAGCCGGTGCCCGATGTCGTCGCAGCCGCTCGTGCCGGTGCCAGCGGTGACCTCAAAGGGGTTCGCGTCGGTGTGGTCTCGCAATTGCGTGGCGACGGATATCAGCCGGGTGTGATGGCATCATTCGACGCGGCCGTCGAGCAGCTCACCGCGCTTGGGGCCGACGTGGTGGAGGTGTCCTGCCCCCACTTCGAATTCGCCCTTCCGGCCTACTACCTGATCCTGCCGTCGGAGGTGTCTTCCAACTTGGCCCGCTTCGATGCCATGCGATACGGCATGCGCGTCGGGGATGACGGGACACACAGCGCCGAGGAAGTCATGGCGCTTACCCGGGCCGCCGGATTTGGTCCAGAAGTTAAGCGGCGCATCATGATCGGCACCTACGCGCTATCTGCTGGGTACTACGACGCCTACTACGGCCGGGCGCAGAAGGTACGTACCCTGATCAAGCGGGATCTCGATCGCGCCTACGAGCAGGTGGACGTGCTGGTCACCCCGGCTACCCCCACGACCGCATTCCGGTTGGGGGAGAAGGTGGATGACCCGCTGGCCATGTATCAGTTCGATCTGTGCACACTGCCGCTGAATCTGGCCGGGCATTGCGGAATGTCGGTGCCATCGGGGCTTTCGGCCGATGACGGACTTCCGGTTGGCCTGCAGATCATGGCTCCGGCTCTCGCCGATGATCGGCTGTACCGGGTGGGTGCGGCCTACGAGGCGGCTCGTGGGGCGTTGCCCGCGGCCGTCTAGCTGGCGGCGCTTTCTGGATGATGGCGCGAGCAAGACAGGGACACCGTGAACGTGGTCCCTGCGCCCGGTCCATCACTGTGCGCCTCGATCCGCCCATCGTGCGCTTCGACAAGCGCTTTGGCGATTGACAACCCGATACCGGCTCCACCGTGCTGGCGATCGCGGGCGGCATCGGCGCGGTAGAAACGATCGAAGAGCTTGTCCAGATGCTCAGCGGACACCCCGTCGCCGTTATCGGAGACCACGATCGAGATGTCATCACCGGTGGCTGTTGCCGTGACGGTGACTCGACCGCCCAGGCGGGTATGGCGCAGGGCGTTATCGAGCAGGTTGCTCAATACCTGGCCCATCCGCTCGGGATCGGCCCATACGTCGGGTAGTTGGTCATCGGCCCGGGCGATCAGTGCCACGCCTCTCGCGGAGTAGCGCGGTGCGAAGGCCGCCACCGCAGTGGATATCAGCTCGGCCGGTGAGACCCACTTCGCGTCGATCGACGTGGTGCGCCGTTCGGCGACAGACAGGGCGTTGACGTCGATACTGAACCGAGTCAGGCGACGGGTTTGGTCCCGCAGCGTGGCGACCGTCTGCTGATCCAGTTGCTGGACACCGTCTTCCACGGCTTCCATATACGCCTCGAGCACCGCCACGGGAGTCCTGATCTCATGTGCCAGGTCGGCCAGCATCTGCCGTCGCGCCTCGTCCACGGCGCCCAGTCGCTGGGCCATCTTGTTGAAAGCAGCGGCGACGGCGTCGAACTCCTTACCGAGCTGAGGCGGCGGTACCCGAATGGCATAGTGCCCGTTCGCAACAGCGGATGCCGCCTGAGATAGGGCAGTCGCCGATCGATGTACCCGGCGGCTGAGATACCAACTCAGGGTGAGGACCGTCAATGCCGACACTGCGACGGCGAACCCGATGGACATCTCGGTGGCGTCGCGGAACGCATGTTCGTACGGATGCTCGTTCGGTCCGCTGGGGGCTACCACCTGCTGGTCCATGATCCGGCGAAACATCGGCGGCCCGACGATGGCCGCCACCACGCTGGTGGTAGCAATTCCTGCGATAACGACCACGGAATTGACCAGTAGGAGGCGCAGGCCGATACCGTAGCGGGCGGGCGTCATGACCCGGAACCCATGCGGTACCCGATGCCACGCACGGTGGTGACATATCGCGGTGATGCCGGGTTATCGCCCAACTTCTGGCGTAGATGTCCGATATGGACATCGACGATGTTGTCGTTTCCTACCCAGGTGTCGCCCCATACCGCATCGAGGAGCTGTTTTCTGCTGAGCACCATGCCCGGCCGGGATGACAGGGCGGCGAGTACATCAAACTCTGTGCGGGTCAACGTGACTGGTAATTGACTAACGTGCACCTCACGACTGTCGACGTTGATGCGCAATGCTCCGAACACGCGGGGCGGGCTCAGTTCCTGAGCCAGCTCGTCCGATGGTGCCGGCACGCGGCGTGGGCGCCGAAGCATTGCGCGCACGCGAGCGACGACTTCCCGCGGGCTGAAGGGCTTGGTGACGTAATCGTCGGCTCCCACCGAGAGCCCGACGATGGTGTCCACTTCGGTGTCCCGAGCGGTCAACATCACGATGTAGGCATCTGAGAAGACTCGAAGCTGCCGACAAACCTCGATACCGTCCACACCCGGCAGGCCGATATCGAGGATGACCACATCGGGATCGACCTCGCGCGCCAGCTCGAGAGCGCGGCGGCCATCGTGAGCGAGGTGAACCTCGAACGATTCACGCTTGAGATAGCTCGCGACCACCTCGGCCAGCGGTACTTCATCGTCGACGACCAGCGCTCGATATTCCGGTGCGACATTGTCGGAAGAACCGTCCATGAGTCAATCGTGCCCTGACTGCCCCGCCCGCGTCGAAGCTCGCTGCGTCTGGCGGCACTTCTTCATCGAAACTTCAGAATTTCATCGGCACACCGATAGCAAGCGGCGGCGCGATGGATGAAGAAACTGCTGTTCACGGGCCTAATTGAGCCTGCTGCGGTGCTCAGATTTCTCCATCGAATCTTCAGTGGGCGCTCGCTGAACAAATGCGTTTCGCGGACAGCCTTGCGTTGTCGCCGGAAATGGTCCCGGCACCACAACCAAGGAGCGTCGTCATGAACAAGTTCGCATTCACCGCCATTACCGCTTCAGCTTTCGTCGCTGCGGCTCTCGGATTCGCCGGTACCGCTGCGGCGTCATCGTCGACGGGCGGCGGCAGTGCTTCCGACACCATCGGAAATCTTCAAAGGCAGGGGTACTCGGTGCAGATCAACGGGAGCGTCTCGGCGCCGTTGTCCGAATGCATCGCAACTGATGTGCATGGCGCCTCGTCGTCGTCCTCATCGGGAACGGTTTATGTCGACGTCAGCTGCCACAGTGTGGACAACTGACCCAAATTATCTGACAGACAAGGAGTCTCGTGGAGCGCGCAACCTCGAAGTTAGTTTCCCGTCTCGACGCGCCGACGGTATTGACGCGCGTGGGCGAGCTGGTAAGTCGATATGGACTCGTCGTCGTTTTGGGCTGGATCGGATTCGGCAAGTACGTGAAGATGGACTCTCGCGTACTCATCGAGCACAGCCCATTGATGAGCTGGATCTTCGACTATCTCAGCGCCACAACTGTCGCCCGAGGCCTGGGAACCATGGAAATTGTTGCAGCACTGATGATTGCGACTAGACCATGGTTCCCACGCATTTCGGCGATTGGCAGCGCCATGGCCGTCGTGTTGTTCGTGGGCACCTTAAGTTTTTTGTTCACCGCCCCGGGTGTGGTCGCCACCCACGCTGCCGGGCTGCCGGTACTGTCGGCGAACCCTGGCCAGTTCCTACTGAAAGATCTGGTGCTCATCGGGGTGTCCATCTGGACACTGGGTGACTCGCTGCGGTCATCTTCTGACGGCTGACTAGCGTCGAGCGGGCGGCCCCGGCTAGGTTCGCTGCATGGCATCGGCGCCCCCACGTGTAGCGACAAACAGCGGTGTGATTGAAGGTTTCGCTCGACGCGGCACGCGCCGCTTCCGCGGCATCCCTTACGCCGAACCACCGGTAGGGCCGCTGCGGCTGCGGGCACCCCGTCCTGTGCAGCCGTGGGAGGGAGTGCGCAAGTGCCGGAGCTTTGGTGCCGCTCCGATTCAGCCCAAGGTGTTCACGCCCCAGAAGCTGCGCAGCGAGGATTGTCTGACGCTCAATGTGGTTGTCCCCGATGAGTTGCCCGACGGGCCGTTACCTGTGATGTTCTTCATTTACGGTGGTGGCTACTTCCTGGGAAGTTCCAGCAGCCCGCCCTACGAGGGTTCGATTCTGGCGCGCCGCGGATGCGTCTATGTCTCGGCGAACTATCGCGTGGGCGCGCTTGGCGCCTTCGACCTGTCCTCGCTGTCGGATGGCGATCACGTCATCGAGAGCAACCTGTATCTGCGGGATCTGGTGCTGGCGTTGCAATGGGTCCGTGACAACATCGGCGCCTTCGGTGGCGATCCGGACAACGTCACCATCTTCGGAGAGAGCGCGGGCGCCAGTGGCGTCGAGACCCTGATGGCCACTCCGGCCGCCGCGGGGTTGTTCCATCGCGCGATCATCCAAAGCACCGCCAGTGGCCTTGCTGCTGCAGCCGACTCGATCGCACATGATGCCCGGCGATTCGCCGAGCTCCTCGGTGCCACAATCGATAACGCCGCCGCGACCGTCATGAATGCCTCGCCCAGGCAACTCCTGCGCGCACAGCGGAAATTGATCGCGGAAGGTGCGTTTCCGTTCGGCCCTTCGGTCGACGGCGACTATCTGCCGATGTCGCCCGTGGAAGCCATGGAAAAGGGTGAAGCGCAAAGGGTTCCATTGGTCATCGGGAGCAATGGTGATGAGGCCCGACTCTTCACGAAGGCCATCAAGGTGATGCCGCTCTCCGAGGCCGAGCAGTTGGAGATTCTCGGGCGCGGAGGTCCCGGTTATCGAGGACGGATCGTCGCGGCCTATCCGGGATATCCGTCCAGGGACGCGCGGTTGCGACTTGCGGGGGACATGTTCTTCACGACCTCGGTATGGCGGATTGCGCGGGCGCACCAACAATTCGCCCCCTTGTATGTGTACCAATTCGACTACGCGCCGTGGACGGTGCGCGCGGTCGGCCTGAAGGGATCTCACGCCACCGAGTTGCTCGCGGTGTTCGGCAATTACCGCGGACCCGCCGGAGCGCTGCTGGCGGGCAGCGTCACCCACCGGAATGCCTCACGAGTGGTCGACGATGTGCAAGAACGCTGGGTAGCTTTCGCGTGCAACGGAGTCCCGAGTGACGACTGGCCGTTGTATCGCGGTCCGGACTGGCCGGTGATGGTCTTCGACCGAGAGCCACGCGTTGAGTCGAATCTCGGGGCTGACCGCCGTGAGGTATGGGCCGGGTTCACGCTGAGTGCTCCGAGCCGCCCGCCCGCTGCGTAATCGCGACATGTCGGACGGAACGCCGGGCGTAGCGTATTGATATGTATATATCACGATATATGAATGTATTGAGGCGACGGTTGGCCGGGTTGGTGGTGATTGGCGCCCTAGCAGTGGCGCCCTTGGCGTTCGCGGTGTCACGCCAGGATGTGGGGTCGGCGATGCCGCAGCCACGTCAACAAACATGCTCGGTGGAGACGGACGCAAATTGCATTCATTCGGGCGACCCACACCTCAGCTCACGGCCCAACCCCGCGAACAACCCACCAAAGGTCACGATTCCGCAGACGAAAACGCGCCCAACAGTGGTTCCACCATCGCGGTAAGCCGCTCGGATCGAGACTTTGGGGCAAAGACGGCAGTATGAAGCCATGCGAATCGGAGTGCTCACCGGTGGAGGTGACTGCCCAGGGCTGAACGCCGTCATCCGCGCGGTGGTGCGAACCTGCGCCAACCGCTATGACTCGCAGGTTGTCGGTTTTCAGGATGGCTGGCGGGGCCTGCTGGAGAACCGCCGCATCCAACTGGCCAACGACGACCGCAACGACAGGCTGCTTACTAAGGGCGGCACGGTGCTGGGCACCGCGCGCACCAACCCGGACGTATTACGCGCGGGCCTCCATCAGATCAAGCAGACTCTCGACGACAACGGGATCGACGTGTTGATCCCGATAGGCGGGGAGGGCACGCTCACGGCGGCCAGCTGGCTCGCGGACGAGAACGTGCCGGTGGTGGGGGTACCAAAGACGATCGACAACGATATCGATTGCACCGACGTCACTTTCGGGTTCGATACCGCGTTGACCATCGCCACCGAGGCCATCGATCGGCTGCACAGCACGGCCGAATCGCACCAGCGCGTCATGCTGGTCGAGGTGATGGGCCGGCATGCCGGCTGGATCGCCTTGCACTCCGGGTTGGCCTCGGGCGCGCATATGACGCTGATCCCTGAAGTGCCGTACGACGTAGACGAAGTGTGTCGCCTGATCAAAGGTCGCTTCCAGCGCGGGGATTCGCATTTCATCTGCGTTGTCGCCGAGGGCGCCAAACCCGCCGAAGGGTCGATGGAGCTGCGCGACGGGGGGATTGACGAGTTTGGGCATCAGCGGTTCACCGGGGTGGCTCAGCAGCTGGGTGCGGAGATCGAGAAGCGCATCAACAAAGAGGTGCGCACCACCGTGCTTGGTCACGTCCAGCGCGGGGGCACCCCGACGCCGTTCGACAGGGTGCTCGCGACGCGATTCGGCGTCAACGCCGCGGATGCCGCGCACGCGGGGGAGTACGGGACGATGGTGTCGCTGCGCGGGCAGGATATTGGGCGCGTGCCGTTATCGGAGGCGACTCGTCAGCTCAAGCTGGTCCCGAAGAATCGCTACGAGGACGCCGCCGCCTTCTTCGGCTGAGCGGTCAGATCCAGCGCTCGACGGCGGCCACGGTGTCGAGGGGCACCGTGTTGAAGCAGATCTTCGCCTGCGGTGCGTGGGCGTGGACCACGTTGAGCACGGTCTCGAAGAGCTCGAGGCTCGACGGCATGGTGCGGATACCCGCGCCGACGACCGCGCAATCCAATGACCGGGCGTCAAGTGCCCTCGTCAGCTGTGCCGTGACCTCGTCAAGGGAGAAGCTGATCAGGCATAGCTCTGCGGAATACCCCTCGGCATTCAAGATGGCGGCCGATTGCTCCAAACCGGACTGGATGTCGTCAGCGGTCAGCCCCGCATTCGCGAACTCGGGCATGCTGAAATCGATCAGGTACGGATCAATCCCGATGACCAATACGCTGCGGTTCATCAGGATGACGCTACTGCGCATAGCTGGCGTCTGCTCGCGGTCGATGTCATGCGCACAACTAAACTTCTGCGCATGACCGAACTGTTGGACTACGACGACCTGCTGACCCGTTACGAGCCGGTGCTCGGTATGGAGGTCCACGTCGAGCTGTCCACGGCCACGAAGATGTTCTGCGGCTGCCCCACGACATTCGGTGCGGAGCCCAATACCCAGATTTGCCCCGTCTGCCTGGGCCTGCCGGGCTCTCTGCCCGTCGTCAATGAGAAGGCCGTCGAATCGGCAATTCGCATCGGTTTGGCGCTGAACTGCAGCATCGCCCCGTGGGGCCGGTTCGCACGGAAGAACTATTTTTACCCGGACCAGCCGAAGAACTACCAGATCTCCCAGTACGACGAGCCGATCGCGGTCAACGGATACCTCGACGTTCCGCTGGACGATGGCACCACCTGGCGGGTGCAGATCGAGCGCGCCCATATGGAAGAGGACACCGGCAAGCTGACGCATATCGGCAGTGAGACGGGTCGTATTTCGGGGGCCACCGAATCGCTGCTGGACTACAACCGCGCCGGGGTGCCGCTCGTCGAGATCGTCACCAAGCCCATTGAGGCTACGGGGGAGCGGGCGCCGGAGATCGCCCGTGCCTATGTGACGGCGCTGCGAGATCTGTTGCGGGCCTTGGATGTTTCCGATGTGCGGATGGACCACGGGTCGATGCGCTGTGACGCGAACGTGTCGCTCATGCCCGCTGGTGCCGATGAGTTCGGTACCCGTACCGAGACCAAGAACGTCAACTCACTCAAGAGTGTCGAGGTGGCGGTGCGCTACGAGATGCGGCGCCAGGCGGCGGTTCTCGATAGCGGTGACATCGTCATTCAGGAGACGCGCCACTTCCTGGAGCAGGACGGCAGCACCAGTGCCGGTCGCCGCAAGGAGACCGCCGAGGACTACCGGTATTTCCCCGAACCCGATCTTGAGCCCGTGGCACCCAGTGCCGAACTGGTCGAGCGGCTGCGCGGCACGCTTCCGGAGCTGCCGTGGCTGCGCCTGGGCCGCATTCAGCAGGAGTGGGCCGTCTCCGACGAGGTGATGCGCGACCTCGTGAACAACGGCGCCGTCGAGCTTGTGCAGTCCACCGTCGCGGAGGGTGCCAGCAGCGAGGAGGCTCGCTCATGGTGGGGTAACTACCTGGTGCAGCAAGCCAATTCGCGGGGAGTCGACCTGACTGTGCTTTCTATCACGCCGGCCCAGGTTGCCGCCGTTGTCGCGTTGATCAACGAAGGGAAGCTGTCTAACAAGCTGGCACGACAGGTGGTCGATGGGGTGCTCGCCGGCGAGGGTGAGCCCGAAGAGGTGATGACTGCCCGCGGACTGGTCGTGATGCGCGACGATTCGGTGATCCAGGCCGCCGTCGACGAGGCGCTGGCCGGCAACCCCGATGTCGCGCAGAAGATTCGCGATGGCAAGGTGGCGGCCGCCGGTGCCATCGTGGGCGCCGTGATGAAGGCCACCAAGGGGCAGGCGGACGCGGCGCTGGTCAAGGACTTGGTGCTCAAGGCCTGCGGCCAGGGCTAGCTAGTCCAGATCGTCGTTGGCCCGGGGGAATCCGCCGCCCTTCGGGAACAGTGGGAACACCACGTCCTCGGTCGGGGTGGCGGTACCGAAGTCCTTGTTGATGGATCCGCCCCAGACGTTGCCGTCGGCGGAGAGCTTCAGCGCCCGCACATGACCGTGCTGCTCCTTTTGGCGGAGTACCTCGGGATCGCCGGTGACTGCACCGGTCTCGGGGTTCTGACGCACCACGACGGTGGTTTGGTTGAACACCAGGTTGACCATCACCGAGCTGTCCAGCGCAGCGCATCCGGCCACCCCGGGCTTGTCCGGCCATGTCCACACCGTCGAGATCTTGCCGTCCTTGGTGAGCTTTTGCAGCCGGTCGCCGGCGGGGGAGCGATCGGTGACATAGAGCGCACCGTTGGCGGTGTCCACGCACATGGCACCACCTTCGCCGATTCCACTCATCGCCGTGGTCGGCGCCGCCTGATCCACGGTGGTGGGCTGTTCGATGCGGATCACCTTGCCGGCCAGCGAGTTCGGGTCATTCGCCGATCCGGGGTTGCCGGCATTGCCGGTTTGCACTACCAGCGTGGTGGGGCTGGTAAACGCCAATGAACCGGCATTGCCGGTGGGGCCCTTGGGGATTCCGGTGAGGATGTCCTTGGGCACGTCGCCGTCGGCGACGCGAACCACGCGGTTGTCGGTGGGGGTGCTGATGTACGCGTACATCAGCCGGTCCTGTTGGTATGAGGGCGAGAGCAAGATATCGGAGAGTCCTCCGTCGCCCGACGGGTCGACGGGGATGATGGTCTTGACCTTCGGCTCGGCGCTCGTCGCGATCTCTTTGATCACACCCGTCGCGCGCTCGGCAACCAGTGCGGTCTTGCCGTCGCTGCCCATGATGAGCCCGCTGGTGGCTTCCAGGCATCCCTGCATCACACCGTCGGCGGCGCACTGCTTGGGAAACGGCTTACCGGGCAACGGAGGCGGCGGGGTGGTCGTGGTCTGGGCAACTCCGCGCTTGGGAACCTCGGTAAACGGCTGATCCTGGGTGGGATCGAACCGCACACAACCCGAAAGCAGCGTCACCGTCCCGGCCAACGCAGCCATCGATCCGAGAACGATTCTTTTCCCCGATGGCTCCTTGGACGGTCCCTTCACAGGGCGGGAGCGAATGAGCATGCCCGCAAGATTACGGACCTTACGGCGTTGCTCGCCACATTCGGGCCTCCAATGGACTTAGTCTGGGGCCGTGACCGGTCATTCGGACGATCCGCAGGTGTGGCGTAAGCCGCCCGAGCTGGTCGACCCTGAAGACGATGTGCCGTCGGCCACCTATGGCGGCGACTTCGAGACCACGGCAATTCCGCAGTACCAGGCGGAGAAGCTGACGAGCTCCCACGACGTGAAAGAGGTTGGACCGTTGTACGATCCAGCGCCGCTGCCTTATGCCGAACCTGTTACCACCAAAATATCTTCGGAGGCGGTGCAGGCGCGACATGCCGCGCCGTGGGGTACTCAGGACCCGACGGGTGACCGTCGCGGCACCCAGGATCTGGGACTGTTGTTGCTGCGTGTCGGCGTGGGTGCGGTGCTCATCGCCCACGGGCTGCGCAAGGTTTTCGGTTGGTGGGGTGGCAGCGGACTCAACGGGTTCGAAGCCACTCTCGGTGACCGGGGCTTCAAATACGCCGACATCCTGACGTATGTGGGCGTTACGGCCGAGCTGGGTGCCGGTGTACTGCTGGTTCTCGGCCTGCTCACGCCGCTGGCCGCTGCGGCTGCGCTGGCCTTCATGGTGAACGTGCTGCTCTCCGACATGGTGGCCGACAAGGCGAATCGGTATGCGATCTTCTGGCCCGAGGGGCACGAGTTCGAGCTGCTTATGATCGTCGCGATCATCGCGGTGATCCTTGTCGGCCCTGGTCGGTATGGGTTTGACGCCGGGCGTGGCTGGGCACGCAGGCCATTCATCGGATCCTTCGCGGCGGTGGTGCTCGGCCTTGGTGCTGCGGCCGCCATCTGGGTGTTCCTCAACGGAGCCAATCCGCTGGCCTAACCAAGATCTGCACCGAATCCGGTGTTAAACCCGGTTCGGATGACGAATTCCGCTCATGTTGGGCGCAATCGCAACGGAAAACGTATTCTGCTCGCATTCGGCCGAGCGAGGAGACGCCCATGAGCTCAGATATCCCCGTAGAGAGCAAGGGGCTCAAGGGCGGGGCGCTGGGCCTCATGTCCAGCGTCGTGGTCGGACTCGCCTCGACCGCACCCGCGTACAGCCTGGCGGCCACCCTCGGATTGATCGTCGCCAGCGGCGGAGCCCTGTTGGCCGGGGTCAAGGCGCCGGCGATTGTGCTGATCGCGTTCATCCCGATGTATCTCATCGCGGTGGCCTACCAGGAGCTGAACAAGGCCGAGCCGGACTGCGGCACCACCTTCACCTGGGCCTCGCGCACCTTCGGCCCGATTGTCGGATGGCTGGGCGGCTGGGGCATCATCGCCGCCGATGTCATCTGCCTGGCCAACCTCGCGCAGGTCGCCGGCGCCTACTCGTTCACCTTTGTGGGGGACCTGGGTTGGTCGGCGGCGGCTGGTTTGGCCGATAGCGTCCTGTGGTCCACGGTGGCGGGCGTCATCTGGATCGCGATCATGACCTATATCTGTTATCGCGGCATCGAGGTATCGGCCCGGCTGCAGTACTGGCTGCTCACCGTCGAAGTCGTGGTGTTGATCGCATTCGCGATCGTGGCCCTGATCAAGGTCTACACGCACAGCGCCGAGGATTACTCGCTCATACCCTCGCTGTCCTGGTTCTGGCCGGGCGGTATGGACTTCAGCACCGTCATTGCACCGGCCGTGCTGACGACGATCTTCATCTATTGGGGTTGGGACACCGCGGTGGCCTGCAATGAGGAGTCCGATGATCCGGGACGCACACCCGGACGCGCCGCGGTCATCTCGACGTTTCTCCTGCTGGCCACCTACGCGTTGGTGAGTGTGGCGGCCGTGGCATTCGCCGGGGTTGGCACCGAAGGTGTAGGGCTGGGCAATCAGGAGAACGCCGCCGACGTGTTCAAGGCCATCGGCCCGGCCCTATTCGGGGATAGCGCCCTCGGTCACCTCGGGATGCTGCTGCTCTCGGCGTCCATCCTGACCTCTGCCTCGGCCTGCACGCAGACCACGATCCTGCCGACGGCCCGCACGACACTGTCGATGGGCGTCTACAAGGCGCTGCCCGACTCGTTCGCATCGATTCACCGCCGGTATCTGACGCCGTCCACGTCCACGATCGCGATGGGCGCGATATCGATCGTCTTCTACGTGCTGTTTACCGCCATCAGCACGAACCTGCTGACGGCGCTGATCGGTTCGGTCGGATTGATGATCGCCTTCTATTACGGGCTTACCGGTTTCGCGTGTGCGTGGTTCTACCGCAAGACACTCACCGACAGCGTCCGCGACCTCGTGATGCGCGGCGTGATGCCGCTGCTCGGTGGGGTCACTCTGAGCGTGGTCTTCGTCTACGGGCTCATCCAGTACGCCAAACCCAACTGGCTCGTCGGCGACGACGGCAAGAATGTCACCGTTTTCGGGGTAGGGGCCGTGGCGGTCGTCGGCGTCGGCGCCCTGGTGCTCGGTGTCGTGGTGATGCTGCTGTGGCGGGTGGCCGCGCCGCCGTTCTTCCAGGGGACGACGCTGCCACGGCGCAGTGCCGATCTGGTGTTGGCCCCTGCCGCGGCCACGACCCATTTCGGACTGCCCGACGCGGTCGAGGCGCAGCAGACCGTCATCGCCACCGATCTGTCCAACCTCCCGGACGGGGAGATCGCGATAAATCCGCAGACGGGCGAGGAATTCAGCAGGGACGGCTGATCGTTCACAGCGTGGCGAGTGCCCGGCCGGCCGCGGCGGCGGCGTCGTAGTCGGGAATCCAGTTGTCGGCGAGAATCCCAGTGAGCTGTGCCGCTTGCTGGTGCGGTGTCAGGTCGACGGAGCGATAGACGCCACCCGACTGGCGCGCGTTCTGTTGGACGCGGCTAGTGCGGTCGCGCCGCACCGACTCGTACAGGGCCAGTCGTTGAGGGACGTCGGCGACCGAAGCGCCCGTGAGCATCTTGGCGAGCACGACCGCATCCTCGATCGACATGTTCGCGCCCTGCCCGAGGTGCGGGGTCATCGGGTGAGCAGCATCGCCAAGAAGCGTGATGCGCTCTGTTGACCAGCGCTGCAGCGGCTTTCGGTCGTAGAGGCCCCAACGGAAGGTCTCCGAAATCGCGTCGATGATACCCGGGACCGGTTGTGCCCAGTCGGCGAACTCCGCGGCGAGCTCGTGGACATCACCTGGTGCCGTCCACGATTCCTCGGCGTCGAGGGTGCTCGCGGTGAATGCCACGATGTTGAGCAACCGGCCTTGGGAGACGGGATAGATCAGGAAGCTGCGCCCGGGTCCGAGCCACATCTGCATGTAGTCCAGATTGACTGTGCGGTCAAGACGTTCGGCGGGGATCAGGCCGCGGTAGGCCATGATGCCCTCGCTGGACAGTTCGACGGGACCGGCCACGACGCGCTGCACCACCGAGTGGATGCCGTCGGCCCCCACGGCCACGTCGGCGTGCTCCTCGGAACCGTCGGCGAACACAATGCGCACTCCGTCGGCAGTCTCCACCACGTCGTGGCAGGGGCGTCCGAGGTGAACTGTGCCCGCAGGCAATGCACCGAGCAGCGCCTGCTGCAGTTCGCCGCGGTGCACGGGCAGGGAGGTCACGGGGCGGTCGGCGCTGACCGATGGCCACGCGGGCGGTACCGGAACGCTTTCTCCGTGCCAGGTACGCCATACCGTGCGCTCGATCGGGGTGCCGACGGTACGCACGCGCTCACCGAGACCCACTTCGTCGAGAGCGCGAAGACCATTGCTCGCGATCACCACACCCGCGCCCACCTCGCGCAGTTCGTGTGCCTTCTCGTAGACGACGACGTCAATGCCGTTGGCGCGCAGTGCTGCTGCCGCGGTGAGCCCACCAATTCCGGCGCCGATGATCGCTACGCGCAGGCCATTCCGGGTCGTTCCTGTCTCCGACATGTCGCCAGTCCCTTCACTCGTCTTGCCTGAAATAACGTTAGCATGCTAACTATTACCATGCTAACCGCTAGACTGTCGAGGTGCCAGGACAACCGAGTGAGGGCAGTGCGCGCGAGATCGAAGAACTAGTCGCGGCCACGGACGCGCTGTATTTCGCGATGCGCCGGGGGCGCACATCCTCCGCGGGCACGCTGGCAGGAGTGAGCCGATCCCAGCTCGAGCTGCTGGCGCCGCTGCTTGATCAGCGTGCGATGTCGGTCAGTCAGGTCGCCGCGACCGCGGGGGTAGCGGTGCCGACCGCTACCCGCGCCCTCAAGCAGTTGGAGGAGAGGGAAATCGTCCACCGCGCCCGCTCGACATCGGATGACCGATTGGTCCTGATAGGGCTGACGCCAGCCGGACGTGCCCAGGTCATCGCGGCGCAGTCAGCCTTTCGGGCGCGGCAGCACGAAGTATTCGCGGAGCTCGCCGGCGTCGATCGTCGTGCCATGACCGCCAGTCTCGCCAGACTCGCGGCCCTCATCAACGATCACACGGACGTGCGCGCCTAGCGCTTCGTGAAAATAATTCGGTGCCAGCCCTTTTCGGCAGTACCGGTGATATCACTCATCACATGTTTGATGGTGAGGTACTCCTCCAGGGAGTAGTCGGACATGTCCTTACCGAATCCCGACGCACCGAATCCGCCGTGCGGCATCTCGCTGACGATAGGGATGTGGTCGTTGATCCACACGCATCCCGCCTTGATTTCCCGTGAAGCCCGCTGCGCCCGGTAGACGTCCCGCGTCCATGCCGACGCGGCAAGTCCGTACGCGGTGTCATTGGCCTGCCGCAGTGCGTCGTCGTCATCGGTGAAGGGCCGCACGGTGAGTACCGGGCCGAACATCTCGTCGCGGTAGACCTCGGAGGACTCCGCGACATCGGCGATCAGCGTGGGCCGATAGAAGGATCCGGGCAGATCGGGGGCCGTGCCTCCGGTGACAATCCGCCCGCCCTGCGCGGGGGCGCGGTCCACCATGCTCGACACGTTGGCGCGGTGCGCGGCCGAAATCAACGGTCCGATATCGGTATTCGGATCCATCGGGTCACCGACGACAACCTTGTTCATCACCTCGCCGACTCCCGCGACGAAGTCGTCGTACAGGTCACGCGCGACGATTGCCCGGGTTGCGGCCGTGCAATCCTGACCGGAGTTGATGATCGCGCCCGCGACCGCGCCCTGAATCGCGGCGTCCAGGTCGGCATCATCGAACACTACGAAGGGGGCCTTGCCGCCGAGCTCCAATTGCGTCCGGTGGCCATGAATCGCCGCTGCCGCCATCACTTTTCGTCCGACATTGGTAGATCCGGTGAACGTCACCAGATCCACGTCGGAATGGCCCGCGAGGGCGGCACCCACGTCATCGCCACGTCCGGTGACGACGTTGAGGACGCCATCGGGAAGCCCGGCCTCGCCGGCCAGGCGTGCCAAGGTCAGGGTGGTCAGTGGTGTGAGCTCACTCGGCTTGATCACCACCGTGCATCCCGCAGCCAGCGCGGGCAACACCTTCCAGACTGCCATCTGCAGTGGGTAATTCCATGGCGTGATGGTGGCGACCACCCCGGCGGCCTGGCGGCGGATGCTGGAGGTGTGGTCCGCCGAGTATTCAGCGGTCGCCTTGCCGTCCAGATGTCGTGCGGCACCTGCGAAGAACTCGACGTTGTCGATACTGCCGGGTACATCGAATTCGGTGGCCAGCCGCACCGGCTTGCCGGTCTGGGTGACCTCCTCGGCCACGAGGGCGTCCGTGTTGGCGGCCATGACGGCGGCGAGTTTGGCCAGAACGGTCGCGCGTTCGACGGGGGTCGCGCAGGACCAGCCGGGTGCGGCGGCCCTGGCCGCTGTCACTGCAGCATCCACATCGGCGGGGGTGGCGAGCCTCAGTTCAGCGACGGCACCACCCGTGGCCGGGTTGATCACACGATGCGCATCTCCGCTGGTCGTGATGGGGCGGCCATTGATCCAGCTGCTGGGAACACTCACCCCCTCACGGTATCGAATATCCACGGATTCCGTCGTCAACAGTCCACTAAATTCGCTAATTCGTCGTAAATCATTGCGCCAAACGATGGAATCCGTGCACAATCGACCCCGTGGCCAACACAACACGACGCCTGCTCCGGGTCGCTGACCCAGGTAGCGGCTCCCCGGCATTCCAGCTCGACGACGTTTCCAAGGCGATCGTCGAGGAGCTTCAGCAGGACGGACGACGTCCGTACGCGACCATCGGTAAGTCGGTGGGTCTCTCCGAGGCGGCGGTGCGCCAACGCGTGCAACGGATGATCGACGCCGGCGTCATGCAGATCGTGGCGGTCACCGATCCCATGCAACTCGGCTTCGCGCGCCAGGCCATGATCGGCATCAAGTGCTCCGGTGACACCACCGAGGTCGCCGATCGGCTGGCAGAACTGGACGCCGTCGACTACGTCGTGCTGACCGCCGGGACTTTCGACGCGATCGTCGAGGTTGTCTGCGAGGACGACGACGACCTGCTGGGGCTGCTGAACAAGCAGATCCGTGCGGTGCCCGGGGTGACCTCCACGGAGACCCTGGTCTATCTGAAATTGGTTAAACAACAATATAATTGGGGAACACGGTGAGTGTCGAACTGGAAGGCAAGGCCTCCCGCCACCTGTGGGGACACTTCGCGCGACACGGCGAGGGCATCGTGCCGCCGATCATCACCCGTGGTGAGGGCGTGACGATCTGGGATGACCGGGGGAAGAGTTATCTCGACGGCCTTTCTGGTCTCTTCGTGGTGCAGGCCGGGCACGGCCGCACCGAACTGGCACAGGCGGCCGCGCGGCAAGCAGAGACGCTCGCCTTCTTCCCATTGTGGTCCTACGCCACCCCGCCGGCGATCGAGCTGGCCGAACGCATCGCGGGATATGCACCGGCAGACCTGAACCGGGTCTTCTTCACCACCGGTGGGGGCGAAGCCGTGGAAAGCGCCTGGAAACTGGCCAAACAGTTCTTCAAGCTGACCGGGAAACCCGGCAAGCACAAGGTGGTTTCGCGTGCGATCGCCTATCACGGCACCCCGCAGGGGGCGCTGGCCATCACCGGCCTACCCGCGTTCAAGGCGCCGTTCGAACCTTTGACACCGGGCGGCTTCCGCGCGCCGAACACCAATTTCTATCGTGCGCCGGAGCCATATGCGCACGACGCCAAGGCATTCGGGCGCTACTGTGCCGACCGGATCGCCGAGGCCATCGAATTCGAGGGGCCGGACACCGTCGCGGCGGTATTCCTTGAACCCGTACAGAATGCGGGTGGCTGTTTCCCGCCGCCGCCGGGGTACTTCGAGCGGGTACGCGAAATCTGTGACGAGTACGACGTGCTGCTGGTCTCCGACGAGGTGATCTGCGCCTTCGGTCGTATCGGTTCGATGTTCGCCTGTGACGATCTCGGATACGTGCCGGACATCATCACCTGCGCCAAGGGCATGACATCCGGATATTCGCCGATCGGCGCCATGATCGCCAGCGACCGGCTCTTCGAGCCTTTCAACGACGGCAAGACCACCTTCCCGCACGGTTACACCTTTGGCGGACATCCCGTTTCGGCGGCAGTGGCGCTGGCCAATCTCGACATCTTCGAACGGGAGGGGCTCAACGAGCGGGTGCGGACGAATGCGCCGGTATTCCGCGCCACCCTTGAGAAGCTCCATGACCTGCCGATAGTCGGTGACGTGCGCGGCGAGGGGTACTTCTACGGAATCGAGCTGGTCAAAGACAAGAAGACCAAGGAGACGTTCAGCGGCGAAGAAAGCGAAAGATTACTGCGTGGCTTCTTGTCCGGCGCACTGTGGGAGGCGGGTCTGTACTGCCGGGCCGACGACCGTGGCGATCCGGTGATTCAGCTTGCGCCACCGCTGATTTCCGGGCCGCGAGAATTCGATGCCATCGAGGCGATCCTGCGCGGGGTTCTCACCGCGGCCTGGGACCGGTTGTAGCTCAATGGGTTTAAAAATGAGGATACTCATCGTGGGTGCCGGGGGAGTCGGCAGTGCGGCCGCGTTCATCGCGGCGCGGCGGGAATTCTTCGAAGCGCTGGTGATCGCGGACTACGACGAAACGCGGGCGCGCGCGGTGGTCGACCGTCTCGGCGATCCCCGATTCACGGCAGCCCACATCGACGCCGCATCGGCCGAGGATGTTGCCGCCCTGTGCCGAGAGCATCGAATCACCCATGCGCTCAACGCCGTTGATCCACGATTCGTCATGAGCGTCTTCGACGGATGCTTCGCGGCCGGAGTGACCTACCTCGACATGGCGATGAGCCTGTCGCATCGCCATCCGGACAAGCCCTACGAACTGCCCGGGGTGATGCTTGGTGACGAACAGTTCGCCGTCGCCGAAAAGTGGCATTCCGCAGGGTTGTTGGCGCTGGTGGGCATTGGGGTGGAACCGGGCCTCAGCGATGTGTTCGCACGCTATGCGGCCGATCACCTGTTCTCGGAGATCGACGAGCTGGGCACGCGTGACGGATCCAACCTCGAGGTGCAGGGGCACCGCTTCGCCCCGTCGTTCTCCATCTGGACGACCATCGAGGAATGCCTCAACCCGCCCCTGATCTGGGAACGTGGTAAAGGATTCTTCACCACCGAACCCTTCAGTGAGCCCGAGGTTTTCGACTTTCCGGGAGGCATCGGCCCCGTCGAATGCGTCAACGTCGAACACGAGGAAGTGGTGCTCATGCCACGCTGGGTGAACGCCCGGCGGGTGACGTTCAAGTACGGCCTCGGGGCGGAGTTCATCAATGTGCTGCGCACACTGCGTCTGGTCGGGCTGGACAGCACCGACCCGGTGAGTGTTCATGTCAACGGCGGCAGGGCGGCAGTCAGCCCGCGCGACGTAGTGGCGGCGTGCCTGCCGGATCCGGCCGGGCTAGGCAACGTCATGCGCGGGGCCACCTGCGCGGGGCTGTGGGTCACCGGCACCGGCAAGGACGGCCGGCCTCGCGAGGTTTATCTGCACCATGTCGTCGACAACGAATGGACCATGGCCCGCGACGGTACCCAATGCGTGGTGTGGCAGACGGCGGTCAATCCCGTCGTGGCGCTAGAGCTGCTCGCCGAGGGTGCGTGGCGCGGCACCGGCGTGCTGGGGCCCGAAGCCTTCGACAGCCTGCCGTTCCTCGATCGCCTCAATACCTTCGGCGCTCCCTGGGGCATACAAGAGCGTGAGGCCGCTTAGTTGCGGGTCACACCCTCATATGGGTTGGGCACTCGTCCGTTACTGGCCGCCGACAAGATGGGCAGCGTCGAGAAGGTGACGGCCGGCAGCCGCAAGTCGGTGCCGTCGGTGAGTTTCGCGTGCGCCCAAGCGTGCTTGTCGAAGGCGAGTCCCTTGATATCCGTCCATGGCAGCGTCCGCGTGGATGTCAGCGACCGGACCTGAACCGACTCGGTATCGACCGCGGTGAGGAACCGGGCGATGGCATAGGAGATGACGACCGGAATGACAAGCAGTGGCGCAAGCACAGGCAGGTACAAGACGAAGCTCAAGATGCCGAGCGCCAGAAACCCGGAGATGAAATGCGCCATCGGAGATATCCGCACGATCGTGGGTCTTCGCGCAGGCTCATCCGCGGTGCGTTTCGTCTCGGCCATGCACCCATTGTCGCCGACTGTGACGTCAGCGTGGAATCACGGCCCGAATCGCGCGCTGACGTCACCCTCGGCGAACACGGGGAACATAAGGGATTTGACTTGGACCTCCATAAACGACTACCGTGCGCGATGTGAACAACCAAGCCTTGCTCGTAGTAATCGGTATGCGCGTCGACGCGTAGCCCGAGTCCAAGGCAACTCGCGCACACTCGACGCGCAACCCTCGTACAGCAGACCGCTGGCGGGGGTTTTTTGTTGCCATAGATTTCACCTGCAGCCACAACAAGAGGACAGACCACCATGAGCGCACCGACCACCCGGCCGGATTCACGGCCCGCGCCCGCGCCGAAGCCGGCGGCGGTTTCCGAACCCAATGTCGTCGTACCTCAGCGCGTCAGTGGCGCGCAGTCGGTAGTACGATCGCTTGAGGAGCTTGGCGTCGAGGTCATCTTCGGTATTCCTGGTGGCGCGGTCCTGCCCGTGTACGACCCGCTCTACGACTCAACCAAGGTCCGCCACGTCCTGGTGCGCCACGAGCAGGGTGCGGGGCATGCCGCCAGCGGTTACGCGCATGCCACCGGCAAGGTCGGCGTCATGATGGCCACCTCCGGTCCGGGCGCGACCAACCTGGTCACACCGCTGGCCGACGCGCAGATGGACTCCATCCCGGTGGTCGCGATCACCGGCCAGGTGGGCCGCAGCATGATCGGCACGGATGCCTTCCAGGAGGCCGACATCTCCGGCATCACCATGCCGATCACTAAGCACAACTTCCTGGTGTACAACGCCGATGACATCCCGCGAGTCATCGCCGAGGCCTTCTACATCGCGCAGAGCGGTCGTCCCGGCGCGGTGCTCGTCGACATTCCCAAGGACGTGCTGCAGGCGCAGACCACGTTCAGCTGGCCGCCGCAGATCTACTTGCCCGGCTACAAGCCCGTCACCAAGCCGCATGGCAAGCAGGTCCGTGAGGCGGTCCGGCTCATCGCCGCGGCCAAGCGTCCGGTGCTGTACGTCGGCGGTGGCGTCATCCGCGCCGACGCGTCCCCAGAGCTCAAGGAACTCGCCGAACTGACCGGCATCCCCGTCGTCACCACCCTTATGGCGCGCGGCGCATTCCCCGACAGCCACGAGCTGCACATGGGTATGCCCGGGATGCACGGCACTGTCGGCGCGGTGGCCGCACTGCAGCGCAGCGATCTGCTGATCACGCTGGGTGCGCGGTTCGATGACCGGGTGACCGGGCAGCTGAACTCGTTTGCGCCGGACGCCAAGGTGATTCACGCCGATATCGATCCCGCCGAGATCGGTAAGAACCGGCATGCCGACGTGCCAATCGTCGGTGACGTGAAGAATGTCATCGCCGAGCTGATCGAGGCCGTCAAGGCCGACAAGGCAACCGGGACCGCCAGCGATCTGTCGGAGTGGTGGGCCTACCTGGGCGACCTGCGCACGCGTTACCCGCTGGGCTACGACGCGCAGCACGACGGCAGCCTGGGCCCGGAGTTCGTCATCGAGACGTTAGGCCGGATTGCTGGGCCGGAGGCGGTGTACGTGGCCGGCGTTGGGCAGCACCAGATGTGGGCCGCGCAGTTCATCAAGTACGAGAACCCGCGAACCTGGCTCAACTCCGGTGGCTTGGGCACCATGGGTTTCGCGGTTCCGGCCGCGATGGGCGCCAAGATGGCACGGCCCGAGGCCGAGGTGTGGGCCGTTGACGGTGATGGCTGCTTCCAGATGACCAACCAGGAGCTGGCCACCTGCGCCATCGAGGGTGTGCCCATCAAGGTGGCGCTCATCAACAACGGCAACCTGGGCATGGTTCGTCAGTGGCAGACCCTGTTCTACGACAAGCGATACTCGCAGACCGACCTGGCGACGCACTCGCGGCGTATCCCCGATTTCGTGAAGCTTGCCGAGGCGCTTGGCTGCGTCGGATTGCGTTGCGAGCGTGAAGAAGACGTGGCCAAGGTGATCGAAGAGGCACGTGCCATCAACGATCGCCCGGTGGTCATTGACTTCATCGTCGGTGCCGATGCTCAGGTGTGGCCGATGGTCGCCGCGGGCACCAGCAACGACGAGATCATGGCGGCCCGGGGCATCCGGCCACTGTTCGACGACGACGATATAGCGGCAACCGCGGAGGGACAGGAATGACAAGCACCCACACCCTGAGCGTTCTGGTCGAGGACCGTCCCGGTGTGCTCGCCCGCGTCGCCGCACTGTTTTCCCGTCGTGGCTTCAACATCGCCTCCTTGGCGGTGGGCCCGACGGAGCTCAAAGGAATTTCGCGCATGACAATCGTCGTCACCGTCGACGATTTTCCGCTCGAACAGGTCACCAAGCAGCTCAACAAGCTCATCAACGTGATCAAGATCGTCGAACAGGACGAGGATAATTCGGTGGCCCGCGAGCTGATGCTCGTCAAGGTACGTGCCGACGCAACGGTGCGCGCTCAGGTCATCGAAGTGGTGAACCTGTTCCGCGCCAAGGTCGTCGACGTGTCGACGGAATCGGTGACCATCGAGGCGACGGGTACCCAGTCCAAGCTGGATGCTCTGCTGCGGATGCTCGACCCGTACGGTATTCGGGAGATCGTGCAATCCGGTGTGGTCGCGTTGTCGCGCGGCCCGCGGTCCATCGCCGCCGCCAAATAAACATCAAAGAGAAGTACAGAAGAGAAAAAGCCGAAGGGAATTAAGCAAGTGGCAGTTGAGATGTTCTACGACGATGATGCGGATCTGACCCTGATCCAGGGACGCAAGGTTGGCGTCATCGGGTACGGCAGCCAGGGGCACGCGCACTCGCTGAGCCTGCGCGACTCCGGCGTTCAGGTGAAGGTCGGTCTGCGCGAGGGCTCCAAGTCGCGCGAGAAGGTCACCGAGCAGGGCCTGGAGGTTGGCACCCCCGAAGAGGTCGCCAAGTGGGCCGACGTGATCATGGTGCTCGCACCGGACACCGCCCAGGCCGCGATCTTCACAAACGAGATCGAGCCGCACCTCAAGGACGGCGACGCGCTGTTCTTCGGGCACGGTCTGAACATCCACTTCGGTCTGATCAAGCCCCCGGCCAACGTCACGGTCGCCATGGTCGCCCCGAAGGGCCCCGGCCACCTGGTGCGCCGGCAGTTCGTCGATGGCAAGGGTGTGCCCGCGCTGATCGCCGTGCACCAGGACCCCAAGGGTGAGGGCCAGGCGCTCGCGCTGTCCTACGCCAAGGGCATCGGTGGCACCCGTGCCGGCGTCATCAAGACCGACTTCAAGGAAGAGACCGAGACCGACCTGTTCGGTGAGCAGGCCGTGCTCTGCGGTGGCACCGAGGAACTGGTCAAGACCGGGTTCGATGTCATGGTCGAGGCCGGAT
>JBOGDC010000003.1:0-117424 GCA_050701835.1 Mycobacterium sp. | reverse complement strand
GTTCGTGTGTATAGTGGGGTTACTCGGCTATGCCGAGTGTGTCTCAGCCCGACCCCCCGGGGCTGAAGCACGACGACCCTCGCCTCCTCCCCCCCTGGCGAGGGTCGTCCTCTTTTCTGGGGACGTTCGTCACCGATTTTTGCGGTTCACCTTGGATTTATCCACAGGTTCGCGTCCATCCCCAAACTCGATGAGCGCACTAGCGCGCCGTCTGCGCAACCTCAATGGTGGAACGGGTGGAGGGACATGCGGGGGAACCGATCGTCGTCGCCGTCGGTGATCGGCAGCTTGGCAACGACGTCGAACGGATCGTCGCCGCGACAGGCAGGCCGCTTATCCTCGCTACCGATGCCGCGTCTATCGGTCGGCAGGCTTGGACGCGTGCGGGCGCGGTGGTGCTCGATGGCGCAGATCCCTCGCTCGAAGAGGTGACCCAATTGCCCCGCCGATCGCGGGTGCTGATCGTCTGCCGGGACGAGCCGACGAATGCGGTGTGGCGCAGAGCGGTGGCGGTGGGTGCGGAACAGGTGCTTGCCCTGCCCAAGGACGAGGTTCGGCTCGTCGACGCATGTTCGGCGATACCGCCCGGTGCCACGACGGGGCGCGCCGCAGTGATCGCCGTCGTGGGTGGACGAGGCGGTGCTGGCGCGTCCGTCCTCTCTGCCTCGATTGGTCTCTGTGCGCAGGGTGGTGCCCTCATCGTGGACGCCGATCCATACGGCGGCGGAATCGATCTGCTGCTGGGTTGGGAGGACGTCGAAGGACTGCGGTGGCCGGATATCGATATGCGCAGTGGTCGGGTGAGCTTCGATGCTCTTCGCCGGGCCCTGCCACACCGCCGCGGACTTGTTGTCGTTTCGGGTGATAGGACGGGTGGCGGAGGCAACACCGAGGCCATCGGCGGAGTGATCGATAGCGCGCGGGACGCCGGAGTGCCGGTGGTCGTAGACCTCCCGAGGCGGCTCGGCGCGACGAGTGTGGCGGCACTTGAGCGTGCAGACCTGGTGGTCGTGGTGACACCCGCCGAGGTGCGGGCGTGCGCATCGGCCGCACTCATGGTTATCGCGGCGCAGGCGACCAATCCGAATGTCGGTGTCGTCGTGCGTGGTCCGGCACCGAGTGGTCTGCGACCGACGGAGGTAGCCGAAATCGTTGGGGCCCCATTGATCGCCGCTATGCGACCGGAACCGCATCTCGGTAACCGCCTCGATAACGGCGGTCTACGACTATCGCGACGCTCACCCCTCGCGGGCGCCGCACAGGCAGTGCTTGCGCTGGTCTCACGCGACAGCAAGGGGGCGGCGGCATGACCGGATCATTGATCGACCGGGTTCGGGAGCGGCTCGCGACCGAGAATGTGGCGTTGCGGCCCACGGCAGTAGCAGCCATGATACGTGCCGAATCCGGTGGTGTACTTGGTGATAACGATGTGCTGGATAGCATCAAGGAACTCCAGAATGAGCTGACGGGCGCCGGAATTCTTGAGCCACTGTTACGTGCGGAAGGCACGACCGACGTCTTGGTGACGGCACCCGATCGGGTGTGGGTGGACGACGGTCAAGGACTGCGGCTCACCACAGTGCGATTCGCCGATGAGGCCGCCGTGCGCCGCCTCGCGCAACGATTGGCTCTCGCGGTCGGCCGACGCCTCGATGATGCGCAGCCGTTTGTCGATGGACAGCTGACCGGCATCGGTCCACCGCAGTCGGTTGTGCGCCTGCATGCGGTACTGGCGCCGATAGCGGTCGGCGGGACGTGCGTGTCGCTACGTGTATTACGGCCCACCGCTAAGGGTTTGGATCAGCTCATTGCGGACGGCACCGTCGATGAGGGCGCGGCAAGCTTGCTCCGTGGCATGCTGGCCGCCCGGTTGGCCTTCCTGGTTACCGGAGGCACCGGGGCAGGAAAGACCACCTTGCTCTCGGCACTGCTCGGGGCCGTAGACCCGTCCGAACGCATCATTTGTGCCGAGGATGCCGCTGAGCTCGCGCCACGTCACCCCCATGTGGTCTCGTTGGCCGTCCGTGCGGTGAATGTCGAGGGTGCGGGGGAGGTGACGCTGCGCCAGCTGGTGCGTCAGGCGTTGCGGATGCGCCCCGATCGGATCGTGGTCGGAGAGGTGCGCGGTGCCGAGGTGGTTGACCTGCTGACTGCCCTCAACACGGGCCATGACGGCGGCGCAGGCACCGTCCATGCAAATGCCCCGGCGGAGGTCCCCGCGAGGCTGGAGGCTCTAGGGGCCCTGGGCGGCCTGGATCGCGCCGCTCTCCATTCGCAGTTCGCTGCGGCCATTCAATGCGTATGTCACATAAGAAGATTCGGAAATCTACGTCGGTTGACCGAAATCGCGGTCGTATGCAAGGGTGACGACGGGATCGCGCAGGTGACACCCGCATGGAACCTCGAGGGCAGACCTTGTTCCGGTGCGGAACGACTGAACGCGTTGATCACACTGGGCACGCTGACGTGACTCCGCATGTCCTTCTGTTGCTCTCGGCCGCGTTACTCGTGGTTCCCCAGCGGCGGTCGCGCCTGCGTCGGGACGCGATCCGTCGTAAGGGTTGGGACTGGAAATTGGCCGCAGGGCCGCTGGGTGTTCTTCTCTTGGTATCGGTCTGGGTGTTGCCGCTGTCTGTTGTGCTGTCGGTGGGCATTTCCGGCGCGACGCTCGGTACGCGGTGGTACCGCCGTCGCCGATTGATCGCAGAATCAGAGGAACTGATGGCCGTAGAGGCAGGACTCGATGTCGTTGTCGGTGAACTGAGAATTGGCGCGCACCCTGTGCATGCGTTCGAGGTCACGGCCGCAGAAGTCGGCGGGACGGCGGGGGACACGTTCGCCTCCGTTGCGGCGCGCGCACGCTTGGGGGTGAACCCGAGTCCGGCGATACCGCGGACGGGTCCGTCAGCATCGCAATGGGACCGGATCAGTCGCGGTTGGACATTGGCCCAACGACATGGCCTCGCGGTTGCCGACCTACTCGACGCATGCCGGACGGATCTGCGGGAGCGTCAACGGTTCACAGCACGAGTGAACGCCGGACTTGCCGGGCCGCGCGCCACCGCCGCCGTGCTGACGGGCCTGCCGGTGGCGGGAATCGGGCTGGGGCAGTTGATCGGAGCAAAACCGCTCGCGGTGCTGTGCTCGGGCGGCGTAGGCGGTGCGCTGCTTGTTGTCGGGGTGGTCCTGGCGTGCGTCGGTCTGCTGTGGTCTGACCGAATCACCGGCAAGGCGTTGCGATGATCACGGCACTGATGCTGCTCGCCGCGGCGATGCTGACCGCGCCTGGGGCATTGCGGGCTCGTGTCAGGTTGCCGCGTGGCGGTGTGACATCACTCCTGGATCGGGATGTCACCGAAAAGGGTTTGCTAGGAATGGCATTCAGCCTGGATGTGCTGACGGTATGTCTCCGGTCCGGGATGCCGGTTGCGGCCGCCGCACTGGTGGTGGCGTCCTCTGCACCGCCTGAACTTGCCCGGGTACTGCGCCGCGCTGGCGAGATGCTCGCGCTGGGCGCGTCGGCATCGGCGGCTTGGATGGATACCGGTACACCGGAGGGCTCGGGATACGAGCAGCGCCAAGCGCTTACCCGATTGGCGCGTCGATCGGCTGACTCTGGCGCGGCGATGGCCAACGGCGTCGCATCTCTGGCTGTGCAGTGCCGTCGTGATGCGGTGGACTCGGCGGTCGCGACCGCCGAACGAGCCGGCGTCCTGATCGGTGCACCACTGGGTTTGTGCTTTCTGCCGTCGTTCGTCTGTCTGGGCATCGCGCCGGTCGTGATGGGGCTGGCTCGTGATGTTTTCGGCAGTGGAGTGCTGTGACCCCGCGGAAGGCCCGCGGGTAGACGAGGGAGGGAAATCATTGATACACAACATATTGACGACGCTGCGGCGGCAAATGGTGGTAGTCGTAGAGTCCGAGGACGGCATGTCGACCGTGGAGTATGCGATCGGAACAATAGCCGCGGCGGCGTTTGGGGCAATTCTCTACACGGTGGTCACCGGGGACTCGATCGTCAGTGCTCTCACCAACATCATCGCGCGCGCACTCAACACCAGCGTCTAGGAGACGACACCGGCGCCGTAAGCGTGGAGGCCGCGTTCGGTATTGCTGCGTTGGTGTCGGTGCTGGTGTTGTGTTCCGCCGGAATTCAGGCGGTTTCGATGCAAGTGCGTTGTGTGGACGCCTCGCGTGAGGCGGCACGGCTGGCGGCGCGCGGCGATGAAGCAGATGCGCGATCGGTCGCGCATCGGATCGCACCCCGCGGTGCGGCCCTCGAGGTTCGGCGCGACGGCGACTACGTGGTGGCGCGGGTCAAGGCAACGAGCCGCCTGCTTCCTGCCATCACCATTGCGGCCGAGTCGGTTTCGGCAATGGAGCCCGGGAGCTGAGAACGGCTCGGCGACAATTGTCGCGGTGGCAATGATGGCGGTGCTGTTGGCGGTGACGGCGGGAGGGGTGGCCGTCGGATCGGCTGTTGTTGCGCGGCATCGCGCCCAGGCGGCGGCGGATCTATCGGCGCTTGCGGGAGCCCAGCGCGCCCTCTATGGCGCCGCGCCGGCATGTGCGCGGGCGACCGTGATCGCCCGACGGATGGGAGCTGCCTTTGCGCACTGCGTGGTGGAGGATCTCGATCTCGTAGTAATGGTGGAAGTTCCGGTGGCGCTGGGCCGGTTCGGGGTGGGCCCGGCACGGGCTTCAGCGAGGGCCGGGCCCATTGGGGACTGATCTCAACCGAAAGTGTCGATAAGGTCGTCTGTGATGGGAAACAGTGGCCAAGGGGCGCCGGCATCCCCGATGGAGGCATTCCATGGTGCCGGTTGGATTGACCATGGCTTCCATATGGGTGTTCACTCCCACAAAGACGGTCAGCTTGTGTATGCGGCATCGGGCGTCCTGGCCACCACAACCGAGCGCGGCACCTGGTTGGCCCCGTCCACCCGGGTGACGTGGACGCCTCCCGGGTTTGAGCATTCCCACCGCTTCTACGGTTTGACCGATGTGCGCCTCATTGTCATCCCGGCCGATTCTTGCGCCGCTCTGGTCGCGCACCCGGGTGTCTTCACCGTGAGTTCGCTTCTGCGGGAGGCGCTCCTGGCATTGACTGATGGCAAGGTGCGCGGCGTCGAGCCAATCGAACGGCTGCGCGCCGTCGTGATCGACGAGCTTGTCGAGGCGCCGGATCAGTCGCTGCATCTGCCCGAACCCCGCGACGACAGGCTGCGTGCGGTGACCGATCTGCTCCGCGCTGACCCCGGGCAGGCCGCAACCTTGACGGAACTGGGGCGGGCCACCGGAGCCAGTGCGCGCACCCTGAGCCGCCTCTTTAGTGACGAGCTCGGCACGAGTTTCATCCGCTGGCGGACCGTTCTGCGCATTCATCACGCCCTGGTTCACCTCACGAACGGCCGGTCCGTGACCGACACCGCGATTGAATGTGGCTGGTCGAATCCGACGAGTTTCATCGACGCGTTCACGGCTGTGGTCGGTCAGACTCCGGGGCGTTATCAAGCCGCACTGCCCGTCGATGGCACCTGAACGATGGTGGCGAACCGAGATTGGCGACTTTCCGGTGTCGACTGGCCCATTATCGGTGGGACGTAAACGGCAACGAGGCCAAGGTGATTAACAGTGCGCTGCGCCCACTCGGGGCGCTCGCCTGTGCACCAGGAGTGTCGAGCAGACGTGAACAACACAGATCAGAACACCGTCGTGGCCATTATCGGCGCCGGAGTGGCCGGGCTGGCGCTCGGTAATTTCCTTCTGCGCAACAGTATTGCTTGCGTTGTATTGGAGAAGCACAGCCGCGATTATGTTGAGCAGCGCCAGCGGGCCGGTTCACTCGACGGTCGCGGGGTGCGCATGTTCCGGGAATGGGGCCTGGCGGAAGTCATCGAAACTCACATTGCTCACGGTGAGATCGATTCCCAGGGGATGCCGCTGCGCATCGATGGGCAGGCTCGGATGTGGAAAGCCATGGATGTCATGGACGACGAGCCCGGTGTCTTTTGCCCACAGCAGGTTCTGGTGCGCAACCTGATCGAGGTGTTCCTGCGCAGTGGCGGAGACCTGCGTTTCGACGTGGATGTCGCCCTGGAAGGACTCGATACCGAACGGCCTGTGGTCCGCTACCGGGATGCAGTCGGCGCCACAACCGTGCTTGGCTGTGATTTCGTGGCCGGCTGCGACGGCTATCGGGGGATCAGCCGAGCGTCCATACCTGCCCGCGATTTGGCTTGTTACTCATGCGAGCACGGCTACGCCTGGCTCGCATTGCTGGCCGAGGTACCGGCGGACCCGCCGGCCGTGATGGCCGTGCACTCGCGGGGTTTCGCCGCACAGATCACCCGCGGACCGAATATGAGCCGCTTCTACTTGCAATGCCCGCTGACCGACACCCTCGACGAGTGGCCGGACGAGCGGATCTGGGGCGAACTCGGCGCTCGGTTCGGCGAGCCCGTGGCAGAGACCGGGCCAATCGTCGATAGGCAACTCGTGCCGCTGCGCAGCGTGGTGTACAGCCCGATGCGCTATGGCCGGCTCTATCTGCTCGGCGATGCGGCCCATCTGGTCTCGCCGATGAGCGCGAAGGGAATGAGCCTCGCGCTCTACGACGCCGAAGTCTTCGCCCGATCCGTCATAAGCTATGTGGGCCAGAGTGATTCGAGTCAGCTCGACAGTTACTCCGACACCTGTCTGCGCCACATTTGGAATGCGCAGATCCAAGCTGTGTGGATCACGAATGCCATGCACGACGCCGGTGATCCGTCGTACGCAGGCGAATTCCGTAAGCAACTGGCCCGCGCGGAGCTGGAACGGCTTATCGTTGCTAGCGGTACCACCCAACTAGCGTAGATGACCGGCCAATTGCCCCTGTTCACCGAATAATTGGGCATTCCAGCGCTCAATAAGATCAATGTTGTCAAATTCGTCAGGGTGGAAACCTGGACGGTTGTACGCCCTGATCCGTCCGAGTATTTCCCGACTTACGAAGGGGGAATGCCGTAGCGCAGCGACACTTTTGAATAGGCGGATGGGGTTGTAGGCGGCCCGGTCACGACTTAGGGACAGTACGGTCTCCAGGAACGTCCCGCAGATGAATATCGCGGTGATTAACCGCATTGCCCAAGCGCGCATCCGTTCGGTGCCTCCGACCGTCCGGTAGACATCGAAGGCGACCGCACGATGTTCGGACTCCTCTAGCGCGTGCCACAGAAGCATTGACCGAACCTCGCTGTTACCCAACAAGTCCTGCGCGCGCTGGTCGGTCAACAGGGTCTCGGCGAGCGTTGCGGTGTAATGCTCTAGCGCGGCTGTCACCGCGAGGTTGAAGCGAGGCGAGATGCGCCGCGTGTAGAGGTTCATCCCGAGCTTGGTCATCCGATCCACAAAGGCTGTCGGATAACCCATCTGCTGCAAACGGTCATTGAGTTCGCGGTGTTCACGCCCATGCGTCACCTCTTGGCCGATGAACCCGGCCACCTGCTTCTTCAATACCGGGTCGGTGATCTGGTCCGAATAGTGCTTGACCGACCGGATGAAATAATCCTCCCCTTCGGGAAACACCGCAGATAGCATCGCGATGACGTGGCTCATCACCAGGTCGCCTTGCACATAGTGGCGATTCAACGAACCTGTCGGATACCGAAACTTGATGCGCCTTGTCTTGATGGATCTAGTGCTGCTGTCGATGGGGGTGTTCATCACGACTCCTCGGTAGGTGTTGTGTACGGGGCTGTGCCGAAGTCTCGAGCGGTTTCCGGTTTCGTGGGAGATTCCTCGGGACGGTGGAGCCAGATGTTCCGGGCGACGACGTAGTGGACGATCACCGCGATTCCCCAGCCCAACAACGGGTACACGAACCACGGGTAGGCGGTGCCATGGTCGAATCGCCAGGTGAGCGCCCAGATGGCGACCAACAGAATCTGCACCGCGACGAAGGTGCTGAGGTGGATGTGGAACGCCGTGCGATTCACCCGCCCGACCCATTCCAGACGCCTGCGTTGACGCCGGTGGTGCTCTTCCTCAGCCCTACGTTCGGCGCGTTCCACCGCTCGCTCAAAGGCGTCACCGCTCATCGCTTCGTTCCTTCCCTACGGTTTTGAGTTCGGACGAGGTCCGCGATATCCGTGGCGGCTCGATCGAGGATCGCCTCCACCGCTGTGGGTTCCACCCGGCCCGCCAACGGCATCACTCGAGCGGTGAATCGGGCCAGCATTTTCTCGAGCGAGTCGCCGCGGCCGAACCGCGCACCGGTGCGCAGCTCCACGGCTGCCAGCACATCGGCGCGACTGACCAAGGCTCGCTCGCCTTCTGTGGAGGCACGATAAATCGTTCGACCCTCACGGGCTTGTCCGATCAGCAGACCTTCCGCGGCCAACGCTTCCACCGCCGGGTACACCGTGCCGGGGGAAGGCTGGTACCCGCCGACTTTGAAAAGGCGCGATAGCTCCGACATCAGCTCGTACCCATGCATGGGCCGCTGGGCCAGCAGTGCCAGCAGCACCAGTGGCAGCTCGCCATGCCGGAAGAACCGTGCCATTGAACCCTGACCTCCATGCCTACGAAGCTATTACGAAGCAAGCTATATCGAAACTATTACGAAGTCAACGCATGGCCATCCACGAGAGGTTGCGGAGGCCGAGGTAGTAAGTGGGCGTACCGAGCGGTAGTTTCAGCGGATGGTCGTCACCCTGCACCGCAAGTTGGGCATCAAGGCCCGTCTGCCGTTCCTGTTCGTGTTCCTGTTCATTAAGCCGCTGCTGATCGTGTTCCCGATCCTTGACGTCGGTCTACGCCAACTGAAATGGCTCGACCGTGGTGCCGAACGCGGACCTGATGCGCCGGGTATTACACGGACACGCATTGCGCTGGCCGACAGGCCCACGGACCTGATGGTTCCGGCAGGCACGGAAGCCACGGACTCGGATACCGCCATCCTCTATCTGCATGGTGGCGCGTTCATCGCCTGCGGCCCGGCCACGCACCGCAAGATCACCGGTCTGCTGTCACGCCAGCTCCAGATCCCCGTGTATGTCCTCGATTACCGGCAGCTGCCGGTAGCTGGAGTGGGGTCCTCGGTTGAGGACGCGGTGCGCGCCTACCGAGAGCTGCTGCAGGACTATGCGCGAGTGATCCTCGTCGGAGACTCGGCGGGCGGATTCCTCTGCGGCAAGGTCATCGAGCATGCGCACGCCACCGGGCTGCCGAAACCCGTTGCCTATGTTGGGTATTCGCCACTGCTGGACCTGGATCTGGGTGTGAATCCGGCAAGCACCAGCCGACGCGACGCATACCTGCCTAAGGGCAAGCTGGCGCGGCTGGCCCCTAAATTCGACAGAGGCCCAGTGGAATTCACTGGGGAACGTCGCGTGGTTTCCGTACCGGTCGAGGCCTACCCACCCACACTCCTTATCACCGCTCAGGACGAATTCCTGGAACCGGATGCCATTGAACTCGCCGAGAAGCTCTCCGCTGCGGGCGTGGTGGCCCAGGTGCACAGCTACGCATGGCAGCTGCATGCCTTCCCGGCCATCGCGGTCTCACGCGATACCGCGGAGGCCGTTGTCCTTTCCGCCGATTTCGTGCGAGAGGCGCTGTCCAGCGCCGTACAGGGGCCGGCCACCGAGCAGGCGGGGTAAAGAACCACCGGGAAGCATCTCGCGGATCTCGGTGTTGGTTTGTGCCGGACCAGTCACCAGACGCGAGGAGCCCCGGAACATGAGCCTATTGTTCGAGCCCTACCGGCTACGCGACATCACAATTCCCAACCGAATCTGGATGTCGCCGATGTGTCAGTACTCGGCCGAGCCGAGCGGCCCACTGGTTGGCACCCCGAACGATTGGCATCGCACCCATCTGGTCAGTCGCGCGATCGGCGGGTCCGGCCTCGTCTTCACGGAAGCCACCGCCGTCAATGCGCAAGGGCGCCTGTCCCCGTACGACACCGGCTTGTGGAACGACACCCAGGAACAGGTATGGACGCGCATTGTCGAGAGCCTCAGGAGCTTTGGTGCCGTAGCCGCCATCCAACTCGGGCATGCCGGGCGTAAGGCGTCGACCGTCGCTCCGTGGGACGGACACCGCTCGCTGGATCCGTCGGACCCGTTGAGTTGGCCAACAATCGGGCCCACCGACCAACCCTATGGGGAGTTTGTCCCGCCCGCGGCGGCCAGCGCGGAAGATCTCACGACGATCGTCGAGGACTACGTCCGCGCCGCCGAACGTGCGCTGCGAGCGGGTTTTCAGGTTCTGGAGATTCACGCCGCACACGGCTACATCCAGCACCAGTTCCTTTCGCAGGCAAGCAATACCCGCACCGACGAGTATGGCTGCGGCTTCGCCGGTAGAGCCAAGCTCACCCTCGACACGGTCAGCGCGGTGCGCACCGTCTGGCCCGAACACCTGCCGCTGTTCGTGCGGGTTTCTGCGACCGACTGGGTCACCGAAGAACCGGGTCTGGAGTCGGGAAGTTGGACATCGGATCAGACCGTGGAGCTAGCCAAGCTGCTTGGTCAGCGAGGCGTGGATCTCATCGATGTTTCGAGCGGCGGCAATGTGCCGCATGTGCGTATCCCGACGGGGCCCGGATATCAGGTGCGGTTCGCGCGTCGAATCCAGACCGAAACATCGCTTCCTGCAGCGGCCGTCGGGATGATCACCGAACCGCACCAGGCCGAGTCAATTCTCGCCGCGGGGGACGCCTCGGCCGTACTGCTGGCCCGCGAGCTGCTACGTGACCCCTACTGGCCGCGACGGGCGGCACGAGAACTCGGCGCCGAACTGAGCCCGGCAGCACCACGGCAGTACGCGCGCGCGTACTAGGCGGGGGGCAGCCGGGACAACACCAGTCTGAGCACCTTGATGGCAGCAGCCTTGTCCAACGGGGAATTTCCGTTGCCGCACTTGGGGGATTGCACACACGACGGGCAACCCGCCTCACATTCGCAGGCGGCAATCGCGTCTGCCGTGGCACCCAGCCAGGTCCCAAGCTGCTCGTAGCCTCGCGCCGCGAAACCTGCGCCACCCGGATGTCCGTCGTAGACGAAGACCGTCGGCAGACCGGTCTCGGGTTGTAGCGCCGTGGATACCCCGCCGATATCTCCGCGGTCGCAGCTGGCTACCAGCGGTAGCAGACCGATCGCGGCGTGCTCGGCGGCATGCAGGGCGCCGGGGATCGAGAGCATGTCGATATCCTTGCTCGCCAACGCTTCCGGGGTTACCGTGTACATCACCGCCTTGGTGCTCAACGTCGACGAGGGCATATCGAGCTCGACGAAGTCGAGGACCTCACCGGTGGTGAGCTTTCGCAGATAGCCGACCACCTGATGGGTGACGTCCACCGGGACCAGCCCGATCTCTACATCGCCGAGGTCAACCCGCTCACCCTCGCCGGTGATGACGATATCGATGGTGGAGCGGGCGAATGTCGAGTAATCGAGACTCGCGTTGTGCACCAGGGCGATTCCGTCGCCGAAATTGAGCGAATCCACCAGATACGTCTCACCCGAATGCAGATAGACCGCCCCTGGATGCACCGTCGCCGGAGCTCGCCCCGTGTCCACGGTGCCCAGCACGCGGCCGGTCTCGGCCTCCAGAATCGTCACCTGTCCGCCGATCGACCCCCGGATATCCACCGCTGCATACGGATTGAGTCCTGGAGCGGCGAAATATCCGCCCGGTCGCTTGCGCAGTAGGCCGTCGTCTACCAGGTCACTGACCACGTCCACCGCATCCAGGGACCGAACATCGTCCTCGGTCAGGGGGAGTTCCGTTGCCGCGCAGAGTAGATGAGGTCGTAGGACGTGCGGATTGGTCGGATCGATGACGACCGCCTCGATCGGCTTGTCCAGCAGCGCGCCCGGGTGGTTCACCAGATAGGTATCCAGCGGATCGTCGCGGGCGACCAGCACCACCAACGAGCCCTGTCCTCGTCGGCCGGAGCGGCCCGCCTGCTGCCAGAAGGAGGCCACGGTGCCCGGAAAGCCGGCGACCACCACCGCATCCAGCCCTGCGATATCTACCCCCAGCTCAAGGGCATTCGTCGTTGCCGCACCCGTCAACGCGCCCGTCGACAGTGCCGCTTCCAGCGCCCGGCGGTCCTCCGGCAGATATCCCGCCCGGTACGCGGCTACCTGGGAGGCCAACGCAGGGTCGACCTCGGCAAGCCGATGCGCGGCACCCAGAGCCGTCATTTCGGCACCGCGCCGAGATCTGACGAACGCCAGCGTCCGGGCCCCCTCCTGGACGAGATCGGCCAGCAGCCGGGAGGCTTCGGTGCTTACCGGACGTCGCACGGGCGCTCCGTTCTCGCCGGTGATGGGCAGCAGCGGGGGCTCCCATAGGGCCACCGTGCGCATTCCGTGCGGCGATCCGTCCTGCGCCACCTCCTCGACGGACTGGCCGATAAGCGCTTGCGCGGCCATACCCGGATTCGCGGTCGTGGCACTCGCGAACACCACCGTGGGATGCGAACCGTACCGGGCGCACAAGCGCAGCAGCCGCCGTAGCACCAGGGCCACATTCGATCCGAAAACGCCTCGGTAGTAATGGCATTCGTCCACCACGAGATAGCGCAACGAGCGTAGGAACACCGACCAGCGGGTGTGGTTGTGCAGCAGGGAAACATGCATCATGTCGGGGTTGGTGAAGATCCATCGGGAGCTTTCCCGGGCGAACCGTCGTAATTCATTGGAGCTGTCGCCGTCATAGGCGCACGGCAGCACTCGCTCGAAACTTTCTATACCGGAGGTTAATTCGCGTATCGACCGCAGCTGGTCGTGTCCGAGAGCCTTGGTGGGTGCTAGGTAGAGCGCACGCGCCCGTGGCTCGGAGGCCAGGGCCGTCAGGATCGGCAATTGGTAGGCCACCGACTTCCCGGATGCGGTGCCGGTGGCAACCACCACGTGGCGGCCGGAGAACGCCAACGAGGCCGCCGCCACCTGGTGCGACCACGGAATGCTCACGCCCTGGGCCGCAAATGCGGCTACCGCATCGGGGTGGGCCCACTGTGGCCAATCGCTCACCTGGGAATCGCGGGCGGGGATATCGCAGATATGCCGAACCGGAGTCTCCCCGCTGGGGGTGCCGGCGACGATCAGTTCCAGCAGTTCGCGGCCGTAGCCCGTAGTCACCGCAAAACCCCTTGTGACCAGCACGCTTGTATCAGAGCAGCGCCGGGTTCGCTACGGCATCCGACCATAACGCCAGGGTAGGGCAGGCCAGAACGAGGTCGAAGTTTCGCCACTGTTCACCGAAGTTCCCATCAATTATCTGGCGCACCGCTATCGCCAACGCCCCAAACATGCTCTACTTAAGGAGGTCGCAGCTTCTGTGTTCGTGTTTTGCACTCGCAGGATCGACGTTGCGTTCGCGGTTCCTGCGAGGATGATTCCACGGGGTATGGCGGTCGGAACGGGGCCCGACGTGCCGAACGGGTATGTCGCACCCAAGTAAAGAAAGATCAAAGAAATGCCACAGGGAACTGTGAAGTGGTTCAACGCAGAAAAAGGCTTCGGATTCATTGCGCCCGAGGACGGCTCCGCTGACGTTTTCGTCCATTACACGGAGATCACCGGTAACGGATTCCGTACCCTCGAAGAGAACCAGAAGGTCGAGTTCGAGGTAGGCCAGAGCCCCAAGGGCCCCCAGGCTACCGGCGTCCGCGCCGTCTGACCCATATCCGTCGAAAGAACGCCCCTGGCCTCATGCCGGGGGCGTTTTCTCGTTCCGTCGCCCCGCGAGCAGACATGTATTGCACACAAAACGCGGGTAGCGCGTACAACAGGCGTCTGCGCGTAGAGAAAGTACTGTCTGTCACTGTGAGCCAGCTGTCCTTTTTCTCCGCCGAGTCGGTGCCTCCTGAGGTCTCCGATCTGGCAGGGCTGCTGGCCGGACCGGGTCAGGTAGTAGTGAGCGGGTCGGGCGCCAGGATCTCGGTGGTCGTTGACCAACCGTGGCGTGCCCTTGCGCTCGCCGAGATGATCGCCGAAACCGGTCTGCAGGCCGAAGTAAGTCATACCGACGAGAACCATCCGCTGGTGCGCACCGCTGTTAATCCCGCGCTACTGCCCATCGCCAAGGAATGGACCCGTGGCGCGGTGAAAACCGTGCCCGTGCAGTGGTTACCGGGTGCGCGTGAGCTGCGGGCCTGGGTGCTAGCTGCGGGTTCGCCGGAGGCCGACCGTTACCTGCTGGGGCTGGACCCGCACGCACCCGACACCCATTCTCAGTTGGCGGCGGCACTGATGCGGGTGGGCATCGCTCCCACCCTGATCGGAACGCGCGGCGCCAACCCCGCGTTGCGGATCAGTGGACGGCGCCGACTGGCGCGGCTCCTCGAAAATATTGGAGAACCACCCGGCGACACCGACGCTTTCCGTGTCTGGCCTAGGGGCTAGCAGGGGTTTAGCAGGGATTTGGACACCCTTATTGCGACCCTGATATCGGGAATGCCGGCGCCTATGTGCAAGGCTAGGTTTGCGCAATTGGCGCGGGGGTGTCATCTTGTGACCACGGTGGACCGCCGGTACACCATACATACGCGGCTAAACGCGCAGGTAAGGAGACGAAGCAGTGCGACGGCTCGTCATCGTTGAATCACCGGCAAAGGGCAAAAAAATCGCCGGCTATCTCGGCGACGGATATGTTGTCAGTTCCTCGCTCGGCCACATCCGGGACCTGCCCCGCGCCGCCGCCGATGTCCCCGCCAAGTACAAGTCGGAACCGTGGGCCCGTCTTGGGGTCAACGTCGACGCCGACTTCGAACCGCTCTACATCGTCAGCCCAGAGAAGAAGGGCACCGTCACCGAGCTCAAGAGCCTCCTCAAGGACGTCGATGAGCTCTATCTGGCGACGGACGGTGACCGTGAGGGCGAGGCCATCGCCTGGCACCTGATGGAGATTCTCAAGCCCAAGGTGCCCGTCAAGCGCATGGTGTTCCACGAGATCACCGAGCAGGCCATTCGAGCCGCCGCCGCGGACCCCCGTGACCTCGACACCGATCTGGTCGACGCTCAGGAGACCCGCCGCATTCTGGACCGCCTCTATGGCTACGAGGTCAGCCCCGTGCTGTGGAAGAAGGTTGGACGGAACCTGTCCGCCGGGCGTGTGCAGTCGGTTGCCACCAGGATCATCGTCCAGCGTGAACGCGACCGCATGGCGTTCCACAGCGCCGGGTACTGGGATCTGGGCGCCGAGTTGGACGCCGGTGATGCGGCCAAACCCCCTAAGTTCAATGCGCGCCTGCTCAGCGTCGACACGCAGCGCGTGGCCTCCGGGCGTGATTTCGATTCTTTGGGCCAGGTCAAAAAGGCCGACGATGTATTGGTCCTGGACGAGACACGTGCCAACGCACTCGTCGCCGGGCTGACGCAGGCCACTCTGACAGTTGCCTCTGCCGAGGAGAAGCCGTACACCCGCAAGCCCTACCCGCCGTTCATGACGTCAACGCTGCAGCAGGAGGCCGGGCGCAAGCTGCGATTCTCTTCCGAGCGCACCATGGGCATTGCGCAGCGGCTGTACGAAAATGGCTACATCACCTATATGCGTACCGACTCCACGACACTGTCAGAATCGGCATTGACTGCCGCGCGCAGCCAGGCCGGCGAGTTGTACGGAAGCGAATATGTGCATCCCTCACCGCGGCAATACACCCGCAAGGTAAAGAATGCGCAGGAGGCTCACGAAGCCATTCGCCCGGCGGGTGAGACTTTCAAGACTCCGGGCCAATTGCATTCATTGCTCGACAATGACGAATTCCGTTTGTACGAGATGATCTGGCAGCGCACCGTCGCCTCGCAGATGGCCGATGCACGTGGCACCACGCTGAGCCTGCGGCTTGCGGGTACCGCCAGCTCCGGTGAACAGGTGGTGTTCGCCGCCAGCGGCCGCACCATCACCTTCTCCGGCTTCCTGTCGGCGTACGTCGAGACCGTTGACGAGTTGGCCGGCGGCGAAGCAGACGACGAAGAACGCCGTCTGCCACAACTCAAGCAGGGGCAAAGCGTCACGGTTGCCCAGCTGTCCGCGGACGGGCACACGACCAATCCGCCCGCCCGCTACACCGAAGCCTCGCTGATCAAAGCGTTGGAAGAGTTGGGCATTGGTCGCCCCTCTACCTACACGTCGATCATCCGGACCATCCAGGACCGCGGCTACGTGCACAAGCGCGGCAGTGCCCTGGTGCCGGCCTGGACGGCATTCGCGGTGATCGGGCTGCTGGAGCAGTACTTCGGCAGGCTGGTCGACTACGACTTCACCGCCGCCATGGAGGACGACCTCGACGAGATCGCCTCAGGGAACGAGCGTCGCACAAACTGGTTGAACGCCTTCTACTTCGGTGGTGATCACGGCGCCGAAGGTTCTGTGGCGCGCGCTGGCGGCCTCAAACGCCTGGTGGGCATGAACCTGGAGGAGATCGACGCCCGCGAGGTCAACTCCATCAAACTGTTCGATGACGACCAGGGTCGCGCCATCAATGTGCGTGTCGGCAAGAACGGGCCATACCTGGAGCGGATGGTGCTTGATCCGGACGGCGAGGCTGGGGCTCTCATCCCGCAACGCGCCAATATCAAGGACGGCGTCACCCCCGACGAGCTCACCGTCGAGATGGCCGAGCAGTTGTTCTCCATCCCGCAAGAGGGCCGGACGCTGGGTGTCGACCCGGTGAGCGGACATGAAATTGTCGCCAAGGATGGACGTTTCGGTCCGTACGTCACCGAGGTGCTGCCGGCACCGCCCGAAGAGCTACCCGCCGAGGGGGAGGCCAAGCCTAAACGCGGCGCCAAGAAGGTTGAAGGCCCCAAGCCGCGTACCGGCTCGCTTCTCAAGTCCATGACGCTGGAGACGGTGACGCTTGAGGACGCGTTAAAGCTGCTGTCGCTGCCACGCATAGTCGGTGCCGATCCCGCCAACGGCGAGGAGATCACCGCGCAGAACGGCCGCTACGGCCCATATCTCAAGCGCGGCACCGATTCTCGGTCGCTCGCCACCGAGGATCAGATGTTCACCATCACCCTCGACGAGGCATTGAAGATCTATTCCGAGCCGAAACGTCGTGGTGGACAAGCAGCTTCGGCGGCGCCGCTGCGCGAGCTGGGCGTCGACTCGGTGACCAGCAAGCCGATGGTGATCAAGGACGGTCGCTTCGGCCCCTACGTCACCGATGGCGAGACCAACGCGAGCCTTCGCAAGGGCGATGACGTGTTGTCGATCACCGACGAGCGGGCCTCCGAGCTGCTCGCCGATCGCCGGGCACGCGGCCCGGTGAAGAGGGCCAAGAAGGCCCCCGCGAAGGCGGCCAAGAAAGCTCCCGCGAAGAAGGCCGCCGCGAAGAAGGCTGTAAAGAAGGCGACCTAGCTGCGGCGGGGCCGCGCGACCTGTGTCGACACGTTGCGGCCCCGGAGTTCCACCGTCTCACCGACATCCCAGCGCAGTGCTTCCTCGTCCCGGGCTTCCATGACGGCGGTGGCCGAGGCCAGCACGTTCCCGGGTTCGTTCTTGGCCAGCTCGGTCAGTCGTGCAGCCTCGTTCACCGGGTCGCCGATGACGGTGTACTCGAAACGAGCCTGCGCCCCGATGTGACCGGCGATGGCTCGTCCCGCGGAAACGCCGATCCCGAAGTCGTTGGAACCCAATACATTGGTGAGCTCGTCGGCCAGTTCACGGGCGGCGGCCAAGGCGGCCGCGGCGCCGTCGGGATGGTCGATAGGCGCGCCGAAGATGGCCAAGGCCGCGTCACCCTGGAACTTGTTGACGAAGCCGCCGTGCGTGTTGACGGTGTCGACGATGACGCGGAAGAACTCGTTGAGGACCCGCACGACGACCGCCGGCCCTCGGACGGATGCAAGCTGCGTGGAACCCACCAGGTCGACGAAAAGAACTGCGACGCTGCGTTCCTGGCCGCCGAGTTCGGTGCCGTATTCGAGAGCTCGGCGTGCGACGTCCTCGCCGACATAGCGGCCAAACAAGTCGCGCAGTCTTTGCCGTTCGCCGAGATCGCGCACCATGTCGTTGAACCCTGCCTGCAACAGGCCGAGCTCGCTGGCGTCGTAGATGGGTACGTGGGCGTTGTAGTTGCCGCGTTGTACTTCGCTGAGGGCCCAACGCAATTGGCGTAGCGGGTCGGCGATTGAGGTGGCCACCAGCAGGGTGCCCATCAGTCCGATAGCCAGCGCGATGATCGCCAGGATCAGGATCGAGCCGGTGATGTTGTCGGCACTGGACTTGAGGTACCCCGCGCGTTGTCCCACCACGGTGAGCACGATCGCCAGAATGGGTACCCCTGTGCTGAGCGCCCAGGTGAGGATCTGGCGGACGATAACGCCTGGGGCGGTGACATTTTCGGGTACACCGCGACGCAAGGCCTGAATGGCGACCGGGCGCAGGACCCGCTCGGACTGCAGATAGCCAATGATGCTGGTCGTGGTGGCGCCCAGCACGGTCGCGAACATGGAGACCAGCAGCGAGCTGTGCGAGGACGACCAGGTGACGGCCACAAAGATCGCACCACCCACGAGCCACGTCGCGACGCTGATGACGGTCCGATAGAAGGGCATCTGCAAGGCGCGGACCCGGACGTCCTCGGAGCCCTCGGACTCGAAGTCGGGGGAGCTGTACTGCCAGCGCAGGACAGGCAACAGCAGGTAGGTGCTGACGACGGCACCGGCCACAAACAGGACGAACAGTGAGACACCAAGAATGACGAGCCGTTCCGGGCCGAGTTCGGACAATTCGACGCGGTCACTCGGCGGCAGGCCGAAACGCAGGAAGCCCAGCACGAACAGCGCGCCGACCAGGTTCGACTGGGCGATACCCATGATGAAGAGGGGCCACGGAGTGCGCATGACCCACCGTGAATATCGGGCTGCGCGTGCAAGCGGGCGTTGGTCAGCCCTTCCCTCCGCGCCAGTCACCCGTTAACCGTAGCTGTCGGCAGTGACGGAAGGGTTTCACAGGCCTGTGCGCCTGCCCAGGGCTTCGGATCCGGCGGCTAGGGTTAGAGGTGATGAGCGGGGTTTTCGAGCGCCTGGTGGATCAGGGAGCGGTGGTATCCACGCTCTCGTCCGCAGCTTCGGCAGCGCGTGGTGATGATGTGGGCCGCATGACCCACGCGTGGTTGTTTACCGGGCCACCGGGGTCGGGCAGGTCGGTGGCGGCTTTGTGTTTTGCCGCAGCGCTGCAGTGCGAGTCTGAGGGCGAACCGGGCGGCACCGTCGGCTGCGGGGAGTGCCGTGCCTGCACCACGACGATGGCTGGCACCCACGCTGACGTGCGCAGGGTCGTTCCCGAGGGACTATCGATCGGCGTCGACGAGATGCGCGCCATTGTGCAGGCGGCATGGCGTCGGCCGAGTACCGGGCGTTGGCTGGTAGTGCTCATCGAGGATGCGGACCGCCTCACCGAGGGCGCAGGCAATGTGCTGCTGAAGGTCGTCGAGGAGCCGCCACCGCGGACGGTGTTCCTCCTGTGCGCGCCGTCGGTGGACCCCGAGGACATCTCGATCACGCTGCGGTCCCGCTGCCGGCATGTGGCGCTTGTCACTCCATCCGTCGGGGCCATCGCGCAGGTATTGGCGGACCGTGACGGCATCGACGCCGAGCAGGCCCAATGGGCGGCCTCGGTGAGCGGCGGCCATGTCGGCCGAGCCCGGAGGCTGGCCACCGATGAACAGGCGCGTGCGCGGAGGCTGCGGGCGCTGGGGCTGGCACGGGAGGCCGCCACCCCGTCGCGGGCGTACGCCGCGGCCGAGGAGCTGGTGATCAGCGCCGATGCAGAGGCAAAGGAACTGACGGCCGCGCGGAATGAGGTCGAAGAGGAAGAGCTGAAGACCGCCCTCGGGGCCGGGGGCACCGGCAAGGGAGCGGGGACCGCAATGCGCGGGTCCGCGGGCATCTTGAAAGATCTTGAGCGCAAACAAAAATCGCGTCAGACTCGGGCGTCGCGTGACGCCTTGGATCGCACGCTGATCGATTTGGCCACCTATTTCCGCGACGCCTTGGTGCTGTCCTTCGGAGCCGCCGAGGACGGCCGAGTGGCGTTGCATCACCCCGATATGGCGGACAGGCTCGGGCCGATGGTGGAAAGGGTGCCATCCGAACAGCTGCTGCAGTGCATAGAAGCGGTGTTGGAGTGCCGAGAAGCGCTGGCGGCCAACGTGAAACCCAAGTTCGCGATCGATGCGCTGGTCGCGACGGCAGGGCAGGCACTGCGCCCGTCGGAGTGACAACTTGGGCCTCCAGACAGGGTGCCGTAGACTCTCCGGCGCTGGGTTCGCCCGGCGCGCTGCCCTAGCTCAGTCGGTAGAGCAATTCACTCGTAATGAATAGGTCGGGGGTTCGATTCCCCCGGGCAGCTCCACCATGAACTGGATGTGACATAGGTCCGGTCTCTTGCAGGGGCATTGATGCACCTTCTGCTGTAACTATCGTTGCGGGTCGCTAGATTAATGAGCATGTGGTTCCAGGCGCGCGGCGATGCAGGTCGGTTAGGGCGACCTCAGTCCAGCCGCCACAGCGGCGTCGTTGCTGCGGTGAACCAGGTGCTGACCATGAGCGGTGGCGTGCAGGACTCGGTGGTCGATGTCGCCCACGGGTGGGCGCAGGCCAACGGCCGGGTAGTCGTGATCGAGGATGCGCCGCTCGCGGTTGGCGTTTTCGGCCAGTGGATCTCCTTCCCCGACCGCGACGTCGTCCAAGTGGGTCAGGGAGTCGTCGGCCGCGACCGCACGATCGCTCACGAGTTAGGTCATATGGTGCTGGGCCACCGCGGGCTGCCGGTTGCCGAATTTGCAGCCGAACATGTCCGTGCGGTGCCACCGGAGCTGGTTGCCCGCATGTTGCAACGTAGTTGCGGCAGTGGCGATGTGCTTCATGCGGGTGATCGCTGGCCGGAAGATGAGTTGGCCGCTGAGCGATTCGCGGGCTTACTTATTCGCCGAATGCACGCAGGGCGGGGAGTCCGCACCAGGTGGAGCCCGTACGTGGACGACGCACTGGGGTGATCAGCCCTTGGCTATGGCAGGTCATGCAGATTGCGCGCTTCATATTCCTGCTCTGTTTCCTGCCGGTTCTGGTGTACAGACTGTGGCGGCTGTGGCGTTTCCCGGCATCCGCCCCAGCGATTGCGGTCACCTGTTTCGGGGTCGTCATGTGGTTTTGGCTGCTCGCATTCACCGACATGGTGTGGTCGCACCTTCCCGCGGAACTCCGTGCCGCCAGCCTGGGCGGCGGGGTGGTTGCCACGGTGGCCGTCTGTGTACAGGTATTTGTTCTGGGCATCAGCGGGACCGCTTCTCCGGCGCGGATACGGCGAAGTCGGCGAATAATCTTCGCGGTCGCGGCCATTGTTCTCGTTGTGGTCACGATATCCGTGAGTCAGAGCCAGGTGCTGTTGGCCACAAACGACCTGCATGGACTCACCAACGCGCTTCTGGATGGTGCAGACGGTGGGGCAATTGTCGCGTCAGTGGTGGGTAATGGATACCTCGCGGTAGCACTCGTCCAGCTGATATGGGCCGGGTTCCGTCATGCGGATCGGACGCCGGTCGGCACTGGGTTGGGGCTGCTGGCGGTCGCATCATCATTCCAGCTAGTGGCGGTGGTCTCGGGAGGAATCTGGCGTCCGCTCACCGGGGGGCATGACTTTGCGTCTGTGAGATATGGGCTGGTGTTGCAGAGCCTCACGGGAAGCGCCGGTGTGACCTTGGTGGCCGTGGGTTTCCTTTGGCCTCCGGTGGTACTGCGTATTCAGGCACGGCGAGACGAGCGGCGGCTCCGGCCGCTTCATGCCGCACTCGCTGGCCTGTTTCCGCAGCTTTTCCCTCCCATGGAATCACGAATACGTTTGTCGGACAAAGTGTTCGAATGGAGCACTCACATCCAGGACGGGTTGACCCTGTTGGCCCAGGGTCGCCAGGTGCCGCTCGAAACCGATCACTCAGCCCCTGCAGGCCCATTGGAACGCGCGTTGGCGGTGACGAAATGGCTTGTCGGTCAATCTGTTCCGGGGTTCAGTGCGGAGTGGCTCCGCCCCCCAGCAGGTATGTGCGATGAGGACTGGGTGCTCGCAATAGCCGATGGCTATCGACATGCAGGCGAAGAGGGTTTGGCGGGTCAGCCGTTATCGTCCGGGAGTCCTTCTACCTTGCGCAGGTGATCGACCATGTCCGCTATGGCCTGCCGGCTGTGCTCGGACAGGGCATAGCTTCGTTGGGCGATCTCGCGCACTTTCGAGTCGCGTAGCTGCACAAGCCAATCGAGATCGCGGTTCACCGTCTCGGCGTAGGTGGCGTCATAGAAGTAGGCGGGACTCACCTGAAAGAACTCGGCGAGCGCCGTAACGATCTCCTGTGCCGGATTGGACCGCTCGCCCTTCCGTAGGAGCGATAGGTAGGGCGACGACACCTCGACGCCGCGCTCGGCAAGTGCCGCGACTACCTCGTTGAGTGAGTAGGGGCCACGTCCGGCCGGATGCACGGTGGCAAACAGGTGGCTCAACCGCTTCGAAAAATCTGGCACCGCACCCCTCGCTTACTTTCAGTCCACTTTTCAACGATACACGTCGAGATGGCACCATTCGCCGCTGGTAGCGGGTGTTCAAGCGATTCGCAACCTATCTGACGGATAAGTGATTGACAAGCACTATTTACTGCCAGTAATGTGCGACTTGTTCATCCGGCTAATCAAGATCCCGGCTTGCCTACTTGCTGTGATCGCTGTGCTCATCGTGGGGTTGAGCACAGCGATCAGCGAGCGTGACTCGCGAATGTCCTGTCGGCGTCAGTGATTCCACAATGCGTTGTGATGCACCAGTGCGCCGGTAACGAGGACGGCGCCGAGGCACAGGAAGATGATGCGGATCGCGGTGGGCCCGTGGCGCGTGACCGTCCGGACCAGCCCCCGCTGCACCCGTTGCGCGCGAGGAGACCGCCGAGTGGAGAGCACCAGAATCAGCAGGCTCGGCAGCGTGGCAATCAAGCTGTAGCCAACCAGGAGTAGAGGCCACATCGAGGGCAGCGGGTGACGTGACACCAGCATCGCCAGCGCGCTCAGATACGGCACGGATGTCGGAGCCTCCGCGAACCCCAGCGCGAGCCCCACGAGCATAAGAAGCCATGGATGGCGTTGTGCCACGGTACGGATCCATGGCGGGGTCACGGGCTCCGTGAACCATGTCAACGAGGCAAACGCGATCAACAGGATGCCGATGATGAGCTGCGCCCAGTACCGCGTCGACGGGGTGATTTCCGAACCCCCGGCGACATCAGTCAGCGAGCGCACACCGAGCACGGTTGCCACTCCGAATGTGAACAGCGCTACGAACAAGCCGGTGATGAAGCTGAGGCCGCCCGGTAGTGCCGACCTGCGTTCCAGTCGGGTCACGTAAACGATCGTGGTGGCGATGCCGATATTGAGCACGTTGAATGCGTCCAGGCAGGCGAATCCGGCGAACGCCAGCAACAGGGTGAGCACGACTGCAGAACTTACGGGAAATGGGTCCTGTTCCCGTTAGCGCGGCGCTGTGGGCAGGGCCACAGGCGAGGCAAGCAGTAGTCGCCGCGGTTCGCCTTGCCGACCTTCTCTGTGCGGGGCTTTGCGCGAATGGATCACACGCAGCCCGGGTGGTGGGGATCCGCCGGTAACGTGGATTGGGTGCTTTCCCCGACGACGACTGCCGCGCCTATGCAGGGACTGCGGGATGTGCGCACCTATATCGATATCGCGGTCGTCGTCGCGATTCTGATCGCCACCAATCTGATCGCTCACTTCACCACGCCGTGGGCCAATATCGTCGTGGTCCCGGCGGCCGCGTTCGGACTGCTCGCGCTGATCCGCTACCGCGGCCACTCCTGGGCTGAGCTGGGGTTGGGTCGTCACCATTGGCGTTCCGGCGCCAAGTACGCAGCCGTTGCGATCGTCATCGTTGGTGTGGTGATCGGCATCGGACTGCTCCTTCCGATCACCCGCCCGATGTTCCTCAACAGCAGTTATGCGACCACGGTTTCGGGAGCATTGCTGGCCTCCTTTGTTTTGATCCCCCTGCAGACCGTGATTCCCGAGGAGCTTGCGTTCCGTGGTGTTCTCCACGGGACGATGGCCAGGGCGTGGGGCTTCCGGGGCGTCGCGGCGGCCGGGTCGCTGTTGTTCGGCTTCTGGCACATCGCCACGTCACTTGGGCTGACGACCGGCAACGTTGGCCTTACCAGGCTGCTTGGTGTCGGCCTATGGGCCCAGATTGCCGGTGTCGCCGGAGCGGTGGTTGCCACCGCGTTCGCGGGGTTCGTCTTCACCTGGCTTCGCCGCCGCAGCGGCAGCCTCCTGGCGCCTATTGCCCTGCATTGGTCGCTTAATGGGATGGGAGTCCTGGCCGCGGTCTTGGTCTGGCATCTGATCTAGCCGCATACGACGATCGCTGTCGCGGCGAGGAACAGCACCTGTTCTGTGGTGCGCCAGCCCAGCGGTGTCGAGAGCGGGTTCGATCGCAGTTTTGCGGCGCGCACATTGGCCGGAAATATCGCGACCAGTAGCACCCCGAGACACGCCGCGGCCAGCACTCTCGTCGAGGGAATGAGTACGCCGACAGCACCGAGTAATTCCAGGACGCCGGTGAGCGTGACCAGAAACCCGGGTGCCGGTAGCCCCGGCGGCACGAGCGCGATCATCGAGTCACGCATTTTCGGTACGAAATGAGCGACCCCCGTCAGCACGAACATCGCGGCGAGGCCGACCGCCACCGTGGCGGGCCACGAATCGACAGGCGCAAACCCGAATGCACCGGCCAGCCGTGCCAGCACGGTCCCGATGACCAAAGCGATGAGTGGTGCCATGATGTTCTCCAATCTTGACAGTGACTAGATAAACGATACTCATGAACTAGTCGCTGTCAAGATCTGCGTTATGCTGGTCCGATGTCGTACCACCATGGCGATCTGCGAGCGTCGATACTGGCCAGCGCGGCCAATGCGGTGGCCCGACGTGGAGCCACGGACCTGTCGCTGCGAGAACTGGCTCGCGAAGCGGGCGTTTCCCATGCCGCCCCCGCCCATCATTTCGGCGACCGCCGTGGACTGTTCACCGCATTGGCCGCCGACGGATTTACTCAGCTGGCTGATGCGCTTGAAGGCGCTCACCCCGATTTCCATGCCGCGGCCCTGGCCTACGTGGACTTCGCCCTGACCAATCCGGGGCACTATGCGGTGATGTTTGACCCGGCATTGCTCGATGCCGCCGATGCGCCGTTGAACGCTGCCCGGGACCGCGCCGGTGCCGCCCTGGAAGCAGGGATCGCAACACTGGCCCCCGAACAGACATCGGCCAATAGCGCCACAGCTGCCCAAGCGGCATGGTCCTTGGTACACGGGTTCGTATCACTGTGGACCAGTGGGGCTCTTGGCGATTCACGCGATGATGCCGACCCGCGCGAGATTGCCTCAAGGATTGCCTACGCGTTGTTTCCGGCCGCCGCCGACTAGCCGAGTAGCACCCGGGCGCCCTTGGATGCGTTTTCGGTGTGCAGGTCGATCTCCTTGGGCGCAGTGCCGGCGGGCACGTCGTAGACGAGCACGGACCGTTTCTGCGCGCCGGGGCCGAGTTCTGCGCCCGGTTCGAGCTGTTCGGCATTGCGCGCCAAGATATTCGCCATGCTGTCGGGCGCGTACTCCTTGCCCGTTGCATCCCTGAGCTTCTGCTCGTCTCCGAGGAAGGAGTGCGTCACCTTTCCGAGGTTCAGGACTTCGACGTGTACGACGACAAAGGTGCCAGTCGCGTTCGCCTCCAGTGCCGGATTGGCCGGGTCGCCGACGGTGCCTGCGTTGCTCACTCGGGTGACCACAAAGGCAAGGTCACCGTCGTGCACCTGCTGTCCAATGGCGCCGGGCTTACCGTCCTCTGCCGTCACCACCTTGATCTCGGTGCCTGCGCCGGTACCGCCGACGTGGATGAGGGTGGGCCTGCTTTCTGTTGCGTTGTTGCCGCCGCACGCCGTCAGAAATACTGCAGAAATACCAAGGACAACAATATATTTCACGATTTAGACATCACAGGTAACGTCACCGACGACGGGTGTGTGGCGTCGTGACGTACTTCGAAGTGGACAGGTACGAGTCGGCTGGCGGTTGCGAGTGGCTCACCTGTGCCGGTGTTACGGGCGTGGTTGGGAAACGCGCCCCCGCTGACCTGTATCCGCAGCCGGTGTCCCTTGGCCACGCGGTAACCGGTCGGATGCATGGTCACCTGCACCGGTGATCCGGTGGCACCGTTCAATCTCACTATTCCGTCGGTAACATTGCGGGACACACCATTTCGATCTATATCGCAGAGCCTGACGAACAGATCACCCTGGCCACTGTCGGTTGTTGCGTACACGGATGCCGAGACCGGGCCGATCAGGTCCAGATCGCTCGTTATTGGCTCGCTGGTGAAAACCAGGACATCGGCGCGTTTTTCGGTCTGGGAGTTGTCGCGCTGACCGGACGCCCCGGTATCCAGCAGCGGCCCGCCGACCACCGGAGTGGGATCTGCCGGGTCGTACACGAATTCATCGACGGTGTTATCACCTTGCGGGGATTGCCAATTCAGAGCCCGGTCGGCGTGCAGATACAGCGGGGTGGGAGTCGACGCCCTGGGCGGCCACCGATCGAAGTCCAGCCACTGGCCCGCCTTCTGCAGATAGACCCGCACCGGAGCGCGGTGGGTGGACGAGACGTCGCCGCGCAGATGTGCCGCCAGCCAGGAGAAGCTGTCGGTGATCGCGGCCTTGATCGACTTCGTGTGGTCCCACGGGCCGATGGTGATTCGCCGTGGACAGTTGGCTTCCTGCAGTTCGACATAGTCGCGCAGCTGGCCCACCAGGAGCAGGTCCCACCACCCGGTCACCATGCTCACCGGTGTGCTGAGCGTTGCGAGTCGCGGGGTGTGGTTGATCTCGTCCCAATAGTCATCACTCGTGTGGTCGGTTACGGTGCGCCAGAACGGTTCTGGTTTACCGATCGCAGCGTTGTCGGCATTGCCCAGGGGTAGATGATCCATGGCGCTGCGCACTCGCTTCGCGTGCCTGCTTGCCCATAGCAGACGTGTCAGTGTGGAGCTGTCAGGTGAACCAATCGCCGCCGACCAGCTCAGCAGGTTGTGCAGATTGAATGCGCCGCCCGGATAGAAGAGCTCGGTGAAATTGCTGGTGGTGATCGCCGGGCACATGGCCGCCAACGGCGGTTCGACATACGGCGCCACCGCCCACTGTGTGTGCCCGAGGTACGACGGGCCGGCGGTCGCAAGTGTGCCGTCGCACCATGGCTGTTCCCGGATCCAGGCCGCGGTGGCGAGGCCGTCCTCGCGCTCCTGCCGGAATGCGTCGAATCTGCCCTGGGAGCCGAACTGCCCTCGAGTGTCCTGCAGGATTACCTGAAATCCTTGACGTGCCAGCAACATCGACCACAGTTGAGTGATCATGCCCTGCTTGTCATACGGAGTGCGGAAGATGACGACCGGCATGGGATCCTGCCCGGGAGGGCGGAAATGGTCGGTCGCCAGCTGCACGCCGTCGGGCATTGTCACCTTGATGTTCCGTCGGGCCCGCACCTCGTGGGTGACGGGTTCGGGCAGGTCGAGAAGCTTTTCAAGGACAGGAGCGGACAGTCGTCCGGTCCAGGTCAAAGCCAGGTCTCCGAGCATGGTTCCTAATCTACCGGGGAGCGAGCGCCCCGACCGGACCAACGGCGACGCACAGCGATAACGACTGCGTAATCGGTTGCAGGGTAAGTGCATTTCCCGAACCTGGGAGTCTGATGAACACCCGGTTGAGCCCAGGACGCACCGGAACCTTGACCCGCGGGCCATTGGTCAGCGACGCCCACACCGCACCCTCGGTATTGGCCAAATAGTTCAATTCGACGATCCAGTCGGCGGGCAGCAATGGTCCGGTCAGGGGCATGGTCTCGGTGGATTGCACCAGGTAACCGCAGCCGGGCGCCGGCCCCTCGGTGACGGCACGCACCCACGTAACCTGTGCGTCCAGCAGGCGGCCGTTGCGATCAAGCATTCGTAAGTACGTTGTGGTGGAAGCGATCTCCGGCCGGGGACGGACCAGGGCGAACATATGACTCAGGAGATTCTCCGGCCGCACCACGTTCTGCAATACCAGCGGATCGACATCCTGGTCGAGTACCGCGGGCCCGTCCGCAACCGCGGCCAGCGACTCTTTGACATTGGCGATATAGGGCGAGGCGGGGTTATTGCGCCAGCTACGCAGATAGCTCACGGTCGATATCAGGCTGCTCGCCACGAACAGAGACAACGCCAAGGCGACCACCAGGGTGCGCCGCGGGGAACTGTCCAGGAATCCGGTCCCTCGACGGTTTGGGGCGGTGAGCCCGACCGCTGCGAGGAGCGTCGCCACCACCACTAGATCTGGCAGATACCGCAGTGTCTGTGCGAGCAGCAGCGCCGTGAACGCGGACGAACGCATGAGATAGATCGGCACTTGGCTGGCTACCAGATAGCCCAGCAGCGTGAACCACACCGCCCCGAGCCGCTGCTTACGGAAACAGGTGAGAGCGATCGTCGCCGCGAGCGCGACCGCCCCGAGCCAGATCACCGCCGACGACGGCTCGGCCCAGGGGGAGCTCGGCACCCAGCGATCCCAACGCCACGGGCCGCCCACCAAGCCGGGCAGCACACCGTGCGTGAACGAACGTTGTAGCAGCGACCACGTCATCGACAGGTCGGTGCTCCATCGCTTTTGGTCCACCACCACCAGATAGAGCGCCATCCACGCGGCGGTCAGAACTCCCGCGGGTATCCACAACAGTGCGCTCCGCCGCCAGGTGCACGTCAGCACCGACCAACTGCCCTCGCGTAGATAGGCCAGGAGCGCGACCACCGCGAACGCCACAAACGGAATGACCACCGATTTCTCGAAGAACAGCAGTCCGCCGAGGAACGCCACCATCGCCGTCGCCGCATACTTGCGGTTTCCGGTGCGATCCAGCAGGACCGCGTCGCCGACGAACCAGCACATCGCGGTCAGCATCGGCAGCGAGTTCAGCGCGGCGGCCCACCAGGTGAATCCGGGTATTGCCAGGGGTGTGAACAGGGCGAAGGTGAGCGGGGCCAGCAGCACCGGACGCCAGCCAAGGATTACCCACAATGCCCGTAGCAGCGCCAAGGACCCCAATGCCTGCAGGATCAGCAGGCTCAGTGCCGGCCAGAACCAGTTCAGCGGCGCCAGCTTGGTGATGGTTCCCGCGAGCAGGAAAGCCGCGGGCATGACATGCCCGTCGTGATCGTCGAACAGGTACGACGGCGAGAACAGGCCCTGCGTGCCGGCGCGGCCGACCAAGATCAGGTCATCCCAGTAGAAATCGCCTCCGAACGCCAGCAGACCGCGCACCACGAGGTGCGCCGCGATGAGGGCCGCGGCCGCGACGGCAACACGGTTCATCTGGGGAGGAAGTCGGAAGGGCATTGGGTCAGACTTTATCGATGAGCGCTTGCGCGAAGAGCAACAGGCACGGTCGGTAGGGTGGGGGCCGAAATCACGAGCTTGCTAAGGCATCGCCAAGACACAAGGAGGGTCGCCACGTGCGGGCAATGGTTACCGGAGCGGCGGGATTTATCGGATCAACACTGGTCGACCGCCTGTTGGTGGACGGGCATGAGGTAACGGGACTCGATAATCTGGCTACCGGCAAGGTGTCGAATCTCGATAGTGCCGAAGCGCATTCGAGGTTCACCTTCGTCAAGGACGACATTGTGGAGGCGGATCTGAACGCCGTCGTCGCTGAGTATTCGCCCGAGGTGATCTTCCATCTGGCCGCGCAGATCGACGTGCGGCGCTCGGTGGCCGACCCGCAGTTCGATTCCTCGGTCAATGTCGTGGGCACGGTGCGGCTGGCGGAGGCCGCACGTAAGGCGGGCGTGCGCAAGATCGTGCACACCTCGTCGGGTGGATCGATCTACGGCACCCCGGACCAGATCCCCACCAGCGAGGCTGTACCCACCGACCCGCACTCGCCGTACGCCGCGGGCAAGGTCGCCGGTGAGATCTACCTCAACACCTTCCGGCATCTGTACGGACTGGAGTGCTCGCATATCGCGCCGGCCAATGTGTATGGGCCACGCCAGGATCCGCACGGCGAGGCCGGTGTGGTCGCGATCTTCGCGCAGGCGTTGCTGTCGGGCCGCACTACCAAGGTGTTCGGCGACGGCGGCAATACCCGTGACTACGTGTTCGTCGACGACGTGGTGGATGCGTTCGTGCGTGCCTCCGGACCGGACGGTGGCGGACAGCGGTTCAACGTCGGTACCGGTGTGGAAACCAGTGATCGGCAATTGCATTCGCTGGTGGCGGTGGCGGCGGGCGCACTCGACGACCCGGAGTTCCATCCGCCGCGCCTGGGCGATCTGCGTCAGTCCTGCCTGGATGTCGGCCTGGCCAAGAAGGTGCTGGACTGGGAGCCGAAAGTGGCGCTATCCGAGGGAATCGGCCGGACCGTCGATTTTTTCCGGAGCTAGCTCCGGAACGGTGTCGCCCGTCGGGGGTTCGGCACCGCGTAGCGCGACTGCGCGGGCCAGCCGCGAGTAGCGCAGCTCTAAATCTTTGAAGCGCAGGTAGGTGCTGAGTGTCGTGAACGCGAACGCGATGATGAGTGCATACAGCATCAGATCAGTACCGCGTTGGACTCCGAGCAGATGCGCCACCTTGGTGGTGTCATTCGGCCGCAGGATGGCGTAGATGCCGGCCAGCACGAAGAGCACGAACCCGAGCTTCACCCACGCCTTCGCCTGGGCCGTGCTGCGTGAGCGCAGCAGATACACCAGCAGCAGCATCACGGCGACGATCAGAAGTGGCTGAATCCATGTGACGCTCATGGAAGCCTCCTGCGGAAGGCGGTGTCGAACATGATGTTGACTCCGTTGAGCAGCGACTGCCCCTTTGCCATCGAGTATTCGGTGTAGAGGATGTCGACGGGTTGTTCGGCCACTCGCCAATGGTTTTCGGCGATCAACGCGATGAACTCGCTGGCATGGCCCATCCCGTTCATGGTGATGTTGAGGCCATTGGCGACGGTTCGGTTGAAGACGCGTAGACCGTTGTGAGCGTCGGTCAGGTTGAGGCGGCGGGTGCGGGGGCTCAGCAGCACAACGGTTTTCAGCACTACCCGCTTGATCATCGGCACATGCCCCGGCGCGGACCCGGCACCGAACCGGGTGCCGATGATGATGTCGAGTGGTTCTAGCCGCAACCTGTCCACCATGGCCACCACATCCTTGACCTGGTGTTGCCCGTCGGCATCGAATGTGACGAAGATCTGTGCACCGGGCTGTGTGCGTGCGTATTCAACGCCGGTCTGGATGGCCGCGCCTTGGCCCATGTTGACGGGATGGCGGACCACATGCGCCCCCGCGCCATGCGCGAGCGCGGCGCTGCGGTCGGCGCTGCCGTCGTCCACGCAGACGATGTTGGGGAAGGTGCCAAGCGCCGCGGCGATGACGTCGGCGATGACTGGTCCCTCGTTGTAGGCGGGGATGACGAGCCAGACGTCATTGTTACCGGTGTTGCTCACTGGGATCAAGGTAGCACCGGTAGCCCGTCAGCGGACTTCACACCCGTCGCCGATGAGTCCTTCCATTTCAGTGGAAGGGACGAGCCACGGCATTAGTGTTTGCGCCATGAAACGGCTGTCTGGGGTAGATGCGGCGTTCTGGCATGCCGAAACGGCGGGCTGGCACATGCACATTGGTGGGTTGTCCGTATACGACCCCACGAATGCGCCGGAGTACAGCTTCGAGCGGGTGCGTGAGCTGATCATCGAGCGATTGCCGCAGATGCCGCAGCTGCGCTGGCGGATCATGGACGTCCCGCTGGGCCTGGACCGTCCGTGGTTTGTGGAGGACGAGGATCTAGATCCCGACTTCCACATCCGCCGGATAGGGGTGCCCGCGCCCGGCGGTCGCAAGGAGCTCGAAGAGCTGGCCGGTCGGTTGATGTCGTACAAGCTGGACAAGTCGCGGCCGCTATGGGAGCTGTGGATCATCGAGGGTGTCGAGGGGGGTCGCGTCGCGACACTGACCAAGATGCACCATGCCATCGTCGACGGTGTTTCCGGTGCCGGCCTGGGTGAGATTCTGATGGATATCACCCCCGAACCCCGCCCGGCGCCCGAGGCCACCGTCGGATCGTTGGTGGGTGAGGGCCAGCCCGGGATTGAGCGAATCCTGTTGAGCGCTTTGGTCAATATCGGCGTGAAGACGCCGTACCGGATTGCCAGGCTGGTCGAACAGACGGTGCGCCAGCAGCTGGCGGTCTTCGGCATGGATCGCAAGCCGCCCGGATTCTTCGAGGCTCCGCACACCCGGTTCAATGCGCATGTGGGTCCGCATCGCCGGATCGCCGGGGGACGGCTGGACCTCGCACGTGTGAAGGCATTGAAGGACGCTTTCGGCGTCAAGGTCAACGATGTGGTGCTGGCCATCGTTGCCGGTGCCGTCCGCGACTACCTGCTCAAACGCGATGAACTACCGGTAGAACCACTCATCGTGCAGATACCGGTGTCGGTGCGCTCAGAGGACACCGATGGAACGGTCGGAAACCAGATCAGCTCAATGACGGTTTCGCTGGCCACCAATATCGAAGACCCGGCCGAGCGGATCGGGGCCATCTACGAAGGTACCCAGGGCGCAAAGGAAATGGCCAAAGCCATGTCGGCGCACCAGATCATGGGGCTCACCGACACCACCCCGCCGGGCCTGCTGCAGCTCGCGGCGCGCGCATACACGGCGAGCGGCCTATCGAAGAACCTGGCTCCGATCAACCTGGTGCTGTCGAATGTGCCGGGCCCACAGTTTCCGCTGTACATGGCCGGAGCTCAGCTTGAGAAGATGTTGCCGCTCGGTCCGCCGGTGATGGATGTGGCCCTCAATATCACCTGCTTCTCGTACCTGGATTACATGGATTTCGGGTTTGTCACCACGCCGGAGGTCGCCGCGGATATCGACGAGATGGCCGACGGACTCGAGGCCGCGCTTGTGGAGTTGGAGCACGCGGCGGGGATCTGAGCGGATAAGTGCTCGACGATTAGTCGACGACGGGGTCAAGCGTCCCCGGCTTGTCATTCCAGAACGCAAGTGCGGCGACATGCACCACGATTCCGACGACGGGTCCGCCGATCAACGCGATCACCGTCCGTTCCTCCAACCCCAGAGGCAGCAGCAATAGCAGCGCCGACACCACCGTGGCACCTACCCACCCGGCCGAGTAGGCGCGGTGACGGGCATGTGCGACGGTGGCCGCTCCGGTCAGGGTCAACAGGGCGATCATCACCGCGCCGGCGGTCAACCAACCCAAAAGCGGTCCGCCCGCCTGATATGCCGGATCGAATGCCGTCCGCAGTAGCCAGGGGCCGATGGATCCTGCGAGTGCGACGCCCGCGACCCCGACTCCGATGATGATGACCGCAGGTGTCAGCAGGGCATGCAGGCGCCGATCCCGTTCATCCACAAAATGGGCGATGAGGTTGCCCTGTAAGGCCGTGAGCGGCACTAACAGCGGTGCGCGGGTCAGCGTGACGGCCAGGATCACCACACCTCCGGTGGTGCCGAGATCGCCCGTCGTCGACTGCAACAGCACCGGGAACCCCATCACCAGGACGGCGCTGGCCGCGGCCGCGGCGATCGAGTGCCGGGCGCCGCGCAGGAACTCCATGGTGTCTACGAGGGCGGGCACTTTCAGTGCGGCGCGAGTGGGTTTCGATACGAACGTGAGTAGTAGCCAGGACATCGATCCGGCAACCGTGGCCCAGAGATAGCCGACGAGTCCGAGGGTGGCTGCGAACGTGACAACGGCCACCACCAGTCGGATTCCGGCGTCGGTCACCATCAGAACGCCATACTGGGTCCAGCGGTTTGATCCGGCCAGCGCGCCCAGTGTGGTCGCGTGCATGCAGAACCCGGCGAGCCCACCGGCAAGCAATGCGACGCTGAGCCAACGGAACTCGGCGAATACATGCGATGCCCATAGTGGTGCGGTGCCGACGATCCCGACGACAGAGCCGATCGCGAACGTGAAGGCGATTCTGATCGGCAGAGTGGTTGACAGTGGCGATCGTTCCCGCTGTGCTAGCGAAAGCCGCACTTCGCGGGTGGTTTCCTGCAACAGCCCGTTAGCCGCACCGGTGACCAAACCGAAAGCGCCCCAGAAGACTCCGAACACCGAGAACAGTGCGGGACCGAGCTCTCGTGCCGCCAGATACAGCACGGTGTAGCCGCAGATCGCGCTGATGGCAGTGGCGGCGCCGATCCGCGCGACGCTGGAGCGGACCGATGAGCCGCTTGGGTGAAGAGGCTCATACTCAGTCGGGCCGGCGTCGGTCACTTCCGGCCCAAGGGGGGAAGTTGTTTCTCGTATAGCCATGCGGACCACAGCGGTCGCAGCGATTCATCGGAGTATGCGGCGGCCAGGCCGGTGAAGTCGTCGGTGATGACGGTGCTGTGCCGGTATCGGGTGGTCCAGTCTTGTAGTAGCGCAAAGAATTTCGTATCACCGAGACGCAAACGCAAGGCGTGCAGTGTCAGCGCTCCGCGTTTGTACACACGATCGTCGAACATCAGTTGGGGGCCGGGGTCGGCCAGTATCAAGTCCTGCGGGAGGTCCTTCAGCTTCTGGTGATAGTGGCGCGCACGGGAATCGGCGGACGGGCCGCCGGACTCCTCGGACCACAGCCATTCGGCATAACAGGCGAACCCCTCGTGGAGCCAAATGTCGCGCCAGCGGCGCGCGGTGACGCTATTGCCGAACCACTGGTGCGCCAGCTCGTGTGCGACGAGCCGCTCAGAGTGCCGCGCCCCATCGCAATGGTTGGCTCCAAAGACCGAAATACTTTGTGCTTCAAGAGGAATGTCGAGATCGTCATCGGCGACAACGACGGTGTATCCCGCGGCAAAGGGGTACGGGCCGAACTGCTTGATGAACAGCTTCATCATCTGCGGCTGCCTGCCGAAGTCATGTTCGAAGCGATCGCGTAGACGTGACGGCAGCGCGGCGTTCATCGACACGGGGTTCTTGGCGAGCTTGACCATCTGGTAGTCCCCGATCTGCAGTGTCGCCAGGTAGGGCGCCATCGGCTCGGGCTGTTCGTAGGTCCAGGTGGTGTGGGCGGCCCGGACGCGCCGGGATATGAGTTCCCCATTCGAGACAACGCAGTAGGGGCTGTCGCAGCTGATGACGAATCGGTAGCTCGCCTTGGAGCTGGGGTGGTCGTCACAGGGGAACCAGGACGCCGCGCCGTTCGGCTGCCCGGCCACCAGCGCGCCATTGGACAGCTCTTCGAACCCGACGTCTCCCCACGTGCTGTTGATGGGGCGTGGCGAGCCGCCGTAACGGATCACGATCGTCATGGCCGCCCCCGCGGGGATGGCGGTGACCAGTTTGATGGTGATCTTTCCGGATCGGTGTCCGAAATGTGTTGGGCGCCTGCCATTCACGGTCACCTTCGAGGCTCCGAGGGTATCGGCGAGATCGAGGGTGAACTCCTTGAGTGTGGCGAGCGTGACGGCAGTGATTGTCGCGGTGCCGGTCAGCCGGTTGATGGCGACCTTGTACTCAAGGTCCAGCTCGTAGCGCGACACCCGGTATCCGTAGTTGCCGTTCTGTGGCAGGTAGGGGTCGATAATCGGCGGCCTTGGGGGGAGCTTTTTGGCTGCCTTTTTACCTGGTTTGGTCATTCGGCCGCTGTGTCCTCGTCATGCGGGCCCTTACCTTTTGGGCCCCTGCCGGCCTTGGATTTCTTAGGTGCCATTGGGTCCAGCTTGCCCCATGGCGAAATCGGGTTGCCCTGCCACCGGGTCGACGGGGGGACCACGTCACCGCGGACCACCAGCGAGGCGGGACCGACGGTGGCTCCCGCGCCGAGCTCGGCTGCCGGCAGCGCCACACAATGTGGTCCCAGAGTGGCACCCTCGCCGAGGGTGACGGTGTCCATCCGCATGATCCGGTCGTGGAAGAGATGCGTTTGCACCACGCAGCCGCGGTTCACGGTGGCACCCTTGCCCAGCGTCACCAGATCAGCCTCGGGCAACCAGTAGGTCTCGCACCACACACCGCGGCCAATCTTGGCGCCCAGACTCCGAAGCCACCAGATCTGCATTACGGTCCCCGAGGCGGCGCGCGCAAACCACACGGCGGCAACCGTTTCCACGAAAGTATCGGCGACCTCATTGCGCCAGACGAACGACGACCACAGCGGTTTCTCGACGGCCTTTGTGCGGCCCACCACCACCCATTTGGCTACGACGCTGATCGCGCCCGCCACCAGCCCGGCAGCCAGCATCACGACACCGCTCAACGCCGCGGCCACCCAGAAATTGGATCGGATGGCGATCGTCTGCAGGGTCAACAGCACCCCGACGCCGATCCCGAACGTGACGATGATCGGGATGATTCGGCAGGTTTCGACGATCGAACGCATGATCTTGAGCCGGAACGGCGGCGCGAATGTACGCGTGGCATCCGCGTCATCGGCCTTCCGGCGCAGCCGCTTCGGTGGGCTGCCGATCCACGACGAACCTGATTTCGCCTTATGCGGAGTGGCGGACAGGACGGCGACCAACGCGTCATTGGGGACCTTGCGGCCCGGCTGGGTGATACCGGAATTACCCAGGAAGGCACGCTTGCCGATCCGGGCCTTGGCGATGTGAATCCAGCCGCCGCCCAGCTCGTAGGAGGCGACCATGGTGTCGTCGGCCAGGAAGGCCCCGTCGTCCACCTCGGTGAACTTCGGCATCACCAGTGCCGTCGAAATCTCGGTGTCCTTGCCAATTTTCGCGCCCAGAATGCGCAACCACCATGGAGTCAGCAGGCTCGCATAGATGGGGAAAAGGTAGTTACGGGCGGCGTCCATCAGGCGTTCGGTGCCCCATAGTTGCCATCCCTGCCTGCTGCGGACCGGGTGATATCCCTCGTGCACGCCGATCGACAGCAGCCGCACCAGTACCACGGTGATGCCGGCGTAGATGACCACGCTGACCAATGCCGCGCCGGGCGTCCAGATGAGCGCAGGCACAACGGCTTCGCAGATAGTGGCGGCGTCCCTGATGCCGAACGCCACCGCGGCCAAACCGGCGGCCAGCGCCAATAGCGGCAGTCCACCGATCAGGACGGAGGTTATGCCGTAGATCGCAATCCATTGCGCCGCACGGGGCGGACGATAGTCGGGCCAGGGATGACGTGCCTTACCGGACTTGATCGCCGGCGATCCCTTCCAGTACTGACCATTCTTTACCCGTCCGGTGACACCGGAACCCGGTGCCACGTCGGCGTTCTTACCGATGACCGAGCCGGGAAACAGCGTGGTGCGGGCACCCACGGTGGCGTCGTCCCCGATAATGATCGGTCCGACATGGAATTTGTCACCATCCACCCAATGCCCGGACAGGTCGACCTCAGGCTCGACGGAACTGCGGTGACCAAGGGTGAGCCACCCGGTCACCGGCGGCGACGAATGCAGATCGACCCCGTTGCCTACGCGCGCACCCAGGGCCCGGGCGTAGTACACCATCCACGGTGCGCCGGAAAGGTTCTCGGCGCCGCTGGCGGTAGCGAGCCGGTCGGCAATCCACACGCGCAGATGCACGCTTCCACCACGGGCGTACGTGCCGGGCTTGACTCCGGATAACAGCAGCCGGGCTCCGATGACGGTAATGCTCATGCGACCCAGGGGCGTGATGAAGAGCACGAATGCCGCCAATACCACCCACCAGTTCACGGTGACCAGCCATGGGACCCGACTAAACGTCGCAAATACGTTGTTGGCCAGGGCAAGCCACGTCACCCATTGCAGACCGGTGAGCGTGGTCAGTGGAACCGTCGCAACAAGTTGCGCCAGCTCGGCCAGGCGCGGTACCGGTTTGACGATCCGCGGTTCGACTGCGACAGGAGGTGCCAGCTCGTCCAGATACGTGGCCAGCGACCCGAGCCGCGGCTGGTCGTACAGGTTTGCGACGGTCACCTGCGGGTAGCGCTGGCGCAATGCCGCGACCAGCTGTGCCGCGGAGAGCGATCCGCCGCCGAGGGCGAAGAAGTCGGCTTCGGGCCCGTCGATCGGAGCCGCCAGTACGTCGCGCCACAATCCGGCGAGCCAGCCCATGGTGCCGCCTAGCTCGGGTGCGTCGTCATCGGCGCTGGCTCCCGGTGGCGGCCATGGCAGCGCGTTACGATCCACCTTTCCCGATGTACGCGTAGGTAGTTCGTCCAGTTTGACCAGTCGCGGCACCAGTGCGGCGGGAAGCGATTCGGCCAGGCTTGCGCGGGCTGCGGCAATATCGAAGTTGGGGTCGGCACTGGCGATGTAGCCCACCAGCAGCGGGGTGCCGCTCGCGGTCTTGCGCACCGTGGCGGCGCCGCCGCTTACTCCGGGCAGGTTAACCAGCGCCGCATCCACTTCACCGAGTTCGATGCGGCGGCCCCCGACCTTGACCTGGTCGTCGGCGCGGCCCTGAAAATACAGTCCGTCAGGTTCCAAGCGCACCAGGTCACCACTGCGGTAGGCGCGCGACCAACCCAAAGTGTGCAGCGGCGCGTACTTTTCGGCGTCTTTGTCCGGGTCGAGGTATTTGGCCAGCCCGACGCCACCGATCACCAGCTCGCCGATCTCGCCGTACGCCACCTGGTTGCCCTGGGCATCCACGACCGCCAAATCCCAACCAGGTAGCGGTAATCCGATGCTGACCGGGCTCATCCCGTCCAACCTCGCCGCGCACGCCACCACGGTGGCCTCGGTGGGGCCATAGGTATTCCACACCTCGCGTGCGGCACCGTCTTCTCCGGTAGCGAGCCGCTCGGCAAGGTCCGGTGGGCAGGCCTCACCGCCGAAGATCAGCAGGCGGACTGCCTCCAGTGCTTCCGCCGGCCAGAGCGCCGCGAGGGTAGGCACCGTCGACACCACGGTGACATCGCGGGATACCAGCCACGGTCCCAGATCCATGCCGCTGCGCACCAGGGAACGAGGCGCGGGCACCAGGCAGGCGCCGTAGCGCCACGCGAGCCACATCTCCTCACAGGAGGCGTCGAAGGCCACGGAAAGTCCGGCAAGCACCCGGTCTTCCGGGCCGATTGGGCTGTCCAGCAAGAACATTTGCGCTTCGGCGTCGACGAAGGCGGCGGCGTTGCGGTGCGTCACCGCCACACCCTTCGGGGTACCGGTTGAACCCGATGTAAAGATGATCCACGCATCGTCGCGCGGTGTCGGTTTCGTGGCGCGCCAACCTCGCGACGACCCCGGACCGCGAACCAGCCCATCGGGCGTGATGACGGCGGCCACCTCGGCCTCGCCGAAAACCAGCGCCGCACGCTCATCGGGATCATCGGCGTCCACGGGAACGTACGCGGCCCCCGCGGCCAGGGTCGCGAGGATTGCCACATAGAGCGAGTAGCTGCCGGAGGGCATTCGGATGCCGACCCGATCGCCGCGCCCGATACCGCGCGTGCTCAGCCACTCGACGCTCGCCTCGACATCGACGATGAGTTCGGAGTACGTGAGCTGCACGGTGCCGTCGTCGATGGCGGGCGCATCGGGATTCTCCGCGGCCGTCGAGTAGAGGATGTCGATGAGGGTGCGCGCCGGTGCGGCGGACTTCCCCAGGAGGTATTGCGGGGGAATACGGTTGGTCGGGCCCTCGTGAGGCGCGGGGTGAGACGCCGGATCCGGTGCCTCTTCGCGCGCGCGGCTTGTGGGTGACTCGTCGGGGCCGGTCACGCTTCTCCTCGTAATTTCCGCGTCGGTTTTATGGGCCTGGAGGGGTACCGCAGCGAGCCTATCGGTCTGGGTGCGACTGGGCCTGGTGCCGCGCGGAAGTGGTCGCGTGGGTGCGGTGGGGTCACGGCCGTCTAATTTGCCAGAGCGGCCGTTGGAGTGTTCCGGTGCTGACTCTTAGCCTTCTCGGGCGTCATGCACCCTTGTCTTATACAGGCTGGCCGCGGTGGTGATGAGCAACGTCACCACGATCACGGCGAGGCTTGCGAGCGTTGGTATCTCGGGGACGTGCACGGGTTCGCCGCCGTTGATGAACGGCAGCTCATTCTCGTGCAGTGCATGCAGGACCAGCTTGACGCCGATGAAGAAGAGGATGAAGGCCAGCCCCTGCGACAGGTACACCAGACGCTTGAGCATGTCGCCGAGAAGGAAATACAGCTGCCGCAGGCCCATGAGCGCGAACACGTTGGCGGTGAAAACCAGATACGGCTCTTTGGTAAGCCCGTAGATGGCCGGAATCGAGTCGAGCGCAAAGAGCAGGTCGGTGGTGCCCAACGCGACGATTACCAGGAACATCGGCGTGATAAGTCTGGCGCCGTTCGTGCTGTTGTCTTTCACCCACAGCCGTAGGCCATCCCACTTGTCGATGGTTCGCAGGTGCTTGCGGGCGAACTTCACCACGGTGTTTTCGGCGTCGTCGTCATGCTCGGTGTCGCGTGCCAGATTGATCGCCGTGTACACCAGGAATGCGCCGAACAGGTAGAAGATCCATGAGAATTCGTTGATGGCGACCGCGCCGAGCGCGATGAAGATGCCGCGGAAGATCAGCGCCAGAATGATGCCGATCAGCAGAGCTTCCTGCTGATAGACCCTGGGCACTTTGAAGCTGGCCATGATGATCAAGAAGATGAACAGGTTGTCCACTGACAGGCTGTATTCGGTGAGCCAGCCCGCGAAAAACTCCAGCCCGAACTGGCTGCCGTGGAAGAACCACACCCACAGGCCGAACGCCACTGCCAGGCCTAGGTAGATGCTTAGCGCCGTGGCGGTTTCCCGGACCGAAGGTTCATGCGGCCGTCTACCGATCACTACGACATCGACCAACAGGATCGCGACCGTCACGGCCAGCGTGATGATCCATTCGATCTGGGATACCTGCATTGAATAACCTCCGGTCGTCAAAACGCCGGAGGTCTCTTCCGCCGGTAGGTGACCGGCCTGCGGCACCGACCGGACCAACAATGGCCGATGTGATGACGACACCGCAGCGAAGGAATACTCCCCTCCGCTAGCCAGTCTGCCCTACCGCGCACAGATCGGAAAATCAGGATTGGAATCACCCTGCGCAATGTGCTTGACGATGGTCGCGGCAGGCGGGCAGACTGCGCACAGGTCATGAGAACCAGCGATAAGCCCTGGCTAGCTGGTCGGCAACCCTCCTCCAATCCGTTGGTCTTCGCGCCAGCGGCTCATCCACGGCGGGGTGCTCCAGGTGACGACCTGGTTGTTCCCAACCGGGGCCGGCAAGCGTGGACTCGCCGGGCGGGTCCGGTGAGATGGGATGTCACATGTCTGTGTCCAAAGAATCCGTGGCCAAACAGTCAGGGTCCGAGCGTGCGGTCGCACGCGTTGTGGGAGCCGATACCAAAGTGCCATTGGCCCAAGGTGGCTGGATCAGGTACGCCAACTTCGACTACGCGGCCAGCGCGCCCGCGCTCTCCGATGTCGCGGACCGGGTTACCGAGCTGCTGCCGTACTACGCCAGCGTGCACCGCGGGGCCGGATATGCCTCACGTGTGTGCACGGTTCTCTACGAGGGAGCACGGGAGACGGTGGCACGCTTCGTCGGAGCCCCCGACGGCCACCAGGTGATCTTCACCCGGAACACCACCGATTCGCTCAACCTGCTGGCGTCGGCGGTGCCGGGCGCGACGGAGCCCGAAAGCCGGCGACATCCAACGACGGAGCCCGAAAGCCGGCGACATGCCAAGGTGGTGGTGCTGGACATCGAACACCATGCAAACCTCTTGACCTGGCAGCGATATGGCGCCCGAGTGGTGGAGCACCGCGGCACCGTTGCGGATACCGTGTCCGCGCTGAACGAGGAACTGGCACGGCAGCCCGCAGCACTACTGGCCGTCACCGGCGCCTCAAATGTCACCGGCGAGGTGCTGCCGTTGGCGGAACTCGCCGCCCTCGCGCACCGGCATGGGGCAAGGATCGCGGTGGACGGGGCACAGCTGGTGCCGCACCGCAGGGTTGACCTGGCGGCATCGGGTATCGACTATCTGGCCTTCTCCGGGCACAAGCTGTATGCACCATTCGGTGCCGGAGTCCTGGTGGGGCGATCTGACTGGCTCGATGCCGCACGGCCCTACCTCGCGGGCGGCGGAGCAGTCCGCGAGGTAGGCGTCGACGGTGCCGACTGGCTCACGGGTCCGCAGCGGCATGAGGCGGGGACGCCGAATGTGGTCGGAGTCGCCGCGGTGGCTGCAGCCTGCCAGGCGTTGGAGGCCCTCGTCGAGGCGAGTCATGTCGAGGAATTGCTGACGGCCCAGCTGCGTGATGGACTGGATGCCGTCGAAGGCGTTGACACCCTGCGCATCTGGCCCGCGGGTGGTGACGTGCTGGGCATTGTGTCTTTCACCGTCGCCGGATACACACCGTCAGTTGTTGCCGCCTACCTGTCGGCCGAACACGGCATCGCCGTGCGGGATGGCAGGTTCTGCGCTCACCCACTGTTGGCCAGACTGGGCGCTCCGACGGGAGCGGTCCGCGCCAGCATCGGATTGGGAACCACGGCGAGCGATATCGCACGTCTTGTGGACGCGATCGGTGAACTCGTTGACCGCGGCCCCACGCTGAGCTACACCGAGCGCGACGGGCAGGTAGGCCCTGTCGAGGATGCACGCCCGCTGCCCGATTTTCTGGGAAGCATTTCGGGAAGTAATTCGTTTGGTTCGGTGTGAACGCAACGATGGCGAGGGTCGTTTGGCGGCCGATACCGTGAGCGCCGTGGCAGCAGCGAGTCGACGACCGTCGCATCCGTTTCGTGTATTTGCCGAAACGCCTGATGAGTGGCTCGAACTGACCGGGGGTTCCGATGCGACAGAGCGCGTCAGTGCTCCCGACCTCAAACAGGCCCAGCGGTTGTGCCAAACGATCCGTGGTTCCCACGTGGAGTCAGCCGCGGTGATTCTCGATGTTTACGTGCACATCGAGGCCGATTCTCGAATGGCGCGTAAGCATTTCGCGACTGTGTCGCCCCCCGCCTCGGTGTCTTATGCGGGTACGCCGGAGGGGCTGGCCGGACTCCTCGCCGATATCTACCTGGCAGGCGTGGCCGACGGCGTGACCCTGATTCCGGTATCGCAGTCGACCGATATCCGTTGTGTTGCACAGCGCGTGCTGGCCTTACTGCCACACCGGGTGCCGTTGGCGGCGTAGCGAGTGCCGTGGACAGCCTGATCACCAGTTGTCGTAGCCGCCCTCGGGGCCGAGCATGCGCTCAAGCCGCGTGCGGTTGATCTTTGCGAGTTCATTGCGGGTCACTTTGCGTTCGGTGTCCACGTCGTGATGCATCCGGTCGGAGATGGCGCGCAGCACGGAGGCCCCATCTTGTCCGCACGTGTGCATCACGAAGCGATGACCGAAGTGGTGCTCGTACCGATGTGCGGCGGCCCGTAGCGCGGCCATCACTCCCGGGGTTTCGTCACGGATCGCGCACTGTTCCGCTTGTGACCGCGCACTTCCCGGCCGTTTGCCCAGAGGGGGATACGCGATCAGCAACTCGTCCAGCGACTCCTCGGACAGCGCGAACAGCTCGTTGTCGGCGAATCTGAACAGGGCGTTGTGGTCGGTGAAGGGCCGTGCTGCGGCAATCTTGCGGGCCCAGGTCACACTGCCACCGCACTCGTATAGCGCGTGGACCGCTTTGGTATCGGGCATCTGGTTGAACATTTCGCGGCCGATGCCCTGATGCATCAACATATGACCATGATTCGGCCATTGATCGATGTTCGCTAGAGGGTGACGGTTGATTTTGCAGGAGCTTAACGCGGCGTAACATTGCCTCAGCCTGGGTTGGGGCCGGGGCGAGAGGAGGGGGGGACAGTGACAGATCCGGCTTGGCAGGAGTACCCGCAGGAGCCATGGCCGCCTGGCGAGGCGGTTCCCTATCCCGAGGATCCGAAACCGCCGAAATGGCCCTGGATAGTCGCCGGCGTCAGCGTTCTGGCGGTGCTGGCGATAGCCCTGACCGCGATCCTGGTCATCACCCGCAGAACTGAGACGGCCGCCCCCACAACGGTCACCGTCACCCCGTCCACGACGTGGACCGGACCCAACGACGTCCCGATGCCCTCGACGACAAGGCCCGAACCACCTCCGCCGTCACCGCCGCCGCCGAATCCCAGCACCGGTGTTGAGACCACGCCGACGACCACCGAGGCGCCCCCGGTTCCCACCACCATCGAGGCGCCGAAACCGGTGCCCACATCGGGCCAAGGTCCGGGCGGTTCAGGAAACGGCGGCAAGAGCGTCACCTACAGCGCGTGGGGGTCGGGCGCCGACCCGATGCCGCCGCATTTCGGCTTGAAGGTCAACTATTGGACCGGCACCGAACTGGTCACCATTGAGGACATCAAACTCCCGTGGGGAGTGTCCGTGACGATAACCAACTTCGCGGCATCGCCGCGCATGGTCGTCGATTGGGGTGAGGCCAGTTGCTCCATCACCATCGACGGTGTGGTGGTCGCCACCAACAGTGGCCCGATGGGCGCCGTGTGTGTGGCGCCCTGACGCCTAGTGGCCCTGTGTCTTGAGGCGCTCGAACGATGCCAGCACCTCGGCCTCTGCCTCGGCGCGGCCGACCCAATCGGCGGCCTCGACGAACTTGCCGGGCTCCAGATCCTTGTAATGCACGAAGAAGTGCTTGATGGAGTCCAGCTCGAAGCTCGACACATCGCCGATCTCCTGGATGTGGTCCCAACGCGTATCACCGGCGGGCACGCACAGCACCTTGTCATCACCGCCGCCGTCGTCGACCATCTTGAACATTCCGACGGGCCGCGCTTCGACGATCACGCCGGGGAAGACTGACTCGGGCAGCAGCACCAGCGCGTCCAGCGGATCGCCGTCCTCGCCGAGGGTGTTCTCGATGAAGCCATAATCCGCGGGATAGGCCATCGGGGTGTAGAGGTAACGGTCCAGGCGCACCCGGCCGGTCTCGTGATCGACCTCATACTTATTGCGCTGACCCTTGGGGATCTCGATCGTGACGTCGAATTCCACACCCGCTCCTTGAATGTCCGTGGTACTTGGTCTGTCGGTCTTTGCGCAAGCGCTCATCCAGGTCTGCCGGCGTTCGCGCAAGCGTTCGTCCGGCGCGCACCAGGATAGCGATACTCTGCAAAGCATGGTCACCGCCAGGGCACTCGATCCGCGTGGCTGGCGGCGCTCTACCCACATCCTGCTTGCTATCGCGGTGGTGTTGGCGATCGCTGCGCTGGTTCTCGTGGTTTCGCTGACCACCGGGGCCTCGACTTCGCGGCAGTCGCAGGCCGCCGAGTCGCAGCCGGCATTGATCACCCCCAAACCTGGTGTGGTGCCGGTTTCCGACAGCGCACCGATTCCCACCGAGGCAGGTCTGGCACAGGCACTCGATAAGGCGCTGCGCGATCCGGCGCTGGCTATGTTCACCGGCAGGGTGACCGATGCGCTGACGGGCCGCGAACTGTGGCAGCAGGGCTCCACCGTGCCGATGGTGCCCGCATCCACGAATAAGGTGCTGACCGCCGCGGCCGCTTTACTCACCCTCGACAGGGACGCCAAGCTCACCACCTCGGTGGTGGCCGACGTTGCCGCGCAACCAGGCTTGGTAACCCTGGTCGGCGGCGGAGATCCGATTCTCAGCGCGGCACCGCCGGGTACCGACACCTGGTACCGCGACGCCGCGCGCATCAGCGACCTTGCTGATCAGGTGCGTAAGTCCGGGGTTTCCGCCACGTCGATCACGGTGGATATCAGCCGGTTTGGCGGTCCGGCAATGGCGCAGGCATGGGATCCGGCCGATATCGACGGCGGCGATGTCGCACCCATCCAGGCCGTGATGCTTGATGCCGGACGCACACAGCCCGTCGACTTCGACTCGCGTCGGTCCACCACACCGGCGCTGGACGCGGGCCGCGCGCTCGCTACGGCGCTCGGGGTTGACCCCGACGCGGTGCGGTTGGACACTGCCCCGCCATCGGCGAAAACCATTGCGTCTGTTCAGTCGGCACCGCTGACGGAGCGGATGCGAGAGATGATGAACGCCTCCGACAACGTCATGGCCGAGACCATTGGGCGCGAGGTGGCGTTGGCATCGGGTCGAGCGCAGTCCTTTACCGGCACTGTCGATGCGGTTACCGCCCAATTACGAAGCAACGGAATTGATCTCACTGGTTTGACGCTGCGCGATTCGAGTGGACTGTCCTCGGAGGACCGGGTAACCGCGCGCACTCTGAATGACGTCATCGAGGCGGCTGCCGGTCCTGATCACCTGAAGCTGCGTCCGCTCCTGGACGTGTTGCCGATCGCAGGTGGTAGCGGCACGCTGTCGGAACGCTTTGTTACCCAAGATCGCAACGCTGCCGGGTGGTTACGGGCCAAGACTGGCTCCCTCACCGGTGTGAACACACTGGCCGGGGTGGTCACCGATGCGAGCGGCCGGGTGCTGACCTTTGCGCTGATGCAGAACCAGGCGACTGCACCGACGGCGCGGAACGCCGTGGACACGACCGCGGCGGTGCTGCGGTCGTGCGGATGTAGCTGATGGTCGAATCGGGCTGGGTCGAGCAGGGCGGAGTTGCAACCGAGCGTCCCGAGTTGACGGTTGGCCGGATGGTCAACTGGGAGTTCGCGGCGACTGTGGGCGCCAAGTTGGCGCGCCCAGCACCGCCCAGCACCGACTACACCCGTCAGCTGGCCATTGCCGAGCTAAGCGACGCGGCCCGGCGCGCGGAGGCTCCGGTGCGTGAGCTCACCGGCCTGGCCGACGGTCTGGCCGTGCCGGAGGCGCGAATCCTGGACCGCCCCAGCTGGATTGCGGCCGCCGCCGAGTCAATGCGGCTGATGGCTGGCGGCGGCGATGACGGGGCGACGGGATTCCTTTCGGGGCGCGTCGCCGGAGCTCAAACCGGTGCGGTGCTGGCCTTCGTCTCGTCGGGCATCCTCGGGCAATACGACCCGTTCACTGCTGACGGAGCAGGTGCGTTACTGCTGGTGTACCCGAACGTGATCGCAGTCGAACGCCAACTTCGAGTACTGCCAGGCGATTTCCGGATGTGGGTATGCCTGCATGAGGTGACACACCGGGTGCAGTTCTCTGCCAACCCGTGGTTGTCGGGCTATATGTCAGGGACTTTGGCGACACTCGCGCACGAGCAGGAAGAGGATGTGGCCGGAATGCTCGGCAGGCTGGCCGAGTTTGTGCGCTCATCCAAGAAACAGGGAAATGGTGGCGACGGCGGGATCGTCGATCTGCTGCGCGCCATGCAGTCCGAAATTGGTAGGGATGCGCTCGATCGTCTGCTGGTACTGGGCACGCTGTTGGAGGGGCATGCCGACCATGTCATGGACGCAGTGGGCCCGGCGGTTGTGCCCTCGGTGTCGGTAATCAGGTCCCGGTTCGAGGCGCGGCGCTCGCGGAAACAGCCACCGCTGCAGCGGATTATCCGCGCACTCATTGGTATGGACGCCAAGATGCGCCAGTACACGCGTGGCAAGCGCTTCGTCGACCATGTGGTTGGGAAGGTGGGGATGGAGCGCTTCAACACCGTGTGGCGAGACTCCGGGACCTTACCCAAGCCCGCCGAGATCGAGAATCCGGACCTATGGATCGCCCGAGTTCTCTAGCGCTGCGGCGGTCAGTCAAAGCGTTTGGAGCCCAGCACCTCCCGGGTGTAACAGAGGTGGCCGTGGCACTCTCGGGTGGTGCTGATTCGTTGGCGCTCACCGCGGCCGCCGTGGACCAGGGCTGGGCGGTGACCGCGCTCATCGTCGACCATGGCCTACAGCGGGAGTCGGCTCGAGTGGCGCGCGAAGCGCGGAGCCAAGCGCTTGCCGTGGGATGCCAGTCCGCGTCGGTGCTGTCGGTGACCGTCGACGGTATCGGCGGGCTGGAAGCGGCTGCGCGGGCCGTCCGGTATGCGGCGCTGGACCAGGCACGAGGGGGGCGGCCGGTACTCCTTGCGCACACTCTCGATGATCAAGCCGAAACGGTGCTGCTGGGGCTCGGACGAGGATCCGGTGGGCGTTCTATCGCCGGAATGCGCCCCTGGGACGATCCGTGGTGCCGCCCCCTTCTCGATGTTCGCCGAACCGAGACTCGTGCCTCGTGTGTCGAATTAGGGCTTACCCCTTGGGAAGACCCGCATAACCTGGACTCGCGGTTCGTCAGGGTGCGCCTGCGTCATGAGGTGTTGCCGCTGCTGGAGCAGGTGCTGGGCGGCGGGGTTGCGGAGGCATTGGCGCGGACCGCTACATCGCTACAAGACGACGGGAATGCACTAGACCAACAGGCGCGGGCGGTCTTCTCTGGTTCGGAATCCCTGACCATTTCAGGCCTGCGGGACCTGGAGCCCGCGGTGCGGCGGCGGGTTATCAGGCTGTGGCTACTGGCGGGCGGCGCACAGGACCTGAACGACAACCAGATTCGCGCGGTAGACGCGCTCGCCGTGCAATGGCGCGGGCAAGGCGGTGTGGCGGTGGGTGCCGACCTGCCGTATCAGCGACTGGTGGCGTCCCGGTCCGGCGACGAACTGGTGCTCTCGGTCCAGGACGTCTAATCCGCAGAGGTCAGGTGATCGCGAAGTCTTCGCGTATCGGCGAGGCGAGCGTGCGTCGGTACGCGACGGGAGGCCATGGCCACAGCTCGGGTACTCCGTCAGCGCCCAGATACCAGCTGTCGCATCCGGTGGACCACACGGTATTGGGCATCGCCCGTCGTACCTCGGAGTTGAAGATCTCCGCGGCCTCCGGCGTGGGTGCCACCGATTCAACTCGGCCGGAACGGATCTCGTCGATCCAATGCATCGCAAACTTCACCTGTGTTTCGGCGATCGAGATAAGCGAGTTGTTTCCGATCGGGCTGTTCGGCCCGATCAGCAGGAAGAAGTTCGGGAATCCGGCAAGTCCCACGGCGCGGTAGGCGCGCGGTCCGTCACTCCACGCATCGCTCAGCTTAATTCCGTCGCGCCCGATCACCTCCATCGGTCGCAGGTATGAGTGCGCGTCAAACCCGGTGGCACACACCAAGATATCAAGCTCGTGTAGCTTTCCATCCGTGGTGATGACACCTTGTGGAATGACGCGGTTGATACCTTCGGTGAGTACCGAGACATTGGGTCGCTGGACCGCCCTGAAGAACGGCACCGACATCACCAGTCTTCGGCAGAGTGGCTCGTACTCGGGATGCAGCTTCTCGCGCAGCCGCGGATCGCGGATGAGCAGTCGGTGCGAGGCCCGCACAAAACCCTGAATAACGCGTCGCCGTACCCCCGGGTTCACCACGGACCCGCCCACACCGCGTTCAAAATAGAAGCGCCACAGACGATAGGAGAGTCTGTTCAGAATCGGTGCGCGGGACCAGAGGGACTTGGACATGGTCGAGTAGGTGAAGTTGGGCACCGGGGCAACCCACTGCGCCGTACGCTGGAACACCGAAAGACTCTGTACGTCTTCGGCGAGTGCGCTGATGATCTGGACTCCTGAAGATCCTGTCCCGATAAGGCCTACCCGCTTACCGGCGTACGACACCGAGTGATCCCAGCGTGCCGAGTGGAAGCACGGTCCAACGAAACTCTGTAGTCCTTCGATCTCGGGTAGACGTGGCAGGTGCAGCACCCCGGTGGCACCTACCACGACATCCGCGGTATCGCGGCTGCCGTCGGAAAGCTTCAATTCCCAATGGCCGTCTACCCACTCGGCCCGGGTGACGGCTGCGCCGAAACGAATATTGCGGCGCAGATCCTGGTCGTCGGCGAATCTCACGAAATACTGGTGGATCTCCGGTCCGGGCGAAAACCCCTTACTCCAACCGGGATTCGGGGCGAAGGAGTACGAGTAGTAGCGCGAGGGCACATCGCACTGCAGACCCGGGTAGGTGTTGTCTCGCCAGGTGCCGCCGACCTCGTCGGCCTTCTCGTAGACGGTGAAGTTGCTGATGCCCCGGTGTCGAAGAGCGGAGGCCATGCACAGGCCGGACATGCCCGCACCGATCACCACCACGCGGATATCTCGGGACCCGGTCCCGTAAGCGCCATTGCTCACGTTTCCATATTGGCCTATTTCGTAAACAAAGTCACTAGTCGAACGCCACCGGCTTGGAGAGCTAACCCCCTCCATGGCACGCTGTCGGTCGTGACCTGCGAACAGGATCAGGCAGTTCCTGCTACTCCTCGTGCAAGCGGCTCATCGTGTGGTGAGCAGTACGGCGGTGACGTGAGGTCGGTTCTGCTTACCGAGGAGCAGATCCGTGCCAAGACTCTGGAGCTCGGCGCCGCTATCGGCGAGAAGTACCGGGATATCGAGGGTGATCTGCTGCTGGTGACCGTCCTCAAGGGGGCCGTCATGTTCGTCTCGGACCTGGCCAGGGCGATCCCGATCCCCACGCAGATGGAATTCATGGCTGTCAGCTCCTACGGCTCGGCAACCTCGTCCTCCGGTGTGGTGCGCATTCTCAAGGATCTCGACCGGGACATCCAGAACCGGGACGTCCTCATCGTCGAGGACATCATCGACTCCGGCCTGACTCTGAGCTGGCTCATGCGTAACTTGACCTCCCGCGGGCCGCGCTCGCTCAACGTGGTCTCGTTACTGCGCAAGCCCGAGGCCAACAAGGTCGACGTCGATGTGGCCCTCGTCGGATTCGAGATCCCCAACGAGTTCGTCGTCGGATATGGGCTCGACTATGGCGAGCGGTACCGTGACCTGCCCTTTATCGGCACTCTGCACCCGCGCGTCTACATGGACTAGACCAGCTCCCACGCCACCGTGATATGAGCGCTGACCGTCTGTTGGCCCGCTTCCACCGGTGGCCCTGCCGGAGCGGACCGCATCGCCATGGTTGCCATTCGCATCGTTGGCGCTGAGTTCTGACCGGTGTCCTCGACACGAACCACTCGCCCGAGCGTCGCGTCGGAGAGCCTGGCGTACTGCTCGGCGCGAGCCTTGGCATCGGCGAACGCGCTGTCGCGTGCCAAGGTGTCGAGCGCGGTGCTGTCCTGCAGATCGAAGCTGACCCCGGAGAGTTGCGCGGCATCACCTCCGGCGCTGATCGCCCTGTCCAGCACCTCGGACACCTTGGACAGATCCCGGACGGTGATCCGAACCGAGTTATCCGCGGCGTAGCCGGTGACGCGATTGCCGTCGAACTGTGGATGCACCGACATCGAGGCCGTCCGGACATCCTCGGGTGGTACGCCGGAGGACAGGACCGCCTCGATGACGGCGTGGGCCTTGGCCTTCACATCGGCCATCACGCCGGCAACACGGCGTGAACGCACCGAGACGCCGACGGTGGCCATGAACACGTCGGGGCTCCCGCTGGCCTCACCCCGGCCGACGACCGTTATTTCGCCCATCCGTCAGCTCAACTCCCAGATGACGCTCACTTGGAAGCTCACGGTCTGCTGCCCCGGTTCCAGCGGGGGTGCAAACTGCGCATCCGCCTGCATAGGTGCCCGCTTGCCCATCATGGGCGTCGGCGGCGGCACGGAACCATGCGACTCGTCGATCCGCAGCACCTTGCCCAGCGTGGATCCCGACAGGCCGGCGTACTGCTCGGCGCGCGCCTTGGCATCGTTGAAGGCACGCTCTCGTGCGCCTTTCACCAGGTCCGCGTCGTTATCGAGGTCGAAGCTGACGCTGGACAGACGGGCGGCATCTCCGCCGGCGCGCACCGCCTTGTCCAGCACTTCCGAGGCCTTCTTGAGGTCGCGGACGTTGATGCGCACGGAGTTGGTGGCGTTGTAACCGGTGATGCTGGGCGGTCCGCCCTGCGGGTACGTCTGTTCCGGCTGGATGGACAGCTCGTTGGTCTGCACATCCTCGCGGGCCACCCCGGCCCCGACCACCGCATCGATGACAGCCTGTGCCTTCTCGCTGGCCTGGGACAGCGCGCCGGACACATCCTTGGCGATAACCGATACGCCCACGTCGGCACGCAGCACGTCGGGTGCGCCCTTGACCTCACCCTTGCCGATGACGGTGACGTTCCGCAGCGACTCGGGACTGCCTTCGGAATCGTCACCGCAGCCGGCGACGAACACCGCCAGCGCGGCGGTGGCCGCAACGGCGGTCATCCGGGTTAGTGCTTTCACGCCTCACTCCTGTCTTCCCCGACCACTAGGGCACCACCAAGATCTTGCAGTGCTGTACTGGCTGCCGTTCGGCATTACTCAGATCGGCAAATGCCGACCCGACATCTTCCAGACCTACCTCACCGGTGACTAGCGGCGCAACGTCTATCTCGCCGTGTGCTATTCGCCGCAGCGTCTCGGAGAACTCGGCAGGGTCGTAGGCGAGCACGAATTGAACCGCAACTTCCTTGGCGATCCCGAAATACGGGGTGATGGCATCGGGTTCCATACAAACGCCCACGACCACCACCCGAGAGCTGTGCGGCGCATCGCGGAGCACGTCGTTAAGGATGCCCGGTACCCCGACGGCTTCGAAGATCACGGGTGCGCCCGTGCCGACGCGTGCCCAGGCATCGAAGGTGGCTTCGGCGGCGGGATCGATCACTTCGTGCGCCCCCATGAGCCGCGCGAGATCGCGTCGGGTGGGAGAGAAATCGGCGGCGACGATCGGCTCGATGCCCAGGATGTGAAGGGCGGCTATCACTGCCGCGCCGATGGGGCCACAGCCGATGACGATTGCGCCGTTGCCGGGGCGGATGCCCGATTTGTTGACGGCATGTAGCCCCACTGCCATCGGTTCGGTCAGCGCCGCATGCCGCGGGTCGAGACCGTTGGGGATGGGCAGCAGCAGCGGCGCGCTCAACAGCATCTGCTCGGCATAGCCACCGAGAGTGCTGTTGCTGTACACGATGGGTTCGATTCCCTTGGTGGACAGGAGGATCGGAATCGATGTCACCGACGTCCCGGGGGCGGGAGCCTCGGTACCCGGTCCGGCCTCGATCACCTCGGCGGCGAACTCGTGTCCCATGAATACATCGGCGCCCAAGTCGACGCCGTCAGTAAGGCTGGGTACGCCCGCCATCTGCTTGGACAGAGCGATGGCCTGCGCGCCGTGCTTGGCGAAGTGCAGGTCGGATCCGCAGATCCCGCACGCAGTGACCTTCACGAGCACTTGGCCTTCGCCCGGTACCGGGTCGGTGACGTCGTCGCGATAGACCATTGCGCCGTTGCGCAGCACCGATGCCCGCATTTAGATCGAATCCTTCACTGAGTTGTCTGCTTTTCGCGTCAGTCGCTCATCGCTCACGTGCTCGCCGATGGCCTTCGCCACCGCCTCGCCGGCCCTACCCAACAGCTCTCCGCGCTTGGCCTGCGCCCAATCGTGCGAGACCGTGGCGGCAGTCAGCTGGCCGGTGAAATGCGGGATCACCTTGCGGGCGAACAGTTCATAGGACTTGAACGTGGCCTCTGGTGGCGCCCAATCGTGGCCGAGCATCAGGAACGTGCCGAAGCCGCCTGACTTGTCGAGTAGATCTTGAATGTACTCGATCGCGTCGTCAGGTGTTCCTATGCAGCAATTGCTTTGTTCCACATATGATTTAACGAATTCTCGCGGATCTTGCTGTTCGCCATCGACCTCGTTGGCCAGCGGTAGCACGCCAACGGCGCCGAAGTAGTGGGCGTAGTCGGGCAGTCCGTAGGTGCAGTCTTCGATGGCCTGCTCGCGCGTCTCGGCCAGATGCATGATGCCGAGTACTCGCCAGCTGGACCGATCGGGCTCGGGGTGGCCGTGCCCGGTGGCCTGCTCGCGCACCACCTCCCAGGCGTTCTCGAGTGCGGCGAAACCGCCGGGTATTGACGCGGAGAGAGACAGCAGGCCCGCGCCGAGTTTTCCGGCGAGTCGGGGGCCGGAGGGCGAAAACATGGCGGCCGTAAGGATTTCCGGATAGGGATGGGTATAAGGGCGCAGCTGAAGCTGCGCGTCGCGCAGGGTGAACCAGGACGTTTCGCGGTTGATGCGCTCTTCCGGGGCCGCACGTAGCAGGGCAAGAATTGCTTCGAGCGACTCCTCCTGCATCTGCCGCTGATCAACCGGGTCAATTCCCATCATGTAGGCGTCGGTGGGCAGTGCCCCCGGCCCGGTACCGAAGATGACTCGGCCTCTGGTGATGTGATCGAGCAGAATCCAGCGGTCCACCACCATGAGTGGGTGGTGATACGGCAGTGATACCACCCCGGTGCCCAGTCTGATGTGTTTGGTGCGTTCGGCCGCGGTGGCGATGAAAACCTCAGGGCAGGAGATCAATTCGTATCCACCGGAATGGTGCTCGCCAAACCACGCCTCCTGGTAGCCCAACCGGTCCAGGGCCACCACTCGATCCAGGTCATATTCCAACGCGGTGGTGGGATTCTGTCCTACTGGGTGAAACGGGGTGATGAAGGCCCCAAATCGAAGGGGCGACGAGGCCGTCATCGCGCGACCTGACCCAAGAACTCCAATAGCGCGGCATTGACTTCCTGTGGTCGCTCCTGCTGAATCCAGTGCCCGGCACCTTCGATCAGGATGTCTCCACGATTGTCGGTTCGGTGCTTCAGGCTGCCCGCGTGGTCCGCGAAGCCGAGGACGGGATCGGCGGCACCCGCGATGAATAGCGACGGCACAACCACATTCGCGTCCGTCAGATGCTCGGTAAGCGCCCAGTTGCGATCGAAGTTCCGGTACCAGTTCAGTCCGCCGGTGAACCCGGTGCGGGTGAATTCGGCGATGTAGTGGTCCAATTCGGTATTGCTGAGCCAGTTGGGAAGCTCGCCGGGATCGGTCATGCGCTCAATGAATCCGGCGGGTCCCGGTGCGATCATCGTGGCGCCATCGATATGGGCCATGCCGACCATCATGCGGCGCATGGTGGCGGCCGGATCGCGATTGAGGTCGGCATCGGCCAACCCGGGCTCCTGGAAATACAGGATGTAGATAAAGTTGTCGCCGAATAGCTTCTTCCACGCCTGGGTGGGAGCTGCCTGGCTGCGTCGGGTGAACGGGACAGAAAGACCCGCGACGCCTGCGACGCGTTCGGGGACGGCGAGCGCGGTATGCCAGGTGACGACGGCGCCCCAGTCGTGTCCTACGAAGGTCGCCTTGCCGGCGCCCACATCGTCAAGGATGCCGAGTAGATCGTCGGATAGCGCCTCGATGTTGTAGTCGTCGATATGCGCGGGCGCACTTGACCTGCCGTAACCGCGCTGGTCGGGAGCGATGACGTGGTATCCGGCGGCGGCGAGTGCCGGAATCTGGTGGCGCCAGGAATACGCCAGCTCGGGGAAGCCGTGCGCCAGAAGGACTACCGGTTGGCCGGGTTCACCGGCCTCCACTATGCGCAGGTGCACACCGTTTGTTGCGATGTCACGTTCCCGGATATCCACAGTGGCATCGGTCATGAGCGCATTCTCACCTTCTCGGGTGCCCAACAGCGTCGTTGTGATTGCCACTAAACCACAACGCTCAACCGGCGACTACGGACCAGGAGTGTCGGTCACATTGGGCCCGATGGAGTTCACCGCCACCGAGATTGCGATGGACGTGCGCTCCGGTGCAGGTAGGTCCGTCGATGAGTGCTCAGGCTGCCACGGGTCCCTCGGCCAAAATCTGCTCGTAGTTCCAGGGGGTTGGCGGCTTGACGGAAGGAGGCGTCCACGCCGTCACCCACCTGCCCTGGGGGTGGGCTCTCTCGACGGGCATCACGCCCAGGGTGTCTTGGACCTCGCGGTAGGGCCGTTCGAGTAGCTCCTCCCAGGGGGCTGCCATCAGCAGGTCGGCGCGGCGGCCGCGCTCCACCGCCTGTCGGTAGTAGCGGAGCTTGAACGGCACCGATGCGCCGGGCAGAGTGAGGGCTCCGAACATGCCGAGCCTCTCCAATGGTCCGGCGGGTTCCATTTGGCCACAATGGAATCCGATGTTAGCCATCTCGCCGGAAATATCGGGACCGTAGCCGCCGATAGTATGGAACATATCGTGCAGGGCGGTGCCCCGAATGATCATGTAGTAGAAATCGTCGTCCCAGTTGTTCTTCTCGGCGATCGGCCTGATGATGGCCGCCTCCCCGAACACTCCCGCGTCGAGCTTGTTGGTGTGCAAGAACGACAGGTACGCATGCCCGAGACTGCCGAAAGGCAATGAGGCCAGGTAGTCCTCGTCGTTCAACACCGCCAGCAGATCGGGTTTCTTCTTGAACAATGCGCGGCCGTTAGGGTGCGACCGTACTTGGTAGTAGGCGCGAGCAAGAACCGGCGCTTCCATCCCGAGAAACGCCTCGTAGATGTCGCCGTGGTACTTCGAACTGAACAGCATCCGCCAGGCCTTGAGCCACGGCGTCCACGTCACCTGATCCGGTACGAGTCCGCTCGGATTTGTGTATTCATCGAGTTCTGCGGGGTGATTAGGCATATAAACTCGGGCCTTTCCGGTTGATGCCAGGACGAGATCGTCGCAGTCTCAATAATAGGCATCAGGCGATAAGTGTCAATATATTGTTGCAAGGAGGCCTCGCCGATGGCTCGCAAAAGCGAGAGCGAGAACAAGGCTCCCCGCGGCCGCGGTAGACCTCCCGGTGGCGGAAACACCGCACAGCAGGCACAAACTCAGCTCCTGGACGCCGCCGAGCGACTGTTCGTCGATCGTGGGTACGGCGCATCCACCATGGAAGCCATCGCGCGGGAAGCCGGATACAGCAGGGCTGTGATGTATCGGCATTTCCGGAACCGCGAAGACTTGATGGACGCCCTCGTGGTCCGCACGACGATGAACGAGATCGCCAAGATGATCGGTCGCCTCATCGTTCTGAAGAACCTCACCGAGATCATTCCGGAGTCGATGGTGATTGTTTCGGTGGAGGTCGGCGCTAACCCCTTGTTGCGGGTGCTTGCCGACCGAGACGATCGCGGCACGGTCGCATCGCTGATTGTCAACGCCCCGAATCTCATTGACCTGCTGACGTCAATGTACGCGGGGGTTTTCAGCACCCGGATATCCGAGGTTCGCGAGGGCGTGCGGCCCGAGGACGCGGCGCGGTATGTGCTGTCCGTCGCGTTGTCCCTGCTGCTCGGCCTGATACCCGGCACTGATAATCCCGAGCAGGTTCGGCGCTATGTGCGGGTTTTCGTGCTGCCCGCGCTGCTGTCGAACCCTCCGGAGCCCGAGGCCGTCTTCGTTTAGTGTGCGGCGGTGCGAGCTCGGATGAGGTCGGTGACGATATTGGGAATCTCGTCGGCGCTGCGCGCGACCCGGCTGGCACCGCCTGGGGAAGCATCCGAAATCTGTTTGAGGACAGGGGCATCCGCGTCCTCGGTGATGCCGAGGGTGATGAGCACGATGGGCCGCGAAGGGTCCTGTTCCTTCTTCAGCGTGGCGAGCAGCTGATCCAGTGAGATGCCGTTCGGATCCTCGTTCGCTCCGTCGGTGATGATCACCACGCTATTGATGTAGTGGGGGTCGTACGTGGACTGAACCTTCCGGAACGCCGCGAGAGTGGTGTCATACAAACCGGTTCCGCCGCCGACGAGGGCGTCCAGACCATGCCCGCTATCGAGAAGGAGCTGGCGTTGTGTCTTATCGCCCACCTGTTCGTTAAGCGTGCGGATGGGTTGTAGCTCTCGCCAGTCCTGGTTTGGGCCGCCCTTGTCGATTGAGAACGCCCACAACCCGATCTGAGCGTTCTCGGGGAACAGCGGAAGCCCGTTGTCGATCGCCTGGCTCAGTAGGCCGACTCGCGTCGTCGGGCCCGCGGCCGCCCGCATCGAGCCGGAGACGTCGAGCACGGCAAGCATCCGAGAAGGCAAGGCCAGCACCGCATATCGGCGCATAGCCGTGTCGAATGCGGTCAGGTCATTGACCGTGAGCGTCTCCACGGTGCCCACCCCCTTACCGTCCAGCGGCGCGAAGTCGGGTCCGCGGAATCCTGCGCTCAGCAAGGCGTCCTTACCCTCGCTGCCGGCGAGGCGTTCGGCCAGGGCTTCCCCGGAGTGCTTGGCCGCGGCGTGCCGATCGTTGGCGGGTTCGGTGACCGCGATCGGGTAATTCAGGGCTGGCGTGCCGGTCGCCGGAACGACGGCGGTGAGCTTCGTGTCCGGATGCTTGGCGTTGTAGTCGACGAGCTGTTGCTCCGTGGACACCGCCAGGCCGCCATTCTTGGCCACCTCGCCCAGACGTTCCTCGGCACTGCTCTGCTTGGTGTTCGTCAACTGCGCCTGAGCAATGGGAACCAGTGCCGCGGTAATCGCGTTGGGGTCGCTCTTTCCCTGTTCGGCCTCCGCGAGCGCGCCCAGCACTGGACCTGCCGCCACGGTGTCCTCCAACGGATTACCGATCCGCAGCCCGGGTTGCTTCAACACGCTCAGCCACGAGTCGAATGTCGGCGTCTCGCCCTGCTTGGCTACTACGACGACAGGAGTTCTGGCCACTGATTGGCTTGCCGAATCCAGCGGAGAGCCAGTGGTCCGGAGCTGTTTCACCAACCAGATCGATGAATCGGGGAGCCATAGTGCGGGCGCCCCGTTGGGCTTGCCGATCGTCGACGCTGTTAACGCCGAAGGTTTTGCGCCCACGGTGAGTTTTGTGCAGCCGAGACCCTTCGCGCCCGCGCCGTCGACCACCTTGGATATGACGGGCGCGATGGCCGGATCGGCGGCGACTGTAAAGGTATCGACGTCGCCGCACCTCTCGGACAGCTTCTTGAAGACGAATACCCCGAGCCCACCGAGCAGGATGGCGATCACCGCCAGTGCAATCCACTTGGGCAGACTTGATCTGCCAGAGCGCTGTCGCCGGCGATTGCTTTCACTATGGCGACCAGGCATGACTGGACCTCTTCGTTCTCGGTCGCACGCAGACCTGGTGCCCACGCTCGTGATGCTCGGGCGATAGTACCGTGAACAAGATCACGGCCCGGAGGGTTGAACAGGCCTGATCTCATGCTGAGGGGGAGTGGTGCGAGCGCTGGTGGGGCTGGTTTTGTGCGCGCTATTAGCTGGGTGTTCCCTTGATTTCGGACGCGCCGGTGTCGAAGTGCCTCTCGAAGAGGCGGAAGCATTCGGAAAGGTCGATATCCCGAACGGGGTCGGTGTGCTCAAGGTTCGAATGGATCACGGTATCGACACCCGATATGAGGTGGCATTGCGTGTCACGGAACGGGATGTCGAGGCGATCCTGCGGAATTCGGCGTTCATCGCGCCTTTTCTGCCGGTAAAGGATCCGTCGGACATGACGTTCATCGCCGGACCGCCGATGTCGAGCGCTACGAACGTCAAGACAGCCCAAGATCACTACGAACGTCAAGACAGCCCAAGATCACATCGAGAAGCCGTGGGTGTACCGCGACGTAGTCCAGGACATCAGGTCACCCGACGCGATCTACCTGCACATCGTTTTGTTCAATACCTAGACAATCCCGATGCCTCCGGTTTCGCCGAACGCGCAATGCGCGCGATACAAGTGAAAACGCAGGTGAGGTAGCCTGAAAGTTCCTTATGTCTTCCCCATTGTCTACGGAAGGACCGGGCCGCTGACCGCGGCCGACGCTGTATGAACCGGACAAACGTGTTTCGCACCCTGGGTGTCATCGTGGTGGTGCTGCTGCTGGGGTGGTCGTTCTTCTACTTCAGCGACGACACCCGCGGTTACAAGCCCGTGGACACCTCGGTCGCGATCAAGCAGATCGACACCGACAACGTCAAGAGTGCTCGCATCGACGACCGAGAACAGCAGCTGCGGCTGGACCTCAAGTCCGCGAACGGGGACACCGAGGGCAAGGACAAGGTCATCACCAAGTACCCCACCGGGTACGGAGTACCGCTGCTGGAGAAGTTGAACGGTAAGGGTGCCACCGTCAACACCACGGTGAATCAGGGCAGCATCCTGGGATCGCTGCTGCTGTATCTGCTGCCGGTGATCCTGCTGGTGGTGCTGTTCTTTGCGTTCAGCCGCATGCAGTCCGGTGGGCGAGGTATGGGCTTCGGCTTCGGCAAATCGCGTGCGAAGCAGCTGACCAAGGACATGCCCAAGACCACATTCGCCGATGTGGCTGGTGTCGACGAGGCCGTCGAAGAGCTCTACGAGATCAAGGACTTCCTGCAGAACCCGACGCGGTACCAGGCGCTCGGCGCCAAGATCCCGCGCGGTGTGCTACTCTACGGCCCCCCGGGCACCGGTAAGACGCTGCTGGCTCGTGCCGTCGCCGGTGAAGCGGAAGTGCCGTTCTTCACCATCTCGGGCTCGGAATTCGTCGAAATGTTTGTCGGCGTGGGTGCTTCGCGCGTGCGTGACCTCTTCGAGCAGGCCAAGCAGAACAGCCCCTGCATCATCTTCGTCGACGAGATCGACGCCGTCGGACGTCAACGCGGCGCCGGCCTGGGCGGCGGTCACGACGAACGTGAGCAAACGCTCAACCAGCTGCTGGTCGAGATGGATGGATTCACCGACCGTCAGGGCGTCATCCTGATTGCCGCCACCAACCGCCCCGATATCCTGGATCCGGCGCTGCTGCGTCCGGGGCGCTTCGACCGGCAGATCCCGGTGTCCAGCCCGGATCTGGCCGGACGCAAGGCGGTGCTCAAGGTTCACTCGGCCGGAAAGCCCTTCGGACCCGACGTCGACTTCGACGGGCTGGCCAAGCGCACCGTGGGCATGTCCGGTGCGGATCTGGCCAATGTCATCAACGAGGCGGCGCTGCTGACTGCGAGGGAAAGCGGCACCGTGATTACCGCTGCCGCCCTTGAGGAATCGGTGGACCGGGTCGTGGGCGGACCGCGCCGCAAGGGCCGCATCATCAGCGAGCACGAGAAGAAGATCACCGCCTACCACGAGGCGGGGCACACCCTGGCCGCCTGGGCGATGCCCGATATCGAGCGCGTGTACAAGGTCACCATCCTGGCGCGCGGCCGTACCGGCGGGCATGCCATCGCGGTGCCCGAGGACGACAAAGGCATGGCCACCAGGTCAGAGATGATCGCGCAGCTGGTGTTCGCCATGGGTGGGCGTGCCGCCGAGGAACTCGTCTTCCGCGAGCCGACTACCGGCGCCGTCTCTGATATTGAGCAGGCGACCAAGAAGGCCCGCGCCATGGTCACCGAGTTCGGTATGAGCACCAAGCTCGGTGCCGTGCGGTACGGCACCGAACACGGTGACCCATTCCTGGGCCGCACCATGGGTACCCAGCCTGATTACTCGCACGAGGTGGCTCGCGAAATTGACGAGGAGGTGCGCAATCTCATCGAGGCGGCGCATACCGAGGCGTGGGCAATCCTCACCGAGTACCGCGATGTCCTGGACACGCTGGCAGGCGTGCTGCTGGAGAAGGAAACGGTGGTCCGCAAGGAACTCGAGGTGATCTTCAAGGATGTCCAGCGCCGTCCGCGACTAGCGATGTTCGATGACTTTGGAGGTCGCATTCCGTCCGACAAGCCGCCCATCAAGACTCCGGGTGAGCTCGCCATCGAACGCGGCGAGCCGTGGCCACCGCCGGTGCCCGAGCCCGCATTCAAGAAGGCAATCGCCGAGCAGGCCGCGGCCGCACCCGCCAATGGGTCGCCGCATGTTCCGAATGGCCCTGTACCCAATGGCCAAGGTGCACAGCCGGTTCCGGCAGGATCCCATCCGGGTCAGTCGCCGGGAACCAACTATGGCGCCCCCGCGGGCTGGTACGCGCCCGGTTGGCCGCCGCAAGGGCAGCAGCCGGGGTATCCGCCGCAGGGACAGGCAACATATCCGCAGCCAGGGTATCCGCCCCATGCCCCGCAGCAGTATCCGTATCCGGTGCCGACCCCGCATCAGCAGCCGGCGCCGGCGCCGGCTCCGGACGAGGGCAGCGAGAGCAAGAGCTGAGATGAACTCGCCCGAGACGGCCGAGCACAACGGTCAGCCGACCTCTCATGTTTTCGACCAGGCACGAGCAGAGGCCGCGGTCCGCGAACTGCTGTATGCGGTCGGTGAAGATCCGGACAGAAACGGACTCGTGGACACCCCCGCCCGCGTGGCACGCGCCTACCGGGAGATATTCGCGGGGCTGTACACCGATCCGGACACGGTGCTGAACACCACCTTTGACGAACAGCACGACGAGCTGGTGCTGGTGAAATCGATACCGATGTACTCGACATGTGAACATCACCTGGTGTCCTTCCATGGTGTCGCGCACGTCGGATACATCCCCGGTCAACACGGCCGGGTCACCGGGCTGTCGAAAATCGCACGCCTGGTTGACCTTTACGCAAAACGGCCGCAGGTTCAGGAGCGGTTGACGGCACAGATTGCGGACGCGTTGGTGCGCAAGCTGGAACCGCGCGGCGTGATCGTTGTGGTGGAGGCCGAACATCTGTGTATGGCGATGCGCGGTGTGCGCAAGCCGGGGGCGACAACCACCACCTCCGCCGTGCGCGGCCAGTTCAAAACCGATGTGGCCTCGCGGGCCGAGGTTCTCGACTTGATACTAAGGACATGATCGGGACGTGACGGATACTCCCGCACTGACCCACATCCTGGGAGTCGTCAACGTCACCGACGACTCCTTCTCTGACGGTGGGAAATTCGTCAGGCAATCGGATGCGGTGGCACATGGGCTGGCGCTGGCCTCCGCCGGCGCCGACATCATCGATGTCGGCGGGCAATCGACGCGTCCCGGTGCCAAGTCGATCGCGCAGAAGATCGAGTTGCAGCGAGTGGTCCCGGTAATCGAAGAGCTTGCGAGTCACGGCATCAACATCAGCGTCGACACCATGCGCGCGTCGGTCGCAGCGGCCGCGGTCAAGGCCGGGGCGAATATGGTGAATGACGTCTCGGGCGGGCGTGCCGATCCGGCGATGGCTCCGTTGATGGCTGACCTAGGCTTGCCCTGGATCCTGATGCATTGGCGTTCAAAGGATTTCATCCATGCATCGGCCGCCCGGAACTATGTGGACGTAGTCGCCGACGTATCGCGCGAACTCATGGAATCGGTGGACGTCGCGCTCAAGGCAGGTGTGTCTCGCGAGCGGCTCATTCTCGATCCCGGTCTCGGCTTCGCCAAAACCGCGCACCATAATTGGCTTCTATTGCAAGCGATCCCGGATATGCAGGAGCTTGGATTCCCGATTCTCATCGGTGCCTCCCGGAAACGATTCTTGGGCTCGCTGCTCACCGATCTCAAGGGAGTGGAGCGACCGGCCGACGGGCGTGAAACTGCTACCGCCGTCATCACGGCACTCGCCGCGCTTCATGAGGTGTGGGGTGTGCGTGTGCACGATGTCACGGCGTCGATGGATGCGCTGAAAGTAGTGCGCGCCTGGGAGACGGGTGGTGCCGAGACCCTCGAAGAGGGTGTAGAAGAGCGAGAGGTGGGCCAGCAGGACGAGAGCGCCCCACCGGCCGAGCCGGCCGCCGCCGAGTCTGTTGAGGAGGAGGCCACCGTCGAGGTGACGGTTCGGACCAAACGCCCAGCACCCGCCGGTAAGTGGCGTCGTGAGGTTGCGCAGCGCGGTTCCCGAGGCGACACGAAATGACCGACCGCATAGAGCTCCGGGGCCTGAAAGTCTTTGGTTACCACGGCGTATTCGAGCATGAGCGTCGCGACGGCCAGGAGTTTTCGGTGGATATCACCGTGTGGCTGGACCTCGATACCGCTGCGGCCACCGATCAGCTGACCGATACCCTCGATTACGGAGAGCTGGCTCAGCGGGCCGCCGCGATCCTGGCGGGTCCGCCGCGCAATCTCATCGAATCCGTCGCGGGCGCCATCGCCGATGACGTGATGACCGACGCGAGGGTGCATGCCGTGGAGGCGGTGGTTCACAAACCCAACGCGCCAATTCCCCTGACGTTCAACGATGTGGCCGTGGTGGCCCGACGATCCCGGCGGTCTCGCTCCGGGGGATCGCAGTAGTGACACACGCCGTGCTGTCCATCGGATCCAACCTCGGTGACAGGCTGGCGCATCTGCAATCGGTCGTCGACAGTCTCGGCGCGGATGTGGTGGGGATATCGCCGGTTTACCAGACCGCCCCATGGGGGCCGGTTCCGCAAGAAGACTTCCTCAATGCCGTCGTCATCGCCGAGGGACGTGAGCCCCAGGAGTGGCTCGCAGTGGCGCATCGTCTGGAGCAGTCCGCGCAGCGGCTGCGCGCGGAGCGTTGGGGGCCACGCACTCTCGATGTCGATGTGATCAGCTGCAGGCAAGGCGCCGATACGGCCTCCGTCGAGATTCTTTCCGATGATCCAGATCTCACGCTGCCGCATCCCCGCGCGCATCAGCGCGCCTTCGTGCTGGTGCCGTGGCTGGCGATCGAACCGGGTGCGATGCTGACCGTCGACGGGCAGACCCGCCCGGCAGCGGACCTGCTGGCGGGCCTCGAACCGGCAGAACGCGACGGCGTGCGACGGGTGGATGACACCCTGACCGGTCCGGTGGCGTAGTGGGCGCCACCCGGATCCGCGATCTGCTGACCGCGGGCGTGGTCACGGTGATCCTCGGCTACTTCTTCGTCTCGGCAACGTACGGATCCTTGCCGCCGATCCCGTTGCTCGCAGGTGTCTCGCTGTTTGTGTTGGCGATCGCTGAGGGTGGCTGGGCGCTCTACATTCGCAACAAGGTCAACGACGGTGAGATCGGAGTCGGCACCGGGCGTTTGCCCGCGCTCGCGGTGGCGCGCTCAGTGGTAGTCGCGAAGGCGTCGGCATGGCTTGGCACGCTGATGACCGGATGGTGGATGGCGATGCTCATCTACATCCTGCCGCGTCGGGCGCAGCTGGCGGCCGCTGTAGCGGACACTCTGGGCGTGGTGATCGCGACCGGATGTGCGGTGGCGCTTGTGGTCGCGGGGCTATGGCTTCAGCATTGCTGTAAGTCCCCGCCCGATCCGCCCGCGACTCCCGCTCGATAGCACTCGCGCATGTCGAATCGCCGAATCAAGGTCGGCCAGCACACTGCACTGTCCGGGTACAGTCACCCCCATGACCATGCCCACCCGCGCGGCGAAGCTCCGGCGTGGCAGCCGCCGCCCCGGCTGGGCGTTGCTGACCGCGTTGCTGGTGCTGGCGATCGGGTCCGGGATAGCCCTGGTTTTCACCGATAAGGCCATCTATCTACGCGTCGGCTTGTTGCTGGCGCTATGGGCTGCGGTCATCGCGTCATTCGCCGCGCTGACCTATCGGCGGCAAAGTGATGCCGATCAATCGAAGGTACGCGATCAGAAACTCGTCTACGACCTGCAGCTGGAGCGGGAGATTTCTGCGCGACGCGAGTACGAGCTGACGGTGGAGAGCAGACTGCGTCAGCAGCTGGCAGGGGAGATCGAGGCACAGGCCGCCGATGAGATCGCGACGCTGCGCGCCGAGCTCTCTGCGTTGCGCACCAACCTGGAGATCCTTTTCAACACCGACCTGAGCGACCGGCCGGCGATCGAGCACGATCCGATTCGCGCTTTGGGGCCCTGGCCCGGCGCGGAGCCCGAGCCCGGGCCCGACAGAACTGAGCGCGCTTCGGCAGCGTTCACCCACTCCGTTCGGGAGCCTCAGCAGCAGGCCGCCCCCGCGACCGAATACCAGGACGTCACCGCCGTCGACGAGGACACTCGGACTTCTGAGTACCCGATCATCGACGTCGCCGAAGACCCCCATCACGTGGACGAGGACGAGGCTCCTCCTACGCCGCCCTATCCGACACCTGCCTACTACGGAGCCGCTCAACCGCACGAGCCCGAGCCGTATCAGCAGCCGGTGTCGTCCGGGACTCATTGGCGTCCGCAACCTGAGCCGCATGTAGCGCAGGACCGCGAACCCGAAGTCCCGGTTGCCGCGCAGACCGAACAGCCAGCGTATTGGGCTGCCAGACAGGAGGATTGGGACGCCGCGGCGGATGGTGAGGACTGGGATCCGGCGCCTCAGCCAATAGCACCTCCGGCGCAGCCTGCCCCGCAATCCGTCTGGAACGCACCGCCACCCGATTGGAATGCGCCGCCGCCGCCGCAGAACAGCTGGTCTCCGGCACCCGCAGAGGGCCAGTGGCTACCCCCCGGAAGCTCCGGAAGCAATTGGGCCCCCAACGAACCCGCGCCGCCGCCACCCTCAGCCCCCCACCAGGCTGAACCAGCACCGGGACGCCACTCGGGGATTGCGTCTCGGCACCAGGCACCGGCCGCGACCGAAACCGGGGCAGGTGGGCACTGGGCACCCGAACCTTCCTACCCACCCCCGGCGCCCGAACAACAGAGCCATCCCGAGAGTTCCGGCGGCCACCGCGCGCCGGATCCCGAGGAATCTCGCGGCCGACGGCGGGCTCCGGAGCCCGCAGAATCCGAGGAGTCCGAGGATTCCCAGGGCAGGCGCCGGGTCGAGGAAACGGGTGGCTTTTCGGTCGCCGACCTGCTCGGACGCCTCCAGGGTGATTCTTCGGAGTCGGGTGGCCGCCGTCGCCGCCGCGAGGACTGACCCTGCTTCGATTTCGTCACCGTGCGCGAAAGTGAGCAATCTAACGGCCTAGTCCCCTGCCGCTCGCACTGCGGTGGGATTAACCTGCTGATGACCGTCCGGTACCTGCAGCGCAGGACTGGAACGTTTCTAGCCAGCGAGGTGTCTCGTTCAGCATGTCTGAGGCTTTCAGTGTTGATGGCCGAGCCGACGGGCCGCTAGACGGCTTGCGGCCTGCCCGCCTCGCCATCGGGATCATTTCCGCCGGCCGAGTTGGCACGGCAATCGGCGTCGCCCTGGAGGCGGCGGGGCACTTCGTCGTCGCATGTAGCGCGGTGTCCGATGCCTCGCGACGGCGCGCCGAAGAACGCCTGCCGGAAAGTCAGGTACTGCCCGCCCAAGAGGTGGCCCCACGCGCCGAGCTACTGCTGCTTGCGGTGCCCGATCACGAGTTGGCGGCCTTGGTCTCTGGTCTTGCCGCTACCGGGTCGGTGCGGCCGGGAACCATCGTCGTACACACTTCCGGCGCCAATGGCATCGCAATACTGGAGCCGCTGACCGATCTCGGATGCGTTCCGTTGGCAATCCATCCGGCGATGACCTTCACCGGTGGCGACGAGGACATCGAACGACTTCTCAACTCCTGCTTTGGCATTACTGCCGCCGACGAGACGGGTTACGCCATCGGTACCGCGCTGGTGCTGGAGATCGGCGGAGAACCGATGCGGGTGCGAGAAGATGCGCGCACCCTCTATCACGCAGCTCTGGCGCACGGAAGCAACCATGTCGTGACCCTCGTGCTGGACGCGGTCGAGGCGCTGCGCTCCGCGCTCTGGGGGCAGGAACTGTTGGGGCAGGAGACAATTGGCGAAGGCCCCAGCGGCCTGCCCGAGCGGGTGCTGGGGCCGCTGGTGCATGCCGCCGTCGCCAACGCCCTGGAGCGTGGGCAGTCGGCACTGACAGGCCCGGTGGCACGCGGAGACGGTGCCGCCGTTCGCCGTCATCTCGACGCACTTGCCGAGACAGATCCGGCATTGGCGGAGGCGTATCGCGCCGACGCTCGCCGTACCGCGCAACGCGCGCATGCTCCCCAATCGGTTTTCGTAGCTTTGGAACCCCGGACTAGGTGAAGACACAGTGATGACGAGTTTGTATGGGCCGAAGGGCCCGAAGGGCTACCTCAGCGGAGAGCTGACCGTTCACCACGACCCCGACGCCATGTACGACGTATCGAAGGCATTGCGGCATACCGGCCGCCGGATCATGTTGGTGCCGACCATGGGTGCCCTGCATGAGGGCCATCTGACGCTGGTCCGGCACGCCCGGAAGGTACCGGGTGCGGTGGTTGTGGTGTCGATCTTCGTGAACCCCTTACAGTTCGGCCCCGGCGAGGACCTCGACGCTTATCCGCGAACCTTGGATTCGGATGTCGAGAAGCTGCGCGGCGAGGGGGTGGAGCTGGTGTTCGCGCCGACCGCGGAATCGATGTACCCCAACGGTCAACGCACCACCATCCTGCCCGGACCGCTCGGCGCGGAGCTTGAGGGCGCCTCACGCCCAACGCATTTCGCCGGGATGCTGACGGTCGTGCACAAGTTGCTGCAAATCGTGGCGCCCGACCAGGCGTATTTCGGGGAGAAGGATTACCAGCAGCTGGTACTCGTCAGGCAGATGGTCGCGGATCTGAACCTCAAGACGCGCATTGTTCCGATTCCGATCGTCCGAGAGGCCGACGGATTGGCGATGTCCTCGCGCAACGTCTACCTGAGCCACGAGCACCGCGAACAGGCGGGAGCATTGTCGGCTGCGCTCCTCGCCGGAATCTATTCAGCTCCAATGGGTTCGGAGGCAGCTCTGGACGCCGCCCGTGCCGTGCTGGATGAGGTGCCCGCGATACAGGTGGACTACCTGGAGGTGCGTGGCGCCGATCTCGGTCCCGTCCCCGCGCAAGGGCCCGGCCGCATGTTGGTGGCGGCCACGCTGGGGGCAACCCGACTTTTGGACAACGTTCCCGTCGAAATCGGCCCGACCCAACCGGGCGGCCCGACTGATCCCGACCACAAATTACCTTGGAGAAACTGATGTTCCGCACGATGATGAAGTCAAAGATCCATCGGGCCACCGTGACGCACGCCGATCTGCACTACGTCGGTTCCGTCACCATCGATCCCGATCTCATGGAGGCCGCGGACCTGCTGGAGGGCGAACAGGTCACCATTGTCGATGTCGATAACGGTGCCCGGTTGGAGACGTACGCGATCACGGGCACCCGTGGCAGTGGCGTCATCGGGATCAATGGTGCCGCAGCACATCTGGTGCACCCGGGAGACTTGGTGATCATCATCGCCTACGGTGTGATGAGCGACGAGGAGGCCCGCGTCTTCTCGCCGCGGGTGGTGTTCGTGGACTCGGACAACAAGCGGGTTGAACTGGGCGAGCACTCCGATGACCCGGCCTACGTGCCCGAGAACTTCGGCTTGGTGTCGCCGCGCGGTCTGGTGTAGCCGTGCTGCTGGCAATCGACGTACGCAACACCCACACAGTGCTGGGGCTGGTGGCCGGCGCTGGTGAGCACGCCAAGGTGGTTCAGCACTGGCGGATCCGTACGGAAACCGAGATCACCGCCGACGAGCTGGCACTGACTATCGACGGCCTGATAGGCGATGACAGCGAGACGTTGACCGGGGTTGCGGCGCTTTCCACCGTGCCATCTGTGCTGCATGAAATGCGCGGGATGTTCGACCAGTACTGGTCTTCGGTTCCGCAGGTTCTCATCGAACCAGGGGTACGCACCGGCCTCCCGCTACTGGTCGACAACCCCAAGGAGGTCGGTGCCGACCGGATCGTCAATTGCCTTGCTGCGCATCATAAGTTCGGTTCCGCATGCATCGTGGTGGATTTCGGATCGTCGATCTGTGTGGATGTGGTGTCGGCTAAGGGGGAGTTCCTGGGGGGTGCGATCGCTCCGGGCGTGCAGGTGTCCTCCGATGCCGCGGCCGCCCGCAGCGCCGCTCTGCGGCGCGTGGAGCTGACCCGCCCACGCTCGGTGGTCGGTAAGAACACTGTGGAATGCATGCAATCGGGGGCCGTATTCGGATTCGCCGGCCTGGTGAACGGTTTGGTGGAGCGGGTGCGCCGCGATATCGATGGTTTCAGTGGTGCGGGCGTGACGGTGGTCGCGACCGGTCACACCGCGCCACTGATTCTTCCCGAGATACACGCCGTGGACCGTTATGAAGAGCACCTCACACTCGACGGCTTACGGCTGGTGTACGAGCGCAACCGAGCTGACCAGCGCGGCAAGACCCGCACGGCGAAATAGGTATCCACACGTCCGAATCGGCAAATCAGTCGGAGCGTGGTAGTACGGCTAAGCTGCCGAGACGTGACTGATCCTGACGCGCAGACCAGCTTGCCGGAACAATTTCGCATCCGTCAGGCCAAGCGCGAGAAGCTTCTCGCTGAAGGCACCCAGCCGTATCCGGTGGAGGTGCCCCGCACCCATAGCCTCAAGCAGATTCGTGACGCCTACGTGGATCTGGAAACCGACACCAGCACCGGTGACCAGGTGGGTGTTTCAGGTCGCGTCATCTTCTCCCGCAATACGGGCAAGCTGTGCTTCGCGACGCTGCAGGACGGTGATGGCACCCCCCTGCAGGTGATGATCAGCCTCGCCGGGGTCGGGGAGCAGGCCCTCGCCGATTGGAAGACGGATGTGGATCTTGGCGACATCGTGTTCGTGCGTGGAGAGGTCATCAGCTCGCGTCGCGGTGAGCTGAGCGTCCTGGCCGACAGTTGGCAGATGGCGTCGAAGTCTCTCCGTCCGCTGCCCGTTGCTCACAAGGAGATGTCAGAAGAGACCAGAGTGCGCCAGCGGTACGTGGACCTCATCGTGCGGCCAGAGGCGCGCCAGATCGCGCGGCAACGGGTCGCGGTGATGAGGGCGATTCGCGACGCGATGCATCGGCGTGGCTTCTTGGAGTTGGAGACCCCCATCTTGCAGACCCTCGCCGGAGGTGCTGCTGCGCGGCCGTTCGTTACGCATTCCAACGCGCTCGATATCGACCTGTTTCTCCGTATTGCACCGGAACTTTTCCTGAAAAGGGCGCTCGTTGGCGGCTTCGACAAGATTTTCGAACTCAATCGAGTTTTTCGAAATGAAGGAGCGGACTCTACGCATTCTCCTGAATTTGTGATGCTTGAAACATATGAGACCTATGGCACGTACGATACCGCCGCCACAATGATCCGTGAGCTCATCCAAGAGGTAGCGGACGATGCAATGGGTACCCGGCAGGTGACGTTGCCCGATGGATCAACCTATGACTTGGACGGTCAGTGGACGACGCTGGAAATGTATCCGTCGTTGTCGGATGCGCTTGGTGAGGAGATCACGCCCGAAACTCCGGTTGCCACGCTATGGAAGATCGCGGATCGGGTGGGCGCTGAGATTCCTACCGATCGTGGTTTTGGTCACGGAAAACTCGTCGAGGAACTGTGGGAGCACCAGGTCGGAGACAAAATGTACACACCGACGTTTGTTAGGGATTTCCCCGTCGAGACGGCTCCGTTGACTCGACAGCATCGGAGTACCGCGGGAGTGACCGAGAAGTGGGATCTGTATATCCGTGGGTTTGAATTGGCGACCGGCTACTCGGAGTTGATCGACCCGGTGATCCAGCGAGAAAGATTTGTTGACCAGGCACGATTGGCTGCTGCCGGCGATGACGAAGCCATGAGCCTCGATGAGGACTTCCTCGCTGCCATGGAGTATGCGATGCCTCCCGCCGCGGGGACCGGTATGGGTATCGACCGATTGTTGATGGCTCTTACCGGTTTCGGAATTCGAGAGACGATCTTGTTCCCGATTGTCCGGCCCACACTCTGATCTAGGCGTCCGAATTTTCCCGCATTTTTCAACTATGAGTGTAGTGAAACGCTTGCTTTGAGCGGAACACGCACAGCCTTGCGGGTATGTTGAACTTTGCGGCAATCCGTGGCATGTTTGAGGTGGACCAACGGGGGTTCCGCATTTGGAAGGACTAAGGGAATGGCTAAGAAGGTCACGGTAACGCTTGTCGACGATGTCGATGGCGAAGCGCCTGCCGACGAAACCGTTGAATTCGGTATTGATGGCGTGACTTACGAGATCGACCTTTCTTCTAAGAATGCGGAGAAGCTGCGTAATCAGCTCACCACGTGGGTCGAGCACGCTCGCCGTGTCAGCGGCCGTCGTCGTGGGCGGGGGAGCTCAGGATCGGGTCGCGGACGTGCCAGCATCGACCGTGAACAGAGCGCAGCGATCCGGGAGTGGGCGCGCAAGAACGGCCACAACGTGTCGTCACGAGGCCGTATTCCCGCTGAGGTTGTCGATTCCTTCAACGCTGCCAACTAGTACATTCCTCCCGTATTTCGCTTACGGCGAAGCCGGGTCAAAATCGGAAACGTTTTCACCGCATCTGGCGTTGTTCGGTTGCCTAACAAGCACCGCCGGGTGCGGTGATTTCGTATATGAGGAAGGTTCCTCCGGTATCTCCGGAGGTATCTCCAGGTATGCGAACTCCGCATCGACTACGGCCGACCACTAGAGTGGCAATTAGGTCGGAGTGCCAGCGGAGATGAGCCGTTTGGGGGGAGCCCCGAGCGGCACGTTGAGCCGCTTGCGCAACGACCGGACGAGGAAGCGAGGGAGACCGATGTTCGAGAGATTCACTGACCGCGCCAGGCGGGTGGTTGTGTTGGCCCAAGAAGAGGCCCGCATGCTCAATCACAACTACATCGGCACCGAGCACATCCTCCTCGGCTTGATCCACGAGGGTGAGGGCGTTGCCGCCAAATCGCTGGAGTCGCTGGGCATTTCTCTGGAGGGGGTGCGCAGCCAGGTTGAGGAGATCATCGGCCAGGGGCAGCAGGCGCCATCCGGACACATTCCCTTCACCCCCCGCGCCAAGAAGGTGTTGGAGCTGAGCCTGCGCGAGGCGCTGCAGCTCGGTCACAACTACATCGGCACCGAGCACATCCTGCTCGGCCTCATCCGCGAGGGTGAAGGCGTGGCGGCCCAGGTGCTGGTCAAGCTGGGCGCTGAGCTGACCCGGGTGCGTCAGCAGGTCATTCAGCTGCTGAGCGGCTACCAGGGCAAGGAGACAGCCGAGTCCGGTACCGGTGGTCGCGGTGGTGAGACGGGTACCCCGTCGACCTCGCTGGTCCTGGACCAGTTCGGTCGCAACCTGACCGCTGCCGCCATGGAAGGCAAGCTCGACCCGGTCATCGGCCGCGAGAAGGAAATCGAGCGGGTCATGCAGGTCTTGAGCCGCCGCACCAAGAACAACCCGGTGCTCATAGGTGAGCCGGGTGTCGGTAAGACCGCTGTCGTCGAGGGCCTGGCACAGGCCATCGTGCACGGCGAGGTGCCCGAGACCCTGAAGAACAAGCAGCTGTACACCCTGGACCTGGGGTCCCTGGTGGCCGGCAGCCGGTACCGCGGTGACTTCGAGGAACGCCTCAAGAAGGTGCTCAAGGAGATCAACACCCGCGGCGACATCATCCTGTTCATCGACGAGTTGCACACGCTCGTCGGCGCCGGTGCCGCCGAGGGCGCCATCGACGCGGCCTCGATCCTCAAGCCCAAGCTGGCTCGTGGCGAGCTGCAGACCATCGGTGCGACCACTCTCGACGAGTACCGCAAGTACATCGAGAAGGACGCCGCCCTGGAGCGCCGGTTCCAGCCGGTGCAGGTGGGCGAGCCGACGGTCGAGCACACCATCGAGATCCTCAAGGGTCTGCGCGATCGTTACGAGGCGCACCACCGGGTGTCCATCACCGACGGTGCACTGGTTGCCGCCGCCACCCTGGCCGACCGGTACATCAACGACCGGTTCTTGCCGGACAAGGCGATCGACCTGATCGACGAGGCCGGTGCCCGGATGCGCATCCGCCGGATGACCGCACCGCCAGACCTGCGCGAGTTCGACGAGAAGATCGCCGATGCACGTCGGGAGAAGGAATCGGCTATTGACGCCCAGGACTTCGAGAAGGCCGCGCGGCTGCGTGACTCCGAGAAGCAGCTGGTTGCTCAGCGTGCTGAACGCGAAAAGCAGTGGCGCTCAGGTGATCTGGATGTGGTGGCTGAGGTCGACGACGAGCAGATCGCTGAGGTGCTGGGCAACTGGACCGGCATCCCCGTGTTCAAGCTGACCGAGGAAGAAACCACTCGGTTGCTGCGCATGGAGGAGGAGCTGCACAAGCGGATCATCGGCCAGGAGGAAGCCGTCAAGGCCGTCTCCAAGGCTATCCGCCGCACCCGTGCCGGGCTGAAAGACCCACGGCGCCCGTCGGGTTCGTTCATTTTCGCCGGCCCCTCCGGTGTCGGTAAGACCGAGCTGTCCAAGGCGCTGGCCAACTTCTTGTTCGGCGATGACGACGCGCTCATCCAGATTGATATGGGTGAGTTCCACGACCGGTTCACGGCGTCAAGGCTTTTCGGTGCACCTCCGGGATACGTCGGCTATGAGGAAGGCGGCCAGCTCACCGAGAAGGTACGTCGCAAGCCGTTCAGCGTCGTGCTGTTCGACGAGATCGAGAAGGCTCACCAGGAGATTTACAACACCCTGTTGCAGGTCCTCGAGGAGGGTCGTCTCACCGACGGCCAGGGCCGCACCGTCGACTTCAAGAACACGGTGTTGATCTTCACCTCAAACCTGGGCACTTCGGACATTTCGAAGGCCGTGGGCCTCGGGTTCTCCGAGAGTGGTGGCGGCTCGAACTACGAGCGGATGAAGCAGAAGGTCAACGACGAGCTCAAGAAGCACTTCCGACCCGAGTTCCTGAACCGCATCGACGACATCATCGTCTTCGAACAGTTGACGCAGGAGCAGATCATCGAGATGGTCGACCTGATGATCGGCCGGGTGGGCAAGCAGCTCAAGGGCAAGGACATGGCGATGGAGCTCACCGACAAGGCCAAGTCGCTGCTGGCCAAGCGCGGGTTCGATCCGGTGTTGGGCGCTCGGCCGCTGCGCCGGACCATTCAGCGCGAGATCGAGGACACACTCTCGGAGAAGATCCTTTTCAGCGAGATCGGCCCCGGCGAACTGATTGATGTCGATGTCGAGGGCTGGGACGGCGAGGGTGCCGGCGAGGACGCGAAGTTCACCTTCGTCGGTCGTCCGAAGCCAGCGCCGCCGGCCGATGACGACGAGTCAGCCGTCGATCTGGCCAAGGCCGGTACGGAGTAGTCAATCGATAGAACGCCCGGTTGTCGTTGTTACGGCAGCCGGGCGTTCGGTATTTTCGGCCACCGGCCGCTTCGCCGCAGTAGTGTCGCCGCATGAACACGCTCAGCGGGCTGCCTGCACACGTGCTGTTGGTGCATTTCGTTGTCGTGCTTGCTCCGCTGACGGCGATCTTGGAGATCCTGTGCGGGTTTTCCGTCGCGGTCCGGTCGCGGCTGGTGTGGTTGGTGGCGTCGCTATCGGTCGTCACGCTGATACTCACACCGCTCACCACATCTGCCGGGGAGTGGCTGTTCGATCGAGAGAAGCATCCCAGCGAGATTCTGCAGACCCACGCCCAACGTGGCGATTGGATGCTGGTGTTCTCCGGTGCGCTGGTCTTGGGAGCGATCGTGCTGGCCATTGCCCATCGGCTGGACTTGTCACCGAAACGGCTTGGGCCACACCTGACTGTCGCGGCACTCGTGTTGGTGCTCGGTGTCGTATCAATCGTCGGTGTCATCCGGATCGGAGATTCCGGGGCTAAGGCGGTCTGGGGCAAAGAATTGGCGGGAGACGGTGACTAGGTTCAGAATCCCTTGCTTCACGAGTGCAGCAGCGGCATGACGTCGTGGCCGAGGCTGTGGATGTAGTCGATGAGGTCGGGCTCGTTTCCGGTCGGTGACGCGATGAAATCGGTGACACCGAACTCGCGCAGCGCGAGAAGCTGATTGGCCACCTCAGTGGCGTTTCCGCCGACACTCGCCGAGGGATCGAACGAGATGCCGGGGTAGTGGCCGGGATCGGTCGCGATGATTCCGGCCGCGTCGGGGCCGACACTAATGGTGCGACTCAGGAAAATCCGGTGGCCCGGCTTGGGGTCGATCAGCGCACAGTGGGCGGCAACAGTGTCGGCCGAGACCATGCTGGTCAGCAATGTGCCGTCACCTAGTAGACCCGCTAGGCGCAGCGATTTGGGACCGTTGGCGCCCACCATGATGGGCAATCGTTCGGCTGGCGGCCACTCGAGCCGCACTCGGTCCAGCCGCACATATCGCCCGGCGACACTGACTTCCTTGCCTGCCAACAGATCTCGCAGTGCAGTCACGTACTCCTCGAGCAGGGTCAACGGTGAGCTGACCTTGGCGCCGATCTGTGCCATATGTGGCTGCCAGCCGTGCCCGATTCCCGGCAGCACCCTGCCGGGGAAGGTACGGGCCAGGACGCTGTAATCCATCGCCGCCGTCACGACATTGCGCACCGGCGCGGAGAGGAAACCTGTGCCCACTCTGATTCGGTCGGTTGCAGCGAGGGCCAGGGACGCGTAGGCGATCGACGTGGTGGCGAAGCAGTCCTCGCAGACCCACAGCTGGTCGAGTCCGGCAGCATCGGCCGCGCGGGCGATCTCAGGCAGCCGCTCCGGTGGGAGCGACGGCGGCACCATCAGGCCGAGGGAGACAGGGGAGCTCATCTCGCCACCCTATGCTCAGGCTCAGAATCCCTTGTCGCGCAGATAGTTTGCCACCGTGACGATGGCATCCGGATTGCGTGGCCCCTCGACCAGCGCGGCATACGGCAGCACGATGAAATTCCCGTCACGCACCGCTCGTGTGTGCTTCATGAGCGGTTGAGCCTTGAGAAGGTTGATCTTCGCGTCGGCGGTGTTGTTCGGTCCCACTCCGTAATCGCAGATGACGATCACCTCTGGGTCACGCTGGGCGGCGGTCTCCCAGGCGGCGGTGGTCCAGCTGTCGTCGAGATCGGAGAAGATGTTCCGGCCGCCGGCCTTCTCGATGATCTGTTGTGGTGCTGCATTCTTGCCCGATGTGAACGGCTCGGCCTCTCCGCTGTCGTACAGGAACACCCGGGCGGGCGCCTGTCCCCGGGGAACATGCGATTGCACCATGTCGATGGCCGTGCGGTAGGTGGCGACCAAATCTCGGGCGCGATCCTGAACGCCGAAAATGGTTCCCAGGTTGGTCAGATCCTCGTACAGGGCGTCCAGTGGGGGTTCGATCCCGCGCCGCACGGTTCCGGGCTGACGGCATGCCTCGGTCAGCTGATAGGGCACCGCGCCGATGGAGCGCACCCAATCCGGCGTCAGCCCCGAGGTTTCGTTGAATCCGTAACTCCACCCAGCGAATACGAGATCCGGGCGTGCCGCCTGCACCGCTTCGCGGGTAAATCCCTGGCCGAGGTTGGGAGTGGACTCGAACTGTGCCTTCCACGGCGAGTTTCGTACATCGCGGTCTTGTCCGGCATCCATGAAGTAGCCGGCCATCCGATCCTGGAGCCCCAGCGCGAACAGCAGCTCGGTGACTCCGGTGTCGTTACTGATGGCGCGGGTTACTGGGATCGGAACATTAAGCGGGGCAGAGCAATTATCGACTGACACGTTCTCGGTACCGGGGGCCTGCGCCTCAATGTTCGCGCAACCGGCGATGAGTAGCGACATGGCGAGCGCCATCGCGTACATCTTCATTCCGTCTTCTCCTGTGTGTCGAAAATGACCTGTGGGACTCCGCTTCGCGGATGCGCGATGACGTGACAGCCGATGCCGAACCAGCGGGCAATGGTCTCGGCGGTGATGACTTCGTGTGGTGTTCCCGACTGCGCGACGCGGCCCTCCGCCATGACGTGGATGGTGTCGCAGTATTGCGCCGCGAGGTTGAGATCGTGAAGCGCCGCGATCACCGTAATACCCAGGGCACGAGCTGAACTGAGTATTGAGTACTGATGATGCACGTCCAGATGGTTGGTCGGCTCGTCGAGTACCAGCACGCGAGGCTGTTGGGCCAGTGCGCGGGCGATGAGAACCCGCTGCCGTTCGCCACCAGAAAGGGAGCTGAACCCGCGGCCGGCAAGCGCGGTCACATCGGCCGTCTCCATGGCCTCCGCGCAGACCTGCCGGTCCCGCGCTGTGGTGCCGCGCAGGGATGTGCCGTGCGGTAACCGGCCGGTGCCCACCACTTCTGCGGCAGTGAAGTCGAAGTCCAGGGACATGTCCTGGGTAAGCGCCGCCACCTGGCGGGCATTCTCCCGCATGCTGATCGCGCGCACCGATACGCCGTTGACCTGAACATCGCCCGAGACGGGCGTGAGCGCACGGTACAAGCAGCGCAGGGCGGTCGATTTGCCGCTGCCATTGGGGCCGACAATGCCCACGAAACCGCCCGAAGCAATGTGCAGTTCGATATCCGTGACGATCTGTGCGCCCGCGATATCGACCGACACGCTGCGATAGGTGACCTCCATCAGCCCACCGTCCCCGCCGACATCGCGCGGCGGCGCATCAATCCGACGAAAACCGGCACTCCGACGGCCGCGGTGATCGCGCCAAGCGGAAGCTCTTGTGGCGGAATCGCGGTACGCGCAACGAGATCGGCGGCAACCAGGAAGCACGCGCCCAGCACGGGTGCGACGATCATGACTCGTCGGTGGTCCGCGCCGACCAGCAGCCTGGCCGCGTGCGGAATCACGAGCCCCACGAATCCGATTGCTCCGCAGATGGATACGTAGCAGCCGGTCATGGCGGCAGCCAGCACGAACAGCGCCACCCGGAATCGCCCGGCGGGCAGACCCAGTGATGCGCTCACCTCATCGCCCATGGAAAGGGCGTTGAGATGACGGGCCAGCCCAGCGACACAGGCGATCCCGATGGCGGTGGCCGCGAGCGCCACGGGCACCTTGTCCCAGGACGACGCCCCCAAGCTGCCGAGTAGCCAGAACATGACACTGCGCGCTGCCTCGCCGTTGGGTGCCAGGAATACCAGCACCGTCGTCACCGCGGACAGCCCGTAGCCGACGGCCGTGCCCACTAGAACCAGCCGCAGCGGCACCAAACCCTGTGGAGTACGGGCGATCTGGTAGACCAGCGCGGTTGCTATCAGGGCTCCAAGCGAGGCTGACAGCGGTAGCGCGTACGCGCCGAAAGTGCCGAGCACTCCGTAGACCACCACCGCGGTCGCACCGACCGAGGCTCCCGATGAAATGCCGAGAACGTAAGGATCCGCCAGCGCATTGCGGACCATCGCCTGCACAAGCGCACCGACCACGCTGAGCCCCGCGCCGACGAGGATCGCGAGAATTACCCGCGGCAGCCTCGACTCGATGACGATCCGGTAGTTCGCGGCATCGGCGGCCTGGATGGACCCGCCGGTTCCGCCCACCCAGAGGAAACGCAGACAGTCGCGCCAGGGTACGTCGGCGGTACCGAAGGCCAGCGCGATCACGGACAGGGCCGCCAGCGTCGCTAGGCCCCCAACCGCAGCAAGTATCACTGATCGTCGGTGCTGTACGGCGGGCATCGGCATTCCTGCGTCGTCGGGTCGCCTGCAACGGGGGCGGGACAGAGCCGAGAGTGGATATGCCGGATACGCGCGCTACCCACCAGCTGATCCCTCGGTGCTGGCGAAGGCCGCACCGGGCGGTGCGGTCACGTTGGCAGGTCTTCGGACTCGCGGACACGAGGGTCGTCACGCCTCACCTACCGGCGGCTGCTTCCCGGGCTAGAACCCAGTGCTTTGGAATGCCGCTGTCGTTTCCACTTACCGCTGCGGGGCAGCTCCGGGTTTACACCGGATTCCCTCTTGCGATCTCCGAAGGCACCCGTGATGCTTTCGGAGAAACCAATGCAAGACCAAAACTATCACTCGAATGCGCGGCCCAGCTGCGTCGACTAGGCTCAATTCGTCCTTCGACAGGACGGGAACCTGGTGTAATCCCAGGACGGTCGCGCCACTGTAAGAGTCAGACCCCGCCGTCGACAGATCGGATCGGGACGCGCATCCCGAGAAGGAGCATCATGGCCAACATTTCCTCTGGCAGCACTCCCGTCGCAGTCTCCTTGTCGCAGGCGGCGCTGTGGCTCACCATCACGACCTTCTTGGCGTTGCTCACGTACTACTTCGTGGGAGTCGATCAGGGCGCGGTATCGGTTTTCGGTAGCGATATGCACGTACATGAATTCGTGCACGACGCCCGCCACTTCCTCGGCTTCCCCTGCCACTGATAGGTCGCGGACTAACCAATGAATAAGTCAATAGCTTCGATAATTCTGCGTGCCTTAGGGTTTGGCGCTCTTGGTGGTGTGCTGGCGTTTGTCTTCGGCCGGATTGCGGTAGAACCGGTCATCAACAGGGCAATCGGGTACGAAGAAGGCCGTGGCGAGGCGCAGCACGCACTCGATGAGGTTGCGGGTATGCACGAACACGGTCACGAGGGCGCGGAGCTGTTTACGCGCACCGTGCAAGAGAACGTGGGCCTGTTCTTCGGAATGCTGCTGTTCGGATTGGCCATGGGTGCACTCTTCGCCGTGATCTACACGGTGAGCATTGGGCGGCTGGGCAACCTGTCGGCGCGCAATCTGGCGCTGGTGGTCTCCGGCGGCATGTTTGTGGCGTTCTATGCCACGCCGTTCCTGAAGTACCCGCCCAACCCGCCGGCTGCGAGTGCCGAGGAGACGATCAAGGAACGCACCGGTCTGTATCTCCTGATGGTCGTGATCTCGATAGCCGCACTTGTCGGGGCGATCTGGCTGAGCCGCAGACTCGCCGCGCGTTATGGGAACTGGACGGCGAATATCGTCGCCGGTAAGGCATTCATCATCGTCACGGTCTTGATCATGTTGATTCTCCCCAATATCGCTGAGACGCCGGGGCCGCTACTCGACGCAGCGGGCAACATCGTGTTTCCCAGCTTCCCGGCTCAGGATCTGTACCTCTTCAGGCTGTACTCGTTCATCGCGCAGGCGATCTTGTGGGCAACCATCGGTATTGGGTTCGCGACGGTGGTTGGGCGCAAGCCTGCGCAGACCGAGACGGCCGTAGCTGCGTAAGGACGAACTTTCGTCGAGTGCGAGTGTGGCGGCCCTATTTCCGCATCAGGCTCGCACTCGACGGCCGATGGCCTGTTGTCAGCCGAGTTTCTTGAAGACACCCTGGGCCAGGCCGATGACCCAGCCTGCCGCGCCGGGGCCGAAGGCACGGTCCCAATTCATTTGGAAGCTCACCACATACGGCTGGCGGTTGCGGTCCTCGGCGTACCAGCTGAAGCTCAGGTCACCGGGTAGGTTGCCGCCCTTGGCGGCGATGTAGCGCCAGTTTTCGCTGTGCAGATCGATACCAGGTGTTGCCGACAGGATGTCGCGAATCGGTGTTGCGGGGCCGACGGCGACCTTCTGTAGCGCCACGTGAACCCGGCAGATGTCCTCGGCGCTGCCGTACCACTCGACGCCGAACTTCGAAGCCGGAGTGGTAGTCCGGTCCGGATCGAGGTTGTATTCGCGGGTGTCGGCATCGGCAAGCATCTGGCCCCGCTGCGCGGCTGTGGTGGTGTTCTTCCATTGCTGGCGGGCATCGGGCATGCCCCAGCCGATGGTGAACAGCTCGTGCATGGTGGGGAAGGGAGTCATCGACGCGGGGTCGTGATGGCCCCCGTCGGCCAGCGCCTTTTCGATTGCGTGTCGGCCGAGGCGGTTGATCAACATGTCGGTGCCCATGTTGTCGCTTACCGAGATCATCTTCTGGACCGCGGTACGCACCGACACCGTCGAGCCCGTCGGCAACTTGTCCATCGAGCTTCCGAGCGCCTTGCCCCGATCGGTGACGGTGAGCTGGTCATCCCACTTGAGGGTGCCGGCGTTGATGGCGGTGCCGGTCGCCAACAGCACGTACAGCTTGAAAACCGAAGCAAGCGGCATGGATTCGGACGTGTTGGTCCCGGCAACCTGCTCGCACTGTCCGTTGACGACCTTTGAGGCCCGGTAGGAGTAGCGGCCACCAGATGCCGACAGGGCGGTATCGACATCCGACCACGCGGCGATATTGGGAGGCTGCTGATACGGAACCAGCCTGTCGACATCCCCCTTGTCGTTGGTCCGCAGTCCGATGTCCACGTTGGCGCCATACGGCGCAATCAGGTGGACGGTGGAGCTGCTCGCGGCGAGATCGACGGAGCTGACCTTGTACGGCCGGTCGACCCACAGCTTGGTCATGATCTCGGTGTAGTCGTCGACCTTGTTGGCCGCCGCCATCGTCGCCACGCCCTGCTTGCCGATCGGCCAATTCGAATTCAGCATGTCGATCAACTGCTGCGATCGCAGGCCTGGAGGTGTGCTGGTGTCCACGTCACCATGCGGCACCTGCCGCAGCTTGATGCCGCACCCCGCTGTGCTGCCGACCGACACGGCCAACGCGGCCACCGTGCACACCGAAACGGCGCGCGTCACGCGCGCGCCCAGCGAGCCCCTGTTCACGCCTTGGGAGCAGCCCCGGTCACATCGAGCACCACCTCGAACTCCAGCAGATGCGCGCCCTTAGCGACGGGCTTGGCCTGCTGGCCGGCGTGTGCCTCGACTGCCGGACCGGTGGCCCAAGCCTGGAAGGCCTCCTCGGATTCCCACTGGGTGACCACGAAGTAGCGATCCTCACCCTTGACGGGGCGCAGCAGCTGAAAGCCCAGGAATCCTGGCTGGTTCTCCACAGCACCGGCCCGGTGAGCGAACCGCTTCTCCAGCTCAGGACCCGCACCTTCGGGGATCTCGATTGCGTTGATCTTCACCACGGACATGGGTTCAGGCTACCGTGCGGGCTCCCGCATGATGAGGGGTGATGATGAGGGGCATGCACGGGGACCACATCACCGATCACGGCGGGCGTACCGACGGCCCCGCGCTGGTGCTGGTGCACGGGCTCATGGGCAGGGGTAGCACCTGGTCGCGGCAGGTGCCGTGGCTGCGCGACTTCGGTCGTGTCCACACCTACGATGCGCCATGGCATCGCGGCCGCGATGTCCTTGATTCACAACCTGTTTCGACGGAGCGTTATGTCGATGCGTTGGCCGAATCGGTGCAGTCAGTGGGCGCTCCGGTGGTGCTGATTGGGCACTCCATGGGTGGGTTGCATTCCTGGTGCCTGGCTGCGCAGCGGCCGGAGCTGGTATCCGGCCTGGTGGTGGAGGATATGGCGCCCGATTTCGTGGGCGGGACGACGGGCCCCTGGGAGCCCTGGTTGTACTCGTGGCCAGAGGTGTTCACCTCGGTCGACGAGTTCACTTCGCGATTCGGAAAGATTGCGGGCCAGTACTTTCGGGAGGCGTTCGATCACGCCGAGGATGGCTGGCGGCTGCATGGACCGATTGACAAGTGGATTTCCACTGCGGCGGAATGGGGAACCCGCGACTTTTGGGATGAGTGGCGGACGGTGCGCTGCCCGGCGCTTCTGCTGGAGGCCAACGACACCGTAACCCCGGCAGGACAAATGCAGAATATGGCCGAAATAGGTAGGCGAACAACATATTTCAAGATCGCCGGATCGGGTCATTTGATGCACGACGATTCGCCGAACCTTTACCGGACCGCTGTCTCCGACTTCCTCGCGGCAGCGACCTCGCCGGGGTCGTCGGTCGTAGCCTGACGTCATGAGTCCGCTGACGCGTCGACGCCTGCTTACCTCGGCCGCAGGTGCCGCTGCCTTCACCGCCGCCGCCTCGCTCATGCCGTCGAACATCCAACGGGTCCTCGCTCAGCCGTCACCGAAATCGGCATCGCTCAAAGATGTGGAGCACGTTGTCGTACTCATGATGGAGAACCGGTCCTTCGATCATTATTTCGGCACGATGTCGGGTGTCCGCGGCTTCAACGATCCGGCGGCGGCGACTCTCTCCACCGGGAAATCCGTCTTCCACCAGCCTGATCCGCAGAATCCTGACGGCTATCTGCTGCCATTCCATTTGGATACAGCGGTGAGTAGCGTGCAGAAGATCCCGACCACGAGTCACGCATGGTCGGTGCAGCACGACTCGTGGAACCACGGGAAGATGGACAACTGGATGGCCGCGCACCGCAGGGTGGACGGCGAGCACTATCCGTACGTGATGGGGTACTACGAGCGCGCCGACATCCCATTCCACTTCGCCCTCGCTGAGGCGTTCACGGTGTGCGATAACTTCCACTCCTCGGTGATGGGTCCGACCTGGCCCAACCGGATGATGTGGATGACCGGAACCATCGATCCCGACGCCGCGAACGGCGGCCCCATCACCTGGAACACTCCAGTGCCGGGCGGGTACCGCTGGACCACTTATGCCGAGCGCCTTGAGGCCGCGGGGGTGAGCTGGCGGGTATACGCCGAGGAGGACGACTTCGGCGGCTGCAATGTGTTGAAGCTGTTTAGCCGTTTTCAGCAGAGCGGGCCTGGAGAGCCCTTGTATGACAAAGGAATAGCGCCCGTGAGCGCGACACGGTTCGAGGAAGACGCGCGGGCCGGCAGGTTGCCGGCGGTGTCTTGGCTGGTCATGACCAGTACTGCCAGCGAGCATCCCGCGTATCGGCCGGCAGATGGCGCGGCGTATATCGCCGGCAAGATCGATGCGATCGCGGCCAACCCCGAGTTGTGGGCCAAGACGGTGTTCATCCTCAACTACGACGAGAATGACGGGTTGTTCGATCATGTGGTGCCGCCGACTCCGCCGCCGGGCACCGCAGGGGAGTGGGTCAAGGGTGCGCCGATCGGCGGTGGATTCCGGGTCCCGGCCATCGTGATTTCGCCGTGGTCGGTCGGCGGGTGGGTGGCCAGTGAGGCCTTCGACCACACCTCGGTGTTGCGGTTTCTCGAAGAGTTCACCGGTGTGCGCGAGCCGAACGTCTCGACGTGGCGGCGCAAGACCTTCGGAAACATGCTCTCGGCCTTTGGTTTCGACGGTCCCTCGCAGTCGGCACCCGCGTTACCGAATACCGCGCCGCTAGTCGCGGCGGCCGATCGCACGGACACTCTGCCTGCCCCTGTGCTGCCGCCCGCGCCGCAGAGCAGCCCAGTTCAGGAACCGGGGTCACGTCCGCGGCGGTAGTTGCCCGGCTAGCGCCGGGAGCGGATGACTTCCATCTCATGCAGCTGCCGTTCGAGGTCCCGATCGTCGGCGAAGGTGCCGCCCAGCGGCGCGGCGACTCGGAACTGGTCGAGGCGGATTCGGAACGTCTCGTGCCGACGCGCGATCCAGCTCAGCGTGACCGCCAGGGCGAAAGGGGATAGCAGGACGAGGATGGCGGCGAACATGGTCATGGCAATAATTGTGTTCTGACTAATATCGCGCCAACAGTGGCGGAATTGACGTTCTTCGATAATATTCAGCCATGTTGCATTCGGTGGCCGCCCTGGTTCTCGATCGGGTGGCCGTTTTCGAATTCGGGGTCATCTGCGAGGTCTTCGGTATCGACCGCACCCGGGACGGCGTGCCGAATTTCGACTTTCGGGTCTGCGGGGTCGAAGCGGGCGCGCCGCTGCGCACCACGGTGGGGGCATCGATCATCCCGGACCGCGGGCTCGAAGGACTGGCCGATGCCGACCTGGTCGCGGTACCCGCCCGCCCCCACACCGAGGGGTATCCAGCAGAGGCTCTTGAGGCGCTACGTGCGGCGGCCGATCGCGGGGCCACCATTCTCACCGTCTGCTCGGGCGTCTTCATCGCGGGCGCGGCAGGCCTGCTGGACGGGCGTCGCTGCACAACACACTGGATGTACACCGATGAGCTGGCCCGCCGGTATCCGACCGCGTCGGTGGACCGAGACGTGCTGTTTGTCGACGACGGGGACCTCATCACCAGTGCCGGGACGGCTGCGGGAATCGACGCTTGCCTGCATTTGGTGCGCCGCGAGCTGGGCAGCGAGATCACCAACCGGATAGCGCGACGCATGGTGGTGCCGCCGCAGCGTTCGGGTGGCCAGCGCCAATTCATCCCGCACCCTGTTCCCGACATGGCTACCAACGGCTTTGGTGGACTGTTCGACTGGCTGATCGAGAACGTCGACCAAACGCACACGGTCGCGGATCTTGCCGCGCGCGCACACATGTCGACGCGTACGTTCGCCCGCAAGTTCGCCGACCAAACCGGTGTGACACCCATGCGCTGGATTATCGATCAGCGGGTGCTACTGGCGAGGCGCCTGCTGGAGGAGACAGACCTGGATATCGATACGGTCGCGGCACGCAGCGGGTTCGGTACCGCGATCCTATTGCGCCACCACTTCCGGCGCGGCGTCGGCATCACCCCCACCGATTACCGCAGGACCTTCGCGGTGGCTGCCGGCTAGCCCTCGCCGGCAAGCGCGAAGCGACCATCCGTAGTCTGCTCCACCAACCCGTCAACGAGCAGCGAGTCCAACGCACGATCACGTTGCGCGACATCGGAGAGCCACACCACGTCGAGCTGTGCGCGATCCACCGGAATATTGCTGCCGCGCAGCACATCCAGCAGCCGTCCGCGTACCTGACGATCCGTACCGGCGTACTTCTGCGCCGGGCGCGCCGGCGTGTCCAATGGGGGATGTCCGGTTTCATGCCAGTCACATGAGCTCAGTGGACATATCGGACACTGGGGCGCGCGTGCGGTGCACACCAGGGCGCCCAGCTCCATGAGTGCCGCCGAGAACCGTGCGCCGTTCTCGGCGGGTAGTAGCGCCTCGGCATCGCGAAGGTCCCGGGCCGATGGTGCGGAGTCGGCGATACCGCGCACGGCACGCGCGATTACCCGGCGAACATTGGTGTCCACCACCGGAACTCGCTGTCCATATCCGAAGCAGGCGATGGCGCGGGCTGTATACGCGCCCACTCCCGGAAGCGTCAGTAGCGTCTCCACGTCGTCGGGCACCTGGTCGTGATAATCGCGCGCCAGCAACGTCGCGCATTCATGCAACCGCATGGCCCGGCGGGGATAGCCGAGCTTTCCCCATGCGCGTAAGACTTCGGCCACAGATGATTTCGCCATCGCCGACGGAACCGGCCAGCGTGCCACCCATTCCCGCCACACCGGCTCCACTCGGGACACCGGCGTTTGTTGGAGCATCACCTCGCTGATGAGAATGTGCCACGGTGTTGCCTCTGGACGGCGCCACGGCAAGTCCCGCTCGGCGGTGTCGAACCAGTCCAAAAGCTCGTCAGGGCACAATGGCGGGCATGGCATCTGATCCGAAGTCCGCCTGGAAGGCACTCAAAGAGGGTAACCAGCGTTTTGTCGGTGGATACCCCCAGCATCCGAGCCAGAGCATTGCCCGTCGCGCGGAACTCGCCTCCGGCCAGAACCCCCAGGTGATGCTGTTCGGATGTTCGGACAGTCGGGTCGCCGCTGAAATCATCTTCGACCAGGGTCTGGGCGACATGTTCATCGTCCGCACCGCGGGCCAGGTAATCGACTCCGCCGTGCTCGGTTCCATTGAGTACGGGGTCTCCGTTCTCGGGGTACCGCTGATCGCCATCCTCGGGCATGACTCGTGTGGTGCTGTCGCCGCCACATTGGAAGCTCTCGACACCGGTGAGGTACCGGGCGGGTACATCCGCGACTTGGTCGTGCGGGTGATCCCGTCCATCCTGAGCGGCCGTAAGGACGGGCTGACCCGGGTCGACGAGTTCGAGGCCCGCCACGTGCAGGAGACCGGCACCAAGCTGCTGCAGCGCTCTCAAGTGGTCGCCGAAGCGGTCCGTGCCAAGAAGTTGGCCATCGTGTACCTGACGTACAAGCTCGCGGACGGACGCGTGGAGCTGCACGGCCACGTCGGCGATATCGGCGAGTAGTCGGAATTCACAGTAAACGCCCAGGTTGAGGAGGGAATCCAGCCCCCATACTCAGGGGTGTGCTGGCTCCTCTGACTCCCGCATCCGCAATCGGTGCGTGGGCCTTCGATACCTGGTCCGCACTGCTCGTTGTGGGGCTGGGGGCCGGGTATTACTGGTGTTACCGACGAAATTCGGCGCGCGAACGCCGCCTTCTCATGGTCTTCGGTGCTGGACTGCTGGTATGGCTGCTGGCCACAATGAGCGCGGTGGGCGTGTACGCCCAGGTCTTGTTCTGGGTACGAGCGCTGCAGGTCCTGCTGCTGATCTTCGTGGTCCCGTTTCTGTTGGCGTTGGGACGCCCGGTCACTGTGATTCGCGCCGCAGTTTCGCCTGTCTGGCAGGAGCGGATCGATCTCGTCCTGCGGTCCGCGGCGGCGCGGGTTTTCGTACACCCGTTCACCACCTCGGTGGGGATGCTCGCCACGCCATGGCTGCTGTACCTGACGCCTTGGTATCGCGCCACTCTCGAACAGCCGTCCGTCGCCGCTCTCACGCGAATATTGCTGGTGCTGATCGGATTTGGATACTTCTATGCGCGCCTGCAGACCGATCCGGTTCCGCATCGGTACTCCCAGATGGTGTCGATGGTCATCAGCATCGCCGAGACGTTGGGAGACGGGGTTCTCGGTCTCGTGTTGTGGCAGGGCTCGCTGATTTGTGCGGATTTCTACCTGAATGCACGCACCGGCTGGGGACCCAGTGTGCGTGACGACCAGTCGTTTGGCGCCGGAATCTTGTGGATCATGGGAGATGTGCTTTCGGTTCCGTTCCTGATCTTGCTCATGCGTGCCTTCTCGGTCGACGAGAAAACGCAGGCTGAGCTGGTCGATTCAGAGCTGGATCGTCTCGATCAGATAGCAGAACAGCAGCAGTATCCACAGGGGGATGACGACCACGTGGCAACGCCGTCATTGTGGTGGGACAATGATCCACAATTGCGCGAGAGATTCGGCAGGGGATGACATCTAGTGTGTGCACGTTGCTGCCTTGTATTGGTGGTGACGGGTGAGCCGCGACATCGGTCGTACGCGGCCCAGACACGCACTGCCGAAGTCAAGTAACCGCTGGTCAGTCAGTAGAACGGCGGCCGGGCGGGTTATTTTCGCGCTGCTCGCCTGCGGCAGCCTGGTGGTAACCGGTGCAGGATGGCAGGTCTTCTACAAGGCGTTCAGCCATGTCCCCACCTCAGGGGCAGAGGCCGAAGGCGGCAAGTCCAACGACGGCTCGATGAACATGCTGTTGATCGGCCTGGACTCTCGGAAGGACCAGGACGGAAACGACCTGCCCAGGGCGGTCCTGAATCAGCTGCACGCGGGCGATTCGGATGCGGGCGGATACAACACCAACACCCTGATACTCGTGCACGTGGGCGCGGACAACAAGGTCACCGCATTCTCGATCCCGCGTGACGACTGGGTCCCGGCCGAGGGCATCCCCGGCTACAAGCACATCAAGATCAAGGAAGCGTATGGCCTGACGAAGGCCAACGAGGCGGACAAGCTGGTCAACGAAGGCATCACCGATCAGGCGACCCTGGAGCAGCAGAGCCGCGAGGCCGGACGCCGTGCCACCCTCAACGCCGTCCACCGGCTCACCGGTCAGCCCATCGATTACTTCGCCGAGGTTAATCTCGTCGGCTTCTACGATCTGGCCTCCGAGCTGGGCGGGGTGACGGTATGCCTGAACGAGGCCGTCTACGACAGCTATTCGGGCGCGAACTTCCAGGCTGGTGAACAGACCCTCAACGCCTCACAGGCACTGGCGTTCGTGCGTCAACGTCACGGTCTGGAGAATGGCGACCTCGACCGAACCCACCGTCAGCAGGCGTTCCTGATATCGGTGATGCAGCAATTGCGCAATGGGGGGAGCTTCACCGACATCACCAAGCTGAACGGTCTGATGAACGTCGTCCACAAGGATGTTGTGCTGTCGAAAGGCTGGACCGAGAAGCAATTCCAGCGTCTCGGTCAGATTGCCGACGGGAATCTGAACTTCCAGACGTTGCCCGTCGTCCGATATGACTCCGTCAACGGAATGGACGTAAATATCGTCGACCCGGTCGCAATTCGGGCCAAGGTGACTGCCGCATTTACGGGGGAGGACTCCGGTCCCGCTTCCGCGTCGGTGGCTCCTACCAGCACCGTCGATGTTGTGAACGCCACTACGACGTCCGGTCTGGCATCTACGATTTCGTCCGCATTGTCCGGCCGCGGTTACACCAAGGGTGAGGTCCGGGATCCGCTCAGCGGCGAATCAACCAGTACCGCCATCGATTACGGTGCCGGCGCCGAAGCCGACGCGCGGGCGATGTCCACGATGCTGGGCATCGAGGCGAAGCCCAGCGGGGATCCATTGTTGGCGCCCGGACGAATTCGGGTCATGTTGGGAGAGGGCTACTCCGCACCGTCCGACGTGATGAGTGCCGAGGACAGCGGCACCGCGAGCTCTATGTCCAGCTCGTCGAGTTCGGGGTCGTCGGGTGATTACGCGCCGCCGGACTCGGGTAAGCCGGTTGTCGGCAGTAGCGGCATTCCCTGTGTGAACTAGCAACGGATGACCTTCCGTGCAGTCCGTAAATAGGCCCCAATTAGCACTGTGAAGTCTGCATAGCTCGCCGACACGCCGGGCGAGGTCGGCCATCCCGTAGTGACCTGCGCTTACCGTTGAATCGTGATGGAAATGCACCCTCAAGGCCCGCTGCCTTCAGAGATCTATTGGCGGCGCCGCGCCCTCGCGATTGGCGTGGGGGTGGTTTTGGTCGCCATCGTTGCGGCGGTGATCTTCGCGCTGGTCAGTAGTAGTGCAGGAGCCGATACGGCTGCCGACAAGCCTGCCGACACGGCGGCGGGTCCCGCTGGGAAGCCGGTCATCCTGCCGCCCAACGAGATCAAGAAGCCGGCCGACAAGCCCGCGGACGCCCCGACTCATGACGGACCGCCGATCGCCAAGCCGGAATTGGTGCCGCCAGTGGCATTGAATCCCGGTGACGACTGCCCAGACGCGACGCTCGCGGTGAAGGCCTCCTCCGACAAGCCCAGCTATCTGGCTGGTGAGCAGCCCAAGTTCACCATGGTGGTCACCAATATCGGTCTGGTGCAATGCAAGCGGGACGTGGGTGCCGCGGTGCTGGCCGCCTCGGTGTTCAGCTTCGACAACAAGCGGATCTGGGCGAACTTGGATTGCGCGCCGTCCCAGGAGTCGTCCATCAAGAGCTTCAACCCTGGTGAGCAGGTCACCACCGAGGTCACATGGACCGGAATGGGTTCGGCCCCCAACTGCCCGCTGCCGCGGCCCGCGATTGGTCCAGGCACCTATTCACTCGTCGTGCAGCTCGGTGATCTGCGCAGTGCGCCAGTACCTTTTCTCATCGGTGACAAACCTGCCGATGCGCCTGCACCGGCAGCTCCGCCGGCTTAGCCGTTCGGCTCGCCTGCCTAGCCGGCCTGCTCGGTAAGGGTCGATTCGGCCAGCCTGGATAGCCCCTCCCGGATGTGACGGGCCCACATGGCCCCGATACCTTCCACCGACTGCAGATCCGTCGCGCTGGCTGCCAGGAGTCCCTGCAGAGATCCGAAGGCCCTGACCAGCCTGTCGATATGTGCGAACTGCAGCCGGGGGATGTGCGTCATGACCCGATAACCCCGGGAACTCATTGCGGTGTCCTGGGCTTCGACGGTCGACGGGTATCCGAATGCGCGGGAAAGCACCGTGAGGTCCAGCAGGTCGGTGTCCGAGAGCGCGTCCAAATCCTCGAGTGTCGAAGCGATCTGCTCCGGGGTCGGCGGTTCGGGATTGGCGTGATAGTCGCGAACCAGTAGTTCGCGTTCGGTGTCGTTATCGCCGACCAGCTCACCGATCTGCAGTTTGAGCTGTCGTCCGTCGGTGCCTAGCTCGATGACGTCAAGTTCGATATCTTGGCTGATCCGGCGCACCAGCTCCAGCCGTTGAGCCACTGTCATCACGTCGCGCAGTGTCACGAAGTCCTCGATCTCCGCGGTCGATAATGCCGAGGTCACCTCGTCCAGTCGCGTCTTATAGCGCTCCAGGGTGGACACCGCCTGGTTGACGCGGGACATCACGGTCGCCGAATCCATCACCACGTGACGGATACCGGCGGTGTAGACGCTCACCATGTTCATCGAATGACTCACCGACACAACGGGATAATCCGTCTGGATGGCAGTTCGTTCCGCGGAGCGGTGCCGGGTGCCGGACTCGTCGGTCGGTATGGACGGGTCGGGGACCAGTTGCACATTGGCGCGGACTATCCGCGATCCATCCGTGGACAGCACCACGGCGCCGTCCATCTTCGAAAGCTCGCGGAGTCGGGTGGGGGCGAATGCCACGTCGAGTGAGAAGCCGCCGTCGCAGATGGCCTCCACATCGTCGTCATAGCCAAGGACGATCAGCGCCCCCGTGCGACCACGAAGAATGCGCTCCAGGCCGTCGCGCAAGGGTGTGCCCGGCGCCAGCCTGCCCAGGGTTTCCCGCATTCTCGCGTTGGCTTCCGCGTTGTCCATCACGCACCCTCCCTCTTCAGGCTCGGTTCGCCGCAGTTAGATTACGTGGTCATGTCGACGTGGATGTTGCCCGAGGGGCTTGAGCCGGTGATTCGCGGCCCGAAAGCCCCGGCACCTGGCGCGCTGCTCAACCCAGGTTGGCCTCGCAGGTTTAGCTCTCCAGGGCCCGATGAGGACCTCTGGGGGACACGGTTCTTTGCCGGCGAGGGGCCTGCGGTTACCGGGCAATTCGAGGTACGCCCGGAACTGGAAGGCGGACCGGGTGTGATCCACGGAGGCGTAATGGCCGCCATTTTCGATGAACTACAAGGCATTCTGGGGATGGTGACGCAATTAGTAGCCGTCACAGCACATTTGGAGGTCGACTATCGCAAGCCGATTCCCGTGGGTTCGACAGTGGATCTGGCGTGCGCGGTCGAGGGGAGGGCTGGGCGCAAGTTGTACACCACCGCGAGCGCGCGGATCGACTGCGAACTGGTGGCCAGTTCGCAGGGCATCTTTGTGATCATCGACCCGGATGCGCATTACGGCGAGGGTGCTTCGCGGACTCTGGGATTCAGTCCATAGGGCCGTCGGCGCGACTCCGCGCCAGGCGCAGACCGGGGCGCTTCTCCGGCTCGATCTTGCGAGCCTCCGACAGCACTTCCAGAGCCCTGCTCACCGTGGGGCACCGCAGCAGATGCATCCCGGCAGGATGAAGGTCGTCACCCTCGGGGGGAATCACCGCGTGCGTGTACCCGAGGCGGGCAGCCTCCGCGATTCGCTTGCCCACGGCGGCAGTACGCCGGATATCGCCTGCCAGCCCGACCTCCCCAATGAACACCATGTTCGCCGGTAGGGCGATATCGGTGTACGCCGAGGCCACCGCCATCAGGATGGCCAAATCCGCGGACGGGTCGGTCATGCGCATACCGCCCACCGTCGCCATGTAGATATCGTTGTTGCCCAGTGGAATTCGTCCGTGTCGCTCCAACACGGCGGTGACCATCGCGGAACGTGCGTGATCGAGCCCGCTGACCGCGCGCCGCGGCGACGGATTCGTCGACGTCGTGACAAGGGACTGCACCTCCCCGAGCAGTGGGCGTTTGCCGTCGAGGGTGACCGTCACCGCGGTGCCCGCCGCGGCGTTCTCGCGATGCTCCAGAAATAACCCGGACGGGTCGGAGACACACTCGATTCCCTTGTCGCGTAACTGAAAACATCCGACTTCGTCGGAGGCGCCAAATCGGTTCTTGATCCCGCGCACCATGCGCAACGCCGTGTGCTTATCGCCCTCGAAATGCAAGACCACGTCGACCAGGTGCTCAAGAGATCGCGGACCCGCGATCGCGCCGTCCTTGGTGACGTGACCGACCAGCACCATCGCTACCCCCGACGACTTGGCCGCCATGGTCAGCGCCGTCGTCACCGCACGCACCTGCGTGACTCCGCCTGTCACCCCGTCGACGTCAGTCGTCGACATGGTCTGCACCGAGTCGATAACCACCAGTGTTGGTTTGACGGCCTCGATGTGCCCGAGCACGCTGTGGAGATCGGATTCGGACGCCAGGTATACCTCGTCGTGGACGCATCCGGTGCGCTCGGCCCGCAGCCGAACCTGGGCCGCGGACTCCTCCCCGCTGATATACAGGGCTCGTCCGCCCGAGACGGCCCACTGGTGCACGACCTTCAGTAGCAGCGTCGACTTCCCGACTCCCGGCTCGCCGGCCAGCAGGTTCACCGAGCCGGTGACGACACCGCCGCCGAGCACCCTGTCGAGCTCGGACACACCCGTGGGATGGTGCCGGGTGGTGTCTGTCGCGATGCTGGTGATGGGCACCGCCGCCGTCGCGGGGGCCACCGCGCGGACGGCCCCTAGCCCACCGATCGAAGACAACACCGCGGTTTCGCTGACGCTGCCCCAGGTGCCGCAATCGGGACAACGGCCCACCCATTTGGCGGTGGTGTGTTGGCATTCCGAACAGCGGTATTGCGCGCGGGGTTTGGCCACACCGCGACGTTAGCCCGCGGGTGTGACAGTCACGCTCCGGGTTTCCCCAGGAACAGGCGATAGGTTCGTGCTGTCGCTGCGATCAACATACAACTGTGAACCTTTTCTAAGAGCACCGTATGAATCTCCCGTGGACGCGCATCGTCCGACAAGCGCAGCGAAACTATGCGAATAGACGCTTTGAACTGCAGCTAAAGAATGATGTTATGTGCGTCACGGCGGAATAACTTGTCGCCGACCGCGTCCTGTCGTACTGTTATCGGTGTACAACTGTTAACCGAAATGGAGTCAAGCATGTCTCTCAATATTCAGACATTGAGCTCTTCTCGGCTTGCGCGTCGCGTGCTGACCTCTTCGTTCGTCAAGGCGGCCACGACTCCTCATGGTGTTGACCGCTATTTCGAAATGATCGACCCGTTGTGGTCCACGACTGAGACCCGCGCCGAGGTGACCGACGTCGTCCGGAAGACCAAGGACAGTGTCACCCTGACTTTGCGTCCCAATACCAACTGGAAGGGCTTCCGGGCCGGACAGTTCGTCAAGCTCTCGGTTGAGATCGACGGCATCCGCCGCACCCGTTGTTACTCGCCGGCGAACTCGCAGTTCCGCCGTGACGGCCACATCGAGCTCACCATCAAAGTGGACCCGAACGGACTTGTTTCGCCCTGGCTGCTTGCCAACGCCAAACCCGGCTTGGTCGTACAGATCTCGGCCGCGCAAGGCGAGTTCTACCTGCCGCTGCCGCATCCGCGAAGCATCCTGCTCATCAGCGGTGGTTCGGGAATCACGCCGGTGATGTCGATGCTGCGCACACTGACCGACAAGGCGTATATCGGAAAGATCACCTTCCTGCACTACGCGTTCACCAAGGACGACGTGATCTACCAGGCTGAAATCGATGAGATCAAGGCCAAGTACGAAGGCGTCAAGATCGTCCGTGCATATACCGAAGCGGCCGACGGTGACCTCGAGGGCTACTTCAGTAAGGAGCACCTGCTCGCCGCTGACCGCCACTATGCAGAGGCCGAGACATATCTGTGCGGCCCGATGCCACTCATGACCGCGGTCCGTGAGATCTTCGATGCCGAGGGTCTCTCGGACAAGCTTCACCTCGAGCAGTTCGCCGCTCCGATTCGCACCGTCAGCACCGACGATGCCGAAGGTGACCTCACCTTCTCTGAGTCGAACACGGCCGTCGCCAACAACGGCCAGACGATCCTCGAGCAGGCTGAGGCCGCGGGCCTGACCCCGGAGTACGGCTGCCGCATCGGCATCTGCTTCACGTGTGTTCGCAAGAAGGACAGCGGAACGACCCAGAACGTTCTCAACGGCGACCTCTGCAGCGACGGTGACACCAACGTCAAGCTCTGCATCAACAAGCCCGTCGGCGACGTCGTCATCGCCCTCTGATCAACGCCGAGCCAGCCTCCACCAAAGCCCTGAAGGAGACACGAAAATGACTACTTTCGCACCCGCTATCAAGCAGAAGAACCTGAAGAAGCCGACTACTTACGCACCTGCGGCCAGGCCGAACGACCTCAAGAAGCTGTCTTCCGAGCAGATCGAAGAGTTCGGCAAGGAAATGGACGCCCTGCGTGCACGCATCGTCGCCGACCTTGGTGAGAAGGATGCCGAGTACATCCGCGGCATCGTGAACAAGCAGAAGAAGCTCGAGCTCGCCGGCCGCGCGCTGCTGTGGGCTGGTTGGTTCCCGCCGGCCTGGCTGGGAGGAGTCGTTGCGCTTTCTCTCTCCAAGATCATCGACAACATGGAGATCGGGCACAACGTCATGCACGGTCAGTACGACTGGATGCAGGACCCGGCCTACACGTCGAAGAACTTCGACTGGGACAGCACGATCCACGCCGACAGCTGGCTATACACGCACAACTACATGCACCACACCTTCACCAACATCGTTGGCAAGGATCACGATGCCGAGGGTTACGGCGTCATGCGGATGACCGAAGAGCAGCCGTGGCACCCCATTTGGCTGCTCAACCCCGTCTTCTGCGCCACCCTGCAGATCTTCTTCCAGTGGGGAACCGCCCTGCAGGAGCTCGAGACCGAGAAGTTCTTCCGGGGCCAGAAGTCGTGGGCGGAGATGCGAGTGGGCCTTGCCCGGTTCCGCGCGAAGGCCGGCAAGCAGGCGCTCAAGGATTACGTCATCTTCCCGCTGCTGTCGGGTCCGGGTGCACCGTTCACGTTCGCCGGAAACGTCGTCGCCAACCTGGCCCGCAACCTGTGGGCATCGTCGGTGATCTGGTGCGGTCACTTCCCTGAAGAGGTCCAGACCTTCTCGATCGAAGAGACCGAGGACGAGAGCCACGGCGGCTGGTACTACCGCCAGATCCTCGGTTCGGCCAACTTCACCGGTTGGAAGGGCATCGACATTCTGTCGGGCAATCTGAGCTATCAGATCGAGCACCACCTGTTCCCCGACCTCCCCGCGTACCGCTATGCGGAGATTGCAGTCGAGGTCCGCGCGATATGCGAAAGGTACGGCATCGCCTACCACGAGGCTTCGATGGCGAAGCAGCTGGGAAGCGTCTACAAAAAGGTGTTCAAGCTTTCATTCCCGGACAACTTCTTCACGAAGTCGCCGATCGCAACGGTTGCAGACATCATCGCGTTCCCAGTGCGGTTGGTGAGGCGCCAGTTCCAGGCTGCTGCCTAGTCAGGCGGCAGCGGGACGATGCGGTCCTGACAGTTCACGGTCTTCTGGCCATCGTTGGATAGGACCGTCTGCCCATCCACCAGAATTCTGCAGTAGATGTGGCCCGAACCCCAGATCGCGGTCACCTGCTTGACGGTGTCCTTGTACGGCCAGGCGACGGTCACGGACCAGGGCAACTTGACGGCGTTTACGGCCTGAGGGACTCCGTTGTAGTCGCCATAGCTGATGGTGCCGGCCTCCGGCGTCGTACCGGCCGCCCACACCAGGTACGTCACCTTGGGGGGCGCGGCCTCTGCGGTCCCGGGCAGCGTCAGACCAACGACTGCTGTCGCTGCTGTTACCGCCGCCAGCGCTTTCTTCACGATGACCTCCCGGTTCAGGCGTTGCGCCGGAAGTTATCACGGAGACGGCAGACGAATGACCCGAATCGTCAGGCCTGGCGGCATCAGCGCGGGCGACTGCAGGGGTCGCCGTCCACTTCGTCCAATATGCCGACAATGGAACCGTGGTTGCCGCGTTGGCAGTGGTCGCGCGGCAGGCCGTCGGTGTCGTAGCTGCAGGTGGCGAGCTCCACGCGGTCGTCCGCGTCGACCACCTGTCCGTCGAGGAGGATTTCGCAGAAGATGCGAGCGCCGTCCGCGTTGTTGTATCCGGTGACGTTGATGACCGGGTGTTTGGCGTTATCGGTCCACGTAATGTCCTTGCCCCACGGCAGCTGCGGATTCATCGCGCCGTGGCGGGAGCCATCGGCGTCGTTGTAGCCGATGGTCGCCGCGACGAGCGGGCCGTACTCCGCCCAGACCCTGTAGGTCACCGTGTGGGTTGCCGCGTGCGCAACGGGCGCGGTAAGCAGCGCACTCATCAACGCCACCACCGACGCGCTGGTGAACAGCAGTTTCATGGGCGCAAGCTAACACGGAGAAAGTAAGGGCCCGGGTCGGCTGATCGCTGTCCCGGGCCCTTACTACTCGACTGTGTTAGTGTTCGCCGCCCTCATGACCGCCACCGTTGCCGGTGTGCTGGCGGGGTGCGCTCGGACCGGCGTCGATGGGCACCGCGACGGTGACCTGCCCGGCTTTCTGGAACGTGAAAGTGAACCGGTACGTCAGGCCGTTGGCCAGATCCTTCGTCAGCTGCAGCTGTGCCTTGCCGTGCTTGATCGTCGAATCAGATGAGGCCTGCGGCTTGGGTTCTGGAGCCTTGAACTCCGTGGTGGTCACCGGCGTCTCGGCGGGCGTCTCGGCGGGGGCCTCGGTCTTGGCCTCGGCGGCGGCCTCCTGGCCTTCGGCGGCGCCTACGAACAGGCGGCCGGTGGCCGGGATATCGCTGTCCCCGCTGAGCGTCACCTTGCCGATATCGTCAGGGGAAGTGATGGAGGTGAGCGTGTCGTCGACGTCCGCGGATTCATTCGCGATGACCAGAACCAGCTCGGCCTTCTGCCCGGCGCGCTGTTTCACCGGGTCCGGGTTGCCGACCAGATGAATATTGCGCAGGGCAAGCTTGCCGAGGTTGGCGCTGCCACCGTTGATCGCTGACGACTGATTCGCGGTCTGCGAGATCTGCCCGGCACCGCAGCCGGTGAGGGCCACCCCCAGAACTGCGGTGCAAAGAAGTGTCGTAACGCGAGCAGTGCTGCGCTGGGACCGAGTGCGAAACACAGGCATCTCCCTGATTCGAAAGCGGCGTCGGATAGTCCGAAATCAACCTGCGGCCGATATGTCCTATAGACAGTAGTAGGTGTCTGTGGCGGACGAAAACACTGGGTCAGCCGGTGTCGCAGTCCGCCGTCAGAGAACCGATGTGACCTGGATTACCGCTCGTGGGGGCTGGTTTATGGGCGGCCCGAGGGGGGCCGTAAGGGCCCCTGGATGCATGAAAACGTCACCCTGTCAACCCCGGAGGTTCATCTGGAGTGCCCCTGACCTGCACCGTTGGTGGGCACGCCGAGATACCACGTGTTAGAATTGGGTATCGAAAGGGGCACGAAACAAGATGATATTCAAGGTCGGAGACACCGTTGTCTATCCACATCACGGTGCAGCGCTGATCGAAGCGATCGAGACCCGAACCATCAAAGGCGAGCAGAAAGAATATCTCGTCCTCAAGGTTGCCCAGGGTGATCTGACGGTCCGCGTGCCTGCCGACAATGCAGAGTACGTCGGTGTTCGTGACGTAGTGGGACGCGAGGGTCTGGACACGGTCTTCCAGGTGCTGCGTGCACCGCACACCGAAGAGCCGACCAACTGGTCCCGTCGATTCAAGGCCAACCAGGAGAAGCTTGCCTCCGGTGACGTGAAGAAGGTCGCCGAGGTCGTGCGTGACCTGTGGCGCCGGGAGCAGGAACGCGGTCTGTCCGCGGGCGAGAAGCGCATGCTGGCCAAGGCTCGTCAGATCCTGGTCGGTGAGCTCGCACTGGCCGAGAACACCAACGGTGCCAGGGCCGACACCCTCCTCGACGAGGTGCTCGCAGCTGCCTCGTAGGACAGCGGCGATAGTTCCGGCCGCCGGTCTCGGTGCGCGGCTGGGTGCAGATATTCCCAAGGCCTTCGTCACGCTGGCGGGGCGAACGCTACTTGAGCATTGCGTCGACGGCCTGCGTGCGTCCAGGGTCGTCGACGAAATAATTGTCGTGGTTGGCGCCGATTGTGTGGACCAGGCGAAGTCGTTGGTCGGGCGGTTGGCCTCCGTTGTGCTCGGAGGTGCCGAACGCACCGATTCTGTGCGCGCCGGTCTTGCCGCTATCGATACGGCGGACTGGATTCTGGTGCATGACGCCGCACGTCCGCTTACCCCTCCGGGCATGATCGCCCGCATTGTGGCCGAACTGCATGATGGCCGCTCGGCCGTGATTCCCGCTGTGCCCGTTGCAGACACCATCAAAGAGATCGATGTCGACGGAAATGTGACGGGGACGCCGGACCGGTCCGCCCTGCGCGCGGTGCAAACCCCGCAAGGATTCACCGCCGATGTTCTCAGACGTGCGTATGCCGCCGCGGGCGATGTAGCCACGGACGATGCTGCGCTCGTCGAGCAGCTTGGGGAGCCGGTTCATGTGGTGGAAGGAGACCGAATGGCGTTCAAGATCACGACGGCGTTCGACCTGATTGTGGCGTCGTCGATTCTCACCGCCGATGAGCCGCTTGCGCGAAGAGGTCAAGCGGGGACGTGCAATGACTGATATCCGGGTAGGCATTGGCACCGATGTACATCCCATCGCCCCCGGTCGACCGTGCTGGCTGCTCGGGCTGCTCTTTCCCGATGCGGACGGCTGCGAGGGGCATTCGGACGGCGACGTCGCGGCCCACGCGCTATGTGACGCCCTGCTCTCGGCGGCCGGCCTGGGTGATGTGGGGGCGGTATTCGGCACGGGCCAGCCGGAATGGTCCGGTGTCAGCGGGGCGAAGATGTTGGCACATGTTCGGGAGCTTTTGCACGACAATGGTTTCCGAATCGGAAATGCCGCGGTACAGGTCATCGGTAACCGGCCGAAGGTCGGCCCACGCCGCGCCGAGGCGCAAGCAGCTCTGTCGACAATCCTCGGCGCGCCGGTATCGGTATCGGCGACCACCACCGACGGTCTCGGTCTGACCGGTAGGGGCGAGGGTCTCGCGGCGGTGGCAACGGCACTGGTCTCATCGCGGTAAGCTCGCTGGTCGTGACCAGTCACGCTCCGCTTCGGCTTTACGACACCCGTGTGGGTGGCGTACGTGACTTCGTGCCCCTGCAGCCCGGGTCTGTCTCCATCTATCTGTGCGGGGCAACCGTGCAGGGCCTGCCCCATATCGGGCACGTGCGCAGTGGGGTGGCCTTCGACGTCCTACGGCGCTGGCTCACCGCCCGCGCCTACGACGTCCTGTTCGTCCGCAACGTCACCGATATCGACGACAAGATCCTCAACAAGGCGGCCGATGCCGGTCGTCCGTGGTGGGAGTGGGCAGCGACTTATGAGCGCGCCTTCGACGAGGCGTATGACGCTCTCGGCGTGCTGCCCCCCTCGGTATCGCCGCGCGCGACGGGCCACATCACCCAGATGATCGAGCTGATCGAGCGGCTCATCGACACCGGGCACGCGTACGCCAGCAATGGCGACGTTTACTTCGATGTGCTGAGTTACCCCGAGTACGGGCAACTGTCGGGACACCGGATCGACGATGTGCACCAGGGCGAGGGCGTCGCAACGGGAAAGCGTGATCCGCGCGACTTCACACTATGGAAGGGCGCCAAGCCTGGGGAGCCGTCTTGGCCTACGCCGTGGGGACGCGGGCGACCGGGCTGGCATACGGAGTGCGTCGCGATGTGCGAGGCGTATCTGGGCCCAGAGTTCGATATCCATGCCGGCGGAATGGATTTGGTCTTCCCGCACCACGAGAACGAGATCGCGCAGGGGCGTGCCACCGGCGACGGGTTCGCCCGGTACTGGCTGCACAACGGCTGGGTCACCATGGGCGGCGAGAAGATGAGCAAGTCGCTGGGCAACGTATTGTCCATTCCGGCTGTGCTGCAACGTGTCCGGGCGGTTGAGCTGCGCTACTACCTGGGCAGCGCGCATTACCGGTCGATGCTCGAATACTCCGAGACCGCGCTCGCCGATGCGGTGAAGGCCTACTGCGGTATTGAGGACTTCCTGCACCGTGTGCGGGTTCGGGTGGGTGAAGTGTCGGTAGGCACGTGGACGCCCGCCTTCGCGGCCGCGTTGGATGACGACCTCTCGGTGCCGATCGCGCTCGCTGAGGTGCACTCCGCTCGCGCGGAAGGAAACCGTGCGCTGGACAGCGGAGACCACGAGGGTGCATTGGCTGCGGCACAAAGCATTCGGGCCATGATGGCGATCCTCGGTTGTGACCCACTCGATGAGCGGTGGGAAACCCGAGATGAGACATCCGCTGCTCTGAACGCGGTCGACGTGCTGGTTACCGCCGAGTTGGAACGACGGGGAACGGCACGGGCAGAGAAGAATTGGGCGCTAGCCGACGAAATCAGGGATAGGCTTAAGCGTGCGGGTCTGGAGATTACGGACACCGCAGATGGCCCGCAATGGTCCCTTACAAGTAGCGACGAAGAGCAGTAATGGCAGGCAATTCTCAGCGCCGTGGCGCAATACGTAAGCCGGGTACCAAGAAGGGCCCCACCGTTGGTTCCGGTGGTGGGGGCCGTCGCGGTCTGGAGGGCAAGAAGGCGACACCGCCCGCGGAAGAACGGACGAAGCATCCCGCTGCTAGACGTGCTGCCGCCCAACGGAAAGCCAGCGATGCCAAGCAGCGGCGGCTCAAGCAGGGCGACGAGTCCGAGGTCGTGTTGGGCCGTAATCCGGTGTTGGAATGCCTGCGCACGGGGGTGCCGGCAACCGCTTTGTACGTGGCGGTAGGTGCCGATAACGACGAGCGGTTGACCGAATCGGTGCAGCTGGCCGCGGACGCCGGGATCTCGATCCTGGAGGTGCCGCGCAGCGACCTTGACCGCATGAGCACCAACGGATTGCATCAGGGTCTCGCCCTGCAGGTTCCGCCGTACCGCTATGCGCATCCCGACGATCTGCTGGCTCGCGCACGTGCGGAAGCACAGCCCGCGCTGCTGGTGGCCCTGGACAACATCACGGATCCGCGCAATCTTGGCGCCATCGTGCGCTCCGTGGCAGCCTTTGGCGGGCATGGTGTGGTCATTCCGCAGCGGCGCAGCGCATCGGTGACTGCCGTCGCGTGGCGCACTAGTGCTGGTGCCGCCGCGCGGCTGCCAGTCGCGCGGGCCACGAATCTCACACGTACGCTGAAGGATTGGCAGGACAAGGGTCTCACCATCGTCGGACTGGATGCCGGTGGCGACACCGAGCTCGACGATCTGGACGGCGCGGGGGGTATCGCCGTCGTCGTTGGCTCGGAAGGTAAGGGGCTGTCCCAGCTGGTTCGCAAGACCTGCGATGCGGTGGTGTCGATCCCGATGGCCGGGCCCGTTGAATCGCTCAACGCCTCGGTGGCGGCGGGTGTGGTGCTCGCAGAAATCGCGCGCCAGCGGCGATGAGCGCTCGCGCGAAGAGCATCCAGCGGCGATGAGCGCTCGCGCGAAGGGTGACGTGTAGTCGGAGGGCGGCGCCTGTCTGCCGACGTTGTCTACTCTTGGCTCAGGAATCTTGCAGCGATCGCCAAACCTGTTCGTAGGTAGGCGTGAAAGGCTGTCCGAGGTCGAGCAGGAGGCAGATTGTGCGAGCGGTGGGGTTCTTGATCTTGGGTGCGATGACGGTGGTTGGCGTTGGGCTCGTCTCCGCCGCGCCAGCGTTTGCGATACCCCCTGTTGAAAAGGTTGCGTGCGGTGCACTCGATGCCGCCCAGCAACACAACAATGCTATTGGCGACGATATTGGCAATATGCGCACGACGTTGCAGGATGTTCTTGTCCAGGGTGGCAAGATTCAAGGGATAAATAATGCATCGATTTTGGTGAATCGAGATATTAGGGCTTTGAAAGGTGACGCGGCCGGCATCGGCGATAAGGGCATGGTCGACGCGGTCAACGCGCTCGAAGCCGCTGCACAGGATATGACGCAGTCTGTGAACGGTCTGTATGGCGGCAATTATGGATACGGCGCCACGGGCGTGGCAATTCCGTCGGCTGATACCTACGGATTTGTCGATACTGCGGGCGATAAGCAGTTGGCTGTCGCGGCCGTCCTCAACGAGCTTCGCGCTAAGGGGTGTGCCTAGCGTGCGTGGTACTCGATACGGTAGGTTCCTGGCCTCAGGCCTGGTTGCGGTAGCAATCGGGGCTTTCGCGGTGGAACCGGCATATGCAGCTCCCTCCGGCAATAAGGTTGCGTGCCGTGCGCTGGACGTTGCGCAGGAACACAGTGACGCTATCGGCGGTGAGGTCGAAAATATGCGCGCTGCGTTGCAGAGTTTCGTTACCGGGCGCGGAAAGATGCAGCTGACCGATAATGCATCGATCGCGGCGAATCGCGATGTTTCAGATTTGAGGGCAGATGAAGCCGCGATCGGCACTAAGAGTTTCACCGATGCCGTGAATGCGCTCGATTCCGCTGTCCAAGATATGAACCAGTCGGTCAAAGGTATTTATCATATGACTACTGATGATGATGGTTTCCCGTATGTGGCGTCCGCGATTCCTTCCCCTGACACATATGGCTTTGTCGACAGGGCCGGGGATATGCAGTTGGCTGTTGCTGCTGTCCTCAGCCAGCTGCGCGGTAGCGGCTGCACCTAGCGATTAGGCACGGCGCGCGCTTCGACGTGGACTCTTCTACAGTCAGTCTCATGTTGCGTCTGGTGGCCGTCCTAGCCGTAGCCACCGCGATCGCGGCGAGTGCCGCTGTCGCCCATGCCGACCCGGCGGTGTTCGATCTGCAGGCGCACCGCGGCGGCCGCGGCGAGACCACAGAGGAATCGTTGCGCGCCTTCGCTAAATCGTTGGAGCTGGGTGTCGACACCCTGGAACTGGACATCGTCATCTCCAAGGACGGCAGGCCCATGGTCTGGCATGACCCGCTGATCGATCCCACCAAATGCTCGGACACCACACCCGTGAAATCCGGTGATCCGCAGTTCCCCTATGTCGGCAAGCTGGTCAAGGACCTGACCTACCCGCAGCTGCACACCCTCGACTGCGGCAAGCTGCTCAAGGACTTTCCCAAGGCCGAGGTGGTTAAGGGCGACAAGATCGCCACACTGCCAGAGGTTTTCGCGCTCGCCGACTCGTACCACGCGAATGTTCGGTACAACATCGAGACCAAGGTGGAAGCGGCGGAGCCGGAGAGGTCGGCGGATCCTCAGATCTTCGTGGACATCATTCTCGACGCCGTTCGTACCGCGGGAAAGCTCGACAAGGTGGAGATCCAGAGCTTCGATTGGCGGACGCTGCCGATGACCCGTCGGGCCGAACGCGGTATCCCGCTCGTGGCATTGTGGGACGAAACCACTTGGTATCCAGGGTCGCCGTGGCTTGGCGGTGTCGATCCGGCTGTCGTGGGCGATCCGATCGCCGGGGCGCTACTGGTCGGCGCGGATATCCTGTCGCCGGAATACATATTGGTCGACAAGGAGTTTGTTGACAGGGCACACGGTGTGGGCCTCAAGGTCATTCCGTGGACCGTCGACGATTCCGCCGCTATGAGGGCGCAGATCGCCCTGGGGGTAGATGGCATCATCACTGACTACCCGAGCACCTTGCGGGAGGTAATGGCGGGCAAGGGACTCCCGCTGCCCCCGGCTTACCGCCGTTAGACGAACGGGGCCAGCTCGATACCGCTATCGGCCAGTGCGGCGAGTACCGCCCGCGCAATCATCACGGCCCCCGGTGTATCACCGTGTACGCAAATGGATTCGGCTGTGCGGCTGAGCCCGGGGATACGCGCCGCCACCTCGGCGGGATCGTCGAGCACCGCTCCCGGCTCGCCGCGCGGTACCAGCGTGCCGTCGTCGCGATAGCCCCTGTCGGCGAACGCCTCCGGTACTACGCGAAGACCCAATTCGCCTGCCCGCTCACCGAATACGCCGTGTGGCAGGGTCAGCACGGGAAGTTCGGCGTTGACATCCCGCACCGCCCGCGCCACCGCATCCGCCTGTGCCTCGTGGCGGATGATGGTGTTGTACAGCGCTCCATGCGGTTTCACATAGGTCACCGATGAACCGACGGTTCGAGCGAGCGCGTCCAGCGCGCCGATTTGATACACCACATCCGCATACAGATCCCCAGGGGCGATATCGATGAACCTGCGGCCGAATCCGGCGAGGTCGCGATAGCCCACCTGTGCGCCGATACGGATACCGCGTTGTGCGGTGGCGCGACAGGTGCGATGCAACGTTGCGGGGTCGCCCGCATGAAAACCGCAGGCGAGGTTGGCGCTTGTCACTACGTCGAGCATGGCCTCGTCGTCGCCGAGGTGCCAGGCACCGAAACCTTCACCCAGATCGGCATTCAGGTCGATGCGGCTCATCGTGCGAGCCTAACTCGCTCAGGCCTGTCGATACCGGCCGACGACGCGGCAGATCAGATAGATCGAGACGGCGATCATGGTGACGAATACCGAGATCGGCACTCCCGGCGCCAAGGACAGCACGATCCCCCCGACGGCGGCGATCTCAGCGAAGACGATCGACAATCCGATGGCACGAGCCGGAGACGAGGTGACGCGCGCGGCGGCCGCCGCGGGAGTGATGAGCAACGACATCACCAGTAGCGCGCCGACAATCTGCACGCCCTGTGCCGCGGTGAGTCCAACGAGTGCGGCGAACACAATCCCCAAGGCACGCACTGGGACTCCACGAGCCTCGGCGACGTCGGGATCGACGGTGGCGAATAGCATCGGTCGGTAGGTGACTGCGAGTACCGCGCCCACCACGATGCTCACCACGACGAGCATCAGCAGCCCGCTGTATCCGACGCCCACAATCTGCCCGGTCAGCAGCGCGAAGTTGGTGCCGGTGCGTCCCGGATACAGATGGATGAACAGCACTGCTAGTCCGAGACCGAAGGCCATGACCACGCCGATCGCGGAATCGCGATCCTTGGTGCGCTGTCCCAGGACACCGAAAAGTATTGCCGCTACCACGCTTCCGAGGAGCGCACCGGTCCCGACGTTGGCGCCGGCCAGCAGCGCGGCCGCGGCACCGGTCAGCGATAGCTCGCTGGAACCGTGCACCGCGAAGGACATCTGCCGCATCACCACGAACGGGCCGATGAGCCCCGCCAGGAGCCCCAGCAGGGCTGCCGCGAGGATCGCCTGCTGAACGAAGTCTCGCCCGAGCAGGTCGGCGGTGAGGGAGAAGTTGAAGAGATCATTCATGCGCGTGCTCCGCACATTCGTTGGCCTCTCCGACCACTACGTATTGCCCGCGTACTTTCACCACGTCGATCTGGGTGCGGTACAGCTCCGACAATGTCTCGGTAGTCATCACCTCGTCGACGGTGCCAATCCGGAAGCGCCCATCCACCAGGTACAGGATCCGGTCCACATACGGCAGGATCGGATTGATCTCGTGTGTCACGAACAGCACGGCGGTTTCCGCACTGCGCCGTCGCTTGTCGAGTAGGGCGCAAATCTGTTGTGCGCTAGCCGGATCCAAGTTCAGTAGCGGCTCGTCGCAGAGCAGGAGTGCGGGATCGCCGGCCAATGCCTGTGCGATGCGCACCCGTTGGAGCTCTCCACCGGACAGTGACGCGACTGCCTTGGTTGCCAAATGACTCGCGTCAACCTGGTCCAGCGCGAGATCGATTGCCGCGCGGTGGCGGGCGCGGCCGATGGGATTCAATGCCGCCAAACCCCAACGGTGTCCGTCGATCCCGAGGCCCACTAAATCCGCTGCGCGCAGGATCAACGCGTTATCGGCGAGCCGGTGCTGGGGGACGTATCCGAGATCATCGGTGACGGCCATGGTGCCCTTGATGAGCGGAACCTGTCCCAGTAGCAGCCGTAGCAGCGAGGTCTTTCCAGAACCGTTGGGGCCCAAGACGGCGATGAACTCGCCCGGTTCTACAGTGAGGTCAAGGCCCTCCCAGAGGATGCGTCCGCCGCGGCTCAGTGATGCATTGTGCAGCGTGGCGACACTCATCTGGCCATCATGGCTGGTCCACTGGCTTCGTGCACGCGGCTCATCCTAAAGCCGCGGCGAGCTGTTCGGTGGTGCGGCGCTGCCAGGTGACGTAGTCGGTGCCGTCGGGCAGGGTTTCGGTCACGGTCAGCACCGGAACCCCATGGGATTCGGCGGCCTGCTTGATCCGGTTGGTGACCGGTCCGGCCGTTTGTGGGTTGAACAGCAGGGCGGAAACCTGTTTGGTGTTGATCAGGTCTAGTGCAGCGGCGACGTCCGCGGGGGAGGGGTCTTGGTCGTTCTCGGCCGCTTCCGCGAAGTCGTGGGGGGTACGGTCCACGAGGTCGCAATGGGAGATCAGGTGGCTGGCCACCGGTTCGGTCGCCAGGATCGCCTTGCCATGGTCCTTGTCGGCGATCTGATGTTGGAGATCTGAGATGGAATCGAGCTGCTGTCCAAACGCTTTGGCATTCGCGCGGTAGGTATCCGCGTCGTCCGGATCGGCCTTGGCAAGCTCGTCCGCGACCTTGTCGGCCACGTTCTCGGCGGTTTTCAGACTGTAAAACACGTGTTCGTTCTTGTCGGCGGAGTCCGCGGGCAAGAGTTGGTACGCGTTCACTCGGGGCTGGCCGTCCTTGAGGAGCTTGTCGATGTACGGGTCATAGTTGTCGCCGTTGTACACCACCAGGGTGGCGTCTTGGACCTGTGCTGCCGCCGCCGGCGTGACCTCGAATGAATGCGGGTCGATATTGGCACCGCTTACCAACGCGCTGACCTTCGCGTGGTCACCGGCGACCGCCTTGACCACCGAGGCCCAGACATCGGTGGAGGCCACCACGTTGGGCTCGCCGGTTCGCTCGGTGGAATGGCCGCAGCCGGTGAGAACGAGCGTTCCGACAGTTACGACCGCCAACGTCAGACGAGCGAGCATCCCAGACCTCCAGCCATCCAGTAATGAAAACGGTTTTCATTATGACGGATGGGATGCCGTGAGCGCAAAACGAATCGGTCGGCAGGTCACCGCGCGCTGATGTTGGAGGCGACGCGTAACGCCGGTAGCAGCAGAGATCGCGGCGCGAATCGTCCCGCCACGGTCATCGCCTGTGGGACTGCTCCGGGAATCACGCTCCGATTCCCGCGCAACATGCCCTTGATCGCCGAGGCGGCGACCTGTTTTGGGGGTACTTGCACCCCGGGCACGCTGAATCGCTCAGCGCTCGCGATCTCGGCCCACTCGGTGGGCACCGGCCCGGGACAGAGCACCGTGCAGGAAACACCGGTACCCCGCAGCTCTTCGTGTACCGCCTCGGAAAAGGACTGCACATACGCTTTGGTCGCTGCGTACGTCGCCATATACGGAATCGGCTGGAACGCGGCGACCGAGGCGATGTTGAGAACGGCCCCTGTGCCCCGGCCTACCATCCCGGCCACTGCGGCGTGGGTCAGCTCGACCAGCGTGATGACGTTGACCTCGATCTCCTCGCGTTCGCGATCCAGCGGTAACTCGTGGAACGTCCCGCTGGTCCCGAATCCGGCGGAATTGCACAATCCCGCAATGGGATTGACGGCAATCCACTCGCGTAACGCGACGCGACCGGAATCTGTGCCAAGGTCGAGTGCCTGCACGTCGACCTCGATGCGGTGGCGTGCGCTGAGGATGTCGGCGAGCTTGTCCATCCGGTCCTTGCGCCGCGCCACCAGGACTAGTGGGTATCCGCGCTTGGCCAGCCCGTACGCGAGCTCGGTGCCGATCCCCGAGGATGCTCCGGTGATGACGACGGGGCCGGCGGTGCCCGGCTTGGGCAGGCTCACCAGTGCACCCCGGGCGTGGCGTCGATGAATATCTGCTGTCCGCTGTCCACTTCCTCGGGCTTGAGGTTTCTGACGCCCTTGGCCGCATCGGAGTCCGGGAACATCTTGTATCCCTGATTGCGCACCGCATCCATGATTTCCGGTGTCACCGAGTCGGCGAATGAGGCGATCCGTCCGAAGGCCGAGGCCACCCGCCGCGGCCGCTCGGTGATCGCCTTGGTGATCACCTGGCCCGCCTCGTCCGGGGTCAGCGCCGGGAATTTCTGATACAGCGTGGTCGGCGCGATCATCGGGGTGCGCACCAGCGGCATGTGAATGGTGGTGAACCGCAGCCCCTCGTCGGATGTCTCGGCCTGGAACGCATCCGAGACGGTGTCCAATGCCGCCTTCGAGGCGATGTACGCACCGAACCGTGGCACCTTTGTCTGCACCCCGATGGATGAGATGTTGATGACGTGTCCGAACTTGCGTTCCCGCATACCCGGCATGAACCCAAGGACGAGATGAAGGGGCGCAAAATAATTCAGCTGCATGGTGCGTTCGAAGTCGTGAGGCCGATCATAGGACAGGGCCAGCGAGCGCCGGATCGACCGGCCGGCGTTGTTGATGAGGATGTCCACCTTGCCGTGTGCGGCCAGCACATCTTTGACCATGCGGTCTATTGCGTCCATATCCGAGAGGTCGCAAGGGAACACGTGCGCCGTGCCGCCGACCCCACGAACCTGGGCGGCCGTCTCCTGCAGCTTGTCCTCGGAACGGGCCACCAGCAAGACCGTGCCCCCGGCGGCACCGATCTGCAGCGCCGCTGCCTGGCCGATACCCGAGGACCCGCCGGTGATCATGACGATCTTGCTGCGGACTGCCGACCGTAGGCTTCGGCTCGGTGTGACGAGCTTGGCGATGGCGTGCGGAGTGAGCTGACCGGTGGGTGTTGTCAATGCCTTGTTGACCTTCGCGAACTGCTGCGAAGCCATTGAACTGAGACGTTGCATGGGCTTCATGGGCACCTCCCGGTCGATACCCCGGACGCTAGTCCCGCCGGGGCGATCTCGCGGGCGAAGTGATCGAACTAGTTCTGCAGCAGCTGGGCGCAGCGCAGCAGCCCGATATGGCTGTACGCCTGCGGGTGGTTGCCCAGGGAACGTTCGGCCACCGGGTCGTACTCCTCGGAGAGCAGACCCGTGGGTCCGGTCGCCTTGACCAGCTGGTCGAAGAGCAGCTCGGCCTGGGACCGTGCGCCGATGAGCAGATAGGCCTCGACCAGCCACGCCGCGCACAGGTGGAACCCACCCTCGCCGCCGGGCAGGCCGTCGTCGCGGTGATAACGGTAAACCGTTGCACCGCTGCGTAGTTCGGCCTCGGTGGCGATCACAGTTGCATTGAACCGCGGGTCGGTGGGATCGATCAGTCCGGACAGTCCGATGTACAGGCTGGCGGCGTCCAGGTCGGTACCGTCATAGGCGGCGGTGAACGACTTAACCGATTCGTTCCAGCCCTTCTCGATGACCTCGGCGGCGATTTCGTCGCGCAGCGCGGTCCAAGAAGACGGTGCTTGACGCTGGAATTCCTGGGCGAGCTTTACCGCGCGGTCCACCGTCACCCAGCACATCACCTTGGAGTAGACGTGGTGCCGCGGATTGCCGCGAATCTCCCAGATCCCATGGTCGGGTTCGTACCAACGGCGCTCGACGGCAAGAACCATGTCGGACACCAGGTTCCAGTCGGCGTCGGTCAGCGGGTTGGCGTGTTCGAGCCGCTTGCGTGCGTGGGCCAGGTCGTGGATCAGCTCCACCACCGGACCGAAGACATCCAGCTGTACTTGCGAATTGGCGGCGTTGCCGACGCGGACGGGGCGTGAGCCGGCGTATCCGGGCAGCGAATCGATCACGGCCTCGGGTGGCAGCACCGTCCCGGCCAAGGTGTAGAGCGGGTGCAGACGATCGGGGCCGGGGAGGTGTTCCAGCACGCGGTGCAGCCAGTTGAGCAGGCCCTCAGCCTCGCTCAGTGATCCCAGCGCCACCAGTGCCGAGGCAGTCATCGACGCGTCCCGCAGCCAGCAGTACCGGTAGTCCCAGTTGCGAATGCCGCCAATGTCTTCCGGTAGTGATGTGGTGGCGGCAGCAAGGATCGCACCCGACTCGGCGTGTACCAGCCCGCGTAGGGTCAATGCCGAGCGCTTCATCAGACCAGGTTTGCGTTCCGGGAGGGTCAACGTCTGGGCCCAGTCGCGCCAATATGATTCGGCCCGTTCGCGTAGCTCCGGCTCCGGAATCGGGCTCTCTGCCAGATCCTCGGTGCCGCAGCGGAGTTCGAGAACTATCGGGCCATTGGCAGGACTGATGGTTGCGGTGGCGGTCTGGTCGTCGGCTCCGATTGTCCAGGTGACGCCGGGGGCCCGCAGCACCATCGGATCGTTGGTGCCTAGCACCCGCAGGCCGTCATCGTCGGCCACGAGCTGTACGGGAGCCTGGCCGAACTCGGGACGCGGGACGAAGGTGACTACGGCATCGGCCTCGCCGGTGACCACTCGGATCAGATCGGTCCGTCCGGGGATCTCGTCAGGCGCCAGGTAGTCGGTGACTTGCAGGCTGGCCCAACGTGTTTCGACGGTCATGGTGCTGTCGATGTACTTCTGGCCGAGTGGCAGCGCGGACCGCGCGGGGCCAATCGTGAAGTGTCCGGCCTCATCCCCGCCGAGGAGGTGGGCGAAGACTGCCGCCGAGTCGGGTTCGGGATGGCACATCCAGGTGATGCCGCCGGTGGGCGTCACCAGCGCGATGGTGCGCGAATTGGCAAGCATGGTGAGACGCTCGATGGGTGTGGCGTGTCCGCCGAGCAGCCAGGTGCGGCGCTCCTCCAGCAGATAAGCCAACGCGGTGCCCACCGATTCGGTGTCCGGGATGCGATATCCGGCGAGGGTATCGCCGTCGCCCACCTTGATCCCCAGATCCGGGCCGTGCAATCGCGTGAAGACCTTTTCGTCGGTGACGTCGTCGCCGAAGAACACGGCGGCGGTCGCGCCCTCCTGGTGTCGCAGAATGTCGAGGGCTTGGCCCTTGTCGGTGGGGATGACGGCGAACTCGAGAACCTTCTTGCCCTCGGTGACCTGCGCGCCCCAACCGTTGGCCACCGAGAGTGCCTGCGTCAACGCGGCATCGCCGTCCTCTTGGGTGGCATTGCGCACATGCAGCGCGACACTGGCCGGTTTCAGCTCGATCGCCACCCCGGCGTACTCGGCGGCGATGGCCGATAACCTGCTGGCGATGGTCTTCAGTAGCGCCTTGGCGTCTCCGTCGATGGCGTGTACGAACCCGGCGTCGAATTCCGAGCCGTGACTCCCGACGAGATGCACCTCGGAGGGCAGCCGAGACAGGGTCGCCAGGTCGCGCAGCGCACGTCCGGAGATCAGCGCCGAAGTCGTTGACGGCAGCCCGGCCAGTCCGCGTAATGCCGTGGTCGATTCGGGGTGCGGTCTCGCGTCATCGGGGTTGTTGACCAGCGGGGCGATCGTTCCGTCATAGTCGGAAGCCACCAGCAGCCGGGGTGTACGGGCGACCTCGGAAAGAGCCCGGCGCAATTCGACGGGCAGATCTTGCGCACTCACCACAGGTCGAAAGTCTACGTCCGCTACCTGTTCCCGCCCGGGCAGCGGGGGCCTCGGCGCCCCGAGAAATTATGTAAGGCCGAGCAATAGCCTGACGGTTCGGTCGAGGCGGTGGCTGACGTCGGTCGCGGATGCGCGACGCGTCAACCAGGCAATCATGTTGGAAGTCCAGACATCTGAGATGACGCGGGCGATGTGGAATTGTGCCTCGGAAGGGTCGTCGTCACCGGCCATCGCGCGGGCGAAGATGCCGTCCATCAGCCGGCCCACGTGATCAACCTCACCGGCGGCGGAAGCGTCGGCGAAGACCAATGCGCGCGTCATCGCCTCGGTGAGCAATGGATTGCGCTGCATATTGCGGTTCAGGCGGGTGATTGCCGTGTGCAGGCGTTCGTAGGGGGTGTTGCCGTTGACGGTATTGCGATCTGTTCTCGCGTCGATTTGTTCGAACTCGCGTTCCAAGGCGGAGACCAGCAGGTGGACCTTGGAAGGGAAGTAGCGGTAGAGGGTGCCGACAGCGACATCGGCGCGCTCGGCCACGGTGCGCATCTGGACCGCCTCGTAACCGCCCTTGGATGCGATGGCCAAGGTGGCGTCGAGGATGCGCTTGCGCCGCTCACGCTGTGCGGTCGAACCGAGGTCGTCGTCCGAGAGCGCTGAGACGGCGGCAGTTTGATTCGTCGCGTCGGTGTCACCGCCACCCGACTGCGCGGTGTCCGATGCGCTAGATACCCGAGGCGTTGCCATTGCGTCTGTACTCCCTGTGCTCAATCCCGCGCGTCTTGAATCCCGCACTGCCGCGCGAGCGTTTCAGCGCACGACTATACGGATGCCTGCCGCCCGTTTCAGGTCTCCCTGGCCTGCGGGTAGTGCTCTGTACAGCCTGAATGCGTTCCTACTACACTGAACTCAATCACGATATTAGAACACGTTCTAGTCGGGTGTACCCCCGAATCAAGCCGAGGAGAATCTGTGTCGTCCGATGTCCAGGAAGCCGCGCGGGACGCGGTCCGTCAGTGGGCCAAGAGCGCGGCGGTCATCGAGTCGGTCCGCAAGATGGAGACCCAGCCCGGTGAATGGGGTCCCGCCTACGCCGGGCTCGCTGAGCTGGGCATTTTCGGTGTCGCTGTGCCGGAGGCCGCCGGAGGTTCGGGAGCCGGATTCGACGACATGATCGCCATGGTTCAAGAGGCTGCGGCCTCCTTGGTGCCGGGTCCGGTGGCGACGAGTGCATTGGCCGCGGTCGTGCTCGCATTCGACGGGGTGTCCGAATCAGTCCAGGAGTTGGTCGCCGCGCTGGCTGCCGGGGAGCGCACGGCAGGCCTGGCCCTCGTCGGGAACCTGACCGTCGCCGACGGGCTGGCCTCGGGCGTGTTGCCCGCGGTGCTCGGCGGCACCGCTGACGGCGTGTTGTTAGCCCCGGGACCCGAGGGTTGGGTGCTGGTCGACTGTGCGGGCAGCGGTGTCGAGGTGAACGTGAAGAAGGCAAACGACTTCTCGCGCCCGTGGGTATCGGTCACCGTGCAGGGCGCGGTGGCGCACCCGGTGAGCTTGCCTACCGCGTTGGTCGCCGATCTGGCGGCGGTGACGCTGTCGGCGGAGGCGGTGGGTGTGGCACGGTGGGCGCTGCAGACCGCGGTCGGGTACGCCAAGGTGCGCGAGCAGTTCGGCAAGCAGATCGGCAGCTTCCAGGCCATCAAGCACATGTGCGCGGAAATGCTGTGTCGGGTGGAGCAGGCCGACGTGGCGGTGTGGGACGCCGCCGGGTGTGCGCAGGATGCGTTGGCGGCCGGCCCGGCCGATAGCACTGATTCTCAGCAGCTTTCGCTGGCTGCCGCCGTTGCGGCGGCGGTAGCGGTCGATGCTGCAACGGCCAACGCGAAGGACTGCATCCAAATTCTCGGTGGTATCGGATTTACCTGGGAGCACGACGCGCATCTGTACCTGAGGCGGGCGTACACACTCCAATCCTTCCTGGGCAAGCCCGCAGTGTGGCGGCGTAAGGCCGCCGCGCTGACGCTCGCGGGAACCCGGCGGTCGCTGACCATCGATCTCGGCGAGGTCGAGGCTCAGCGTGCGCAGGTCGCCGCGGCTGTTGCCGAAATCGTCTCGGCGCCAATGGACGAGCGTCAGGTTCGGCTGGCCGAGAGCGGATATTTGGCTCCGCACTGGCCCGCACCGTACGGAGTGGGTGCGGGTGCCGCGCAGCAGCTGCTTATCGATCAGGAGCTGCATGCGGCAGGTGTCACCCGCCCCGATCTCGTCATCGGTTGGTGGGCGGCCCCCACCATCCTCGAGCACGGAACTCCGGAGCAGATAGCACAATTCGTTGCACCTACCCTTCGAGGTGAGATCGAATGGTGCCAGCTGTTCTCCGAGCCTGGTGCCGGCAGTGACCTTGCGGCGTTGCGCACCAAGGCAACCCGGGTCGACGGCGGGTGGAAGCTGGACGGGCAGAAGGTGTGGAACTCCAAGGCGCAGGTTGCCGACTGGGCCATCTGCTTGGCCCGCACCAATCCGGATGTGGCTAAGCACAAGGGCATCACCTACTTCTTACTCGATATGAGGACACCGGGGATCACCGTGCGACCGCTGCGTGAGATCACCGGCGACGAGATGTTCAACGAGGTGTTCCTCGATGGCGTGCTCATTCCCGACGAGAATGTGGTCGGTTCGGTGGACGACGGGTGGCGGCTGGCCCGCACCACACTGGCCAACGAGCGGGTCGCAATGGCCGGCGGGGGCACCCTCGACGAGGCCATGGAGTCGCTGCTCGCTTTGGTTGCGGACACCGAATTGGATGCGGCGCAACTAGATACGCTCGGTTCCTTTGTGTGCTCGGCGCAAACGGGTGCGCTGCTGGATCTGCGCACCGCGCTGCGCGCCATCGGTGGCCAGGACCCGGGCGCCGCCTCAAGTGTGCGCAAGCTCGTCGGGGTGCGTCATCGTCAGGGGCTCTCGGAGCACATCCTCGACTACGTCGATTCCCATGGAGCGATCGAGTCGCACGAGATGTGGCTGTTCATGCGGGACCGGTGTCTCTCGATCGCCGGAGGCACCACCCAGATCCTGCTCAATGTGGCGGGGGAGCGGCTACTCGGTTTGCCGCGCTGACGGCTAGCTGAAGCGGGCCTGCGCGCAGGCATCGGGTGAAATCACGCTGCGGCCACCGATACTGGCCTCGACGTGGCTGCACACGATGTAGTCGGCGTCGAGCTTGGGTTGCCCGGTCGCCCAATCGGTGGGTTGGGTGGTTCCGGTGATGCGGAAGCGGTCGGTGTCGCCTCCCCCGAAGTAGACGGTGGTGAGCAGCCAGGTGCTACCGCCGTTGTGCTCAACGGTGTTCGGGTTGTCGGCCCACTGCACCCATAGGTAGTTCATCCGGTCGGAGGTGCGTAGCTCGGTGGTCTGTTTAGCCCACAGGTCGCCGCCGAATCCCTCGATCCCATTGGGGGTCCGCAGATTGAAACTGGAGGTGTAGTAACACTGCCCTTCGGCTTTGCGGCAGTCGGCGGTGGTGTGCACCTCCAGCTGTCGACCATCGTCGACCGGAGTGCTGACGTCGGTGGTTTTGACCTCGGCGGCGGCGGTACCGGGGAAAACCAGCGAGGTGACCACCAGTGATGCGGCGGCCAGCGCCGGTTTCAGGGACTTCATGATGTCGGAATCGTATCGGCCCGGTCGGGTAGTGGCACCGAGATCTTTTTTCTGAACCTGGCGTTCACTCATCGAAGGTGACGTTGACATCGTCGGTCTCCGGAACTGCCTGGCACGCCAGGATGTACCCGTCGTCGATGTCGTTCTGGGACAAGGCGTCGTTGACGAGCATGCGGACCTTGCCGTCCTTGAGGATGCAGGCACATGTCATGCAGTGCCCCTCGCGGCAGGAGAACGGCGCGTCCAGTCCCTTGGCAAGTAGCACGTCGAGCAGCACGGTGCTGCGTGGCCAGCTGACCGTGTGCGTCTCCCCGTCGAGTTCCACGGTGGCGTTGGCCGGGGGTTCGTCGTCGTCCGAGGGCTCGGCGAGGACGACCTCGGCGAACGGATCGCTTTCCAGCGAGCGGAAGACCTCGACATGTACGCGATCATCGGACATACCGTTGCCCTTGAGGGCGGCTTCGGAGGCGTCCATGAAGGGTCCGGGCCCGCAGATGAAGGCCTCATGTCCGACGAACGGTGCGGCCAAGGTCGCCAGTGATTGTTGCGAGGGTAGCCCTTGCACCGATTCGAGCCAGTGGATGACGGTCAGCCGGTCCGGGTACGCGGCGGCGAGCTCGCGTAGCGCCGACCCGAATATCACCGACTTCTCGTTGCGATTGGCGTAGACGAGCACCACCTTGCCGCTGCCCTGCGAGAGCGCGGACTTGCAGATCGCCATCATGGGGGTAATACCGCTACCCGCGGCCATGAGGAGGAAGTCGCGGCCGAGGTCCTTCGGGACGAACACTCCGGACGGTGCCAGGACGTGCATGTGCATACCGGCGTGTGCGTTATCGCAGATCCAGTTGGACCCGTACCCGTCGACCGTGCGCTTGATCGTGACCGTCAAACGGTCGTCGATATGCGGTGAGCTGGACAGTGAGTAGCAGCGCGCCACCGATCCGGTGCGGTCCGAAGGAATACGCAGTGTGAGGTACTGACCGGGCGCGTAGGTGAACTTGTCGGCGGCTTCCTTAGGGATATCGAAGACCAGGGACCTGGAGTCAGCCGTCTCGTCGATCACTTCGGCGATGCGCACTTCGAGGACGTGCTTACCGAGCGGTACGTCCGTCACGTGTATTTCCTCCGTCGTTGGCTTCGTCCGGTCCAGTCTCACGAGAACCGAACTAGAACAGGTTACAGAATTGACCTTTGGCCCTACAACACCGTTGTCGCTTCGTTCCAGATGAGCCCGCCTTCCTGGGGTAGGCGAGGCGATGTCGACACAGATCGAAACGTGTTCTAGTCTCAGCAGGGAACACGTGCTGCCACCGAGGGTGTACAGCGAGTGTTGCGAACTACTAGCCCTAGTTTGTGCCGACTGATGCTAACTACAGCAGTGGAGGAAATGCAGTGACGACGACCGAACAGCGGGACGAGATTCAGGCGGTTCTCGCAGGAATTGACGACCTGCTGCCGA
>JBOGDC010000002.1:0-109213 GCA_050701835.1 Mycobacterium sp. | reverse complement strand
CGACGCATCTCTACCGCTCTTCTTGAACCGTCAGGCCGGCCGCGACGATTGCGTCGAGGACGGCCTGACGGTGTTCCGGCCCCCGTGTTTCCACTGTCGCCAGCACATCCACCTCGCCCAGACGCAGTCGCTCGCTGTTCCGCCAATGCGTGACGTCGACGACGCTGGCCCCTGAAGCGCGGAAAACATCGAGGAGGCCCGAGAGGCCACCCGGTGCGTCGGCGACGGTCACCCGCACCGTCAGATAGCGCCCCGCCGCACGCAGACCGTGCGTGATGACGTGAGTGAGCAGCAGCGGATCGATGTTGCCGCCCGAAAGCACCGCACATACCTGGCCGGTGAGCCTTAGCTCCTCGGCGGGCAGCGTGAGTAACGCGGCCACTGCCGCGGCACCGGCGGGTTCCACCACCAGCTTGGCCCGCTCCAGGCACAAGAGCAGCGCGCGCGACAGCGCCTCCTCGCTGACCGTTACGACCTCATCAACCAGTGCGACGACATGCTCGAACGGCACCGCTCCCGGCTTACCGACCGCGATCCCGTCGGCCATGGTGTCCATGGATTCCAGCGCCACTGGATGTCCGGCCTTCAGCGACGCCTGCCAGGCGGCCGCGCCCGCGGCCTGCACCGCGACGATCCGCACCTGCGGCCGGGCCGCCTTGACCACCGCCGCGATTCCCGCGACGAGGCCGCCGCCACCCGCCGGCACCACGATGGTCCCCACCTCGGGAAGCTGCTCCAGGATCTCCAGCCCGACAGTGGCCTGCCCCGCGACGACATCACGGTGATCGAAGGGGTGAATGAGCACCGCACCGGTGTTCGTGGCGAACTCCGTGGCGGCCAGCAGGGCGTCGTCGATGGTGGTGCCGGTCAGGTGCACGGTGGCGCCGTAGGCGCGGGTGGCGACAATCTTCGGCAGCGCCGCCCCCACCGGCATAAACACCGTCGACGGGATGCCCAACGTGGTCGCCGCCCAGGCCACCCCCTGGGCGTGATTACCCGCGCTGGCAGCCACCACACCATTCACCCGCTGGTCATTGGGCAACCGGCTGATCCGGTTGTATGCGCCACGCGGTTTGAAAGACCCTGTGCGTTGCAAGTTTTCGCATTTAAGCCGCACCTCGTGCCCGCAGCGTTCACTCAATGCGCGAAAGGCAACCATCGGCGTGCGCCGCATCACCGGAGCGAGGCGCTCGGCCACCTCCTGGATCTCCTCGACCGTCACTAACCCTGTCGGTCCTGTTGACTGAATGGACATGCCAGGCATCATGTCACCAGTTCTGCCGCTATTGTCCCCTCATGCCGCAGATTGCAGAAGACCTCCTGCTTCTGTTGCTGAACAATGCCACCGGGCGCCCGCTGCTGGAAAAGAACAGGCGGTCCAAAGCGCTCGCCGCCGCAATCGTGCTGGATCTCGCTCTGGCACAACGTATTCGGCCGGCCACGCAAGGTGAACCGGCGAAGGCAGGTCATCTGCTCGTGCTCAATATGCCGTACACCGGCGATCCGGTGCTCGATCGCGCGATAGACCGGCTGCGAAGGCGACCAATGAGTCCGGCCGAGGCGATCGCCAAAGTGCGCCGCGGCGTGGACTCCCAGATGCTGCACAGGCTGGAGATGACCGGCCATATCCGCGCGGTGCGCACAGGCAATGGGCTGTTCCCCGAGAAGTACTGGCCGGTGACCAATATTGCCCGCGCAAACGCGGTGCGCCAGGGTGTCACCGATGTGTTGTTCCAGGATGCCCCGCCCGCACCACGCACCGCAGCCATCATCGCGGTGCTGCACGGGATCAACGGATTCGATGCGATATTAAGTCTCGACCCGGTCGGCAAGCAGCAGGTGTCCCGGTGGTCTCAGACGATCGCCGACGGCGGCTGGGCCGCCCAGACCCGCGACGATCGCGGTCCGGCGGTCAACCTGGCGGTGACGGCCGCAGTGGTCTCCGCGGCCTTGCATTCGATGAGCTAGCGCAAGGCCTGTTCGAGGTCACCGATCAGGTCCCCGACCTCTTCGATACCCACGGACAGCCGCACCAAATCCTCGGGTACCTCCAACAGTGACCCGGCCGTCGACGCGTGCGTCATGGCACCGGGATGTTCGATGAGTGATTCGACGCCGCCCAATGACTCAGCCAGAATGAAAAGCTCTGTTCGCGAGCACAAGTCGAGTGCGGCCTGGCGTCCTCCGGCCAGCCGTATGCTGATCATCCCGCCGAACCCGCGCATCTGCTTGGCGGCGACCGCATGCCCGGGATGACTGTCCAGGCCGGGATAGATGGTTTGCGCGACGGCGGAATGGCCCGTCAGGAACTCGGCGATCGCCTGAGCGTTCTCGCTATGCCGCTGCATGCGCAACGCCAATGTCTTGATGCCCCGGTAGGTCAGGTACGCATCGAACGGGCCCGGCACGGCGCCCGCGCCGTTCTGCAGGAACGCGAATGCGGTGTCCAGCTCCTCGTCGTTGGTGAGCAATGCACCACCCACTACATCGGAGTGTCCGCCAATGTATTTGGTGGTGGAGTGCAGAGCGATATCGGCGCCGAGTTTGATTGGCTGCTGCAGCGCGGGCGACGCGAAGGTGTTGTCCACCAAGAGCTTCACGGAATGTTCATTCGCCACCTGAGCGACGGCCGCGATATCGGCGATGCTCAACAGCGGATTGGTAGGCGTCTCCAGCCAGATCAGCTTGGTGCTGGCAGTTATCGCCGCACGAATGGCGTCGACATCCGCCACCGGCACCGGAGTATGACTAATCCCCCACTGCGAGAACACCTTGTCGATCAGCCGGAACGTGCCGCCGTAGGCATCGTTGGGGATGACCAGGTGATCGCCGCCGCGCAGCAGAGCGCGGAGCACGCAATCGGTAGCAGCCATCCCGGAGGCGAATGCCCTCCCGAAGTGGGCCTCTTCCAGTGCCGCCAGCGAGGATTCGAGGACCGCACGGGTGGGATTACCGGTGCGGGCGTACTCGAAACCGCCGCGCAGCTGGCCGACCCCGTCCTGGGCGAACGTCGAACTGGCGTAGATCGGCACGTTGACCGCACCAGTCTGCGGATCGGCATGGAAACCGCCGTGGATGGCTCTTGTGGAAAACCCTTGCCACCGAGACGCGTCGGCGGCGCTGCGCTGCTCACTCATCGGATCCGAGCCTATACCGGACCGGTGGGGGTGAGACAGCCCAGCGCCGCCTGACGTGTTACTTCTACTTGGGGACGACGACGGTTTTCAGTAGCATGTCGGCGATCGTCTGCCGCTTCGCGGTGAACAGCGGCAGCAGGAAGCCGATAAGACAGATGATGTAGTCGAGTGCGTGCGCGATGGACCGGACGACGGACATGCCAAACCCGATCGGCTGGCCGGTGAGCTCACCGACCACCTTGATACCGAGCAGGCCCTTGCCGATGCTGGAGCCCGTGGTGCCCTGCTTCAGGCCCCAGGTCCAGACGAGCCACCCGATGCCCAGGAGCCAGAACACAAACAGTGCGGCATAACCCACGCCGGAGTAACCGGCGCTACACGTCGCATACGTCATCCCGCCGCCGTTCAGCGGGTCACCGTACGTCTCACCCACACATTCGGTGGGCGCCGACATCGTGGCACCCGCGATTAATTGGCCGATCCCGACGAGGATCGCGTACGGAATGAGATCGATGATCATTGCGCCAACGCGCCGAATCCAGACGTCAAAGCTACTGCCCGGCAAGGCGGGCGGCCCGGCGGGAGGCTGCGGATAAGCACCCGGATCGTGCGGCGGGGGTGGTGGAACTTCGGTCACGGTAGTCCTCCAGTTCGTATGGCACGCATCAGCGTCGAGCAACAGAGGACATTACGCTTTCAGTGTTTCCACAGGTTGACTTCCGCCAAACCATCGGGCGACATTTTCAGTGCCGGACACTACTCCCCGAGGAGACGAATCCAAGCAGGTCATGACGGGTAATGACACCGACGGGCTTGCCCTCGTCGACGACCATCACCGCGTCGGTATCGCGCAGCATCGACCCCGCGGTGCTCAGCGGCTCGCCGGCACCCACCAGCGGCAACGGCGGGCTCATGTGTTGGGACACGGCGTCAGCGAGTTGCGCCCGACCCTCAAATACCGCCGACAGCAACTCTCTCTCGGAGACCGAGCCAGCGACCTCTCCGGCCATAACGGGGGGTTCGGCGCCGACAACGGGCATCTGCGAAACCCCGTACTCGCGCAGGATCTCGATGGCGTCGCGGACCGTTTCCGAGGGATGGGTATGCACCAAATCCGGTAGCGCACCCGACTTTCCACGCAACACATCACCCAACGTCGGCTCCGGAGTGCTGCCATCCAGACGGCTGCGCAGGAACCCGTACGAGGACATCCAGCCGTCGTTGAACACCTTGGATAGGTAGCCGCGGCCACCGTCGGGCAATAGCACCACGATCACTGCATCGGGGCCGACTCGCTCCGCCAACCGGATTGCCGCCACGACCGCCATCCCGCAGGATCCGCCGACCAGCAATCCGTCTTCACGGGCCAGGCGCCGAGTCATATCGAACGAGTCGGCATCGGATACCGCGATGACCTCGTCGACCACGCTGGGGTCGTAGGCGGTGGGCCAAAAGTCCTCTCCCACACCCTCAACGAGGTACGGACGGCCCGTGCCACCGGAGTAAACGGACCCTTCGGGGTCGGCGCCGACGATCTTCACCTCACCTGTCGCGCGACCGCGCGAGACTTCCTTGAGGTACCGGCCCGCGCCGGTGATGGTGCCGCCGGTTCCCACTCCGGCAACGAAATGGGTGACCTTGCCGTCGGTGTCGGCCCAGATCTCCGGGCCGGTGGTCTCGTAGTGGCTGGCGGGACCGTTCGGGTTGGAATACTGGTCGGGCTTCCAGGCACCCTCGATCTCGCGCACCAGGCGATCGGAGACGTTGTAGTAGCTGTCCGGATGCTCCGGCGGCACCGCGGTGGGGCACACGACGACCTCGGCGCCGTAGGCCCGCAAGACATTCCGCTTGTCCTCGCTGACCTTGTCGGGGCATACGAACACGCAGTGGTATCCCTTGCGCTGGGCGACCAGCGCAAGGCCGACGCCGGTGTTACCCGAGGTGGGTTCGACGATGGTGCCGCCCGGCTTGAGCAGCCCCGCCTCCTCGGCGGCCTCGATCATCTTGACGGCGATGCGGTCCTTGGAGCTGCCACCGGGATTGAGGTACTCGATCTTGGCGGCCACCACCCCACAGCCGGGGGGCACCACCGAGTTGAGCCGGACGAGGGGGGTGTTGCCGATCAGATCCGAGACATGCTGGGCGATGCGCATGCCGGTAACGCTATTAGACCGGTGACCGGTCCGCGCACAGAGGACCTGCCAGCGGGATCAGACTGCCGCCGGTGCGACGAACTCGGCCGAGGAAGTCTCGGGGACCGCATCGCGGATGTACTGGCCGATCTGTGCAAGGGAAGTCTTCGCCTCGGGCACGATTTTCGTGGCCACCTGGAAGACGTGCATCTGGCCGGGCCAGATCTTGATCTCCACCGGCACGCCCTGCTCCGCGAGCCGCTGCCCCAACAGCCGGGCGTCGTACAACAGCACTTCCGACCCGGAGCAGTGCACCAGCGTCTGCGGCATCCGGCCGTCGATCTTGTCGATGATCTCCTTCGGCGGGATTCCTCCGCCAGCCTTGGTGAGGATCTTCTGCAGCGCCTCAAAGCAGCTGGGCGGCAACATGACATCGGTCTTGGCGTTCTCGTACGCCACCTTGGGCGCGGGATCCAGTTCGATGAGCGGTGAGATCAGCGCCAGCGCGGCAGGCGCCTCGCCGTCCTCGGACAGAATGCGGTCGGTCACTGCCACCGAGAGGAAACCACCGGCCGAATCGCCTGCCAGCACAATCTGATCCGCGGCATATCCCTGAGCACGCAGCCATCGGTATCCGTCGACGCAGTCGTCGACGGCCTGATCCAGTGAGGCCTTGGGAGGCATCCGATAGTCGACTATCAGACAGGGCGCATCGGCATGCTTGGAAATCGTGGACACCATGGCGCTGTGGGTGTTTGGGCCGCCGACGATGAAGGCGCCACCATGCAGGTACAGCACCACACGTCCGGTGCCGTCCACGGGCCCGACGCCCTTGGCGCGAACCAGACGGGCATTGGTATTGGGCAGCGTGACGGTCGCCTTGACCGTGCCGCGCGGGGGAACCATGACTCGGCCGAGCTCTTCGAGGATTCCGAACGGATAGGGAAGCGTGGGGGCGTGACTGCCGATCTGCAAGACCGTGCGCACCGTCATTCGGACGCCGAATCCGAGTAACCGCCCGGCCAGACTCGCCGCGTCTTCGATCACCTCGACGGCGGTGCCGTCACTCATCGGAAGGCTGCGGACCAGCGTATTCAGGGCACTCCGGGAATTCGGGGCGTGCCCGTCCGCGTATTTCGGTGCGGTCATCTGTTCAGGCTCCTTTGCCTTGCCAGTGTCCTGCGTTTACTCAGACTGCTAGCTGGCAGCTAGCGCCCGATGGACTATACCCATCAACAGGCAACAAACCGCTTTCGATACCGCATCGGCATCGCCTCATTTCCCGTAATGCTGGTCAGAGGACTGGCGCGGTGTGTCGCTGTCCGTGAAAATAGCCTCCGTGAGCATCCTCGCCGAACGGCGGCGCACGATCTGGGCAGCCCTGAGCACTGGGGCCGCGGGGGCGGCGATGGGTACCGCCGGCTGGGGCGCCTACAGCTTCCTGAACGCGCAGGCCAGGCAGGTTCGTCGGGTGGTCCCGAAGACTCACGACGCTCCCCCGGTCGCCGACGGCGTGTACGTGCGTGGCGGCGGACCGGTGGCCAAATACAGCCGCGGCGTGGAGTTCGACCTGCACCTGGCGATCTTCGGCGACTCTACCGCCACCGGCTATGGCTGCCACGTACCCGACGAGGTGCCCGGAGTGCTGCTGGCACGCGGGCTGGCCGAAGAGTCGGGGAAGCGAATCCGTTTGTCCACCAAGGCGATATCGGGCGCAACGTCCAAGGGATTGGCCGCGCAGATCGATGCCATGTCGATCATCGGCCCACCACCGGACGCGGCTGTGATCATGGTCGGCGCGAACGACGTGACCTCGCTCAATGCGGTGCGGGCATCCGCACAGCGACTGGGCGATGCGGTACAGCGTCTACGCGCGGCCGGATCGGCCGTGGTGGTGGGTACCTGCCCCGACTTCGGCGTGATCACCGCCATACCGCAGCCGCTGCGGGCGGTGGTGCGCTCGCGCGGCCTGCGATTAGCCCACTTCCAGGCAGCGGCGGTGCGGGCCGGCGGTGGCGTTCCGGTTCCGCTTGCCGACCTGTTGTCACCGGAGTTTCTGCAGGCACCCGAGGAGATGTTCGCCGACGATCACTACCACCCCTCGGCCGCCGGATATGCGCTGGCAGCGCGGCTGTTGCTACCGGCCGTCGCGTACGCGCTCGGCGAATGGACGGGTGGCCCGATCCCGGATTTGCCGTGGGTGTCCGCCGCCGCGGAGTCGCAGACCATCAGCGCCCGGATGCGCGTCCTGGGACGGATCTGGCGGCGCAACGTCACGGAGATGGCCTTGGCCACCAGCGAGCCCGCTGTCCAGCCCGATAATCAGGCCGTTGCGTCGCTGCATTAGATTCGCGGGGAGTAGAACCAGTATCAATTCCCCCATCTCAGGAGTTTTCATGCCCGAAGCCGTGATTGTTTCCCTTGCCCGCTCCCCGATCGGGCGCGCCGGCAAGGGCTCGCTGGTAAGCATGCGGCCGGATGATCTGGCTGCCCAGATGGTGCGCGCCGCCCTCGACAAGGTGCCCGCGCTGGATCCCAAGAGCATTGACGACCTGATGCTGGGCTGCGGGCAGCCCGGCGGTGAGGCCGGTTTCAACATCGGTCGCACCGTTGCAGTGCAGTTGGGCTACGACTTCCTGCCCGGCACCACCGTCAACCGCTACTGCTCGTCTTCGCTGCAGACCACCCGTATGGCATTCCACGCCATCAAGGCCGGCGAGGGCCATGCCTTCATTTCCGCTGGCGTGGAAACGGTTTCGCGTTTCGCCAAGGGCACCCCGGACGGCTACCCTGACAGCAAGAACCCGCTGTACGACGACGCGCAGGCGCGCGGTGCCGAGGCAGCGCAGGGTGCCACCGAATGGCATGACCCGCGCAACGATGGCCTGATCCCCGACGTGTACATCGCGATGGGCCAGACCGGCGAGAACGTCGCGCTGCACACCGGCATCAGCCGTGAGGACCAGGACCACTGGGGCGTGCGCAGCCAGAACCGGGCCGAAAAGGCCATTGCCGACGGCTTTTTCGAGCGTGAGATCACTCCGGTGACTCTGGCCGACGGCACCGTCGTATCCAAGGATGACGGCCCGCGTGCCGGTACCACCTACGAGGCGATCAGCCAGCTGAAGCCGGTATTCCGCCCCAACGGCACCATCACCGCCGGTAACGCCTGCCCGCTCAACGACGGTGCTGCGGCGCTGATCGTCATGAGCGACACCCGCGCCAAGGAGCTGGGTCTGACCCCGCTCGCGCGCATCGTGTCCACCGGTGTGTCCGGCCTGTCGCCGGAGATCATGGGCCTGGGCCCGATCGAGGCCGTCAAGCGCGCGCTGGCGCACGCCGGCAAGTCCATCGGTGATATCGACCTGTTCGAAATCAACGAGGCGTTCGCGGTGCAGGTCTTGGGCTCGGCTCGCGAGCTCGGTATCGAAGAGGACAAGCTCAACGTCTCCGGCGGTGCGATCGCCTTGGGTCACCCGTTCGGTATGACCGGTGCCCGCATCACCGCCACCCTGCTGAACAACCTGACCACCTACGACAAGACCTTCGGTGTCGAGACGATGTGCGTCGGCGGCGGCCAGGGTATGGCGATGGTCATCGAGCGGCTCGCCTAACAAGCCCGTCAACGTCGAGACCCGAGGTTGTGGCGAGTTCGTCTCGCACATTCCCGCCATAACCTCGGTCTCGGCGACACTAGAATTCCGTCGCAATGACCACTATCGGAACTCCCCTGTCACCGCGTGCAACGCGGGTCATGCTGCTCGGCTCGGGCGAGCTCGGCCGCGAGGTGCTGATCGCCCTGCAACGTCTGGGTGTCGAGACCATCGCCGTCGACCGCTACCAGAACGCGCCCGGCCACCAAGTTGCCCACCATGCGCGCGTCATCTCGATGTCCGATCCGGAGCAGCTGCGTGCATTGATCGAGGCCGAGAAGCCCGATCTCGTGGTGCCCGAGATCGAGGCGATCGCGACCCCGACGCTGGAGGCGCTGGAGGCCGAGGGCGTGGTGCGCGTGATCCCGACAGCCCGTGCCGCGCGGCTCACGATGGACCGCGAGGGCATCCGGACGCTCGCGGCGGAGACACTCGGATTGCCCACCAGCCCTTACCGATTCTGCGGATCACTCGACGAGCTTCAGGCCGCGATTGACGCCGGTATCGGCTACCCGTGTGTGGTGAAGCCTCTGATGAGCAGCTCCGGCAAGGGACAGAGCAAGCTGGACGGGCCGGAAGAGGTACGCGGCGCGTGGGACTACGCGATGGTAGGCAGTCGGGTAAGCAATAACCGCGTGATAGTCGAGGGATTCGTCGACTTCGATTACGAAATAACGCTTTTGACGGTCAGGGCGCCGGGCGAGAACGGTGAGATCGAGACGAGTTTTTGTGCGCCGATCGGGCACCGCCAGGCCGACGGAGACTACGTCGAGAGCTGGCAACCCCATCCCATGTCGGACATTGCTCTGCAGAGTGCGCAGCGAATTGCGCTAGCCGTCACTGAAAACCTTGGTGGACAGGGAATCTTCGGTGTCGAGCTGTTGGTCAAGGGCGACCAGGTGTACTTCAGCGAAGTGAGCCCGCGCCCACACGATACGGGCATGGTCACCATGATCACGCAGTGGCAGAACGAGTTCGAACTACACGCCCGCGCGATCCTCGGGCTTCCCGTCGACACCACGTTGAAGACGCCTGGCGCCAGCGCGGTGATCTATGGCGGGGTGGAGGCGGAGGGCGTCGTCTTCGACGGCGTCGACGCCGCCCTCCGCGTGCCGCACACCGATCTGCGATTGTTCGGGAAGCCGGAGAGTTTCATCACGCGCCGCATGGGAGTGGCCCTGGCGTACGACGAGGACGTGGAGACCGCGCGCCGTAATGCCGCCGAGGCCTCAAGTAGGGTTCGCGTTTCTCGATGACACAAAAAAGGGGCGCCCCTTCGCGGGGCGCCCCTTTTTTGTGTCTACAACTAGTCGTTCTGGAAGTAGCTCAGCAGTCGCAGGATCTCGACGTACAGCCAGACCAGGGTGACGGCCAGGCCGAGGGCGATACCCCAGGCGGCCTTCGCCGGAGCACCGGCGCGCACCATCTGGTCAGCGGCGTCGAAGTCGATCAGGAAACTGAAGGCAGCCAGACCGATGCAGACGAGCGAGAAGATGATCGCGATCGGTCCACCGCTACGCAGGCCCATGTCGATGCCGAAGAATCCGAGCACCATGTTGCCGAGCGCCAGCACCACCACGCCGACCAGACCGGCTAGCAGCATCCGCTGGAACTTCGGCGTGACGCGGATGGCACCCGAGCGATAGACGAACAGCATGCCGATGAACACACCGACCGTGCCGAGCACCGCCTGGCCGATCAGCGCGCCGGCATTGGCCCCGGCTACCGGGACTGCAATGGCGAATGAGATAGCGCCGACGAACAGACCCTCGAACGCCGCGTAGCTCAGCACGATCGCCGGGTTGTCCTGCTTACGCCCGAAGCTCGCGATCATCACCAGTACCAGGCCGCCGATCCCGCCGACCGCCAGGAATGGCAGCGCCAGCGCGGGGTTGGAGCTCACAAAGAAGAAGGAGGCGATGGCGACGGCGATGATGACACCGAGGGTGATACCCGTCTTGGTCACCACATCGTCGATCGTCAGTGGCCGGGATACGCCGGCCTGCGCCTCGGGATATGCGGTGTACGGGTCCTGCTGCCTCTGCTGCGCCATCATGGCGCCAGCACCTGCAGCACCCGCACCGAACTGCGCATAGCCGCCGCCCTCTTTCCCGGGCAGCGTCCGAAGAATGGGATTGCTGGTGGTTCGCACCGTCGTGATCCTCTCCTGGAAGTGCGGTTCCGCAATATGCGGGCTCCGCGGATGACGTCAACGAGTCAACTAGTGATTCAACGAGCAGGTAAGTGCAAGAGTTCCAGGCTTTCGCCCTGGCCCCCAAGACTGTCCGGCCACGTCGTAGGGCCACCCTACCGCCAGGTCACTGCCGTTGTGGCAAATCCCTGTGAGATCCCTGTGAACACAAGGAAATTTAGCAGGAAGTCCTACTAGACATTACGTGGATGTCCAACTACATTTGGGGCATACCAACCTCCCTGACTCTCAACCGTTTCCCAAGGGGCTACACCATGAGTTCGTTACCGCAATTAACGCATTTCGTCGCCGGTCAGCGTGTTCCCGGCACCTCCGGCCGCTTCGCTGACGTCTACGATCCGTCGCTTGGCAAGCCCGTGCGACAGGTGCCGCTCGCGGACGTTTCCGAAGTCCAGGCCGTGATCTCCAATGCCGCGGAAGCTCAGCCCGGCTGGGCCGCCCGCAACCCCCAGCAACGCGCACGGGTGCTGGCGAAATTCGTCGCTCTGGTCCGCGACGAGATCGACGAGCTGGCCGCAATGCTCTCCCAGGAGCACGGCAAGACACTCGCCGACGCCAAGGGAGACATCGAACGCGGCCTCGACGTCTGCGAATTCGCCACCGGCATCCCGCATCTCATCAAGGGCGAGTTCACCAGCGGAGCGGGGACGGGTATCGATGTGTACTCGATGCGCCAGCCCCTCGGCGTAGTCGCGGGCATCACCCCGTTCAACTTCCCGGCCATGATTCCGCTCTGGAAGGCCGGTCCGGCACTCGCCTGCGGAAACGCCTTCGTCCTCAAGCCTTCCGAGCGCGACCCCTCGGTGCCACTGCGCCTTGCCGAAATATTCATCGAAGCGGGCTTGCCACCCGGCGTCTTCAACGTCGTCAACGGCGACAAAACCGCCGTCGACGCCCTGCTCCACGATCCGCGGATCGCCGCGGTCGGATTCGTCGGTTCCACCCCGATCGCCCAGTACATCTACGAGACAGCCACCGCCAACGGTAAACGCGCCCAATGCTTTGGCGGCGCCAAGAACCACATGATCATCATGCCGGACGCCGATATCGACCAGGCCATCGATGCGTTGATCGGCGCCGGATACGGCTCTGCCGGCGAGCGCTGTATGGCCATCTCGGTCGCGGTGCCCGTCGGTGAGTCCACCGCTGAGCGGCTCGTCGACGGCCTGACCAAGCGGGCCCGCGAGCTGGTGGTCGGTCCGTCGCTGGACGAAGGCGTCGACTTCGGTCCGCTGGTCGGCACGGACGCCCTCAAGCGAGTGCGCGACTACATCGATATCGGAGTAGCCGAAGGTGCGCAGCTCGTCCTGGACGGCCGTGACCTCAAGGTGTCCGGTCACGAGGACGGATTCTTCATCGGTGCATCGCTTTTCGACCATGTGACACCAGATATGCGCATCTATAAAGAAGAGATCTTTGGGCCGGTGATTTCCGTGGTGCGGGCCAAGGACTTTGATGAGGCCGTGCGGTTACCCTCGGAGCACGAGTTCGGCAACGGCGTCGCGATCTTCACCCGTGACGGTGACACCGCGCGCGACTTCTGCGCCAGGGTCAACACCGGAATGGTCGGCGTGAACGTACCCATTCCGGTTCCCGTGGCGTACCACACCTTTGGCGGCTGGAAGAGCTCTGGATTCGGCGACCTCAATCAGCACGGTCCCGACTCCATCCGGTTTTACACCAAGACCAAGACGGTTACCCAGCGTTGGCCTTCCGGCACCAAGGAGGGCGCGTCCTTCGTCATCCCGACCATGGACTGAGCGGACTAGCCATGTTCGATCTGACCGAGGAACAGCGCGATATCTGGAATACCGCTCGGGAATTCTCCGATATCCACATCGCGCCCCACGCCCTGGACTGGGACCGTGACAAGCATTTTCCCGTCGAGGTGTTCCCGAAGGCCGCCGCGCTCGGCATGGGTGGCATCTACATCGATCCCGAGGTCGGCGGCTCCGGACTCACCCGCCTGGACGCCTCGTTGATCTTCGAGGCGATGGCGACCGGATGTGCCGCCGTCTCGGCGTTCATCTCCATCCACAACATGGCCGCGTGGATGATCGACGAATTCGGCAACGACGAGCAGCGTCATCGGTGGCTGCCCTCGATGTGCACGATGGAAAGACTCGGGGCGTACTGCCTCACCGAGCCCGAATGCGGTAGTGACGCATCGGCTTTGCGGACCAGCGCCGTTCGCGATGGAGACGAGTATGTGCTCAACGGCGTCAAACAGTTCATCTCCGGTGCGGGAGCCGCAGACCTGTATGTGGTGATGGCGCGCACCGGCGGACCGGGCCCCCGGGGCATCTCCACCTTCGTCGTGCCCAAGGACATGCCCGGTCTGTCTTTCGGGCCTCCCGAACGCAAGATGGGCTGGCACGCGCAGCCCACCGGCCAGGTGGTTTTCGAGGATGTCCGGGTGCCGGTCGCCAACCGGATCGGCGAGGAGGGCATCGGATTCACCATCGCAATGCGCGGTCTCAACGGCGGCCGACTGAACATCGCCTCGTGCTCGCTCGGCGGAGCCCGCTCGGCACTGGAAAAGGTCATCGAGTACCTGCGCACACGCAAGGCGTTCGGTGAGGAGCTGATCAAGTTCCAGGCGCTGCAATTCCGGCTCGCCGATATGGCCACCGAGTTCGAAACCGTCCGCACCATGGTCTGGCGTGCGGCATCGGCGGTACAGGATGGCAATCCGCGCGCGGTCGAGCTATGTGCCATGGCCAAACGCATTGCCACTGACGTAGGTTTCACGGTGGCCAACGAGGCGTTGCAGCTGCACGGCGGCTACGGCTACCTGGCCGAGTACGGCATCGAGAAGATCGTGCGTGACCTACGGGTACACCAGATCCTGGAAGGAACCAACGAGATCATGCGAGTCATTGTGTCCCGCAAGTTGATAGAGCAAGGCCTCCCGGCGTGACGGACCAGATCGAGAGCCAGGTCAAGAACGGGGTCGGCCTGCTGACCCTGAACCGTCCCAAGGCGATCAACTCGCTGACCTACGACATGATCACGGCGATGACCGCGGTCCTGTCCGAATGGGAGGCCGACGATGCGGTGCGCGCCGTGGTGCTTTCCGGGTCCGGCGAACGCGGTTTGTGCGCCGGCGGCGATGTGGTTGCGGTACACGACAGCGCCAAGGTCGACGGAGTGTTGGCCCGCAGATTCTTCCGCGATGAGTACGTGCTCAACGCCCAGATCGCGCGCTTCCCGAAACCGTATGTGGCGGTGATGGACGGCATCGTGATGGGTGGTGGTGTCGGCGTCGGCGGGCACGCGAACATCCGAGTTGTCACGGATACCTCGAAGGTCGCGATGCCCGAGGTGGGGATCGGCTTCATCCCCGACGTGGGTGGCACCTACCTACTCTCGCGCGCCCCGGGTCAGCTTGGCCTGCATGCCGGGCTCACCGGTGCACCGTTCTCCGGTGCCGACGCCATCGCGTTGGGTTTCGCCGACTATTACGTACCGCATGACCGCCTCGAAAAATTCGTCAAGGCAATCGTTGATAGCGATATCGCTACCGCGCTGGCCGTGCATTCCACTGCCGTTCCTGTGAGTGACCTTCTGGGCCAAAGCAGTTGGATCGACGAGTGCTACGCCGGGGACACGGTTGCCGATATCGTCGCGGCACTGCAGGCACAGGGCGGCGAGCGGGCGCGTGCGGCCGCCGATCAAATCCTGACCCGCTCCCCCATCGCCTTGTCGGTGACGCTCGCCGCGGTGCGGCGGGCCCGCGACCTCCCGTCACTGGAAGCGGTTCTCACCCAGGAGTATCGGGTGTCCAGCCAGTCGGTGCGCTCACACGACCTCGTCGAGGGCATCAGGGCTCAGCTGGTCGACAAGGATCGCAACCCACAGTGGGAGCCGAAGACGCTCGCCGCGGTCACTGAGGCCGACGTCGACGCCTTCTTCCAACCGGTTAGCGATGATTTGGAGTGGTCATGACGATTTCTGACGGTCTTCGCGCAAGCGGCTCATCCACAATCGCCTTTATCGGCTTGGGGCACATGGGCTTACCGATGGCGGCCAACCTCGCCAAGGCCGGACACACCGTCGCCGCGTTCGACCTGTCCGAGCAGGCGCGTGCTGCCGCCACCGAGTCCGGTGTGCCGTTGGCGCAATCCGGCGCGGCGGCCGCGGCGACCGCCGACGTGGTGATCACCATGCTGCCCAAGGGTGCGCATGTGCTTGCGGCCTACGAGGATCTACTGCCTGCCGCACGGCCCGGCACCTTGTTCATCGACTCGTCTACCGTCGACGTCTCCGATGCCCGCGCCGCGCATGAGGCCGCAACCGCCGCGGGACATCGCTTCGCCGACGCCCCGGTATCTGGCGGAGTTCCTGGCGCCACGGCAGCGACGCTGACCTTCATGGTGGGTGCCGAAGACTCCGTATTCGCCGATGCCGAACCGATTCTCGCGGCCATGGGCAAGCGCATCGTGCACTGCGGCGGCCCCGGCGTAGGACAGGCGGCGAAGATCTGCAACAACATGATCCTCGGGGTATCGATGATCGCGATCAGCGAGGCATTCGTGCTCGGTGAGAAGCTCGGTCTGACCCATCAAGCGCTGTTCGATGTCGCGGCCAATGCCTCGGGCCAATGCTGGGCTCTCACCTCGAACTGCCCCGTGCCCGGCCCGGTGCCCACCAGCCCGGCCAATCGCGATTACACCCCCGGCTTCGCGGTCGAGTTGATGGCCAAGGACCTGGGGTTGGCCGCGAATGCAGTGCGCGCCAATGGGGTTGACGCTCAACTCGGTCTGGCAGCGGCACATATCTATGACGACTTCAATACCACCGGAGGCACCGGCCTAGACTTCTCGGCGATCTTCACGCAAATCCAAGGAGCGTCATGACTTTCGAAACCATCCTCACCGAGCGCATCGACCGGGTCGCCGTCATCACGCTGAACCGGCCCAAAGCACTCAATGCGCTGAACTCGCAGGTGATGAACGAGGTCACCGCTGCGGCCGCCGAGTTCGACGTAGACCGAACCGTCGGTGCGATTGTTATTACCGGTAGCGAGAAGGCGTTCGCGGCGGGAGCGGACATCAAGGAGATGGCCGACCAGTCGTTCGGCGATATGTTTGGCTCCGACTTCTTCGCCGCCTGGGCCAAGCTGGCTGCCGTGCGCACCCCGACGATCGCCGCGGTGAGTGGATACGCCCTCGGCGGCGGATGCGAGCTGGCCATGATGTGCGATGTCCTCATTGCCGCCGAGAACGCCAAGTTCGGTCAGCCCGAGATCAAGCTTGGCGTGCTGCCCGGCATGGGCGGCTCACAGCGGCTCACCCGGGCGATCGGCAAGGCGAAGGCCATGGACATGATCCTCACCGGTCGCAACATGGATGCGGCCGAAGCCGAGCGCAGCGGCCTGGTCTCGCGCGTGGTGCCCACCGAGAGCCTGCTCGACGAGGCCAAGGCCGTCGCCAAGACCATCTCGGAAATGTCGCTCTCGGCCTCGATGATGGCCAAGGAAGCCGTCAACCGGGCCTTCGAGTCCAGCCTCGCCGAGGGATTGCTGTTCGAGCGCAGAATCTTCCACTCCGCATTCGCGACGGCCGACCAGTCCGAGGGAATGGCCGCGTTCGCCGAGAAGCGTCCGGCCAACTTCACGCACAAGTAAATGTCATGAGTCTCCAGTTCGATCCCGTCGACGAAGCCCATCGCCATTGGGTCGACAACGGCTGGGGTGAGGTCGCCGACGGCATGGCCGCGGTGACGTCGGTGATGCGGGCGCACCAGATCATGCTGGCCCGGGTTGAGGACGTGCTGCGTCCGCACGGGCTGACGTTCTCCCGGTACGAGCTGCTGATGCTGCTGTCCTTCAGTAGCAGCGGATCCATGCCGATGGCGAAAGCCAGTGCGCGCCTGCAGGTTCACCCCACATCGGTAACCAACACCGTGGACCGTTTGGAGGAGGCCGGACTGGTGCGCCGCGTGCCGAACCCGACCGACGGCCGAGGCACGTTGGTGGAGATCACCGATGCCGGACGCGAGCTCGGCACGGTGGCGACCGCCGACCTCAACGCCAAGGTGTTCTCTCAGATCGGACTGTCGCCGTCGCGCACGCGCACGCTGGTGTCGGTGCTGACGCACCTGCGACGTGACGCGGGAGACTTCGGGTAGCTTCCCGGTCGCTACGCTCCTGCCCGCCGAATTAGATCAAGATGCCCTTGTCCTTGAGTGCCTTATATCCGCCGATGACATCCGTAGCGCGGTAGAGGCCGATCTCCTGCAGCGAGGCGGCGGCCAGGCTGGACGTGTAACCCTCCTGGCACAGGATCACCCATTCGACGTCGTGATTGCTCGCCTCCGGGATGCGGGCATCGCTCTCGGGGTCCAGGCGCCATTCCAAGACGTTGCGTTCGATGACCAAGGCGTTGATGAGAGAGCCTTCTTGAGCACGCTGCGCGGCGGGCCTGATGTCCACCAGGCGCGCACCGCGGCCAAGCGCGGTGGGCACCTCGTCGGCGGGCAGTCGGCGCAAGCGCCCTCGGGCCGAGGCCAACAGATCGTGAATCGTCATGCCGCCGGCCCTTCGGGCTCGTCCGTCAGGATGGTGCGGCTACGCCGCAACGTGTTGGCCCGAGTCACTTCGTAGTACGACATCGCGGTCAGCGGCGGCGAGTACGCGTGCACGCTCAGGGTGGGTCCCGTCGAGATGTGCGCCGGACGATCGGGGGCACGCATGACATCGTGCACCCAGCCCAGCGGGAATCCAGCCTGGTCGCCCGCGTCGAGCTTGCGACGTACCAGTTTGCTTCCGTCCCAGCGATATTCGCGTAGCGAGCCGCTGAGCACCGTGAGCGCACCGAGCGATCCGCAATGGTCGTGCAACTCGGTGGACTTGTCTGGTACCCAGCTGATCAGCCAGACGTCGAGCTCGTCGTCGGCATGGATGCGGGTTGCCCAGCGCTCATCGGCCGGGAGTCCGCCCGCGGGCAGCAGATGGTCGAACCGGCCGTGTAGGGCGTCGTCGGCGCCCTCATCGGTGATGCGCAGCAGATCCGGCAGCCGCAATCGTGTGGGCAAGGATCCGGCAACTGGACGGCGCAGATCTAGGACAGATGCAGTGGTCATGAATGCTCAATCGATGGCAGGGATAGGGGGTAGCGGCGACTAACCGCGACAACACCCCTGAAACCCACTGCGTCCCATCACAGCTCAAATAGTACCGGCGTTTTCCTGCGGTTTTCCCCCTGGAGCAAAAGCTCTGAGTGAGTAAATGTTGTCGCTGGTAGGCACTTGCTAGTTTGGAGTGGTGACCGTTTCAACCCGCATCGTCGCGACTCTGCTGGCCCTCTGCATCCCCCTGATAGGCGCGGGGTGCTCATCGAAGCCCACCGACAAGCCCGACAAGACGGCACCGAACACCTCAGCCAGCACCACAACACCGGTCGGGGCCCCCGCCGCCCAGCCCGCGGAGTCCGGGTCAGGAATGTCCCCCGCAGGCGTCACCACGTCCGTCAATGCCGCACCGAGCTCATTGGAGGAGGAGTACTACCAGGCCTGCCGTGCGGCAGCCGACTGGATGATCGGGAAGCAAGACGGCCACGAGCAGCTCGTGGAGGGGTACCTGAAGTCCATTCAAAGCGACGGGGACGTCGGCCCGGGGACATTTCACAAGACCTGGCATGAGCTGCCCGCAGACCGGCAAGCTGCAGTTATCGTCGCGACGAACGCCGCCGCCGCCGCGCAGTGCTAAGAACTGACTCACAAAATCGGTTGCGGTTCAAGAGAATTCGACACAAAAGCACCACTCAGCAAATCTAGAATATTGCCGTAACCTCACCTTTGGACGAACCCGAGCGCGGTGTTAGCATGCTCCGGTCAGTGCTCATGGGGTCACGGATGCAGCGAATGTGTCCACTCACCGAACGGACGGTAACGACGTTGGCAAATTCAGATCAGCTTCCCCCGAAGCCCTCGCTGGTTCATTGGACGATCGTCGCGGTAGCGATTGTCGCAACCATCGTCGCCGCGATTGTGGGCTTTACGACTAGCTCCACCGAACTCGCACGATTCGTGCAGGGCATCGTCACTCCGCTACTCGCCCTCGTCGCCGGAATCTTGATTGCCGACCTGTACCACCGCATTCAGCAGAACAACAACCTTGATCGCAACGTCGGGCAGTCCGCGTACGCGACGATGGTGACGCTGCAGGGGATGATGGACGTGGATAAGCACCTTGCGACCGCGTCGAACGACCTCAATGAGGGCAACAAGCAGTCCGCGTCCAGCGCGCTCAACCTCGCGCTGACCATCAGCCGCCTGACTTTGCGCCACGCCTTCCAGGCCCTGCGCGAGTCGGAGAGTGTGTCGAGCACGGCCGTGGCCAAGGCCAAGACCGATTTCGCGTCGACGGAGACCGCTGGGCAGCCGGAGCGGCAAAAGATCGAGACTGCTCCGCGCGCGAACAACTACACCGTCGGCGTGGGCAATGCCTGAAGAGACGAAGCCAGCGGAGCAATCGGCTGGTGAGCAGGATGTCGAGTCCCCAGAGGCCCTTGACCCGATCATCGGGAAGGTCGCCGACATCGTCGACCGCTATTCGGTGCTGGTCAACAAGGGCGATGACGCCGGCGTAGAGGTCGGGATGATCTTCTCGGTCATCGGCGCTACCGGAACCGCCGTGCGGGACCCAGAAACCGGCGAGGACCTGGGCACTTTGCCCATCGAGAAGGCCCGCATCCGGGTCACCGAGGTGTACTCGAAGTTCTGCCAGGCCGAGACCTACCGCGTCACCGAGCCTGCCGTCGCCGGCCTGATCAGCGACATCCTGCAGGAACAGTGGCCCGGCACCACCGATGATTTCGGCCGCGAACAGTTCCAGCTGAAGGTCGTGCCGACTCCCGTGGTTCCGGAGGCGGCCGAGGTACACATTGATGTCGGCGACTACGTGTGCGAGCTGACTCCCGCTTCGTAGCTGCTCCGTGGATGTTTTTGGTGCATTCTCGGGCGCTCCGCGCACCTTTTTGCACCGAAATCAACCAATGGACAATTGGTGAACATCGAAAAACTCACCTATACGCCGCGGTCAAATTGTTACGTTCGGTTCATGGATACCAATCTGATGAAACGAGCAGCAGGCGCGGTTTCCATCGTCGCCATGTCCGCAGCAGTCGTTGTCGCGTGTTCCCAAGAGAATAGAGATGCCGCCAAGGAGTCGATGTCCAGCGCGACGAGCGCGGCATCGTCGGCCATCAGCGCTGGTGGTAGCGCCGCCTCGAGTGCGGCGTCGTCGGCAAGTAGTGCCGCGTCGTCGGCCGTCGCCGGAGCGCCCTCAACCGTCAGCGTGCCGGGCGTCGGCGATGTGACGCTGGAGCCGGCGGTCGCCGAGGCGTACACCAAGGCCGGTGGAGAAGCGAAGCTTGGCCTGCCGACCGGACAGCCCGACAAGGTGGGCGATGGCACGGTGCAGGCCTTCGCCAAGGGCACCATCTTCAGCTCGCCGGCTGGTACACACCTGGTGCAGGGCGAAATCCTGAAGGTATACACCGCGCAGGGTGGAGCAGGCGGTGCGCTCGGCTTCCCGACCGCCGATGAGGCAGAGACGGCCGGCGGACCCGATGTCGCCAAGGGCGGCTGGATCGGCGAATTCCAGAAGGGCACCATCACCTGGCTGAACCAGGGCGATGGCACCTTCAAGGACACCGTCACCCCGAAGTAGCGGATTGGCTGCCGCGATAGGCGCTGAGCAGTCAGCGCCTATCGCGGAACCAGTGCGGGTTCTCCGCAGGCGACCAACCGGGCAATGTGAGATCCGGCCACGGTGGCCGACGGATGACGGCTACGAGTCCCAATACCGCCGCGAGCAGGCCGGTGAGTATGCCCAATGTCGAGGCCCGGTCGGCGTTAAAGGCAGGCTGCCATTGAGCATTCCCGTCCTTGACGACGAACACGCCCAGTGGTCTCGCCCGGGTTTCCAGGGGTGCACCGTCGGCGCCGCTGCCACGGCTCCACACCTTGGCAACCGTGATGACCAGGGTGCCATCGGCTGTCGTGTACGGCTCGCCATAGACGATCGACTTACCGCCGTCGGTCACAAGTCCTTCAAATGAGGTTGGCAATCGCATGTCGCCCATTGTGGTCGCCGACGGCGTCCGTGGCGAGAGATTCTTTTAAGCCTCGGCGCCCGAGAACATGAGAAGGTTGCCGTCGGGATCCTTCACGATGAAGGTGACGCTCCCCCACTCCTCGGTCTGCAGAGCCTGATGGAAATCCACACCCGCGGCCTGGCATTCGTCGTGGAGCGGTCCCAGTTTGTACAGCGTGAGCACCGCAGATAGCGGATCACGTTCTGTGACAAGGAAATTGCTGTCGAACACCGGTCCAGCCACCTGGCGCAGATTCAGATTCGCACCGCCCCGCCGCACCTGGCCATAGAAGGGTGGCTCCCCGTACGTGAAGGCCACCTCGAAACCAAGCTTGTCGACGTAGAAGGTGAGGGCACGGTCGAGGTCGGTGACGAAGAGCTGTGGTTCGGCAGCCACAATCTCGGTGGAACCCATGACCGAAACGCTACCGCCGCGAGGTGCTCGGTGTGGGACCATCTGTGAGTGGAGCCGGATGGTGACCCCGAAGCCAGAATCCGGGAGCTGGAGCGCTCGCTGAGCGAAACCGCACGGACGTCCGAACTGGGCGTCACGAGCCGGAGACGTTACGCGCCGCCGGTCTATGACACGGGGCAGATATCCCGCCCTCCCGCCCGTAAGCTCCGTCGGCTCTTTCTTGTCTTGGGCGCGGTGGTGATCGCGGGCACCGCGGGCCTCATCTTCTACAGCGCGAAACCCACACACCCCCATGGTGTCCCGACCAGTTCGGGCGTGACGACACGGCCCGCCAGATCGACGCTCGTGAGAACCCCAACGCCCAGCGCCGCCACGCCGCCATCCGCGGAAGCCCCGAGCGCCACTGTCGTGCCGCCCGGTTCGACGTTCAGCGTCTCCGGTGCGCACAAGCATGTCGTGGTGACCTGTGACGAGTGCTCGGTCAACGTCAGCGGAGTCTCCAACACCGTCGAGATCGAGGGCAATTGCGACAACCTCACGGTGTCCGGCGTCGAGAACATCGTGACCGTGGGTACCTCGCGAGAGATCAGCGTCTCGGGCTTCCGGAATGAAGTCACCTATCACTCCGGGGAACCCACGATCAGTGGCGGTGGCGATTCCAACGCGGTGCACCAAGGCTGAACCGACACTTGGCGAGGGCGCCGGGAGTAGGCTCCGCATAGCCCGACAGCGCCGCCGGGCGCCGGGTAACCCGGTCTCGCGGGAGGCCACCATGAGACGACTGGATACCGCTGATACGCCCCAGCGCGAACTGACCATCGAACTCCGCAATGTAGTGCGCGAGTACAGGGTTGGCGGGCAGAAAGTGCGCGCACTCGACGAGATCAGCCTGTGCCTGGCCGGTGGCCAGTTCGTCTCGGTCATCGGGCCATCGGGCGCAGGGAAAAGCACATTCCTGCATCTGCTCGGGGCATTGGACTCCCCCGACTCGGGATCGATCACCTTCGATGGTGAGGAGATCGGCAGCCTCGGCGACGAGCAACAGTCGGAGTTCCGCCATCATCGGGTCGGGTTCGTCTTTCAGTTCTTCAACCTGCTGCCGACGCTGTCGGCATGGGAGAACGTGGCGGTCCCGAAGCTGCTCGACGGCGTCCGGCTGGGCAAGGTCAAACCGGACGCGGTTCGACTGCTGGAGCGGGTCGGTCTCGGTAGGCGGACCGAACACCGGCCGGCCGAACTCTCCGGCGGCGAGATGCAACGAGTCGCGGTGGCACGGGCCATGATGATGGACCCACCACTGATCCTTGCCGACGAACCCACCGGGAACCTGGATTCCACTACGGGTACCGCCATCCTGGCTCTCCTCGCCGAGGTCGCCCACGAAGAAGGCGCCGGCCGCCTGGTAGTGATGGTGACCCACAACGCGGACGCCGCCGCGGCTACCGACCGAGTAATCACCCTGCAGGACGGTCGGCTCGGTTCCGACGAGATGTCGGTGTCGCCGGGGTGAGTGGCCGCGGACACGAGGAGCAGGTCGGCCTCAGACACACCATCGCCGCCGCCGCGAGCAGGCTACGTGTGTTCAGTCTGCGCGAGCTGACCGTACATCGTCGACGCACCATCGCCTCGATCGCCGTAATGGCAGTTTCTGCAATGTATCTCGTTGCGATATTCGGCATCTTCGGGTCGATCACCGGATCGGTCAACCGGTTGGCGGACGGAGTCGCCGGCGTCGCCGCACTCGAGGTATCAGGTATTACCGACGCGGGATTCCCCGAAGCGGTATTGGCCGATGTCGCCAAGATTCCCGGCGTGGCGACGGCAGCACCGATGATACGGATGTCCGCACCCACAGCTTCGGAACCGGTTCTGCTGTTCGGCGCCGACGACCGCAGTTCTGCGTTGGAAGGCGCCTTGAAAGATGCTGTCGGAGTGCAGGGTGACGCGCCATCACGGGGAGCCGGCGGTGTCCAGGTCGGGCCGGGCGTCGGCCATGAGAAGGGCGATACATTCCGGCTCGGCTCGGGTTCGGTCACCGTCGCCGAAGTGCTCAAGGGCAAGCAACTCGCGGATCTCAACGGTGGACACTATGTGCTTGCCCCGCTGCCGCTGGCGCAGGAAGTCACCGGACGGCAAGGTCAGCTCGATTCGATTCTGATCACCACGACGCCTGGTGCGGATCTCGCCTCGGTCCGCGACAAGGTCACCGCCGCGGTGAACGGCCGGGCGATCGTCGCTGACCCGAGTCTGCGGGCGGCGCGGGCCGGCGACGGTGTCAAGCTCATGAACTACATGGCTCTGATGGGCGCAGCGGTCGCGTTGGTGGTCGGGGCGTTCCTGATCTACACGACGATGACCATGGCGATCGCCCAACGCCGTCCGGTCATCTCGATGCTGCGCGCGATCGGCGGCCGCCGCATCACGATCCTTCGCGACATGCTCGCCGAGGCCGCGATCCTCGGTTTGATCGGCGGCGCCATCGGGTCGGCTCTCGGAATAGCGCTGGGCCGCCTGGCGATTGGCCGTTTACCGCCCACGGTGACCCAAGGGCTCGAAGCCCGTATCGAGTACTGGCTGCCCGACTACGCGATCCCGGCTGCCGTCGCTGCGACGGTACTCACCAGCGTGGCCGCATCGGCGATGGCTGCGCGGCAGGTGTACAAAGTGTCACCGATCGAGGCGTTGGCACCCGTCGGGGTTTCCGTGGCCGACAACGTGCCGCGTTGGCTGCGTATCGCCAGCGGGGTTGTGGCCGTGGCGGTGCTGGCGGCATCGATCCTGACCGTGTTCTACCAACCAGGGTCGCTCGCCTTTGTCGCGATCGCCGGCCTGTTCGTCGCCGAGATCGCGCTGGGCTTCGCGCTCACCAGACCCATCGTCAGCGCGACAGCCACAGTGGCTCGACTGTTCGGTTCGCCCGGTGCGCTCGCGGCGGCGACGGTCCAGCGTGCGCCGCGCCGGGTGTGGGCCACCGTGATGACCGTGCTCATCGCCGTGGTCACCACCGTGGTGATCACCGGGACGAACAACGACATGATCCGATCCGCGCGTGACATCTTCGCGCCCGTCGCCGATGTCGATGTCTGGGTGAGCGCAAACTCACCCGACCGCTACCCCACCGATGTTCTGCCGCAAGGTCTTACCGAGAAGGTGGCGGCGGTGCCGGGTGTCGCGAACGTGGCCGAAGGCGCCTCCGGATTCGCCGTCATCGGCGGCACGCGCGTGATGCTCGACGGATTCTCCCCCGGTACCCACGATCCGCTTTTCCGTGCGCTCGACGAACAAGTACGTCACGACGTACTCGCCGGCCGGGGCGTGGTGCTCTCACAGAACCTGGGCAAAACTCTCGGCGTCCAGGTGGGCGACGGACTGCAGCTGCAAACGCCCCACGGCCCACAGCGGACGCCCGTACTGGCCCTGGTGCCCTACTTCTCGACGGTCATCGGCACCGTCGGGATGAGCCTGGATCACATGCGGGAGTGGTTTGACCGCCCGGGCGCGACGACACTCCAAATCACCGCCGTCGACGGCGGTGATTTGGGACAGCTGCTGGCCCGTGTCCGCGGTGTGGTGCCCGCACCGAACTACGTGTACGACGGCCGCACCGCGTTGGCCGGTCTGGAAGCCCCACTGCACCAGAGCATGCTGATCGCCAACGCGGTGTGGATCATCGTGGTGTTCGTCGCCGCGGTCGCGCTGCTCAACACGTTGACGCTCTCGGTACTCGAACGACGCCGGGAAATCGGCGTGCTGCGGGCGATGGGATCCAGCCGCCGGTACACCTTGGGCATGGTTCTTGCCGAGGCCGCGGCCATCGGCGTCGTGGGCGGTGTCTTGGGGCTGCTGGTCGGTGTGGTCGATCAGTGGCTGTTCAGCCTCGTCAGCGGCAACATCATGAACTTCAATGTCACCTTCCGGCCGAGCCCGATGGCGCTGGTCTTCACCGTGGGCGCGCTGGCGATCAGCCTGCTCGGCTCGGTCCCGCCCGCCCGGCGCGCGGCGCGACTCAACATCATCGAGGCCGTCAGTGTCGAATAGCTATGTCGAATAGCACTATTCGGCTACGGTAGCCACGCCTTGCAGGTGAGGTGTGCACGGCGGCGGCACCAGGGTTCGTCGACGGCTGCGCAGTCCCCCGGTATCGAATCCGGCTGCGGTAATCGCTTCGACGGTCCGGCGGTTCGGCTCGCACCCGGACGCCAGCCACGACCAGGGCGTGGCGATCAGATCCTGGAATCGCCCCATCGCGCCGTCCCCGCGGACATGCTCCAGGACCACCAACCTGCCTCCCGGTGCCAGCACCCGCCGAATCTCGCCGAGGGTCGCCGCCACATCGTCGACCGAGCACAACACCAGCCCGACATGCACCGAGTCGAAACTGTTGTCCGGGAATGGTATCGACTCCCCGAACCCGTCGAGGATGTCGACGTCAACGCCGCAGCGACGAGCAAGGGCGCCAGCCATCCGTCGCATCGCTGCCTCCGGCTCGACCGCCGCGACGGATGTCACCGCGGGTGGAAGAAACATGAGGTCGGTTCCCGGGCCGATGCCTACGATCAGCAGCCTGCCGGTCGCAAGACTCATCGCCTCCCGCCGGTATCGGCGATAGAACAGTCGGTCAAATATCGGCATACCGAGCCGATATACATAGGGGAACAACGGATTACGATGCTTCATGTATTGCCACCACCCAAATCCATTCGGAATGGCGGATATTCGTCGCACATCAACGAGACGTACACGGCCACCCGATACCGCCATCGCACGATTCCCATGAGTAGGTCGAACATGCCTTGCGAAATGGTGCCTCTGGCCAACAACCGCACCGCGGAAATCACGCACAGAACCTGCAGCAGTGGCTCCATAACCCAGCAGATAATGATCTGCGGCAGAGCCAACAACAACTTCACCAGCACCGCCCAATGTGCGAGTTGTTCGGGATACTCGACCTCGAGTTCGCCGGGATAGTCAGGCCGCGCGGCGAGCGTGAAAGGCGGGTACTTATCTGTGCAGTTCATCGGAAACCGGTAGGTCATCACCCGCCAGGACCAGCGCAGCACCCCGACGTTGAAATCGAAGATGGTCCGCGGATATCGACCGGTGAACAAGATCGCGATACCAGCGACGACGGTCAGCACCAGATACACCGCATAAAGGCCGATCAATATGACGTAGTGCGGAACCACGAGCACGCACCATTTGATGATCCAGAGCCAGCGTGAGGGCGCGTCGATCGTGCATCGCACACGGACGACCTCGGCCGGCACGGTCATCACCGCCGGCAGGTCGTGTCGGCGGCAAGGCCCCGGTTGATGTCGGCGGCCATCCGACGGTGACTCACCGACTGTAGAAACGTCGCTAGCGCCCACGTCATGAACCGATCCGAGATCATCGCCGCCGTCCGCAGTACGGCCTCACCGTGCGAAATCTGCAGCGAGGCAACCCGGGACACGGCCGCAGCGCGGCGTCGTCGGGTCTTCTCATACCAGCGCAGCGCGTCGGGCAGGTCGGTGTTGGTACCGCGCTGGAATTCCGAAAGCGCCTTGCACAACACCATCGTGTCGAGCAGTGCCTGGTTGGTCCCTTGCGCGAAGGTGGGCGGCATGGTGTGGGCCGCATCGCCGAGCAGGGTCAGCACGCCGTGGCCTGGTCCAGGAATGGGATGCCGGAAATGCGGATAGGGCGAATGGGCCAGATCGTCGTCGGTGAGCGTCGCCAGCACTCGGTCGACGGGTCCGGACCACCCGGTGAACGTTGACCGGATCATCTCGATCGGGCGTGCCGGCCTGACAAAGTTGGACGACCAGGGCACATCGAACCACCACTGCACATCGGAGCCTCCGGCCGGCCAGAGGCCAAGGTTTCCGTGCTCACCGATGACGACGAAGGCGACGTCCTCATCGACGCCCTTCGGGAGGGTTCCCAGTCCCTGCCAACTGCACCAGCCCGTCGGCTCCGCATGACCTGCGCCCACGACATCGCGAACCATCGAATGCCGGCCATCGGCTCCGATCACCAGGTCGCCTTCGGCCGCGCTGCCGTCCGCGAACTCGACCCGCGCCCCGCCGCAGCTGCCGACCACGCCGACGACCCGGGCATTGCACCGGATCCGTTCCGCAGGAAAGTCTTTCAGCAGCCGATCGAGCAGGACGTGGCGCGGGACCATCCGAACCGGCTCGCCCAGGCGGTTCGCGATTCTGGCCACGTCCAAAGTGGCCAGCGGGTGCCCCGTCGATGTCATGACCCGCACGGCGGAGAGCTGCTGGCCGGCCCGGTCCATATCCACGCCCAGCTGCCTCAGCACCGTCGCGCCGTTCGACCAGATGGTCACCGCACCGCCACCGGCCTGTACGTCCGGGCGCTGCTCGTAGACGGTGACGTCGTGGCCGTCCCGCAATAACCCCCGAGCGACGGAGATACCGCCGACACCGGCGCCCACGACTAGGACCCGCAACGACGGCACCTTCGCTGCTGGCATCAGCTTCGTGGATCGGCTCGTGAACCGTTTCGGCTCCACGGCTCAATGTATGACCGCGACGGGCCCGCTGTACAGGGTTTATCCCCCGTCGAACGTGAGTTAGGGCCACGGCTGCAGGAGACAGGCACGCCGAACATATCGATGACCGGCTCGCGCTGTACAACCCGGTGGACACGGACCGTCTTGCCTATGCGGTTCTGCTAGGTGTCGTAACTACGGATATAGGCACGCCTCCTCTGCGCACGACGTTCGGCATTCCGATTGGTGTTGCGGTTCCACAGCTCTGTGCGTCGCCTGGCGTTTGCCGGGGCTCCGAGGCCACCACGAGCGAATGCTGGTTTGTGGGCAAGGTCGACGCCCAGTCGGCGTCGCTTCGCCCGGCAGTAGAGCTGACGGGTGTGGGCTGACGGTAGAAACACCGCGGAGGTCCGTGAACACCTGCTCCCACGGTTGGGCTGTGACCTCAACGCCCACAGCTCGATTAGCGGTGAGCCCCGCGCGGCCGAGGGCATCACGGATCGCAACGAGGGCTACGTGGTCGGGGGTGTCACCATCGAGCGTCACACCCAAGAGTCTCTGCACCAGGGTCTCGTCAGCTTGCTGTCACCGGCGCTGGGCCTTTGCCCATACTCGTGGGAGCGCACCACCGTGGTGGTAGCGCACGTTCCCGCCGAGCATAGCTGGGCGTTTACACGGTTCGCCGGTGCAGGTTACCCTTGCTTTACTTCGCCCGAGCTCGGGCGCCTGGCGTGAGGAGCAATCCTGCAAGGCATCTTTGTGGGCACGTTCCTGATCGGTCTGCGCGAGGGCTTGGAAGCCACCCTCATAGTCAGCATCGTTGGGGCTTTCCTCGTGCGTAATGGCAAATCAGTCCGCCCGGCGATGGTCGGCGTGGTGGTTGCTGTAGTCCTGAGCATCGCGGTCGGCGTTGGTCTGGATCTACTGTCCGCGTCGCTGCCTCAACGGCAGCAGGAGATGCTTGAGACGGTTATCGGCGCAGTCGCAGTCGTGTTCGTCACGACCATGATCATCTGGATGAACCGGAACGCTTTTCGCCTCAAGAGTGAGCTGGAGCAGGAAACAGTACAGGCGATCAACTCCGGCGGTTCCCTGGCGCTTGCCGTGATGGCATTCCTGGCGGTGCTCAAAGAGGGGTTCGAAACTGCGGTGTTCCTGCTGGCTGCCGCACAGGCGACGCATGGCAGTCGCTGGATGGCGCTCTTCGGAGGACTAGCCGGTATCGCGGTCGCGGTTGCCGTCGGCGTTGGCATCTACTTCGGCGGCCTGAAACTCAACCTAGGACGGTTCTTCCGCGTCACCGGTGTATTCCTGGTATTCATCGCGGCCGGGCTGGTCATGGGGACATTGCGCACCGCACACGAAGCCGGCTGGGTCAACATCGGACAGCAGCAGGTCTTCAACTTCTCATCCTGGATGCCGGCACAGTCCTTACTGGGTGCGCTGATCACCGGCATGTTCGGCATCCAGACAGACCCGCGCCTGATCGAAGTACTGGGTTGGTTGCTGTACGCCGTCCCGGTGCTCGTGATTTTCCTGTGGCCTGCGAAGCTCGCCGCGTCGCCCCGTGGGCGCCGCAACGTGCTGATAGCAGCGTCGGTCGGCTTGAGCGCCACCGCGCTCGCGCTGGCGCTGCTGGTGCCCGCCGAGCGTGAAACGCCGCCGGGACCCACAAGAACAGTGGTTCGCGCCGACGGCGGCAGCGCCCTGGTGAGACTGCGGCCGGACGGCGACGCCCGCACATTAACGGTGAACGACGGCGCCCCGGTACATCTCGACGCCGCGGGCACGCAGGACCTCAACGGCGTCGAAACGCAAGTGTGGCAAGCGAAAGTCCCCACCGAGCCGGGCGTGAACACCACCACCGTGTCATTGGAACAATTGGCCGCCTTGACCGGTGGTCGATTGCCGATCGGCCTGGGCGCCACTCGCGCCCCCGGCCCATTCAACGTCACCTGGAGCGCAACTACATCGTATTCGGTTGCCAGTCATGGGAATTCACTCCTCAGCGCACAGGCGCAGAGCAACCGTATTGCGGTGTTGCGCGGCGGTGGCCTAAGCGCAGCCAAGACTGTCAGCGTCGGTGGCATGGGCACGGATTGGAGCAGCGACGTGTCGGCAGACAGTGCGGCTGCTGCCACTGTCGGCCATCTCGCCGTCGACCGCACCGAGCGAGCGCTGTGGCGACTGTGGCTGCCGATCCTCCTGGCCGCCGCGACAGTCGTCACGGCCACGCTCGCCATACGGGCCGCCCGCAGTTCCCCAGCAAATAATCAAGAAAGGCAACCAAGCAATGACGAACCCGCACGCCTCGACGAGGTCGATGTCTCGTAGCCTGCTGCTCTGCGCACCAGCGCTGACCGCCGCGACCGCGATGGCGCTGGCTGGCTGTAGCTCACACAAAGACTCCTCCGCCGTGGGCGCATCCACCAGCGGCAACGGCGTCAACACGGTGGGTGTGACGCTATCCAACGACGGCGGCAAGGACGGCTGCAAGCTCGACACCGCGAGCGTGCCCGCCGGACCTGTGACCTTCAAGGTGACGAACACCAGCGCGCCCAGCCTCACCGAAGTGGAGTTACTCAAAGACCAGCGCATTGTCGGCGAGAAAGAGAACTTGGCGCCGGGCCTGGATCCGGTGTCGTTCACCATCACCCTCGACGGCGGTTCCTACAAGCTCTACTGCCCGGGCGCGGCCCAGGAGTACGTCGACTTTGCGGTGACTGGGCAGGCGGCTGCGGCTCCTACCGGCACTGTGCAGACCATCTTGTCCAACGGCACCAAAACCTATGCGGCCTACATAGCCGATCAGGTCAACCAGCTGAATGGCGGCGTCAAGGCGCTCGACGCCGCCATTCAAGCCGGCAATCTGGAGCAGGCGAAGACTGAGTATGCCAAGGCTCGGCCCTTCTACGAACGGTCCGAATCCAACGTCGACGGCTTCGTGTTGCCAGGTTTCGCGGTCGACAACAACGCCGGCAACCTCGACTACCTCATCGACATGCGGGAGTCGACACCGGTGGACGCAAAGGTGGGCTGGAAGGGCTTCCACGCCATCGAACGGGATCTCTGGCAGGGCAATGCCGTGACGCCCAACACCAAGGCGCTCTCCACCGAGCTCGTCGGCAACGTCGGCAAGCTCGTCTCCGTGGTGAACACCTTGCAGTACAAGCCTGAGGACCTGGCAAACGGCGCCGCCGACTTGATTGAAGAGGTACAGAACACCAAGATCACCGGCGAGGAAGAGGCGTTCAGCCACATCGACCTGGTCGACTTCGCGGGCAATGTCGAAGGAGCCCAGCAGGCCTATGCTGCGCTGCGCCCGGGTCTCCAGAAGATCGACGCAAACCTGGTGACTCAGCTTGATCAGCAGTTCCAGGCTGTGCTGACCACCTTGGACGGTTACCGCGACCCGTCGGCGCTCGGCGGCTACAAGACGTGGACACCGGAATTGCGGGCAACCGACGCACCCAAGCTCACCGCCGTCATCCAACCGCTGCACCAGAGCCTTTCCGCCGTCGCCCAGAAGGTAGTGTCGGCGAACTGATGTCCGATACCGACGTGCCTGACACCCCCGCTACGGCGGGGGTGTCTAGACGCGGTGTTCTCTCGGGTGCGCTGTGGGGCGGTCTGGGCGGCCTCGCAGTTGGCGCGGCCGCCGCCGGCGCCACCGGCTGGGCACTGGCGTCGGACAAAGCTGCCGACGACGACATTGACCTCTCCAACTCCTATCCGTACTACGGGCAGGTCCATCAGGGCGGGGTAGACACCGAGCCACAGCGCCACAGCGTTGTCATGACATTCCGGTTCACCGATTCCGCGGACCGACGTGCTCTGCAGTCTCTGCTGGCGCGCTGGTCCGCGGCCGCGGCGGTGCTACAGCAAGGCAAACCGATTGGCGCAGTGCAGCCGGGCATCGAGGTGCAGCCCCCGGGCGACACTGGTGAAGCATTCGGGCTGAGCCCGGCCGGCCTGACGGTGACGATTGGATTGGGTCCGTCGGTGTTCCGTCAGCGATTCGGGCTGGCCGCACGCAAGCCTGCGGCATTCGGCGATCTTCCTCTGCTCAACGGAGACGACCTCGACCCCAAGCTCACCGGTGGCGATCTCAGCGTGCAGGCGTGTGCCGACGATCCGCAGGTCTGTTATCACGCGGTGCGCAATATGGCACGTCTGGGACGTGGCACCGTGTACCCCTACTGGGCGGTGCTCGGATTCGGCCGTGCCTCTGCGGGTCCGGGGCAGCAGACACCACGAAACCTGTTGGGGTTCAAAGACGGAACACGCAACGTCGCCACAAAGGAAGAGTACGAGAAGTTCGTCTGGGTCAGCGGCTCGGATCAGTCGTGGATGAACGGCGGAAGCTATCAGGTGATACGCAAGATCCGCATGCTGCTCGAAACATGGGACACCGACCGAGTAGGCAATCAGCAGCAGATCTTTGGGCGAAGCAAGGAAACCGGCGCTCCGCTGACCGGTAAGACCGAGACAGACACGCCCGATTTCGCCGCCGTCGACGGCAGTGGAACCCCGGTTATCGACCCCCGGGCGCACATCGCGCTGGCCGCCCACGAGCACAACGACGGCGTGATGATCCGTCGCCGCTCCTACAACTACACCGACGGTCTCGACGCCGACGGCCAATTGAACGCAGGGCTGCTGTTCATCTCGTACCAGAACGATCCACGCCACTTCGTCGACATTCAGAACCGGCTCGGTGCCTACGACCTACTCAACGAATACATACGCCACATCGGTTCAGCGGTCTTCGCCGTCCCACCGGCGCCAGAGGCCGGCCACTACGTAGCGCAGCCGCTGTTCGGCTAAAACTGTGGCGGGACCGGCTAATTCGCACAGGGCATGCATTCTCTAGAAGAACGCCAAGACTTACTGAGGCGAAGCGCTCTCTGACTCTCCAGGCAGCTACGGTCGCAGCTCAATTTGCAGATCGACGGTTCTCGGGGAGCCCGTAGGCCCGCCAGTTAGCTGGCAGGGTTTGCGCCATTCCACGCGCCGGGGTGCGGGCTGATCCAATCGCCCCGATAACGCGCCCAACACTTCACATTCAGTGCCCCCAGTCGGACTCGAACCGACACTTGGCGGATTTTAAGTCCGCTGCCTCTGCCAATTGGGCTATGGGGGCCTCGCAGGTCAGCCCTAAGTTCTACCTGGCGCTCCGCGCGACGCCAACTTTCGCATCGAGGCGACACGCCGAGCACACACCTAAGGCCAAGATCACATCAGGGTGGGCCCCTGGCCCGGATCACATTGTAAATTTCCGGCAATCAATGATATCTGTTGAACAACACTAGAATTCGGCCGGATTCTGGTGTCGATTCGTCACCAGATTACGAGATCGTGGACGTCAAAAGTTGCCGCCCTGCCCTGGAATGACGATTCACCTGTGAGCTAGGAAATTCTTTAGTTAGCGCAGGTATTATTTACTATCGTGAGTCGGGAGTCGGGTATGTCAGATGGAGTGGCCGTTCGGGAGACCGGTATTGAGGACTACCTCGACGCAGACGGGAAGATCCAATTACCACCCGGCGCGACGCTTCTCTCGAACTTCGAACGCAACGTCGCCGAATTCGGCACCACTGTCTCCTACCGCTACCTGGATTTCACGCGTGATGACGACGGCGTGGCCACCGAACTGGACTGGGTGGAACTGGACACCCGGATGCGCGCTATCGGCGCACGCCTGCAACAAGTCACCCGACCGGGCGATCGCGTCGCGATCCTGGCGCCACAGGGCATCGATTACGTCATCGGTTTTTTCGCCGCCATCCAAGCCGGAAACATCGCGGTCCCCCTCTTCGCCCCTGAGCTGCCCGGCCACGCCGACCGACTCGACGCGGTCCTCGCGGACGCCGACCCGACCGTCATCCTCACCACCGACAGCGCGGCCGAATCGGTAAACGCATTCCTGCGCAAGCTTCCTCGCGAGCGTCGCCCCCGCGTCATTGCCATTGATGCAGTCCCCGATTCGGTGAGTAACACATACGTTCCCGTTGAACTCGACACCGACGACCTCGCGTACCTGCAGTACACCTCCGGGTCGACGCGCGCCCCGGCCGGTGTGGAGATCACTCACCGTGCGGCCTGTACCAATGTGCTGCAGATGATCCTGGCCGGCGGCCTCGACACCACTACGCGCAGCGTGAGTTGGCTGCCGCTGTACCACGACATGGGCTTGATCATGATCCTGTTCCCAGCGCTGTGCGGCGGTCACATCACCCTTATGTCTCCGTTGGCCTTCGTTCGCCGCCCGCGACGCTGGATCAAGCAGCTCGCGACAGAGTCCACCTACGGGCGGGTCTTCGCGGCGGCACCCAATTTTGCGTTCGAACTCGCCGCCCAGCGTGGCCGGCCGACGGCCGATGAGTCCTGGGATTTGAGCAATGTTGCGGGCCTGCTCAACGGGTCCGAGCCGGTCACCATCTCTGCGATCGAGCAGTTCACCGAGGCCTTCGCCCCTTACGGATTCCCTGCCACCGCCATCAAACCGTCCTACGGAATGGCCGAAGCCACCCTGTCGGTCGCGACGATCGCCACCGATGCCCGCCCCAGCGTCATCCACCTCGACCGTGTCGAACTTGCCCATGACCGCGCCGTCCTCGTGTCCGCCGATGCCCCCATGGCGGTACCTCACGTCTCGTGCGGCCAGGTGATCCCCAGCCAGTGGCTGGTGATCGTCGATCCACGAACCGGAGTCGAACTCCCCGAAGGGGAAATCGGTGAAATCTGGCTCCACGGCGCCAATATCGGTCGCGGCTACTGGGGCCGTGGACGTGAGACGGAAGAGACCTTCCACAACACGCTGCGCTCGCGGCTCGAGCACCGCAGCCACGCAACCGGGACCGCCGACGACAGCCGATGGCTACGCACCGGGGATCTCGGGGTGTACCTGAGCGACAATCTGTACGTCACCGGCCGCATCAAGGACCTCGTCATCATCGACGGACGCAACCACTACCCCCAGGACATCGAGGCGACCGCGTCGCTGGCCTCGACCGCCGTCCGCTCCGGATATGTGGCGGCGTTCTCCGTCGCAGCCAATCAACTCGCGGAGGCCGCCATCGCCGACACCAGCGAGCGCCTGGTGATCGTCGCCGAACGGGCCCCCGGGTCGGGGCGGGCAGAGCAATCACCGGTCATCGACGCGATTCGTGCCGCCATCTCACGCCAGCACGCGCTGCCCGTGGCCGATGTCCGACTGGTTGCCGCGGGTGCAATTCCCCGCACTACCAGCGGAAAGCTTGCGCGGGGCGCCTGCCGTACGGAATACCTCGCAGGCGTATACCGCTAATTGCCGACTCAACTGTGAGTTGAATCACACCCGGCGTCCACCCCCTCGCGTTGAGGGCTCGTCATATCGGTGTTTGACTTACTAAATGGCCACTTCGAGCCCGCCGCCGGCGCCCGTCCAGGACGCCAAATCTGCCGACGCGAACCTCGCTGATCGCATCAATGCGCTCTTCCAGTCGCATCGACGTCCCGACGGGCGCATGTGGACCAATGACGAGGTCGCCAACGGCATAAAGAAGGCCAACGCCGGTATCAAGGTCGGTGGGGCCTATCTCTCAGCGCTACGGACCGGCAAACGCGCCCGCCCCGCCATCGACCTACTCGGGGCGCTGGCCGACTTCTTCCGCGTTCCGCTCTCGGTGCTCACCGATCCCGAGCGCAGCTACTCGCTCGACGAGCGCCTCGGCGCCCTCGATGAGACCACCCGCGATGAGGTCGAGCTGATCGCGTTGCGCGCGATCGGCCTGAACAAGCAGAGCCTGGAGACCGTCGCAGCCGTGCTCGATCACGTGCGCGCGCTACAAGGCCTGCCCACGGTAGACAACTCGGCCAACAACGGGCAGTAACCCATGCCGAAGATGCGTTGTGTCACAACCGATCTACGGTCCACCCGTGAACTTCAGGCAATGCACAAGAATTGCACCCGCAAGCTCTCGGATCTGGGGCTGGAGGCGCTGACCACCGTCGAGGACATCCGTGCCCGCGCCAGTGAGATCAGCGATCGCGATATCCAGCTCGTCCCGTACTCGCTCTCGGGCAGTGGTGTGCACGGTCTGCTCGTCCGCACTGATGCGACCGACTACGTGGTGTACGACAGCGACACCACCACCATGCACCGCGAGCACATCATCCTGCACGAGCTGAGCCACGTGATGTGCGGGCACACCAGCAACACCCGCCGCGACCTAGCCGAAGTCCTCTGTCGCGAAAGCTATCTGGACGACCAGGAGGTCGAGGCCGAGATGCTCGCCTCGATGATGGGCCAGCGAGTCAGCCCCGACAGCCACCGTCCCATCGCCGTCACCAACGCCAATCTGAGGCGCATCCTCGCGTCGCTGACCTTGGAAGGCCCACTGGCGGCACCGTGACCTCAGTTTTTGACGACTCCGCCGCCGCATACGCGGTAGCGGCCGTCTTCAGCTTCGGTGCCGTACTGGTCGTGGCCGCCGCGATGCTGCGCTCGCGAGTCCGTCCCCCCGCCTCGGTGGCGCTACTGATGTCGTTCCTCTTCAAAGGGATTGCCGTCACCTTGGCAACCCCGCCCGTGTACGAGAAGTTCGACAGCCTGACCGGCGTACACAACATGGGCCGGCTCGTCTTGAATCTGTCCGGGGGCATGGCATGGACGGCATGCGTACTCATCGTCATCACGTTCTGGGGCGAGTCGGGGCCTCGCGCCGTGCAACGCACACGGGTGTGGGTCGGCATGGCAGTCGCCATCGGCGGCGCACTGATTCTGTGCTGGATAGTGGCACCCCCCTCCGAACTGCCGCCGGATTTCTATTCCGCACACGGCGCCAAGCCGGCGTGGGTGTTGTACATGCTGATCTACCTGATCACCTATGGCCTGGGCGCCCTCCTGATCATCGTCAAATGCCTGCAGTACGCGCGGTTCCACGATGTCGCCTGGCTGCGGCGCAGCATGCTGCTCACCGCGGCGGGAGCGACCATGTGCCTGCTGTTCTGCATCATGCGCGCACACTCGGCGATCTACGGCATGATCACCAACGACAGCTACTCGTGGCAGCGCCTGGCCCCGCTGGCGGCCACGGTCGGACAGATTCTCATTGTGATAGGCCTTGCCGGCCCGTCTTTTTCGCTGCTGGTGTCGTCGGCCCGACAGCGCATCCAGACCTACCGTTCGCATCGCCAGCTCGAGCCACTGTGGACCGCCTTGTACGAGGGCAACACCCAAATTGCGCTGGCACCGCCCAAGGCCGCAGTCGGCGATCACAACTACCGGCTGTACCGCAGAATCGTCGAGATTCGCGACGGCCTCAGCGCCATCCGTCCGTACCTCGCCGAGGACTCGTCGACCACGTCGGCGGCACGCCAGATCCATGCAGCCATCGAGCAACAGCGCATGGCACCGCAGAACGACAAAAGCTCCGCCACCAAGATCATCGGTGAGCATCCAGGTGCCGACCGCAAGGAGGAGCTGAGCTGGCTCCTGGACGTGGCACGGGAGCTCGAAAAGATCACCCGCCGACGCACGCCTGAGGCGAATCCGCCAGTGCCACCTTTGGTTTCCGCGCAGGCGGCTTCTTCAAAGCCCGCACAATCTCGCGGATAGCGATAAACACCAAGTACGAACCGAACACAAGCGCCAGCCATCGGGCATTCAACGCGAGCGCCAACAGGGCACCAATCACGGTGCCCGGCAGCGCGAATGCGGCCAGTCGAAAACCGATATAGGAATCGGCAGTGCCTTGCCGCAGATGTGTGGTTGCCGCGACAAGCGCGTTGGGCAGCATCACCATCAGCGAGGTGCCCTCGGCCACATGCAGCGACGACCCGAACAACACCAGCATCGCCGGCACGGTGAGCAGACCGCCACCCAGCCCGAGTGCCGCAGACCACGCGCCCACCACGAAACCGACCAGCGATCCGATGGCGATCACCGCGGGGGCACTGGACAACACGGCCTCGGGAAGCAGCGCCTCACCGGCGGAGGGATCGATACCCGCGGCACTGAGTAGCAGCTTGAGGGCCGTACCCAACAAGACAATCACGAACAGTGCCTTGAGGATCCAGTCGGGGATGCGCGACACCAGCTTGGCACCTATCACCGCACCGATCACTCCACCGGCCATCAGGCCGGCACCCGCCACCACATCCACCTTCGCGCCGTGCAATGCGTACACGGTACTGCCGGCCAGCGCGGCAGAAACATTCGGAAACGTCGAGGTTCCGTGAATGACGGCGCGGCGCAAGGTGGTTGCCCGCTCCAGCGCGGGCACGGTGATTACACCGGTGCCACCGCCCAACAGCCCACCGGACACTCCCCCCAGCACGCCGATGCGGGCCAGCGTCGGCAGCCCGGGACGCTCGGTCACCCCGCTGCCCGAAGCTTCTCGATATCGGAGAACTCGGACAACCGGAAGAATGCCTCGGCCCGATCCAGGATGCGTTCGCGCATCGTCACGGTCTGGCCATGGTTGCAGCCCTCCAGCAGGGCGAAGTAGGCCCGCGGCATCCGGACCGCCGCCTCCCGCGATTCGGCAAGCCTCATCGGGTCCTCGGATCCGGCGAAAAACAGTGTGGGCGTCTCAATCTGGAGAAGCGCCTCTTCCGCTACACCCGGCTCCGCATCCCACTGCCGTAACAGGGCGGCCAGTCCGTACTGCCCGAGTGCCTCGACGGTCGCCCGGAACGCCGACCCCATCCGCTGACCGCGGTGTGTCTCCCAGCCCACGACGAATCCCTCGAGTCCGGCTTCCTCCACCACGCGGACGGCGCCCGGGAAGATCAGCACGTCCACCGCGCCGCGCTGCGGCCGATGCGAGGACCCCGCCACGACCAGGGAGGTGAGCCGCTCAGGAGTCGTGGCCGCCAGGGTGAGACCTATCCGCCCGCCGAGCGAGTACCCGATGTAGTGCGTCTGACGGATGTCCAGATGGTCCAGTACCGCGCAGACATCTCGTGCCGAAGCAGCAATGGCATAGCCGCCAGGATGATTGGGCTTCTCGCTGGAGCCGTGCCCGCGCACGTCGATGGTGGTCACCCGGTATCGCTGCGATAGTTGCGCGATATAGCCGTGCTTGGACCACACGGCCGAGGACTGCAGGCTGCCGTGCACCAGCACCACATGTGCCACCCCGGGGCGGGCGCGTCCGTACGTCCGGTAGGCGATCGCCGCGCCGTCCCGCCCCGACCGACGCACGAAACCCGTTTCAGAGAACCCTATTTCGCGTACTTCGGCCCCGGAATCAGCACTGGACATGACATTCGACATGTAGAACCAAACCTTCCGCACCTCACGAAAAACTGCCGATCCGGGCTCAAACGCGACACTGCGCCTTATCAACTCCCAGTTATGTAATTGAGTTGTTATCTCAACTGTCAGTTGATTTTGCTATTTCGTCAAGTCGAGCGGCGTTAAGACTGTCAACTGTTACCCGGGTCACACCCGTGCGCGTCCCGGCGAGCTATCGCAAGGACATTGCGATGCCGTCGAGGATGTCGTGCTCGCTGACCACCAGCTCAGTGATTCCGGCACGGCTAGACAACTCACGCGCCAATTCCTCGACGACGATGGATCCGCCGCCGATGACGTCGACGCGCCCCTCATGCATAGGTCCCAGTGCCGCCCGCTCCGATCGCGGCATTGCGACCAAGGACGACGTTACCTCGGCGAGACGCCCCAGGGGCACCCTGGACAGGTGGATGGCGGCAGGGTCGTACACGTCCAGCCGGTGCGCCAACGCTGCCAGAGTGGTGAAGGTGCCCGCAACGCCCACCCAGGTTCGCGCATCCTCGACCGGCACCACCTCAAATGTCCGCGCCAGCTGTGCCCGCACCACATCGCGGGCGGCGCCGATTTCGTCGGCGGTCGGCGGGTCCGAGTGCAGGCACCGCTCAGTGAGCCGCACACAGCCGATATCGGCCGAGAAGCTAGCTTTGACGCCACCGATATCGCCGATGACCGTCTCGGTCGATCCGCCCCCAAGGTCGACAACTACGAAAGGCCCTGCCGCCGGGTCCAACTCCCCCACCGCTCCGGCGAACGACAGCGCGGCCTCTTCGGTGCCCGTGATGACCTCCGCGGCCGCTCCCGGAATGACCGTTCCGAGCAGCTCGGCAGTCATCCTGAAGAATGCCTCCCGGTTGGAGACATCCCGCGCGGCCGAGGTCGCGACCATACGAACCTGCTGCACACCCAGGGAATCCATCAAATCGGTGTACGCCGACAGTGCCACCCGGGTGCGGGCGATGGCCTCCGGGGCGAACTCTCCCGTCGCGTCGACGCCCTGCCCCAGCCGCACGATTCGCATCTCACGATGCACATCGGTCAGCTGTCCGGACTCGCCGATATCCGAGACCAGCAGACGGATCGAGTTGGTACCGCAATCGACTGCCGCGACGCGATTGGTCACCAGACCTCCGGCAGCACGCCGGGCATAGTGCCCGTCAACTCTCGAATTGCCTCATCGCCCAACGGATTAACTCCCGGACCTACCGCAAGTGAGTGCCCGATTAGCACGTGCAGACACTTCACTCGGTCGGGCATACCACCCGCAGTGACCTTGGTACCCAACGACTCGATGGCATCACGCTCGGCCAAATAACTCTCGTGCGCATGCCGGTACGCGGCAGCCAGGTCCTCGTCGGAGGCAAGGCGTTCGGTCATGTCACGCATCAACCCGCCGGACTCCAAACGGCTCGCCGCAGCCGTGAGAGCGGGGTGCGTCAGATAGTAGAGCGTCGGGAACGGCGTACCGTCGGGCAGCCGCGGAGCGGTCTTCACGACGGCAGGCTCACCGTTGGGACAACGGAAGGAGACCTCCAGCATTCCTCGCGGTGCGCGGCCCAATTGGCTTGTGACCGCTGCGATATCGTCGTCCGAGATCACGGGCGCGGGGCCGGGGATACGGGAGACGCCGGGTTTTCGCCGGGGAGCGCCGTGGGCGAGTCGGCGATGTTGTGCCACAGGTTGGTGTACCAGGGATTGCCGTTATCCACCGGCCCCTGTCCAGTTGGCTTGACGTCGACAGGGGTATTCGGCAGCTGTACCTGGAACGGCACCTCACCGGGCATCACGAACCCCAGCCGCTCACGCGCCTGGGCTGCGATGTAGGCGGGGTCCGCCAGCCGGCGTTTCTTGTCCTCAAGCGATGCAATCTGTTCCCGCAGCTGCGATTCCGCGGCAGCGAGCTGACTCTTCTCGGCCTGCTGCGAGAAGTAGGTGCGGACCGGACCGGCAACCGTCAGGGTCAAGGCGCACACCACTGCGGCCAGGATAGCGGCCCGCCGCGCCGTCGATCCGAGCCGCTGCTCCGATTGATGCTCGGCACTGCGTTCGATCGACTCGCCCACCGCTCCGGTGGCCCCAGTCGTCTTGGTCGCCTTGGCGGGCGCCGCAGTGCCCGCCCGTACAGGTCCCTTGACGACCTTCTGTGTCGAGCGCTTAACCGGTGCGCGCTTGCGCGCCGCCGAGGCCGGACCCCGCGACCTACCGGACGCGGGGCGACGCTTCGACTCGGCCACGGCTCAGCTCCGCTTGCCTGCTAGTCGGACTCGATCGAAAAACGCGGGAAGGCAAGGTCACCCGCAAAGCGGGCAGCGTCGCCCAGGGTTTCCTCGATACGCAGCAGCTGGTTGTACTTGGCCACCCGCTCGCTACGCGCCGGAGCACCGGTCTTGATCTGTCCGCTGCCCACCGCGACCGCCAAATCGGCGATGGTGGTGTCTTCGGTCTCGCCACTGCGGTGGCTCATCATGGTCTTGTAACCGCTGCCGTGGGCGAGTGTCACCGCGTCCAAGGTCTCGGTGAGCGTGCCGATCTGATTCACCTTGACCAGCAAGGCATTCGCGGCGCCCCGCTCGATGCCTTCCTCCAAGCGCTCGGGGTTGGTGACAAACAGGTCGTCGCCGACCAGCTGCACGCGGTCACCGATCAACGTGGTCAGTGCCACCCATCCGTCCCAGTCGTCCTCCGACAGCGGGTCCTCGATGGACACCAGCGGGTAGGCGTCGAGTAGCTCGGCGTAGAAAGCGCCCATCTGCTCGGCGGTGCGCTTCTCCTTCTCGAAGCTGTAACCGTCTGCGGCGCTGTAGAACTCGGTGGCGGCCACATCCAGGGCGAGAGCGACATCCGAGCCTAGCTTGAGGCCCGTCGCCTCAATGGCGACGGTGATCAGATCCAGTGCCGCACGGGTGCCTGCCACATCAGGCGCGAAACCGCCCTCGTCACCCAGACCGGTGGACAGGCCCTGCTTCTTGAGCACAGACTTGAGCGAGTGATAGACCTCGGTGCCCCAGCGCAGCGACTCCTTGAAGCTCGGCGCACCGATCGGCGCCACCATGAACTCCTGAACGTCCACCCCGGTGTCGGCGTGGGCGCCGCCATTGAGGATGTTCATCATCGGCACCGGCAGGATGTGGGCATTCGGGCCGCCCAGGTACCTGAACAGCGCCAGGCCGGCCGAATCGGCAGCGGCCTTCGCGACGGCCAGGGAGACGCCCAGAATGGCGTTGGCGCCCAGGCGCGACTTGTCCGGGGTGCCGTCCAGATCGAGCAGCGCCTGGTCGATGATCCGCTGATCATCGGCGCTCAGTCCGATGATGGCCGGGGCGATCTCGTCGAGCACCGCGTTCACGGCCTTGGTGACGCCCTTGCCGCCGTAGCGTGCATCGCCGTCCCGCAGCTCGACCGCCTCATGCTCACCGGTGGACGCGCCCGAAGGGACCGCCGCCCGGGCGAACGTGCCATCGGTCAGGACGACCTCGACCTCGACGGTCGGGTTGCCGCGTGAATCGAGAATCTCGCGGGCGCCTATCTGCTCAAGAATCGGCACTGTCTCTCCTTATGGATGCTGCGATATGTGGTGCTGCGGATACGTCGTCGAATACCGGATACAGACTAGTGCTACAGGGACCCGCCCTTGGCGTAGGCCGTGGCCCAGTCCCGTACCTGCTCGGCATACACATCGGACATGTTGTACGCCCACAGCGCCTTGATCCAGCCATCAGTGGTGCTCAAGTCGCCGCCCCGGGCACACAGGTACCCAGCCGCCGACAGCGCCGCATCATCGATATTGTCCGGGCTGGGCTTACCTTCGCCGGCCGCGCGAACTCCATAGATGCGCCAGGTATCTGGGATGAACTGCATAGGCCCCATGGCCCGATCCTGATTCTCGTCACCGTCCAATTCGCCATGGTCGGTGTCCGGAAGCCGCAGGTTGCCGTTGGACCCGTCCAGGCGCACACCACGGATGGGCGGCAGCGCGTCGCCGTTGGGTTGCAGTTCGGCACCGTGGTAGGTGCCGTTGTGGCTCTCGATGGTGCCGATTCCGGCCAACGTCGTCCACGCGATCTTGCACCGCGGATTTTCCTGCTCGGCAACCTTCGCGGCATAGGCATACGCCTCCAGCGCAATGACCGGAATTCCGGTCTTCTCCGCACGCGGTGTGGACCACTCACGGAGCTGGTCGGCGGGACGGCCCTGGATATGTGCGGGCGGCGTCGCGATATCGGGCACCGGATCTCCGGACGGCGGTGGCACCCCGTGCGGCAACGGCGTGCGCCCTCCCAATTGCCAGGAACAGCCCGCTGCCAGCAGAAACGCCGAAATGGAGAGGACGAGCACAATCCGCACTAAGCGCGCCGACAAGGAGCGCACAGCGAGGGACGACACGACAGAACTCCTAGACGGTGCGATTGATTCCACTCCATCGTTGCATGAGCTGGCCACACAACGACGTAGCCGAAGCTTTGTCCAGCTGAACATGGAGGACACGAGCTAGCTCAGCAGCGACTTTCCATACCAGTCATTCTTATCGGCCACGCCGGGTACTGCGAAGAAATACCCGCCCCCGAAAGGCTGCACATAGTCGATTAGCGGCTCGTCATTCAGGCGAGTCTGCACGGCCTCGAACTGACGCTCGAGATCCTGTTGGAAACACACGAAGACGTGGCCCGACTGCATGTTCCCGTTCGCGTCCACCCCGAGGTCGTAGTTGTAGGAACGACGCACCAGCCGCTGATTGTCGGTGTCGTGGGTACGCGGATTGGCCAATCGGATGTGCGCATCAAGCGGAATCGTCTGACCTTTGTCGTCAGCCGCATAGTTGGGGGTGTCGAATTCGTTGTTGCCGTCCAGTGGCGCACCGCTGTCGCGACGGCGTCCGAACATCAGTTCCTGCTCGTTGATGGAGACGCGATCCCAGAATTCAACGAGCATCCGGATCAGACGCACCACCATGTAGGTACCGCCCGCGGTCCATGCCGGCTCGCCGTCGCTGACCCAGACCAGGCTCTCGGCGTCGTTCGATACCGGGTTGGCGGTACCGTCCTTGAACCCCAGCAGGTTGCGGCCCGTTCCGGACGGGCGCGGAGGCGAGTTGTATCCGTCTATCCGCCAACGCATTTGCATGTCACCGCGGACAGCGCGAGTGATATCGCGCAGCGCGTGATGCACCGTGTCCGGGTTATGCGCGCACAGCTGGACCAACAGGTCACCGTGCGACCACGCGGCCTCAGGAAAGTCGTTGGGGAACACCGTCATCGGCTTGAGCTTGGCCGGTCTGCGGTCGGCCAGCCCAAACCTCGTATCGAACAGACTCGACCCCACAGCGACCGTGACCGTCAGACCGTCGGCCTCGACCACTGGACCAAGCACCGCACTGTCTGCCGGAGGGCGACCGATTCCGAGATCGGGCGGGGTGCCGCCGGTAGACAAGAAGTGGGCGCGCTCAGTGAGTTTCTTCAAGGCCCCGGCCAGCGCGTCCTTGTTCTGCGAGGTCACATCGAAAGCCACATGGCAGGCGAAGTTCTGCTTCTCGGCAGGGATCGGGGTCAGGATTCCCGACTGCCGAGCCCCATGGAACGGGTATCGGCTCGGGGGCACGGCGACCGTTCCCGCGTGTGCATCGACCTCAGCGCCCTTGACCAGCGCCGCACCCGTTATCGCCGTCCCCGCAGCACCGACGGCGGCACCACGTAGGAAGTTCCTGCGGTTGACATCCATGTTGTGTGGCTCCTTGGTCAACGGCTCGGCGGGAGTTCGATGAGCAGCGGCACCTCGGCGAGCGTCTCGAGGACCTGACCCAGCGCGGCGTCTACCGCCTGACGTCCGGGCAGCGGCACCTGCGCGAGGGGTCGCCAGTGTCCACCCTGCTGTGTCGCCTTGAGCGCAGCGTCGAGGATGTCCAACTGTGCATTGCTTTCTGCCACCAGTTTTGGCGCCCGCGAGTTGACCAGCGGGGCGAACTGGCCGAGCACCGCCCGAGTTGCTTCGACGGCAGCTGCCGCTTCCGCATACTCGGTTCCCGCCCCCTGATTCGTGTAGCCCATGAGCTGGAATCGCAGGGTGTCCTCCAGGATTTCGTGGGGGCGTTTGGTTTGGTCCGCGGGTTCGATCATCACGTCCGACAGATTCGCGCGCAGCTTGTCGATGGTTGCCACCAGGTCATCCGCCACGGGTGTCAGCACGGCGGCGGGCTGACCGCGCCACAGCCCGTATTCCAGGCGGCGCAAGCCCTTGAAGTCGGGATCGTTGACACCCTCGGGTAGCCCGTGCGGTAATCCCGCGATAGCGTCGCCGTATTCCTTGAAGCTGCCGTAGGCCGCGCCGATCCGGTTCCAGGTCAAAACCGCTGACACCCAGTCGTTTTTGGCCGCATCGACGTTGCCCGACCCCAGATCGGCACGCGCGGCCCGAGCCTGCGTACTCAACACACCCAGCAGACCCTCGGCGTAGCGCTGATAGGCCTCCATCGGCGGCTTGAGATCATCCTCTGTCACCCTGACGACCGGCTGGGGCGCGCCGGGGACGGATTTCCCGCTGACCTGTTGGGCCGCCGAGTATTTGGCAGGCTCCCCGGCCATCAGGCATGCGAACTTGTACGTCCCGTCAGAGAGCGTCGCGGTGATCGTGGCGCTGGTCGACGGTCCCAAGGTTTCGATTTCGGCCACCACGCCGTTGTTGGCGTCGACGAGGTTGATCTCACCGGTCTTACCCGACTTGTTGACGACAGAGAAGGTCTGCACCCCGCTACGCGCGGACTTCCAGTCATCAGCACACCCGCTGGCTGTGACCGTGACCTGAGTGCTCGCGTCGGGGTTGGCGGACGGGAGTATCGCGATAATGACAGCCGCCACGAGCGCGGGCACCACCACGATGACCGCGGAAACCGCGAGTGGGCGCCGGCCAATGAGGCGCGCGAACGGTGAAGGCTCCTCGTCAACCTCCGGTGCGGCAGCGGGTGGGGCGCTCTGGCGAGACACCCGCAAGAACGCCGGGATCACCAACGCCAGGTATCCAATCCAGGCCAACACCTGTAACACGGTCATCCGCGGGGTGAGCTGAGTGATGCCGGTGACGATCGTGGCCCACCAGGAGTCCGCGGAAATGTGCTGACTCAGATCGAATGCATACCAGGTTCGCCCGGGCAGCCAGCCCACGGTCTGCAGGTCTCCGATGCCGTACGCAAGGATGCCCGCGGCGATCACAATGAGCACCACCGCCGTGCGGGTGAAGAAGACCTTGAGGTTGAGCTTGACTGCGCGGCGATACAGCAGCCAGCACAACGCCACTGCCGTCGCCAACCCGATAGCACCACCGATCACCGGGCCGGTGGTCTCCCCTGCCGCCTTGGCCGCGGTCCAGAAGAACAATGTCGTCTCTAGTCCCTCGCGCGCAACCGCCACAAATGCTGTGAGAGCCAACGCACCTGCCCCGAGGATGAGGGCGTGCTCCACCTTTCCTGATAGCTCGCCGGACAGGTTGGCAGCGGTGCGCGACATCCAGAAGATCATCACGGTAACCAATCCGACGGCAAAGATGCTGAGCAAGCCACCCACTACGTCCTGGCCACTCGCACCTAGCGAGCTGGTCGTGGAGTTGAGTACCGCCGCGAAGCTGGCCGACACAGTGAGCGCGCCGAGCACGCCCAGCCACACCGGGGCGGTGGCCCGACGGCCGTCGGTTACCAACGGTGAGCGATGGACAGCGGCAAGCAAGATACTCACCACGAGCCCTGCTTCGAGGCCCTCTCTCAGACCTATAAGCAAATTGGGAACCGCATCTGATAGGACCACGCAGATAAGGTATGGCACCCCTAATGTGCAGTGCAATACGGTACGGACGATAGGCCCGTGCGGCAGGGCACAAAGCCCCGGCCACTGCTCCTACTTAGGCCTCGAGCGGCTCGGCGCCAGCATCATCAGGGGTGCCCTCGGGCTGGGATCCCTCAACCGAATTTCTCAGCCAGTGCGTGCGCCATTCATTGGTGTCCACATCGCGCAGGTCGCTACTGTCCAACGCTCCCGCGACATCCTCGCCGCGACGGCCAGACAAGATGTCCCTCTCGGCGCGTCGCACGGTATCCATGAACTCCAAAACATCGGCGCGCAACTGGTTCTCGGCGTCGCCATCGGGGTTGATCGTCACCGACAGCAGCTGCGCAGGGATCAGCTCCTCGGGCAGTCCGGCCGCCGTGACCCTGCTGAGCACCTTTTGGGTGAGTGCCAGCGCCGGCTGGCTGCTGGATACACCGTCCAGGCAGGAGTCGCGGTCCTTCTCCTGCGCCTTCCGCTGTTCCCATTGCGCCAGTTGTTCTTCCAGCGTGATGGAGGCGGAATCCCCACCGGAGCCGAGCAATACCGGGATGCGGTTGCCCAACTTGCTCAGCAGCGCGGCGGCCACATCGTCGATATTGAACGGATGCTCCGGGGCATCCTCGGCGATCCGGGCGTGGAAGAGCACCTGCAACAGCACGTCTCCCAGCTCTTCGCGGAGCTCGTCGGTGTTACCGGTGCGAATGGCGTCGAACAGCTCATAGGTCTCTTCGAGCAGGTAACGCCGCAACGAATCGTGGGTCTGCGTGCTTTCCCACGGGCCGTTGGTGCGCAGCCTGTCCATCACCGCCACCGCATCGATCAGCTTCTCGCCCTGACGCTCCGGCGGTTCGATGACCTTGGCCCCCGCCGCGATCCGCGCCTTCACCTCGGGATGCTCGCGGTCGGAGGACAACAGCACGGGCGCGTCCTCGCCGATGTACACCGGGCGAGCCGTCGACAACGTCCAGGCGAAGCGGACCGGAAGCTCTTCGGTGTATTGGAGGTCGCCGGCCAGCAACGCAATCGCCTCGACCGGAACCATCGATGGATGTCGAGGGTCGACAAGTACGACTGTCATTTGCTCACCTCCACTGGTGTTATACCAACACTCCCCGCTGGACGCCCCGACAATGCAAACAGCAGATCGACGATCATGTGCACAAGTTCCAGGTCACGGATCCGGTCGGAGCCCACGCCTCCGTCGCCGGAACGCGGGATGGGAACCTGCACAACGGAAGTCGTCGCGCGATATTGGGCGGACGGGTGCAAACGCTTGAGCCTCAACTGCGCCGAATCCAGAAGCGGCAAGGGTTGTATCCGGATGTTGGTGCCGACCACCGAAAGATCGGTGACACCCAGCTCACGGCACAGCAAACGCAACGAGGCGACGGCGACGAGTCGCTGCACCGGAAGCGGCAGCGGCCCGTAGCGGTCGGTGAGCTCCTCCACCGCCGCACCGATCTGCTCGGCATCCGTGGCCGCGGCGAGCCTGCGGTAACCCTCGAGCCGTAAACGGTCACTGCCGATGTATTCCGGAGGCAGATGCGCGTCGACCGGGAGATCGATGCGCACCTCCTTGGTCTCCTCGGCGGTCTGCACCGTCTTCCCGTCGGCGGCGGCTCGGTAGGCCTCGACGGCCTCACCGACCAGCCGGACGTAGAGATCGAAACCCACCCCGGCGACGTGACCCGATTGCTCGACGCCCAATACGTTCCCCGCGCCACGGATTTCCAGGTCCTTCATGGCGACCGCCATACCGGCGCCCAGATCATTGTTCTGCGCAATTGTCGACAGCCTGTCGTAGGCGGTCTCCGTGAGCGGCACCTCGGGGGAATACAGGAAGTAGGCGTATCCGCGTTCACGGCTGCGTCCGACGCGTCCGCGCAGCTGGTGCAGCTGCGACAGACCGAAGATGTCTGCCCGCTCCACGATCAGTGTGTTCGCGTTGGAGATGTCCAGCCCAGTCTCGATGATGGTGGTGCACACCAGGATGTCGTACTCCCGGTTCCAGAATCCCTGGACGGTGCGCTCCAACATCTCTTCCGGCATTTGACCGTGCGCCACAACAACTTTGGCCTCTGGCACCATCTCGCGCAGACGCGCGGCAGCATTATCGATACTGCTCACTCGGTTGTGCACATAGAACGCCTGACCGTCACGCAACAGCTCCCGGCGCAGCGCCGCCGCCACCTGCTTGTTGTCATGCGGACCCACATAGGTGAGTACCGGGTAACGCTCCTCGGGCGGGGTCAGGATGGTCGACATCTCCCGGATGCCGGCCAAACTCATCTCCAGGGTGCGCGGGATGGGGGTGGCACTCATGGTGAGCACGTCCACATGGGTGCGCAGCGCCTTGATGTGTTCCTTGTGCTCGACGCCGAAACGCTGCTCCTCGTCCACGATCACCAGACCGAGGTCCTTCCACCGCACAGCGGTCTGCAGCAGACGATGCGTGCCGATGACGATATCGACTGAGCCGTCAGCCATTCCCTCGATCACCAGCTTCGAGGTGGCCGGATCGGTGAATCGGGATAAGCCTGCCACCTTGACCGGGAACCCGCCCGTGCGACTGGTGAAGGTTTGTAGGTGCTGATCGGCCAGCAGTGTCGTGGGCACCAACACCGCGACCTGCTTACCGTCCTGGACGGCCTTGAACGCGGCGCGCACCGCGATCTCGGTCTTGCCGTAGCCCACGTCGCCACACACCACCCGGTCCATCGGAACCGGTTTCTCCATATCGGATTTCACCTCGGTGATGGCGGTCAGCTGGTCGACTGTCTCGACGAATCCGAAGGCGTCTTCCATCTCCCGCTGCCACGGAGTGTCGGGCGCAAAGGCATGTCCAGGCGCGGCCTGGCGCGCCGCATACAGCGCAACCAGCTCACCGGCGATCTCGCGAACAGCCTTGCGTGCCTTGGTCTTCGTATTGGTCCAGTCGCTGCCGCCAAGGCGGCTCAGGCCGGGCGACTCGCCGCCCACATACCGGGACAGCTGGTCCAGGGAATCCATCGGTACATAGAGACGGTCGCTCTGCCCACCGGCGGCGGCGCCGCGCTTGCCCGACGCGTACTCCAGCACCAGGTATTCACGGCGGGCTCCGCCCACGGTCCGTTCGACCATCTCCACAAACCGCCCGATGCCGTGCTGATCGTGCACGACGAGATCGCCAGCGCTGAGAGCGAGCGGGTCAACCTGGTTGCGGCGCTTGGCAGGTAGCCGCTTACCGTCGGAGGCGGCCACCCGGCTGCCGGTCAGATCTGTCTCGGTGACGATGACGATATTGGCCCCCGACAACACCACGCCGTCGGTGAGGTGGCCTTGAAGCACCCCGACCACGCCTTCGGCGGGCTCGGCTCCGGGCTCCAATAGCGTTGCTGGCGTTTCTGTTTCGGCCAGCTGTTCGATGATCCGGTGTGTGGTGCCCGCACCTGCGGCCACCACCGCCGCCCGACCGCCCGTCATCACATGGGCACGCAGCATCGCGAAGATCTCGGCCGCGCCCTCCTTATGGCCGCGCGAGGACGGCGACGGCCGCACTGCCAAGGCGACCGCCTGATCGTCATGCATGCTCAGTGGGCTCAGAGACCACCACGGATGCCCGGCCTCGTCGGCCGCGCGCCTGACATCGTCAAGCTCACGGAATCCCGAATCTGCCAGCGCGGCAAGATCGATCGGCGCATCGGAACCTATCGCGGCGACAGACCAGGACGCCTCGAGGAACTCGCGCCCGGTGCGCGCCAGGTCCGCCGATCGGGTGCGCACCTTCTCCGGATCACAAATCAGCAGGGGTGCAGCATCGGGCAGATGGTCCACCAGGACGGTCAGCTCACCCGAATGCAGCACCGGCAGCAGCGATTCCATACCGTCGACACATATGCCGTCGGCCAGCTTGGCCAGCATCTCCCCCACGCCGGCCCCGATCCTGTGCCCATCGGGCACCTCTGCGGAGGCACCCGCCGCGGCGGCCAATTCTGCTGCACGCGTACGCACCTGTTCGGTGAGCAGCAGCTCGCGGCAGGGCATCGCGAGCACGGAGGTGACCTCCAGCTCGGGAATCGATCGCTGGTCGGCAACCGAGAAGTAGCGCATCTCGCTGACCTCATCGCCCCAGAACTCGACACGTACCGGGTGATCTGCGGTGGGACTGAACACGTCAAGAATGCCGCCCCGTACCGCGAACTCACCGCGGCCCGCGACCATGTCCACCCGGGTGTACGCGAGCTCGACCAGGCGGGCGATCAACCCGTCGAATTCCGCCTCGGCGCCGACCGTGAGCTCGACCGGCTCCAGATCGAAGAGCTCGGGAGACATCGGCTGCAACAGTGAGCGGACGGTGGTGACCACGACTCGCAACGGTGGCCCCATGCGGGAATCCTGGGGATGCGCCAGCCGGTGCAGCACCTGCAACCGCGCCCCCACCGTGTCGACGCCCGGCGACAACCGTTCGTGCGGCAGTGTCTCCCAGGACGGCAATAGGCTCACCGCGTCGCCGTACACGTCGCGCAGCTCGGCAGTGAGGTCTCGTGCCTCCCGGGTGGTGGCCGTCACAACCAGGACGGGCGCTTCGCTCGCATCGGCCATCCCGGTCACGACGAATGCGCGGGCACACGAAGGGGCGGTCAGGTCGAGGCCGGTCTTAGCGGCAAGCGCGGGGGCTAGAACGTCGAATGCGGGATCCCGCAACGCTGTCCGAATCACCCCTACGAGAGGCGGGGGTGTCGCAATCATGATGGCACTCATTCTACGGCGTCCAGAAAACGCCAATTTCCGCCCCACCAACGTCAAGGCCGTGTCAAGAAACTCCGCATGGGGTCGCCATCGGCGCACGGTGGAGACATGACACTTCTGGACCTCTTGCCGTCCTTACATAATGTGGCGCACCCGCGCGTCGACCCATCCGTGTGGCCGGTCACCACACACCTGGACGAGCAGGGCCGGATGTGCGTCGGCGAGATGGCGCTCTCGGAAATCGCCGACCAATTCCGCACCCCCGCCTATGTGCTTGACGAGGAGGACTTCCGCTATCGCGCCCGCCACTACCGCAGCACCCTGCGCGAGGTCGAGGTCGCATATGCCAGCAAGGCCCTGCTGACGACCGATATCGCGCGGTGGGTGGCGCAAGAAGGACTGTCGCTGGACGTCTGCTCATCCGGCGAGTTGGCCACCGCGCTCGCGGGCGGATTCGATCCGGAACGAATCATCATGCACGGCAATGCCAAAACCCCTGACGAGCTCAGCGACGCGGCCGCGGTGGGTGTCGGCCGAATCGTGGTGGACTCCTATACCGAGGTCATGTTCCTGGCGACTCGGCTGTCGAGACGCCAGCGAGTGCTGATACGGGTGACCCCCGATATCGACATCCACGGGCATGCGGCGGTGACGACCGGTGTCACCGATCAAAAGTTCGGGTTCCCATTAAGTGGCGGGCACGGTGGGCACGCCACCGAGGCCGTGCGCCGGGTGTTGGACCAACCGCTCCTGGACCTCGTGGGTCTGCACTGCCATATCGGCTCGCAGGTCACCGACTGCGCGCTGTATGCCGAGACCATCCGCCGCATGATCGCCGCGATGGCCGATATCCGCGCCAAGCACGGCGTGATCCTGGCCGAGCTCAATATCGGTGGCGGCCACGGCGTTCCTTACCGCTCAGGCGACCCCGAACTCGACATCGCCGAGCTGGCCGATTTCATTGACGACGCCCTCGACGCGGCCTGCGCGGCCGAGCGGTTCCCCCGTCCGCGCGTCGTGGTGGAGCCCGGCCGTGCACTGTCCGCCAGGGCCGGGGTGACGCTGTACCGGGTGGTGTCGGTGAAGACCCAGCCTGGCGGTCGCACCTTCGTCGCCGTCGACGGCGGCATGAGCGACAACCCTCGCGTCTGCCTATACGACGCGAAATACAGTGTTGCGCTGGCTAATAGGCACACTTCTGCCCCACCGCAGCTGGTGACGGTGGCCGGAAGACACTGCGAATCTGGTGACGAGATCGCACGTGATGTCGACCTGCCCTCCGATGTGCGTCCAGGCGATGTGCTGGCGGTGGCCTGCACCGGCGCGTACAACCACAGCATGGCTTCCTCGTACAACCTGGTGGGACGCCCGCCGGTGGTCGCGGTCCGCGATGGACGAGCGCGTGAGCTGGTCCGCCGCGAAACGGTCGCCGATCTGCTCGCGCGGGACTGCGGCGCGCGTTAGGCCATCACCGCCGCTAGAGCGCAGCGCCACTCTTGGTCGGTGCAACGGTGGGCGGTGCCGGCATGTGTGCTGTGGGTGTCGAGTGAAGCTCGGCATCGCCGGGCTCGGAGCAGACTTGAGCACCAGGCGTTCGCGCACTGCACTTTTCGTGCCCACCGGCTGGTGGAACGACCGCAGTGGGTAGTGCGCATGCGGCCGCACCGGGTGCACACGGGGGCTCGGCATTCGACACCCCGACAGTCAGCGACATACCCACGGTGACAGCGGCTGCCGTCAGCAGCGACGCACGCCGTACCAGCAGAAACATCATGAGATGACGATAAGCCCGTTTACTTCCACCGGCACCCATTCCCAGCCGATTCACAGCGTCGATAAGCAGTGCATCCGCCGGGCCGAACTGGGCTCACAAGTTGTCGGGACGTACCGGCACGTCGGGAGGTGTTGGTAAATCGGCCGGATCAGGCCATGATCTGAGCTCCGCGTCACCCGGACTGACGCACACCTCCGCACCCGTGCGGGGCTGTATGCAGTGCCTCTCCGGAAGCCTCTGCGAACTGGCCGCACTCCCGGATCCGGCCCGGTCGGCACCAACGGGGACCGCTATCAACAGACCCGTCGCCACCACCGCCATGGCAAACCGAAGGCCAGGCATGGAACAACACCCCTTTTTAAAAACTTAGGTTTCCTAACAAGTCAAAATTAGACTCATGAGGATACGAAAGCAACTATCGGAGGCGGTGTCGCAAGCTCCTTACGGGTAACGACCCTCACCCGGAGCACCCAGGACCTGCCAGGGTGGCACCTCCGCCTGAGGAACCTGCGGGATGTCATTGGGGTTCGGCGCCGAATGCAGCTCCGCATCCCCTGCCCGGGTGCAGACCGAGTCCTGCGGCCCCCCATTGCACGTCTCCGGATTGGTCGGCTCGGCCTGGCACATGGCCGGATCGGCACACACCGGGTCGGCCGCGGAAACCGGGGCCAACGCTACGGGCAAAGCCCCCAACGTCGCCGCGGCAGCTCCCGCCACCACCCATCGAACAACTACTGACTTCATGACCAACACCTCATCTTGTGATCAACCCCAACAACTTAAATTCTAGGTGATCGGCGCATGTCACGGGATGATTCAGCGCGACTATGGGATCCACACACCAGACCCGGTGCCCCCGATGACCTGCCAGGGCGAAGCCTGCGGAATCTGCGGCTGGAACTGCGGGTTCGGCGTGGAATGCAGTTCGGCGTTACCCGGCTTCACACACACCCGCGCGGTCAGCGGGCCCGTGCACTCATCAGCTGCCGCCGTCGGCGCGCCGAGCATGCCGACCGCGAGTACAGCCGCGACACCGAGGGTGAGCTGTAAAGCCGTCATCACAGACACCTCCTTCACCACTCGTTATGCCCAACGGTGTGGCGCGTCCGGATGTTCCTGCTCACTCCTCTTGCAGCTGCGGGTCGGCTTCCAAATGCTTCAGGCCGTGCCAGCACAGATTCACGATATGGGCCGCCACCACCTCTTTTTTGGGCTCCCGGGCATCTAGCCACCACTGGGCCGTCATCGATACCTGCCCCACCAACGCTTGCGCATACAGCGGCGCCATCTCAGCGTCCAAGCCACGACGCTGGAAGTCCCCCGCGAGGATGCTCGACACCTGACTCACCGCGTCATTGAGCAGACTCGAATACGTCCCCGAGCTGACCCCGGGTGGCGAGTCCCGAATCAGAATCCGGAAACCGTCGGTGCGGTCCTCGATATAAGAGAGCAGGGCCAATGCCACCTGCTCGAGCCGCACCCGCGAGCGGTAACTCGTCAACGAGGAGGTAATGCCGTCGAGCAGCACCGACATCTCGCGGTCGACAACGACCGCGTAGAGGCCTTCCTTGCCCCCGAAGTGTTCGTACACCACGGGTTTGGACACCCCTGCGCGTTGGGCGATCTCCTCGATGGAGGTGGCTTCGTACCCGCGTTCGGCGAACAACGAGCGGGCGACGTCGATGAGCTGGCGGCGCCGCTCCGAGCCGGCCATCCGGACGCGAGGGGTCCGTCCGGGGCCATCGGATTTGTTAGGTACCGCCATCTGCCATCACTTTCCTCGGTCGCGCGACCGAGCTCGGTAACCACTTGTCGCTCAGGCAAGCCTCGCTCCGTGGTCGACTACAGTCTTCATTCTGTAGTAGTCCGTCGTGGTGTAATCGGCAGCACCTCTGATTTTGGTTCAGATAGTTCAGGTTCGAGTCCTGGCGACGGAGCAGCGAGCGAGACTTGCCGAGTGAGCCGAGGGCAGCGAGTGCGGCTTGCCCTAGCGAGCCGACACTCAGTGAAGGAGTAGGAATGCCCGGCAACTCCACTGGCACCGCTGTCATCGTGCTCGCCGCGGGTGCCGGAACACGCATGTGTTCGGACATACCTAAGGTGCTGCACACCCTCGGTGGCCGCTCCATGCTGGCGCATTCGGTGCATGCCGCCGCCAGCGTGAATCCCACGCATCTGGTGATCGTGTTGGGACATGACCGCGAACGCATCGCCACCGCGGTCGACATCCTCGCCGAATCGCTAGGCCGCACGATCGAGGTAGCCGTCCAGGAACAGCAGTTCGGCACCGGGCATGCCGTGGCCTGCGGTCTGCAGGCTTTGCCTACCGACTTCCGGGGCACCGTCGTCGTCACCTCCGGCGACATCCCGTTGCTCGACGGAGGCATCCTCGCGGGGCTCATCACCCGACACACGGCCGAACCCGCCGCCGCCACGCTGCTGACCACCACACTCGGCGACCCAACCGGCTATGGACGCATCTTGCGCACCCAGGACCGCGAGGTCATTGCGATCGTCGAGCAGACCGATGCCACCGACAGCCAACGCGCCATCGGCGAAGTCAATGCCGGGGTGTACGCCTTCGACATCGAGCCGCTACAGGCGGCGCTATCTCAGCTGCGCTCGGACAACGCGCAACATGAGCTGTACCTGACCGACGCCGTCTCGATCATCCGTCAGAGCGGAAAAGTGGTACACGCCAATCATGTCGACGACAGCGCCTTGGTGGCCGGCGTCAACGATCGTGTGCAGCTGTCCGAGCTCGGCGCCGAACTGAATCGCCGGATCATCCGCGGCCATCAGCGCGCCGGGGTCACCATCGTCGACCCATCGAGCACCTGGATCGATGTCGACGTCCGGATCGGCCAAGACGCTACTATCGCGCCCGGCACCCAATTGCACTCGCAGACTGCGATCGGCAGGCACTGCCACATTGGCCCCGACAGCACCCTCATCGACGTCACCGTCGGCGATTCGGCGACGGTGATTCGCACCCACGGTCAGGGCGCCACCATCGGCGCGCGATCGGTCATCGGGCCGTACACGTACCTGCGGCCGGGCACCGTGACGGGCGAGAGCGCCAAGCTCGGCGCATTTGTCGAGGTGAAGAACTCCACGATCGGCCGGGGTACCAAGGTGCCGCACCTGACGTACGTGGGTGATGCCGATATCGGCGAGCACAGCAATATCGGGGCGTCCAGCGTGTTCGTCAACTATGACGGAGAGACCAAGCGGCGCACCGTGATTGGCTCGTATGTGAAGACCGGCTCGGACACGATGTTCGTGGCCCCGGTGACCATCGGCGATGGTGCGTACACCGGCGCCGGCACGGTCATCCGCGAGGACGTACCGCCGGGCGCGCTAGCGGTGTCGGCGGGTACGCAACGCAATATCGAGGGCTGGGTCGCGGAGAAGCGCCCGGGAAGCGACGCGGCGAAGGCCGCGGAGGAAGCGCAGGCAGGCGAAACCGAGCATTCCTGAGTCGTTTGGACAGATCCCATTCATTTTCCGGCAACCCGCTCCCAGCCACCGGGGAAAGGTCCGTACGATTACCCCGACGGGGCGGTACCCGTCAGTAGCCCGACACCAGACCTATCAAGAGGACTAGCTGCGCCGTGAGCACCGACTGGACGGATAACCGCAAGAATCTGATGCTGTTCGCGGGTCGCGCACACCCTGAGCTGGCCGAGCAGGTCGCCAAGGAGCTCGACGTCGAGGTGACCGCACAAACGGCCAGGGATTTTGCCAACGGCGAGATCTTCGTGCGGTTCGAGGAATCGGTGCGCGGCTGCGACGCCTTTGTCCTGCAATCGCATCCCGCACCGCTGAACACCTGGCTGATGGAACAGCTGATCATGATCGACGCCCTCAAGCGGGGCAGCGCCAAACGGATCACCGCAATCTTGCCGTTCTACCCCTACGCCCGCCAGGACAAGAAGCACCGCGGCCGCGAGCCGATCTCGGCCCGCCTGGTGGCTGACCTGTACAAGACCGCAGGCGCAGACCGCATCGTCACCGTGGACCTGCACACCGATCAGATCCAGGGCTTTTTCGATGGCCCGGTCGATCACATGCGCGCCCAGTCGCTGCTGTGCGGCTACATCGCCGAGCACTACGTGAGCAACGGCGAAGACGTAGTCGTCGTGTCTCCCGACTCAGGTCGCGTGCGCGTCGCCGAGAAGTGGGCCGACTCCCTGGGCGGTGTGCCGCTGGCCTTCATCCACAAGACCCGTGACCCGCGAGTGCCCAACCAGGTCAAAGCCAATCGCGTGGTCGGTGACGTGACCGGTAAGACCTGCGTCATCACCGACGACATGATCGACACCGGTGGCACCATCGCCGGAGCGGTCGGCCTCCTGCGCGAATCCGGCGCCAAGGACGTGGTGATTGCCGCCACGCACGGTGTGCTGTCCGACCCTGCCGCCGAGCGTCTGGCCAACTGCGGCGCCCGCGAGGTGTTGGTTACCAACACGCTGCCCATCGGCGAGGAGAAGCGCTTCCCGCAGCTGACGGTGTTGTCCATCGCACCGCTGCTCGCCAGCACCATCCGCGAGGTCTTCGAAAATGGTTCGGTGACAGGGCTTTTCGACGGGAACGCCTAGCCCTGCACCGACCGGAACTAGACCTCGTCGTTATCCGATGTCAGAACAGTTCCGCCCTCGTCCCCGCTGCATTCCGCACCCGCGTTCTCACACCCAGCGCCGGTGCCACTAGCCGGTGCCGGCGGGGCAACATTGTCGGAGTCTGTGTCATCAGGACCCGAGACATCAGCATCGGGACCATCGTCACCCGGATCGGCGAGCGCGGACGACATCACGGAAGTGGGGGCGAGCGGAGCCGCCGAGGCAGTTACCGCTGCGGAACCCAGTCCGACAGCACCGAAAACGACCAACGCGAGTACCGGCAAGAAACGATTCGCAATCGACCGGATTCTCGAAATCCTCACAAGTATCATTCAGCAACGGTACAGCGCTTTCCATGGTTGTGAACGCAGAAATCTGCTGTTTCGCGGTGAATAGCTTTGCGCCGATTGCCCGCCGGTGCCGACACACCTTTCACGCAATCTGGTGAACGGCCGTCTCAACCCATAAGGTCTGTCCGATGATTAGAGGACTCACGGCGAACAGAGGCGGGACTATCCACCAGCTCTTCGAGAACGATTCGCTGACAGTACTTTTCGGTAAGAATGCGTAGCGCCGCTCTGGTGGCCGCATGCCTGATGGCGCTCGTCACGGTCGGATGCGGAACCTCAACGCCCCACCCACCAGCCGCTCCTTCGAGCAGCTCGGCGGAATCGTCAGCCTCGCGCACCGCCACGCCCTCGGCATCGATGAACGAATACCTACAGGGCCTCGGCATCGCGGTCGTCCCGCTCTCGCCGGAAAGCCCGGCGAGTGTGCGCGTCGAGATGCCCGTGCCCGACGGCTGGGAGAACCTCGGCTCGGTGGAACCCGCCTACCTGATCGCCGACAAACCGAGCGGTGCCGACCAGGGACGAACCCCGAGCGCGGTGGTCTACCTCATCAAGCTGGACGGACCCCTCGACGCCCGCAAGGCGATCACCGAACACGGCTTCGCCGATGCACAGAACACCCAGAACTTTCAGAAGATCTCCTCATCCCTTGAGGACTTCCAGGGATATCCATCGGCCGCCATCGAGGGCACCTACGAGAACCAGAACGTGCGAGTGCATGCGTGGAACCGGGATGTCATCGTGCCGGACGGTCCATCGCACTATCTGGTGCAGCTCACCGTCACAACGACCGAGGCGCAGTCGGCCACGCTGGCCACGGACGTCGCCACCCTCACCCGGGGGCTGAAGATCATGAAGCGGTGATTGGCGTTGCCAACCCACGCTGGGCTACCCTGAGCACGCTGTCACGGCGAGGGTGGGTCCTTCCCACCGTTATCGACGGGATTATGAGCATCATCGAGATGTCCTTCCTGCGCCGTGGCTAACCAGACGCAAGGAGTTGACCAGATGTCCAAGAAGAACACCCCCACCAGCAATAACCTCACCGTCACCGTCCGCAAGGACACCGGTAAGGGCGCCTCGCGCCGCGCGCGCCGCGACGGCCTGGTTCCCGCCGTCCTCTACGGCCATGGCACCGCACCCGAGCACCTGAACCTGCCGGGCCACGATTTCGCGGCCGTGCTGCGCAACACCGGCACCAACGCCATCTTGACCCTCGACATCGAGGGACGCGAGCAGCTGGCCCTCACCAAGACCATCGAGATTCACCCCATCCGTCGCAACATCCTGCACACCGACCTGCTGGTCGTGCGCAAGGGCGAGAAGGTCCACGTCGAGGTGAACGTCCACGTCGAGGGCGACGCCGCGAGCGGCACCCTGGTTGCCCAGGACGCCAACACCCTGGAAATCGAGGCCGAGGCGCTGTCGATCCCCGAAAGCCTCACGGTGTCGGTCGAGGGCCTCGAGGCCGGTACGCAGATCACCGCTGGCTCAATCGAGCTGCCGGCGGGCGTGACCCTGGTCTCCGATCCGGAGACCCTCGTCGTCAACGTCGTCACCGCGCCGACATCCGACGACCTCGACTCCGACGGCGGCGGCGGCGCCGAAGCACCTGCCGAGGACGCAGCCGAAGGCGCCGAAGCCAGCACCGAAGAGTAGGTCGAGTAATCGGTGTCCCTATCCGACGATGCGGTGTTGGTGGTCGGCCTCGGCAACCCCGGGCCGACCTACGCCAAGACCCGACACAATCTCGGATTCATGGTCGCCGATCTGCTGGCGGCCAAGGACGGCGCAACGTTCAAGCCGCACAAGAAGTCCGGCGCCGAGGCGACGACGATTCGTCTCGGCGGCCGGGCGATCAACCTGGCAAAGCCCCGCACGTTCATGAACACCTCTGGCCCCCAGGTGGCCGCGCTGGCCAAGTTCTTCTCGGTCAGCCCGGGGAACGTCATCGTGATGCACGACGAGCTGGACCTCGATTTCAGTACCGTGCGCCTCAAGATCGGGGGCGGCGAGGGCGGCCACAACGGGCTGCGCTCGGTGTCCCAGTCGTTGGGCACCAAGGACTATCTGCGGGTTCGGCTGGGCGTGGGCCGTCCGCCCGGGCGCAAAGATCCCGCGGCCTTCGTATTGGAGAACTTCGCCAAGGCGGAGGCCGAGCAGGTGCCGCTGCTCTGCGAGCACGGCGCCGACGCAACGGAACTCCTGATCCGCCTGGGTTTGGAGGCGGCACAGAACCAGGTACACGCCTGGGGCTGAGCCCGCCATTCGCCGACGCTATGGTCTCTCCATGACCGTGATAGCGGAGACCAGCGGCGTCACCACCATCGGACTGCTCGGCATCGGGGCCTATCGCCCCGAACGTGTGGTCACCAATGATGAGATCTGCGAGCACATCGAGTCCTCGGACGAGTGGATCTACACCCGCACCGGGATCAAGACCCGACGGTTCGCCGCCGACGACGAATCCGCCCAGACCCTGGCCATCGAGGCCGGACGTAAGGCCATCGCCAACGCCCTGCTCACCGTCGCCGAGATCGACGCGGTGATCGTCGCCACCAGCACCCACTACCTGCAGACGCCGGCGTCTGCCCCGGCCGTCGCCACCGCACTCGGGGCGACCGGCGTTCCGGCGTTCGACCTGTCCGCCGGCTGCGCCGGGTTCGGGTATGCGGTGGGCGTGGCGGGCGACATGATCCGCGGCGGCAGCGCCAGCAAGGTGCTGGTAATCGGCTCGGAAAAGCTCTCCCCTGCATTGGATATGACCGACCGAGGCAACTGCTTCATCTTCGGCGACGGAGCCGGCGCGGTTGTCGTCGGCGAGACCGCCGAGCAGGGCATCGGGCCCACGGTGTGGGGCAGCGATGGAAGTCAGGCCAACGCAATTCGTCAGGACATCGACTGGATGGACTTCGCGGCGGCACCCGACCCGGAGGGCCCGCGACCCTACCTACGCATTGAAGGTACCGCGGTATTCCGTTGGGCCGCATTCGAAATGGGCAAGGTAGGCCAGCGTGCCCTGGAGGCCGCCAAGGTAGGGCCCGAACAGATCGACGTCTTCGTCCCACATCAGGCCAACACCCGCATCAACCAGCTGCTCGCCAAAAACCTGCACCTGCGCCCGGATGCGGTAATTGCCAACGACATCGAGCACACCGGCAATACCTCGGCGGCATCGGTGCCGTTGGCTATGGAGACGCTGCTGTCTACCGGTGCGGCCAAGCCGGGCGATCTGGCACTACTCATCGGCTACGGCGCCGGACTCAGCTATGCCGCCCAGGTGGTCAAGATGCCGCCCGTGCCATTCGAGTGATTACTTCCCCCTCCTGATAGAGATCGGCCAGCCGATCAGCCCATCGATATCGGGAGTTCCGTCGCGCGCGAATGACGCCCATGCTGCGCGCACCGCGCGTCCGAAGCGGTCTACCTCATCCCACGGGGTGTCGCCGAGCAGCGGGGCCATATTCCAGGATTCGCGGTCGCCGAGAAGCAGCGGCAGCTCAACACAATGTGTTGCGCCGAACGGCGAACCCATTGGTCGCCAATCGATCCGGTAGGAGCACACCCGCGATCCGGTGGCCACCAGCCCCTTCCGGAATCGACGCATATGCCTGCCGAAAATCAGCTTCGATGGCAGCGCGGCGACCGGGAGCGGAACGCCGAATGCGGTCACTTCCTCGCGCACAAATCCGTACATGACATCGCGACCGTCACCGTCCACCGTTAGCGGCTCGGCGGCAACGGGATACACGCCGAGTACTGGTGCGAACGGGATGAAGAATGGCGAGCGGATTCTGCGCCCCACGGCTTCCTTGGTCGCGCGAAGCAGTTGATCGGGTGCGACACAGCGTGGATCTGCTCCCAGCTCTTTCACCAGTTCTCGACCGAACTCCTCGGCCTGTCGCGGCCGAAGTGTGGACATCAGCGGACCACTCTGCACGACGGCACGGTGAAACAGTCCACGCGCCTCGGCCATTCCCAACAGGAGCGCGGTCGACAGGCCGCCCGCCGACTGACCGAACACGGTGACGTTGGACGGATCACCACCGTAGTCGGCGATACGGCGCTGCACCCACCGCAGAGCCTCCAACTGGTCGAGCAGCCCCAGATTTCCCTGGCTAACGCCGTCTAAATGCAGAAACCCAAACGCACCCAATCGATAGTTGACGCTCACCACCACGACACCTTGTTCCTCGCAGAGCCTGGCACCGTCGTACCAGGACTGCAAACCACCCCCACTGACGAAGGCTCCGCCGTGCAACCACACCATCACCGGGCGCCGGGCGTCATCGCACGCGGGTGTGACGACAGCAAGATTGAGGCAGTCCTCGCTCTGCGGAAGTCGCGGATTAGCCCTTCCCATAACGCCTTCTAGCCTCGATGGTGCCTGCGGGCAGATCGCACCACTGGCCGGCGAGTCGTCGGTGACCGGTTGCGGGGGTTCGAATCGATTGGCCGTCGCATACCGGATCGCACCTGAGCGCTTCATCGACGCTCCCCTTCTGCGGTAGCGTGTTTCGCGATGCCGTCAAGCAGCATGGTGATTCCGAGTTCGAATTCTGTTGTAGGGCCCGCCTTTTGCGCCACCTTGGCCAGGGCTGCCACATTCGGATAGTCATCGGCGGCCACCGCACCGATCCGAGCGGCCGTCTCCTGAGGGTCGGTTCCCAGGCCCGCCTGCGCGGAGCCAACCACGAAACCCAGCACCGCGCGGAAGGCGGCGAGCCGGTTTTCTCCCTCGAGCCCACCGCGCCCGAGGGCAGCGATCAGTGCGTCGATCACGGCGAACCCCTCGGGTGAGGACACCCGGCGAGTGAGCACCAAGGGGATGGCGGCCGGATGATTGCGTACTGCGGTCCAGATGTCCCGGGCGATCCGTTCAACGTCAGCGCGCCAATCGGCGGACGGCCTGTGCGTCGGGATAGTGGCCATCACAGCCGTCACCACCAGCTCCTCCAGGCCTTCCTTGTCCTTAACGTAGTTGTAGAGCGTCATCGGTCCGGTGCCCAACGCCGTGGCCAACGACCGCATACTCAGCGCTGATAAACCCTGGCCGTCTACCAGCCGCAGTGCAGTGGACGCGATTTCATCTGAGGTAAAGCGCGCTCTCATCGACTCCCCTTGACAAGTACATCGTACGTATTGCATTCTCTGCTATACGTACATCGTACCTATGGAGGCGGGAATGGCGAAGACAATCGGCACCGAGCGTGTCAGCTTTCTTTCGGGAGGCGTGCGCTGCGCGGCATGGCTGACCCTGCCCGAACGTCCGGGCCCGCATCCCGCGGTAGTCCTGGTTCATGGCCTCGGCGCCACCCACGACATGATGCTTGCGCAGTACGAGCGGCATTTCGCGTCTGCGGGGATCGCCACGCTGGCATTCGACTATCGATACACCGGCGCCTCCGAAGGCTCGCCGCGCCAGCAGCTCGCCATGCCGAAGCAGCGCCATGATGTCGAGTCAGCGATCGCATTCCTACACACCCACCCAGACATTGACCGGGATCGGATCGCATTGTGGGGCACCAGCCTCGGCGCCATGCATGTCGCGCTCGTCGCGGCCTCGCGCGACGATATCGCCGCGGCTGTCATCCAATGTCCGATCGTGCACGGGCCGGGCGCCGCGCGTACATCCAGCCCGTGGTCGATGCTGCGATTGGGTCCCACGATCGTTGAGGACCTGGTGCGCAAGGCATTCGGCCGATCACGTCGATATGTGCCGATCGTCGGCCCGCCGGGCAGTCTCGCGGTGGTGAACGCGGACGGGGCCCTGGCGGGCTGGGAATCGACCTGCCCGCCGAGTCACGAGTTCGACAACCGGATAGCAGCCGCAGACGCGTCCACCCTCGTGTTCACCACGGCGGTGCGGCGGTCACGGATGATCGCCGCTCCCCTGATGGTGTGCGTGTGCGATCGCGAGGGCCTGATGGATCCGCGATATGCCGAGCTCGTCGCCCGTCGCGCGCCTCGCGGTGTCGAGTTCCACTACGACTCCGATCATTTCGCTATCTACCATTCGCCGGTGCTGGAGCAGGCCCTCACCGAACAGACTCTGTTTCTGCGGGAGCACCTCAATGTTGGCCGGTGACATCCTGCGGGCCAACGACCTGCGATTCCTCGACATTGTCGAGGACCTCACCGACGAGGACTGGTCGGCGCCCAGCCTATGCACCGAGTGGTCCAACCACGACGTGCTGGCACATCTGGTGGTCGGCCGCAGCGCCTCGGTGCGCAGCATCACCGCGGGCATGATCCGTCACCGGTCATTCGATCGAGAGAACACACATGGCGCAAGAACTCTGTCCACCGATCACACGCCCAGCGAGCTGATGGCCAATTACCGCAGGCTCATCGACCAGCCCACCGGGGTCGGCAAGGTGTTTCCCCACAGCCTGTTACTGGGTGACCATGTGGTCCACGAACTCGACATCCTGTTCGCACTCGACCACACGTCATCGATACCCGCCGAGATCGTCAGCCGGGTGCTCGATACCCAAGTGGCGCTGCCGAATCCGTTCGTCCCTGCCTTCTTCACCGCACGTCGGCTGCGGTTACGCGCGACGGACGCGCCCTGGGCTCACGGAAAATCGGGCCCGGTCATCGAAGGGCCAGCCGCTGCGCTGGCGTCGGTGCTGGCCGGCAGGCCGAAGGTGCTCACCCAGCTGAGCGGCGACGGCGTCGACGTGCTCGCGGAGCGTCTCGACTCCCGCAGATTCGGTGCGTGAGGTTACGTTCGGGTTCACAACACGATGATGTCGTGAACTTCGCTCACGTAGAACGTGTGCGGCTCGCCTCCTACGCCGCTGTCCCCGTTCGCGCCGCTCACCACCACCCACACCTCTTCAAGCGGCCAAGCGTCCCCGAACCAGATCTCCTGCTCACCCTCGTCGCCGTGCCACGCGATGCGCGCGTATTCCCCCTGCTCCGCGTCACTCGAGAGCACCTCGACGATCTGCCCCAATCGGAAGGCAGAGTTCGCAGCGCACGTCCGCACCGCGTGGTCCCAAAGGTGTTGTTGCGATGGGACGCGACGAGTAAAGAACCACACCAGCGCCAGGACAGGCCCGCCGATGAAAAGGAGCGTCAACATTTAGATAACGAGCGCAACCGAATTCGACCGGCGCAGCTTGCCCGAGGGGGTCTTGGGAATGCTGCCCGGCCCGAGCACCACCACGTTGCGCGGACGAACATCAACCTCAGCAACGACCTCGTGGGCGACCTGCTGCTCGATCCGACGTACCTCGTCAGCATTCTCGAATGCGTTGGACTCCACCACAACCGCGAAGGTCTCGCGCTGATTCTTGGGGTCCACGCCGGCCTCGAGTCGCACCGCGACAGCACAGCCGGGGCGCACACCGGCGACGCGGCCGGCCGCACGCTCGATATCGGTCGGGTAGATGTTCCGGCCGGCCATGATGATGACGTCCTTGACGCGGCCGCACACCACCACGTGGCCCTTCTCAGTGAGGTAGCCGAGGTCACCGGTGTTGTACCAACCGTTTTCGTCCTGTGCGGCCAGGAATCCGCCCATGGTGACGTAGCCGGGGGTTACCGATTCGCCACGCAGCTCGATGACTCCAACGCCGCGCAGGGGCAGCACGTTCAAGTCCTCGTCGACGACGCGCGCCTCGATGCCGGGCAGCAACGGGCCGAGCGACGCCAGGTGGCGCAGGTTTCCACGAGTGGCGGGAACGGCGCGGCGCAGCGCGGCCAGCAGGTCGGCGTCGACCTCGTCGACTACCAGGCCGGAGGCCTCGACCTCCGAGAAGGACACGGCCAGTGCGGTTTCCGCCATACCGTAGGCGGGGACCATCGCAGATGGCTGGAACCCGAACGGCTTTCCTGCGTCGCACAGGTCCTCGACCACCGACGGATCCACCGGCTCGGCACCCGAGAGGACGAAACGCAGCGTCGACAGGTCGAAATCGCCCGCCTTTGCCTGGTTGCGCAGCCGCTTCGCGAACAGCGAGTACGCGAAGTTCGGGGCGGCCGTCATGGTGCCCTTGTACTTGTCGATCAGCCTGCCCCACAACAGAACATCGCGCATGAAGTCCAACGGGGTGATCTTGACCAGCTCAGCGCCGAAGAACATCGGCACCGTCAGGAATCCGACCATGCCCATATCGTGGAACAGCGGCAGCCAACTGACCATCACGTCGACATCGGGCTTGTACTTGGACGCGACGTACATGCCGTGCGCGTTGGCGTACAGGTTGCGATGGGTGATCTTCACGGCCTTGGGAGATCCCGTGGAGCCGGACGTCAGCTGCATAAGCGCGACGGCATCCTCATCGACCTCGACGGGCTCGATCGGATCGGCATCCCACAGATCCTTGATGTGCACGACGATGACGCCCTTCTCCTCCAAAACAGGAGCGGCGGCATCGAAGGGCGCAGACACGATGACGGCTTTCGCGCCGATCATGTCGACGACCTTGAGGGTGTCCTCGGCCCACACGGCCAGGTCGGTACGGGGGGTCGGCTGGTGCAGCATCGTCAGCGAGGCACCGCGCATCCACGCGGCCTGGATTGCCGGGGCAATCTCGACGGGCATGCCAACCAACATGCCGATCGCGTCATCGGGGCCGAGGCCGGCGGCGGCAAGGCCACCGGCGAGTTGCTTGGCACGCTCATGCACCTGCAACCAGGTGTGCCGCACGGGTGCTTCTGGCTCGCCTGTGACGATGCCCTTGCTGCTGGACAGCGCATTGGCGTACAGCTCGCCGGTAAACCTGCTCACAGTTTCCTCCCTGCCTCGGCCCAAAGCGGGCGAGTCACGCTTCCTTGTCGGATAGTCCGCCACATGTGCCACGACGTACGGTAGGCGCGCGCAGGGCTCGTAGCAGCGGATTCATCTCATTCAGGTGACAGTCCGGGTGCCTTCTTATGGTCCCGTTGCATCTTAGGCTTTTCTTAATCAACGACCAAACCCGGTGTGATCTGGCCGTTCGGCGTGTCGTGATGGTGGGCGTGTCGATTAACGCCACCGGCCGGCTCTAGCCGTCGGAGCGTCCCTGCACCACCTGTGCGCCATGAACGGGCCCACTGGCCACCCGGACCGTCCGGCACACGCCCGCGCCCGCCAACTCGGCACTCACGGCTATGGCGTCATCGGCGGAGGTGCACAAGAACGCGCAGGTGGGGCCCGAACCTGACACGATCCCGGCGAGGGCACCCGCGGACTCCCCCGCACGCAACGTGCGCCGCAGACCCGGGTTCAGGCTCACCGCAGCGGCCTGCAGCTCGTTACCGAGCAGCGGCGCCAATCGGCGCGCGTCGCCCGCGGCGAGCGCTCCCATGAGTTCGTCGGCCTCAGCCAGTCGCGGCGGCTCACCGTTCTCACGAAGCCGGTCGATCTCCCTGAAGACATCTGGCGTAGACAAACCACCATCGGCAAAGGCGAACACCCAGTGAAAGACATTGCGCGCCAGCACGGTGGCCAAATTCTCACCCCGTCCGGTGCCGAGCGCGGTTCCCCCGTGCAACGCGAACGGCACATCGCTGCCCAACTGTGCGGCCAGGTGGTGCAGATCTCGGCGCGGGACACCCGCTCGCCACAGTTCGTTCATGGCGACCAGCACCGCTGCCGCATCGGCCGATCCGCCGGCCATACCGCCTGCGACCGGGATGTCTTTGTTGATGAAGATCGAGACGTCGGGGGCGCGGCCAACATGGTCGGCGAACAGCTCGGCGGCCTGCCAGGCGAGGTTGCGTTCGTCGGTCGGCACCGTCCCCTCGCCTTGCCCGACGATGTCGACAGACAACACGTCGGCGTCTCGAACCGTGACGTCATCGGCCAGCGACACTGCGTGGAAAACGGTGGTGAGCTCGTGGTATCCGTCGTCACGCAGGTCGCCGACGGCCAGGTACAGATTGACCTTGCCAGGCGCCCGGACGGTCACCGCCCCGGTGGGCACCCAATCGGAGACGGTCTCGGACACGCCCCTGAGGTTACGGTCTGGCGGCTCGAATGGCCGTTACCCGCCCAACAACGGAGACATCGCGGCTTTACCTGACTAAAGTCAGATAAATGACCGATGCCCTGGTCGACGGCCTACGAAGCTTCAACAGAATCGTGACTCAACGAATAGGAGTTCTCGAGAGCGAATATCTCGCACGGGATCGCCCGCTCGGCCAGTCACGGGTGCTGTGGGAGATCGGCGCCACGGGGTGCGATATTCGCGAACTACGCGCCCGACTGGGTCTGGACTCGGGATACCTGAGCCGGCTGTTACGAGCGCTCGAGACTGCCAAACTCGTCGAGGTGGCCGCCGCCAACGGCGACACCCGGGTGCGCACCGCACGTCTCACCGACACAGGCCGTACGGAACTGGCCGAGCTCGATCACCGCTCCGACGACCTGGCACGCTCGATCCTGGAACCCCTGAGCTCGACTCAGCGGCTCCGGCTTGCCGACGCCATGGCCGAGGTTGAACGGCTCTTCGTGGCCTCGCAGGTCCAGATCGGTGTCATGGACACCCGCCGCCCGGAAGCCCGGTACTGCATCCGCGCCTATTTCGAGGAAATCTCCGCCAGGTTCGAGGATGGGTTCGATCCCACGCTGACGCTCCCCGCCGGCGATGCCGAACTCTCCGCGTCCGCCGGACTATTTCTCGTCGCGACGTTGCATGAGGAACCCATCGGCTGCGGCGGCCTGAAATTTCCCCGCGATTGCCCCCAAAGCACCAAGGCGGCCGAGATCAAGCGCGTATGGATCTCACCCGCGGTCCGCGGCATGGGCCTCGGAAAACGGATACTCGCCGAACTAGAGCTGCGGGCGATAACGCACGGCGCCAACGCGATTCGCCTCGACACCAATCGGGCGCTCACCGAGGCCATCGCGATGTACCGCTCGGCGGGCTACCGCGAAGTCGACGCCTTCAACCAAGAGAAGTACGCGCACCACTGGTTCGAGAAGCGACTCGATGCCTAGGACTCTTTCGCGTATCCAATACAGGTAGCGGCCAGCAGCCGGGTGAGCGTGCTGTCGAACCCGGTGTCCCAATCCTCCGGAATACCGGGCTCCTCGCCGAAATCGTGTTCAAGCCCCTCGGGGGGGTGGGTGAACTGCCAGAGCGTCCCGGCGAGCGCGAAGGCGGCCGTGACGATGTCGAGGGCGCTCTCACGGTCCAAGTCAGATGCCGATTGAACGATCGCCTCGACCATCGTCATCGCCGCCGCGGTGTTGGCACGGTGAGATTCGTTGACAAGTTCGATCTCCACCTCGTGCTCAAGATGCAGGTGCTGACTGCCCAGCAAGTCACACAGGAGCGGCGACGCGATGAGGGCACCCGACAACACATCGGCAACAGCGGCCGGTGATCGATCTTCTCCGTCGCGCAGGGCCGTACACACGGCGTCGGCGAACTGGGTCATCCCCTCCGTCGTCAGCCGCAGTAGCACCTCTTTGTGCGAGCTGAAATAGCGGCGTACCGCGGAGTGATGGACACCCGCACGGTTGGCCACGCCGGTCAGGGTGACGGACGCGACACCGGACTCCAACGCGAGTGAGCGAGCGGCTTCCACGATCGTCGCCGCACGTTGACGCTTGTTCTCCTCAGAACGTGCGCGTCGGAAACTCAGCTGTGTCATCCGTCTCAAGATAACGCACGGCGTGTGACTTGCAGGCAAATGAACCCACTGGTAAGTTGTCCATAACGCACATGCCATGCGTTAAGAAATGAATGCTTCATACGCTTTCAGGCCGACAGGTTCACCCCGGCGTCCTGCGTGAAGCACTCGTTGTGCAGCTAGTCCGCGGCAAGCGATCTGTTCGACAGCAACGGGTGAAGGGGTCCTGCGATTCTTAGGGTTCTCAAGCGGGCTTGGATCCCGGTGGTGATGGTGCTCGTCCTCGCCATCGCGGGCTTTGCCGTATGGCGAATTCGCGGCATTTTCGGTTCTCATCAGCTGCCCACCTATGCCGGCAGCATGACCGACGACAAGAACAATTCGAAGCCCAAGCATGTGGTGTACGAGATCTATGGCCCTCCGGGCACCGTCGCGGACATCAACTACATCGACAAAGAAGGGGAGCCCCACCAGATCAACGGGGCGACACTACCGTGGTCGATCGAGATCATCACTACGGCGCCGTCGATGACGGGCAACATCCTGGCGCAGACGCGCAATGCCGACGCGCTGGGCTGTCGCATCACCGCCAACGATGAGAAAAAAGATGAAAGGTATTCCAACGAGGTGAGCGCCTACGTCTACTGCTTTGTGAAGTCCGCATGAGCCCAAGTCACGGCAACGCAGGACACGCAAGCGGGGAGCGCTCCTTCCTGGCCAAGTGGATCCGACGGCTGTCGATCCCCATCGTCATCGCCTGGATAGTCGTCGTCGTCGGACTGGCCATGGCAGCGCCGCAGTTGGAGCAGGTGGCCCAGGCGAACACCGTTTCGCTGAGCCCCTCCGACGCGCCGTCCATGAAGGCCATGAAGAACATGGGGCGCCTGTTCGAGGAGTCCGACTCCAACAGCGCCGCCATGATCGTGATGGAGGGGGACAAACCACTCGGTCCCGGCGTCCACAAGTTCTACGACGAGATGGTGACCCAGCTACGGGCCGACACTAAACACGTTCAGCACGTTCAAGATTTCTGGGGTGACCCGCTCACCGAATCCGGCGCGCAGAGCACCGACGGCAAGTCCGCCTACGTTCAGCTGAACCTCGCCGGAGATATGGGCGAGACGCTCGCCAACGAATCGATCGACTCCGTCCGGAACATCGTGAAAAAACTCACGACGGATGAACACGGCAAGCCGAAGGAATTGCCGGACGGCCTCAAGGTGTACGTCACCGGCGCTGCCGCGCTTCAAGCCGATATGGGCCATGCGGGCGACAGCAGCATGATCAAGATCACCGGACTGACGTTCATCGTGATCATCGTGATGCTGCTGTTCTTCTACCGGTCAATCTTCACCGTGTTGATGGTGCTGTTCATGGTGGGCGTCCAGTTGGGTGCCGCGCGCGGAATGATCTCACTACTGGGCAATAACCACATCATCGGACTGTCCACCTTTGCGGTAAATCTGCTTGTCGTGCTCGTCATCGCGGCCGGTACCGACTATGCGATCTTCCTGATCGGCCGCTATCAGGAAGCACGTGTCAACGGCGCGGACCGCGAAGCCGCCTACTACGAGATGTTCCGTGGCACAGCGCATGTCATCGTGGGCACCGGGTCGACAATCGCGGGCGCCATGTACTGCCTGAGCTTCACTCGCATGCCGTACTTCCAAACAATGGGCGTCCCCTGCGCCGTGGCCGTCCTGACCGCGGTGGTCGTCGCCCTGACTCTCGGACCGTCGCTGATCACCCTCGGCAGCCGGTTCGGGCTGTTCGAGCCCAAGCGCGCCATGCGTATTCGCAGCTGGCGCAGGATCGGCGCCGCCATCGTGCGTTGGCCTGGTCCGATCCTGGCGGCCTCCTTGGCCATCGCCATCATCGGCCTGGCCGCACTGCCCGGCTACAAGACCAGCTACGACGACAAGAAGTACATCCCCAAGGACATCCCTGCCAACCAGGGCTTCCAGGCAGCGGATCGACACTTCGACCCGGCTCGGATGAATCCGGAAATGCTCGTTCTCGAGTCCGATCACGATATGCGCAACTCCGCAGACTTCCTGGTCATCGACAAGCTCGCCAAGGCCGTGTTTCGCGTGCCGGGAATCGCACGCGTACAGGCGATTACCCGCCCACAGGGCACTCCGATCGAGCACAGCTCCATCCCGTTCCTCATCAGCGCCCAAGGCGTCGGCCAGGTCCAGAACCTGAAGCTGCTGAAGGACCGGATGGCCGATATGAAGGTCCAGTCCGACCAAATGGGCGTCATGGTCGGCACCATGAGAAAAATGCTGGCCAGCATGACCGAACTCACCGGCGTCATGCACTCGATGGTCGGCGAGATGCACAATCTCAAAGGCACCATCCACGAGATGCGGGACAGCATCGAGAATTTCGACGACTGGTTTCGGCCTATCCGTAACTACTTCTATTGGGAGAAGCACTGCTTCGACATCCCCATCTGCCAGGCGTTCCGCTCCATCTTCGAATTGCTCGACAAGATCGACGAGCTGACGGAGAGCATGGACGTCATGATCGTCACCATGGACCAGATGGATGTCCTGATGCCGCAGATGGTCGCGGACATGCGGGACATGATCCCCCTCATGGAATCCATGCAGTCGATGATGGCGACGATGCACAGCACCATGGCCGGCATGTACGACTTGCAGGACGAGACGAGCAAGGACTCGACTGCCATGGGCAGGGCGTTCGACAAGGCCAAGAACGACGACTCGTTCTATCTACCCCCGGAGATCTTCGACAACCCCGACTTCAAACGCGGCCTCAAGATGTTCTTGTCCCCCGATGGCAAGACACTGCGCATGATCATCTCGCACCGCGGGGATCCCGCAACGCCCGAAGGGCTTTCGCATATCGAGCCGATCAAGCAGGCTGCCATCGAGGCGGTCAAGGGCACACCGCTTGAGGATGCCAAGATCGAACTCGGCGGCACCGCCGCCACATTCAAAGACATGTCCGACGGCGCCCACTACGACTTGCTGATCGCCGGCATCTCAGCACTGTGCCTGATCTTCCTGATCATGCTGCTCATCACCCGCAGCTTCGTTGCGTCGCTGGTGATTGTCGGCACCGTGCTGCTATCCCTGGGCGCATCATTCGGCCTGTCGGTCATCATCTGGCAGTACATCCTGGGCAAGGAATTGCACTGGATGGTCATGCAGATGGCGATCATCGTGCTTCTCGCCGTGGGCTCGGACTACAACCTGCTACTGGTTTCCCGACTCAAGGAAGAACTCCCGGGCGGCCTGAAGACCGGCATGATCCGCGCCATGGGCGGCACCGGCAGCGTGGTGACCTCCGCCGGCCTGGTCTTCGCCTTCACCATGATGGCGATGGCCATCAGCGACCTGACCATCATCGGTCAGGTGGGCACCACCATCGGTCTCGGCCTGCTGTTCGACACCCTCGTAGTGCGGTCATTCATGACACCGGCCATCGCGACCCTGCTGGGCCGCTGGTTCTGGTGGCCGCTGAATGTGCGCGCCAGGCCGCTGCCTCCGCCGAGAACACCTCAGCCGCCGTCGGCCGTACCGCCTCCCCCGCCGGTACCTGTCGGCCACGGTGGACCTGATCCGGTGACGACGGAGTTTCCCAAACCCACGTATTAGGTCGACACCACGTCACCCTGGACCGCCGAAACCCACCACCGCGCTGGGCTACTCATGACACCCTCGGTGCATGCCTGCACCGGGTGACGAAATCTACGGCTACGTCATCGACTCTCTTGCGGGCCGCGGCGGGACGGCACAGGTCTACCTCGCACACAAGGACACTGACGAGGGCACGTGTGAAGTTGCCTTAAAGGTGCTAGACCCACGTCATCGCAATCCGGAGAGCATCGACCGTCTGCACCGAGAATTCGATCTGGCCCAACGGTTTTCACATCCCCGCATCATCAGGGTCTACGAATGGGGTGACAACTGGCTGGCCATGCAGGCACTCGACGGCGGCTCGGCGAAAGACCTGGTGGGAAGCGATCAGAGCTGGGTCATCCCCATCAAACTGACTGTCCTACAGCAGGTCGCCGGAGCACTCGACTACATCCACGAAGCACAGGTAGTGCACTGCGATGTGAAACCGTCCAACATCATGCGGAAGCGCTCCGGTAGCGCCGTGCTCACCGATTTCGGTATCGCACAGGAACTCATCCTTGCGGACGGGCCGCGCAGGCCCGTCGTGCAAACCTCCCTGCCCTACGCGGCGCCCGAGGTGCTGCGCGGCCAGCCCGTCACGGCCGCCACCGATCAGTACGCGCTGGCCTGCACCGCCGTCGAACTATTCGACGGCAAACCCCCGTTCACCGCGCGCACCACCATGAAGCTGGCCGATCTGCACCTCAACGCCACGCCCTGGCCGATTTCGTACCGCCATAAGCACATTCCCCGTGCTTTCGATTCCATCATCGCCAAGGCCATGGCCAGGGATCCGTTAAGCCGATACCCGACATGTACAGAGTTCATAACACTTTTGACACACGCGATGACCTAAACCCCGGTACCGTCGCCCCATGGCAGATGGTCTTCGCGCAAGCGGCTCATCCACGGCATCCCCGGCTAACTACGACACGTCCGCGCTCACCCGCGAGGATGAGGGTTATCACAAGGGCCTGAAGAACCGGCAAGTCCAGATGATCGGGATCGGCGGCGCCATAGGCACCGGCTTGTTCATGGGCGCGGGTAAGCGCTTACACGAGGCCGGCCCAGGTCTTTGGATCGTCTACGCCGTGTGCGGCGTCTTCGTCTTTTTCATGTTGCGTGCACTGGGTGAGCTGGTGCTGCACCGCCCATCCTCCGGTTCCTTCGTCTCCTACGCGCGCGAATTCCTTGGGGAGCCAGCCGCATACGTGGCGGGCTGGATGTACTTCGTCAACTGGGCGGCCACCTCAATCGTGGATGTCACGGCGATCGCCCTGTACATGCACTACTGGGGCACATTCAAGGCCATCCCGCAATGGACCATCGCGCTCATCGCCCTCGTCATCGTACTGACCATGAATATGATCAGCGTCAAGGTGTTCGGCGAGATGGAGTTCTGGGCGGCGCTCATCAAAGTCATTGCGCTGGTTGCCTTCTTGATCGTGGGTATCGTCTTCCTCGCCGGGCGGTTTCCCGTCGAAGGCGCGACCACCGGCCTCTCCGTGCTCTCCGACAATGGCGGACTCTTCCCCACCGGGTTGCTGGCGTTGGTGGTCGTCACATCCGGGGTGGTATTCGCCTATGCATCAGTGGAATTGGTGGGCACTGCGGCCGGCGAGACCGAAAATCCCGAGAAGGTCATGCCGAAGGCCATCAACGCGGTGGTCGTCCGCATCGCCGTATTTTATGTCGGATCGCTTGTCCTGCTGGCACTGTTGCTGCCATATACCCTCTACAAGGAGGGCGAGAGCCCGTTCGTCACCTTCTTCTCCCGGGTGGGCCTGCCCTACGCCGGTGACATCATGAACTTTGTGGTGCTCACCGCCGCGCTGTCGAGTCTGAACGCGGGCCTGTACAGCACCGGTCGGATCCTGCGCTCCATGTCGATGAATGGCAGTGCGCCACAGCTGTTGTCACGCATGACACCCAATGGCGTGCCCTTTGCCGGGATTGCCCTCACTGCGTGCTTCACAGTGGTCGGGGTCTTCATGAACATGGTCATCCCGTCCAAAGCGTTCGAGACGGCGCTCGACCTCGCGGCACTCGGGATCCTCGCATCGTGGGCGACCATCGTGATATGCCAGCTGCGGTTGTACTACTGGTCGCAGCGCGGCATTCTTGAACGGGGCAAATTCCAGATGCCTGGCGCCCCTTTCACCGGGTACCTAACGTTGTTGTTCCTCGCGACGGTGCTGGTTCTCATGTGCGTCGAGAACTACTGGAACCTGGTGGCACTCTTGGTGTTTTTCGTACTACTCACCATCGGCTGGTTCTTCGCCGAGAACCGCGTACGGGCAATCGCCCAGGAGCGAGTCGGCTATACGGGTCAGTATCCGGTGATCGCGGAGACGCCCATGATGGACGACCCGCCCAACCTCGGCGACAAGTAAAGGACGCCCGCGAGATCCGCACGTTCGACGCGGAAACGCGCGCTACACAACCTCGGAACGCTGCAGCAGCCGCGCAAAATCGGCCACGTCCAACGTCTCACCACGACGTGCCGGGTCGATGCTGGCGGCCAGCAGCCGACGTGCCGACTCGTCACCCGAGCCCGCCCATTCGGCAAATGCATTCCGGGATGTCTTGCGGCGCTGAGCGAACGAAATATCGATGAGATCGAACAGCTCACGACGGAACTCGGGATCTGAGGGCCAGGTGGCATCAGGATGCCGATCGATGCGCACCAGACCCGAATACACCCGTGGAATCGGCCAGAACACTGCCGGCGAGACCGTGCCGTGACGCTTCACCTTGCCGAAGTAACGCACCTTGACGCTCGGCACACCGTAGATCCGCGAACCCGGCTCGGCCGTCAACCTATCGGCCACCTCGGACTGGACCATCACCAAAATCGTCTTCACCGAGTCGAATTCGGTAAGGATCCGCAGCAGCGCCGGAACTGCGACGTTGTAGGGCAGGTTGGCCACCATCGCCGTCGGCTCAGGAGGAATATCGGCGGGGGTGAGTTTCAGTACGTCCTGGTGAATCACCGAGAACCGGTTGAACTCGCTGTGCGAGTGTTCCTTGATGGTGGTCGGGAGCCGCCGCGCCAGCACCGGATCCAGCTCGACCGCGGTCACCGTGCAGCCCTTGTCGAGCAGCCCCAACGTCAGTGAGCCCAGACCGGGCCCAACCTCAATGACGTGATCACTCTTGCCCACACCCGATGCCGACACGATGCGACGAATGGTGTTGGCGTCATGCACGAAGTTCTGGCCCAGCGTCTTCGTCGGTCGGAAGTCGAGATCCTTGGCCAGTTGTCGGATCTCGGTACGGCCGAGCAGCCTGATGGTCAGCGGGCACCGACTCTCGCGCTGCATACCGGCCAAGCGCCCCAACCCTGCACTGCCAACGTCTTCTCGGCGATGGCGATCTGCTCCTCGCGCGTCGCGAGGTCGGCACGCGGCGCGTACTTGTCGCCACCGTGCGCCAGCCAGGTGCCGTAATCGAACTGCACACCACCGTAGAAACCGTTACCCGTGTTGATGGCCCAGTTGCCACCGGCCTCACATGAGGCCAAGGCATCCCAAGCCGATCCGCGAGACACCGTGGGCACCTCGGTGCCCGGCTTCGCGCCGACCCGCAACACGGAATCGCGGGCGGGAGCCAGCACATTGTTGGATACCGGCATGCGCCCGGTCTCACGGCCGTTGACCGTCAACACCGAATACACGATGTCCTGCGATCCCGGAGCGCCCGGGTCCTCGACCACGGAGCGGCTCATGTTCATGCCGGCGTCTTCGATCTTCTGCGGCGTCGGCGACAACGGGGCCTGCTCGGACACCTTGCTGACGCGGATACGGGTCACGTTGATCGGCATATCGGCGGTCACCGGTGTGCTCGCAGGGGGGTCGACGGTGTCGAACTGCTGCAGAGGGTTACCCGACGCCTCCAGGAGCTTCCCCACCGTGGGCGCTGCGATCCGCGGAGTGCTGATGACGCCGCCGTCGTTCAGCTGCACAGTCTTGGCACTCACCACAGCCAGCGCCATACCCTCCAAGGGGAGGCGGCTGCCGCGGGTGGCGGCGGTCGGCGCGGTATCGGTCATCGACAGCGCCGACAGCGCCTCGTTCACAGTTGTCGCGGTGGTCCAGACCTGCTGGCCTCCCTCACCGTCCACCGAGATGTCCAGCGGCCGGGAACGCTTGAGAACAATGGTGTCGCCGTCGCGCACCGAATCGTGCTTGGCGGGGGCGACATCGTCACGCTCGGAGAGCGCGTATCCGTAATCGGAGAGAACATCGGCGACCTGCGATTTGACGGTGGTGACCGTCATCGCGTTCCCGTCGATATTGAGCGTAAGAGTCTTGTGCGCAGCGATGGCGTAGCCACCGCCCGCGCCGATCACCACCAGCAGGGCGGCCACAAGGGCGCGCAGCAAGGGTGATCGCGTTGCGTTGAGCTTCGTCAGTGCATTCACGAGTAGGGGAGTCCTGGCTTCGTTTCGGTGCATTGATACCGGATGTCAACAGTGACGAGGCCCGGCAATCTGATCACGACACGGTAACGAAAGCATCGCACGGAGGCAACTCATCAACGAGGTTGAACACCCGGACTGCCGTCGCGGTGGACGCAGCCGCTAATCGCTCGGCGGGCCGTCCGGTTATTTCCGAGAGCGCACGCACGGTGTACGGCAGGCAATACGACTCGTTGGGCGCACCCCGGTAAGGATGCGGCGTCAGATAGGGCGCATCGGTCTCTACCAGCAGTTGTTCATCGGGAATGAGTTGGGCAGCCTCATGCAGGGCACGAGCATTTTTGAAACTCACCGTCCCCGACAAACTCAAAATCCACCCCTCAGCGACGCACTTTTTGGCCATTTCGGCATCCGATGAGAAGCAGTGGAAGATAACCGAGCGCGGCGCGCCCTCCGACTTCAGTACATCGAGCACTTCAGCGTCGGCATCACGGTTATGGATCATTAGCGGCTTGCCCGTCCGCTTAGCCAGCTCGATATGCCAAGCAAACGCCTCGCGCTGAACCGACGGCTCCGCGCAGCCGTCGAGTCGGCCCGGCCAATACAGGTCCAAACCGGTCTCGCCAACGGCCACCACACGCGGATGCGCGGCAAGCTTCTCCAGTTCATCGCGCGCACTCTCGGTGAGGTCGCCCGCGCGGGTGGGATGCAAGGCGACAGCCGCGTACACGCGTGGATCACCCTCGGCGGCCGAGACCGCCCAACGCGCCGATGCCAGGTCATCAGCCACCGTCACGACACGTCCCACTCCGACCGAGGCGGCGTGGTCGACGATGGCGCATACATCCTCATCGGTGACGGCACCACATGCATCCAGATGGGTGTGAGCGTCGATGAGGGGCGCGAGCGGCTGCGGGTCGGGAGGGGCTTGCCGTTTATGGCCGGGCGTCATGGTCTTCCCAGTCTATAAAGTGACAGCCACTATGGCTGATCCGTTCTACATCACCACCGCTATCGCGTACCCGAACGGCGAACCTCATATCGGGCACGCATACGAGTACGTCGCCACCGATGCCGTGGCCCGCTTCAAGCGGCTGGACGGCTTCGACGTGCGTTACCTCACGGGTACCGACGTCCACGGGCTGAAGATGGTGGAGACGGCGGCGGCGCAGGGCACACCAACCGCCGAGCTAGCGCAGCGCAACTCCGATGTGTTCCAGCGACTGCAGGAGCGGCTCAACATCTCCTTCGACCGGTTCATCCGCACCACCGACCCGGATCACTACGAGGCGTCCAAGGCGATCTGGCGCAAGATGGCCGATAACGGTGACATCTATTTAGATACCTACTCGGGCTGGTATTCGATTCGCGACGAACGATTCTTCACTGAGGCCGAGACGACAGTGCAGCCCGACGGCATCCGGATAGCCATCGAGACCGGGACCCCCGTCACCTGGACCGAGGAACAGACGTATTTCTTCCGGCTTTCCGCCTACCAGGACAAGCTGTTGGCGCACTACGAGGCACATCCGGAATTCATCGGCCCCGACGCGCGCCGCAACGAAGTAGTCAGCTTCGTGTCGGGTGGCCTGAACGACCTGTCCATCTCCCGCACCACCTTCGACTGGGGGGTGCCGGTGCCCGAACACCCAGATCACGTCATGTACGTGTGGGTGGACGCGCTGACCAACTACCTCACCGGGGTCGGTTTTCCCGACACATCGTCGGAATCGTTCCGGCGGTACTGGCCGGCCGATGTGCACATGATCGGCAAGGACATCATCCGATTCCACGCCGTGTACTGGCCAGCGTTCCTCATGTCGGCCGGAATCGAGCTGCCCAAACGGGTTTTCGCGCACGGCTTCCTCACCAACAAGGGCGAGAAGATGAGCAAGTCGATCGGCAATGTGGTCGACCCGATCAACCTGATCGACACCTTTGGGCTGGATCAGGTGCGCTACTTCCTGCTGCGCGAGGTGCCGTTCGGCCAGGACGGCAGCTACACCGAGGCCGGTCTGATCGGACGGATCAACGCGGACCTTGCCAACGAACTGGGAAATCTGGCGCAACGTTCACTGTCAATGGTGGCCAAGAACCTCGACGGAATAGTGCCCGAGCCGGGCGAATTCACCGCCGAGGAACTGGCGTTCCTGACGTGGACCGAGGTGCGACTACCCGAACAAGTCAAGAAACACTTCGACGACCTGGCAATGCACAAGGCACTGGAGGCGATGTGGTCCACGCTCGGCGAGACAAACAAGTACTTCTCTGATCAGCAGCCGTGGGTACTTGCTAAAAGCGAGGACCCCGCCGACAAGCAGCGATTCGACACCGTCCTGTACACCACGCTCGAGGTGGTGCGGATCGTCGCGCTGCTGGTGCAGCCGGTGATGCCCGAATCGGCGGCCAAACTGCTGGACCTGTTGGGGCAGTCCGAGGACCAGCGCGACTTCACGGCAATCGCGACACGTCTGAAGCCTGGCGTGAGCTTGCCCGCTCCTTCGGGGGTGTTCCCCAAGTATCAGGTGGCCAAGTAGCTCGCCGAGAATGCGGAGTGATCCCGGTCACGGTCTGTCACAGATTTCGTCCCGCCGGTGTCTTGAGGGCATCAGCGATTGAAAGGAACTCACTGACATGACCGAGACCACCACAGTGATCGTGATCGGCGGGGGTTACGCGGGAACCCTGGCGGCCAACCAGCTGCTCGCCAAAAAGAACATCAACGTCACCCTCATCAACCCACGGCCACATTTCGTGGAGCGGATCCGCCTGCACCAAATGGTCGCCGGCAACCGGGGCGCGGCAGTCGACTACGACCAGCTGCTCAATCCGGCGATCCGTCTCGTCGTCGACAAGGTCAACCGGATCGATGCCGACGCCCAGAAGCTGGAACTCGCTTCGGGTGCGGTGCTGCCGTACGACTACCTGGTGTACGCCGTCGGAAGCACCGTCAGCACGCCCAATGTTCCTGGTGCGGCCGAATACGCGTTGTCCATCAACGAGTTCGAGCACGCCCAGCACGTGCGCGCCCAATACGAGCGGCTGGCACCCGACGCGCCGATCGTGATCGTGGGTGGTGGCCTCACCGGTGTGGAACTTGCCGGAGAACTCGCCGAAGAAGGCCGTCGGGTGACCCTGGTCTGTGGGACGCAATTAGTGCCGTCGATGGGCGAACCCGCCCGACGTGCGGTAGCCAAGCAGTTGGCCAAGCTGGGCGTGGACGTGCTGCTCCCCGCCACCGTCACCCGGGTGGACGAGCATTCGGTGATCTTGGCCGATGGACGCGAGCTACCGAGCGCATTGACGGTGTGGACCGCCGGATTCGGTGTACCGCAGCTGGCCGCGGACAGCGGATTGCACACGGACGCGCTGGGGCGACTCATCACCGACGAGACCCTGGTGAGTGTCGACCATTCCCGCATTGTCGCGGCCGGTGACGCGGTCAGCCCGTCGGGCGTGCCGCTGCGCATGAGCTGCCAGGCTGCCGGGCCCCTTGCCGCGCGGGCGGTCAAGACGGTGCTGGCGTTGGCCGACGGGCTACAGCCGGTGGAGGGCGGACAGATCTTCGTCGGTCAGAACGTCAGCGTCGGGCGCGCCGCGGCCGTCATCCAGACCTCACGTGCCGATGACACACCGCGCAAGCTATTCATCGGGGGCCGTGCCGGTGCAGCCATCAAGGAAATGGTCTGCCGCGGAACGGTGTATTTCCTCGCGCAGGCCGCCAAGCATCCGAAGGCCTACTACTGGCCGCAGGGCAGCAAGCGCACCGAGAAACTGCTCTCAGAGGCCTAGTCGCTATGGAACACCGCGCTATGAATCACGCCGAGCTGTTCACCCACCTACGCCCGCTGCTGTTCACCATCGCGTACGAAATGCTCGGCTCGGCAACGGAAGCCGATGACGTACTGCAGGAGAGCTATCTGCGGTGGGCGCAGGTGGAGCCGGACACGGTGACCGATACCAAGGCGTATCTGGCGCAGATCGTTAGCCGTCAGGCCCTGAATACTCTTCGCGCCAACAGCCGTCGGCGCGAAGAGTACGTGGGTCCGTGGCTGCCGGAGCCCCTGCGGGTGGCCGACGAGGACGCCTCGACCGACGTCGTGTTGGCCGAATCGGTGTCGATGGCGATGCTTGTAGTGCTGGAAACTCTGGCACCGGACGAGCGCGCGGTATTCGTGATGCGGGAAGTGTTCGGTTTCGACTACAACGAAATTGCTTCCACGGTAGGGAAATCGGAGTCAGCGGTGCGTCAGATGGCGCACCGTGCCCGTGAACATGTGCAGTCGCGGCGGCGTCGGTTCACTCCCACCGACCAGCAGGCCGAGGAAATCACTACCAAGTTCCTGCTGGCGGCCGCTGGCGGTGATGTCGACGCACTCGTGGAGATGTTGTCCCCCGACGCCGTGTGGACATCTGACGGCGGGGGCAAGGTCAGTGCGGCGCGACGGCCGGTGCACGGCGCCAACAGGGTGGCGCGCATCGCGATCGGCCTGAGCCAGGCTGCCACGACCCTCCCCGATATCCGGATAGAAATGAGCACCTACAACAGCTCGCCAGCGCTGCTGATCTACAGCGAGGGGCGCCTCGACACCGTGCTGGCCCTCTCCATCGTCGACGGCAAGGTGGAGCACGTCTTCGGCATCCGCAACCCGGATAAGCTGGCCACCGCCGAAATCGCGCGCCACATCAGCAGATAACCGGTAGCGTCGCCGCCCCCTCGTCGGACACAATCACGAGCGTGTTCTGTGATATTGACACGGCGGCACGCATCGAGCGCGCCGAGGCCGACACTATTGCCGCCGGAACGGCCGGGTACGACGACGGTCTCGTGCTACCGCTGGCCGGGGGCGTCGCATCGCTCGCCGGACCGGACTCGCCACTCAACAAGATCGTCGGTCTCGGGTGGGGTGGTCTGCCAACCGAATCCGAGCTCGACGCCGTCGAGCGCGAGTTCGACGCGCGCAATACCCCGGTGCAGGCCGAGGTGTCGAGCCTGGCCGACCCGGCCGTCTGTGAGCTGCTCACCGGACGGGGCTACCGCTTGGTGTCCTTTGAAGATGTGCTCGGGCTGCAGCTCGTCGATATCCCGGCGCCGGTCATCGCGAACGGCATCACGGTGCGCCCCAGCGAGACCGACGAACTGACGACATGGCTCGATGTCATCGTCGACGGGTTCGCAGTCCCCGATGAGCAAGGCGTGCCCTCGCACGAGTCGTTCCCGAGGGAGGTGCTGGCGCAGGCCATCGCCGCGCTGGCCACAGTGAGCGGCGAACAGCGGTACGTCGCGCTGCGCGGCGGAACCATAGCCGGCGGTGCCAGCATGCGCGTCGTCGACGGAGTGGCCCAGCTCAACGGCGCCGCGACCGCTGCCCCGCATCGCCGTCGCGGTATCCAGACGGCCCTGCTGACGACCCGGCTCAGTGATGCCGCACAAGCCGGTGCGGACCTGGCGGTGGTCACCACCCAACCCGGCTCCACATCCCAGCAGAACACACAGCGCCAGGGCTTCTCGCTGCTGTACACCCGCGCGATCCTGGTGAAGGGTCTGCGAAACTAGTTCAATGCGCGTCCAGCAGCTCGGCGATCTCGGCCCGGCGCCGTCCGTGCTGCGATGCTTAGCCTCCGCCGCGCGCAATAGCGGCCGACCGTCCCCCGCAGCACTTGTCGGATCTTGGTTCGGCGCCCGGGCGATCATCGCGCCGTCAGTGTCCGCCCGCCCGGTGCTGCCGCGACAAGCCTTTGACGACAAAGGTTCTGATGTCGTCGACGGCCCGCACGACGCGGTGGGCGGTGGTTGGATCGGCTATCTCGGATATCCGGACCTCACGGCCGCCGGCGGTCCACGACAACTCCCTGCCGCCGCCGGCGGATGGACTGACGCGGTGCTACGCCTCGATTATGACGAATGCTGGTGGTACGAAAGCCTTCTCGATGAAGACTGCCCGGAGTGGATCGTTCACGCGCTGACGCAACCGCAGCATCCTGCGCCGTGGTCAATCGACTGGACCGCACCCGAACGCGAGCACCACCGCATCGCCGTCAGCCGCTGCCTGGAGGCCATCGCGGCCGGCGAGGTATACCAAGCCTGCGTATGCACGCAGTTCCGCGGCGCACTCTCCGGCGACCCGATGGACTTCTTCATCGACGCGATCACCCAGACCGCCCCGGCCCGCGCCGCCTTCGTATCCGGCACGTGGGGTGCTGTGGCCTCGCTGTCCCCCGAATTGTTCTTGCGGCGCAACGGCACCGATGTTCGGTCCAGCCCCATCAAGGGCACCCTGGCTGCCACCGAGGACCCCACCAAACTATTGACCTCGGTCAAAGACGTCGCCGAAAACATCATGATCACCGATCTGGTGCGCAACGACCTTGGGCGCATCGCCGTCACCGGAACCGTCACTGTCCCCGAGCTTCTCACTGTCCATCCGGCACCCGGCGTGTGGCATCTGGTGTCCACGGTCGCGGCCCAGGTGCCTGCGGAAGTCACCGCGGGAGATCTACTGGCGGCCACCTTCCCACCGGCGTCGGTAACCGGAACGCCAAAAACCCGCGCCCGTCAGCTTCTTCGTCGTTGGGAAGCACATCATCGCGGCGTGTACTGCGGCACCGTAGGCATGTTGTCTCCTGCGGCCGGGCTGGAACTCAACGTCGCGATCCGCACCGTGGAGATCGCGCCCGACGGCACCGCGGTGCTCGGCGTGGGCGGCGGAATCACCGCCGACTCCGATATCGACGCCGAATGGCAAGAGTGCTTGGACAAGGCGGCCGCCACCGTCGAATTGACGGCGACGGGCGAACTCAAACCCGCGCTTTGACCACCGCGTCATACAGGTCGCGCCGCGGCATCGTGGCACCGGACTCCCAGATTGCCTCGGCACAGGACTCGCGCAGCCCCATCCCGCCGCGGGTCAGCTCCTCGACCCGGGCCACCAAGGCGTCGATCTCCGGGACAACACGGCCACCGCCGGCGAGAACCACGGTGATCTCCCCGCGCACCTCTCCCTCGGCCCAGGAGGCCAACTCGTGCAGCGTGCCGCGCAGCACCTCTTCGTGTGTCTTGGTCAGCTCGCGGCATACCGCCGCCCGGCGATCCGGCCCCAGCACCTCCACCGCATCGGCCAGGGTGTCGGCCAGCCGTCGCGGCGATTCGAAGAACACGCACGTGCGCGGCTCGGTCAGGAGATCGGCCAGCCATCGTTTGCGCGCCCCCTGCTTGCGGGGCGCGAACCCTTCGAAACAGAATCGGTCCACTGGCAGCCCTGAGACGGCCAGCGCGGTCGTCACCGCCGAGGGGCCGGGTAGACACTTGATCGGTATCCCCTCTTTGACGCACGCGGCGACCAGCCGGTAACCGGGGTCACTGATCGACGGCATGCCCGCGTCGGTGACCACCAGCACGTCGTATCCGGCCTGCAAGTGAGCCAGCAGCGGTTCGATGCGGCTGGCCTCATTCTGGTCGTAAAAGCTGATGATCTGGCCGCTGATCTGCACATCCAGCGACTTGGCGAGTGTCCGGACACGGCGAGTGTCTTCGGCGGCCACCACCGGCGCCTTGGCCAGCGCCTCACGCAATCGGGGCGACGCGTCTCCCGGCTCACCCAGCGGTGTCGCCGCCAACAGCAAGTTCCCCATCCCGGCAGCTTAGATGTCGGGTCAGGGTCCTCCCCTACGATCGTCCGTGTGACCGCGCCCGCAACCCTGCCGCCCTCGTCGGCGGCCGAGACGGATCTGGCGTCCCCTGGGCCCCGCATCCCGCCCGCGGACTTCGGGCCCGCCGACCGGCTCCGCGGCTGGGTGATGACGGCCATCATCACGGCGATCGCGGCGCTCACCCGGTTCGTGAATCTCGGCGCACTCACCGACCGGGGCACCCCGGTCTTCGACGAGAAGCATTACGTGCCGCAGGGCTGGCAGGTCGTCACCAATAGCGGAGTCGAAGACAACCCGGGCTACGGACTCGTGGTGCATCCGCCCCTCGGCAAACAGATGATCGCCGTCGGCGAGTGGCTCTTCGGCTACGACTCATTCGGATGGCGTTTCGCGGCCGCCCTCTCGGGCACCATTCTCGTGCTGCTGGTTGCCCGTATTGCGCGACGTATCAGCCGGTCGACCATGGTGGGCGCCATCGCCGGGATACTGCTGATCGCGGATGGGGTCAGTTTCGTCACCGCGCGCACCGCCCTGCTCGACGTGTTCCAGGTGCTGTTCGTGGTCGCGGCCTTCGGCGCGCTGATAGTCGACCGGGATCAAGTGCGCGAACGGATGTACAACGCGTACTTGGAGGGCCGCATCGGCGAGACGCCGTGGGGTCCGCGCCTTGGTGTGCGTTGGTGGCGTTTCGGCGCCGGAGTGATCCTCGGCTTGGCCTGCGGCACAAAGTGGTCCGGGCTCTACTTCATCGCGTTCTTCGGCGTGCTGTCTGTCGCGTTCGATATCGCTGCGCGGCGCGCCTATGGGGTGCAGCGCCCGTGGTCCGGCGCCGCGGTGCGCGACCTAGCGTCCGCTTTGTATGCGCTGCTGGTTATTCCGTTCGTCGTGTACCTGGCCTCGTACTGGTCGTGGTTCGCCTCCGAGACGGGTATCAACCGGCATGCCGAGGGCCGCCAGATCGGCCTCGGCGGCTGGATGCCCGATGCCATCCGATCACTCTGGTACTACACCTCCAGCGTCTACACGTTCCACTCGACGCTGACCAACGCCAACGGCAATCACCATCCGTGGGAATCGAAACCGTGGACGTGGCCCATGTCGCTGCGACCGCTGCTCTACGCCATCGAAGACAAAAACGTCCCCGGGTGCGGCCCCAACTCCTGTGTGCGCGCAGTGCTGTTGGTCGGCACTCCGGCCATTTGGTGGTTGGCGGTTCCGGTGCTGCTCTGGGCCCTGTGGGCGACGATTGTGCGGCGCGATTGGCGCTATGCGGCAGCACTCGTCGGATATTGCGCGGGGTGGCTGCCGTGGTTCCTCAACATCGACCGGCAGATGTATTTCTTCTATGCCGCGCCCATGATCCCGTTCATGGTGATGATGATCGCGTTCATCATCGGCGACTTCTTACACAAACCTGCAGCTCTTCGCGCCAGCGGCTCATCGGATCCTGTCGCCAACCCCGAGCGAAAAACGTTGCGGATGTTCATCGCAACGTTCTACGTGGCCGTCGTGGTCACCAACTTCGCGTGGCTCTACCCCATTCTGACCGGAGCCGCCATCTCACCATTCATGTGGAATATGGAGATGTGGCTGCCCAGCTGGCGATAGTTCGTTCGCGCCGACACGCCGTGACACGGCGAGCGGAGCGCACAGATCGCGGCGTGTCGGCGCTACAGCAGGTCGCGGGAAATCGGACAGGACATGCAGCGCGGTCCGCCTCGACCGGTCCCCAATTCTGACGCCGAGATGGCCAGCACCTCCACGCCCGAAGCCTCCAGGCGCGCATTGGTTTCCACGTTGCGTTCGTACGCGACGACCACACCGGGCGCCAACGCGAGGGTGTTGTTGCCGTCGTCCCACTGTTCGCGTTCAGCGGTCACCGGATCCAGTCCGGTGTCGATGACGCGCAACTTGCCGATGCCCATAGCGTCCGCCGCCGCCTCCACGAACGGATTGGAGCCCGAGATGCTGACGCCGCCCTCGGTACGGCGAATGGTGAACGCCGACAACGAGTCCTGAATCGCCGGATACATCACCACCGCATCGGTGTCGACCATGGTGCACACGGTGTCCAGGTGCATCGACGCACGTTCCTGCGCGATGGGCACCGCGAGCACGGTATGGGCCAGGTCGTCATCGAACAGGCTGCGCGCTAAGGCTTCCGCGCCGGCCGGAGTGGTGCGCTCCCCCACACCGACGGCCACCACGCCGGGGCTCAGCAGCAGCACATCGCCGCCCTCGACGGGCGCGGAATGCGACTCGTAGGCGCGGCGTACCCCAAGGAATCGGCGGTGGTGGGCATAGATCAGGTCGGTGAGCGAGGTCTCGCGCATCCGTGCCGGCAGCGCCAATGACGTGATCGCAAACTTGCGGCCGATCCAGAATGACGAGTCGCGGGTGAATAGCAGATTGGGCAACGGCTCGATGACGAAATCCGATCCGTGATGCATGGTCCGCACCAGCGATGGCTGCGCCACCTTGCCGCCGACCGGTAGCTCATCGAACGTCATCCCACACATCAGCACATAGGCGAGATCAGCAGCATCCAGCGACCGCAAGTACTCCGAAAGATCTTGCGCCAGAACATAACCCAACCTACGCGCATTGACCGCCGCGGAGATGCCCTGCACCCGGGCCGCACCGCTGGCCAGTGCCTCGCGCAACAGGTCAGAGAGCAGCAGCACCTCGACGCCGCGGGAGCGCAGCACCTCGGCAAAGGCATCATGCTCCTCCTGAGCACGTGCCACCCAGGGCAATCCGTCGAACAGCAGCTGGTCGTTGTTGCGCGGCGTCAGCCGCTTGAGCTCATCACCGGGGCGGTGCAATACGACCGCCCGCAGCCGCCCCACCTCTGAATTCGCACCCAGCACTGGCGCATCCGTCATGAGATGACGCTAGCTTGCCATGCAATCGAACATGTGTGCGATACCATGACGGTGTGACAGCCTCGCCAAACGCTCTTCACGCAAGCGGCTCATCGGCGCCACACGCTGTGCAAGCATCCCTGTTCGGCGCGCCGCCGGTTCCGCGCCGTGAGTTGGCGGGCGGCGCGTGGATTGAGGTACACCACGAATGGCTCGGGCGTGCAGACAATCTCATGGGTCAGCTGCTGGCACAGGTGCCATGGCGGGCCGAGCGTCGCCGCATGTACGACCGCACCCTCGACGTCCCCCGGCTGGTCAGTTTCCATGACCTGACTGTTGGCTCGCCGCCGCACCCGGTACTCGAGACGATCTGCGACAGGCTCAATGGCGAGTACACCGACGAGCTCGGCGAGCCGTTCACCACGGTCGGCCTGTGCCAGTACCGCGATGGCACCGACAGCGTCGCCTGGCACGGTGACACCATCGGCCGCGGCCTGCGCGAGGACACCATGGTGGCGATCGTAAGCATCGGTGCCACACGCACTTTCGCACTGCGGCCACGTCTGGGCGGCGACTCGATTCGCATCAACATGGGTCATGGCGACCTGTTGGTGATGGGCGGCTCCTGCCAGCGCACCTGGGAACACGCGATCCCTAAGACGTCCAAACCGGTGGGGCCGCGGATCAGCCTGCAGTACCGGCCGCGCGACGTGCGTTAGGACCGGACGGCGGCAACGGCCTTGACCAACAGATCCGATGCGCGCTTGCCGTCGGGCAGGGCGGGCGGAACATTTCCGACGGCGACCGGGCTTACCGTCACCACCACCATGTAGCGACCGAGATATGCCGAGTAGTTCAGCACTTCTTGGCCGACCGCCTTGCCCGAGGTTCCGCTGAGCACGTCGCGCTTCATGCCGAGCGTGCGCGCACCGTCGATCGCGGGCGCGTCGATCACCTCGGTCTGCCCGGCGATCCCGTTGCCGCGGAATCCCACCTTCTTGCATTCATCCGAGACGGCAGGATCGAAGGGGACCTCCTGCGAGGTCTCCACCGCGACCGCCACGTACTGATTACCCGCACCCGTGGCGGTCAGCGCAGCCATATTCCCCTTGAGCCCGGCGGGGATGGCGCTGCCGCCGCTGTACTTGGCACAACTGGGAGGGTCGACGGTCACGCCCGGCGGCAGCGGAGCGGGCGAGAGCAGCTTGGGATCCATCCCCGCCGGTTCCATCGTGTTAACCGTGAACTCCGGGCCGAACTGCCCCTTCAACGAGGCGATATTTCCGATCGTGACATGGTGATTGACGGGATCCTGGACAGTATGGGTGCAGCCCGACACGACCAGCGCAAGCGCACAGGCGGCCCAGCTCTTGACGGTCACCGGCTTCAACATCCGGCCACTGTATCGACTCGGGACGAAAAAACGATGGCAGCAATAAGGAACAATGTCTGTGTGAGCCAGCGTTAAAACCTGTGAGGATGGTGTGAGATGAAGACGGCCCTTCGGCTGAGCACGGCGGCACTCGGTGTCAGCGCGCTGATGGCGCTCACCCCCGGGACGGCGCTCGCCGATGACGCACAGTCGGTCATCAACCAGTACCAATCGCAGGGCTACCAAGTCCACATCGACCGGAGCGGCTCCGGCCCCATGAACAAGTGCACGGTGTCCAATATCCGCAACGGGCAGGATGTCTATCGCACCGAGTACCAGCGCACCTGGATGCCCAGCGGCAAATGGCTGGTGCTGCCGGTCCGGGTGCTCGACCACAAATTGATTTACATCTCGCTTAACTGCAACGTCTAGTTAGCCTTCCCTAAGTAGGTTTGCCAGTTCGCTGGTTGCGGCCTTCCCGCGGTGGTGTAGCCGCGCGGCCTGAGAGCACGCGCAGACTTGGCTATGAATTCGACGTTAATTTCCCCGAGTGGGAATCATTCCGAGCATTACCGCGTTGGACTGGATAGATTCACGAACGTTGATGATTCAGCGAGTCGGGGATCAGGCTTTTGTGTGGCATGGGGATACATTCCCGTAACACCTGGGCCAGGAGGAGCGAGGCGAGAGGAGTGGAATCGTGAAGAAATTGTTATTTGCAGGTATTGCCGCAGCTGGCATCATCGGTGCATCGCTGGGATCGGCAAGTATCGCGCTCGCCGGGCCTACAGGATCGGGCGATGCCAACGCCGTCATCAATGACCTCAAGTCCAACGGGTACCGAGTGATCGTCTCCAAGACGGGAGCCGGTGACCTGAGCAAGTGCACCGTCCAGTCGGTGACGCATGAGTCGCCCGTCAACAACGTCCAGGCGGCTCGGGATGTGCGTAACAGTCCCACCACCGTGCCGACGGTCGACCGCAAGGTCGCGCATGTCGCGCTGAGCTGCTAAACGCAGCGGAACCAACAATGACCCGGGCCACAAGCCCGGGTCATTGTTGTCTCTACTTCAAGTGATCAACCAGGGTGCCCTCGGCGCCGAACAGCTCGGCGCGCCAGTGATCGAGGAGCGGTTCGGTGTCGAGGTCGTCAGGATGGAAGCCCTTCTTCATATAGACAGCGAGCCGAAGGATCATCCCGTCGTTGAGCAGTGGGCCGCGAATCAGCCCGATCGTCTCGCGGAGCACGCGTCCCGGCTGGCGACGGCCCTCGGGATCGCTCCACGCAATCGAGAACCACGACCCCGCAGTGGCGAACGGCACCGTACCCGTCCAGATCACGGCCATCACCGCGCGGCGTAACCACTCGGGACCACCGATCTCCCGGTACACATCGAATGCGACGGACTTGTGTTCCAGCTCCTCGATGGCGTGCCAATACAGCAGGTTCCGTACCTCGGAGTCAGTCACCATCTCCTGGAGCTCACCGCTTTCGAGAAGACGCTCGGCCAGTACCGCCGTGTAGTGCTCGAGCGCCGCGGTCGCGGCCAACATAGTCAGCCTGGCGTATTTGAGGCGGTCCATATTGGGCAGGTACTTGTCTACGAAGTCCTCGACCTTTTCCGAACGGCGCCCGATCTTTTCGATCAACTTGCTGCGGTAACCCATTTCGCTCAGCTTCTCGTTAAGCTCGCGATGGTGCAGGCCGTGGGTGATCTCCTGGCCGATGAATCCAGCGACACTTTTCTTCAGCGTCGGCTCGGTGATCCGGTTGGCGTAGCGGCGGACTGACCGCACGAAGAACTCCTCCCCCGGCGGGAACACCGCCGAGGCGCCGGCGAGGACATGACTCAACGCGATGTCGTTATCGGCGAAGTGCCTGCGCATAGGCACCGGATCACCGAACCAGAATCTGATGCGGCGCGTCTTGGGATATTGGGCCGTAACCGGAGCAGCCATTTCGTACTACCTCCACGTTGAGGGTGTAACTCAGTGTTACACGAATCGCTTACGTTTTGAAGTAGTGCGTAAAGATTGGGGCTTAGGTCCCTAAAGTAGCCCCGGAACAATCGCCTTGCGCTCGCGCGGGTAATCGTCGGGGAATGTCTCGCGGTACCACCGATGGATCGAGAGCGCCCTCGGTAGCAGATTGGCGATGGAGAACAGCACGAAGATGAGGCCCGGCAGCGTCCACGCCATCAGTGCCCAACCCGCCCACAGGATGATCTCGCCGGAATAGTTGGCAGCCGAAACCCACCTGAATGCGCCGCCGTACGGAATGCGGTAACCATCGAAACCGTCGGCTCGCAGGTTGATCAGAATGCGGTCGGCCTGGAAGTTCACGATCCACCCGGCAACGGCGATAAGCACACCGAGAAGGAACCGGGGGTCGGTGAACCAGGCTGTGTTTTGCAGATGTGCAGCGAATGCGACCGCGTACCCGTTCGCGAAGCCATTGACCGCGTTGAAGACGAAGCCAAACGCAATCCCGCTGTAGGGGAAGCGTTTTCCGCTGCCCTTACGGGAGAGCGGATAGATCAGTCCGCGATACAGGTAGTGACACTGCCACACCGCATACAACACGAACGCCGGTGCGCCGTGGTGATGCGCAACGGTCCAGAAGGTGAGGGTGAACGCCCACCACTGCGGGCATTCGAAGATGAGCCAACCAATCTTCGCGGGAGCGGTGAACCTCTCGTCCGGTTTGGCGAAACGGCCGTAGGGATTGGTGAACCAGAATCCACTGATGAAGGTGACGGCGGCCAGGACTATCAGGAAGATGATCGCGCCGTGATACAGCTCTGTAAGCACCCCGGGACAGTACCGAGTGAACGGTGGTTCTAAGTAGGGTCGATGATGTTGGTCTTCATCTGGTTGGCAATCTGACCGGCAACCTCGGCGTTGTCTGATGCGCCGGAGGAAGTCGCCCCGTACACCACGTTGCCCGTGGTGTGGACATCGGTGGCGCCGGTGTTATCTGCCCACTCGATCGTGATCGCGTTTTGCAGACCGAACGCGTACGCGCCGGGCTGCTGTGACCTGCATTTATCGAATGCCTCTGTCAGCCTATGGAATTCGGTTTGAGCGGCGGGCTTGTCCGGATAGATTGCGATGGCCTCGCGTAGTACCTGGTTCGGGTCGGTCTTACTGCCCACAGTCAGCTGGCGGAATGCTTGCCAACCATCGCCCAGGTCACCTTGTGACCGCACGGCGCGCAACAACCCGCAGGGCTGCGCCGGGTCAACGGCGGGTCCGGAAATCGGCGCAGACTCGGTCTGCGTCGTATCCGCCGTCGGGAAACCCAGGAACTTGACCTCATCGATCCCTGCAAAGAGTGAATCTGCGGCCGACGCATTGACGTTGAGTTCAGCCACCTCGGGCGCGGACGTATCCGCCACGGGAGTGCTCGGGTGGCTGCACCCGGCGACGCACGCCGTTGCAAAGAGGCCCAATGCCGCCCACCGTGTCCGCGCCATCTGGAGAGTGTGAACTGCCAACCTGGGAAAACCCTGGATCGTGGGACGGATCACGTTTCGTGTGGGGCGAAGGCGTCAATCGCCGTGGCGATCCGCTCGCCAGCGTTCTCCAGGACAGCCTCACCATGGCCGAAGCCTGCGATCTGCGCGCCGGTGGCGGCAAGCCTCGTCAGAGAGATCAACGCGGCTTCCCTGTCGGTGTTGAAGACGCCGAGGATCACCTGCCCATTGAACTCGGCTACGGCATCGCCGGTCAGCACGGCATCTGCCTCCGGTAGATAGAGCGCAATACTGCCCGGGGTGTGACCGGGCGCCTCGATGACGCGCGCTCCGCCCGCGAAGTCCAAAACGTCACCGTCCTTCACCGCACGGTTGACGCTGCAGACCGGTCCGTGCGGCGGCTCTTTGAAGCCCGGATGAAGGGCATGTTCGCGATCGGTCAGCACGGGCAGCGGTCCACGCCTATCCCCTGTCACATAGGACGAGTCAGACTCTCCCGCAATCACTTCTGCCGTCGACCAGGCGGCGATCTCGGCGGCGGCCCCCACGTGATCCTCGTGAAAATGCGTGAGCACGATGCGTTTGACGTCCGCGCGATCCTTACCCAGTTGGTGCAGCGCCCGTTCGATCAACGCCGCACTGTCCGGCCATCCCGTGTCGATGAGCGTTACGCCGTCGACTCCGAGCCAGAAGTAGCAGTTCAGCAGATGCGCCTGACCCCCCGGAATGCGCAGACGGTAGAGCGAGGGTGCTAGCTGCTGCAGATCCGGAGACGGCACGCGCGCAACGCTACGTGGCGCTCTGGAACGCACCGGGAGACAACACCATCGCCAGAGCCGAGACTACGAGCAGTCCGACGTAGGCCCAGGCGTGCACGGTGTCGGGTAACCGGGGCGGTCTGCGCCTCAACCAAATCACCACGGGTAGCGCTCCAATGAGTAGTGCTGCGGCAGAGCGGAAATCCACTGCACCGACGAAGTACTGATCGCCCTCAACCGCGGCGGAGGCGCTTACAAGGAAGACCGCCAGCGCCGGCACGCTGATCGCCAACGTCAACGGATTCGCAAGCGCAGTAGCCACATTCATCGGCTGACCGCTGCGGCGCAGCAATGGAACCGTCATCACGCTTCCGCCGACGCCCAGGAATGAAGCCGTCGCACCGATGGGAACCCCCCACACCGGCGAGATGGCGAACTCCCGTCGGGGGCCGTCCACCATGGCGGGACGGCGCAGGAATCCGGGACGCAGCAGCACATCGGCGATCGCGATCACCAGATAGGCCACGAAACCCCACGTCGTGAGGTGCGGTGGCACAATCCGGGCAAGCCCAGCGCCGAGCGCTCCCCCGCATCCCAATAAGACAATGAGCCTCACGGCACTTCTCAAGTGCACCAACGTAGTCCGCGACGTCGCGGAGGTGGCCGCGGCCGCGTTGACCACCATCACCACCGCGGAGGTCGCCACCGCCACCTCCGTCGCGGCACTACCCAGTGCGGCGTCGACCCAGACGATGACCGGCACGGTGACGAACCCGCCGCCGAAACCGAACAACACAGTGGTCAACCCGGTGAGTAGCCCAATCACCATCAAGACAAGGAAGCTCATGGGACCAGTCCACTCGAGCCACACCCGGCAGACAATCGAATGATGGTTCGATTCATTCGATTATCGGCCATATGCTGTTGGGATGCGGAATGTACCGCTCGCCGACGTCGACCACCTGCCCCACGACGTCCTGCCCATCGCCACCGACTACGCCGACGGGCAGCTCCTGGATTGGCACGAGCATCGGCGTGCCCAGTTCCTCTACGGAACCTCCGGAACGATGATCGTGGATACCGACGACGGCACATGGACGGTGCCCACCCGTCGCGCCGTCATGATCCCCGCGCGCACACGCCATAGGGTGCGAATGCTCGAGGTATCTACGGGCAGCCTCTATATCGAACCGTCAGCCGTTCCGTGGTGGCCACCGTCGTGTGCCGTCGTCGACGTCGGCCCATTGATGCACGAATTACTCAGCGCGGCAGCATATCTACGCCCCGACTATGACCGTTCAGGACGCGACGGAGCACTCATCGCGCTACTGCTGCATGAGCTGGCCTCGTTCACTGCCTTGCCGTGGCATATCGACATGCCGCGATCGGTAGACCTGGCCAAGCTGTGCCGTAGCTACCTCGACGGGCCGGAAGTATCAGTGTCCAACGCCCAGTGGGCAGACCGACTGAACACGAGCGAGCGCTCCCTGACTCGACGCTTTCGAGGCGAAGTCGCGATGAGCCCGGCTGCCTGGCGCGTCCGTGCACGACTGCTGGCCGCCGTGCCGCTGCTGCGGCAGTACTCGGTGACCCAGGTAGCAGGGCAGCTCGGATACGCCACACCCGCGGCCTTCTCCTATGCGTTCACCCGAGCGTTCGGCATTGCGCCGTCACGAATCAGCTGACGGCAATGGACGCGAGCGCACCTTCAGCGGCCACCAGAACCAGCGGCCGAGCAATGCGGCAATCGCCGGTGTCATGAGTGACCGCACGATCAGGGTATCGAAGAGCAAGCCGATTCCAACGGTGGTGCCGAACTGCGCGATCATCACAAGATCGCTGAAAGCGAACGACGACAATGTGAACGCGAACACCAATCCCGCGGAGGTGACGACGGCTCCGGTCCCGGCCATGGCGCGGACGATCCCGGTCTTAATGCCCGCGCCAATCTCCTCTTTGAATCGGGACACGAGCAGCAGGTTGTAGTCGGATCCCACTGCCAACATCACGATGAGGGCCATCGCGATCACCAGCCAGTGCATCGGGATTCCCAGAATGTCCGTCCACACCAGTACGGACAATCCAAACGACGTCGACAGGGACAACAGCACGGTGCCTACGATGACAAGCGCGGCAATGAGGCTCCTGGTGAGGACCAGCATGATGATGACGATCAGTGTGGCGGCGGCGATCCCGGCGATCAGCAAGTCATATCTGGCCGCATCGCTCATGTCCTTGAAGGTTGCGGCGGTACCGGCGAGATAGATACTGGCCGTCTCCATGGGTGTGCCCTTGAGGGCGTGCCGCGCGGCCTTGAGAATGTCGTCAACATGCGAAATACCCTCCGGCGTAGCGGGATCGGTGTCGTGAGTGACGATGAATCGCGCAGCCTTGCCGTCGGGTGAAAGGAACATCGTCATGCCACGCTGGAAGTCGGGATTCTCGAAAGCCTCGGGAGGCAGATAGAACGAGTCGTCATTCTTAGCGGCATCGAAGGCCTGGCCCATAGCGTTTGCGTTCTGTTGCATTGCATCCATTTGGCTCAGCAAGCCCGAGAACGTGCTGTACATCGTCATCGTTATCGCGTGCATGGACGAGGTGGCGGCGATAATCGGTGGTAGCAATGCGACCAGCTGCTGCACAACATGATCCAGAGTGTCGGTGTTTGCGACAATGGCACCCAAGCTGTCGCTGAGCTTGTCGATGCCGTCCAGCGCATCGAAGATTGAGCGAACCGCCGCACACGCGGGGATATCGAAACAGTGCTGTTCCCAATAGAAGTAGTTACGCAGCGGCCTGAGGAAGTCGTCGAAGGCCGCGATGCTGTCCCTCACCTCATTGGTGTCGGCGACGATTTGACGTGTCTGGCCCGCGATGTCATGCGTGGTATCTGCGAGTTGCCGCATCAACACCAGCATGTGGCGCATAGTGCCGATTGCGCTCGCTATTTCACCGCCGAGCGTGTGCATGTCGGCCATCCGGTCCTTGAGGTACTTCATGTTCTCGGTGAGCGTCGTGGCTTGCATGCTGATCTGAAATGGAATGGAGGTGTGTTCAATCGGTGTGCCGAGAGGTCGAGTGATGGCCTGGACCCGGGCCACACCATCGGCTTGGAAGATGCTCTTGGCTATCCGTTCGATGACGAGCATGCCGGCCGGATTTCGCATGTCGTGATCGGTTTCCAGGAGTAGCAGATCCGGATTGAGCCGTGCGGCCGAGAAATGGCGGTCCGCCGCCGCATACCCGACATTTGACGGGGCACTCTCCGGAAAATAGTCGCGGTCGTTGTAACTCAATGCCATCGACGGCAATGCCGCGACGCCAACAAGGGAGACCGCAATCGTCGCTGCAAGAACCGGTGCGGGCCAACGCACCACCGCGCCCCCCAGTCGTCGCCATCGACGCGTGCTGACCTCCCGTTTGGGATCGAAGAGCCCGAATCGGCTACCGATGGCGATCATGGCCGGACCCAATGTGAGCGCGGCAGCGACCATCGTCGACATCCCAATTGCACAGGGCATACCGAGGGTTTGGAAGTACGGCAGTCGAGTGAAGCTGAGCGAGAACATGGCACCGGCGATGGTCAGTCCTGATCCCAGGACGACGTGAGCACTTCCCCGAAACATGGTGTAGTACGCAGATTCCGGGTCTTCACCGGCATGACGCGCCTCCTGGTAGCGGCCGACCACGAATATCGCATAGTCGGTACCCGCCGCGATGGCCAAGATGGGGAGTATCTGCACCGCGAAGGTCGACAAACCCAAGACTTCGTGGTCTCCAAGGAGGGCGATGATGCCCTGTACCGCAGGCAGTTCGATGAAGACCATGAGCAGCATAAGCAACACAGTGGCCAGCGAGCGATACACCAGCAGCAGCATCACCACGATGACGGCGATGGTCACCGCCATCACCTTGCGCGCACTCTGATTACCGATCTCGAGCTGATCGGTAGAGATCGCCGCGGGTCCAGCGACATACGCCTTGATTCCGGCGGGAGCCGAATCCTCGGATACCGCGCGACGCACGGCGGCTACCGACTCGTTGGCCAGCGCCTCACCCTGGCGACCGGCAAGGTAGATCTGCACATAGGACGCCTTGCCATCCGCACTCTGGGAGCCCGCCGCAGTCAGCGGGTCGCCCCAGAAGTTCTGGATGTGTTCGACATGCTTGGTGTCCTGGCCCAGCTGACGAATCAGATCGTCGTAGAACCGATGCGCTTCGTCACCGAGCAAATCTTGCCCCTCAAGCACGACCATAACCACGCTGTCGGAATCGAACTCGTGAAAGTCCTGCCCGATGCGCTTCATCGCTTGGATCGCGGGGGCGTCGTCGGGGCTCATCGATACCGCATGTTCTTCGCCGACCCGGTCTAATTGCGGCACCACGATATTGGTGACGGCAGCCAGTGCAATCCAGACCAGAACGATCGGCACTGCCCACATGCGGAGGGTTCGCGCCATGAATGGCCGCGTACTCATGCCGACTTGACCAGACAGAAGGTTTGGGCGTTGGTTCCCTGCACGGTCCGTTCGTCTTTAACGTTGTCGTTCACGATTATTCGGCAACCGATGACCTGACTGTCCCCTTGCGCGACAACATTCACGCTGACTGCCGGAGCCGTCGTCGTCACGCTGTACGTCCACGGCAGGCGGGTGGCGTCAACCTGTCGTGGTACGGCGGCGACATCGAGATAGTTGATATCAGCGATGGTCCCCGGTGGGCCGAAGACCTCCAGGGTCACCCTTTTTGGATTGAAGGGCATGATGTCGTCGACCCGTGCCGTCAATGGCGCGCCGATCTGTTGCGTACCAAACGCCCCATGCAGACGAAGCACGGCGAACCCCGCTACGACCAGCAGAAACGCTATGACTAACGGAATCCAGATGCGCTTGATCACGCCGTGTCCCTTCTTACCTGTTGCGTCTGTCGCTACGAATGCTAAATTAGTTGGACAACTAACTCAATATGGTTTCAACGCGCCACCGTAGGAGCGCGACCAAGACAACAAGGATTGAGGCCAAAGACCATGGGTATCAACACAGAACGGTTCGGACCGTGGGCAGTCGTGACCGGAGCATCATCGGGAATCGGCCGTGAATTCGCCCACCAGCTCGCGGCCGCTCACATCAACGTGGTTCTCATCGCGCGGCGGCTCGCCACACTGCAGAACCTCGGGGCAGAGCTGGCGGATCGCTACAGCGTGGAGTTCCGCGCGGTCGGGGCGGACTTGACCGACGCCGCCATGCTGGAGCGGGTCGCCGCCAACACCGACGACCTTGATGTGGGACTGCTGGTATCCAACGCCGGAGCGCTGTTGCCTGGCGCCTTCCTGGACTCAAATCTTGGCGCCCAGCATGAGGTTTTGCGTATCAACAGCGCAGCACATCTGAGCCTGACCCATCATTTTGGACAGCGCCTGGCTCAGCGAGGACGCGGTGGCATCGTGTTGGTTTCGGCGTTGGGTGCGAGCAACGGCGTGCCCTACCTGGCCAACACCGCGGCCACTAAGGCCTATATCGCGACCCTCGGAGCGGGTCTGCACGCCGAACTCGGCAAGCACGGCGTACATGTCACCGTGCTACTACCCGGAGCTACGCGGACCCCCGCAATGGGCCAGCTCGGACTCGACCCTGCCAAGACCCCGGGCGTCCTGGAACCCGAACAGTGCGCCAAGGAGGCGCTGCTCGCCGTGGAGCGCAATCGGGCCAATTGCATTCCAGGCCGGATTAATCGGGCTACCGCAGCACTTGCGCCGGCGGCTCTCACCCGCGCGATCATGTCCCGGCAGCTGTCGCGGAACGCGCGAGCACAGACACCGACCAGGTAGCGGTGCGCATGGACAGACAGATAGCTCTGATCACCGGCGGCACCGACGGAATCGGCAAGACCACCGCAACAGAGCTCGCGCGCAAGGGTTTCACCGTAGTGCTGGCCGCACGCAACAAGGAGAAGGCAGCATCCGTGGCCAGCGAGATCGTGTCGGTGACGGGGAATCGGAATGTCGACCACATCACCGTCGACCTCGGATCACTGAGCCAGGTGTATCAGCTGGCTCAGATGTTCACAGCGCGTTACGGACGACTGGACGTCCTCATCAACAACGCGGGAATCCTCATGCCGCAACGGGTTATCACCGAGGATGGCTTTGAGAGGACATTCCAGGTGAACTACCTGGCGCCGTTCTACCTGACGCAGTTGCTGGCAGAGGCGTTGAAGGACAGCCCGCAGGGCAGGTTGGTCAACCTGACTTCCAGTGTCTATCGCATCGCCAGATTCGATCCGAACAACCTGCAGGGAGAACGCCGCTTCTCCACGCTTGGCTCCTATGCGTCGTCCAAGCTGATGGTTCTTCTTTTCACCCTCGAGCTCGCCGAACGCATGAAGTCGACTGCCATGACCGTGAATGCGGTGCACCCGGGAGTTGTGAGGACACCGATGATGCTCAATGCGAAAGGCCTCTTCAAGGTTATGTCTCTGGTCGCAACGCCCATCGCCACCTCCCCCGAGCAAGGCGCCGCCACATCGGTATTCGTTGCCACCGCACCGGAGTTGGCCGAGACATCAGGTCAGTACTTCACGAACTCCAGGGCCAAGAAGGTCACGTCGTCCGCGAACACTGCCGAGAACAGAATCCTCCTGTGGCAGCTCAGCGTGGAGGCGTGTCAACGCACCCTTCTATAGTTTGTAAGTAACATGACTGACTCAACTGATGCCGACTCGTCGGCCCGGCGGGGAAAACGGGAGCGGCTGATCGATTCCGCGTGCGAGCTGCTGTACAGCCAGGGGATCGCGCGGACCACGCTCGCCGAAATCTCCGAGGCAGCCAACGTCCCGCTGGGCAATGTCTACTACTACTTCAAGACCAAGGATGCCATCGTCGAGGCGGTCGTGGAGGCGCGTACGGAACAGCTCCGGGGTGCCACCGCGGCCCTGCAACGTAAGCACGGAACCCCCAAAACACGGCTCAAAGCACTCGTCGGGATGCTCGCCGAGGAGCGCGACATGATCGCCGACCATGGCTGCCCCTTCGGAACGTTGTGCACCGACCTATCGAAACAATCCGGTGAGGCCAACCCGCTGACGGCGCCACTCATCCAGACACTGCTCGACTGGGCCGAACAACAGTTCCGGGCCTTGGGTCTCCACGACGCGAGCGACCTCGCAGTCGAACTACTCGTTGCATATCAAGGCAGCGCAGTACTGACGAATGCGCTCGGAGATCCCGAGGTCATGACCAGGGAGGCCCGCCGTATCGAGAAATGGATCAGCGCGCTGTAATGCCTAACGGAAGAATCGGCGAGGAAGCCCACAGAGCAGGAGGACGACGATGACCGAAACCACGAGTTCTTCGGACTGGGATGCGATCGGCCACGCCAACTACGTGTCGTTCACCAGCTACCGCAAGGACGGCACCGCAATTTCTACCCCCGTCTGGATTGCCCCCGGCCAGGGCAAGCTCTACTTCTTCTCGGAGGTCGGCGCATACAAGGTGAAGCGCGTCCGCCGAAATCCGACGGTGGCGCTGCAGACCTGCGATATCCGCGGAAAAATCGTCCCCGGCTCACCGGTCGTCGAGGGCAGCGCGCGCATTCTCGACTTCACAGACACCCCGCGGGTCCGCAAGATCCTGAACCGCAAATACTGGTTATTGGGACCGATAAGCGAATTCGGTGTCTGGATAACCCGTCGTCAGCAGGCATCGTTGGCCATCGAAGTTTCTCCTCGCGTCCCCACGCAACCGTAATCCGGCTCAGCACTCCGACACCGAGCCGTCTCACCTGCCGCCGACGGCCCCGCCCGCGCAGCACAGCGCATGACGATAGTGTGAAACCCATGACGACAACGTTCGTCGGGGTTGCAGTGATCGTGGCGATGACACTCATCGGTGTCTGCATGAATGCTGGGCTCATCAATCCCCGCGGGGCCGGGCGGGCGATACCACCGCTGGTGGCGAAGGCGGCAGCACCCGTATTTGCACTCAACCGCCGTATCGGCAACCCGAGCCGCACCACGAAGCCCCACACCGAGCCTCAATCGCCCGGTGAACCTGTCGACTGAACAAACTCCGTCTCATGCGCGTATCACCGTAAAGAAAAAACCCCGGCAAGCCGGGGTTTTTTGGTGGAGCTAGGGAGAATCGAACTCCCGACCTTCTCGATGCGAACGAGACGCGCTACCAACTGCGCTATAGCCCCAAGACGCTAAGACCTTACCAGCCGTCCCGTGTCTGACCGAATTGGATCCTACTGGCCTACGGCATGCGGAATCCGGTACTGCCGCGGCTCGTCGTAGTAGTCCAGGTGCTCGAAAACCGGGTCCTCGTCATCGATTTCGAGGACGGCCGCGCCCGGCCTGCGGAGGCGCTGCGGCACCACGTCCAGCTCACGGTCCGCCACGTTTTCCACACCCACCATGCGCGCACGCTGGTAGCGCGCAGCTCGACGGCGGCGCAGCTGCTCCTCGATGCGCGTCTGACGGCGCAGGTAACCCAGGTACAGCGCGGCCATCACGCCAAGCGCACCGCAGGCCCACCAGGCACTGGTGGTTGCCGTCGCTGCCACCAGACCGACGATGACCATCGCCGCTACCAGGCCCATCAGAACCCGCTTACGGAAGGCGAACTTGCGGGCATTCTCCTTCGCCATGGTGTCGGGATCGAACCGGCGACGCCGTGACGAGGAGTACACCGGCGGGGCCTGATGGCGTTCCCGCGACGGTTCGGCGGCGATGGCCAGACCGGAGGTGTCATCCACGTATTCGTACGTACCCGAATCGGTTTCGGCGACGGGCGCCTCTTCCAGGTCTTCAAGTTCATCGGAGAGCGCAGCGGCACCGGCGGGCAGCGCGGTCGCGTCCTCGTCGACGACATCAACGTCAACGGGCTCGTCGTCCTCGCTCGATTCGGGTCGTGATTTCGCGACCCTGCGCACGGCCATTGCCTTCACGGCCTGCGCGGCGTCCTGGTCACCTTCGGTGGGAGCGCTGGCGATCACACTGGTCGATGGTTCGTCGTCCAGCTCGTCGTCTTCGTCGATGTCCTCCCGACGGAAGTCCGGATCACTGCGGTGACCCGCGGCGGGACCGGTACGGCGCAGCAGCTTGGCGGCCTTCCCGTTCAGAACCCGCGTCGCTAAGGCGACATCGCTGGTGCGTTTCACCACGTCACGTTTGTTGATCAGCATCGGTACCAGGACGAACAGCCACAGAACGACCAGTCCGATCCACAACACCGATTGGGGGATGCTCGGCATATCGGTCTGCTCCCTTCTGCACGCTCAGGTCAAGGCTAGGTTGGCGATCCGCGCACGTTACGAGGCGCGCCGATACCAATTACACACCTGTAATTCTACAGGGGCAAGCATCACAGGCCCCAATAGTCACATCAGTCTCAGTAATATCTCGGCGAGCCGGAATCTCACCACGGTTTTCCAGCCAAAAGCGTCGTGAGATTCCGCCTCGACGACGAGAAAAGATCAGACCCAGCTGGCGTTGCCGGAACGCACCAGCATCGCAGCCACCGAACCGCGAACCTCTTCGACCGTCATCGCCACCAGCAGGTGGTCGCGCCAGGCGCCGTCGACGTCGAGGTATCGCTTGAGCAGGCCCTCCTCACGGAAGCCCACCTTGGAGAGCACCGCGCGGCTGGCCCCGTTCTCTGGACGCACAGTCGCCTCCACCCGGTGCAGGGTGACGGGCCCAAAGCAGTGATCCAGCCCCAGCGCGAGCGCCGCTGTCGCCACCCCCTGCCGGGTCACCGTGCTGACCACCCAATACCCGATCCACGCCGAACGCAGCGCCCCGTGCGCGATATTGCCGATCGTCAGCTGTCCGACGAAATGCCCGTTCAGCTCGATGGCGCACGGAATCATCCGCCCCTTGCGCGCCTCGGCCCGCAGCCCCGAACACAGTGCCGGCCACGAGGACACCCCGTGCCGCGCCATCCAATCGACCTCGGAGGACGGCTCCCACGGCTGTAGATGCGACTGATCGGCAAGCCTCGACCGGCTCCACGTCATCCCGTCGCGCAGGCGGATCGGCCGCACCGACACCACCCCTGCCGGCACACGCAACTTCCCCAACGGCATCGGCCAACCTGGGTGCGCGCTTTCCTGACGCCAGACGCTCATCAGTGCCTCCGGTCTTCACGCAAGCCGTTCATCCGCGCTGCGCCAGAAACGCGACCTCGACGATCTCTCCGGTACGCACCTCCTCGACGTCGGCGGGCACGATCACAAGGCAGTTCGCCTCTGCAAGCGTCGCAAGCAGATGCGAGGACGCTCCCGGGGCCCCGAGAGTCTGCACCAAATACTCGCCGGTGTCCTGGTCGCGCATCAGCTGACCACGCAGGAATCCCTTGCGTCCGGCAATGGAAGTAACGGGAGACATGGTGCGCGCCCGCACAATTCGGCGCTGCGCCTGCCGTCGCCCCAGCGCCAGCCGAATCAGCGGCCGCACCATCACCTCGAAGACCACCAGGGCGCCGACCGGGTTTGCGGGCAGCAGGAAGGTCGGCACCGCATCGCGCCCCAGCTGGCCGAAGCCCTGCACCGAACCCGGATGCATGGCGATGCGCCCGACCTCCATATCGCCCAGTGCCGAGAGTGCCTCGCGGATCCCTTCGGCAGCGGCACCGCCGACCGCGCCGGAGATCACGACCACCTCGGCCCGATTCAGCTGGCCCTCCACTACCTCACGGAATGCCGCCGGTTCCGCGCCGACGATGCCGACCCGGTTCACATCGGCACCTGCATCGCGCGCAGCGGCAGCCAACGCATACGAATTCACGTCGTACACCTGGCCGTTGCCCGGTGTGCGATCGACGTCGACGAGCTCACCGCCGACGCTGATCACCGACAACCGCGGCCTCGGATGCACCAGTACCCGATCGCGGCCCACCGCCGCCAGCAGTCCGACCTGGGCGGCACCGATGATGGTGCCTGCCCGCACAGCGACATCGCCAGGCTGAACGTCATCGCCGGCGCGGCGGACGTAGTCGCCCGATCGCACTGCCCGCAGTACCTTGACCCGCAACTCTCCACCCTCGGACCAGCGCAGCGGCAGCACCGCATCCGCAAGTGTCGGCATGGGGGCGCCGGTCTGCACTCGTACCGCCTGACGCGGCTGCAAACGGGTGGGCGTGCGCTCCCCCACGCGGACCGTGCCGACGACCGGCAACTCGACCGTTCCGATCTCGGAGGCTGGTTCTTCGTCCTCGTCCTCTTCGCCTGGGCCCTCGCCCGGACTGATAACGCGCACCACGCCCCCGGCGGCCTGCACGTCAACGCTGCGCACGGCAAATCCGTCAATGGCGGCCTGATCGAATCCCGGCAGCGGACGAACCGTCACCACTTCCTCGGCGCACAACAAACCCTGGGCTTCAGCGATCGCCACCCGAACCGGGCGCGGCGCAACCGCAGCCGCCGTGACCTTGGCCTGCTGCTCCTCGACCGAACGCACTGGTCCCTTTCTTTACGCCTACTCCGGAACCGGCAGCGTGGCCGGCCCCAGACCAAGCCGCTCAACCAGCCACTGCCGTAAGCCTGGACCGTAATCGTCGCGGTCCAACGCAAAGTCAACAGCAGCCTTGAGATAGCCGCCGGGATTTCCCAGGTCGTGTCGGGATCCGCGATGCACGACGACATGGACCGGATGGCCTTCGTCGATCAGCAGAGCGATGGCATCGGTGAGCTGTATCTCGCCTCCAGCGCCCCGCGGAGTTCGCTTAAGCGCATCGAAGATCACCCGGTCCAGCAGGTAGCGTCCCGCGGCCGCATAGTTCGATGGAGCATCCTCGGCCCTGGGCTTTTCCACCATTCCCTTGACGCGCAACACATTCGGGTTGGCGGCATCGGGCACGATCTCAACGTCGAATGCGCCGTAGGAACTGATCTCTTCAGGTTTGACCTCGATGGCACAGAGCACCGAGCCGCCCCGCTTGGCCCGGACCTTGGCCATGGTCTCCAACACTCCCCGCGGCCATACCAGGTCATCGGGCAGCAATACCGCGATCGCGTCCTCGTCATCATCGAGAACCGGCTCCACGCAGCCCACGGCGTGTCCGAGGCCGAGCGGCTCGGCCTGGACCACCGACTGCACCTTGATGAGCGAGGGCGCTCGTCGCACCTTCTCGAGCATCGCGTGCTTCCCGCGGTCTTCGAGAGTGCCTTCGAGCACGAGGTCCTCGACGAAGTGTGCGACGACGCCGTCCTTGCCTTCCGAGGTGACGATCACCAGTCGCTCGGCACCGGCCTCTGCAGCCTCCTCTGCCACCAGCTCGATACCGGGGGTGTCCACCACCGGCAGCAGCTCCTTGGGAACCGTCTTGGTGGCCGGCAGAAACCGGGTGCCCAAACCGGCGGCGGGCACCACGGCGGTGCGGGGAATCAACACGTCAGGACCCGTCATAGCCACTCACCCTAACCACTGACCACGGAATTGCATTGACAAGGCGGTACCGTCACGGAATCGGCACTTCTCAGAACATCAAGGCCGTGCTGCGGCAGCAGGTTATGCAGGCACGACGCGCTATGTCGCGGGCCGAGCGCGAAATGCAGAACGGCGCGCTCGCCGCGCATGTCCTGACGGCGACCTCGGGGCTGTCCGTGATCGCCGCCTATCTGCCCGTGGGATCCGAGCCCGGATCGGTGGAGATGCTCGATGCACTGGTCACGCGCGGCACCCAGGTTCTGCTACCGATGGCCCGCAACGACGAGACTGGGACGCCAACAGTGCTGACCTGGGCGGAGTATCGGCCCGGAGAGCTGGTGGACGCCCCTTTCGGTCTACGCGAACCCGCACCTTCGGCTTTCCGTTCGGCCACCCTCGCGGGCGTCGAGCTGGTGCTGATTCCGGCGCTCGCAGTGGACAGGGCCGGTAACCGGCTGGGCCGTGGGGCGGGTTTCTATGACAGGTCGCTGGGGTCCGCCGCTGCCTCGGCGGCCCTGGTCGCGCCCCTGTACCTCGGCGAGATTCTCGACGAGATCCCGGCCGACGGGCACGACGTGCCGGTGACGCATGCACTGACCGCCGACGGATTGGTCACACTCGGCTAGTCGACGTGGCGGGCCTGGCACTCCAAGCGGTAGAGTGCCAGTGGCGTTTCATCTTCCGGAGGACTCATGCCCACCTATTCCTATGCTTGTGCCGACTGTGGCGACAAATTCGACATCGTCCAGGCGTTCACTGACGATGCGCTGACCGTGTGCCAAAAGTGCTCCGGCAAGCTGCGCAAGCTGTTCAACTCAGTAGGCATCGTGTTCAAGGGCAGCGGCTTTTACCGCACCGACAGCCGTTCGGGCAGTGTGGACGCGGCTGCCAAGAGCGATTCCGGCGCCAAGACCGAATCCAAGTCCTCGACTTCGGAGTCGTCGGGCTCCTCGGCGAGCAGCTCGTCCTCGACGTCGAGCTCCACTCCTTCATCCTCGACGGCCACCGCTTCCGCGGCTGCCAACTGACGAGTTATCCACAGCAGTGAATTGGGTGCTGACTCCGCGTTAGGCACCGCCTTAGCGTGAGGGCATGGCCCACTCGCCCCTCGATCCCACTGTGCTGCAGCGCGTATCAACAGCGCTTCGCCCCGATTGGGCCCGAACTGTGCTGGCACGCAGAATCACGGCAGCGCTCCTAGTGCTCTTCGCGGCCATGTTGGCATTCCGACCCGACCCGGCCAACGATCGCTCCGACGTGGTGGTCGCCGTGCGGGATCTACCCCCGGGCACGATCCTGACCGGGGAGGATGTGAGACTTGAAAAGCGCTCCGCAACAATCCTTCCCGATGGCGCAAGCGTAGATAGTGGGGCCGTAGTAGGCGCCACGCTGGCCGGCCCGGTTCGACGCGGAGAGATGCTGACCGATCTACGTGTGCTGGGCCCGAGGTTGGCCGAGTCGGCCGCAGGCAAAGACGCCCGGATCGTCCCGGTACCGCTGGCCGATGCCGCCACCGTCGACATGATTCGCACGGGAGATATCGTCGACATCCTCACCGTGGCCGACCACGGACCGGGCTCGGCGAGTGACTCTCCGCCCGAGCCCGCGGTGCTGGCAACCGGCGCGGTGGTCGTGCTGGTATCACCGAAACCCGCCACCAAAGGCGTCGGGGTTGAAAGGGTGGTCATGGTCGCCCTGCCGCCACAGCAGGCTAATCGTGTCGCCGCAATCGCGTTAGTGCAGGCGGTAACGCTGACCTTCCGTTAGGGTCAGACCATGCTCAAGGGATTCAGAGACTTTCTGCTGCGCGGCAACGTCATTGACCTCGCGGTCGCGGTGGTCATCGGTGCGGCCTTCACCGCGCTGGTCACTAAGTTCAGCGACGCCATCATCCAGCCATTGATCAACCGGATTGGCACCGGCCCCAATTCGGATCATCCCGCGTTGAAGGTCGCCATCGGTGGTGGACAGTATCTGGACTTCAATGTCCTGATCACCGCAACCATCAACTTCGTCCTGATCGCGGCGGTGGTCTACTTCCTGGTAGTCCTGCCATTCAAGACACTTCGGGATCGCCGGGCCAAGTCGGGCGAGGATCCCGCAGCAGCGACCGAGGCCGAGCTTCTCGTCGAGATTCGCGACCTGCTCGCCGAGCAGAAGAAGGCTTCCTAACTTCTTACCCGGCCCCGCGTGGTTGTTACTTCATGTCCCAGTTCTCGCCGTACGTGGTGACACTGTCACCGGCAGAGCTGATCAACCGGGCATAGGGACGCAAGAGGACACCACCGGCCGCGCCGGTCACCGTGCCGTGCGCATT
>JBOGDC010000001.1:0-109143 GCA_050701835.1 Mycobacterium sp. | reverse complement strand
GCTGCATCAGGCTTGCGCCCATTGTGCAATATTCCCCACTGCTGCCTCCCGTAGGAGTCTGGGCCGTATCTCAGTCCCAGTGTGGCCGGTCACCCTCTCAGGCCGGCTACCCGTCGTCGCCTTGGTGAGCTATTACCTCACCAACAAGCTGATAGGCCGCGGGCTCATCCCACACCGCAAAAGCTTTCCACCACACGCCATGAAGCGCGTGGTCCTATTCGGTATTAGACCCAGTTTCCCAGGCTTATCCCAAAGTGCGGGGCAGATCGCCCACGTGTTACTCACCCGTTCGCCACTCGAGTACCCCGAAGGGCCTTTCCGTTCGACTTGCATGTGTTAAGCACGCCGCCAGCGTTCGTCCTGAGCCAGGATCAAACTCTCCAATAAAATTCAATCCCAGCGAAACAACTGTCAAAAGAATTGTTTTCGACATATAATGTCGAAGTAAACACTGACACACTATTGAGTTCTCAAACAACACATTCAAATTGTATTTCAGCTCTGAATTCGGAATTACTTCCTCATTCTCGCTTTGGCCCTTTCGGGCGACTCGGAAACTGTATCAAGCTCGGTGAACTTGAGTCAAATTCCTCGTTTCGAGCTGGTCAACTGCGCACCACTCTGTCGCCGACATTCTGGAATTTCTTCCTGAATTCCGACTTTCGCTCTTTCGGGCGACTCGGAAACCGTATCAAGCTCGGTGAACTTGAGTCAAATTCCCTGTTTTGGCTGGTCACTTGCGCACCATCCGATCGCCGAGATATCTGAATTTCTTCTTCTATTTCGGCTTTCACCCTTTTAAAGCGGCCCGGGAACCGTATCAAGTTCAGTGAACTTGAGTCAAACTCCGGGTTGCGGGCTGGTCAACTGCGCACCACCCTAGACCGGAATTTCGGAATTGCTTCCTTGTCCCGGCCTTCGCTCTTCAGGGCAACCCCACCACTGTACCAAGTCCAATGAACCTGGTCAACTTTGGGGTTTGGGGTCGGTCAGCGCTAGCTGACCCGCTCGACTTCGGCACCCAAGCTCTGGAGGTTCTCCACGAACAACGGGTAACCGCGGTCGATATGGAAGACATCGTATACCTCCGTCACGCCGTCCGCCACCAACCCCGCTAAGACCAGCCCCGCGCCGGCCCGGATATCCGAAGACCACACGGGTGCACTGGACAGTTGGCGGATACCGCGGACTACCGCGTGGTGCCCGTCGGTCCGCGCATCCGCACTCAGCCGAATCATCTCCTCGACAAAGCGGAATCGGGCTTCGAAGACATTCTCGGTGATCATAGAGGTACCATCGGCAATCGACGCGAGCCCAATTGCCATGGGCTGCAAGTCAGTTGGGAATCCGGGGAACGGCAAGGTGGCGACGTTGATCGCTTTGGGACGCTCGTACTGAACAACTCGAAACCCGTTGTTGTCCTGGGTAACTGTGGCCCCGGCATCATGCAGCTTGTGCAGTACCAGCTGCAGATGCTCCGGATCGACTCCCGTGACCGTGACATCGCCCCGCGTCATCGCGGCGGCGATACCCCAAGTGGCAGCGACGATTCGATCTCCGATGACGCGATGCTCAGTGGGATACAGCTTGGGTACACCGATCACCGTCAGCGTCGACGTTCCCGCTCCCTCGATCTGGGCGCCCATCTGAACCAGCATCGTGCATAGATCCACCACGTCGGGCTCGCGTGCCGCGTTGTGGATCGTGGTGACGCCATCGGCGAGCACCGCCGCCATCAGAATGTTTTCGGTAGCCCCCACAGACGGGAAATCGAGCTGAATGTCGGCTCCGTGCAACGCTTTTGCCTCCGCGACCACACAGCCATGCTCAATGGTGCATTCCGCCCCCAGCTGCCGCAGGCCAGCCTGATGCATATCGAGCGGACGCGACCCAATCGCGTCTCCACCCGGTAACGCCACCTTCGCTCGCCGACACCGCCCAACCAGCGGACCCAGAACACAGACCGATGCTCGGAATTGTCGTACCGCCGGGAAGTCGGCGTCGTACTTGGGTTCATCCGGTGAGGTAATCGTGACGACATCACCTTCTAGTTCCACCGTCGCGCCTAAGCCCCGCAGCACCTCGGCCATCAGGGGCACGTCGAGGATGTCCGGGCAGTTAGTGATCGTGCTGGTTCCCTCAGCCAGCAGCGTGGCCGCCATCAGCTTGAGCACGCTGTTCTTGGCACCGGTTACCGCCACCTGACCTGTAAGCCGGGCGCCGCCGGTCACCAAGAAATGCTCGCTCACGCCCGACAGCGTAGCCGGGTAACGTTTCGACGCATGACCGATGAGCCACTTGGACTAAGCGGAGACAACTCCAACGAGCCACTTGGGCGAAGAGCATCCAGTGGCGTGCATCTCACTCGCATCTATACCCGGACCGGAGACGACGGGACCACGGGTCTAAGCGATTTCTCGCGTGTACCGAAGAACGACTCACGGCTGATCGCGTACGCGGATTGCGATGAGGCCAATGCCGCCATCGGTGTCGCGATGGTGCTGGGGAACCCGAGCCAGCCCATAGGTGCCGTGCTGCTGCAGATCCAGAATGATCTGTTCGACGCCGGCGCGGATCTGTCCACTCCCGTGGTACCCAATCCCCAATACCCACCGTTGCGGATCACCCAGCCCTATATCGACCGCCTCGAGGGCTGGTGTGATGGGTACAACGCGGATCTGCCAAAGCTGAATTCCTTTGTGCTGCCGGGCGGTACCCCGCTATCCGGTTTGTTGCACGTGGCAAGGACCGTGGCACGTCGGGCGGAACGTTCGGCCTGGGCGGCCATCGACACCTATCCCGACAGCACGAATGTGCTGCCCGCCAAGTATCTGAACCGGCTCTCGGATCTGTTGTTCATCCTGTCGCGGGTCGCCAACGACGGTAAGGACACGCTCTGGAAGCCCGGCGGACCGGCGCAGCCCGCCTAGCGGCTGGGCAAAACCGCCTAGCGGCTGCGGCGTTCCGCCCGCCGCGAAGGCCGGGACTCGACCCAGGACATGAACGCGGTCAACGCACCGCGATCCAGCGCCATTTCGTATTCACGTGCACCATCGCGCAACTGCAACACCACAATCTCGGCGGTCATGATGTCGTACTCGTCGCCGCGCGGAATCCGTCGGTCGATGATCTCAAGTTCGCGCCGCGACAACCGGCGATCGGGCCAGAGGCGCACGCTGGATAGGCGATAGAACTCCGCTTGAGATTCGCGATACCGCATGACGCCGTGCCGCCAGCGACCCTCCCCCGTCTCCGGCACATCACGTAGCAGAGCCGCGGTACCCCCATGCCGCAACTTGAGCAGACGAAAGCTCAACGCGGCCACCGCCAAAGCAAGGACGGCGATGACCGATATCTCGATCATCGCCGTCACGCTCAAAGCGGTATTCCTTTGTGGATAGTGCTAAACCGTCTGGCCGAGAGCACGGAGGCGCGCGCGTCCCTGCGCGGCCACCCGTGGATCGTCGGAACCGGAATCGGTCTTGGCCTTGGACTCGTCAATGTCCGCGCGTGGCTGCGCAGACTCCACCAGGATGCTGACCCTGCTATCGGTGATCGACAGGAATCCCCCGTCGATCGCCCACCAAAGATCGTCACCACCCTCGCGTTCAATCTTCACCGCGGCATCTTCCACCAACTGCGCCACCAACGGAATGTGGTGCGGCAAGATGCCGATTTCACCGGAGGTCGTGCGGGTAAAGACGAATGTGGCCTTACCCGACCAGATCTCGCGCTCGACGGCGACAATCTCGACGTCAATCTCGGACATTCAATGCACCTCCTTCAAATAGCTAGTGACGAATTACAGCTTGGCGCCGAGGCTTTCGGCCTTCTTGGCCAGGTCGTCCAAACCACCGATGAGGAAGAACGCCTGCTCGGGCAGGTGGTCGAACTCGCCCTTGGTGAGCTTGTCGAACGCCTCGATGGTCTCCTTGAGCGGCACGGTCGAGCCGGGCTGACCGGTGAACTGCTCGGCAGCCATCATGTTCTGACTCAGGAAGCGCTCGATCCGACGAGCACGGCCCACCAGCTGCTTGTCCTCTTCCGACAGTTCGTCGATACCGAGGATGGCGATGATGTCCTGTAGGTCCTGGTAGCGCTGCAGGACGCGGATGACTTCCTGCGCCACACGGTAGTGCTCCTCGCCCACCACGGACGGCAGCAGAATCGTCGACGACGACGCCAGCGGGTCCACGGCCGGGAAGATGCCCTTGGAGAACACCGCACGAGAAAGCTCGGTGGTGGCGTCCAGGTGCGCGAACGTCGTGGCCGGCGCCGGGTCGGTGTAATCGTCGGCGGGGACGTATACGGCCTGCATCGAGGTGATGGAGCGTCCACGGGTCGAGGTGATGCGCTCCTGCAGCTCACCCATCTCGTCGGCCAGCGTCGGCTGGTAACCCACGGCCGAAGGCATGCGGCCCAGCAGGGTCGACACCTCCGAGCCGGCCTGGGTGAACCGGAAGATGTTGTCGATGAACAGCAGCACGTCCTGGCCCTGCTCGTCGCGGAAGTACTCCGCCATGGTCAGCGCCGAAAGCGCGACGCGCATACGCGTGCCGGGCGGTTCGTCCATCTGGCCGAACACCAACGCGGTGTCCTTGAGCACGTTGGCATCGGCGAGCTCGACCCACAGGTCGTTGCCCTCACGGGTGCGCTCACCCACGCCGGCGAATACCGAGGTACCACCGAAGTTGCGGGCGATGCGGTTGATCATCTCCTGGATCAGGACGGTCTTACCCACGCCGGCACCACCGAACAGGGCGATCTTGCCGCCTCGCACATACGGGGTGAGCAGGTCGACGACCTTGAGGCCGGTCTCCAGCATCTCGGTACGCGGCTCGAGCTGGTCGAACGCCGGGGGCTTGCGGTGGATCGACCACTTCTCGAAGTCGCTGCCGTAACCAGGCTCATCGAGGCAGTGGCCCAGAGCGTTGAAGACGTGGCCCTTCACGCCGTCGCCGACGGGCACCGAGATGGTGTTGCCGGTATTGATGACGTCCACGCCACGCACCAGACCGTCGGTCGGCTGCATGGAGACGGTACGCACCAGGTTGTCGCCCAAGTGCTGTGCGACCTCGAGGGTCAGCGTCTTGGCCATCGCCTCGTAGGTGATCTCGGCATTGAGGGCGGAGAAGAGCGGCGGCACGGCATCACGCGGGAACTCCACGTCGACGACCGGGCCGGTAACGCGAACAACTCGCCCGGCAGTCTTGTTAGCAGTGGGTGCAGTCATCTACTCGTCTCTTCCTAATGTTCGCTTGCGGCTGCGGCTAGCGCGTCAACGCCGCCGACGATTTCACTGATTTCCTGGGTGATCTGCGCCTGGCGAGCACGGTTGGCTTCCAGGGTGAGTCCCTTGATGAGGTCATCGGCGTTATCCGTGGCCGCCTTCATGGCGCGCCGGCGGGATGCCGACTCCGAGGCCGCCGCCTCCAGCAGCGCCGCGTACACCCGGGTGGCCAGGTAACGAGGCAGCAGCGACGCGAAAAGCGCAGTGGCGTCAGGCTCGAACGAGTACAGAGTGGTCGGCTCGGTCTGCTCGCCGACGTACTCGATCTCCATCGGTGCGATCCGCTTGGCCACGGCCGACTGGGTCAGCATCGATTTGAACTCGGTGTAGACGATATGCAGCTCATCAACGCCCAGGATGCCGTCGGCACCCGGGTCATCACCGTCGTCATCGGCACCCGCGAGGAACGAGTCGACGAGCACACCCGCAATCTCTTGTGCATGGGCGTACTCAGGCCGCTCGGAGAACCCGGTCCAGGATTGGATCACGTTGCGTCCGCGGAACTTGTAGAAGTTCAGCGCCTTCCGGCCGACCACGTACACCACCGGAGTCTTGCCCTGCGCACGCAGCAGCGCGAACAGCTCCTCCGCGACACGCAGCACGTTGGCGTTGTAGCCACCGCACAGACCCCGATCGGACGACACGATGAGCACACCAGCCCGCTTGGGCTCGGCCCGCTCCACGAGTAACGGATGGTCCAGCGCGGCGTCGTCGGCAAGCGCGGTGAGCACGTTGGTGATCTCGGTCGCGTACGGCCGAGCGGCCACGACGCGGGCCTGCGCCTTCGAGATCCGCGATGTCGCGATCAGTTCCTGCGCCTTGGTGATCTTCTTGATCGAACCGGCGGATTTGATCCGCCGGCGCAATTCTCGGATTTGTGCAGCCATGTTTAGTCGCTACTTCTGCTCTACTTTTTGGGAGCCGGCTTGCGGACCTGGACGGTCTCCTGACCGACCTCGGACTCGTCGAGAGGATCCACGGCAGCACCGTTGTCGACCTCTACCGAGCTGCCGTCCGTGGCAGCGAAGCTCTTCTTGAATACGTTGACCGCATCGATGAGCTTGGTTTCGGTGTCCTCCGAGAACTTCTTGGTCTCGCGGATATCGGCCAAGATATCGGCGTGCGAACCACGCACATGGTCGAGGAACTCCTGCTCGAAACGGATGACATCGCCCACCGGAACCGAGTCGAGGAGACCGCCGGTGCCGAGGTAGATCGCGACGACCTGCTCATCGACCGGGTACGGAGAGCTCTGCGGCTGCTTGAGCAGCTCGACCAGGCGAGCACCACGCGCCAGCTGTGCCTTCGAGGTGGCGTCAAGGTCCGAGGCGAAGGCCGCGAAGGCCTCTAGCTCGCGGTATTGCGACAGCTCCAGACGCAGCGAGCCGGCCACTTCTTTCATGGCCTTGATCTGTGCTGCACCACCGACGCGGGATACCGACACACCGACGTTGATGGCCGGACGCACGCCCTGGTTGAACAGGTCGGTCTGCAGGAAGCACTGTCCGTCGGTGATCGAGATGACGTTGGTGGGGATGTAGGCCGAAATGTCGTTGGCCTTGGTCTCGATGATCGGCAGACCGGTCAACGAACCGCCACCCAGCGCGTCGGAAAGCTTCGCGCAACGCTCCAGCAGACGCGAGTGCAGGTAGAAGACGTCACCCGGGTACGCCTCACGGCCCGGCGGGCGACGCAGCAGCAGCGAAATCGCACGGTACGCCTCGGCCTGCTTGGTCAGGTCGTCGAACACGATGAGGACGTGCTTGCCCTGGTACATCCAGTGCTGGCCGAGGGCCGAACCGGTGTACGGCGCAAGCCATTTGAAGCCCGCTGCGTCGGAGGCCGGGGCCGCGACGATGGTCGTGTACTCGAGGGCGCCCGCCTCGTCCAGAGTGCGGCGCACCGCAGCGATGGTCGAACCCTTCTGGCCGACGGCGACGTAGATGCAGCGCACCTGCTGAGCAGGATCCCCGCTGTCCCACGCCTGCTTCTGGTTCAGGATGGTGTCGACGCAGACCGCGGTCTTGCCGGTCTTACGGTCTCCGATGATCAGCTGACGCTGGCCGCGACCAATCGGGGTCTGCGAGTCGATGGCCTTGATGCCGGTCTGCAGCGGCTCTGCCACGCTCTGGCGCTCCACCACGGAGGCGGCCTGTAGCTCAAGCGAGCGACGGGTCTCTGCTTCGATGTCGCCGCGGCCGTCGATCGGCTCACCGAGCGGATTGATGACCCGGCCGAGGAAGGCGTCGCCGACAGGTACCGACAGAACCTCGCCGGTGCGCTTCACCGGCTGGCCCTCTTCGATGCCGTGGAAGTCACCGAGGATGACGGTGCCGACGCTGCGCTCGTCCAGGTTCAACGCCACGCCCAATACGCCACCGGGGAACTCGAGGAGCTCCTGGGTCATGACGGAGGGCAGGCCCTCGACGTGCGCGATACCGTCACCGGTATCAGAGACGATGCCGATTTCTTCGCGGGATGGGTCGGCAGAGAACGTCGCGACGTACTGCTCGATCGCGCCGGAGATATCGGCCGAGGAGATCGTCAACTCTGTCATGGCTTTTCTCGTCTTCCTGTTCCTGGCTCTTCTTGCGGGTTAAGTCTGGTGGTTATTTAGTGGGGCAGATGGAGGGCGGCCGCGGAGAGCCGGGTGGAAAGGCTGCCGTCGATCTCCTCGTCACCGATGTTGACGACGAGCCCGCCCAGCAGTTCGGGGTCCACATCCAACTGCACCGCGATGGTGCGGCCGTAAATCTGTCCGAGCACCTGGGCCAGCCGTGTGCTCTGCGCATCGCTGATCGAGACAGCCGCCTTCACGTGCGCCACCGACTCGTCGCGACGGGCAACCGCCAATTCGGCAACTTCGAGCACCGCGACATCGGCACGCTTGCCACGCAGCAGTCGGACGGTCTGGGCCAGCAGGCTGATCACGATCGCGTTGGACCGGCCCGTGAGAACGTTCTGCAGCAGTGTCACGCGACCGGCGGCAGGCGAAGCGGTGTTGCCCAGCAGCGTGCTCAGCTGCGGCTCCCCGTCGAGGATGCGGCTCACGCGGAACAACTGGTCTTCGACATCGTCGATCTGACCGTCACGCTCGGCCCGCTCCAACAGCGCGAGACGGGCGATGTGTTCGATCGCAGTGATCAGGTCGTTCGTGGCGGACCAGCGGGCGGTCACGGCGGCACGCACCACGTCCAGGGCCGGGCCCCCGATCTTCGAACCGAGCACCGAGTCAACCAAGGCGACCTTGGCGGACTGCTCGCTGGCGTCCACCGGCTCGGCCAGATGCTTGCGCAGCACCAACTCCTTGATGAGGAGCTCGGCGACCGCAGTCAGGTCATCTGCCAGCGCGTTGAGCGCCAGGCTGTCGAGCGAGACCGCGTTGGCTTGGAATGCCGACACCTGCTCGGCGAGGGATTCGCGGCTGGCGGCATGTAGACCCGCTCCGCCAGAGGCAAGCGGACGACGTTCGGCGTTCACGCTGCCGGCCATCAGAGACAGCTCTTCCAAGAACCGGTCGACAGTGGCGGACTGTGCGGCCGAGTCGCCCACATGGGCACGCACCAAATCGCCGGCGCGACGGACCGATTCTGCACCCAGGTCGCCACGGAGCTGACGGATCAGCTGCTGGCGCTGCAAAACGATCTGCTCCTGACCATGCACCTTGATTCGCTCGACCTCGGCGTCGGCCTGCTCGCGCAGCTGCTTGGAGATCTGCACGGCATCGGCCTTGGCCTCTTCGGCGATGGCGGCCGCGTCGGCCTTGGCGTCTTCGATGGCCTTGGCATGCGCACCCTCGGCCTCGACAAGCTTGTCCGCGGCAGACTTGCTGTCAGCAAGCTGCTGGCGCACCGAGTCCTTTTGCTTGGACATCAATGTGCGCACCGGCGGCACCACGAACTTGACTATCAAGAAAACGATGACAGCGAAACCGATGAGCTGCCCGATGAAAGTAGACATCTGTAGTTAGCCTCGCCCTGCATTCGCTGGTTCCGAAAGGCTTTCCGATAAGCCGATGCCGAGAACACGTTCGGCAAGCGTCCGGGACAGGCTGTCAGCACTTGCCGCCAGCTCGCCGGAAGTTGCCTCGCCTTGACGGGCCAACGATTCGGCCGCCGCTGATGACACAGCATTGGCTTCCGCATTGGCCCGCTGACGCATGTCCTCGAGAATTCCGCGTCCCTCGGCCCTGGCCTCGTCGCGCACCGCTGTCGCGGCACCGCGAGCCTTGGCCAGCTCATCCTTGTAGTCGGCCTCGGCGGCGGTGAATTGCTCGGCGGCGTTCTTGGTGTCCTCTGCCGTCTTGGTGACCATGTCCTCGCGTGCCTTGAGCACCTTTTGGACCGGCGGCACCACAAAGGTACCGATGACCGCTAGGACGATCAGGAAGATCGCCAGGACGACGAAGAAGGTGCCGTTGGGGATGAGGAAGTTCGACTTCTCCGCACCCTCTTCGGCGGCGGCGGCCATTACGGACGCCGCCTCGACACTTAGCAATTCACCCATGCCGATTAGCTAGCGCCGGGAGTGGCGAAAACGAACAGCGCCATGAAGGCCAGGTTGATGAAGTACGCGGCCTCAACCAGACCGACGGTGATGAAGAACGGCGTGAACAGCCGGCCTTGAGCCTCAGGCTGGCGAGCTACACCGGAGATCAGGGCGTTACCGGCGATACCGTCACCGATACCGGCACCGATCGCGCCGCCGGCCATGATCAAACCACCGCCAATGAGGGCACCAGCAACAATTGTCGGGTCCGCCATCTCTTTCCTCCTTATTAAGTGGTAGCTGTGCTACCAGGGTCTTTCAGGTTGGTCTAGGTAATTAGTGGTGGTCGTCGGTTTCCATCGACTGGCTGAAGTACAGGATCGTCAGCAGCGCGAAGATGAAGGCCTGGATCAGACCGACGAATAGATCGAACGTTTTCCAGATGGCGTTGGGCGCCCACATGATGTACGCGGGGAACAGCGCGATCAGCGCGACCATGATGCCACCGGCAAACATGTTGCCGAAGAGCCGCAGCGATAGCGATATCGGCTTGGCGATCTCCTCGACGATGTTGATGAGCGCCAAAGCCGGAACGTGTCCCTTGATCACCTTGATCGGGTGACCGATAAGGCCACGCCGCATGAACCCTGCGGCGTGATAGCAGAGGAACACGAACAGGGCCAGGGCCAGCACGTAGTTGATATCCGAGGCAGGCGGTTTGAGCAGTTCGGCGGTGGCGCCGTTGGCGTCGGTGTACTGCACCGGCAGCACCGAGATCCAGTTGGACACCAGCACGAAGACGAAGATCGTCACGGCCAGCGGCAGCACGAACGGCGCGATCTTCATGCCGATTGCGGCCTCGACCTGGTTGCGGAACTGGACGGTCACGGCCTCGAAGAACAGCTGCACACCGTTGGGCACACCGGTCGAGGTGACCTTGGCCCTCAGGAAGAGCGCGAGCGCGATGACGATCACGCCGGCAAGAGCGCTCGCCAGGATGGTGTCGGTATTGACCTCACCCAGGAATCCCCAGTGCGCGTGGGTGTGGTGACCGACCTCGATGGCGCCTTCGGCCTGAAAAGTCGTGGTACTCATCGTCGGCTATACCTCCGCCCGATTCGTTGACGCCTCGTTCACAGAACGGATCCCTTTCCACACCGGCACAGCGGTGGTCAAAACCAGCAGCACCTGGAACAACGCGACTCCGAAGAACACCCCAAGACCAGCGGGGCGGAACAGGAATGCGATAACCAGGGCAATGACGGTGATGACCATCAACCGCGCGGCGGAATTGATGGCCATCTTTTGCTTACTTGGATTGTCTTGCGCGGTAATGACTTCCGCGGATTGGCGAACGAGGAGAGCGTTCACCAGGCCGAGCCCCAGGCCGAGAACGAAGAAGGCGCCAAGCTGCCAATTTCCCAGGAGTACGGAGGCCAGTAGTGCCAGTGCACCGAGAACACCACAGAGAACCGTCAGACGCAACGGACGAAACGCCATTGCCGGGAGTACTAGCGGGGCGTCAGACGTTGTCACCTGGGGTGTCACCTCACATCTTTGTCGGGGTGGCGATACAAAAACTGCGTTCGTCGGTGTCAGACCTTATCGGAGGCCTGCGGGCTCGCTGAACTCACCTCAAAAGGGCAACTCCCTGTCGGTCAGTTAAACGGTCCGGTGGCACTCAGGAATCTTCCAGAATCCCGCCGATCCGGTGTGGCCGGCACCCGTGAGTTTTCGGGTATGGCAGAACCGTATCACATGGTAGAGGCGGTTCTGAACCCCTACTACTTTTCGTCGTACATGACCGAGGCCGCCGACGGACTCGGGTCCGATTCAGTCACGACAGCCTCCGTGGCGAGGGGTTGATCGGGTTCCCGGCGCAAGAGCGGGATGACCGTCGCGACAATGGCGATACCGATTGCACCCAGCATCACCGCTCCCGCGTACCGCGGGTCGATGAAGATGGTGCTGGCCGCGCCGAAGGCGATGATCGCCACCCACAAGTAGATGATCAGCACTACCCGACGGTGTGAATGGCCGATCTGCAGTAGCCGGTGGTGAAGGTGCATCTTGTCCGGACTGAAGGCACTGCGGCCCGCGCGGGTACGCCGAATAATCGCGAGCACCAGGTCAAGCACGGGCACGAAGATCACCGCGATGACCAATAGGAACGGCGACAACAGCGCGAAAATGTCCTTGGCGCCATAAGAGCTCTGCGAAATGGGGCCCGCCGCAGTTGTCGATGCGGCAGCCAGCATCAGGCCGATCAGCATCGACCCCGAGTCCCCCATGAAGATCCGCGCCCGGTGGAAGTTGTGTGGCAGGAAACCCAAACACGCGCCGGCGAGCACCGCTGAGATCACCGCGGGTGGGTAGTAGAGGACGTCGCCTCCGTGGCTGCCCAGCAGCCCGATGGAGAAAACGCAGATCGCGGCCGCGGTGATGAGTCCTAAGCCGGCGGCCAGTCCGTCGAGGCCGTCCACGAAATTCATGGCGTTGACGATCGACACGGTCAACGCCAACGTGACCAGGATGGACGACATCTGGTCCAACACAATGGTCCCTACCCCGCCGAACGGGATGTAGATCATGCTCCAAGCCACGCCCATGGTGACCAGGACGCTGGCAGCGGTCACCTGACCTGCGAACTTGGTTAGTGCGTCCAATCCCCATTTGTCGTCGATGAGGCCGACGAGCATGATGATGCCGCCCGCCACCACTACCGCGGGCAGACCCGACGAATAGACGAAACCCCTTGTCAGGGCGGGTAGTTGCGAGGCCAGGAAGATCGCGGCGCATACACCGAGATAAATCCCGAGGCCGCCCATCCGGGGCGTCGGCTGCAGATGCACATCGCGTTCTCGCGGATAGGCGACCGCACCCACTCGGGTTGCCAACAACCGCACTCCCCCAGTGCAGAAGAACGTCGTGATGGCCGCGGTCAGGCCGACCAGGGCGAGCTCGCGCAGCGGAACACCCGCACCGCGATCGGCAAGCGCTAACAGCTCACTCGCCAAGGCGTTCACCGAACCTGGGCTCACCGAAATCCACGCATCTGACCGTACTTCACGATGCTGTGGGTTCCGTGCCGATCTCGCCGCCGATCACGTCCACGATCTGTTCCCGGGTGATCGGACCCTCCCGCAGGATGAGCGGCACCGGACCGGTGAGATCGACAATGGTCGACGCTGCGCCCAGCTCTGCCGTGCCGCCATCCAGGTACACCGAGACCTTGTCGCCCAATTGATCACGGGCCTCCGTGGCGGTGAGCGCCGCGGGCTGTCCCGAGACATTGGCACTGGATACCGCCATCGGACCGACGGCGCGCAGCAGGTCGATGGCCGCCGGGTGCAGGGGCATCCGAAGCATCACGCTCCCCTGCGCGTCACCCAGATCCCAGGACAGGGACGGCGCGTGAGTCACGATGATGCTCAGCGGTCCCGGCCAGAACGCCTCGATGAGTTCACGGGCAGCCGACGGAACGGCAAATACCAGTCCGTCGATGGTGTGCCAAGACCCCACCAGCACGCCGACGGGCATATCCCGGCCACGCCCCTTGGCGGCGAGCAAGGCCGCCACCGCGTGGGAATCAAATGCGTCACAACCCAATCCGTAAACCGTGTCGGTGGGCATGACCACCAGTTCGCCTGCCTTGAGCGCACTCACCGCCGCGTCGATACCCTCCTGGCGGGTCGCAGCGTCCTGGCAGTCGTAGACGACAGTCACCTGACCAGTCTATGACGCCGACGATTTCCGTCGAGCAGTGACGAATCGCGGCCGGCCCGCCAAGTCGTATCGCTGTATGACGTCCTCGAATAGGCCGCTAGCCGTGAATAGCTCACGCGTACCGTCACCATTGGTGTCATCGTGCTCTATGCCGACAGCGCCCCCCGGGGCCAGCAAGCGCACTGCTGCCGTCACGATCGGCGCTATCACTGCCAGTCCGTCCGCACCCGCGAAGAGTGCCAGTGGCGGATCATGCTGTGCCACTTCAGGCTCGAGCTCGGCACCGGCGGGTATGTAAGGCGGGTTGGCGACGATCAAATCGACCGTGCCGTCGAGCTCAGCTAGCAGCGCCGGCGCGGTCACATCGGCCTGGATCACCTCGACTGTGGTTCCAGTGACGTTCCGGCGGGTGTAGGTCAATGCCTGCTCGTCGAGCTCGACGGCGATGACGCGAGCCGTCGGCTCGCTGTGTGACAAGGCGACAGCGAGCGCACCGGACCCGGCACAGAGCTCGAGGACCGTCGCGTGAGAAGCCAATTCCCCTGCTGCCCAGACATATAGAGACTCGGTCTCCGGGCGAGGAATGAAGACACCAGGACCAACGGACACCTCGATATGAGCGAAGGCGGCGTTGCCGGTCAAATGCTGCAATGGGATCCGCTGCGCCCGCCGGTCCACCAGGGCACGGTAACGCTCTGGAAAGCCGGGGGGAAAGTCGGAGAAGCGCAGTCGCGTACGCGGGATGTCGAGCAGGTGCGCGGCCAGTTCTTCGGCATCTACCTGGGGGCTGGGAACTCCTGCCCGGGAGAGCAATTCCACCGCCTCGGCGATCAGCTGGCGCACGTGGTTCATCTAGCCCCCAGTTCTTCGCGCAAGCGGCTCATCACGCCTCCTGCAGGCGAGCCTTCCGGTCGGCGATGGCCAGCGCGTCGAACATCGCGTCCAGGTCGCCATCGAGAACCTGGTCCAGGTTGTGTGCCTTGAATCCCACGCGATGGTCCGTGATCCGGTTCTCGGGGAAGTTGTAGGTGCGGATCCGCTCGCTGCGGTCCACGGTACGGATCTGGCTGGCACGGCCCGCCGACGCATCAGCCTGGGCTTGCTCTTCAGCGAGGGCCTGTAGCCGAGCGCCTAGCACCAGCATGGCGCGGGCCTTGTTCTGCAGCTGCGAACGCTCGTTCTGGCAGGTCACCACGATGCCCGTCGGCAGATGGGTGATGCGGACCGCGGAGTCGGTGGTGTTAACGCCCTGGCCACCCTTGCCCGACGAGCGGTAGACATCGATCCGCAGATCCGATTCGTCGATTTGGACCGCTTCTACCTCCTCCGGCTCTGGGTAGACCAGCACACCTGCCGCCGAGGTATGCACGCGCCCTTGGGATTCGGTGACGGGAACACGCTGGACGCGGTGCACGCCGCCCTCGAACTTCAGCCGCGACCAGACACCGTCCGCGCTATCCCCCTTGCTGGCGATGGCCAGTGTGGCGTCCTTGTAGCCACCGAGGTCGGATTCGGTCTCGTCGAGAACAGTCACCTTCCAGCCATGCCGCTCGGCGTACCGGATGTACATACGGGCGAGGTCGGCCGCGAACAATGCCGACTCTTCCCCGCCTTCACCGGATTTCACTTCGAGGAGAATGTCGTCGCCGTCATGTGGGTCTCGGGGCGCCAGCATGTCCGAAAGCTGGATCTCCAGCTCCGCAATCGAGGTTTCGAGCTCAGTGACCTCATCGGCGAACGAGGGGTCATCGGCCGACAGTTCGCGGGCAGTGTCCAGGTCGTCGCGGGAGGCGACGAGCTTGCGGTGAGTGGCGACGATCGGAGATAGCATCGCGAATCGTCGCCCCGCCTTGCGTGCGGCCCCAACGTCCGCATGCAGGGCCGGGTCGGCCAGTTGCTTCTCCAGCTCGGCGTGCTCGGCCAGCATCGACTGGATCAGCGGCGTCTCGCTCATGCGCCCTCCTCACACCTTCACACGCGGGTTCTTATCTACAAATAGACCGACGCCCGCCCTGCGTCAGCAGAACGGGCGTCGTCAAGGAAGCTATTTGTCGGCTGCGGCCTTGCGCTTGCCGTACCGTGCCTCGAACCGGGCGACGCGGCCGCCGCTGTCCAGGATCTTCTGCTTGCCCGTGTAGAACGGGTGGCACTGTGAGCAGACCTCGACCACGATGTGGCCGCTGTCCTTGGTGCTGCGGGTGGTGAAGGTGTTACCACAGCCGCAGACCACGTTGGTCTCGACATAGGTGGGGTGGATACCCGATTTCATGGTGATTCCTCTTCGTGTTGTGGTCGCCGGGTCGCCTGCATTACGGCGTGAACCGGAACCCGTCAAAGGCTGAAAGGCCATTATGCCAGCTCAGTTACGTAGATCCTAAACAGCGGCGACCAGCGTGATATTCCAAGTCTCGGGGGAATTGACATGCAGGGCCCGCCGCAGCATCTTCCCAGCGCAACCGCAGCTCCTCGATAGTTAGCATTCCTAACGTTCTCATCAGTCGGGACGAAGTGGAAGGAGTTTCGAGATGACCATCAAGAGCATGATCGCCAAGGGCGTACTAGTCGGTGCTCTGAGCTTCGGCGCCCTCGGCCTCGGCACCGGAGTTGCCGAGGCCGCACCGGCACCGTCTCAACCCGCTGCGGTGAGTACCGACCGACACGACCCAGGTGGCGACCATCGCGGAGGTCAAGGCGATTGGCGCGGCGGTGACCGTGTCGGCGATTGGCGCGGCGGCGGCGACCATCGCTGGGACGGTCAGCACCCTTGGGGCTGGGGTGCGCCACCGCCGCCCGCGTGGAATGGTCCATTGCCCCCACCGGATGGCATGCCGCCTGCGCCATTCGACTACTGGGGCCAGACGGTGACGCCCGCGTGGGACCCCGGATTCAATCAGTGGGGGTTTTGGTTCCTCGGCGTCTGGATACCGCTGTAACAGGCCATTTAGCTGTGGGGACCGGATTGCCACCACTTCCGGGCCCCACAGCCTTCTCCAAGGACGCGTACGTTGGGTAACGGCACGTCGATTTGTGACTTACTGCTGAAAGGTGAGTCGCCGATTCGGAAGGGAAACGCATGAACATCAAGAGATTGATCGTGACAGGCGCGACCGCTATGGCAATGGGTCTGGCTACGTTCGCTGGCGGACAGGGTCTCGCCAACGCCGACCCAGTCCCCCCGCCGCCACCACCGGTCCCCCAGGCGCCTCCGGTTCCGCAGGGTCCCGAAGCACCGCCGATCCCACAGATTCCGCAGATCCCCCAGATTCCACCCATCCCGCAAGGGTGATTCACCCCTGAAGCCGAGCACGCGACAGTCACCGCGTTGAAGCCAGGTTGAAGCCAGCGAGTACCGCGGCCTCAGAAGTTGGTCTGACGAGGCTGAGAGAGATCACCGATCTCTACCGGTGATCTCATCCGTCAGCTGTATTGCGTCTCGTCGGCACCGGGGACATTCGGCGTGTTCTTGGAGACCTGCACCAGGAACTCGTAGTTGGTCTTGGTCTTGCGCAGCTGGCTCATCAGCAGATCGATGGCCTGATGCGAATCCAGGCCCGACAGCACACGACGCAGCTTGTGCACGATCGCAAACTCGTCACCGCTCATCAGCAGCTCGTCCTTGCGGGTACCCGACGGGTTGACATCGACGGCCGGGAATACCCGACGCTCGGAGATCTTTCGGTCGAGCTTGAGCTCGGCGTTACCGGTGCCCTTGAACTCCTCGAAGATGACAGTGTCACCCGTGGAGCCGGTCTCGACCATTGCCGTGGCGATGATCGTCAACGAGCCGCCGTCCTCGATATTGCGGGCAGCGCCAAGGAATCGCTTGGGCGGGTACAGCGCGGTGGAGTCGACACCACCGGACAGGATGCGCCCCGATGCCGGGGATGCGTTGTTGTACGCGCGGCCCAGACGGGTGATCGAGTCCAGCAGAACCACGACGTCCTTGCCCTGCTCGACGAGGCGCTTGGCGCGCTCGATCGCCAACTCGGCGGCCTGAGTGTGGTCTGACGGCGGCCGGTCGAAGGTCGAGGCGATGACCTCACCCTTGACTGAACGCTGCATGTCGGTGACCTCTTCGGGCCGCTCGTCCACCAGCACCACCATGAGATGGCATTCGGGGTTGTTGGCCGAGATCGCGTTGGCAATGTTCTGCATGATCGTGGTCTTACCGGCCTTCGGCGGGGACACGATCAACGCACGCTGGCCCTTGCCGATCGGCATGATCAGGTCGATCACACGAGTTGTCAGCTTCTCCGGGGTGGTTTCCAACCGCAGCCGCTGGTTCGGGTAGAGCGGAGTCAGCTTTTGGAAGTCGGGCCGCTTCCTGGCGTCCTCGACGGGACCGCCGTTGACGGTGTCGAGGCGCACCAGCGGATTGAACTTCTGGCGCTGATTCTCTCTGGACGCTTCCGAATCGCGCGGCACTCGCACGGCGCCGGTAATCGCGTCACCACGACGCAGCCCGTTCTTGCGCACGAGGTTCATCGACACATACACATCGTTGGGGCCGGCCAGGTACCCGGACGTCCGCACGAACGCATAGTTGTCCAGGACATCGAGGATGCCTGCCACTGGCTGGACGACGTCGTCCTCGCGCAATTCGGTGTCGCCACCGCCACTGCCGCCGCCCTCGTTGGTGTTGCGGTCGCGACCACGGCGACGTTCACGGGTGCGACGGCCACGCCGTCCACGACCCTCGCCGTCGTCATCGTTGTTGTTGTTGTTGCTGCTGTTGCTGCTGTTGTTGCGATTGCCCTGGTTGTTGTCTTGATTCTGGTTCTTCTGGCCAGCGTCACGGCCCGAGTTCTCGGCATTTTCGGTGTTCTCGGCGCTGCCGTTCTGCTGCTTGCGCTCGCCGTCGGCGTTCCGGTTCTGGTTGCGACGCCGTTCGCCACGGCTATCTCCCTCGCGGGGAGCGCCGGACTTGTCGGCTTCCTTGCCCTCTGCACCCTTGGTGGATTCGGGTTCCGGGGCAGACTTAGATGTCTCCGCCGGCAGATCGAGCGCAGTCTGAGTCGGCTCGGCCTGGGTGGCCTCTGTTTGGGTGGCCTCTGCCTGGGCAGATGAAGCCTGAGGCTGCTGCGCCTGGGTAGGCGCCTGAGTGTTGTTCTTCGGTGCGCCGAGCGCACCCTGATGCTCACGAATGGCGGCGATCAAGTCGCCCTTGCGCATTCCCGAGGTGCCTTTGACGCCTACCTGGCTGGCCAGAACACGCAGCTCAGGCAACACCATCGTCGACAGGGCACCCAGCTCGTCACCTCGGCGCTCCTTATGGGCACGGTCGGCAGAAGACGAGGTGGGCGCGCCCGCAGATTCCAGGGCGGCGTCGGTCACGATGAGGTCCGTATCGGTCACGGATTTCCTTTCCTTCCCCCGCCAAATATGGGGCGAGGGGTATCACTACGGCCAGTCAGGTTGCTGGTCGCGAAGTTTGTGCTGCGGGCCCACACAGATAGGGCCGCGCGAGGTCCTGAGAAATGGCGGCTGACCACCGAACTTGCCCAATATCGCCGCCTGTCGGCGACGACTGAAATATCAGGAAGAATTTGTGATCGTCCTCGTTCTAGGCGCAGGTGCGCAGTAGCTGCAATTGCTGGGACTGATACCGAGGATAACCCTCAGCTGAGCATCAAGCAACAAGCACCCCCCCGGCGAGTCCCCGGCTCACCAGCCATTACGCCGCTATCGAACCGAGACACCCGCCGACACCGACATCGACACGAGTGAGAACCCTTGATCTACAGCGTATTTCACTGCTGAGTCGGGAAGCTCACCCGTGATCAGCGCCAACACCGCAGGTCCAGCGCCAGAAAGAACCGCCGCAACGCCTTGGCGGCGCAGGTGCGCGAGGACGTCAGCCGATGCCGGCATGGCGGCCGCACGCTGTGGCTGATGCAGGCGATCCTGGGTGGCCGTCATGAGCAGGTCCGGCCGCGTGGTGAGTGCGACCGTCAGCAGCGCCACCCGGCTAAGATTGAATCGAGCATCTACATGTGTGACGGACTCAGGCAGCAACACCCGAGTGTGCGCCGTGGAGGATTGTTCCTGTGGCACCGCCGCGACGATACGGATATCCGGGTGCACATCGAGACGGGTCGCTGCGTACGCGGTGCGGCCGTCCACGACCTCCGACCACGACACCACCGCTCCGCCGAGCACACTGGCCGCCGCGTTGTCGGGATGGCCCTCGAACTCGGAGGCTAGCTGCACAAGGGTCTCATCGGATAACACGGGTCGGCCCGCCTTGGCGAGCAGACCGTTCGCGACGCCCAGGCCCGCCACCGCCGCAGCAGCCGAGGACCCTAGCCCCCGTGAATGCGGAATCTTGTTGTGGCACTGAACGATTAGTCCCGGCGCGCTAGCACCTCCAGCGGCCAGTCCGCGCTCGATGGCCCGCACCACGAGATGACGCTCGTCGAGGGGGACCTCACCGGCGCCCTCGCCCTCCACGGCCACCTTGAGGCCCGATTCAGTTGTATTGACCTCAATTTCGTCGTAAAGCGACAACGCCAGACCAAGGCTGTCGAAGCCCGGGCCTAGGTTCGCGCTGGACGCGGGCACCACCACCGTGGTGGACAGGCCGACCGGCAGAACCTGAACCTGACGGTCTTCGCCCGGGAGGCCAATCTCACTCACGCGAGTTCCAGTGCCTCTGCGACCGCAGTCGGGTCCACTGGAATCGGGGTCACCTCGGGCATTCCGCTCAACGCGTTATCGGGATCCTTCAGGCCGTTTCCCGTCACGGTGCAGACCACGGTGGAGCCCTTCGGAACCCAGCCGTCGGCAACCGATTTCAGCAGACCCGCGATGCTGGCCGCCGAGGCCGGCTCCACGAATACACCCTCGCTGGAGGCAACCAGACGGTAAGCGGCGAGGATCTCTTCGTCGGTGACGGCCAGGAACTTACCACCCGATTCCTGTTGCGCGGCAACCGCACCCGACCAAGACGCCGGGGATCCGATCCGGATGGCGGTCGCGATAGTCTCAGGGTTGGGGACGGGCGCCCCGTTCACCAGCGGCGCCGCACCGGCGGCTTGGGCACCAAGCATCTTGGGCAGCCTGTCGGACAAACCGTCGCGGTAGTACTCGTTGTAGCCCCGCCAATAGGCGGTGATGTTCCCCGCGTTGCCGACAGGGAGCGCGTGGATATCGGGGGCCGTTCCGAGCGCATCCATGATCTCGAAGGCCGCAGTCTTCTGGCCCTCGATACGCACCGGGTTAACGGAGTTCACCAGGGCGATGGTTGGGTAATCCGATGTGGTCTTGCGCGCCAGCTCCAGACAGTCGTCAAAGTTGCCGTCCACCTGGATGATTCGCGCGCCATGGATGACGGCCTGGGCAAGCTTGCCCATGGCGATCTTGCCCTGTGGGATCAACACGGCGCAGGTGATGCCCGCCTTTGCCGCATAGGCAGCGGCGGAGGCAGAGGTGTTTCCGGTCGAGGCGCACAGCACCGCTCGCTGGCCGCGGGCCAGCGCATCGGTGACGGCCATGGTCATGCCGCGGTCCTTGAACGATCCGGTGGGATTGAGGCCCTCGACCTTCAAGTGCACCGTGCAGCCGGTGAGCTCCGACAGCCGAGCTGCCGGCAAGAGCGGCGTGCCGCCCTCACACAGGGTGACGGGCTGCCAATTGTCTCCGATCGGGAGGCGGTCGCGGTACGCGGCGATGAGACCCGGCCACGGGGTATGAACGGTCACTCTTGTGTTCCTTCCAGCCGGATGACACTCGCAACACCCAGCACCACATCGAGATCGGCAAGTGCGGCAACAGTTTCCGAAAGCGCGGCGTCTGTCGCCTTGTGCGTGAGCACAACCAACCGGGCGCCCGTCTCGTCGACTTCACCTTCCTGGCGGACGGTGGCGATGCTGACCTCGCGCTTGGAGAACTCGGCAGCGACGGTGGCCAGCACGCCTGGTTTGTCGGCGACCCGCATCCGTACGTAGTAACGCGTCGGAATGAGGCCGATCGGCGCGATCGGCAGCTGCGCGTACCGGGATTCCCGGGGGCCGCGTCCACCCTGTACCCGGTTGCGGGCAGCCATCACCAAATCACCCAGTACCGCGGACGCGGTGGGGGCGCCGCCGGCGCCCTGACCGTAGAACATGAGCTGCCCGGCGGCCTCCGCTTCCACGAAGACGGCGTTGAAGGCCCCACTAACGCTCGCCAGCGGGTGGGTAAGGGGCACCAGTGCGGGGTACACGCGCGCCGAAACCCGTTGGTGTCCCTCCTCGTCGGTGATCCGTTCACAGATGGACAGCAGCTTGATGGTGCAGCCGAGCGCGCGGGCGGACTGGATATCGTCCGCACTGATCTTGGTGATGCCCTCGCGGTACACGTCGTCGGCGGTCACCCGGGTATGGAAGGCGATGGACGCCAGAATGGCGGCCTTAGCAGCGGCGTCGTAGCCCTCGACATCGGCGGTAGGGTCCGCCTCGGCGTATCCGAGCGCCCCGGCCTCTGCCAGCGCATCCGCGTAGTCGGCACCGGTGCCGTCCATGGCGGACAAGATGTAGTTGGTGGTGCCGTTGACGATTCCGGATACCCGGATCACCGAGTCACCGGCCAGCGATTGAGTCAGGGGGCGAATGACCGGTATAGCACCGGCCACGGCCGCCTCGAAATAGAGGTCAACCCTTGCCTTTTCGGCGGCCTCGGCGAGCTCTCCGGCCGATTGCGCCAACAGCGCCTTGTTGGCGGTGACCACCGACTTGCCGGCGTTGAGCGCGCCCAGGATTCCGCGGCGCGCAGGCTCGACCGGCCCCATCAGCTCGACGACGATATCGACATCATCGCGTGCGACCAGGTCATCGATATTGTCGGTGAGGAGGTCTGCGGGCACACCGCGGTCGTCGGCGACACGGCGCACGCCGATGCCTCGAATCTCCAGCGGGGCACCGATCCGGGCGGCGAGATCGCTTGCGCTGCTTTCGATGATCCGCGCTACTTCGCTACCGACATTGCCCAGGCCCAGGATCGCTACGCCTATCGCATCACTCATTCGTCTACCTCCAAACTCACCAAATCCTCGACGGTTTCACGCCGCAGGATCAGTCGCGCTTTTCCGTCCTTGACGGCGATGACCGCCGGACGGGTCAGCAGGTTATACCTGCTGGACATCGAATAGCAGTAGGCACCTGTGGCCGCTACCGCCACCAGATCGCCCGGCGCCACGTCCTCGGGCAGCCACGCGTCCCTGACCACGATATCGCCACTTTCGCAGTGTTTACCGACTACCCGGGACAGCACCGGCGCGACGTCGGAATCGCGGGATACCAGCTGGGGGTGGTATTCAGCTTGGTACAGGGAGGTGCGGATGTTGTCACTCATCCCGCCGTCGACGCTCACGTAACGACGCTGGCCGTTCGAGAGAATCACATCCTTGGTAGTGCCCACCCGGTACAACGTGACGGTGCCGGGACCCGCGATGGCGCGACCCGGTTCGATCACGAGCTTCGGTTCGGGTAGGCCGACGAGCGCGGACTCGGTGCGCACGATGACCCCGAGCTTGGCGGCCAGATCCTCGATGGGCGGCGGGTCATCGGACGGCACGTAACTGATGCCGAGACCACCGCCGAGGTCGATGATGTTGAGCTGCGTGGTCTTCTCGGCGCCGAACTCAGCGACCACATCACGCAGCAACCCGATCACGCGGTGCGCGGCGACCTCGAACCCGTCGACGTCGAAGATCTGCGACCCGATGTGGCTGTGAAGCCCGACCAGTCGCAGATTGTCGGTGGCGAAGACGCGACGCACGGCCTCCAACGCCTGCCCACCTGCGAGCGACAACCCGAACTTCTGGTCCTCGTGGGCAGTGGAAATGAACTCGTGGGTGTGCGCCTCGACGCCCACGGTGACGCGAACCAGAACGTCCTGCACCACCCCGGCCCTGCCCGCAATGGCGTCGAGCCGTTCGATCTCGATCATTGAATCCACGACGATATGTCCGACACCGGCCGCTACCGCCTGTGCGAGCTCGGCCTCGGATTTGTTGTTGCCGTGCAGGGCGATTCGCTCAGGGGGAAAGTCGGCCCGGAGTGCGACTGCCAGCTCTCCCGCCGAGCAGACATCAAGGCCCAGCCCCTCGGCGGCAATCCAGCGCGCGATCTCGGTACACAGGAAGGCCTTGGATGCGTAGTGCACGCGCGCGGCGCCGCCGAATGCCGCGGCCATATCCCGGCAGCGCGAACGGAAATCGTCCTCATCGATCACGAACAGCGGGGTGCCGTACTTCTCCGCGAGATCGGAGACGGTCAGCCCGGCGAGAGTGACCTCACCATCTGCGCCACGGGATGCGTTGCGGGGCCATACATTCGGTGCCAGTTCCGTCGGGTTGGCCGGTGCTGCGGTCGTCATGGTGGTGTGCTGTTCCCCTTCTGCGTGGCGGGGGCCTGCCGGGTGTGCGCTCACATCCGCTCCGGTGCGCTCACGCCGAGGATGTCCAGGCCATTGGCGATGACTTGACGGGTTGCCAGGCACAGCGCCAGCCGTGCCTGATGGAGGGGTCCCGGTGCTTCGTCGCCTTGCGGCAGCACCCGGCACGAGTCGTAGAACCGGTGGTAGTCGCCGGCGATGTCCTCCAGATACCGGGCGACGCGGTGTGGTTCGCGCAGCTCCGCAGCGCTCTCCAAGATTCGGCCGAACTCGCCGAGACCGCGGATGAGCGCACCCTCCTTCTCATGGGTGAGCAGCTCGAGGTGATCGACGGAGTGCTGCAGGCCCAGGTCGGCGGCGTTGCGCGCCAGTGCGCACATCCGTGCGTGCGCGTATTGCACGTAGTAGACCGGGTTTTCGCTCGATGCGGAGGCCCAGAGCTCCAGGTCGATGTCGATCGAGGTGTCCACCGAGGAGCGGATCAACGCGTAGCGGGCGGCGTCGACGCCGATGGCGTCCACCAGGTCGTCGAGGGTGATGACGGTGCCGGCGCGCTTGGACATTCGGACAGGCTGACCGTCGCGCACCAGGTTGACCATCTGGCCGATAAGTACCTCGACGCTATCGGCGTCGTAACCCAGAGCCGCCGCAACAGCCTTCAACCGCGCGATGTAGCCGTGGTGGTCGGCGCCGAGCATGTAGATGCACAAGTCGAATCCGCGCTCACGCTTGTCGAGGTAGTAGGCGATGTCACCGGCGATGTATGCGGGGGCGCCATCGCTCTTGATGACGACGCGGTCCTTGTCGTCGCCGAAGTTGCTTGCACGCAGCCAGGACGCGCCGTCCTTCTCGTAGATGTTGCCCGTCTTGCGCAGCCGGGCAATGGCTTCCTGCACCCGGCCCGAGGTGTGCATCGAGTCCTCGTGGGTGAAAACGTCGAAGTCCGTACCGAATTCGTGCAGGGACTCCTTGATGTGAGTGAACATCAGGTCCACACCGATTTCCCGGAAAGCCTCTGCCTTCTCGGTATCGGGGAGTGAGAGCACCTCGGGGCGCAAGGTGGCGACCTGCTTGGCGATATCGGCGATGTAATCGCCGGCGTAGCCGTCCTCCGGGGCTTCCTTGCCTTCCGACGCGGCGATCAGCGACCGGACGAATCGGTCGATCTGCGCGCCGTGATCGTTGAAGTAGTACTCGCGGGTGACCTTGGCGCCCTGGCGGGTCAGCAGGCGGCCGAGTGCGTCGCCGACCGCGGCCCAGCGGGTGCCACCGATGTGGATCGGCCCCGTCGGGTTGGCGGAGACGAATTCCAGATTGATGGTGTGCGCGCCCTGTACGTCGGAGTTGCCGTAGCTCTCCCCCGCATCCAGAACATTCACGACGATGGCGCCCTGCGCGTCGGCAGCGATACGCAGGTTCACGAATCCCGGTCCGGCGATGTCGGCGGAGGCGATGGCGTCGTTAGAGGTGAGGGCATCGACGAGCCAGGTGGCCAGGTCGCGAGGGGCGACGCCCACCTTCTTGGCGACCTGCAAGGCAACGTTGGTGGCGTAGTCACCGTGCTCGGGATTACGGGGCCGTTCGACGGTGACGACGGCCGGTAGCGCCGACGTGTCCAGGCCTCGCTCGTCCAACACCGTGGTAGCGGTGGAACGTAGCAGGTCGGCAAGGTCGGCGGGAGTCACGGCGATCATCCTATGGGCTGGGGTATCCAGGCCCCGAATCCTTTATCCGCGACCGAAACGGTGTCTGGGGGCGCCACCACGATGCGCTAGGCTGTCAGGGCCTTGACGCCCTCGTAGCTCAGGGGATAGAGCGTCTGCCTCCGGAGCAGAAGGCCGCAGGTTCGATTCCTGCCGAGGGCACACACATTCATTCATTCGGTCGCGGGAATATCCGTCGCGGCGGTCTCACGGGCCTGCTGCTTCTCGGCCTTCACGCGGCGGCGCCACTTACGCATGACGAAAAACACCACGACCAGAACGATCAGCAGCGCGATGACCGCCCCAATGGCCGTGGCACCCCGGAATCCCGGGGCCTCGACATCGAGCACGCGCTCGCCGGCATGAGCGGAATTGCTGGTGCCGAACACAATCGTCAACGTCATAAGATTCGGTACCGCGATAATCACGGCGAGCAGCGTCAACACCCCGGCGAAGAATTTGCCTCCGCGGCGGCGCCACAGCAGAAATGCCGCCATCGCGAGTAACAGCGGAATTCCGGTGCACAGCACCCCGAGCGTAAGCCCGCTGCCAATCCCCTTGCTAAAGCTGCCGTGTCCCGACATGTCGGCGATGCGTTGGGCCCACCAGCGCGGGATGAAGGCCGACAGAGCGAAGTACACGGCCACGAGCGCCAGCAGCAATCCGATAAGCGCCAGCACCCGACCACGCCATCTGGCCCAGAGCGATTCCTTGACCACAGGTCCTGCTTCGCCGATACCAGTCATACCGAAAGGCTATTCCAATAGAATTGAATTCGTGCCCAGGGCAGCGGTAATTAGCGTGGTGACTACGGCATTAATGCTGTGCGCACCGGCGGCTTATGCGGACCCGGTTCCGGTCTGTCCGTTCAACCAGCCCTCGGGATGGAACGGGCAGCAGTGTTTCCCTCAACCATGCGTTCCGCCGTATGCGCCCGGCGTTCCACCCTGTTTCATACCGCCGCCGACTATGGGCCCCAACGGCATCCCGCAGATCTAGTCAGCCCGGGGCCGGGCGTAGAGCATCGACAGTCCCAGCGCCACCAGTCCCGTGAGCGCAAGCGCTGCTCCTACGAGCGACGGAGCGCGGTAGCCGTAGCCCGCGGCGATGACGAGACCACCGAGCCACGCCCCACCCGCGTTGGCGGCGTTGAGCGCCGAGTGATTGAGCGCGGCCGCCAAGGTCTGAGCGTCATCTGCCACATCCATGAGCCGGGTCTGCAGCGCGGGCACCAGAGATGTCCCAGACACGCCGACCGCGAACACCAGCACCAGTGCGGCCCAGGGATTTCCGGACACGACCGCGAAAATCGCCAGCATCGCGGCCACCAGCACCAGACCGACGGCGATGGCCCCGACCACGTTGCGATCGGCCATCCAGCCACCCAGGACGTTTCCGGTGACCATGCCGATTCCATAGAGTGCCAACGCGAGTGGGACCAGAACCTTGGGCAGTCCGGAGACGCTGGTGAGAGTCGTGCTGATGTAGGTGTAGAAGGCGAACATGCCGCCGAAACCCACGATTCCGATGAGCAGGGTGAACCACACCTGAGCCCGCCGTAGCGCACCGAGCTCGGTGAGCGGGTTAGTTATCTTCATGTCCGTCAGCCCCGGCAGGAACCGCAGCAGCGCCGCAATCGTGATCACACCGATGATGGCGACGACGGCAAAAGCGGCGCGCCAGCCCACCGTGTTCCCCAACCAGGTGGCAGCGGGAACCCCTACAACGTTGGCCACCGACAAGCCGAGCATGGTCTGACCCACCGCCTTGGCACGTTCACCGGGGCCGGCCAGATGCGCAGCGACCACGGCCGCGACTCCGAAGAAGGCGCCGTGCGGCAGCCCCGAAATGAACCTGGATGCGATCAACGCGGTGTAGCCAGAGGCGAAAACAGTGGCGGCGTTGCCGATGGTGAAGGCGATCATGAGCGCGATGAGAAGGGTCCGGCGCGAGGCTCGAGCGGTAAGCGCCGCGATGATCGGCGCACCAACCACCACGCCAAGCGCATAGGCACTAATGACGTGCCCCGCCTCTGGTTCGGTGACGCCAAAGCCATGCGCGATATTGGGCAGCAGGCCCATCGCCACGAATTCGGTTGTCCCGATCCCGAACCCGCCGAGAGCCAGCGCGAATATGGCGGCTCGGCGAACTCGCGGTGACACCGCCTGCGCGGGCTGCGCGCGCGAATCGACAACGGCAGTCACAAACGGGCTCCTATGCGGTATGCGCAGACACGCGCACACCGGTGAGCGCCTTGGTGGGTCAACCAACTATCGCGGCGGATTCATTCCCTACCGGCGAGGTTCCCCTCGAAGGATAGTGCCATCCCGTCAGCGGAATGGGCTCATGACGTCGCGCATGAGCTGCCCGATATTGGTCGGTGCATTTCCGTCGGGGAAGCTCGCCGTCGCCAGCACATTGCCACCCGCATCGGCGAAATTCCGGTCTGCACGCTGCTGATGGGTCGAGTTCGTCACCAGAATGATTCCCGACGCACCCGCCTGCTTGGCCAGCGGAACCGAGAACTGCGCATTTTGCACCGTGCTGTTGGCCCGCGGCTCCACGATAATCCGATCGGACGGATACCCAAGGCCCACAAGCATGTTGCGCATCTGCTCAGCCTCCGACACACCGTTCTGCGGATTGCCTCCGGTCACGATGATGAACGAATTCGGGAACATGTTGGCGATCGCCCTGCCGGTCGCGACTCGCTGATACAGCTTGTCTCGCATCGAGCCGTCGGGCTTGAGGCCGTATCCCAGGATCACGATTGCCGGTTTCGAGAAATCCTTGCCCGCCGCCAGGGGATCGGCACTAGCCGTACCAAACACGGGCGCACCCAACCCAAGGACAACAGCGACGGCCACCACGACCACCCATCGAGTTATCAATGTGCCCTCCGAGGCTTATGCGACAGACGAGAACCATGGTGCCAGAGTTACCCCTGTCAAGTCGACCCGCCGCGGAAATCTCCCGCAATTCCCCCTGGTGTGACCGACATGACAGCTGTAAGGTGTGCTATCAGACACATGTCTACTAATGCCACAACGCCGTGGAGGATGACGTGACCGAGACTTCAACCGTCGACCGAGAAGCCGCTACGCCCGAGCCCATCGCTCCCCCGGTCGTGAGACTTCCCAAGCTGGCCCAAGGCATCGCCTTTGTGGCCTCGCGCCGCTGGACCACGAGCCAACTGGCCAAGCGGTACGGGAAGGTCTACACAATCAACATCCCGAAGTTCGGCTACACCGTGGTGGTCGCGGACCCGGACCTCACCCGCCAGGTGTTCACCACCAGTACCGAGAGTCTGGGCAATATCCAGCCGAATCTGAGCCAGCAGCTCGGACCCGGTTCCGTCTTCGCCTTGGAGCGGAACGAGCATCGGCACCGCCGCAAGCTGCTCGCACCTAAGTTCCATGGCAAGGCCATGGTTCAGTACGAGCGGATCATCGAGGAAGAAACGCTGCGCGAGTGCGCGTCATGGCCCGAGGGTCAGCAGTTCGAAACCATGGAACCGATGATGCGGATCACGCTCAACGCGATCCTGCGCGCGGTCTTCGGCGCCGACGGGACCGAGCTCGATGAGCTGCGCCAACTCATCCCGCCGTGGGTCGTGCTGGCCTCCAGCGTCACCCGATTGCCACAACCCCGGCGGAACTATGGCCGATACAGCCCCTGGGGCATACTCAAGGCCAAGCGGGCACGCTACGACAAGGTGATCGAGACTCTTATCGACAAGGCCTTCGCCGCAACAGATTTCGAGGACCGTACCGATATTCTCGCGCTGTTCTTGCGTTCGACCTACGAAGACGGCACCACCATGTCGCGCAGCGATGTCTCCGATGAACTACTCACCCTGCTCGCGGCCGGCCACGAAACCACCGCCACCACCCTGGCGTGGGCATTCGAACGGATCACCCGGCACCCGCACATACTGTCGCGTCTCACCGAGGAGGCACAGTGCGAGAGCAACGAGTACCGCCAAGCGACAATCCTTGAGGTTCAACGCAGTCGGCCGGTGATCGACTTCGCGGGGCGTCACGTACTGGCGCCGTATGTGGACATCGGGCCGTACCGCGTCCCCCAGGGCCATTCGATCGTCGTGAGCATCAATCTGATGCATGACGACCCGGTCGCCTACCCCAACCCGGAACGCTTCGACCCGGAGCGCTTCTTGGGCACCAAGCCAGGCAACTCCTGGGTCCCCTATGGCGGTGGCACCCGCCGCTGCGTCGGGGCTGCCTTCGCCAATATGGAGATGGACATCGTCCTGCGGACCGTGTTGCGGCACTTCACCATTGAGACCTCTTCGGACCCCAACGAAAAATGGCACTCGCGCGGGGTCGCCTCGTGCCCGAAGGACAACGGGCTCATGACGGTGCGGCGACGCCCCTGAGTCACCCCAGTATCATCCGGTAAGTCGGCGCAGCTCCGCCTCGACATTGCGGCGTGCGGTCGCTTCCCAACGCACCCTGCCCGCCTCGGTGTGGAAGAGGGCCGGCTGATCGAGCAGCGCAGCCAGTACCCGCGCACGTCCGGGTCGGAATGCCTCGTCAGGAATTGTCGCGTACTCCTCACGTACCGCATCCGCGTACCGCGCATAGCGCTCTGCCGCGGCTCCAAGTATCGAAAGATCGGCATCGCTGAGCACCGCACCGTTCACATCGTCCGGCTCGGCGCGATGCGTCTCGGTCAGCAGCACCAAGCGCGCAACCTCGTCACTAATGCTGGGAGGCAATAGCTCTCGTGCCAGTTTCGCGGACTGAGTCTCGTTATCCGCCCGCCCTATCTCGTAGACCGCGTCGTGGAACCACGCCGCCAGCTCTACCGGTTCGCGATCGAAGACAATGCCGTCCCTCGCAAGCAGATCCACCGCGTCGAGCACCTCACGCAGGTGGACGACGTCATGGTGTCGTCGGTGAGACTGAGACCATCGGCGCAACAGATCCGAACGCAGGTCCTCGGTCAGTGCCGTCATCACCCGCGGTTCCTCAGGAATGCCGCTTGCGTAGCCGCATGAGGATCTCACCCTCGGGACCGCCGGTGAACGTCACCTCGCGGCGCGGCTTCTGGCCCGGCAGCAGCTCCAACTCGTACTTCTGCGCCAGTGAAGCAATCCCGATAATCGCTTCCAGGTTCGCGAAACCGGACGCGATGCACATCCGCTTACCAGCGCCAAAAGGCATGTGCGCCTTGCGCTGCTCAGGTTGCAGGTTCTCTTTCAGGAAGCGTGCGGGATCGAAGGTCTTGGCGTCCTCCCACACCCGCTCGTTGTGGTGGATACCGTCGATGAGAACCGTCACCGTCGTGCCCGCGGGAATTGGAAAGTCCCCGAGTACATCGTCGGCCTTCGCGGTGCGGGCCAGGCCAATGATCGGCGGGTACACCCGCATGGCCTCGTTCAGCACGGCAGCGGTCCACGGCAGATTGTCGATATCGGCGGCGGTGGGGAGCCGCCCACCCAGCACTCGATCGACCTCCTCGCCGAGCTTGTCGCGAGCATCGGGGTTGCGGGACAACAGATACCAGGTCCACGCCAACGCAGCAGCCGTCGTCTCGAAGCCGGCACCCAGGAAGGTCATCAGCTCATCACGGATCTCCAGATCCGTGTACTTGGCGCCCGTCTCCGGATCCTCCGCGGCCATCAACAGCGCTAGCACGTTGTCCTGCCGCGTGATCCGGCCGCTGCGGTGATCGGCGATGAGTTGGTCCATGGTGTGCTCGACCCAGCGCAGACCCTTCATGGTCCGCGGCGCGATCACCGATGCCCCGACGCGCAGCGCCCTGATGGCTAATCTCGGTGTATGCGAGGATAATTCATCAGGACCATGGGTCGCGAGCTTGTCCACTATCCAACGCAACGGCGGAGCAGCTCCCGCGATGAAGCCGACGCCGAAGAGTGTCAGCAGCCGTGCGAAGTTGATGCGCATGCGCTCTGCCATGTCCCCGGACAGGTCGATGCCGAACATCGTCTGCGCGACGATATCCATGGTCAGATAGTTCATCTCGGCGGTGACATCGACCGGTTTTCCCTGTTCAAAGAGCGCATCCCAGCGGTTCAGCGTCCGGGCGCTGGCCTCGGCCATCTGTGGCGCGAACAGGTCCACCTGACGCTTGGCGAAGATCGGCTGCACCAACCGACGATTCCGGTTCCACAGCGCCTCGTTGAGATCGGTCACCAGACCGCGGCCGAAACCCACTGCCAGCAGGTCATATTCGGCGCTCTTGATGTAGTTGTCCTGATTGGCGACAAGGACATAGCGGGCCAGCTCCGGGTTGCGGACGATGACCATCTTTCGCATGGGCGCCCGCGCAACGATGACATCGTCCTGGCCGGGAAGATCGCCGAGGTACTCCGAAATGGTGTGCCGATATGTCGACCAGACGGCGCCCAGGGCCAACCGCCACGATTTGAGGTATCCGACGCGGGTGTTGTGCCACCGCAGAAAAGTGGGCCCGCCCGGGTACAGGTCATGGTTGACCGGACAACCGCCGGTCACCGGGGCCGAGGGTGCCGGGGCGGGTTCTGGCTTCAACGCTGGAGCCGACACGATCAGACCCTTTCTTGCTGCGACGAATCAGTGGCGTCGACCTCGTGATGCGCCTCGGATTCGGAACTCACCTCTTCCGCGGTCGCGACAACCTCGTCGTCATCGGCAGCCTCGTCATCGAGGTCGGCGTCTTCTTCCAGATCGCTCTCGGCGGCTTCGGCGGCGAGGTCTGCATCGTCATCGACGTCATCCTCGGCCTGGTCGTCGGCGTCCCACCGCTCTTGGTCAGCACGCGCTCTCTTGGCGGCCTCCGCGATTTCGAACCCGTCGGCGACAACGCCGCTTATCTCGTGTGCAACTTCCCCCACTGTCCGAGTGATGATGCGGATAATTCGACCCACGCGTGACCCGACCGACTCCACGACTTCCTGGGCGACGTTGACGTTGCGCTCAACAGGTCCCACCATGCTGCACTGTCCTTCCGGATTCAGTAACCAAATAGTGAACATTCGTGCACTGAGTTCAGTCTGCGCAACCTAGATGAACCTGTCAATACCAGGCCTCAACACGGTTTCGAACAAAACAGGTCAATCAATAAGAGCACGACCGTACACTGACAGACATGCACCATAGCCGTGCCGAGAAGAAGCTACACACCCGTCGCGCATTGCTCGACGGGACCTTGGACCTACTCAAGGTCCGTGGCTTCGCCGCCCTCAGCCTGCGCGAGGTGGCCCGCTCCGCGGGTTTGGTCCCTACCGCGTTCTACCGACACTTCGAATCGATGGAGGACCTGGGCACCATCCTGGCCGAGGAGAGCGTGCGTGCGCTACGCGATACCTTTCGTCGGGCCCGGCGCGAGGCGGGCAGTAACAACCCCGCCAAGATTCTCGGCCTGATGGTTGATCGAGTCAGCGAGCACTCGAACAACTTCCGGTTTCTGGTACGTGAACGTCACGGTGGGTCGGCTCAGGTACGGCGCGCCATCAACAACGAAATGCGCATGCTCACCAACGACATCGTGGTGGAGCTGGCCCGCAACCCGGCGATGAACCATCACAGCACCGAGGATCTTGAGATCGCGGCGGAACTCATCGCCAGCTCGATTCTCAATACGATCGGCATGCTGGTGGACACCGATCACCCCACCGAAACGGACGCCAACACTGCGCTGAGCCGCGCCCTACGGCAGCTAGACCTCGTCACCAGCGGTCTCGCACACACCGGGCTCGTCACAACGGTCATTCCGGAGCCCGTCGCTCCAGCGACCCGCGACGAACCTTCCGCCACAACAGCAGCCCCGTGAGCAGCCCGACCGTGTCGGCGAGCAGGTCCAACAGGCTCCCGTCCCGGTGCGGAACCCATAGTGCCTGAATCACTTCCGAGCATGCCGCGAAGGTAAGAACCCAAGCCAGCGTAGAGGCCTCACCAATCCTTGCGGAACACGAGGACACTGCCAGCATCGCGAATATCAGGAAATGCACCACCTTGTCTGCCCCCGGGGGGCCGGACGGAACGGTGCCGCCGGGACTGAACAACAGCACACAGGCGAGCGCGAAGGCGCAGAGCAGGGTGAGCCAGCGAAAGCAGGGAAACCAGGACTGAACATTGCGAATCATCGTGACCCATATTGCCGCTTCGGTTCTGGGTGATTCAAAGCGATGTCGCCACACGGCATGCTGCGTACAACGAAGACATGACTACCGCCCCGTCAGTCACCGATATCCGCGCACTGCCCGGCACCGAGACCTACCGCAATCTGCTCACCCAGATTGCCAACGGGGCGCGTGATCGCGATCTGGCCGACGAGAACCCCTTTGACCAAGTTCGCCTACTCAAAGAGGCGGGTCTCGGCCGGTTGCGCATCCCTGTTGAACTCGGCGGTGCAGGACTTTCGGTGCGGCAGTTGTTTTCCGCCATCATCGATGTAGCGCAGGCAGACCCCATCGTCGCGCACATCTTCCGTACCCACTTCTGGTTCGTCGAGGAACGACTGCGCACGCTGCCCTCCCCCGCCTCGTCCGCCTGGCTGGCGAAAGTGAACGAGGGCAATCTCTTCGCCAACGCGTTCAGCGAGAAGGGTGGGTTGGCGGTCGGCAGCCTGGTGTTCAACACCCGCCTGCTGGCTGTCGGAAACGCGTATCGACTGAACGGCGAAAAGTTCTACAGCACCGGGACGTTATTCGCGGACTACCTCACGGTAACCGCCACCACCGACCGTGATTCGGTGGTCTCGGTGATCGTCCCCGGCGATCGCGACGGCGTGCGGCTGGTAGACGATTGGGACGGATTCGGTCAGCGCCGCACCGGGACCGGTACCACAATCTTCACCCAGGTGGATGTCGACACCGACGAAATCCTTTCCGACACACCGTATGACGCGGCGCCGGTGCCCACCACGCAGTACGCGTCGCTGCAGCTCTACATCCTGGCGATTGTCGCTGGCGTGCTGCGTTCGGTCGTCGATGACGGCGTCACGCTACTTCGCTCCCGCCTACGCAACTTCAGCCACGCCCTCACCGAACGGCCAGTCGACGATCCCCTGCTCCAACGCACCCTCGGCGAGTTGAGCGCGACAGCGTTCGCCGCAGAGGCCGCAGTCCTCACCGCAGCCGATGCCCTCGGTGTCGCTACCGCGTCATTGCACGACGGGACCCCCGATGCGGAGCTGGCCGAGCAGGCGCAGTTGGCGGTCGCCAAGGCCAAGGTGCATATCGATGCCGTCGCACTCGATGCCGCGACCAAGCTGCTGGATCTGGGCGGCGCCAGCGCCGCCAGCCGGAACCGCAACCTGGATCGTCATTGGCGCAACATCCGGACCATCAGCCTGCACAATCCTGTGCACTACAAGGCGCGGGTCATCGGCCAGAATCTGCTGCACGGCACGCCGGTTCCCGCGAACGCCTATTTTTAAGGAGTTTACCGAGGGGCAGTCGAATAGTTCAGGCCGACAAGCTGATCCGCTGCGCCCCGATGACCGCGTCGTAGCGATCGGGGCTGCACGTCAGCACGATCACCTGCGCCTCCGTGCCCACCGCGCCGAACACTTCGCCCATCCGCACCAGCCTGTCGCTGTCGGTGAACCCCAGCGCATCGTCGATGATGACCGGCACCGCATCCTGGGGTGCTACGAGCGCGGCACTGGCCAGCCGCGCGACGATACCCAGCTGCTCCTTTGCGCCACCGGATAGCGACTCGTAGGGAACGGTTCTGCCTTCCAGGGTCCGGCTGCGGATACTCAGGTCGCTGTCGACGTCTACCTCGAAGGTAGGACCGAAGACCATGCAGCCCAACCGTTCCAACTCCGTTCGGAACGGATCGACATAGCGCAACCTCATGCCGTCACGGTGTCGCAGCATTACCGACCGCAGAGTGGCGACGGCCCTGGCCTTCGCGCCGAGCCGCGTGAATTCCGTTGCCGCGTACTCACGCTCGGAAGCTGCAGCGTCCAACTGATCCTTGCGCCCCTGCCTGCCGAACACCTCCAGACGCACCGAGATATCCCGTAGCCGATCACGCAGTGCTTCATGCCGCTGATCCAGTGCATGGGCTTGCGCGGAAACCTCGGCGAGTTCGGCGCGTACCCGGTCGGCTTCCAGCGCCGCCAACTGGTCCACGAGATCGGTAACACGGCGTGCAGTCAGGTCGGCCGCTCGTACCGCTTGGTCATGGCGCTCGGTGAGCACATCGTCAGGAGCCGAGGCCCGCACTTGGCCGAGGCGCTGCTCGACGGCCGACAGCTCCTCTGCACGCGCGGCCCGCTTCTCCCGCAACACTGTTGCTTCGTTGGTCTTCTCGGCGAGCCGCCGAGCCGCCACCTGGACAGCCTCACGATGAGTGAGCTCTTCGGCTTGTATCCGTTCCACCTCGGCCACCAGCCTGACGACCTCCGCTCGGGCCTGCGCCGGATCGAGCGCATCCCACAAACCGGTGGTCTCCGGCGCCAACTCACGTAACCGGCTTAGTTTCTCGCGCAACGTCTCAAGGTTCTCCGAGCCCAGCAGGCCTTCGAGAAGCGCTGTCAACCGGTCACGTTCGGCAATCAGCTCGGCGCGCCGCTCAGACTGCCGCCGTGCCTGCCCCGGATCCGTGACGCCGGCAGCAGCCAATGCGCCGGACAGAGTCTCGCGGGCAGCGTCGAGATTGTCACGCAGCTGAGCCGCGTTGGCCCCCGGAATGATTCGGGTGATCGCCACACCGGGAGCGGTGATCTCGACGGCGTCCGTGGCAGCGGTCGTCCACGTATCCCCCGCCGCGACCCGCAACTGCTCGCCGTTGGCGGTGATCTCCACATCGGCGAGCGCCCGCACCTCGACCTGCGCCGAGGCGGTCTCCAACGCCACATTTGCCATCCCTACCGCCTGAGCCGCCGCGTCGACGAGCGTCAGGGTCTGCGGGGTGATCACAATCGCCGATAGCTCGGTGCCTACGGTCGTCAACTGGCGGGCAGTGAGGTCGATACGCGATACCCTGGCCGCCAACCCGTCCACCTCGTCCCGGGCGATGGCCCGGTCCAAAGTGTCACGGGCAGAATCTAGTTGGGCACGAGCGCCGTCCACCGCTTGTGTCGCCCGGACCGCCGCCGCCTCGGCGGCCTCGGATACCTGCTGTGCCGTGCCCCATGCCTCCACCGCGGCGGCATGTTGTTCCGCGAGCCCGTCTATCGTTGCTCGGCGGTCTCGGATATCCGCGACCAACTGGGCTCGTTCGTCGCGTTTCGTCTGCGCAGCCGTCGCGGCGGCCCGCGCCGCCTCGGCCACCACAGTGGCTTGGTCGCGCTGCTGCGTCAATGTCACAACCGCTTGGGTGGCTTGCTCCAGCGGAGCCAGGCGACGGCCCACCTCGACACGGTCCGCGATGACGGACGCCAGCTCGCGAGTGAGCTCGTCGTGGTCGCGGACCTGCTGATCAACCTCAACCACGGCCGCATTGGCGAGGGCAAGGCCGTCCTCGGCGGTAGTCAGACGCGCAGTGGCCTTGACCCATTCGCCGGTGGGACGCCCGGTCGCGGTGAAGTACAGCGCGTATTCCGCGTCGATCCGCTCCACCAGATCGGGTTCGCTGCCCGACAGCGCAACCGATTGCCCGGCGGCCAGATCCAGGGCACGCGTGAGCGCATCACTCGAGGACAGGTCGAGCACACCCGCGCCGGCCGACTGCAGAACCCGTTGCGCCTTCCACAGATTCATGTCGATCGACTGATCGAGCATGTCCAGTACTCGCTGATGTGCCTCATCGCCGGAGAGTTGTTCACGTCGCGGCTCGATGATAGTCAAGTGCGTCTCGGCGCGCTTGTGGAAGCGCTTGTGATAAACGAATCGGTAAGGACCGCAACTAATCTCGGCTTCAATCTCGGAACCGACGTCGGCAAACGTGGGTTTGACCTGCTTGACGTCCTTCTTCGTCGAACGGTCCTTGGATTCAATCAGCAGATCCAGCGCCTCGATCATGGACGTCTTGCCAATCTCGTTCGCACCGCTTACCACCACAACCCCGCGATCGGGAAAGGTGATGTCGCGGTGTGCGATTCCGCGATAGTTGGTAACAGAGAGCCGGTGCAGCTTCACGCCGCCGACTCCCGTTTACCGGGCGCCTGGGCGCCCAGCCCGGCACCAGAAGCCAGGCGCAGCAGCAGCGAAAGCGCTCCCTGAGCATCTGCGGATGTCGCGCCCCCGGCGGCCGCCATCTCTTTCAGCTCGGCGATCGCAGCCTCGGCGAAACCGCCGACTCCGAAATCGCTGAACTCTCCGTCGGCGGGCACCACCGCAATATCGGTGTGCCGTTCCCACGTTCGTACGCTCGCGAAAAGCCGGCTGTATTTGTCCAAGCACTCCTCGAGCATGGCGTTATCGGTCACACTGAGCGTGCCGGTGAGCGCCAATCGCACCACGGTGCGTTCCTTGTCCGGCAGTAGTTCGAGATTGAGTCCCAGATCAGCGATATCGCGCGCGTTGTCCACTGACCGTCGCAGGGTCACAAACCGCCACCGGCCGACGTGATGGGCGTTCACCTGCACTGCACCCGACTCGTCCAGATCCACCACAAGCGCATGCCCCGGATCGGATTCGACATCGTCGTAATTGGTGACCTCGGGGGCTCCCGAGTACCACACACGTCCACTGGACCCCACCTGAGTCCGGGAGTGCTTGTCCCCCAACGCTACATAGTGCACCGCGCCGCGGGCGAGAGCTTCTTCGACGGCCTTGAGAACAATGAGCGCCGGTTTGGTGGGGTCGGGGTCGAGGATGTCGACACCCCCGTGGGCCACCACGATGCGCCGCGTGCCGTCGACGGGCAGTCCCTCAAGCTGCTTGGCCACCAGATCGTGCGTCGGCGCCTTCGATCGCCACGGCACCGCGACCAGCTCGACACCGTCAGCCACCCGATACGTACCGGCGACATCCAGCACGTGGACGTTCGGTGGCTTCTCGGCCAGAAACAGTTCACCGGTGTACACCGAGGCGGCATCCAAGGGATCGTGATTGCCGGGTAGCAGATAGATGTCCACGCCGACTCCGCGCATGACCTCGAGGGCCTGGCTGATGACGCGCGGCGCCAAATGGTTGGACTCGAACACGTCTCCGCACACCACCATGAAGTCACAACTCTGCTCCACAGCAACGTCACCGAGGGAGGCGATGGCCTCCCGGCGCGCGGCGGAGTACTGCGGCTGGGCCTCACCGGCAAGGAAATGCCGCGTCATGCCGAGCTGCCAGTCAGCGGTGTGCAGGAACTTCACAAGCCGGAGTCTATTGCCGTCGACCGACAACCTCGGGGAGGCAGAGCGTGACTACTTACGCTCAGCGGTGCGCCTATCCACAGGTCGGGCATTCGCCCGGTGCTCGTCAGGCAGCGGGGCTACGGTACGACTCATGTCGGAGGACCAGTCGGTCAAGCGCACCCTCATTCTGATGCGCCACGCGAAGTCGGCCTACCCACCCGGAGTCGACGACCACGAGCGGCCGCTGAACCTGCGTGGCACTCGTCAGGCCACTCAGGCCGGAACCTGGCTGCAGGACCACTTCAATCGGATCGACGCGGTGCTGTGTTCCACCGCTACCCGGACCCGCGCGACGCTGACACAGACCGGGGTACACAGCCAGCTCGTCAGATTTAGCAATAAGTTGTATGACTCGACGGTGGGGATCACCCTCGGCGAGATCAACGCGGTGCCTGATTCCGCGGTCACCGTGCTTGTCGTCGGGCACGAACCCACCACATCGCAGCTGGCACTGGCGCTCGCCAACACGGGCACGAGTAACGCCGAGGCCGCGAACCGGATCTCTACGAAATTTCCGACCTCGGCGATGGCAGTGCTGACGACCAGGTCGCCGTGGTCCCGGCTCGAACTGGGCGGGGCTTCCCTCACGACCTTCCACGTGCCGCGCTAGAAGCTTCCTTAGACCTTCTCTGCCACCTGGGCGGATAACTTCATCGCGCAGTGGCAGGCATCCGATGATGTGCCGTGGCCCGCACCGAGCAGCGTGACCGCCAATTCGAAGAACTGGCTGTCTCCATACTCCAGGGCGGCGACACACATCCCGTAGGTCGAGCTGATGAAACCGCTCTTGCCCCCGGCAGAGAAGTCCTTCACCTCGTCACGCGTCCGTTCTTCTCCCTCGCGTTCGCGCCCCATCGGGCTGCCCCGGTACCAGGTGAGAGTGACGTTCGGCAGCGCGCTCCAGGAACCGTTGGGCGTCCAGGTGCATCCCGCGGGGGTTTTCGCAATCAACTTGAGGTCGGGACGGCGCACAACCGCGGAAACTTCGGGTGTGGTGAGGCTGCCGCACTCGGAGTATCCGGGGCCGACCCGGACATCATCTGCGGTCGATACGTCGTGGCCGTGGAATTCACGGTGGTCGCCAGAACATCCGGCAGCGGACAGGATTCCGGAGATCAGCACAAAACCTAGGAGGATCCCGGCGAACCGGGACGAGCGAACACGACGCGTCAGATATTCACTGACAGCGTCATCTCCATCATTTTGATCGCCTGCGTGCATGAGTCTCCGCCTTGGCCCTGCGGGTTGACCCACCATCCAACAACACCTGCGGTGTCGCTGGCAACTCCACAGGCACCCGGTTGATCTGGCGGTCTCATCACGATCGAGGGGATTCCTTGGATCGCCCGTTCCTGGACGTTGTACTTGAGACTGTTAGCTGTGGCCTTCTCAGCCTCGAGGCTGCCCGTCTCGAACCAGAACCGGGTGATGTCCACCAGGCCGCCGCTCTTGCTCATGGCCTGCCACCGGCACAGCGCACCCACGAAGGTGCTCTGAATGTCCCTCGGGTCCGCGTCGACGACCTTGGCGAGGACGTCCGTGGTGAGAACTTCGCATTCCTTGAGCAGATTGGGGTATTTCTGGTCGGCGTTCGTGCCGTCCGACGAGTCGCCGCTGCCGGCCATGACGGCCTCACCGTCAACCGTGCCGCCGCAGCCGACCGACCCGAACACAACAAATGCGACACAGGCCGTCGCAAACAGTGATTTCGATATCCGCTGCATCATTTCTTGGCCGCCTTGATGGACGTCTCGGTCAGCTGTTTAGCCACATCGCAGGAGTCGGGAGCATTAGTTCCCGGCTCGAAGTTGATGGACCATTCGATGAAGTCGTTTCCGAAGTCCATCCCGATCTCACACAGCGTGGTCACGGTGCCGGGGTAGCCGTTGGTGGCGATAAAGCCCTTGTAACCGGCGATCTCGATGTCCTCGACGCTCGGACGCGTCCGCTCTTCCGTCGCCCGCTCCCGGCCGATAGGGCTGCCGCGGTACCAGTTGAACGAAAAGTGCGGTCCCACGATGCTCCCGCCCCGAAGCCAGACACAACCGACGGAATTCTTGGCCGTGCCGACCAGGCCCATGACCTTGGTCAGCTGCATCATCGCCTGATCGCTGACTCCGCCGCACTCGGAGAACATCGGGCCTTCGACACCCTTGGACTTGGTCTGCTGAGGCGCCGTCGCGTTGGGCGCTGTGCCATTGGGCTGATCGGACTTATCGCCACCCGAGCAGCCAGTCAACACCAACGCAACCATCACCAAAGCGACAGCACACTTGCTCCACACATTGCGTGAATTCAGGCCCAACCTCACATGTGCACTGTAGCGGCACAAACCAGAGTCAACCACTGAGCTGCGGTTTTGTTACCACCGGCGTGTGCGACAGTTGTGCGCATGCCTCAGGGTCAATTGCGGCCCCTCCTGGGACGTTATGTCCGCCCCTACCGCAGCCTGGTCGCCGTCGTCGTCACGCTGCAGATCGTCAGCACGCTGGCCTCGCTATATCTCCCGACCGTAAACGCGGCCATCATCGACGACGGGGTGGCACAAGGCGATACGCGCACGATCATGCGGCTCGGCATGCTGATGATCGGCGTGACACTGGTGCAGATCGCCTGCTCGGTCGGCGCCGTGTATTTCGGGTCCAGAACGGGTATGGGGTTCGGCCGCGATATGCGGTCCGCGTTGTTCCACCACATCACCGGGTTCTCGGCCGAGGAATCGTCGCGGTTCGGGGCACCCACGCTGTTGACCCGCACCACCAACGACGTACAGCAGTTGCAGGTGCTGGTCCAGATCACGTGCACCATGCTGCTGACGGCGCCAATCATGTGCATCGGTGGAATCGCGATGGCCATCCACCAGAACGCGGGGTTGTCCTGGCTGCTGATGGTGAGCATGCCGGCGCTCGGGTTGGTCAACTGGTACATCGTGCGGTCGATGCTGCCGATATTCCGCAAGATGCAGCAGCTCATCGACGGCATCAACCGGGTTATGCGGGAACAACTGGCAGGTATTCGGGTCATCCGTGCATTCACCCGGGAGACCTTGGAGCGCACTCGATTTGGCGCTGCCAACACCGAAGTTTCCGAGGCGGCCCTGGCCGCCGGCCGATGGCAGGCACTGATGCTGCCCACCACCTCACTTGTCATCAACACCTCCAGTGTGGCGCTGATCTGGTTCGGCGGGCAGCGCATCGATCAGGGCCAGATGCAGGTGGGGTCATTGGTGGCGTTCCTGTCTTACTTCCTGCAGATCCTCATGTCGATGATGATGCTGACAATGCTGGCCATCATGGTGCCGCGCGCATCGGCATGCGCCGAACGGATTACCGAAGTATTCGAGACGGTGGGTTCGATCACGGCCCCCTCAAATCCGGTTGGCGTCGAAGCATTGGTGCCCACGGTTGAATTCTCCGATACCGGGTTCCGCTATCCGGGCGCTGAACGCGCAGTCCTGGAGGGGGTTTCGTTCACAGCGCGGCCGGGGACGGTTACCGCCGTGGTGGGTGCGACGGGATGCGGCAAGAGCACGCTGGTGTCCTTGGTCCCCCGCCTGCACGACGTGACGGCAGGCTCAGTACGCGTGAGCGGTCACGACGTCCGCCACTATGACCCCGAAAGCCTTTGGACGGTTATGGGTTTGGTCCCCCAACGGGGATATCTGTTCTCCGGCACGGTGGAAAGCAATCTGCGCTACGGCAAGTCGGATGCCACCGAGGATGAGATGTGGGAGGCGCTACGGATTGCACAGGCAGCTGATTTCGTCCAAGCGCACGCTTCGGGGCTGCAGATGCCAGTGTCGCAGGGCGGAATCAACTTCTCGGGTGGTCAGCGTCAGCGCATCGCCATTGCGCGCGCGGTGATCCGCCGTCCCAGTATCTATCTGTTCGATGATGCGTTCTCGGCGCTGGATGTACGCACCGATGCGCGACTACGGGAAGCGCTTCGCGCTATCTCTACCGATGCGACGGTCATTGTGGTGGCGCAACGGGTCTCGACAATCGTTGACGCCGACCAGATCGTGGTGCTGGAGGACGGTCGGGTGGCAGCGGTGGGTACTCATGCCCAACTGTTGGGCTGCTGCGGGATGTACCGGGAGATCTGCGATTCACAGGCGGTGTCGCCACCGATGGGTCGGCCGCGCGAAGAGGATCCTGCACCGTGACGCGGGCGATTGGTTTTCGGGGCGTACAGCAGGGACCGACAGAACGTTCGCGGGACTTCCGCGGCACTGCGATACGGATGGTGAAGCGTCTTGCTCCGCAACGATTTCTGACGGCCGTAGTGATCACGCTGTCGATGACTGGCATCGCGATCGGGGTGATTGGGCCGCGGATCCTGGGGCACGCAACGGATCTGTTGTTCAACGGGGTGATGGGCAGGGAGCTGCCTGCGGGGCTCACCAAGGAGCAGGCCATCGAGGCCGTCCGCGCACGCGGCGATGGGCAGTTCGCACAGTTGCTTTCCGGGATGAATGTCACGCCCGGGGTGGGTGTCGACTTCCGTGCGGTGGGTATGACGTTGGCGTTGGCCTTGGCCTTGTATCTGGGAGCCGGCTTGTTGGCCTGGGCACAGGCGCGGCTTCTCAACGTCACGGTCCAGCGCACCGTGGTTTCGTTGCGCGCAAACGTGGAGGATAAGCTGCATCGACTTCCTTTGTCGTACTTCGATTCCCGGCAGCGTGGCGAGATTCTCAGCCGGGTAACCAACGACGTGGACAATATTCAGACGTCGCTGCAGATGAGCATCAATCAACTATTGAGCTCCATGCTGACGCTGGTCGCCGTGCTGGCGATGATGCTCAGCATTTCACCACTGCTGGCCCTAATCACGCTCACGACGGTGCCGTTGTCGCTGTGGGTGACACGCGCCATCGCCCGCAGGTCCCAACGGCTATTCGTGGCGCAATGGGCCAACACCGGGAAGCTCAACGCGCATATCGAGGAGACGTACAGCGGTTTCACCATCGTCAAGACGTACGGGCATCGAGCATCGGCAGAGGAGGCGTTCGCTGATGCGAATGCCAAGGTGTACCGCAGCGCCTTTGGTGCGCAGTTCTTCTCGGGATTGGTGTCGCCCGCGACCGCGTTCATTGGGAACCTGAGCTATATAGCGGTGGCGGTGATGGGCGGCCTCACGGTGGCGTCTGGGGACCTGACCCTGGGCAGCATCCAGGCGTTCACCCAGTACGTGCGGCAATTCAACCAGCCACTGACGCAGGTAGCGGCGATGTACAACACCTTGCAATCGGGACTGGCCAGCGCCGAAAGGGTTTTCGAGCTACTCGATGCCGATGAAGAAGCACCGGACGCAGCGATGCCGGCCACCGCTCCTTTCGGGTCCCCCAGGGTCGAGTTCGAGAACATAAGCTTTGGCTACTCCCCCGATACTGCGGTTATCGACGAGCTGTCACTGCGCGTCGAACCGGGACAGACGGTGGCGATCGTCGGGCCGACCGGGGCGGGAAAGACCACGCTGGTGAACCTGCTGATGCGCTTCTACGATGTCGACTCGGGGCGGATACTGCTTGACGGCGTGGATATCTCGACGATGAGCCGAAAAGATCTACGGTCGCGGGTAGGCATGGTGCTGCAGGACACCTGGCTGTTCGGCGGCACCGTCGCCGAGAACATCGCCTACGGGCGCCCTGGGGCATCCGAGGCCGATATCCGGGAGGCGGCGCGTGCCTCCTATGTGGACCGGTTCGTGCAGACACTTCCCGATGGTTATGACACCAGGATCGCCGACGACGGTGAGAACATCAGTGCCGGGGAGAAACAGTTGATCACCATCGCGCGAGCGTTCCTAGCGCGCCCGCAGCTGCTGATACTCGACGAGGCGACCAGTTCGGTGGATACCCGCACCGAGCTGAGGATTCAGCGGGCGATGGCCGAGCTGCGCCGAGACAGGACGAGTTTCATTATCGCCCACCGGCTTTCCACGATCCGTGATGCGGACCGGATCGTGGTGATGGACGACGGCAGCATCGTTGAGAGCGGTACCCATGCGGAACTGCTCGCCCGCCGCGGGGCCTACTTCGCGATGACCCAGGCTTAGAGCTGCGGTCCCTGGGTACGCACATCGCGAACTTCGGTCATCGCGGCGCGGAGCTTCTCGAGCCAGTCCTCGGCGTGTTCACCAACCAGCCGTACTGCCCACGCCAACGCGTCGGAGCGCGACCGCGCGACGCCGGCCTCGACCAGGGTGTCGAGCACCTGGCGTTCTGGTTGACGCAGCCGAGTCATCACCGGAACTGCGATGTGCGTGAAGAGGATTCGTTCCGCAGCCTCGTCGGGCCCAATCTCTACGCCCCAGGAGACCTTGCGCTCGTAGCGGCCCTGAGCCTCGTCCGCGATACGCATTCGTTCGGAGCGGGTCTCTTCCCGGAAGCGGGAGGCGCGGCCCGATGCGCGTGCCTCACTCTGTTTGGCTCCCTCATCGGCGGGCAATCGACCGATGACGGTGATTTCTTCGCGGTCGACGACCACCTCGGGGTCACCACTGAACCAGCTGCCGGGCAGGCGTCCCGCGAACCAATCCGCGGCGTCCGCGGCATCGGCGTGTTGATGTTGTTTCATGATTACAAAATTACGCTGTTACAAAGGCAATGCAACGGCTTTCACCGAGAGCGAACGACTCAAGCCGCCAGATCCGCGAAGGGTGCTAAATCAGCTGCGACGCATAACGATCGCGGCGCCGCCTGCGACCACGATGACCGCGGCGAGCAGGATCGCCCAACCCAGGCCCGCGATCCACCACACGGCTCCGAGAACTGCCAGCGCGGGGACGGCGGCGAACAACACCATCCCGGGGTGCTGACGGATCACCGAGAGCGCGGCATTGGCACGCGCCTTGTCGATTTCCTTACCAGGCATGACACCAGCGTACTGCGCATCTTCGGTATTCATCGGTCTGCCGCCTCAAGAGTCTCGGCGGCTTGACGCGCTAATCCGTCCAGGTAGAGCGGACGGATCCCGTTCTCGTCGAACGCAATGAGAATGCGACGCCGCAGGGTGGTCGAGACCACGACCGTGACGGACAGTCCGTGATGGGAGCCGAGTTCACCGCAGGCCAGCGTGGCGCGTAGGGCGTCGTGGTTGCGTTGCGTACCGGTACGGGTATCGCGCTCAGCAGCCTCGGTCAACGGTTCCCCATCCACCAGGGGAGTCTCGTCGCTCGGATTGCACATGCCGGGGGCGGCCAGTTTCGAGAACACCGCATCCAAATAGGCGCGGGTCTCCGGATCCAACAAACCGGATATCGGGGACATGCCATCAAAGCCCTGCGAACCGATCGTGACGCCCCGCCGACGCGCGCGCTCGGCCTCGGAAAACTCCCCGTCCGGATTCAGTAGCGCCATCATCCGGGTCGGCGCATCCACCACGACCGGGAGCCGATCGAAGAAGCCGCGGACGATCCGCACCTGCTCCTCACCCATCTCACCCACACGCAGCGCGGCAGCCACATTCGGCAACATCGGCGCCAACTTCTCGCCCGTGAGCGCGCAGCGCGGCGCCAACTGTGCGGCATCCGCGATCCGCCGACGCGCCGCACCCTTGCTGATATGCAACCGCCGCGCGATCACGTCCGGAAACGACGTACCACCCAACTCCACCGGTGAACACTGCGTCACCAGCGCCGGAACCAGCCCCAACGCTTTCGCGGACAGGCGGCGCTGCACCACCTCCACCCGCTCCAACATCATCAAGGCCTCAGAAGCGCTGAGCCCATCGATCGACCCAGCGCAGTAGGCACCAACCGCCACCTCCAACACCTCAATCGAACACATGTGCGAATACTAACGACACCCACCGACAAGTAACCCAGAATTGAGAGCTAGTGCCGGTGTCCCTCGGTGATCAGCCAAGCCAACCGAGTTGGCGCGCCAGTGGCCCATTACGGTGTGCTCATGTCGTGTGTCTTTTGCGCCATTGTCGCCGGACAGTCACCCTCCTTTCGCGTGTACGAGGACGAGGCAACACTCGCGTTCCTCGACATCCGCCCCATCACCCGCGGACACACGCTGGTGATCCCGAAGGCCCACGCACAGGACCTCATCGACCTAAAGCCCGATGATGCGGCCGCCCTCATGACGGTGGGACAGCGGATCGCCAACGCCATCCGAGGTTCGGAACTACGCAGCGATGGCACCAACCTTGCGCTCAACGACGGCCGTGTCGCATTCCAAACCGTCATGCACGCTCATCTGCACGTGGTGCCCCGCCATGGCGGCGACAAACTCTCCTTCGCAAAGGGATTCGTCGTCCGTCGCGATCCTGATCTGGAGGGGACCGCCCGCATCATCCGCGAGGCAGTCCAAGCCAACTAGCCGGACGCCGGTTTCAACCAAAGAAAATGGCTCGACCCTGCGTGCAGGTCGCTGCTAAATTTCGGGCGACATGTCCACTCCGACGGCGGATTCGCCGACAATCAATCAGGTGAATCGCCGACCGGTGCTCCTGCTGCTCTTCGCAGCCGTCGTCGCCGCCATCGGCAACGGCATATCGATCGTCGCGCTCCCCTGGCTCGTACTGCAGCGCACCGGATCCGCGGCAGATGCAGCCCTTGTCGCGGCCGCCGGAACACTGCCGCTGGTCTTCTCGACCCTGATCGCGGGGACCGCCGTCGATTTCTTCGGGCGTCGCAAGATGTCCATCGCGTCCGACGTCCTCTCGCTGCTATCGGTCTCGGCCATACCAATTCTGGCGATGACGACCGGGCTCAGCGTCCCCCTGCTCGCGGCCCTCGCCGCAATCGGCGCGATCTTCGACCCCGCCGGAATCACCGCTCGCGAATCAATGCTGCCCGCCGCCGCCAAGGCCGCGGGCTGGTCACTCGACCGGATGAACAGCCTCTACGAGGCGACCTTCAACGTCGCGTACATCGTGGGGCCGGGCCTGGGCGGCCTGCTCATCGCCTCTATCGGGGGCGTCAACACCATGTGGGCCACGGCGGCCACCTTTGTGGTGTCGATCCTCGCGATCGCATTCCTGCGGGTCGACGGTTCCGGCAAACCGGCCACCGACGCCAGGCCCACGGGCATTTTCAGTGGCGCGGTCGAGGGGCTGAAATTCGTCTGGGACGTAAAGATATTGCGCACCCTTGCACTGGTGGACATGGCGATCACCGCGCTGTACCTGCCGATCGAAAGCGTGTTGTTCCCCAAGTACTTCAGCGATATCGGGGCACCGCAGCAGCTCGGCTGGGTGCTGATGGCAATCTCCGTCGGCGGGCTCATCGGAGCGCTCGGCTACGCCACGATGGTGACCTACTTCAAGCGTCGAACCATCATGCTCTGTGCCGTATTCACGGCAGGGATAACGACATTGGGCATGTCGCTGTTACCACCCCTCGCGGTGCTGTTGGTGCTGTGTGCATGCCTGGGATTCATCTACGGGCCAGTGGCGCCGATCGCCAACTACGTGATGCAGACGCGCTCCCCCGAGCATCTGCGTGGCCGTGTCGTGGGTGTCACGACCTCCTCCGCGTATTGCGCCGGGCCATTGGGATTCATGCTCGCCGGACCGATCGCCGACAAGTTCGGTATCGCATCGACGCTGACGATTCTTGGCGTGCCCATGCTTCTCATCGCGATCGCCAGCACCCGGATGCCCGTATTACGGGAGTTGGACCAGCGAGAAGAGCTGCCCTTGTAAGGTCGGCTCGTGGCTGACTTCGAGGGAAAAATTGCACTGATCACCGGCGGCGCGCGTGGCATGGGTCGCTCGCACGCCCTCGCGCTTGCCGAGGCGGGCGCCGATATCGCGCTCTGCGACAGATGCGAGAACAGCGATGTCGTCGGGTACCCGCTGGCGACCGAGGACGATCTTGCCGAGACGGTGGACTTGGTGAAAGCCACCGGACGCCGGTGTATCTCGACGAAGCTCAACGTCACCGACCGTCCGGCCCTGGAGGCCTTCGTCGCCGAGGTCGAAGACTCGCTCGGCGGTATCGATATCGCGATCGCCAATGCCGGGGTCAGCACCATCGCACTGCTGCCGGACGTCGAATCGGCGCAGTGGGACGAGGTGATCGGGACAAATCTGACCGGCACCTTCAACACCATCTCGGCCGTCGCGCCCGGGATGATCAAACGTAATTACGGCCGGATCATCACGGTCTCCTCGATGCTCGGGCATAGTGCGACCTGGGCTCAGGCCTCCTATGTCTCGTCAAAATGGGGTGTCATCGGATTGACCAAGGTCGCCGCGCACGACCTCGTTGGGTATGGCATCACCGTCAACGCCGTCGCGCCGGGCAATATCGAAACCCCCATGACCCAAAACGATTTCGTCTGGGGCACCATGCGACCAGATCTGGAGAAGCCGACCCTCAAGGACGTCGAGTCCGTCTTCGCCTCGCTGCACCTGCAATACTCGCCCTTCCTCAAACCCGAGGAAGTCACCCGCGCCGTGTTGTTTCTGGCCCACGAAGGCAGCGCACACATCACCGGCACCGTGCTGCCGATCGACGCCGGCGCGACCGCGCGAATGATATGAGCCCGACCGCGCTCCCTGAGCTCTCCGATCTCCTAGGAGACGGTGCGGTCATCACCGACCCCGATATCACCGCGTCGTACCGGCAAGACCGTGCCTTCGACCCGGAAGCGGGTATGCCACTGGCGGTGGTGCGTCCGAGCAGTACCGAACAGGTGTCCGAGACACTGCGCTGGGCAAGCGCGCATCACATTGCGGTCGTACCGCGGGGCGCCGGAACCGGTTTGTCGGGCGGCTCCACCGCACAGGACGGCGCCATTGTGCTGTCAACCGAACGGATGCGCGCCATCACGATCGACAACACCACCCGGGTGGCCATCGCCCAACCCGGAGCCCTGAATGCAGAGGTGAAGGCCGCCGCGACCGAGCACGGACTCTGGTATCCACCCGACCCCTCGTCATTCGAGATCTGCAGTATCGGCGGCAATATCGCCACCAATGCCGGCGGGCTGTGCTGCGTCAAATACGGCGTCACTACCGACTACGTGCTGGGCATGCACGTCGTGCTGGCCGACGGAACCATCCTGAGGCTGGGCGGCCCACGACTCAAAGATGTTGCGGGACTGAGCCTTACCAAACTGTTCGTGGGCAGCGAGGGCGCCCTGGGCGTCATTACCGAGGTCACCCTGCGGCTGCTCCCCCCACAGCCACCCCCGTGCACCGTGGTGGCAACATTCAATTCGGTGATCGACGCTGCCGATGCCGTGCTTGCAATCACCGCTCAGATCCGGCCGTCGATGTTGGAATTCATGGACTCGGTCGCGATCAACGCCGTCGAGGACAAACTGAAGATGGGGCTGGACCGCACCGCCGCCGCGATGCTGGTGGCCCGATCCGATGAACGCGGTCGAACCTCGGCCGAGGACGCCGAGCTGATCTCCAGGATCTTTACCGAACATCGTGCCGCCGAAGTCTTTTCCACCGACGATCAGGAAGAGGGCGAGGCCTTCGTCGCGGCCCGCAGGTTCGCAATTCCCGCGATAGAGGCCAAGGGGCCCCTGCTGCTCGAGGACGTGGGTGTCCCGCTGCCGAAGCTCGCCGAGCTAGTTGAGGGTGTGGAAGCCATTGCTGCACAACATCTTTTGCTCATCTCGGTGATCGCACACGCCGGTGACGGCAACACGCACCCGCTCATCGTGTACAACCCCAACGACCCCGACGAATCCCGACGCGCCCACGCCGCTTTCGGCGAGATCATGAATCTGGCGGTATCGCTCGGCGGCACCATCACCGGCGAGCACGGCGTCGGACGGCTCAAGAAGCCGTGGCTGGGCAGCCAGGTTGGCCCGGAGGTGCTGGAGGTCAACCGCCGCATCAAACAGGCACTCGACCCGGACGGCATTCTCAACCCCGGCACGCTGATCTGACTGTTCCAGTCCACCGAGACTCCGGTTTACGACGCGTTTCCCTAGATACGCACGCAAAACACGGCGTGTCGAGGAAGATGGAACCTTGACACCTTCTGTCATATGCCTTACACATAAGACATGTCAGTCGATGTGTCTCACAGCGTTGTGCCGCGTTACATCCCCGGAGCCTCCGATAACTGGACCAATCCATGGCCGATGTATGCCGCGTTACGCCATGACGACCCAGTGCATCGCGTGGTGCCCGAACACGCTCCGGAGGACGACTACTACGTGCTGACCCGGCATGCCGACATCTACGACGCCGCACGCGACTGGGAAACCTTCTCTTCCGCCAAGGGCCTCACCGTCATGTACGGCGACCTGGAAAAGACTGGTATGGGCGACAACCCGCCATTCGTCATGCAAGATCCCCCGACGCACACAGACTTCCGCAAGCTGGTGTCACGCGGGTTCACCCCACGTCAGGTCACCGCCGTCGAACCCAAGGTGCGCGAGTTCGTCGTGGAACGCCTTGAGCGCCTCAAGGAACGTGGCGAGGGCGATATTGTCGTCGAGCTCTTCAAACCGCTGCCCTCAATGGTCGTCGCACACTATCTCGGGGTGCCCGAAGAGGACCGCACACAGTTTGACGCCTGGACCGACGGCATCGTGGCGGCGGCATCCGGTGGTGCCATCGACTTGGAGGCCATGCAAGGCGAGGTCGCCCAGACCATCGGCGAGCTGATGATGTATTTCAGCGGCCTCATTGAGCGGCGACGTGTTGAACCCGAGGACGACACCGTCTCTCACCTGGTCGCCGCGGGGGTCGGAGCCGACGGAGATATTAGTGGGACTCTCCAGATCCTCGGCTTCGCCTTCACCATGGTCACCGGCGGAAACGACACCACCACCGGAATGCTCGGCGGTGCAATACAACTGCTGCACCAATACCCCGAAGAACGCCAAAAGTTGATCGACGATCCATCGCTCATCCCCGGCGCCGTGGAGGAATTCCTGCGCCTCACCTCCCCGGTGCAGGGATTGGCCCGCACCGCGACCCGCGATGTCACCATCGGCGATACCACCATCCCCGCCGGACGCCGGGCGCTACTGCTCTACGGCAGCGGCAACCGTGACGAACGCGAATATGGCGACAACGCAGGCGTATTAGATATCCTCCGGAAACCGCGCAATATCCTCACGTTCAGTCACGGCAACCACCACTGCCTGGGGGCCGCCGCAGCGCGCATGCAGTCGCGTATCGCGTTGGAGGAATTACTCAACCGAATCCCGGATTTCGAAATCGATCTCGACGGCGTCACGTGGGCTGACGGCTCGTATGTGCGGAGGCCCCTGACGGTGCCCATCCGCCTGGGATGATGGTCCGATGAGCCGCTTGCGCGAAGAGAATGAATCAGCATGAGCTGGCTTGGCGACACCCGCACCTCGGTAGCCGCGGAGAAGATCCTCGACGCCGCCGCCGAGCTGTTCGCCCGGGACGGCGTCGCCGTCGTCGGCATGAACGAGATCGCCAAGGCCGCTGGCTGTTCCCGCGCGACGCTGTACCGGTATTTCGAGAATCGCGATGCGCTGCATATCGCGTATGTGCACCGCGCGGCCGGAAACCTCACCCGGCAGGTCACGCAGGCCGTCGCCGATATCGACGAGCCGGCGGAGCGCCTCGTCGAAGCGATGCTGGTATCTCTGCGGCTCGTACGGGAGGACCCCACCCTGTCGGCCTGGTTCCGCCCCGGCGAGAACTTCGGCGGATCACTTGGCCTGCACTCCGAGGTCATCAACGCGATGGTGTCGGCCTTCGTGTCCTCCGACGGCGTCACTACCGAGACTCATCTCAAAGCCAAGTGGTACGTCAGGGTAATCGTCTCCCTACTGGCCTTTCCCGAGGAGAACCCGGAGGACGAGCGGACGCTGATCACCGAGTTCGTCGCGCCAGTGATTTCCGCAGAGGTGGGCCCCATCGCAGCAGCACCTGCACGGTCCGGTGTATCAGCCACGAAGCGGGCACGCTGACCACCATCGTCACCAGGAACACGATAACCACCGACCCGGTGTAGACGTGGTAGTGCAGCAGGTCGACCATCACGATTTCCATCAGAATCATGTGAATGAGGAACAGCTCGTACGAGATCTCGCCCAACCACACCATGGGCCGCGAGGCGAGAAACCTGACATACCAACCGTTGTCCCCCAGCCCGGCGGGGGCAACGAGCAGCGTCGCGATCACTGCGTAGAAGATCGATTTCGTCAATGCCTGCGGCAGCGCCCAGGGTGATGTGGTGGGGTCCCCCGCGATCCTCGTCGAGACGATCAGGTAGCAGATTATCGCCAGCGGAACCGTCACCATCGCATAGCAGCGCACACCCACGACGGCCAGCACGGACAGAATCATGCCGCCCACGAACCACGACAGATACGCCGGTAGCCACAGCTTCGAGCCGTCAGGAAGGGCGCTAACGGTGTACACCAGCGTCATCCACAGCGGGGTTACCAAGGCAAGCGCAGCAAGGCCGCCGAGCAACCGCACCGGTCGCCAGTGTCCCCCACAGAGTTTCTTGACTAGCAGCCACGCCAGGAACGGCAGTGCGACATAGAACGCCGCCTCCACGGCAAGGCTCCAGATCTGCGTCATCCCTTGATGGATATAGCGATATCCGTAGTTAGAGGTGTAAATCTGTGTGAGCGTGAGGTTTCGGAGCAGACCCAGCCAGGTGTGTCCAGGGTTGGGGTACTGATCCCGTATGTGATACCAGATGTAGGCGATGGCCACCAGAATCCAGTAGGCCGGGATGATGCGCCGAAACCTGTGCCAGGCATAGCGTTTCACCGAGGGTGACGCGGTACCGTCGGCGGCGGCCCGCACCCAGGGCAGGAACAGCAGAAAACCCGACAACACAAAGAAGATCGGCACGCCGATCTCCAGCCGGGATTGCAGCAGATGCAGATAGGCCCGCCACGGCGACACCCCGTCGACCACATAGTTGCCGGTGCTGTAGGCCGCATGGGTGGCCACCACGAGCGTCGCGGCCACCGCCCGGATCCCCGTTAGTGCCTCGACACGCCCCGAACCCTTCGCAACCGGGGCGCGACGGGCCTCGGTCACAGCGGTCACGGCTTTTTCGGAGACCGCTTCGGCCTCTTCGCGCCCGCATGCTCGTGGCCGGCGTGTTTACGGTCGGGATGCTTGCGTTCCGTGTACTTGCGGTCGGGACGCGCGGCGCCATCGGAACTATCCGCGGGCCGCAGCTCGATGAGCACACCCGAGATCCGGGTGCTCTCCAGAGCCTTCAGCGTCTTGGGCGACATCTTGGCGGGCAATTCAACAAGCGAGTGGTCGGGGCGGATGGTGATATGCCCGAAATCGCTGCGGTGCAGACCGCCTTCATTGGCTATCGCCCCCACGATGGCACCGGGCATCACCTTGTGCCGCTTACCGACGGCGATGCGGTACGTCGCCAAACCAGGAGTTTTTGGACGTGCCTCGCGGGACCCGCGCTCGGGGCGCTCCCCACGCTCTTGGCGCTCCTGGCGCGGATCGCGGGGTGGATCGGGTTTCAGCAGGAACTGCTCACCGTCGCGCGACAGCACCGCCAGCGCCGCGGCGATATCGGCCACCGGCACGTCGTTATCGCGTTCGTAGTCCTCCACAAGCCGACGGAAGAGCTCGGTCTCCGGGGTCGCGAGCGCAGCCGTGATGGCATCGCGGAATTTGGTCACACGCTGGGCGTTGACATCGTCGACCGACGGCAGCGGCTCCTCGGCCAGCCTGGCGCCGGTGGCCTTCTCGATGGCCTTGAGTAGGTGTCGCTCACGCGGCGACACAAACAACACCGCCGTCCCCGAGCGGCCCGCGCGACCGGTGCGTCCGATGCGGTGGACATACGACTCGGTGTCGTGCGGAATGTCATAGTTCAGCACGTGGGAGATGCGCTCAACGTCCAGACCGCGCGCGGCGACATCGGTGGCAACGAGGATGTCGATGGCACCGCTCTTCAATCCATTGATGGTGCGCTCGCGCTGTGACTGGTTGATATCGCCGTTGATCGCGGCCGCCGAGAACCCGCGCGCCTTGAGCTTGTCGGCCACCTCCTCGGTGGCCTGTTTTGTCCTGACGAACACGATCATCGCCTCGAAGGCCTCGACCTCGAGGATCCGGGTGAGCGCGTCCATTTTGCGATGTCCGGCCACCTGGATGAAGCGCTGGGTGATGTTTTCGGCGGTGGAAGTCTTCGCCTCGACCTTGATCTCGACCGGATCGTGCAGATACTTCTTGGTCAGCCGCCGGATGGTCGCGGGCATGGTGGCCGAGAACAGGGCCACCTGCTTGTACTCGGGGGTGTCGGCCAGGATGCGCTCGACGTCCTCGGCGAACCCCATGGTGAGCATCTCGTCGGCCTCGTCGAGCACCAAATAATCCAGGTGCGACAAGTCAAGAGTTCCCCGCTCCAGGTGGTCGATGACGCGACCGGGAGTGCCGACGACCACGTGAGCGCCGCGCTTGAGCCCGGACAACTGCACCACGTAGGACTGGCCGCCATAGATGGGCAGCACATTCAGCTTGGGCAGATGGGCACCGTAGCGGCCGAAGGCCTCGGCGACCTGCAAGGCCAGCTCACGGGTGGGCGCGAGCACCAGCGCCTGGGTGTTCTTGGAGGTCAGGTCGATTCTCGACAGGATCGGGATGGCGAAGGCCGCCGTCTTCCCTGTTCCGGTCTGCGCCAAGCCCACCACATCCGAGCCCGCCAGCAGCGGCGGGATGGTGGCGGCCTGGATCGCCGAGGGCGTCTCATATCCGACGTCGGACACCGCACGGAGCACCGCAGGGGCTATCTGCAGGTCCGCGAAGGTGACGGTGGTGTCCGCTGTGTGCGCCTGCGACTCGTCGGTGTCCGGCGCGGCGGTATCTGGGGAGGTCATTGCGCTATGAAGTCTAGGCGCAACCACGCAAAACTCCCGCCTCCATGGCGTGGCCGGTAAATGTCGGTAGTGTGCGGGGCCGTGCGAAGGATGGTTCTAGCCACAACACTGCCGGCGCTGACGACGGTGCTTATGCTCGCTTGCGCATGTACCGGTGGCGACAGCACGGTGTCCAAGACGCCGACGAACACCATCACGTCCCCTCCATCATCACCTGGCATTACGGGCAAGCCCAAGCCGCCGCCGTCGCTCAACGACGACTGTGCGGTCAACGTGAAGGATCCGGCCATCGCGGCGGCCATCGCCCTACTACCGCCCGGGCCCAATAGCGAGACCAAGTGGAATCCGGTACCGGTGGCGGGGAACTACAACAAGTGCGCTCCGTTGTCAGCGATCATCGTCGCCAGTGACACTCACGAGCCGCAGCCCCCTACCCGCGCGGTGTTCTTCCACCTGGGCACTGTGATCTCCCACGGCGTCCCCGACACCTACGGGTATAACGCGATCGACCTATCAGCGAGCACGTTGGACACCGTGGTGCTCAACTTCTCCAACGGCATCCCCGGCCTGGAGAGCGTGGTGTCCTTCCGCTGGAACGGATCTGGCGTGGAAAAGGTGCAACAGGCCGGGCAGTAGAACGGATCCGTCGGTGCCAGCACATACAGTGAGCGGGTGTTCGTCCTCGACGACCGGGTCGTCTACAGCGCTTCGGATCTTGCCTCCGCCGCACGCTGTGAATACGCCCTGCTGCGCGCCTTCGACGCCAAACTCGGCTGGGGACCGGCACCCCCGCGCGACGACGAACTACTGGCTCGCACCGCAACTTTGGGTGATGCCCACGAGGCGCATCACCTTGCCGAGCTGCAGCGGCGTTTCGGTACCGGGGTAGCCAGCATTCCCTTCCCCACGTTCACACTCGACGGCCTTCATAGCGTTGCAACGCAGACCAGGCAGGCCTTCGACGAGGGCCATCCCGTGGTGTACCAGGCCGCGATGTTCGACGGGCGATTCGTCGGTTTCGCCGATTTCGTGGTCCGTGAGGACGATCGCTACCGAGTGTGCGATACCAAGTTGGCCCGCAGCGCCAAGGTGACCGCCCTGCTCCAGTTGGCGGCCTACGCCGACAGCCTGGCGACGACGGGTGTACCGGTGTCCGATGAGGTGCGGCTGATCTTGGGTGACCGTTCGGCCGTCGACTATCCAGCGGCCGATCTGGTCGGGGTATACCGACAGCGGCGAATCCAGTTGCAGGAGTTGCTCGATCGCCATCTTGCGGGTGGTGGTCCGGTGCGGTGGTCCGACGACGGGGTGCGGGCATGCTTCCGCTGCCCGGTATGCGAGCCGGAGGTCGAACGCACCGATGACCTGCTGCTGGTCGCGGGCCTGCGGGTCAGCCAGCGGGCAACACTGCTCGATGCGGACGTCAGCACCGTCACCGAGCTCGCCGAGCGCACCGAGCCGGTCACCGACCTCTCGGCCCGCAGCCTCCAGCAGCTCACTGCGCAGGCACGTCTGCAGGTTCTCCAACGTGACAGTGGTACACCGCAATTCGAGGTAGCCGACGCTGTTCCGTTGGGCACACTGCCCGCACCCAACCCCGGAGACATCTTCTTCGACTTCGAGGGCGACCCGCTGTGGACCGAGGACGGTGTGCAGTGGGGGCTGGAATACCTGTTCGGCGTTCTCGAATACGACAGATCCGGCAACGAGAAGTTCCGGCCGATTTGGGCTCACGATCGCCACAGTGAACGCAAGGCGCTGACCACCTTTCTGGACCTGGTGGCCAAGCGCCGACGCCGCTATCCGGGGATGCACGTCTACCACTACGCCGCGTATGAGAAGACGGCGCTGCTGCGTCTGGCCGGAAGGTACGGCCTGGGTGAGGAACAGATTGACGATCTGCTGCGCGCTAACGTACTGGTCGACTTGTATCCCATTGTGCGCAAGAGCATTCGATCGGGCAGCAGCGGCTACGGGCTGAAGGCGCTAGAACCGTTGTTCATCGATTCCGGGAAGCGTTCCGGCGAGGTCACCACCGCCGTGGACTCGATCAACGAGTACGCGCGTTATTGCGCACTTCGCGATAACGGCGATCCGGCGGCACAGGAGGTGCTGGACTCCATCGCCGAATACAACCGGTATGACTGCGCGTCCACCCGCAAGCTGCGGGATTGGCTACTGGTTCGGGCCTTCGAGCACGGCATCACCCATTTGTCGTCCCCGGCTAACGCAGGTGGCGACGAGGACGAGCAGGTAGCCGACTCCGTAGGACTGGCGCTTGCCGGATTCGTCGGGGACGGCGCTCCATTGGACCGAACCGCCGAACAGACCGCCGCAGCAATGGTGTCGGCGGCGCGCGGGTATCACACCCGGGAACGAAAACCATTCTGGTGGAGCCACTTCGACAGACTCAACAATCCAGTCGATGAGTGGGCCGATACCGCCGGAGTATTCATCGTCGACACTGCCGAGCTGGTCGAGGACTGGCACAAATCGGGCAAGCAGCGCAAGTTGCGGCGGCATCTGAAGGTGACGGGAGATCTGGCCGGTGGAGTCCTCGACGAGAGCATCTACGCGCTCTATGAACCGCCGGCACCGCCCGGGTTAGGTGACGGGGACCCGGATCGCCGGGCAGCCGGTTCCGCGACTGTCCTGGAGATCACCGAATCCGGCGGTGTCCCCGTCGATGTGACGATTCAGGAACTCACACCCAAGAACGGCGAACCATTTCATGCGGTGCCAATGGCTTTGGCTCCCGGATCGCCGGTCATGACGAAGGCGCTCGAGGCCGCTATCGATGACGTCGCCGATAACGTTGCGAACGGGCTGCCCACCATGCCCGAGACCGCCTCACTCGATATCCTGTTGCGCCGCAACCCCCGTGGTGGTTCATTGCCGCCGGCGAGTGACGACGGGTATGTCGGAGCCATCGCGGCCGCGCTACGCGACCTGGATTCCTCGTACCTTGCCGTGCACGGACCACCCGGCACCGGCAAGACGTTCACCGCGGCGCGCGTCATCGCCGAGCTGGTGACGCGGGACGGATGGCTGGTTGGGGTGGTGGCCCAATCTCATGCAGTCGTGGAGCACCTGTTGGATCAGGTGGTGACGGCCGGGGTGCCGCCCGAGCGCGTCGCCAAGAAGGCATCGCCGTACAGCGGGGATGCGGCCTGGACACAGATACGGGACAGCGACTACGCCGGGTTCATCGCTTCACATGCAAGCGTGGGCGCCGTGATCGGTGGCACCGCATGGGATTTCGCGAATACCACCCGAGTCGCCGATGACGTGCTGCGCCTGCTGGTGATCGACGAGGCGGGTCAGTTCAGCCTCGCCAACACCCTGGCGGTGGCGCGCGGAGCACAGAATCTGCTGCTCCTGGGCGACCCGCAACAGCTGCCCCAAGTGTCGCAGGGCGTGCATCCCGAACCCGTGGACACCTCGGCGCTGGGCTGGCTGGTGGAGGGGCACGGCGCGTTGCCCGCATCGCGCGGCTACTTCCTGGAGCGTTCGTATCGGATGCACCCTGCGCTATGCCAACAGGTTTCGCAGCTCTCCTATGACGGAGAGCTTGAGTCTGCGGCACCTACGCGTGAGCTCGCCGGGTGTGCCCCGGGGGTTCGGACGCTACTGGTCGACCATGAGGGCAATGCCACCAGCAGCCTGCAGGAAGCCGAGGCAATCGCGGGCGAGATCGCGGCGCTGATCGGCGTGGACTGGACCGATGAATCCGGCACCCGGGCGTTGGAGCAGTCCGACGTGTTGGTGGTCGCGCCGTACAACGCACAGGTGTTGACGCTGCGGAGCGCGCTGGCCGCCGCCGGACTGGACGGCGTACTGGTGGGGACCGTCGACAAGTTCCAGGGCCGCCAGGCGCCGGTGGTATTCGTGTCGATGACCGCGTCGGCCGTCGATGATGTACCGCGCGGAATGTCCTTCCTGCTGAATCGCAATCGGTTGAACGTGGCGATCAGTCGGGCGAAGTACCAGGCGACCATCGTGCGTTCTCCCGCGTTGACCAAGTATCTGCCCGCCACCCCCGATGGGCTGGTGGAGCTTGGGGCGTTTCTAGCGCTAAGTCCTGACCCGACCAATAGCGCCGTGCCACACTGAAGTCCATGTCTGCGCTCGTCGATGCCCTCGTCCAGATCGTCGGCGATCGGTATGTCAGCACTGACGCAGACGTGTTGGCGGGGCGCGTGGTCGACCACACCGGACGCTACAGCGGTGCGGCAAGCATTCTGGTGCGACCCGGTTCCACGGAGGAAGTCGCCGCAATCCTGCAGACCTGCAAGGAACATGGACAGCCGGTTACCACCCAGGGCGGGCGCACCTCGATGGTGGCCGGGACCGTACCTGAACACGACGACGTACTGCTCTCCACCGAACGGCTCACCGATATCGGTCCCATCGACACCGTCGACCGGCGAGTTCGTGTAGACGCGGGTGTCACACTCGCCGTACTGCAACAGGCCGCCGCCAAGGAGAACCTGCAGTTCGGCGTCGACATCGGATCACGCGACTCCGCCACCGTCGGAGGCATGGCATCCACCAATGCAGGCGGGCTCCGCACGGTGCAGTACGGCAACATGCGTGAGCAGGTCATCGGCGTCCAGGTGGTGCTACCCGACGGCTCGATCATGGAGCGCCACAGCGATGTTCGTGCCGATAACACCGGCTACGACTTGACCAGCCTGTTCGTCGGGGCCGAGGGCACCCTGGGCGTCATCACGGCCCTCGAGCTCCGCCTGCGGCCGGTTCCCCAGCACCGCGTCGCCGCAATCACCGGATTCGATGATCTAGACCAGCTTGTGGAGGCCAGCCGCATCTTCCGCGATCTCGACGGTATCGCCGCACTGGAACTTATGGACTCCAGGTTGGGTATACCCAGCCCCGTCGACAACCCCTGGCTGCTGCTCATCGAACTCGCCCGCGATAGCGATCCCACCGAGGATCTGGCAGAGGCGCTCGAGGCCGCCGGGGTGGCGGAGCAAGCCGCCGTCGGTCTGGACACCAGCTCCCGCGAAAGGCTGTGGCAGGTTCGGGAATCCATCGCCGAGGCGCTGGGCGCATATGGTCCGCCGCTGAAATTTGATGTGGCACTACCACTGCCGCATATCGGTGAGTTCGAACGACGCGCCACCGCCCTGATCACCGAGACGGTCACCGAGGCGACACCCGTGCTGTTCGGACACGTCGGCGAAGGCAATCTGCACTTAAATGTGTTGCGCTGCCCCGATGCATCGGCGTTGTATCAGCCCATGATGACCCTGATCGCCGACCTGGGCGGCAATGTCAGCTCCGAGCACGGTGTCGGCACACTCAAACGTGATTACCTCTCCATGGCCCGCACTCCGGGGGACATCGCGGCCATGCGGGCCGTCAAGGCGGCCTTTGATCCCACCGGATTCCTCAATCCCGCAGTCTTGTTCGGGGTGAGGGATGCTTGACCCCGAGAAGTTCAGCCAGGATTGGTTCGCGGCATGGAACGCCCACGATGTGGAGGCTGTCCTCGCGCACTTCCACGACGACGCCGTCTTCACCTCTCCGTACGGCGCCGAGGTCGCGCCCGGCACCGGGGGCGTCTTCCGGGGTAAGGACGCGATACGCGCCTACTGGGCTACAGCTCTCACCCACAATCCGGATCTACATTTCGAGCCGGTCAACACCTATAGGGGCACCAGAGCCATCGTCATCAACTACCGGAACCACCGCGGCGGCCTGGTGAACGAAGTCCTAATCTTCGATGGGGACAACGTGATCGAGGGACACGGCACCTACCTCTGAACCGGTGGACCGCATAAACAATGCGGCCACCAATCCGACCACCAACGCAGACACCCCTAGCAGCATCGACTGGGACATGGCCGTCGAGAACGGCGCGCGCAACACGGCAGGCATGGCGCCCACCTGGTCCGAGGAGCCGGACACCGAAGGCATGTTCGCAGCCAAGCGCGCAGTCATCAACGCCCCCATCGCCGAGCTACCCACCACCCCACCAACCTGCCGCAGCGTGTTGTAGACGCCAGACCCCGCCCCCGCCACCTCGCCGGGCAGGTTACGAGTCGCGGTGGTGGCCAACGGGCCCCATATGCACGCCATGGCCGCACCAATACCCACCGCCGGCACCATCAGCTGCCACATCTGCGTCTCGGGCCGCATCAGCGCCGTCCACCACAACGTCGAAGCGATCATCAACGAGATGCCCCCGCCGATCAGTATCGACGGGCGTACCCGATTGACCAGCCACCCGGCCGCCGGCGCCAAGATCCCGCTCACGATGGCCGTCGGGGCCTGTGTCAGCGCCGCCTTCGTCGGTGAAAATCCCAGCGCCAATTGGGTGTAAAACATCATCGGCAGGCCCGTGGAGATCACACAGAAACTCATCGACGCAATGCCTACGCCGGCAAGCGAGAAATTATGGTCCGCGAATAACCGCAAAGGAATGAGAGGTTCCCGGCGATTAACGGCCTGCCACCAGACGAATATGCCAAGCACCGCCAGGCCGGCAGCCATCAGCACCCAGATACCCGGCGCCCAGTGAAAGCTCTCCCCCTCTTGCAAGGCGAAGACAAACGCGAACATGCCCAACGCCGAGAGGACCATGCCGAGTAGATCCATCCGATGCGAATGCGTCGGCATCCGTGGAATGTAGATCGCGCCCAGGATGAGACCCAGCACACCGACCGGAACGTTGACGTAAAAGATCCATTGCCAGCCCCACCCGTCGACCAGCACCCCGCCAGCGACCGGGCCGACCAGGGTCGCGATCCCCGCGACCGCGCCCCACACCCCCATCGCGGTACCGCGTCGCTCCGGCGGGAACACTCGCTGCACCACCGTCAGGGTCTGTGGTGTCAGCATCGCCGCACCCACACCCTGCACCACACGCGCGGCGATGAGCATGCCGATCGATCCGGCGAGCCCGCACCACAGGGAGGCTGCGGTGAATACCGCGAGCCCCGCCAAGTACATCGACCGCGGACCGAACTGATCCCCCAGTCGCCCGGTACCCAGCAGCGGCACCGCGTACCCCAGCAGGTAGGCGCTCGTCACCCACACGGTCGCTGAGTAGTCGGCACCGAAACCGGCCTTGATGGCGGGATTGGCGACCGACACGATCGTCGAGTCGAGCAGGATCATGAACAGCCCAAACAGCACCACCCACAACGTCCTCCATGGACGCGGATACTCGGGTTGCATGGGCCTCGATCTAGTCGGCGGTCAGATGGTGGCGCGGTTGCTTACCCCGATATTTCTCACGAAGGCCAGCCCGGCCAGGGCCAGCACCACGCCGATCGTCATGACGATAGCGACGGCGAGTGCGTTGTTACCCAACGCCCCGACCAACGGAGCGATCACCGCGCCCACGCCGAACTGTGCGGCGCCCAGCACTGCCGCGGACGTTCCCGCCGCCTCACCGTGCCGTGACAACGCCAATGCCGGGGCGTTGGGAATAACGAAACCCATCAACGCCATCAGCGTCCACACCGGAGCCACGAATCCGACAAGTCCACCGATACCGAGTCCGGCCAAGACCAGCAATACGACCGCCGGAATCAGCGCCAGCGATAGGCACCACTGCACGATCTGCTGAGGTTCGAACCGATTGAGCAACACCACATTCAGCTGCGAAGCCGCGACAAACGCGATGGCGCCCGCGCCGAACACGATCGCGAACACCTGCTGGTTCATGCCGTACTGACCCTGCAGGACGAAAGAAGCGCCCGAGATGTAGGCGAAGAGACCGGACAGCGAGAGCCCTGCCACGAGAACCAAGACCACGAACACCTTGTCGCGCAGCAGATCGCGATAGGTCTGCAGAATGGACCGCACGTGCAGCGGCCGCCGTGCGGCCGGCGGCAGCGTCTCCGGCAGTGCCACCACGGCCAGGATGAGAAGCAGCACCCCTAGACCCGACAGGGCAGCGAATACGTGGTGCCATGACCCGTGCACCAGCACGGCCGCGCCCAACGACGGGGCCAGGATCGGCGCGATGCCGATCACCAGCGTGAGCCGGGATATCACGGTGGCGGCGGCTTTATCCGTGTAGAGGTCGCGCACCACCGCCATCGCCACCACCATGGCCGCTGCGGCACCCACGCCCTCGATCGCCCTGAGCACACCCAGCACCACGATGTTCGGGGCGATAGTGATGGCCAGCGACGCCGCGACGTGCAGGGCCGCGCCGGCGATCAACGGCAGCCGTCTGCCCAACGAGTCCGAGAGCGGTCCCACCAGCAGCTGTCCCAGCCCCAGACCCACCAACGTTCCGGTGAGTGTCAGCTGCGTGAGGGTCGAGTTGACGTGCAAATCCAACCCGATATCGGGCAAGGCCGGTAGATACATATCGATGGTGAGCGGCCCGAGCGCCACCATTGCGCCCAGCACGGTGATGAGCCACGCCCGGCCCAGGCGGGTTGCAGGCGCCGAGACCTCACGCGCCGATGTGGGAGCGGCCGGGGTGGTCTCACTCGGGGCAGAAGTCACCTCAGTGCTCAGCGCGCGCATGCGATAAAACCTTCCCTTTCCTAACAAATGTGATCTGTGTCTCCGGTGGCCCCCGAAGATGGTCTGGGGAGCGAAGACGTACCCCGTCGGCGAATCCGGCCGCGACGACTTTGCTCAGCATCATGCGAATCCCGCTTTCCCTCATGCGGGTGCAGTTGCCTGCGAGACCTTCACAGGCTACCCATCGACCAACAGCCCCACCAGCTAAATCACCGCGTGAATAATTGCGTTGCATACTCAAAAACGTCACGCGGAACACAGCACTTGGTCGCTAGCAGAGGAACGAAAGACAGCCGTCATTCGTCTTTACTACTGTGAGGACGAACTTCGCTCACAACCAGTGGACCCATCCAGCCCACCGCACTGAAGGAACACACCGATGAGCACTCGCATCACCGAACCGCAGCGACAGCTCGCGCTGAGAGGCAACGGTAAGGAACCCAAACGCGGGGCCTCCGGCAAGCTGCTCTCCCTCATCCTGGACCAGAGCACCAAGGTTCAGGAACCCGCGGTCCGCGCGTATATCCAGAAGCTGCGGGCCACCCGCCCCGACGCCACACCGCGGGACCTCGTCACCATGCTGGAGAAGCGGTACCTCGCGACAGTGATGGGTAGTGGCGCGGCGGTCGGCGCCGCCGCTGCATTCCCAGGGGTGGGCACTCTCGCCGCACTGTCGGCCACTGCCGGGGAGGCGGTGCTCTTCCTGGAAGCGACATCGCTGTTCACTCTCGCGCTGGCGGCGGTCCACGACATCGAGCTCGCCAAGATTGAGCACCGACACACGCTGGTGCTGGCGGTCCTGCTGGGCGAGGACGGCGAGACGACCGTCTCCGACGTCCTGGGCAAGGAACGCACTGTCGGCGGCGGCTGGCTGGCCGAAGCCACCTCGACCCTGCCGATGCCTGCGCTCAGTCATCTGAACGCCACCCTGCTCAAGCGCTTCACCAAGAAGTTCGCGCTGAAGCGCGGGGCGATGGCTTTTGGCAAGCTGCTGCCCGCCGGGATCGGCGCTGTCATCGGGGCCGGCGGCAACCGGTTTATCGGCAAACGAATAATCGCCAATGCACGCAATGCATTTGGGCCGCCTCCGACGTCATGGCCGGTGCAACTGCGCCTGGTCACACCCAAGAGCTAGCAAAGGACTGGGGTGACTGTTTACCGCACAGCCACTCCTCGGCCATCAGCAGCGCTGATGATGTCGCCTCTGTCATGTCACCGTGACACCTCACCCCCGATGGCGACGCGTTAGCCTGGTACCGGTCGCTAATCGGACTGAATATCGAACGAGACGGAGCGAGGCGAAGACTGCCGTGAACGGTTCAAATCCCCAATTCGGGCAGAACGAATGGCTGGTAGAAGAGATGTACCGGCGATTCAAGGAAGACCCGTCGTCGGTGGACTCCAGCTGGCACGAATTCCTCGCCGATTACCAAGCCGAGTCGATAGCCGAATCTGTCGGTGCCGTCAACGGGCAGGCGGCCGCACCAGCGACCCCTGCACCAGCGACCCCTGCACCTGCTGCCCCCACACCGGCAGCACCGGCAGTTGCGCCAGCCCCAGCCCCGCAGGCCCCCGCTCCGAAGCCGGCCGCCCCTCCCGTGCCGAGCGCCGAGGGCGACGAGACGCAGGTGCTACGCGGCGCCGCGGCCGCCGTCGTCAAGAACATGTCGGCATCACTGGAGATCCCGACCGCCACCAGCGTCCGGGCCATCCCCGCCAAGCTGATGATCGACAACCGCATCGTCATCAACAACCACCTCAAGCGCACCCGCGGCGGCAAGATCTCCTTCACTCACCTGCTGGGCTACGCCATCGTCCAGGCCGTCAAGGACTTCCCGAACATGAATCGGCATTTCGCCGAGATCGACGGCAAGCCGGTGTCCGTGACGCCCGCTCACATCAACCTGGGCCTGGCCATTGACCTGCCCGGTAAGGGCGGCAACCGCACCCTCGTCGTCGCCGCCATCAAGGGTTGCGAGACAATGGCTTTCGGCCAGTTCATCACCGCCTATGAAGATATCGTGCGGCGCGCGCGGGACGGCAAGCTGACGGCCGAGGACTTCTCCGGGGTCACCGTCTCGCTGACCAATCCGGGCACCATCGGCACCGTGCACTCAGTGCCGCGGCTCATGCGCGGTCAGGGTGCCATCGTCGGTGCCGGCGCGCTGGAGTACCCCGCAGAGTTCCAGGGCGCCAGCGAGGAGCGCATCTCCGATCTGGGCATCGGCAAGCTCATGACGCTGACGTCCACCTACGACCACCGCATCATCCAGGGCGCCGAATCCGGCGACTTCCTGCGCACGGTGCATCAGCTGCTGCTCTCCGACGACTTCTTCGACGACATCTTCCGTGAGCTGGGTATCCCCTACGAGCCGGTGCGCTGGCGCATCGACAACCCCGACTCGATCGTCGACAAGAATGCTCGGGTACTGGAACTGATTGCGGCATACCGCAACCGGGGCCATCTGATGTCCGACACCGATCCGCTGCGCCTGGACAAGACCCGTTTCCGCAGCCACCCCGATCTGGATGTACTCACCCACGGTCTGACCCTGTGGGACCTGGACCGCGAGTTCAAGGTCTCGGGGTTCAAGGGCCAGGAGTACATGAAGCTGCGCGACGTGCTCTCGGTGCTGCGCGATGCGTACTGCCGGCACGCCGCAGTGGAGTACACCCACATCCTGGAACCCGAACAGCAGAAGTGGCTACAGGAGCGCATCGAGGTCAAGCACGATAAACCCACCGTCGCCGAGCAGAAGTACATCCTCTCCAAGCTCAATGCCGCCGAGGCGTTCGAGACCTTCTTGGCCACCAAATACGTTGGACAGAAGCGGTTCTCACTGGAGGGTGCCGAGGGCGTCATCCCAATGATGGACGCCGTCATCGACCAGAGTGCCGAGCACAGCCTCGACGAGGTGGTCATCGGCATGCCGCACCGCGGCCGCCTCAACGTGCTGGCCAATATCGTCGGCAAGCCCTACTCGAAGATCTTCACGGAGTTCGAGGGCAACCTGAATCCGGCGCTCGCGCACGGTTCCGGTGACGTGAAGTACCACCTCGGCGCCTCCGGCACCTACATCCAGATGTTCGGCGAGAACGATATCGAGGTATCGCTGACCGCCAACCCCTCGCACCTGGAGGCCGTGGACCCCGTGCTGGAAGGCCTGGTGCGGGCCAAACAAGATGTCCTCGACGACGGCACCGACGGCGGCCGCTTCACCGTGGTGCCACTCATGCTGCACGGTGACGCCGCATTCGCCGGACAGGGCGTGGTTGCCGAAACCCTGAACCTGGCGAACCTGCCGGGCTATCGCACCGGCGGCACCATTCACATCGTGGTCAACAACCAGATCGGTTTCACCACCGCACCGGAGCATTCTCGATCCACCGAGTACTGCACCGACGTCGCGAAAATGATTGGGGCGCCAATCTTCCATGTCAACGGGGACGACCCCGAGGCGTGCGTTTGGGTGTCGCGACTCGCCGTCGACTTCCGACAGCAGTTCAACAAGGACGTCGTCATCGACCTCGTCTGCTACCGCCGGCGCGGCCACAACGAGGGTGACGACCCCTCGATGACCAACCCGCAGATGTACGAAGTGATCGACACCAAACGCGGTGTGCGCAAGACCTACACCGAATCCCTGATCGGCCGCGGCGATATCTCGATGAAAGAGGCCGAGGACGCCCTGCGCGACTACCAAGGTCAACTGGAGCGAGTGTTCAACGAGGTCCGCGATCTGGAGAAATACCAGCAGCGGGCGAGTGAGTCGGTAGAAGAGGATCAGCAACTGCCACAGAAGCTGGTCACCGCGGTCGACAAGGCGCTGCTACAACGCATCGGTGACGCGTTCCTATCGGTGCCGGAGGACTTCACCGTGCACCCGCGGGTCAAGCCGGTGCTCGAGAAGCGTCGCGAGATGGCCTACGAAGGCAAGGTCGATTGGGCCTTCGGCGAGCTACTTGCCCTGGGCACCCTCGTCGCCGAAGGCAAGGTAGTGCGGCTCACGGGCCAGGACTCCAAGCGCGGTACCTTCACCCAGCGCCACGCCGTGATCATCGATCGGCACACCGGCATCGAGTTCAGCCCGCTGCAACTGGTTGGGGTCAACGCCGAAGGCAATCCCACGGGCGGACGCCTCGTGGCGCACGATTCAGCGCTGTCGGAGTACGCGGCGCTGGGCTTCGAGTACGGCTACTCGGTGGGCAACCCCGACGCAATGGTGTTGTGGGAAGCCCAATTCGGCGACTTCGTCAACGGTGCGCAATCCATCATCGACGAGTTCATCTCCTCCGGCGAGGCCAAGTGGGGTCAGCTCTCGGAAGTGGTGTTACTGCTCCCCCACGGCCACGAGGGACAGGGACCCGACCACACCTCGGGCCGCATCGAGCGGTTCCTGCAGCTATGCGCCGAGGGGTCGATGACGGTGGCGATGCCGTCCACGCCGGCCAACTACTTCCATCTGTTACGTCGGCACGCCCTGGACGGGATCACCCGACCGATGGTGGTATTCACGCCAAAGTCCATGCTGCGCAATAAGGCCGCGGTGAGCGACATCAAGGACTTCACCGACCGCAAGTTCCGCTCGGTACTCGAAGAGCCCACCTACGAGGACGGTATCGGCGATCGCAGCAAGGTCAAGCGAATTCTGTTGACCAGCGGCAAGTTGTACTACGATCTGCTAACGCGTAAGAACGCCGACAAGCGCGAAGACGTTGCAATCGTGCGCATCGAGCAGCTGTACCCCATCCCGCGCTACCGCCTCGAGGAAACCCTCGGCCGGTATCCGGATGGCACGCAGTACATCTGGGTACAGGAAGAACCGGCTAACCAGGGCGCATGGCCCACCTTCGGCCTGAATCTGCCCGAGGTGGTGCCGCGCCTCACGGGCCTCACCAAGATCTCGCGACGCGCCATGTCGGCGCCGTCCTCGGGCTCCTCGAAGGTGCATGCCGTCGAGCAGCACAAAATCATCGACGAGGCGTTCGCTCCCACATCCCCACAAGAGGAGTGAGCGCTCACAAGGTAGGCGCAACTCCTTAGGGGGTAAGCCTGTATTCGCACCGGATACCGGTGCGGGTGCCTGGAGGTTCAATACTGTGCGCTGATGACTGCCAGCGCACAGTACGTGCCACCCGTAGCCCCGCTTGTGGCAGAGGTATGGCCGCCCGCTTCCGGTAAGCCGCAGCCCTGCCCTGACGATCCGTTCTACCTGCCTCCCGCCGGTTGGACGCACACCGCACCTGGGACACCATTGCGCCGCAGGCGAGTTCGCATTGCGTTGTTCGGCGCGCTCCCCGTGCGGTTACAGGCCTGGCAGGTGCTCTACCGAAGCACCGACCTGCACGGCCATCCGGAGACCACGGTCAGCACCGTGGTGGTTCCCCGCAATGCCACCAAGCTGTCACCCGTCATCGCGCACAACGCGCCCATCGATGCCGTCACACCACGACGGTTCCCGTCGTACTACCTACAGCGCGGCACCCTCGGGCTCACTCAGACACAGAACGAGTTCATGATGACCGTTGCGGCTCTCGCCCGCGGCTGGGTCGTGACGATCCCAGATCACGAAGGGCCGCAAGGCCTCTGGATGGTTCCGAGGCAGCCCGGCTACCACATTCTGGATGCCCTACGTGCCACGCTGGCTTCCGGCGGCAACGACGGAATTCCCGCCTTGCACCCAGAGAATCCTGTTGCCGTGTGGGGCTTCTCCGGCGGTGGTACCGCGAGCGCGTGGGCTGCGGAGATGGCCCCTGAGTACGCTCCCGAGCTCAACATGGTGGGCGCCCTCATCGGCGGCCCTGCCGCCTCGCCCGGCCCATTGGTGCCATTCCACAGCGGCAGATTCGGCTCGGGAATGATTCCGCCCGTTCTGGCTGCTTTCATGCGAGCGAATCCGACCGCAGGAGACTACTTACGAAGGCATCTGACACCGGAGGGCAAACAGATGATCGACAAGGCGCACCGCGTCAGCCTCGTCGAATCGGTCGTTCGGTGGCCGTTCAAGGATTTCGACAGACTCCTCGACCAGCCATTGTCCAAGATCATGTCGGCACCGGAGATATCCACCATCACCGATGAGATGCGCCTCGGCCAGCGGTCCCCGGGCGCGCCCGTCTACCTGTACCACGCAGTACACGACCAGCTACTGCCCATCATGGCTTCCGATCAGCTGGCCGAGGACTACATCGCGGGCGGTACGCACGTCACCTACCGTCGCGACCGGAGCACCGAGCACATCCTGCTGGCCGTACTCGGCGGCAACGACGCCCTCGGATGGCTAGCCGCTCGGATGGCCGGAAAGCCCCTGCAGTCGCAGTCGGACGTCCGGACGGTCCTCTCGACATCCCTCACCCCCCGGGCAGTGTGGAACCAGCTGCGTTGGCAATGGGGCATTGTGAAACTACTGCTCGGCCGTCTGTAGCTAGCACACGGTGGCCCGTTTCCTCGGCATGATAACTTAACCGAGAAATAGAATTGGATTTCATTTTCTCACGTCATCGCCTGCCAGCAACTGACTGGTCAGCGATGATCGCGAACTCCGTGGACAGCCGAAAGTCCGAAATCTGACTTCGGCCGTTTGCCTCATCGGTGACAAGCTACAAGGTCCGATAAGGGTATTTAGGGGGTAACCCCGATTCACCGGCAATTCATTGGCATGATCATTCTTGTTGAATACGCTGCGCGAATCCGCGGTTTTTACTATCGACATCGCTCAATCCGGATGGGAAGACCACAACAAGGACAGGAGCCAGATGAAAGCCGGCACTGCGCCCGCGTCGACCCCGGCGGCTCAGCCGATCGAGGCCTGGCCAATGCAACTCGGTAGGCCACTGCCGTCTCCGGACGACCCATTTTTTCTCCCGCCGGACGGCTGGGAGAAAACCACACCCGGAACACCCCTGCGGCGCAGGCGGGTCCAGATCGGATTGTTTGGAATCATCCCCCTGAGACTGCATGCATGGCAGGTGCTCTACCGAAGCACCGATCTACACGGTGCCCCCGAGACGACTGTGACAACGGTGCTAGTCCCCAGGACGGCGACAGAGAAGGCACCGCTGCTTGCCTTCCAGAGCGCAATCGACGCCGTCACCGCCAAGAGATTCCCCTCGTACTATCTGCAGCACCGCACCTTCGGCATCAACCAGTCACAGAACGAATTCCTGCTGGCGGTGGCCGCGCTCCAACGCGGATGGATCGTCACCGTGAGCGACCACGAGGGGCCGAAGGGCCTCTGGATGGCGCCCAAACAACCCGGCTACCACGTATTGGACGCGCTGCGCGCCACGATTGCCGCATCCGGCGAGGACGGCCTTCCGCAACTGACGATCCAAACACCCACGGCGGTGTGGGGGTACTCAGCCGGTGGCAACGCAACCGCGTGGGCCGCAGAGCTCGCAGGCGAATACGCGCCCGAACTCAACCTCGTCGGGGCGATGATCGGCGCGCCCGCCCCCCAACCCGGCCCCCTCATTCACCAGCTCAGCGGCCGATACACGTCGGGGCTCGTCATCATCGTGCTGGCGGCGATGATGCGAGTAAGCCCGTCCATCCAAGAATTCCTGCAGAAACACCTCACCAAGCGCGGCTCTCGAATAGTCGAAAAGGCCGAGCGCCTGACTCTCGTCGAGGCCGTGCTGCGCTGGCCGTTTCTCAACTTCAACAAGATCTTCGACCGCCCCCTCGAAGAGGTGATGGACAACCCGGAGATCGCCGCCCTCACGGACGCGATGACGCTGGGGCTACGCACCCCTACCGCTCCGATTTACCTCTACCACTCGATCCACGATGAGCTGTTGCCCGTTTCCAGTACCGACCAACTCGCCGAGGATTACATCGCCGGTGGCGCGCATGTCACCTACCGGCGCAACCGTGCCAGCGAGCGCATCTCCCTGGCGCTGTTTGGAGGTCACGACGCGCTCGGTTGGCTCGATGAACGTATGCGCGGCAAGACATTGCCGGCGCTACCCGATATCCGAACGGTGTTCTGGACGTTCCTCTCGCCACGTGCGCTGCTCATGTACGTCCGACAGATTGTGGCGATCGTGAAACTGCTCGCCGGACGACTCTGATCCGGACTCAGCGTGCCTTCACGGCCAGGAGCGCCGCCGCGAGGATCCGTGCGGCCGACGGCTGCGCGGGGTCCAGGCCGGTAAGCTCGGCGACCCGGCGCAATCTGTAGTCAAGGGTGTTGGGATGCACATGCAGCGATTTGGCTGCAAGCTGCCGTCCGTGCTCGTGGTGAAGGTACGCCGTTAGCGCCTGCTGCAGGTGTGGGTGCGCTGCGAGTGGCTGAACCGAGGCGGCGAGTAGGTCCCGGGCTCTACCTGGACGGGTGATCTGGTACTCCAGGAGGACGTCAGAAAGCCGATACGCGCCCGGCCCCCGTTCCAGTCTGAGTGCGAGCAAGGCCAATTCACGTGCCTCATCCGCGGCGGCGGCTATCTCACCCGGGTCGCCCGCATCGGCCACACCGAGCGTGACCGGCCCCCCGGCCACCGCGGAAAACGACGGCAACAGGGATTCGACCTTGCCGACGGCGGGCAGCAAGATGATGCCGCCCCGGCCGTCCAGAGACGCGAGCACGGGCTCTCGCGCGTAGCCGTCGACGATGTCCTGCACCAGATGGGCCCGTCGCCGCGCCACTACGGTGTTCGCCGCGGGTTCCGGCATGTACAGGAACAGCACTTGGTACGCCAGAGCCAGCGTGACACTGGCACGCTCGGCCGCCGCCGCCCATGGCGTCCCTTTGACCAGCGCATTGAACAACTCACGCCGCGCGGCAGTGGCCGCGCCGTAAACGCCTTGGCGCTCTTCGAGGTACGCGGAGGTGACTGCGGGCAGTATCAACTGCAGGTACCGCTGCAACTGCACGCTGATCGCCAACACATCGCCGGCCTCCTCGGGGGTTGCCAAGTCACGCAACGCCTCTATCCCGACGCGCGCGGCGACGCTGTAGACGGCCAGCAGCGCCGGGAGCGGGATGTCTTCCTGCGCCCGACGCGATGCCGCGAGGATCGGCCCTGCCAGCTCCTCTTCCGTGGGCGGACGCGACTCCAGCATTACCCGAGAGAAGGTGCGGAAATGCTGCTTCGTGAACTCGGCGATCTCGCCGTCGAGAACCTCACGCGGCAGCATTCCGTAGTACGGCACCTCCGCAGCGAAGCAGTCCACCGCGTGGCGCACCGTCTCAGGCAGCCGACGCATGAACCGATCACTGAGCGACGCCGTCATCAGCGGACTCCAACCTTCTCCCACCGCGTCGTGGAATTCCCGTATCCCTTCACGGATCATGTCCGCAAGACCACTGCGCACCCTACCGGCCGCTGCATAAGTTCGGACGTTTGCTCAAAGGTTCGCCGCCGGACCCACGACTTATTGGGGCCGGTCATAGCTTTGAGCCATGGGCCTCGTATCTTTCACAAGGATCGCGCGGAGTCTCAGGGTTTCCCAGCTGCCACTCCTAGGTTTCAAAGATGACTGCCATCGCCCCACGGCGTTCATGCCACGGTTTGGTCACGTGGTATTGGACCGTGCTGTCCAAGGTGTACAGAAATGCAGTGGCAGTACACCCCCCGCGCAACTCCCGTTCGCGGACGCCGCTCTCGACGCTGTGGTGACAATCTGCCCCAATGAGCGTCGGTGGATGCGCAATCGAACTGGCATACGCGGCCGGTGGCACGCCCCCGTCACGTCGCCACTGGTCTCGGTCGACTGGATCTGCGTGGGCCGTCAAGTCGTGACTGCCATGAGCTGGCTGCACTGACCATGCCGCGCAGCCATCCATTACCCTCACTGATTGACGTCAGCCTCACAACGTAAACCTGGAGGAGTACTCATGGACGGCTTTAACGGCAAGGTCGCCGTGGTGACCGGCGCGGGTTCGGGAATCGGACGGGCACTGGCGGTGGAACTCGCACGCTCGGGCGCCAAGGTAGCCATCAGCGATATCGATGTGGAAGGGCTGGCCGAGACCGAACGTCAGGTGAAGAGCCTCGGCGGTGACGTGAGAGCCGATCGCCTCAACGTAGCCGAGCGCGAAGCCTTTCTCCTCTACGCCGATACCGTCAAGGGGCACTTCGGCAAGGTCAACCAGATCTACAACAACGCCGGTATCGATTTTCACGGCGATGTCGAGGTGAGCGAGTTCAAGGACATCGAGCGGATCATCGACGTCGACTTCTGGGGAGTGGTCAACGGCACCAAGGCCTTCCTGCCGCATCTGATCGCCTCCGGTGACGGCCACGTCGTCAACGTCTCCAGCATCTTCGGCATCATGGCATGCCCGGGCCAAAGCGCTTACAACGGAGCGAAATTCGCAGTTCGCGGGTTCACCGAGTCCCTGCGTCAGGAGATGATCATCGGCAAGAAGCCGGTCGCGGTCACCTGCGTGCACCCCGGCGGCATCAAGACCAATGTGGCTCGCAACGCCACGGTGGCCGAAGGCTATGACCATGCCGAATTCGCGAAGTTGTTCGATCTGCTCGCACGAACCAGCCCGCAGGCGGCAGCACGCATCATCCTCACCGCCGTCCGCAAGAAGAAGCCCCGCGTACTCGTCGGGCCGGACGCCAAGGTGATCGACGTCTTGGTCCGACTGACGGGCGCGCGGTACCAGGACCTGTTCCTGCTCGGTGCACGGTTCCTGATGCCCAAACGTTCCAGCTGACCCACTACTCTGACTATTTGACAGTCGTCTATCAAGGAGACATCTATGGAAGGCTTCAACGGCAAGGTCGCCGTGGTGACCGGCGCGGGTTCGGGAATCGGACGCGCACTGGCGGTGGAACTCGCACGCTCGGGCGCCAAGGTAGCCATCAGCGATGTCGACGCCGAAGGTCTGGCCGAAACCGAACGGCAGGTCAAGGCCCTCGGCGCAGAGGTCCGCTCGGATCGCCTCAACGTTGTTGAGCGCGAAGCCTTCCTGCTGTATGCGGATGCCATCAAGGAGCACTTCGGCAAGGTCAACCAGATCTACAACAACGCAGGCATCGCCTATCAGGGCGAGGTAGAGGAAAGCCAGTTCAAAGACATCGAGCGGATCATCGACGTCGACTTCTGGGGCGTCGTCAACGGCACCAAGGCCTTCCTGCCGCACTTGATCGCCTCCGGCGACGGCCACGTCATCAACGTCTCCAGCCTGTTCGGCGTGCTGTCCATGCCCGGCCAAAGTGCCTACAATTCAGCCAAATTCGCGGTACGCGGGTTCACCGAGTCGCTGCGCCAGGAGATGATCATCGGCAAGAAGCGGGTCGCGGTCACCTGCGTGCACCCCGGTGGCATCAAGACCGCCATCGCACGCAACTCGACCGCCGCGGAGGGCTACGACGTCAAGGCCGGGGCCGCTTTGTTCGACAAGTATCTGGCGAACACCAGCCCTGAAGCGGCCGCACGCATCATTCTCACCGCGGTGCGCAAGAAGAAGCCACGCGTGCTCGTCGGACCCGACGCCAAGATCCTCGACGTCTTCGTGCGGGTGACCGGCGCGCGCTACCAGGACATCTTCTCGCTGGTAACGCGGTTCATCCTCCCGAAGCCCGGGAAGTAGCGCCGTTCCGGCGCCCTATCGGGCCGCTCGAACGATCGACGGCAGGAAGGTGCCGATGATGGCCTGGTCGAAGACCATCGTGGCGGGAAGTCGGTTGTGCACGATGGCAACTGAGATCTTCCGTTTCTGATCGGCCCAGCCAAAAGAACCGCCCGCGCCGATATGTCCGAAGCCACCGCCGATCATCGGCACCGGCAGCGAGTGATACCCGCGGTGCCAGCCCATGGGCAGCCCCAGCGAATGGTCGATCCGGTAGCTGTTCTTGCGCCCCAATCCCTTGGTGACTTCCGGTGAGAGCAAACGCGTTCCATCAACGCTGCCGTCCCCGGCCAAGGCTGCATACAGCTTGGCCAGTGCTGGCGCGGTACAGCAGGCGCTGCCCGCACCGCAGCGCAGATCCATCACCGGCGCGCTGGCGTGTCCGTCATCAGCCAGCAGCATCTCGGCGCCGGGCTGGTACAGCGTCGAGGCCGCACCGTTCGCGCCGGGGATCTTGTCCAACAATCCCATGACGGGCGGAGCGGAACGGCGAACTATTCCCGACCGGGCGATGCGATCCAAATACGGTGTGAGCGCTGCAGATTCGGATGGCGCTTCCGCGGGTGGTCGTCCCATGTAGATGCCGTCGACCCCGAGCGGTTCGGCCAGCTCGGTGCGGTACAGCTCCTCCAGGTCCTTGCCGGTGACAGCCTTCGCCAGCCGGCCCATGAGCCAACCGATGGACAGCGCGTGATAGGCGGGCTTACCGAAGTATCGATCGACGGGCGCGGCAGCGAGCCGGTCCGCCATCAAGTCCGGGTCGAACATTTCTTCATAGCTCTGCGCGATACCGGTAAGCCGCGACAAACCCGCGGTGTGAGACAGAATCTCGTCGACCGTGATGGCGCTCTTACCATTGGCGGCGAACTCGGGCCAGTACCGAGCGACCGGCTGGTGATATTCGAGCAGTCCACGATCCACCAGCCGATGGATGATCGTCGCAGTGACACCCTTGGATGCCGAGAAGATGACCGGCGCCGTGTCACGAGTCCACTGCTGGTCCTGCTGCGCCCGACCTGCCCACAGATCGAGAACCGGTTCGCCATCCGCGTACACACAGATGGCACCACCACCGACGCGGTACCGGGTGAAGGCGAGGGAGAACATCCGCACGACACCCCGGAACTCGGGGCGGGCCCAACCGTTCACCCCCGGCGGAAGCTCCATACCGCGTTCCAGCGGCGGGTAGGCGAATTGTGGGCGGGAGGGTTCGGCGGCTGCGTCATCGAGGCCGTGAGGTTGTGCCATAAGTAACAGTGAGTACCAGGTACTTGCCGTTGGGGCAAGCGTGCCTACGTGAAGTCAGGGCAGGTCCCCAATCGACGGTCCTCGATTGGGGACGCTTCACGATCTCAGCGGACGGCCTTGACGATTTGGGGCCACAGGAACACGAAAGCGATCTGATCCATGGCCAGGGTCGCCGGCAGACGGTTATGCGTGAATCCGACCGAGATCCTGCGCTTCGGGTCCGCCCAACCCATCGAGCCACCGAGCCCGATATGACCGAACCCGCCGCGAAACCCGTTCATGGGCAGAGACATGTACCCCAGGTGCATCCCCATGGGAAACATGACGGTGTGATCGATGCTCAGGTTTGTCTTACGGGCAAGTCCGGCAACGGTTTCCGAAGACAGGAACTCGCGCCCGTCCACACTGCCACCACCGGCAAGGGCCGCGTACATCTTGGCGAGGGCGGGTGCAGTGGCGATCGCGTTCGCGGCGGGGGCCTGCGTGTCGTAGAGGGCCGAGCTGAGGGTGCCGTCGTCGGCAAGAATGCGTTCCATCCCGGGCTCGTACATCGTGCCCAGGGCACCCTCGAAACCAGGTATGCGGTCGATGGCACGTATGAGCGGAGGCAGAACCCGGCCCAGCAACGGCGCGCGCACTATCGGATCCAGGAACGGATACATCGACGCGGCTTTGGTCGATGAGGAGCGTGGCGGACGGCCGAGGTGGATCCCGTCGACCCCCAGCGGTTCGGCGATCTCGGTACGGAAAAGTTCGCGCATGTCCTTACCCGTGACCGACCGTGCCAGACCCGCAAGTAGCCACCCGAAGGTGAGCGCATGGTAGGCCCGCTTGCCGTAGAACTTGTCAACGGGAGCCGCGGCGAGGCGCTGTTCCATCAGCTCGTGATCGGTGATTTCCTGTGCGTGGTAGGCGATACCCTCCAGCCGGGAGAGCCCGGCCCGGTGATCGAGCACCTGTCGCACGGTGATCGACGACTTGCCGTTGGCACCGAACTCCGGCCAGTACCGTGCGACCGGAGCGTCATAAGCCAGCAGACCGCGATCGACAAGACGGTGAATGACGGTAGCCGCTATACCCTTTGACGCCGAGAAGACAAGAGCGCCGGTGTCCCGTGTCCAGCCCTGCCCCGCGGCGGCCGCACCCGCCCAGATGTCCAATGCTGGTTCGCCGTCGACGTAGATGCTCAGCCCACCCCCACCGAGGCGATACTTCGCGAACATCCACTCGAAGGTCCGTACGACCGAGGACAGCTCGGGCCGTGCCCAACCCTCCACCCCGTCGGGCAGCCGCAATCCCGGCTGGTCACCCGGGTAAAGCTCGTCGATACGTGCAGGTGCAGTGGCCGCAACATTGGGGCCCAAAGGGATCGCCATAGTCAGACGTGAGTAGCACGTGTCAAATAGCGAGGTCAAGTCACGATCTGGTTGCTGGGGTGGGCACGTCGCCCAGCAGGTCTGTTTTGCGTGCTCCGAAGAGTTTTACGGAACCGGTGCCCATCTCCGCTCGAAAGACTCCAGTGACCTGATTCATCACGCTCCCAGCCTCCCGGCGCCTGATCCAGCCGATTTAAATTGGTAGTCCCTGAGGCTAAATGTCCTACTGCGCCATGCCGACTCCAACGTTGTGGTCGGCCTGAGCGGCGCATCGCCATTCTTGTCGAAGTAATAGCTATTAGCGTGGGCACAGCTGTCCTGCCAGAAGATCTGGCGTCGGCGCCGCCTGAGCATTTCGGCGAAAAAGCGGTCATTCGCCTGCTGGGTGACCTCGACGTAATTGGCGTCGGCCCTTCGTGCGCGCACCAGGCATCGGGCGATATGTGTGGACTGGGCTTCGATCAACGCGAAGTACGACGATCCGTTGTATCCGTACGGCCCCATGATGGAGAAATGGTTGGGGAACCCAGGCACACTCACCCCTTCATATGCCTGCAGACGGTGTGTATCCCAGTAGGCCTGCTGCGTGAGGCCGTCACACCCAATGAGTTCGTAGGTCGGCATGTTGCCCGAGTCCATCACCTTGAATCCCGTCGCCAGGATCAGCAGATCGAGCTCATGCCGGGTACCGCTGGAGACGTGGACGGCGCGTGCTTCGACACCCGTGATCGGGCCTGTTTCCAGCGAGACGTTCGCACGGTTAAAGGTGGCTAGGTACCCGTTGTGGAAACTCGGGCGTTTGCATCCCAGCCCGTACCGGGGCGTCAGCTTGTCCCGAGTATCGGGATCTTGAACCTGGCTGTGCAGATACCGGCGCGCAAGCGATTCCACCACGGGCGACATCCCCGGTATTGCCCCGTGATAGTGCGCGGGGATAGGGAACGTCGCTTCCACGAATGCTTGACTGGCCAACCGCGTGGCCTGCAAGGCGCCGGGTAGGCGTGTGATGAACCGGGACACATTGCCGCGCAATGAAAAATCCGGCTTAGGCAGACACCAGATCGGCGTTCTCTGAAATACGGTGAGGTGCTGCACCTCGGGGGCGATTGCGGCGATGATCTGGACGGCGGACGCGCCAGTTCCGATGATTCCCACCCGTTTTCCCGCAAGGTTCTGGGTGTGGTCCCAGCGGGCGGTGTGCATCGTGTGGCCTTCGAAATTCTCGATGCCGGGGATCTCCGGGTAAACCGGTCGAGTGAGCACGCCGCATGCGTTGATGACAAAGCGTGCGGTCAGGTGATCGCCGGCCGCCGTCGTGAGTCGCCACAGGCACGAGGATGAGTCGAACTCTGCGGTGACGATTGTGGTGTTGAAGCGGATCTTGCCGGCCAGGCCGTACTTGTGCACACAGTGTTCGGCATAGGCCTTGAGTTCGTCCCCCGGCGCGTAACTGCGGGACCAGTCGCGCCGCTTCTCGAACGAGAACTGGTAGCTGAACGACGGAATATCTACGGCGATTCCGGGGTAGGTGTTCCAATGCCAGGTACCGCCCGCGCCCTCAGCCTCGTCGACCAAGAGCAGATCATGGAACCCCCTGTTCTGCAAAGCGATTGCGGTACCAATACCGGAGAAACCGGACCCGACGATGACGATGTCGTGATCGGGCGCCGAAGCACCCCGTGTGACGTTCGAAGTACCTCCGGCGGTGGAGACAACCATGAAAGATCCTCTTCTCGAGTGGGTCAAATACGGGCAAGCAGATTGCCGACCGAGGCCGGGAGAGTCCGGAATGCGTGGTAGGCAATCCGGGATTCAACTCCCACGGGGACGATCGCCATGTTGTAACGCGCCGCGCGGACAATCGCTTTGGCCACTGCATCTGGCGGATGCCCCAGCCTGAATCCTCTTGCCATCAAATCTTTTTCGTTGCCCATGAGACCGCGCAGGCGGGTGTGTTCGAGAATCGGCGTCTTGATCACACCTGGGCAGATCACGCTGACCCCGACACCCCGGCCCGCCCAGTCGGCCCGCAGGCAGCGAGAGAACATGATGACGGCGGCCTTCGAGGCACAGTAGGAGGCCATCCGGCGTGTAGGTATATAACCGGCCCCGGAGGCCACATTCACCACGTGCCCAGAACCGCGCGACACCATATCGGGTCCGAACGCCCGGCAGCCATGTGCGACACCGTCGTAATTGATCGACCGCAGCCAGATCCAGTCCTCGGGAGTGGTGTCCAGAAAGTCCCCCCCGACACCCACTCCGGCGTTGTTCACGAGGATGTCCACGGGGCCGTGGTCAGCTTTGATACGGGCCGCCGCATCCTCGATCGACCCAAGCTCGGCCACATCGCATTGATACCCGATGATCTCTCCGTTTCCCGGGCGGCCGGCAGCGGCCAGTTCGTGCAGTGCCTCGCCGTTGATGTCCAGACCGATGACCTCAGCACCCTGGCGCGCGTAGCGCTCCGCAACCGCTGCCCCAATACCGCTGGCTGCGCCCGTGACAACGACACGTTGCGGTGTCTTCATGCGGTGTGCCGACGACGAGCGATGACCAGCAGCCCGTGACGAGGCCGCAGTGTGAGAGTTGTTTCGGGATCGACCGGGTGTCCTGGCTTGAGATCAAATATGAAGTGCTGGGACAAGATAGCGGTTACCAGCACGCCCTCCATCACAGCGAAGCTCTGCCCAATGCAGATACGTTTTCCGCCGCCAAACGGTACGTAAGCGCTCCGTGGGCGCCCCTTCCCGGCCCCGGGCAAGAACCGAGAGGGATCGAACTCTTCAGGATTTTTCCACCACCTGGCGTCATGGTGCACCAGGTGTCCGGGCAGCATGACGGTCGTTCCCTTTCGGATGCGGTGCCCGTCAATGACATCGTCCTTGACGGTAACCCGTGGAATGACCCACGCCGGGCTGTAATAACGCATCGCCTCCATGAAGCAGGCGGTCGTCCATGGCAGCTTCGCCAAATCGTCCGCGTTAGGTGTGCGCCCGTCGAGCACCGAATCGACCTCGTCGAGCATCCGGTCACGGGCCTTCGGGTTCAGGGCCAACAGATACCACATCCACGACAGCGCGTTGGCGGTTGTCTCGTGGCCTGCGAGCATGAAGGTTATGGACTCGTCGCGGACGCGTTTTTCCGGCAAGGGCTTACCGTTTTCAGCTTCGGTGGTGAGCATGTAGTTCAACAAATCGAGCCCGTTGGTTGGGTTGGCCTTGCGGTCACGCACCAAATCCCACACCGATTTGTCCAGTGATTTGGCAACTACCTGCACGGTCCGAAATGGCCACGGAAGCGGGACCGGCAAGAAGGCCCCGCGTGTGACTGCGCGGAACAGCCAGCGGGGGGGTTCCACGATCAGAAACAGGCGCAATAGCATCTCACCGAACCTCAGACCGGTGGTCACCTTATCGGACATCTCATCAGAGATCGCGCCAAACTGCTTGCCGAACAGGGCATTTCCGACCACATTGAGGGTCAGTTTCACCATCGCATCCGACAGGCTCATCTCCACGGGATCCGGGCCCTGGGATTGAATATCACCTACGAGATCGTCAATCGGGGCAACCATCAAGTCCACGAGGCCGTTGAGCCTCCGCTTGGCGAACATGGGATTGAGCAGTGTGCGGTGCCATTGCCAGGATTCCTCTTCGTCGGTGAACAAGCTGACTCCCAGCAGCGCTCGCAACAACTCGTACTCAAATGACTTGTAATAGTTCAGCCGGCCGGTGTGCAGAACGTGATCGATGTACTCCGGATGCGTCAAGCAGACGAAGCGTCTTGTGCCGCAGCGAAACCGCGATATGTCGTGACCCGACACCCGCGTGACCCAGCCCTTGTTGATATCCAGGCCGAACCGCGCCATCTGGACGCTCATGGCCAGGCCATTGAGATACCGGGCCGGGGCCCCCGAGACAACCACCGGCTTATCGGGCTGCTTGACGGGCCCCGCATCGACAACCTGGACCGCTGCAGACGTCATTGTCTTCACCTCTCCGATAGTGGACATCCCGATACCGCCGGATGTCATCTGATCCCACACGAGATCAATTTACATTAGAGCGCTAACCGTCAAAGTTTTCAAGAGAGCATCACAAGGTTGAGCAGAAGTTCGCGAAGACCGTGATGCGGCGGGGCGGTCGCCGTTGAAACCTGGATTTGCGATCATCGATAGATGCGCCGCACATCCGACCTGTACGGCGGCCAAACGCAGACGCAACGACGCCACGAACGCCGTGTGCGGTTTGTCCACGCCGCTTTCGATATCTGGCGCGAATCCGGCTGGGCTGCGGTCACCATGCGCAAGGTATGCGCGCAAACAGCCCTAAACACACGGTACTTCTACGAAGACTTCTCGGATCGAGATGACCTTCTGGTCGCAGTGTGGGACGGCATCCGCGCTGAATTACTTGCGACGCTAGGGAATGTGATCGCTATCGATCCCGAGCAGCCTCCGCTGGAGACACTCAAGCAGGCACTCACGGCGCTTGTGACATGGGTAGCCGACGACTTCCCCCGCGCGCAGGTATTGCTCGGCAGCCACACGGGTTGCCCTGCTCTAGAGAAGATGCGGCAGGATTCGCAGCGGGAACTGATTGAACTCATGATCAACACGGGTCAGCCATATCTCCGGCCAGACGCCGACCCCAATGCGTTCCGTGTCGACGTCATTATTGGCATCGACGGATTCACCGGCCTCATCAGCGAATGGCACTCGGGTGCCCTCGCACTCACCGAAGCAGAGATCGTGGATCACGTGACCCGGCTTGCCACCGTTATCGCGGCCCAGCACATCCGGACCCGTTGACGGCTACCTGACCAGTATCTGGTGGTCGTTGAGCCAGGTATCCACCACGCGCTGGGGGTCTCCCCCGCTGGATACCTCACGGGTCATCGCCGCCAGCTCTCCGGTGGTCAGCTCCCCCGCAACCTTGTTCAGCGACAACACCTGTGGCTCACTCAGCTCATTGCGCCGATACAGCGGCACCACATTATTGGCCGGGAGCCAATCCTTCTCGTCGTCGACCACAGTGACACCATCGAAAGGAAGGGCCGGGTCAGCGGTAGACGTCCAGGCAACCGCGACATCCCCCCGTTTGAGCGCCGCGAAAAGCTCTCCGGCGCTGTGGAATTGACGTGGATTGCCGGTCGCGCAGGGGCCGATCCGCGGGACGGGCACGGGCCCTTGACCCACTTGGCCGGCGCGGGCCAATTCCTCGCAATGCCGCGCGAGACCAACGAGCGTGGGCTTGGACGAGGCGCTCATCGCGGCAGCGGGAACGGCCAGGGCAGGGCGATCCTCGGCGGTGCCGTAGTCTGCTGCGGCCACGCCTGCGGGCAGGGCGGCGATCATGGCCGTATAGGTGGCCTCCGCTTCCCCGCTGGGCCGCTGTTGCGGCGCGAATTGCCGCAATATCCTTCCGGTGAATCCCGGTGTGACACTCGCGATCCCGGTGTCCAACTCCCCTACCGGATCGGCGCTCTCACGCACCTTGGTATCGATACCGGTCGCCTTCACCACGGCGGCATAGATGTGTGCGAGCACCCGATATTGCGGGTCGTTGGTGGTCACCACCGTCAAATACGGTGCAAGAACTCCGTTTTCCGAGCACCCGGCGAGCACGGCCGCCACTGCCAGCAGCCCCGCCAGTCCGGCACGCAAAGACAAACGGTTAATCGATCTCGTGTGCGACAGCCTGGACCGCCGCTGCCACGGCGGGTCCGACGCGCGGATCCAGCGGGCTCGGCACGATCTTGTTGTGAGCCAGATCCGGTTCCACCACCGAGAAGATCGCCTCGGCTGCAGCCACTTTCATACGCTCAGTGATCTTGGTGGCCTCGGCGTCCAGTGCCCCGCGGAACACACCGGGGAAGGCCAACACGTTATTGATCTGGTTCGGAAAGTCGCTGCGTCCGGTCGCAACGATCGCGGCGTACTTGGCCGCAATATGCGGATGAATCTCAGGGTCGGGGTTGGAGCACGCGAAGACGATGCTCTGGTCGGCCATGGTGGCGATGAGCGACTCATCGACCTTTCCGGCCGAAACACCCAGGAACACATCGGCTCCCGCAAGTGCCTCGGCCTGCCCCCCGATAAGACCGCGCGGGTTGGTGCGCGCTGCGAGATCGACCTTGAACTCGTTGAGATCGTCTCGGCTGCTGTGCACAATGCCCTTTGAATCCAGCACAGTGACATCGGTGATGCCGTCCGCCAGCAGGATGTTGGCGCAGGCAACGCCAGCTGCGCCGGCACCCGAAATCACCACCTTGAGCGACTTCTGGTCGCGGCCCAGCACCCGCGAAGCACCCATGAGCGCGGCCAACACCACGATTGCGGTGCCATGTTGGTCGTCGTGCATCACCGGACAATCCAGCGCCTCGATCACCCGGCGTTCGATTTCGAAACAGCGCGGGGCGGAGATGTCCTCCAGGTTGACCGCACCGAACGTCGGGCGCAGCCGGATCAACGTCTCTACGATCTCGTCGGGATCCTTGGTGGCGAGCACGATCGGGATGGAATTGAGGCCGGCGAAGGTCTTGAACAGCGCGCTCTTACCCTCCATGACCGGCAGCGACGCCGACGGACCGATATCGCCGAGTCCGAGCACGGCGCTGCCGTCGCTGACCACCGCGACCAGGCGATGTGCCCAGGTGTACTTCTTGGCCAGGCTGGGATCGGCGGCGATGGCCCGCGATACCTGCGCAACACCGGGGGTGTACGCAATTGAGAGTGCGCGCTGGGTGTCCAGCGGCGACTTGAGCTCTACCGACAGTTTTCCGTCGATATGTGCTTCGAAGATCTCTTCATCGGTCACGACAACATCAGAGGCGGTCACAGCGTGAGACTACTGGCCCCTTTGGAGGTCACACGTGGCGACTCTGGAACTGTGAGTCGCCCGTTACGCGCCCGCCACGAATCCACGCACGGACTCGGCGATCATCTGCACCGCTATAGCCGCCAACAACAGACCCGCCACGCGCGCCAACAGCATGATTCCGCCCTCCCGCAGCACCCTGATAAGCAGCGTCGAGAACCGCAGCGTGAGATACAGCACCAGATGCACGCACAGGATCGCAGCTCCGATGGCCAGGTAGGTGCCCACGTTTCCCTGGGCTTGACGGACCGCGATGATGGTCGCCGCGATGGCGCCGGGTCCCGCCATGAGGGGAGTCCCCAGCGGCACCAGGGCCACGTTGACCCCGCTGTCGGCGTTCTGACTGGTGGCACCGCCCATCAAAAGAGACAAGCCGGTGATGAGGAGCAGCAGACCACCGGCACCCTGGAGCGCGGGCACACCGATATGCAGATAGCTCAGGATCGCCTGGCCGCCGATCGCGAACATCGAGATGACCGTCAGTGATACCAGTGGGGCCTGCCAGGCGGCGCGATGTCGTTCCGAGGCGGGCAGCCGGCCTGTCAGCGACAGAAACACCGGTACCGCGCCCGGGGGGTCCATGATGACCACCAGGGTGATGAACACTGAGGTGAACACCGCGATGTCGAATGTCACGACATCAGTGTCCCAGGCCAGATTCCAGGTTCACGGGTTACCATCGCGCAGCACGGTTCCGCAGAACGATTGGTTGCGAGCAGGGAGCCCACATCATGGCGCGATTTCCGTCGGTCAACCCGTCGTCGATGCGTTCACCGATTCGCAGCCGCGAACCGCAGCCCGACGCCAAACGCATCCCGGTTCCGCTCGCACGTGCCATCGTCGACTGCGGCGTCTATATCGACGGAGTCCGCCTACCCGGCAAGTACACCCCGACGGCCGCACTGGAGAAGGTGCGCTCACTGGACCGGGGATTCGTCTGGGTGGGACTGCACGAACCCGACGAACATCAGATGGAAGCCGTTGCCGGACCGTTCGGTCTGCACCGGCTGGCCGTCGAAGATGCGGTGCACGCGCACAACCGCCCCAAGCTGGAGCGGTACGACGACACCCTGTTCCTCATCCTCAAGACCGTCAATTATGTTGAACACGAATCAATTTCGACGGCCCGCGAGATCGTGGAGACCGGTGAGATCATGATCTTCGTCGGCGGCGACTTCGTGGTGACGGTGCGACACGGCGACCACAGCGGCCTGGCAAAAGTTCGCGCGCAGATGGACGCCGATCCCGACCACATGCGGCTGGGTCCCTACGCCGTCATGCACGCCATCGCCGACCGGGTGGTGGACTCCTATATGGCAGTGTCAGATCTCGTCGAGACGGATATCGACGCGATGGAGCAGAACGTCTTCTCGCCCGTGTCCAGCACCGATATCGAGCACATCTACATGCTCAAGCGCGAGGTGGTGGAATTGCGTCGCGCCATCAGCCCGCTGACGGGAGCCCTCGGAAAGCTGACGCAGGATCACAATGACATCATCACCAAGGAAGTCCGCCGCTACCTGCGTGACGTGCTCGATCATCAGACGCATGCCGCCGACCAAATCGGCAGCTACGACGAGATGCTGACGTCCCTCGTGAATGCGGCGCTTGGGCGGGTCGCCATGCAACAGAACACCGATATGCGCAAGATCAGTGCATGGGTGGGCATCGCCGCGTTTCCGACCATGCTCGCCGGCATCTACGGGATGAACTTCGAGCACATGCCCGAGCTGAGCGAACCGGCCGCCTATCCGGTTGTCCTGCTCATCATGGTCGTCGTCTGCACGCTGCTGTACCGAAACTTCCGGAAAAACGGCTGGTTGTAGCGAGCTAGGACGGCTGCGCGTGGGCGCGCGCCGGATCCATAACGTCGATGCCGGCCTGCCGCCACGCGTCTCGGAGCGCATCGGCTCCCTTGAGCCGGACCCAAGCGGCCTCATTGGCGGTGATGGGGACCGCCGCGATAAACCTCACGGGTGAGAGTGGTTCAGACAGCGGAAGATCCGGGATATTGCTGGCCTGCAGCAACACTGCGGTAAACACCTGGTCGTCCCATAGCGGCTCGCCGAGATCGACGAGTGCATCATCGACGAGCACCAGTCCTTCCACCGCGGGAGCCGCGGCCAGCACCGCGAGCGAACGAGCCAGACCAGGAAATACGCTGCCTTGCAAGCTGATCAGCACTTCAGCGCGCGGACCGAGCTCGTCGGACGTGAGCATCTCCCCCGGGTCCGTCATCGGATACCGGGCGGCCCCCACGGAGACGAAATGCGTCACACCCGCATCGTCGGGGCCATAGCGCAACAGCTCGTACGGTTCGGACCCCAAAAAGGTGACAGAGGCAGAATCCGGTTCCCCCGCACCGAGACCCGCGAAATAGCCGGCCAGGTGCGCGAGCACCCCGCGGACCACCCCATCGGAATTCACTCGCTGTCGACTGGGAGGGAAATGTTCGCCCCCGACTCCGCGTCGAAGATCACCATCTTGCTGGTATCGATGATCAACTCGATGCGCTGCCCCCCGATGACCTTCGACGCCGCGGAAAGCCTTGCCACGAATTCGTTCTCGCCCACGCCCGATTCCTCGGCCAGCTCGGTGAGTTCGGCGGATGTGGCTGCCCCACCTTCGGTGGTGAAGTGCACGTACTTGTCCGAGCCCAGCGACTCCACCACATCGGCGTTGACCGTCAGCGTCAACCCGGTGATCCGCTTGTAGGTGTCCACCAAGGTGGCATCCTCGAACTGCTCAGGCCGGATACCGACGATCACCTCACCGGACGGCTTCTTGGCCGTAATGGCCGCGTACAGCGTGGCATCGAGAGTCACCTCGCCGAACGGCAGCTGTACACCGACATCGGTGAGCGTCGCCGGGAAGAAGTTCATGGCAGGGGACCCGATGAAGCCCGCGACAAACAGATTGGCCGGGGTGTCGTACAGCTCCTGGGGCGCACCGATCTGCTGCACCTTTCCGGCCCGCAGTACCACCACCCGATCCCCGAGCGTCATCGCCTCGGTCTGGTCATGCGTGACGTAGACGGTGGTGGTGCCCAACCGTTTTTGCAGACGCGCGATCTCCGTACGCATCTGCACCCGCAGCTTCGCATCCAGGTTGGACAACGGCTCGTCCATCAGAAATGCCTTGGGGCTGCGGACAATCGCCCGGCCCATCGCCACCCGCTGGCGCTGCCCGCCCGACAGATTCGCAGGCCGGCGATCCAAATAGCCGGTCAGGTCCAGGATCTTCGCGGCCTCTTCGACCTTGGCGTTGATATCGGCCTTGCTCATCTTGGTCAGGGTGAGCGGGAAGGCGATATTCTGACGCACCGTCATATGCGGGTACAACGCGTACGACTGGAACACCATCGCAATATCGCGGTCCTTGGGCGCCTTCTCGTTGACCCGCTCACCGGCGATCGATAGCTCACCCGACGAGATGTCCTCAAGCCCGGCAATCATATTCAGCGTCGTCGACTTACCGCACCCGGACGGCCCGACCAGGATGATGAACTCGCCGTCGGCGATGCTGAGGCTGACATCCTCTACCGCCGCGGAACCGTCCGCGTACGTCTTGGACACCCGATCGAGCACTATCTCAGCCATCGCTAACCCTTCACTGCACCGGAGGTCAATCCGGCGACGATACGTCGTTGGAATATCAGCACAAAGATGATGATCGGCACCGTGATGACGATGGCGCCCGCGGCAATCGATCCGGTGGGTTCCTCGAATTGCGAACTACCGGTGAAGTTCGCGATGGCCACCGGGGCGGTGATCGACCGGTCTGTGGCCGTCAACGAGATCGCCAGCAGCAGGTCGTTCCACGCGAAAATGAATACCAGGATCGCGGACGTGACGATTCCCGGAGTCGCCAACGGGGCGATCACCTTCCAGAATGCCTGTGCCGGTGTGGCGCCATCCATCTTGGCGGCCTTCTCCAATTCCCAGGGGATCTCGCGGAAGAACGCCGAGAGCGTGTAGATGGCCAGGGGCAGCGCGAAGGTGATGTACGGGATGATCAAACCCGGCCAGGTATCGAACAGACCCACAGAGCGTTCGATGTTGAAAATCGGTGTCACCAGCGAGATCTGCGGGAACATCGCGATAAGCAAGGCGGCGCCGATGAGCGCCTTCTTCCCGGGGAAGTCAAGGCGTGCCACCGCATAGGCCGCCATGGTGCCAACGCCCACCGCGATCACCGTCGCGATGAGCCCGATGCCGATGGAGTTCACCAGCGCCGAGGTGAAGACGTTGCCGCTGAAAATGCCGCGGTAGTTGTCGAGCGTCACCGGCCACGGAAAGAACTTGCCATCCCTGACCATCGAGGTGGGCTTGAGTGAAAGGCTGAGCACCCACAGCACGGGCACCAATGCGTAACACAGCACCAGTACATCGGCGATCAGCCACCCCGATACCACCCGAGCCCGACGCGGGTCCCGCACGCTCATCGCTTGCCTCCCTCGTCAGCACTCGGCGCCGAGGCGCCGAAACCCTTGATGAAGATGAACGCGATGACGGCTACACACAGGAAGATCAAGACACTGATCGCCGAGCCAAGCCCGACGTTGAACGCCTTGAACAGGTTGTCATACCCCAAAATCGATACCGATCCCGTGTTATTGCTGCCGCCGGTGAGCACGTAGATGTTGTCGAAGATCCGGAAAGCATCCAAGGTGCGGAACAGCAGCGCCACCAGAATCGCGGGTTTCATGATCGGGATGGTGACGCGGATCAGCCTGCTCCAGCCGTTGGCGCCGTCGACCTGGGCGGCCTTCAACAAATCGTCCGGCACCAAGGCCAACCCGGCCAGCAGCAACAGCGCCATAAACGGAGTGGTCTTCCACACCTCGGCCAGGATCACCACCGCAAGCGACGGAATCTGTTGTGTCAGTGGGGCACTGCCTGAAGGCAGCAGATTCGCAAGGTATCCGGTCCCTGGCGTCCAGGCGTAATACCAGCTGTAGGACGCCGCCACGGTGACGATCCCGTACGGAATCAGAACCGCGGTGCGCACCAGACCTCTACCGAAGATGGTCCGATGCATCACCAATGCGAGGGCCAGGCCCAGTACAAGCTCGATGACCACCGAAATCACGGTGATCACAAGCGTCACGACTAATGCACTCCACCAATATCTGTCGGTCAGCACCGTCACGTAGTTGTCGAACCACACGAACTTGCGATCCTGCGGGCTGGCGAAGCTGTACTTCTGCACGCTCAGCCACACGGCGTAACAGATGGGATATGCGGTGACCGCAAGCATGAGAATTGCGGCCGGTGCGATGAGCAGCAGACCAAGCCGACGCTCGGCCTTCTTCCCCTCGGTTGGGCGATGGGTAGCCGCTGTCTCGGTCATGGAATCAACCCCCGTCCGTCAACGGCCTTCTGCACCTGATCGGTCAACAGGTCTGCAGTGCGTTCGGGATCGATCGCGGTGATCGGCGCCAGCACCGCGGAGACTCGCGTCGAGATGGCTTGGTAGTAGGGCGACGCCGGACGCACAGCGGCATGGGCGAGCTGCTCGCGAATGATCGCGTACGCGGGGTACTTGGCCTGGAACTCGGGGTCGTCGTACAGCGAGGAGTCCACCGCGGGTAATCCGCCGTCGATGGCTGTCGCCTTCTGATTCTCTCGGCTGCGCAAGCAGTTCAGCGCCTCGAAGGCTTGCGCCTTGTACCGCGTTGTCTTGGCGACCGCGATATTCAGTCCGCCGATGGTGACCCTGGCGGGCCGTCCGGCGACCACGGCCGGAAATGGGGCGAAACCGAGTGCCGCGCTGGCCGCCTCGTATGCCGCGGTGAATTGCTCATCGCTTGGCTCGAACCGGCCCACGTTATCGATCGCACCCGTCAAATCCGGGCGACGGTCCAGACGCAGGAAAGGCACCCCGCCCTTGATGGCATTCTCCATCATGCTGGCCATCACGAATGGCCAGTTGACCTCGAAAGCGGCCTTGCCTTGTTCGAAGGCCAGACGCGCTGTGCCCTCATCGGTCTGGGTGATCGAAGGATCCGCACCGTTTGCGGTCGCGATCGATTTGATGATCCGCAACGCGGTGACCGTGGCGGCGCGGTGCTCCGGGGTGTCAGTGAGGGTGACTGTCTTGCCGTCGTCGGCCAGAACGGAACCGCCAGCACTGACCAGCAATGTGTTGAACAACACCACCAGTCCCTCGTACTGCTTGCCCTGCAACGCAATCCAACTGGGTCCGCCCAACCGTGCGAGGCCCTCGGCCTGCTGTACCGTCTGATCCCACGTCTCCGGTGGTTCGGGAATCAGATCCTTGCGGTACCAGAGCAATTGAGTGTTGGTGCTCAAGGGGGCGGCGTACAGCTTGCCGTTCCACCGGGCACTCTCCAGTGGACCCGCGAGGGTGTCGCGCTGCGCGTTGGCCTCGGTCTCCCCCGCCGGGTCATCCGAAAGCGGTAGCGCCCAACCTGCTTCGGCGAACTCGGCGGTCCAGACCACGTCCATGCCCATAAGGTCCAGCGTGCGATCGTTACCGGTCAGCCGGCGTGCCAGCTGTAGCCGTTGCTCGTCGGCCCGCTTCGGCAGGCTGACTTGCTGGATGGTGAACCGGCCGCCCAGTTGAGCATTGCATCGCTGCGCGGCGACCGTGAAGGTCCCGGCCTCACTGGCCGGCGTGTAGAAGCGGATGACGATGCCGTCCTCGGAGCGGTCACAACCCGTCAGCGAGGCCAGCGCCAGCACGGCCACACCCAGCGCGGCCCCGATGCGTGTCCTGGACGCAGATGATCCCGTCCGTCGGAACCATCCGACCGACGACTCCAGCACGACCGCCTCCTGGTCCGTTGACGCGACTCGACACCTCCGCGTGCCAGCACGACGGGCGTCAATCGTCCCGCGCGGCAACCGTAGAGCTAAAACCACGTGACATGCAATACGTTCGGCGCGCGCGTCCCACTATCCGCTCCGATACTGAGCCACCGGCAACACCGCAGGCCAGCGCCACACGGCACGGCACAGGACGCAGCTAGATAGCTAGCTTGGCCAGCATGTCACGCGCGGCTTCGGCCTGCGCCGGCTCACACAGCACGTCATACCGGCCCGCTACGAGCTGCATGGTCGATGCGAAATCCCTTGTACCCCTTGTCATCGCGTAGGGCACGGCGGCGGTGACCAATCCGAACACCAACCCGACCGTAAGACCCACAATGAGTGAGCCGGCCAGATTCGTACTGAACAGGCCTAGTACGAGGCCGATAAACAGGCCTAGCCACGCGCCGCTGACCATGCCGCCGCCGAGCACCTTGGGCCAGGACAAACGACCGGTCACACGCTCGACCTGCATCAGATTCACGCCGACGATCGTGACGTTCTCGACCGGGAATTGCTGGTCCGACAAGTAGTCGACAGCACGCTGGGCCTCTGCGTACGTCGGATACGAACCGATCGGCCAGCCCTGCGGCGGCGTCGGCAACGACAGCGGGGAACGCTGTGACGTCGAGCGGGGCGGTTGCCCGGGTGTGAGCGGTTGTCCCACGAGTTCGGTCCTCCTGGAGAGTCGGCGACGCATTCAATAGCTCTCATTTAACGCCCGACAGCACGAGTTGGTGCCCCTTTGGCCTCGACCTGCGACTTTCCGGTCGGCAGCACGGCCACGACCACCCGCGATGCGCTAGGTTGGCGCCATGACTACCCCGGGCAGCGAACCCTTCGAGACAGGCGCAGGCAACCGTCCCGAAGCCTCGCCAGACTCCTCGTCGGGGTATGAGTATCCGTCCCTGGAAAACTCCGCGCCGCCAGCCGATGCTGCCTCCACGGCCCACCCGGTTCCACCGAGCAGCCCGCCGGTATGGGGGACGCCTGGAGCTCCCCAGTCCTACCCTCCCGCGTATCCCACCGCGCCTCCGTCGTATCCGACGGCCGCTCCCGCGTATCCGTCGTATCCGCAGTACGGCCAGGGTTATCCCCCGTATCCGTCGGGGCAGCAAGGCGCGTACCCGCCCCCGGGGTATCCGACAGCGGGCGGCTATCAGGGATATCCGGCCCCCGGCTACGCCGACCCGTACGGGTACGGCGGGTATGGGGCGACCGGTGGCACCAGCGGACTGGCCATCGGATCACTGATCGCCTCGATCCTTGGCATCTTCTGCGGCATCGGATCCATTGCCGGGATCATCATGGGCGTTATCGCGCTAAGCCAGCTCAAGACCTCACCGCAGGAAGGCAAGGGCTTAGCCATCACGGGCATCGTCCTCGGCGGTGCAGTCGTCGCATTCTGGTTGCTGATCATCATCATCGGCGTCACCTCCGGGGGCAGCGGCAGTACGTCGGGTTCCTACTAGCCCGTCGGCGGCTCCAACTAGCCCGCATGCGGCTCGAACGGGGGCGCCTGCCGCGCCATTCCCGCGGCACGACCTTTACCCGCAATCACCAGTGCCATCTTGCGGCTGGCCTCATCGATCATCTCGTCACCGAGCATCACCGCGCCGCGCGCACCTCCGGCCACCGAGGTGTGCCATTCGTAGGAATCCAAGATGAGCTCGGCTCTGTCGTAGTCCTCTTGACGCGGGCTGAAAATCTCGTTGCCCGCCTCGATTTGCGCCGGATGCAGCACCCACTTCCCGTCGAAACCCAGTGCTGCCGAACGGTCCGCCGCCACCCGGAAGGCGTCGACATCGCGCACCTTGAGATAGGGGCCATCAATGGCATCGATCCCATGGGCGCGCGCGGACACCAGGATGGTCATCAGCACATGGTGATACGCCTCGCCGTCATAGCCGGGCGGTTGCTCCCCGACCACCAGGGTGCGCATGCCGAGGCTGGCCATGAAGTCTGCTGGACCAAAGACCAGTGACCGCACGCGCGGGCTTGCCGATGCGATGGCGTCGATCTTCGTGAGCCCTTGGGCGTTCTCGATCTGCGCCTGAATGCCGATCGCACCCACCTCGAGACCATGCGATCGCTCTACCTGGGTCAGCAGCAGGTCCAGCGCTGTCACGTGCGACGCATCCATGACCTTGGGCAGCAGGATGTTGTCGATATTGGCGCCGGCCCGGGAGACGACATCCACCACATCGCCGTATGTCCACTCGGTTGTCCAGTCGTTGACACGAACCGACCGCAGCTGCCCGGACCACCCTGGCGCGTTCAAGGCTTCGGCAATGCGCTGACGCGCCTCCACCTTGGCAGGGGCGGCGACGGCATCCTCCAAGTCGAGGAAAACCTCGTCGGCGGGAAGGGTTTTCGCCTTGTCGATCATCTTCTGGCTGCTGCCGGGAACAGCCAGCGTGGTCCGACGTGGACGGTACAGGCGGTGCAGGTCTGCGTGGCCGGGTGATGTCACAGCTAGCCAGGGTAGGCGCCAGCCTTATGCGGTCGCACGCCTGCCGTACCGCTCCTTGGCCTCGGCGGGCGTCAGGGTGATGGGCCGCACCGGGGACTTGGCCGCGTGGAAGTCACGCAGCGTCGTCGCGGTCATCGGCAGCCTCGCGAACCGGGCAATCGAATCCTCGACGGCCGGAACGCTGGCGATCGACATGGCGGCCGATACCAACGGCCGGTATGCGACGTCGACAATTCCGGGCTGATCAAATTGCCCTAGTTCCCGCATCCAGCGTGGCAGCGTCGCGATAGTGGCCGGAGCCATCAGCCGACTGACCGCCCAGAACCTCGTATTGCTGTTCGAGCGAGGAGTGCGCAACAGGTAGTGCATGGCCGTCTGCGCCCGTTCCGAGGTGCACAGCCGGGGACGGATATCGGCGAAGTATTGCCGCACTTCGTCACGAGAGCGCGGCGCATCGGCGGGATTGACGGTCTGCAGCTCGGCTGCCGTCACGCACTCGGACCAGTAACGGTCCTCCTCGGCCTGGCTCAGCGGCCCGGGACCGAACATCTCGTAGCACTTGAGCACCGAGTGCCAGCCGGTGACATGGATCCACAACTGTGATGCCGGATCGTTGGCGCTGTAGCGAGTCCCGGTCACCGGGTCGACACCCTTGGACCGGGCATGCACCTTCTGCAGGTGCTCGGATGCCTCGACGGCGGTCCGCGAATCGGCGGTCGCGACGATGAGGAAGTACGCCAGCGTCCCGTCCATCCGCCCGCGCGGATCGCGGTAGATGCCCGAAGAGTCGGCCACGGCCGCGGCCAAGTGCGGCTCGAAGTGTTCCAGTACTACCGAGCGCTGGAATCCGATAAGGGCTGTGGGGCTGGTCCACACCTTCCAGGTTGGAGAGTCGGGTCCAAAGAACCCGTAATCCTCGCGAGGGCGGTCGGTACCCAGTTCCCAACGGACGGCGACGTCCGGCGATGCAGTCATATTGCAACGCTATCAATACTTTAGGTTTACGTCCAGATACTGACCGTAAGTCAGATCGCCGTGAGTCCAACCGCCGAAGATAGCCATCTGCCCATTTCCTTCGCCCTGTCATCAACCGAACTCGGCACCCGCGTCAACAGATTCGGCGGTACTGCGCGCTTTACCAAGGTTTGCCCATTTCGCAACCCGACTGTCATCGCACCGGTATGGTTGCTCCGGTTCACATCGGTCACATCCGTCACGACAGCACCGGCCACAAATTGGGCCATAATGACGGCCGACGGATGGGACCCGAAACGTACGGCAGGGGCCCGAGAGATAGGGGCCCAGAGGAAGGGACCGAGTGGAGCTTCCGGGTTGGGTTGCGACATCGGTGGGCCATGCCCGCGATGCGGTACACCGCGTCAAGGTGACCCCCGTGCCCTGGCTACGCGTCGGAGGCCTCAGCGCTCTGGTGATCGTCGGCTCGGCCGTGGCTGCGAGCAGCGCACAGGTCAGCGGCCAGGCCGTGGTGCCCGTCCCAGTCCCCATGGCCTCGGCAGCCTCGACGGCCGCCGCGCAGGCGGATGCGGGCCCGCTGAATCTGGTGACCGTGATGCGTCCGCCGACGCAATACCGCATCGCGCCGAGCGCTGCGGTGGCGCCACCGCCACCGGGGATCGTGATGGCTCCAGGTGGGCTTGGCATCCCGAAGATCGCCTTGGACGCTTATCAGAACGCCGAACGGATGATGGCCAAGGCCGCGCCCGGCTGCGGAGTGAGCTGGAACCTGCTAGCGGGTATCGGCCGGATCGAATCGGGCCACGCCAATAACGGCGCCACCGATATCAAGGGCCGCGTGGTCCGCCCCATCTACGGCCCCAGCCTCGACGGCAGCCTCTCGGGTAACGAGGTCATCGTCGATCACGAGCAGACCCGAACCCAAGGTGCTCAGGTGTATGTCCGGGCCATGGGGCCCATGCAATTCCTGCCGAGCACCTGGAATCAGTACGCCTCCGACGGCGACGGCGACGGGAAGGCCGATCCGCAGAACGTCTTCGACGCGAGTCTGGCCGCCGCCCGCTATTTGTGCAGCGGTGGTTTGAATTTGCGGGATCGCACGCAGGTGATGTCGTCCATCCTGCGATACAACAACTCGGTGGCCTACGCGCAGAACGTGCTCGCCTGGGCTGCCGGTTACGCCACCGGGGTGATCCCGCTCAATCTGCCGCCGCTGACTGCCGCCGATGTCGCACCCGAGCGCAAGGCCCACCTGGGCGGTGAGTCCCGCGGGCTCGGCCCCGGCTCGGTGACCGACGTTGCCAGCCTCTCCCCCAACGATCCGCTGGCCCAGCTGCCGATCGTCACCCCGCTGACAGCCGACCGTGTCGGAGTCGTGGGCCCACCGGGATCAGTCAGCCCCGCACCCGACGCACCCCAGGCGCCATGCATCTTCTTCTGCACCCCGCCGCCCGCACCGATCCAGTCCGAACCTGCCGCGCCTATCGCACCTTTTGGGCCGCCACCGCCGGCAGAACCGTTCAACCCGTTCGCACCGGCTCCCGCCCCCCAACCGTTCAACCCATTCGCGCCGCCCCCGCCGCCGGTACAGCTGGGACCGGCTCCCGGACCCGCGCCGGGGATGGCAGCGCCGAAGCCGTAACCGGCACGCCCTAGACTCGGGTAGTGACATCCGAGCTCACCACGGCCGTGCGCAGCGCACTCGCAGGGGTTATCGACCCCGAACTTCGCCGTCCCATCACTGAATTGGGAATGGTTAAGGACATCACGTTCGACGACGCGCACAACGTCGAGATCGAGATCTACCTCACCACGGCCGCGTGTCCGAAGAAGGCCGAAATCGCCGAGCGAGTAACCCAGGCCGCCGCCGATGTCGATGGAGTAGGCACCGTCCGGGTTCAGCTGGACGTGATGAACGACGAGCAGCGCACCGAGCTGCGCAAGCAGCTGCGTGGCGACAGCGCCGAGCCAGTCATCCCCTTCGCCCAACCTGGCTCCCTCACCCGCGTGTACGCAGTGGCATCCGGTAAGGGCGGCGTCGGGAAATCCAGCGTCACAGTCAATCTCGCGGTGGCGATGGCGGCCAAGGGGCTCTCCGTCGGATTGCTCGACGCCGATATCTACGGCCACTCGGTGCCGCGCATGATGGGCACCTCAGAACGCCCCACCCAGGTCGAGCGCATGATCTTGCCCCCAGTGGCGCACGACGTGAAGGTCATCTCGATCGCCCAGTTCACTCAGGGCAACACACCCGTGGTCTGGCGCGGACCCATGCTGCACCGTGCCCTCCAGCAGTTCCTGGCCGACGTGTTCTGGGGCGATCTCGACGTGCTGCTCCTGGATCTACCCCCGGGCACCGGAGACGTGGCGATCTCGGTCGCTCAGCTGATTCCGGGCGCCGAAATCCTGGTCGTCACGACTCCCCAGCAGGCCGCCGCCGAGGTGGCCGAACGGGCAGGCGCGATCGCGACGCAGACCCGTCAGCGCATCGTCGGCGTGGTAGAGAACATGTCCTGGCTGGTCTTGCCCGATGGTTCACGCATGGAAGTTTTCGGGTCCGGTGGCGGCGAGACGGTCGCCGAGAGCCTCACCCGGGTGGTAGGCACGAAGGTGCCGCTGCTCGGTCAAATCCCACTGGACCCCGCGGTGCGCGAAGGTGGCGACAACGGGCTGCCTATCGTGCTCAGTCAGCCGGATTCGGCTGCGGGCCAAGCTCTTCGGACAGTAGCGGACAGGCTCTCGACACGCAGCCGCGGGCTGGCAGGCATGTCACTGAACATCGACACCGCCCGGCGTAACTAGGTCGCGTCGGCGTCGTAACGAGTCGGGCCTGGCTCGCCTGGTTTGGTGAGCTCAGGGTTGGCCGACACACTCGGCGCAGGATCAGTGATTGCTCTCTTGGCGTCATCGAGCGGCCTGGTTAGCGAATCGAGCACCGAATCATCGCCGTCCAGAAGGTGTTTGGTGATGACCGCACGAGGCGTCATACCGCGCAGCTTCTGGAGTTCGGCGAGAGGCTTACGCATATCGTCGAATTCCGGGCCCAGCTCCTCACGCAGCGAGGCAGTTGCTCCGGTGGCGTAGTCGCGCGCCTTCCGCAGCGATTCAGTGGTCCAGCGAATGGCCTCGGGCAGCCGCTCAGGGCCGAGCACCACCAGCCCCACTACCAATAGGACCAACAGCTCACCCCAGCCGACACTGCCGAACATTAGCTGCCGTCGGGGCCGGGAGAGACTTTGAGCTCGACCGGGCGACCCTGACGCAGCACCGTAATGGTGGCTTCCTTCCCGATCTTCAACTGCCGCACCGCGACCGCGAATTCGTCGGCATCGGCAATCGTGCGGTCACCGACCTTCACGACGACATCGTTCTCGAGCATTCCGCCCGCCGCGGCAGGGCTGCCCGCCTTGACATTGGCCACCTCAGCGCCCGTAGCGGTCGCATTGCTGACCGTGCGAGTACTGATTCCGAGCGTCGCGTGCACCACCTTGCCGTCGCGGATCAGCGTCTGCGCGACCTCGGACGCCTCGTTGATGGGGATCGCGAACCCGAGACCACTTGAGCTGTCGCTCAACGATTTTCCGGCGGTGTTGATCCCGATCACTTGCGACTTCATATCGATAAGCGGGCCACCGGAGTTGCCGTGGTTGATGGCGGCGTCAGTCTGCAGCGCATCGATCACCGTGTCCGTATCGCTGCCCTCACCCGAGAGCGGCACCGGACGGTGCAATGCACTAATGATGCCGCCAGTCACGGTGCTGCGCAGACCCAGCGGGGAACCGAACGCAATAACCTCGGCACCCACCTCGACCTTGTCGGAGTCACCCAGACGGGCCACCGTCAGATTATCGACGTTGTCCACCTTCAACACCGCGATGTCCGTCTTCGGGTCGCGTCCCACCAGGTTGGCGGGCACCTTCTTGCTGTCGTTGAAGATCACTTCGATCTTGAACTTGCCGGGGTTCTTGGCCGCATCGGAAATCACGTGGTTGTTGGTGATCACGTAGCCCTTGGGGTCGATGACGACTCCCGACCCCTGGGCCACTTCGTCATCGGAGCTGGCCTCGATGGTTACCACCGAACCCTTGACCGCGTTGGCGACCGCGGTAAAGCGGGACTCATCAGGCTGGGTGTTGTCGTCGGTGGTCAGGGTGACCTTCGAGGTGGTGAAAGCCTGCACCACCTCGGCCGTCTTACGGCCGATAATGCCGCCGACCAGGCCGATCAAGAGTGCGAGGACCGCGAGGACGGCGAGCGCCGACATCGAAACCCGACCACCGAACAGCACATCGCGAACGCTCAGCTTCGGCGCCGGCGCACCGGACAGTGTGACGGGTGCCTTGGTGACGGCAGGCCTACCCAGCTGAACCTGCGCAGTAGGGTCGCGCCAAGGATCCTCGGCGGCGTCCGGGCCCTCGTCGGCAGCGTTGAGCTTGCCGGCATCTGAAGGATGACGTTGTAAAGAAGTAGTGGCGTTGTCTGGGCGTCCAAAAGCCTGCGACAACACCGGATCGGGCGGCCCGACCTTCGGTGTGTAATCCCCCTGGTCGCGGTACTTGTCCAGCCCCTGGAACGAACCGGGCACCCCCGAAGGACGGCCGAAGGCCCGCTGCGAAGCCGGATCGACGGGCGGCCGGTCAACCGGGCGCGGCGCCAACCGCGGGGCGGTGTCCTGATTTGCGGTCACCGGCCCACCCTACCGGCGCTTACGACGTTCGCGGCTATCTGGCCGCACCGCGTCATCGCCCAATGCGGACGGCAAGTCGCCGTCATGTGATGACGGCGGCGGCGGTGCCGCCTCGTGCGGGATGTGCGGAATCTGACTGAGCAACCCGAGCAATGAACCGGGTACCCGGATTGACCCGGAATCGCGCAGTGCACTGCGGGCTTGGCGCTGCGCGTCGATTTCCAGCACGCATTCGGGGCACATCGACAGATGATGCGCCGCCCGCAGGTGGGCGCTCATCCGCAATTCGCCATCGACGAACGCCGCAATCGCTTCCGTCGACAAATGTTCGGTAGACCCGAACTGCCGCGGAGCACCCACCGGCGCCTCGCTCTGCGAAGCGAACGGAGGGGGCAGCCGAGAGAACGACGAGAAACTCGAGAACGCCCGGCGCAGTCGTGGTTCGAAGGAACCGCTACCCATCACGGCGACGCTCCCTTCGATCCGGAAAGACCGACGGACTCGTACCGGCCTACTTCGAAGATAGCGCGTGAACGTACTCATTGCGTACCAACCTGCACTAATGGCGTCGTGTGCTACTCGGCGGCCGCGAGTGCGGACGTCGAATGCGTAGCCAAGTACTCACGGATCGCCTGCCGACCGCGGTGGATGCGGCTACGGACAGTGCCGAGCTTCACATCCAACGTGGCGCCGATTTCTTCGTAGGACAGACCTTCGATATCGCACAGCACCACGGCGGCACGGAACTCCGGCGCCAGCGAGTCCAACGCGGCTTGCAGGTTGGCGTCCAGCTGGGCGTCGTGGTAGATCTGCTCCGGATCCGGATCGGTCGCGGGCACGCGGTCGTAATCCTCGGGTAGCGCCTCCATGCGAATGCGTCCGCGGCGGCGCACCATGTCGAGGAACAGGTTGGTAGTGATGCGGTGCAGCCATCCCTCGAAGGTGCCGGGCTGGTAGTTCTGCAGCGAGCGGAAAACCCTGATGAAGGTGTCCTGAGTGAGATCCTCAGCGTCTTGCTGGCTGCCCGAGAGGCGGTAGGCCAAGCGGTATACGCGATCGGCATGCTCACGAACCAGCTCATCCCAGGACGGCATTGCTGCCTGGTCCCCGGTGGCATCGAATACTGCCGTCCCGGATAGCTCGGCGGGATCGGTGACCTCGGCGAAGTCGGTGTACTCGGCCTCGCTGATACGCGTAAGCGAAATCGCGTGTTCCTCCTGTTCGGTTGCAACAGCCGCTCCCACGAGGGGAAGGTTGTCAGCCCGGTCAACCCAGATGCCAACGGTGTTATTCCCAGTGTTGGTCGCCGTGGCCGGGCGCGTATTCAGGATGGATCGCGACATAGCAATGACCTTCTACCACCGAGGTGTGGGGCACTTATGAGCGAACTTAACTCTTCCTGAGAATGCGGTCTCGATCCGATCTCACCAGGGGTTCCCGGACAAGAAAACCTGCCGATCGTTCGCGAGTTCGGCGTGTCGCAGGACAGATCCACTCCCGGTCGACAGGATCGAATTGTGACCAGCAGCGCGGATCGATCCCATGTCGAGGCGATGGTCAACCACGCCGAGGGCGCCATCTCCGAAGACGAGATCGTCGCCGCAGCCCGAGAGCGCGCCGTTGACCTCGGCGCGGGTCCGGTGACGCCCGCGGTCGGCGCCCTTCTCAGTGTCTTCGCACGGCTCTCCGGCGGTAAGGCCGTCGTCGAGGTCGGCACCGGCGCGGGGGTTAGCGGACTGTGGCTGCTGTCGGGAATGCGTGAGGACGGCGTGCTGACCACCATCGATGTGGAGCCCGAGCACCAGCGCAGCGCCAAGCAGGCGTTCTCGGAGGCGTCCATCGCTCCGTCGCGCACGCGTTTGATCGGCGGCCGCGCCCAAGAGGTGCTGCCGCGACTGGCCGATGAGTCGTATGACCTGCTCGTCATCGATGCCACACCGGCCGATCAGCCCGATTTTCTGGCTGGCGGCATTCGGCTGCTGCGTCCGGGAGGAGCTGTTGTCATCCACGGGGCGTCCGCAGGCGGGCGCGCCGGAGATCCGGATGCCAGCGATCCCGATGTCATCGGCGTCCGCGAGGCGGCCCGCATCATCGCCGACGACGGGCGCTTCACCGCGGTGCTGATCCCGCTGGGCGACGGACTCCTCGCCGCTACCCGCGACTGATCTTCCAGTCGCCGACACGCCGCGTTCTGCGCGGGCCACTCGCCAAACGATGCAGAAACCGTAGTTTCGGCGCACCCATCGCACAGTTCTCGTAAAGATCCGAAAACCAGACGGGCTAGATCCTTGACGTTCGACTAAACGGCTGTTTAATCTACTAAACATGCGTTCAGCCGATGACCTCACCGCGACAGCCCGAATCCGAGATGCCGCCATCAAGCTGTGGGGTGAGCAGGGTTTCGGTGGGAGCGTGCGAGCGATCGCCGAAGCGGCGGGGGTAAGCCCCGGCCTGGTAATCCACCACTACGGATCCAAAGAAGGCCTCCGACTGGCGGTCGACGACTACCTGTCGGAGTACATCCGCTCGGAGAAGTCGCGCACCCTGACCTCCAATGACCCCGAGGTGTGGCTTCAGGCGCTTGATGAAATCGAATCGTTCGCGCCCATGGTCAGGTATCTGCTGCACAGCGTGCAATCGGGTGGAGAACCCGGCCGCGCGTTCCTGCAGCGCTCCATCGTCGACGCCGAGAAGTACCTGGAAGACGGCGTACAGGCCGGCACAATCAAGCCGAGCCGCGACCCCAAACGCAGGGCGCTGTGGTTGTCATTGAACGGCTTGGGCTCACTCATCGTCTATGTGCAGATGTACCCCGACGAGGACCTGCGCACGATATTGCGTCGCTACTCCGATGAGCTGATCTTCCCCGCCATCGAGATCTACACCGAAGGCCTGATGACCGACACCACCATGCTTGATGCCTTTGTCGCACAACAGGAGAACTCTCTCAACGAAGGAGATTCGAAGTGACGTATCCCAACCTGGCGGTCGAAATACGCGGACTATCGAAGTCCTTCGGCAAGACCCGGGCGCTCGACGGTCTCGATCTGTCGGTCGCCCACGGCGAGGTGGCAGGATTCCTCGGACCGAATGGCGCCGGGAAGTCGACCACCATCCGGGTACTTCTCGGCCTGCTCCGTGCCGACGCGGGCACGGTGCAGCTCCTTGGCGGCGATCCGTGGGTGAACGCGGTCGATCTGCATCGACTGATCGCCTACGTACCCGGAGATGTCACCCTGTGGCCCAACCTCACCGGCGGACAAGCGATCGACTTCCTCACCAGAATGCGTGGCTCCGAACATATCTCCCTATCCAGGCGCAACGAACTCATCGAGCGTTTCGAGCTCGACCCCTCCAAGAAGGCACGCACCTACTCCAAGGGCAATCGACAGAAGGTGGCACTCATCGCCGCGTTCTGCTCCGATGCCGAACTCTTCATTCTGGACGAGCCGACCTCCGGTCTAGATCCGTTGATGGAGACGGTATTCCAGCAGTGCGTGGCCGAGGTGGCCGCACGAGGATGCGCGGTACTGCTTTCCAGCCACATCTTGGCCGAGGTGGAAAAGCTGTGCCATCGGGTGACCATCGTGCGCGCGGGGCGTACCGTGCTCTCCGGCTCGCTGGCCGAACTGCGGCATTTCATGCGGACGTCGGTTACGGTGCGTACCTTGGCCAATCCTGCGGAACTCAAATCAATTCCGCAGCTGCGCGACGTCACCATCGGCGGCAATCGGGCCTCCTTCACGGTGGATCGCAGCGACCTGGACCGCACCATGGAACAGCTGGCAAGTCTCGGGATCGTCGACCTCACGGTGGCGCCCGCCTCGCTGGAAGAGCTTTTCATGCGCGAGTACCAGGGCGTGACCCGGTGACCACCGACTACGCGACGCTCCCCATCCGCCAGCCGATTTCGGATGGCACCCCGAGACATCCGCTGGCAGGCACCGACATATTGATCCTGTTGGCGCTGCGCCGCGACAGGTTCCGGATCTGTATGTGGGTGGGCTGGCTGACCCTGCTCATGACGTACACGCCGCTGGCATTCAAGTCGATGTATCCGACGGCCGCCGATCGAATGGCGCGGGTCACCATGATGAAGACACCGGCCGGAATCATCATGGGCGGTCCCAATTTTGGAATCAACGAGACCGATGTCGGCGTCATGGTCGCCAATGAGCTGATGACGGTCATGATCGCCGCCGCTGCCATCATGTCCATCCTGACGGTCATCCGCCATACGCGGGCCGAAGAGGAATCCGGCGGTGCCGAGCTTGTTATGTCGGCGGTGATCGGCCACCAGGCACGCACCTACGCGGCGCTCATCGTGGTGGGGCTGATGAACGCCATCCTGGCAATCGCGATGACGGTCGCATTGTCGGTAGCGGGATTCGATCTCGCCGACAGCCTCGGCATAAGCCTTGGAATCACGGGATCCTCAATGGTTTTCGCTGGAGTCGCAGCCGTCACATCACAGTTGTGGCGCACCTCTCGAGCGGCCAGCGGTGTGGCCATGGCGACCCTCGCGGCGGCGGTGGTGGTACGTGGGGTCGGCGACATCATCGACCACCAGGGCAGTGCACTGAGCTGGTTGTCGCCCTTGACCTGGGCGCAACAGATGCGACCGTTCGTCGACCTGCGCTGGTGGCCCTTCCTGCTGTTGGTGGGCTCCACACTCGTCTTGATGTTGACGGCCCATGTGCTCGAGGGGCATCGCCAATACGACGCCGGAGTGATGCCCTCACGCGGCGAGAACCCCAATGCTCCCGAAATAAAATCGGTGTTCGGTCTCAACCTGCAACTGCAACGCGGGCTGCTGACCGGCTGGGGAGCCGGAATCTTCCTGGGCGGTATGACATTCGGTTCGATGGCCCAAAGCCTCAGGGATTCGATCGACACCAATCCGCTGCTGGCCCGAGCCTTCAAGGCGCACGGCCTCGACAGCATCTTCGCCACCTTCAATCAGCTACTCGCCATCGCAGTCACCGCATATGTGGTGTCGGCGATCGTGAAGCTCGCCAAAGACGAACAGTCAGGTATCGCCGAGGCCGTGCTGGCACGTGCCGTATCACGGTGGAACTGGTTGTTATCCGCGGTAGGAATGACGGTATTGGGCAGTGCACTACTCATGACGATCGCCGGCTTGGGCGGTGGGCTGGGCTCAGCCGTCACGCTAAATAATCCGGATTTGATTTGGCGCCTCACAGTCGCTGCACTCGCACAGATTCCCGCCCTCCTGGTCGTCTGCGGTATCACGGCCATCGCGGTTGCGGTGCAGCAGAGCTGGATTGGCTGGTTCGCGGTCGCATTTTCCTTCGGCATGCTCTACGCCGGAATATTGCAGCTCCCCTCCTGGATGGTGAAGCTATCGCCGGTGATGCAAGTCAGCGCGCCCGTCGAATATCCATGGCTCACGATGTTCGTCCTCGTCACGATCGGCGCCGGCCTCGTCGGCATCGCAGGTGAGATCTACCGTCGTCGTGACGCGATTTGAGATAAGGAAAATCATGAAAACTGGTGTACAAGCTATTGTTTCGGGAATCATCGCCCTCGCCGTATTTGGCGCTGCGCTGTTCTGGCCCGCGGGAACATTCGACTATTGGCAGGCTTGGGTTTTCCTGGCGATCTTCGTGATCAGCTCCACGGTCTCCTCGATCTACCTGGCCACGACGAACCCTGAGGTGCTGCAGCGTCGTTTACACGGCGGCCCCACCGCCGAGACTCGCCTAGTGCAGAAGCTGGCGGTCACGGTGCTGCTGAGCTCCTTCCTGGCCCTCGTCCTGGTGAGCGCCTTCGATCACCGGTTCGGCTGGTCTCAGGTGCCGACCTGGTTGGTGATCGTTGGAGAGGTGCTGGTTGTCGCCGGACTGGGTGCCGCCACGCTGGTGGTGGCACAGAACAACTATGCAGCGGCAACCATCACCGTCGAGTCCGGACAGACCGTTACCTCGACCGGGTTGTACGGGCTCGTTCGCCACCCCATGTACACCGGCTCACTGGTGATGATGGCGGGAATGCCGTTGGCGCTGGGTTCGTATTGGGGCCTGCTCGCGATCATCCCGGCCGCCGCCTCACTGGTGGTGCGGATAGTGGACGAAGAGAAGATGCTGCGCCACGATCTGCCGGGATATGACGAGTACACCGAGAAGGTGCGCAGCCGCCTGGTGCCGTTGGTGTGGTGAGAGGCCGCATCGAGTGGTCTTCGCGCAAGCGGCTCATCTAAATCCAGACGCCCTTGCCGACGGCTACGACGCCGCCGGCGCTGACGTTGAATCGCTCACGGTCACGTTCGATATCGACGCCGATCTGCTCGCCCACACCGACAACCACGTTCTTGTCCAGAATCGCGTGCCGGACTACCGCACCGCGGCCCACCCGCACACCGGGCATCAGCACGCTGCCCTCCACCACGGCGCCGTCATCGACAACGACGTTCGAGGACAGCACCGAATTGCGGACAGACCCCGCTGAGACGATGCTCCCGGCGCCCACCACGGACTCCTGTGCGGATCCACCGTTCACGAACTTGGCAGGCGCCAGGTTCTCCGATTCACCACGGATCGGCCAGCGACGGTTGTACAGGTTGAACACCGGGTGCACCGACACCAGATCCATGTGGGCGTCGTAGAACGCGTCGAGGGTCCCGACATCACGCCAGTACGCGTGATCACGTTCGGTAGCACCCGGCACCAGGTTCGTGTTGAAGTCGTAGACCGCGGCGCGCCCGTCGGCCACGAGCCGCGGAATGATGTCGCCGCCCATATCGTGATCGGAGTGGTCGTCCTCGGCGTCCGCACGGATGACGTCGATGAGTTCTTTCGTGGTGAAGATGTAGTTCCCCATCGAGGCAAAGGCGGCGTCCGGATCGTCCGGGGTCCCTGGCGGATCCGCCGGCTTTTCCACGAACTCGCGGATCCGGCCAGTGTCGTCGGCGTCGATGCAACCGAACGCGGTGGCCTCCGCGCGGGGCACCCGGATGCCAGCGACCGTCACCGCTGCTCCACTGTCGATGTGAAAGTCGAGCATCTGCTCGGGATCCATCCGGTACACGTGATCGGCACCGAACACCGCGATGTACTCGGGGTCCTCGTCATAGATCAAGTTGAGCGACTGATGGATGGCATCGGCGCTACCCGTATACCAGCGCGGACCGAGCCGCTGCTGCGCGGGAACAGGCGTGATGTACTCCCCCGCCAGACCGGAAAGCCGCCAGTTCTGCGAGATGTGCCGGTCCAGTGAGTGCGACTTGTATTGAGTCAGAACGCAAATCCGCAAAAACCGCGCATTGACCAGGTTGCTTAGCACAAAGTCGATGAGGCGGTACGCGCCGCCGAAGGGTACTGCAGGCTTCGCGCGATCTGCAGTCAGCGGGTAAAGCCGCTTGCCCTCACCGCCGGCAAGCACGATCCCCAGAACGTGTGGCGATGCCCTCATAGCAATCAACCTATCGGCACTCGGCAGAAGCGGCCAGCGCTACACCCCTGGCGGGCCTGCGGTCGTCAGCGTCACCTACTACGGTCGTGGCTATGCGGGTGGCGATGATGACGCGGGAGTATCCACCCGAGGTGTACGGCGGGGCGGGGGTCCACGTCACCGAGTTGGTGGCTCAGCTGCGCACCCTGTGCGATGTCGACGTGCACTGTATGGGTGCAGCCCGCGATGGCGCATTCGTACATCGACCCGATCCCACGCTGGACGGCGCCAACCCGGCACTGACGACGTTGTCGGCCGATCTGGGGATGGCTGCCGCGGCTGCCGGTTCGGCGGTGGTGCATTCGCACACCTGGTACACCGGCATGGCCGGGCATCTGGCCAAGCTGCTCCATGGCATCCCCCACGTCGTGACAGCACACTCCCTGGAGCCACGACGCCCGTGGAAGGCCGAACAGCTCGGTGGCGGATACCGGGTGTCCTCGTGGGTGGAACACACCGCGATTCACGCCGCCGACGCCGTCATCGCGGTCAGTAGCGGCATGCGCGAAGACATTATGGCGACCTATCCCGACCTCGACCCAAGTCGGATTCACGTGGTGCGCAATGGAATCGACACCACAACTTGGTATCCCGTGGACCCGGCCGAGGCGATTACCCGGCCGGGGTCGGTGCTCGCCGAGCTGGGGGTGGACCTGAAACGCCCGATTGCCGTATTCGTCGGACGGATCACCCGGCAGAAGGGTCTCGCGCATCTGGTGTCGGCCGCGCACCGCTTCGACCCCGAGGTCCAGTTGATCCTGTGCGCCGGCGAGCCGGACACTCCCGAGATCGCCGAGCAGATCACCGGCGCCGTCACCGAGTTGGCCGCGACACGGCCCGGGGTGCACTGGATACGCGAGTTCCTGCCCACTCACAAGCTGCGGGAAGTGCTTTCCGCAGCAACGGTTTTTGTGTGCCCGTCGATTTACGAACCGCTTGGCATCGTGAATCTCGAGGCCATGGCCTGCGGTACGGCTGTTGTCGCCTCGCAGGTCGGCGGGATACCCGAGGTTGTCGCTGACGGGGTCACCGGAATGTTGGTGCCGTACGAGAGCAGCGAGGCCGCCGCGTTCGAGGCGGGTCTCGCCGACGCGGTCAACGAACTAGTCGCGAACCCGGCTCGTGCCATCGAATTTGGCAATGCAGGTAGGACTCGGTGTATCGAGGAGTTCTCGTGGGCGCTCATCGCGGAGATGACGCTGCAGATCTACCAGAAAGTCTGTAGCTAGCCCGGAGGCAGCGCGGTACGGGTATCTCCCGTTTGCGGGGCGCTAGCTGGTGACGTTCTTGAGTTCATCGCCGAGCGCAGCGGCTTCATCGGGGGTCAGCTCGACCACCAGACGACCGCCACCTTCCAGTGGCACGCGCATGACGATCCCGCGCCCCTCTTTCGTAGCCTCGAGAGGACCGTCGCCTGTTCGGGGCTTCATGGCCGCCATCGTGTGCTCCCTCCAAATTCCAGCCAAGG